>CAWILG010000037.1:0-23155 GCA_963836765.1 uncultured Alphaproteobacteria bacterium
TGAACACCGCTTATAATAATACGTGGCTCAAATACCCCTCCGAAAACATTCTCCCCGGTGAAACGCTGGGCGGGTTCCAAGTTACAGATAACTCTGTGAATGCTTTGAGCAGCGTGCAGTGGTTCGCATTCGCCACGAATGGCACATATAACGGTGGAGGAAACTTTCATAATTCGGAGAACCCCGGTTTTGAAGGTACCGTTACGGCAGTTACGGCAGCCGTTCCCGAACCCTCGACATGGGCGATGATGCTCCTCGGCTTCGCTGGCGTTGGCTTCATGGCCTATCGCCGGTCGCGCAAGGATCAAGGTCTCGCGCTCGCTGCGGCCTGATCAAGCGAGCTTCACGGCACGCGACAGAGAGCCGCCTTCGGGCGGCTTTTTACTGGCGTGAATTGATCGCGCGACACGTTTCTTGACGGTCATAGTTTCCTCTGGTTGTTCGTCATCACCTTTGATGCCGTCACCGACGCGACCGAAGCCTCACCACGTTGCTTCTGTCGGCGTCCTGTTCGATCTGGTTGGCGAGGTCATACTCGAACGCCGCGAAGGCTGCATCACCGATGAGCCGCTTGGGATGTCGTCGTTGCTTGCGCCACTGACGCGAGGCCTTGTCCGCCTCGCGCTTAGTGGTGAAGAACTCGCGTGTCCCGCCATCGGTTCTGCGCGTGTCCCTGTCGGTTAGCCAAGCACGAAGCCATCGGCGTCGATACGTTTCGGTGCGGTCAGTGCCCAGATGAGAGCCGCCATCCATCCGGTGACGGTCCAGCCAATGACGGCAAGAGCCGCCAGACCTCCGATGATGGCCCCGAAGCCGCTGAAAGCCACCGACCCTCCGATCAGGGTCAAGCCGATGAAGATATTCAACGCGAGGATGGCGGTGCGCTGGTGGTGCCGCCGCCGGTTAGCGATGTATGCCGGTAGCAAGCAGATGAGAAGCAGAATGCCCGCAGTCCCCAGCGCGACCGCCACTCTCACTATCGCTCCAACTCCACTGGCAACTACATTTATCGCATCGGTGATCATTGATGGGAACATTATGGTCATTGCAAGGAAAGTCACCGCGCAGGTGCCTGCCAGCCACATATTCTTTTTCATGTTGTCAATCATAGTCATTGCTCCTTTGGGCTCCTTTGGTTGCCGGTCGTCCACCCCGTGCCAATTGGCACGAGCCAGCAATCACCGGCAGGTCGTTAGACCGCCAAGTTATTTGCTTTTGCCTGCATTTCCTGTATAAGCAGCATTATACATATAATAAGCCGATACACAAGGAAAACCGGATAGCAAATGCCTCACAAATTAGACGATGAAATTCAGCGACTGAACACGGGGATAACCGCGCGGCTCTGTTGCCAGTCGTCTGCGCTTTAGAGGCCCCATTGCGCCGATGGGTCCGCTTCGTCTGCCTATGTAAGATGCGCGCCATCACCGCATCCGCCGACGCAGCCGGACCACGTTGCTGGTTTCATGCTTCATAGCGCGGTTTCCATGCCAGCGATCACCTGCCGCAGCGTCATCATCTCGGCTTGGATGTGCAGCGTCTGCGGCAATGTGTGCCTTAGCTCTCAAAGGACGGCCCCGGTCATCACCAGACACCGGGGCCGCTTCGTCAGGAGCTGCCGGGTGCCCCGAGCCAGGGACGGACATCTGGACACCCAGCCCGGCCATAAAATCGCGCCGCCCCCGCCGGCCACAATTGTCCGAAGATGCATTGTCCCCAAGTAAAGTGCCGCCATGACCTCATGGAATTTTATGGTTCTTAGACCGCCGCCGCGCTTGGAATTGGCAACGCCTTATTTTTTTGCCTCTGCCCCCCGTTGACCCAAATCAAAGCGCCGGTTCTGCGCAGGAGGAGATCACGTCCGATGAGCCAGCAACGACACCGGGAACAAACCGCGCAGGAGAAACCTTGGTGACAAAAGTCGAAGAACTTAAACAATTGAAAGAACTGCTCGACCAAAATCTGATCAATCAGGATGAGTTCGACAAACTCAGAGCAGAAATCTTGACACCGATGCCGCCGCCAATGCCGCCGCCGATGCCGCCAGGAGGCAGTATCGGGCGACCTTTCAGCGTGCCGGCACAGCCGCTGAGTGATGGAGACAATCTTGCGCAATCCGGCGACCGGGGCCACGGTAACGCTTAGAGAAGTGGCCGACCTTTTGGTTAACGCTCGTCTTCGGCTGTTTTTATTTGGCCTATCACGAGGCTTGGTGGCACGCTGCTCATCGCGTTCGTGCTGTCTGCGGTCACATCATGGCTTAGCCGTGGCTCATCTACCCGTTCTTTGCTTATCGGTTCTTGGTGGACAGCTATCGGCGCAGAGGATGGATCGATGTGAGTTTGCCCCTCGGGTTTAATCCAGTTCTAAGTGCGCTCTGGCCCAAGACGAGGACCAGAGCATGAAGTTATCCTGCACGCAATTCAAGCATCGTTGGCATCGCTCACGCTCAGCTGAGGATTAACGTCTAAAGCTGAAGCTCTCGCTCGCGTCGCGGGCCCGCAGCTCACTACCTTAGGTCCCAATCCAAAGCACTGATCATACAGGTCGGCGCACTGCAAAGCGAAAGCGATGCAAACGTCTGTATCGATCTCGCGCACAACCAAGCCCGCGAAGAGCTTGGAAAGGCCCATCCCTTCACCGAACTGGTCGTTGCCCGAGACAATAAGCGGCAGCCGGAAATTGCTGAAGCGGCGTCGTCTCCATTGTGCCCTGCGCGCCATGAGCCGCAATCTGTAGCGGCTTGCCTCTCGACCGCCGCCCGGCGATCCTGTCGCGCTGCCATGACGACCTACCCGCAAAAGATCACCTTCGCCGAACTCCGCGAGATGGACGTGGACGGGGTGCTGACCTATTGCGCCGACTACCACCGCTGCGGCCATCAGGTCGAACTCAGTGCCGACCTCTGGCCGGACCATGTCCGCCTGTCCGACGTCGAGCCGAATCCTCGATCCGCACGAAAGTGCGGCGCCGAGATCCAGGCCGAAGTTCGGGGAGGCGAAGATGGGCACTGGTTAAGTGCATTGGTCCGCTCGGTTCGGATGCGATCCGTTACGTCCATTGGGCTGCGCCTCGTTTCATCATTTCAGCGGTCTTGGCGTGGAATTCAAGGAGCGCGTCAAACACGTCCGGCTTCAGCGAAACCCAATGATCACCGCCATCTCGCGATGCCCGCAGGTTGATCTGGTGGCCGTCGAACTTGGCGAATAGTTTGTCGCCCAGGTGGGGGTCTCTGTTTTCATTTATTGCATTGCCCCTTTTATTGTCGCCGTTCGGCGCGGCCAAATGGCCCGCGCTATCCCACCTGCTCCATCACCGGCTGAAAGCGCGATGGCTCCGGTTCTTGACCTTGACACCATGCGGCGACCGGCCGCCTAGCGGCTCCGCCGCTTCGCCATATCAAAGATGCGAGCGCCGCGATGGCCAGCGCGGTTGTCGCCCAAACGAGTGCAAGGTAAATCCAGATAGTTCACGGCGAGTTATTGATGCCCCCCTCTAAAATAGAAAGGGGAGGCGCTCGACGGCAGCGAAGCCGGTTGAGCTAGTACCCACTTTTCTTGGATCGTGAGTTGTGATTTTAAGATATGGATGATCCCCAACAAGAGAGAGTTGACCTTTCGCGGAAAGATCGCAAGGTGCTTGAGGCGTGTTGTCGCTCGCCGGTGACGTTGCAGCGCGATTTGAAGCGGGCGCGGATAGTCCTGTTGGCGGCGGCCGGGCGCAGCACCCGCTCGATCGCCAAAGAAGTCGGAGTTCAGCCGCGGATTGTCAGCCTTTGGCGGCACCGCTATGCCATTTATGGCCTTGAAGGGTTGCAAGACAAGCCGCGGCCCGGCAAACAGCCGATGATACGAAGGCCACCTACAAGCGGATTCTGAAGCTGCTGGATAAGCCGGCCCCGCAAGGATTTGCGCGCTGGACCGGCCCTCTGCTGGCCGAGGCGCTGGGCGATGTTGACGTCCAATATGTCTGGCGGTTCCTGCGCAGCCACAAGATTGACCTCGCGGCTCGCAAGTCCTGGTGCGAGAGCAACGACCCGAACTTTACGGCCAAAGCCGCCATGTTGTTGGTCTCTACGTCGCCCCGCCCGCCAAGGCCATTGTGCTATGCGTGGACGAGAAGCCTTCGATCCAGGCCTTGGAGCGAGCGCGCAAGGGCTACTTGAAGTTGCCCAATGGCCGCGCCTTGACCGGCCAAAGCCACGATTACAAGCGCATGGCACGACAACACTGTTTGCGGCGCTTGAGGTCGCCACCGGAAAGATCATCGCGACGCATTCAAAACGTCGACCTCGCCGCGTCGAGTTTCTCGATCTTCACGGACAGCGTCACCGCGGCCTTTCCAGGCCGAAAGCTTCACGTCATCCTCGACAACCTCAACACCCATAAGAAGAATGAGCCCTGGCTCAAGGCCCACCCCAACGTGCAATTTCATTTCACGCCGACAAGCGCGTCCTGGCTCAATCAGGTCGAAGGACTGGTTCTCGATCTTGCAGGGGCAGTCACTTAGCGGCACCTCCTTCACAAGCCTCAAGCAGCTCCAGGAACACATCGATGCCTACGTCAACGCCTACAACGACAAAGCCGAGCCCTTCGTCTGGACCAAGAAAAAAGGTCCGTCAACGCCCTTTCAAAGGCCGCCGTATCACTCAACGCTCTTGATTCCGGGTACTAGATCAATGAATGTGTCTGGATCACATCTTGAAGATTAGCAAGGTGAGCAGCACCACCGGAAACATACCAAATACAACGACTGCGATACGAAACTTCAGCTCACTGCCCATCGTGTTGGTAGCGAGTGGTGGTCGGAGACACCATTGCAGCTTGTACCAAAACAGTAGCGGGTTCATGCATATATCGCGTGCCGCCGACGTATCCGCGGCTTAACGTGATTGATTTGACCAGTCGTTAACGCGCTGACCGGATACATAGCTGCGGGGGCCCAGACAGGTCAGGTACGACCCGATGTGGCTTATTTCGGACACCACGGCCAAGATTTTCATTCTCGTCACGGTCGACATTGAGGCTGATGACCATGATGATGTGACTTTTCGCAAACTCTACGCACATGATCACGCCCCAGCCCCCAGGCTTCATCCGCCATGCCTGCCGTCGAAGGCTGACCGGCCACCGACAGGCCCGCTGTGGGTGCACGAGATCAAGCATGAGACTACCGCAGGGGTGCGCCGGGAATACGAGGAGGAGCGGCGCGCCACAAACTGCGACCGGCATCGTATCCGTGTCGCGAGCGGCGCCCATCGATGCCGAGCAGATTTTCGGAATTCGTGATCGCCTCTTTGAGGGCGCGCCGGATCGTGCTGACATCCGCCTTGCGCTTGTGATCAACCCAATACTTGGGATGTTCGAGAGCGGTTCAGCAAGATCAATCGAGGCCAACAGCGCAAGTCAAGATCGGCCCCTTTTAAGACGGCTGTCAGCCGGTGCACCCGCATTTCGTAGTCCTCGCGGATCATGATTCCACTCCTAATGGGCCGCCATGCGCTCAAACAATGACAGCATGATGAGACAGAACGCCAGACCGCGAACGTCCCTAATCCAGCGTCTGCCGTCGCAGCGGGTCTTCGAAGGTTTTATTCAAGTCGGAAACTCCTGGGCGATGCGGTGGAACAAGAACAAGAGGCCGAATGATGAAAGCGTCCATGGATATAGCGGCGGCTTAAGCGTCTTTAGTCTCGGTCAAACCCGCGCAGATAACTGGCGATCTGTTGCGCGGCCTCATATCGGCTCATACCATCGGCGAGGCGCCTGTTGCCGTCGTCCGCCACCACGATGCGACCGTGCTCGAGCACGTCCAGCAGGGCGCGCACCGCGGCGGATGTCACCGAGGTGTTGGACAGTCCTGACGTCACCAGAACATTGACGACGTTGTCGCGCACAGCCCCCCAGCGGCCATGTTCGGCTTCGGCCTCGGCTTCTATACGTCGCCGCCTGGCCTGGTTGAAATCGATAGGGTCGCTCATTTGCTCTGCGCGCCGTTCGGTGGCGCTCATTTCATGGCTTGATAGACTTGCTCATGGTTCCGCCAAGCAATTACGGCCCCCGGTGGGACAAATATCCGGGAGCCGCTATGCTTGCCTGCCGCAAATGGGGGAGCTCGGCGGCCGTTTAATATTACCTGAGCATCCCCACCCCGGTCTTGTTAATGCTCGCCAATCATTTGCGTTTTGGCGCCAGAAGCAAGCTCACACCTAAGTGTCTACCGGAATGTTCCGTCGCGCGCGAGAACGAGTTCACGAAGGGCGGCCGCGAAAGAATACGGGCGCCGATGGCGGATGGCGGAACCTTGCCTGTTGATCGACGTGGGGTCCCCGCGCCGATCCGGCGAGCTAAGCTATTGATCTCCCTGGCGGTGGAGGGGCACCCTTGTTCGGCGCCGATACACACCTCGCCCAATTTCCTCGACCGGACCGCCGACGCGATGCATCCCAGCCTAACGGCGACGTCGTCCGCTTCCCGCCGAATTTGGCTTGACTAGCGCAGCTCGCGCGAGGCTTGGCGCGGCCGGCTATACACCGGCGCAGGGTCGTAAGTTCGACAGCCTGCTGTCAAGCGGGAATGTCGTCACGCCACTGAAGCCGCGCAGCGATGGATGAAAGCGCGCCAAGCGCAAAGCAGCTGAACCGCTGCGAAACCTGCCGAAAGCAAAGGGGCGGCGGTGATCAACGATCAGATCACCGCTTCCAAGGGCAATCGTAGTCCAGCTCTCTCAAGAAGAACGGCATCAGCTACAATCCGCAGAACTGGCGGAAGCTGGCGGCGGTCCGCCAGTTGCGACGCTCTTACTTTTTTCGGCTGCCCGTGTCGCAATCTCGCGCTCAACCACTGCGGCGAGCATTGCCAAGTGATCTGCTAATCTGGTGAACAACTCTCGCTTGCCGGGGTCCGTCGCCAAGTCGCGTATGAGAGCGGCATCAGCAGCGTCGGTGAGGAGTTTCTCTAGGCTCGCCTGCATATCTTTCATGCTGGCTAAGACCGCCGACTGGACGTCTGCGTCCGCGTCGGTGATCGCCAGTCTTCAATCTCACGAGCGGTTTCGATCTGGCGAAGTTTGAGTTCCAGCAGGTCACGTTGCGGACCCGGCTCTGTAAATTCCAGTTCAGCTTCGATGCGCCCCTTTGCTTCGTTCAGCCGTTCATCGAATGTATGAAGTTTGGATCGGCGCCTCATGGGCGCTCCTTTCCCTTGAAGGGGCGGGAGCGCAACCGACGTTCTCATCACCGATAGTTGCCACAGGCCGAGCGATGATGAGCGTTAACGCTGGGGGGAGCCATTGGTTGCTCCCGCTTAGAGCTGCGTGCGCTTGTTCACCTCGAACGCCCCGGAGAATGCAGTCTCCAGTTCCAATCGAGCATCAAGACTATCGCCGCGCTTCGGAAGGCGTGCGGAGCGCCTCGTGCGCGTCCCCTTGGGATGCGGCAGTGTGAATGCTGATCGAATAAGGACCCCCACCGGTGATGCCGTCGGGACCCCTTCAAGCCATCCGCTAAATGGGATGATAGGACCCCCACGCCGATCATGGTCGAGACCCCACGCCGAAACACACCTGCACAAAAACAAACTCTTGCACCGCAGCAAACAGCAGTAATCAGCGCTAAATCGTTTCACCCGGCGACACTGGCACGTGGATCATTCGGGCGTTTGCGCGAGGCGCAAGGCTTCAAGGCGCAGCGCTGCGTCCTCGGGCCTCAACCATGGCGGGTTCATATAACGCGTGTCCTTAGCTTGCTGCCGAGCGCATTTCAAAATTGTGCGGGCTTCGTCGATCCGACCCAATTTGGCGAGAGACATCGCAATGCTCATGCTCACGTGACCCTGAAGCCAGCCGGGACGTAGCCGAAGGAGCTGCTGATAGGTCTGTAACGCAGAATCGAATTCGCGCGAAAAAAACTGCACTGCCCCAGTCCAGCTCGTCCAAAGCCACGTCAGCGGATCGTGCGGACTAGCGCGCATTGCCTGCTGTAGCCGGAGGAGCGCTTCCTCGCGATATCCGCCGAACCCGAGCACACAACCAAGCATGCTAATCACAAAAGCGCTGTTTGGATTGAGAGCAATCGCGGTGCGCGCTTCGGCAATTGCTGCTTCCCATTCACTGCCCCACATCATCATGTGCGCCAAAATTGCATGCGCCATCGCGTCTTTATCATCGAGCGACACAGCAATTTGGGCTTCTGTGCGGGCGGCTCCCTGAACCTCATTGAGGGGACGGGTCGAGAAATGCCAAATCTCCCATTGTAGAGCCAAGGCGTATCCATAGTGACCAGGCGCAAAATTCGAATTTAGCCCGATAGCTTGGCGGAAGAATTCCAAGGCCGCTTTGTTTTCTTCGGGCGAATATTTATTAAAGTGCCACAAGCCGCGCTGATATGCCTCCCAAGCGTCGAGGCTATCGGGTGGCTTACGCAGAACGCGCTGTTGCTCTGCGTCGGCCAAAGCAGGTTCAATAATCCCGGTGACGCTTGCGGTGATCTCATCTTGCACAGCGAAGATGTCGCTGGGACCGCGGTCATACCGGTCGGCCCACAAATGAGCGCCCGAGGTAGCATCGATTAGCTGCGCCGCGATGCGCATCCGGTTCCCGCCCTTGCGGACTGAGCCTTCCAGAATATATCGGACGCCGAGTTCTCGGCCGACCTGCTTGATATCGACAGCCCTACCTTTGTAGGTAAAGCTCGAATTACGCGCGATCACAAACAGTGACTTAAATCGCGATAGCGCAGTGATGATATCCTCGACCATCCCGTCGGCAAAATATTCCTGCTCGGGATCGCCGCTCATGTTCTCAAACGGCAGCACGGCGATGGATGGTTTGTCGGGGAGCGCAAGGTCGGGTTTTTGAAGTTCTACCTGGTTGTCGGCAACTGCTGCGCCTGCCGGGTCCTTCGCTTCCCGGACTGCTCCGACAAAACGGAAGCCCTTGCGCGGTAGTGTTTTGATGAAGCACTGTTCCTCGCCGGAATCGCCGATTGCAGTCCGAGCAGCATTCAGGCGGGTTGTCAGCGCCGCGTCGGATACACTGCGCCCATTCCAAATGGCTTTGATGAGGTCGTCCTTGCTGACAACTCGCTCCCTGTTGCGGATCAGGTATTCGATCAGGTCAAATACCTGGGGGGCGACGGAGACGACGTCTGACCCGCGACGCAGCTCGCGCCGGTCGGCGTCGAATGCGTATTCCTCGAAGAGATAGCGCACGTTGCCATTTCCCTAAGTTGCCTCCAACGGCTTCTATTGCCGGTTGCGGACGCAAAGAATAAGCCGCCGGTGAGGAAAAAGTAAGTCGGATGTTAAGCGCGCCAACGCACCTCCCGGTACCCTCCGCTCGTGAAACAGTCCAGCCTGGACACATCGCAATGAGCACGATCCACGGGGCCACCGAGCTGCGACAGGCAACCACAAAACGGCAGGTCTACAGCCCGCTTGAAATATATTGGGAAGCATTTCAACAGTGGCGCAAACGGGAGAGGCTGCGAACCCAGTTGTGCCTGACAGAAAGGGAGCTAACAGACATCGGTATCACGCGCGGTGAGATCAACTCCATCGCCTCGAAGCGACCTACCGCAATGCCGCAGCGTTCCATGGGATGGCACAATGGCCGCATTCTCATCCTTATGATGCTCTGCAGCGCGCGCCTCCTCCTGAGCGCGAGCGAAGCGAAAGCGCAATGCACGGCCAGGGACGTTTTGCAGAACCAACTGAGGCTCAACAAGATTGCCTCACCTATTATGCCGCAGGTTCTGGTCAGATCCGCCGTCGATGTTCCGGTGTGGAAGACGATTACTGTAGGAACTTTTCCAGATTTGCTCGCCCTTCGTAACGCGTTGGATGCGGTAGGTTGCGGCGTCGGAAACTCGGCTGGAGAAATTCTCGCTCGACCGACCTTTACCCTCAGCGCCACGAACGCAACTGTGGATCTTTTCGCGGTGTCGGCTGCCGAACTCGGCTTTGAGACCGATTCTGCGTCGCTGGCTGACATCTATGCGCGCGCTCAACAGCTGGGCCTTGGACTTGCGCCAGCAGAGGTCGCTCCGCAACTAAGGCTTCAATATTTTGACCAGCCGGTCGGTGAATTTCTTATCATTGGAATGGAGCCCATCAACACGTGGAACGGCGAGCCCATCATTTTAACTGTAGCTAACGGCGGAGCGGGATTAATCCTTATCGGCCAGGATGGCCGCGCCGACGCAGAACTCTCTGTCACGTCTCGGTTTCTATTCGTCCGGTCCAACAAAACCGCGCCCGCGGAGGCGGCGCTCCTCCATCACTGACTTCAATCCGGTCTCCGAGTGAGACGTTTCGCCCTACAATGAAAGATCGCTATGCTTGCATTCCTGAATAATCGGCGATCTTTCCTGCTGGGCGCGGGAAGTGTTGGCATCGATCACATGTTACTGGAGAGTGAAGTGGAAGCTCAAACCGAAGCGCGAGGATACGTGCTGGGCGCAGCCGAGGGCGAACGTCTCGTTCACTACCGCAATCCTGGCCATATCATCATCAAGGTTGATCCTGTCAAAGGTTCCAGGAATGCGGCCTGCGGCACCCAGCAAGTACCCGTCGGTGCTGGCATTCCGATCCACATCCATTTTGGCTCTGCTGCCGCGGGGAAACTACCGGGACTGCTGTTCTGCGAGAAGGCTCTCCATCGACGATAGAGATTGAGCGTTTCAGAACCGCTGCGCGTTCATTCAACGCTGGGTCGTGAAGCCCAGCGTTGCGACGGCTCATCGGACTTCAACGCACTGCGGAGCAAGCGCAGCGCAGAGGCGGTGCTGGTCGCATTCGACATGCTGGAGCTTCACGGCGAAGACCTGCGCGGGCTTTCACTGCACGAACGCAAGCGGCGGCTGAAGACCCTGCTCGGCCGGGGCGGCAAGTGGCGCGCGATCCAGTACGGCGACCACCTGACCGGCGCGGGTCCGATGATCTTCGTTCACGTCTGCCAGATGGGATTGGAAGGCATCGTGTCGAAACGACTCGACAGTCCCTATTGCTCCGGGCCGTCGAGGACATGGCTAAAGTCGAAGAACCCGGCCAGCGAGGCGGTACGGCGGGAACATGAGGAATGGCGGTAAGCGGCGCAGCCACGCACAAACCGAACGGCCCCGGTCGCTGGAGGCCGACCGAGGCCGTGGGGGCTGGTTCTGGATTCCCGGGGAGCGCCCCCCCGGTACCCAACCCAATGCAAGCCCGGGGACCACGTCAACGACAATTGCCTCGAAGGGCATTGTCCTGAAGTACAGTGAATGCCATGCCCCACCAAAATTCTCGCGGGCGAGCGGCAGCAATCGCCGCGCGCTGCGGTCGATGCAGAGCATACCTTAGCGAAGACGGCATTGCTGCGCATCGGGATCGACGAGAAGCAGCGCAAGCGGGTGCGACAGGACGATGTCAATGAACTGATCGACCAGATCGCTGGCGTCATCCACCAAGCGAACGTCAGCTTGCTTCGGGCGCCTTTATTCGCTTTTGCCGGCGAGTACGCGGCTAGCGATGGTGACGTACTTGCGGCCGGCTTCCTGGGCCATGGCGATAGCCTCCGGCAGGGAATGCTCCTCGCGCACCTTGGCGAGCTTGACGAGCATTGGAAGATTGATCCCTGCGAGCACTTCCACCTTCGCGCTCATGCAGGAAATCGCAAGGTTGGAGGGCGTGCCGCCGAACATGTCGGTGAGAATGGCGACACCGTCGCCACTATCGACGCGATTTACCGCTTCGATGATATCACTGCGACACAACTCGGGGTCGTCCTCGGCTCCAATGGTGATGGCTTCAATCTGTTTTTGCGGACCCATGACGTGTTCGAGCGCCGCCCTGAACTCGTCGGCAAGGCGCCCATGGGTCACAAGCAATAGACCAATCATTGGAAACTCGCTGTTGAGTGATGTCGAGCGGCGTCCCCGTTGGCTCCGATGCGGACGGAGGTGTTTTTCAAGGAGAGCTCAAAAACCTGATGGCAGCGCCGAACAAAGCGACGAGGCAAATAAGCCATCAAATCGTATGGCGTCATGCAGGTCCCAGCCCTACAGGCCAGAGACCATCGACTAACAACGGCCTGTGGGGGCGGCGCATTTAATCGAACGCCGGCGGGCAAGTCTTGTGATTGAGCGCCAAAAATTGGGGATTTTACGCCAAACCTGCGAACGCGCTAAAGGCATCATCGCTGGTGATAGCAATGATGAGCCAGTGAGCCGCAGCAAATAAATCAGATTAGCCGCAGCCTCCATGCATTCGGGAGGGCCGCCGGCAAACCAGAGGAGGAAATGCCCCCGCCGGGAGGACGGCGGGGGCGCTGGGAAAAATGGCGCGAAGCAAGCGCAGTGCTTGGTGTCGCCCCACGAACCCACGCAAAAATCAAACCGCGACGACCACGATCTCACAAAGCGATTTTATGAGCAGTCGCGTTCAACAACTGTGCACTTTACGGCGATGGCGGCGCCGACCTGGCGTCAAGAAGATGGCCGCCGGCAACCAGTCGGCACAGCAAAGCCGTCAGGAATTACCTGACGGCCCTCGCTGGTAATTAACCGAGCCCTAAGCGGAGTTAGAGCTGGGATGGCACCCACCTATTCGGCATCCGAACCTGGGCCTGGAAATAACCCATCAATAGCTTTTTCGTGGTTATGCCCGAAATCCCCTGCCTGAATTTTGGGCTTAACGCACAAAGGCCCGCTCTGTGCGGGCCCTTGCACTCCAAACACGCCGGTGGGACCAACGAAGGTGTGAGTTTCTGGCCGAAAGATAAAGGCCGACGCGACGCCGGAATTACTCGGAACGCTTGCATCTGAGTCGTGTTGGAAATGCGGCAACCGGCCTCGCTGGCCCTCACCCCTGCACTGGAGCGGTAGAACCGACGTCCCACTGGGTCGGCAAGTGAGAGGAACCACCGCGTAACCATGCGGGCGCCGGAACAGGCCCGCAAATCCGCGCGTAGCTCGGCTCGTCTAACGGCTCGCGTGATCCGCCCCGGGCAGTTCACGGTCGAACAGCCCTTCCACCGAGACATTGCTGCGCTCGTTTGCCTGCGCGCATCGGTTTTCCCTTCGAGACAATGGCCCCGAGGGCAATAGTCCGGGGATCGCGCCTTCGATACGGTTGTGATCGGGGCGTCCGGCACATGGTTTGGACAATCGGAATTTGGGGGGGATCAACTGTAAGGGTGACGCCCATGCGACCCGAGTTCGACCGATTGCCCGAGATAGCGACGCTTAAGCCTGAGCTACGAAACGTCTTTATGGCCCGCGCGCCAACCCTAAATGCGCCAGTCCCCAAAGCGGCCAACGATAACGGGCCGGGTTGGCCCATTATTCCTTTTCCTGACGATTGGTACGCAACCTGCTGAATAAAGTTCGCGGCGGTGGGTGGTGATAACGCGAATGTGCCGTTGACGACGTGATGCTCGCCCCCCACGCGCATCGTCATCGGCTTAACCCCCAACTCCGGACATGGCCTTGCACCGCGCAAACTGACGCTTTGTGCCAATGCACAAAGTCGCTGCGCTCCAGCCCGCTGCGCGGGAGCAAGAGCCGAGAGACTGGTAGCGATGGAGAGGACAGCGATATCGGCGTTGCCTCGATCAACTCGCGTATTGTCGGCGTGCAACGCATGATCAAGAACAGCAGGACATCTGGGGCAGCCACCCTTTCACGACGAACCACATCGACCCGGCTATAACGCAAATACAAAAAAACATTTTGGCTTGACGAATAGCGCAAACCAGTTTGCTTGAATGTGCCGTAGGTATTTCTGCTCGCAAGAAATTGATTCACACTGTGCGACTGAATGGGGGTTGTCCCGGGTTCTGTTGAATTTCTGAAGAGGTCGGCGTTGCCCACCTTGAGCCGGTAGGCTCGGGGTGCTGATTCCACAAAGGAGAGCAACGCCATGACGAGAGATATCACACCGGCTGGTTCGCCGGCGACCCGGGCTGTGGACGAATCGTTTGCGGAAGTGCGGGCAAGCTTCGATCGGTTCTGCCTTGCGGCAGGGATCGAGGCGCTCGAGACGATGATGGAGGCGGATGTCACGGCGGCCTGCGGGCCGCGCCATGGTCGCGACGCGGCGCGGCGGGCGCACCGTTGGGGCCGAACGCGAGGCCGGATCGGCTTCCACGGTGGCAAGATCGAAGTCGAGCGCCCGCGGGTCCGGGGCGTGGATGGCCGCGAGGTCACGATCCCGAGCTGGGAAACGGCGGCGCAGGAGGACTGGCTCGGTCGCTGGGCGATGAACCTGATGCTGATCAATGTGTCGACGCGCCGGTTCGGCCGCGCTGTCCGGCTGCCCGAGGGTGACGTGCCGGCACCGCCTGGATCGGGGGTTTCGAAGTCAGCGGCCTCGCGGAGGTTCGTGGCGCTGTCGGCGGCGCGGCTGGCCGACTTCATGGCTGCCGACCTGTCCGCGCTCGACCTTCTGGTGGTCCAAATCGACGGGCTGCATCTCGGCGACGATCTCGTGCTGGTCGCCGCGATCGGGGTTGACGGTGAAGGCAACAAGCATCCACTGGCGCTGGTGGAAGGGGCGACCGAGAACGCCGCAACGGTTCAGGCCCTGCTGGACAACCTGGTCTCGCGCGGGCTCGACCCGAGGGTGCCAAGACTGTTCATCGTCGACGGCGCGAAGGCGTTGTCGAAGGCGATCCGCCGCACCTTCGGTTCGGCCGCCGCGATCCAGCGCTGCCAGATCCACAAGGCGCGCAACATCATGGAACGCCTGCCGAAAGAGCATCATGCAGTTACCCGTCGGGTGCTGCGCCAGGCCTGGGAGCTCGATGACGCCGACAAGGCTGAAAAATTGATCCGCAATCTCGCGCGTCGCCTCGACCAGCAATGGCCCGGCGTAGCGGCCAGCATCCTCGAAGGCCTCGACGAAATCCTGACTGTCGTCCGGTTGAAGCTGCCGAAGGAGCTTCGTCGATCGCTCGCCTGTACGAACATCGCCGAGAACATGATGGGCACCATTCGCCGCGTCACGCGCAACGTCAAACGCTGGCGGGATGCCGGCATGGCCTTGCGATGGGTCGCGGCAGGCATGATCGAGGCCAACAAGGGCTTCCGACGATTGAAGGCGCATAAGCAATTGTCGGTTCTGCGTGCGGCCCTTCAGGCTCACCACGACCGCATGATGATCAAGTCCGTTGCCCCCGTCACGAGGGCCGCGTAACATTCATTCCGGCAACGTCGGCCCGATGTAGTTCAACACCGATCGGGACATCTCCACTGAATGTGGATCAACCGATTAATCGCGCAACAGTTGTCGGATGCGCTATTTTTGCCACGCGCAACTATTTGAAATCACACGGGCCAACAAAATTAAATCCCCTATTTTGCAACAATCGCGCCAAAACGCTTAAGTTGTGCACGCATTCGAGGTCGCCACTCTTCGAATTTCCTAAGTCGAGCACCTCTTGCAAATCCCTATAGCACTCGCTGCTCTGCCGGTGCCCTACCTCCCGCGACTTCGTGCCTTGGCGCTTTTCGGACGCCGGCCGTCGGAGCGTGGGGATAGTCTCGGCATGCCGGCATCCGAAAACCTGCACAACAAGCGACATCGCCTTACCTCACCTGATCATCTAGAATGCCGCAAACACGGACGGTCGGCGGCCAACCAAGGAATTGGCAGATTGCGGTATCTGTTCGAGGAATACACATTCGACACCAGCCTGCGCGAACTGCATCGCGGGGCCGACGTCGTCTCCGTCGCGCCACAGGTATTCGACCTGCTCGACTACCTGATCCGCAACAGGGAGCGTGTCGTCAGTAAAGACGACCTCATCAAAGCCATTTGGAATGGGCGTAGCGTGTCCGATGCGGCGCTGACAACGCGCCTGAATGCCTGCCGGAGCGCGATCAGCGATTCGGGCGAGGAACAGCGCTTAATCAAGACACTGCCGCGCAAGGGTTTCCGCTTCGTTGGCACAGTGCGGGAAGCGCAAAGGCCAGTAATTGCGCCAGTCGGCTCAGCGCAGAGCGGCCAAACAGCGCAAACGTCACCTTCGCCACCTCGTCTCTCCATAGTTGTACTGCCCTTTGCCAACCTCAGCAGCGATCCAGAACAAGACTATTTCATCGATGGTGTAACCGAGAACTTAACAACGGACTTGTCGCGCATCGACGGCTTGCTCGTAATCGCCCGGAACAGCGCGTTCTCATACAAGGGCAAAGCAATCGACGTACGGCAAGTCGCCCACGAGTTGAACGTCCGCTACGTGCTAGAAGGTTCGATGCAGCGCAGCGGCAAGCGGCTTCGAGTGAACGTGCAGCTCATCGATGCCGAAAGCCGCAAACATCTTTGGGCCGAGCGCTTCGACAAGCCTGTCGCCGATCTTTTCGATATGCAGGACGAAATCGTATCGAGGCTGGCCCACTCGTTAGGTGCCCAACTCATTGTAGCCGAGGCACGACAAGCGGAGCGCTCGTCTCATCCCGATGCAATAGACCTGTTCTTTCAGGGTACTGCCCGCTTCTATAAGGGGCCGATGACCCCTGAGCACATGACCCAGGCGCGCGGCTTTTTTGAACGTGCCCTGGCGATCGACCCCCGAGGTATCGGGGCCATCGGAGCGATGATCGGCATGGCAAACATCGATCTGACAATGGGAGCCGACCTGTTAACGGACGAACGAGCCGCGCTCCTTTCGGCAGCCGAAGCGAACGTGATCAAAGCACTTTCACTGGCCCCCGACGTTGCAGGGGCACACATGATCCTGGCTCTCGTCTACATTGTAACAAACCGCGCTGCGCAAGGGATTGCCGAATGCGAGCAAGCATTAACGCTTAATCGTAATTTGGCCTATGCTCATGGCGCTATTGGTTTAGCCAAATTCTATATGGGTCGTCCTACCGAGACTGAAGGCCATGTACTCGAGGCTTTCCGTCTGTCCCCTCGCGATAACGGTGCCTACCGGTTGATGCGTTTTGTGGGCGTGGCCAAGCTACAGCTCGGCGCGGATGCCGAAGCCGTCGATTGGCTACGACGAAGCATTAAGGCCAACCGCACTCATCCTCTCGCCCATTTTTCGCTCGCCGCTGCCTTGGGCTTGCTTGGCGCGCTGGATGAGGCGCGAACCGCTGCGAAAGCGGGATTTGCGCTCAATCCAGGCTTTACCATCCGCCGCTTGCGCGCCGCCAAAATAAGCGACAATCCAATTTATCTCGCTGGACAAGAGCGCCTCTGTGAGGGGATGCGCATAGCCGGGGTGCCGGAGGGGTAATGTCTGAGATGGGTGTGCGCCGTGACAAGGCGGCGCTTTCCAGTGGGTGCAAGCCCCACCCGGCAACCGCTCCAGCCGGAAGCAATCGGAGCAGTCATGGAGGTAACGAAGTGGCTGAAGCCTTCGATAAGCGTGTCACGAATTGGTGACAGCGCGAGTGTGCAGGCCGTAACGCGAGTGAACGCCGAGCAAGCCTCGAAAAGGACAATGCGCAGGCCGATGACAACTGGACACGGCAGCGTTTCTGCGATCAGAAGAAAACGAACGCGAACTTTTTGCGCGAGCATGTTGCTGTCAGGAGTAAGCGCTCAGCCGCAACCCTATTAATGTTGGCTTGATGTTTTGCGGAATCGCCATGGCATGAGGTGTTCGATTTTGCTTTGAGGATGACCACCGATGATGGCTTCGAGCGTTTCGGCGATGTAGGCGACGGGGTTTACATCGTTGAGCTTGCAGGTGGCCACGATGGACGCGAGCAAGGCCCAGTTTTCGGCCCCGACTTCATGACCGGCGAAGAGCGCGTTTTTTCTGGTCAGGCACACCGGCCGGATGGCGTTCTCGACCGGATTGGTGTCGAGCTCGAGACGCCCGTCTTCGAGGAAGCGCGTCAGCCCCTGCCAATGATTGAGCGCGTAGCGGATGTCCTCGGCGAGTGTCGAGCCACTGGAGATCATCGATAGCTGTTTCTCGAACCATGGCTTCAACGCAGCGACGACGGGCAGCGAATGCTCCTTGCGCGCGGCCAACCGGATGTCCGGCGATGAGCCGCGCACCGTGGCTTCGATGGCGTAAAGCTGTGCGATCTGCCGGACTGCGGTCTCGGCGATCGGCGATTTGCTGTTGCGCGCCAATTTGACGAAGCGCCGGCGCAGATGGCTCCAACAATGTACGAGCGTCCACGACCCTTGCGGTCGAGCAACTTTGGTCAGCCGGTCATAGCCGTCATAGGCGTCGCATTGCAGGAAGCGTCCGTTAAAGCCGTCCAGGAACCGTTCGGCGAATGCGCCGCTGCGGCCGGACGCATATCGGAACAGCACGATCGGCGGACTTGGACCGCTGTGGCCCCGGTCGTCGGAGACGATCGCCCAGAAGTAGCCCTTTTTCGTCTGGCCACGCCCGGGATCAAGCACCGGCGCCGTGGTCTCGTCCATGAACAGGCGCTCCGCCACCGCCAGATGATGGCGCATGTGATCGCCGATAGGCTGGAGATGGAAGCAGGCGCGGCCGGACCAGTTGCCCAGCGTCGCCCGATCAAGCCGGATCCCCTGGCGCGCATAAATCTCGGCCTGTCGATAAAACGGCGTATGGTCGCCGAACTTGGAGACGATCACATGCGCAATGGCCGCTTCGGTCGGCAGCCCGCCTGGCACAACATGCTCCGGTGCGTGCGCCTGCACGACCGCGCCCGAGCAGCGGCGGCAGACGTATTTCGGGCGGCGCGTGACCAGCACGCGCCATTGCGCCGGGATCACATCGAGGCGTTTGCTGACGTCCTCGCCGATTTTCGTCATGGCGCCGCAACCGCACGGACAGAGCGTGCTCGCAGGCTCGATGGTCCGCTCCACCTGCGGCAAATGCGCAGGCAAGCAGCCCCGATTGCGACGAGGGGCTTGATCCGATCCACCGCGCGATCGGCCCTGGATGATCGCCGCCGCCTTCTCCTGCGCGGCGTCCAGGACGCCTTGCGCGATCTCTACGTCTTCTAGGAGCCTGTCCGAATAGCGGCTGTTCAATTCTGAGCGAGTTTGATTCAACCTTGGGCGATGAGCAAGTATTTTCGCCGCTGGAATATCGATCAGACGCTGCTTCTGCCGCCGAATGTGCAGGACTTCGTGCCGAAAGGCCATGTCTCACGGTTTATCGTTGAACTGGTGCGGGAGAGCCTCGATCTCAAGGATATCACGGGCAGCTATGTGAGCGGGCTCGGGCAGCCGCCGTTCGACCCGCGCATGATGGTGGCGCTTCTGCTGCACGGCTATGCGAGTGGGCTGTATTCATCGCGGCGGATCGCGAAGGCCTGCCGCGAACGGAACGATTTTGTGATGATTGTGGCGCTCGATCCGCCGGATTTTCGCACCATCAGCGACTTCCGCAAGCGGCACTTGAAGGCGCTCGGCGCACTGTTCCTGCAGGTTCTGAAGTTGTGCGAGACAGCAGGGCTGGTCAAACTCGGCCATGTCGCGCTTGATGGCACGAAGATCAAAGCCAACGCGTCGAAACATAAAGCGATGAGTTATGAGCGCATGAAGAAACGCGAGGCGGAATTGAAAGCCGAGGTCGCTCGCATGCTGGCGGCCGCCGAGGCGGCGGATGCCGAGGAGGACGAGACTTTCGGTAAGGACAAGCGCGGCGACGAGATGCCGGATTGGGCCGGCGACAAACAGAAACGGCTGGCGAAGATCCAGCAGGCGATGGCGGCGCTGGAGGCGGATGCCAGGCTGGCGGCGGAGGAAGAGCGTCGCATCGATGCCAAAAAGGAACAGCAGCGCCAAGCCGAAGGCCGCAAGAAGCCGGGCAAACCGGCCGCGCCGCCATCGGACCAACCTGATCCCAAGTCGCAACGCAACTTCACCGATCCGGAAAGCCGCATCATGAAGTCGAAGGATGGCTTCGTTCAGGCCTATAATGCACAGGCCGCCGTCGACGCGGGCGCCCAGATCATTGTCGCGCACGAACTGACGCAGTGCGGCAACGATCAGGGCCAGTTGGTGCCCTTGATCGAGGCCATCGAGAACAATCTCGGCCGCAAGCCGGAGCAGGCCTCGGCGGACTCCGGCTACTGCAGCGAATCCAATCTCGAAGCGCTCGAAGCACATCGCGTCGACGGCTATGTCGCGCCCGGACGCGCCAAGCACCCGACAGCAGCGCACGGAAAAATCGGCGGACCGCTGACCCAACGGATGCGAAAGAAGATCGACGACGGTGGCTTCGAAACACCCTACCGATTGAGAAAGCAAGTGGTCGAACCGGTGTTCGGACAGATCAAACAGGCCCGCGGCTTCCGCCAGTTCCTGTTGCGGGGCGTCGAAAAAGTGCGCGCCGAGTGGGCCATGATCTGCACCGCCCACAACGTCCTGAAGCTGTTCACCCTCGCAACGGCTGCCTGAGCCGGCTAACCTGCCAATAGATGCCCGTCGCAACGCCTATCTGGACGGGCTCCTAGACTTTCTTCGGTCGGGTCGAACAGAACTCGACCCATAAAGGCAAATTGTCGGGTGGGTGGACCGTGCAAGCAGCATCGGCTGGCGACCCCTCAACGCTCGGAAATCGATCCTTTCGCTTTCTAAATCTATTGCCCCTTCGCGGTGAGGGCGGCATGATAACCCATGGGCAACGGGCGAATTACACCGATGATACCTAACCTCCTCTCGACGGAACCACCTCGAGAACAGGCTGCACTGACGCCAACTCCAACAATCCCCCCTATCAAAAAAACCGCTGCATCCTCACGGCATATCCTGCCGAACGATCTGCCAGCTGCGATGAAGCACCTCACTGACCAAGAACTTGAGCAGTTGCTAGTTGCGGTGACGATAGAACAGCAGCGGCGTGGCAAGAAACCGCCACCGTCGAAGACCGAAAGTAAGAGGACGGAGTTGCCTGCCGTAACTTTGGCAATAGGCAAACAAAATGCAGTTCGCGCCGCCTTCAAGGCAGGCGTCACACCAGCGAAAATTGCTAAGCAGTTCGGACTTTCGCAATCCGATGTTCGGAGGGTGATTGCGAACGAGACGATGAAGCAGTGATTGCACGTCTCTTGCCGCCACTAACAGATGGCGCGCCAGCGTGGCGATACAGACCCGACGGTGGCGCTGCGCACTCTGCCTTGACCGAATTACCCGCCCAACGGTCGACCCGTAGCGTTCGCGCGAATGTGAATTGATCTGAGGCAATAGGCTTTGTCTGCTTCGATGCGCTGATGCGCTGATGCGCTGATGCGCTGATGCGCTGATGCGCTGGCATCGATCCGGAGGGAAATTCTGATGCGCATTCCAGCTTTGGCGATTTTGGCATCGATTGCGGTTTTGACGGCTGGACCAACTCTGGCCCAAACATATGGCGGGAATGCTCCGATCTGCCTACAACGTTGGGAATGGGGCGGAGGCGAAACTTTCTACTGCGGCTATAGCTCGATGGCGCAGTGTCACGCCACTGCATCGGGCCTCTCCGCCATGTGCGTTACCAATCCATATTTTGCGAACGCACAAGTGCCACGGGAACCAGCCTATAGGTGGCCTGGTCGCGCCTATTAGATCGGACAGGGGCGCGACGGCTGGGGTTGAGACGGCTGATGCTAAGTTCGCGCTAGATCATTTTCCGCGCTGGTGGAATCGGAAGGGGTTCCCTTGCCGGGGCAAATCATGATTTATGTTGAGGGCTGGTGATGGAGGCCAGCCCGCATGGCCAAACCGCTTTCGTCGGATCTTCGTCTTCGCATCATTCGGGCCGTGGAGGACGAGGGCATGAGCTGTCGAGGCGCTGCCAGTCGGTTCGGTGTGGCGCCGTCGACAGCGATCGAGTTGGTGAGCGAGTGGCGGAGCACCGGCGCCTGTGAGGCGCGTGTGCAGGGTGGGGACCGGCGCTCGGCTCGGATCGAGAGCCATGCGGCGGAGATCCTCGCCCTGGTCGGAGCCACACCTGATATGACGCTGGCCGAGATCGCCGACCATCTGTTCAAAACGCACGGTGAGCGCTTCGTGCCGAGCGTGGTTTGGCGGTTCTTCGATCGCCGCAACATCACCTTCAAAAAAAACATCGCACGCCAGCGAGCAGGATCGACCGGACGTGGCCGCCGAGCGCGCGGCGTGGAAGGCATCTCAGCCTGAGATCGACATCCACCGGCTGGTCTTCATCGACGAGACGGGAGCCTCGACCAAGATGGCCCGGCTCTATGGCCGCTCGCCTTGCGGTCAGCGCTGTGTCGCAGCGCTCCCGCATGGCCATTGGAAGACGATGACCTTCGTCGGCGCGCTCAGGGCGACCGGCATGACTGCGCCGATGGTCCTCGACGGTCCCATGGATGGGCCGGCGTTCGAGGCTTACGTAACGCAGGTCCTCGTGCCGACGCTCAAGCCGGGCGACATCGTCGTGATGGACAATCTCGCGGCACACAAGCGGGACGAAATCACCAGCGCAATCGTGGCGGCAGGCGCCAGGCTCCTCTACCTGCCGCCCTATTCGCCCGACCTCAATCCGATCGAAATGGCCTTCGCCAAGCTCAAGGCCGCCCTTCGCAAGGCGGCTGCCAGATCAATCGAGGCCTTGGTCCACGCCATCGCCGTTGCCCTTACCGCCTTCACCGCTCAAGAATGTCTGAATTTCTTCGCCGCCGCTGGCTATGATCGTGCCTGATCAAAATCTGCTCTAGAGGTGGGGCATGTTAGGGCATAATGCCCTGAGCTAATCACCTCGGGGATGTCCCGGGTTCTGTTGAATTTCTGAAGAGGTCGGCGTTGCCCACCTTGAGCCGGTAGGCTCGGGGTGCTGATTCCACAAAGGAGAGCAACGCCATGACGAGAGATACCACACCGGCTGGTTCGCCGGCGACCCGGGCTGTGGACGAAGCGTTGCAGAAGTGCGGGCAAGCTTCGATCGGTTCTGCCTTGCGGCAGGGATCGAGGCGCTCGAGACGATGATGGAGGCGGATGTCACGGCGGCCTGCGGGCCGCGCCATGGTCGCGACGCGGCGCGGCGGGCGACGGTTGGGGGCGAACCCGAGGCCGGATCGGCTTCCACGGTGGCAAGATCGAAGTCGAGCGCCCGCGGGTCCGGGGCTTGGATGGCCGCGAGGTCACGATCCCGAGCTGGGAAACGGCGGCGCAGGAGGACTGGCTCGGTCGCTGGGCGATGAACCTGATGCTGATCAATGTGTCGACGCGCCGGTTCGGCCGCGCTGTCCGGCGCCCGAGGGTGACATACCGGCACCGCCTGGATC
>CAWILG010000038.1:0-54828 GCA_963836765.1 uncultured Alphaproteobacteria bacterium
AAGCGAAGTTCGAGAGGCACGACGCGTTCGGGCCGCTGCGCGCGCGCCGGCAGCACGATGGCGCGCTGCTCCACGACCGCCATGGCTTCGCTGGCCGCATACAGGCCGGTCCCGTCCGCGAGCTTGCGCTCATGCATGCTGCGGGCGATCACATGGAAGTGCTGCTCGGCCGCGCTGGCATAAAGGGCGAAGATATCGCTCTCGCGGTCGCCCAGCGCAGTCACCATGGCGGCCTTGGCCAGCAGCGGTTTGGTCGCCAGCGCCGTGGCGATCCAGCGCTGCGATTCCTTGTCCGACAAATCGCGCAGGTCGTGCGAGACGGTACGGCGGCCCTTGCGGGTCCACACCTGACCGCTCAACAAACCAAGACAGCTACCGCTCTCGGCGTCCACCGCCAGCATCGGGTGCAGCAGCACCCCGCGGCCGTTGCCATGACCGATCTCCCCGAGCCCGCGCCGGCGTTTTGCAGTCGTGGCAAAATTGATTTCGCTGGTGTCCTGGATCGCTAGTACATGGCGGCCTTCAGCTGCGGCTACCGTGCCCTCGCTCCAGCTTTCGATCACGCGCTCGGTCGTCACCTTGGCATTGCCAAGGAAGCGGTGGAACTGCACTTCCCGGGCGCGGATGCCTCTTGCCAGCCGCCGCAGGCAGACATCCCTGCTCGCAACCATGCGTTCGACGAGCGCCGCCCCCCTTTATCGAGACGACGATCCCCGAACCGACCCAATGACCAGTCAATTTGCGCCAGCATGTCGACACCCCTGCCAAAAGCCGAAGTGTCGCAATAGAAATCACATGAATTCCTGATTCTGGAATCCCATTTCTGGACCCCGAGTGAATCCGCCGCACCAGATGTGTGCATGCCCTAGGGCGAACGCCGGGACCCATAACCACAGGCGTTCGTTGTTGCGGCGCGCTGTTGCTCCAACTGTTCACACGATCAGCATCGGTGATTATGGGTCCCGGTTCCTGATGCGCAATTGCGCATATGGGCCGGGACGACGAGTAGTGCGAGTTGCGCCCTACTTCACCACGCCGATCTCGCGGAAATATTTCAGGACGCCGGGATGGATCAGTTCGACATTCGGCGCGGCCGCGACTGTGTTCGCCGCCGTGGTCTCGCAGGCCTGCGGCAATTTCTTGCAGAGGGTCGCTTCGGCGCCGTGCAGCGTCTTCGCCAGCCGGTAGGCTACGTCATCCGGCAGGGTTTCGCGGGCGAGGACAAAACTCCAGGAGCCGACCGACGCGATCGCGGCCGTCTGGTTCGGATAGCTGCCCGCGGGAATCGTCAGCGGCTTGAGAAAAGTGTGCTTGGCGCGAATGCGTGCAATCTCCTCAGCATCGGGGGCGATGAATCGCGCGCCGCCGGGGCTCGCCGCCATGGTCGCAAAACCGGGCCAGCCGATGCCGGCGCCCCACAGGGCTGCGGCGCGGCCGTCCTGCACCATCGCCGGGCCGTCGCCGGCGCGGTCGAGATAGATCGACTTGAAATCCTCGTCCTGCTTCAGCCCGATGCCGTCGAGCATGTAGCGCGACAGGATCGGCAGGCCCGAACCCTTGGCGCCGAACGCGACCGGCTGGCCGACCAGATCGTGGATCGTCTTGTAGGGGCTGTCGGCGCGCACCACGAACATGCCCGGGCTGGAATACATCGCGGTCAGTATCTTGAGTTTGGTCGCCGGCCGCCCGATGCCCATGAAGGCCTCGTAGGAAGGCTCGCCCGCCACCAGCGCGATATCGAGTTGGCCTGCTTCCAGCAGCGGAATGTTCTCGTTGGAGCCCTTGGTGTTGCGCGGCTCGATCGACAGCGCCGGATCGGCCGCGTTCATGATCTCAGCGAAGTTATTGCCGTAGAGCGGAAAGCCGCCGCCCGGCGTCGCGGTTCCCAGGCTGATGGTTGTTTTTGTAATGGTCTTGTTTGTAATGGTCTTGCCTCCGTCTTGCGCCACAGCGCTCCCCGCCAGCAGCAGCGCTGCGGCACACGCCATATGAACGAGTTTCATTTTCGACCTCAAGTGTCGTCTGGCGCGATGTGATTATTCGACGCGCGGGAGAGTTGTAGGCAATCGCGATGTTTTATGAAAGCATGCGGGCAACGGTAACAAGAAAATGACGGGAAGCATAATGCTGCAATTTTTGCGTAAAACTTTGTTTGGTCTGGTTTGCCTTTTGAGCCTCGGGGCCGGCGTCGCCCCCTCCTCCGCCGCCGATTATCCCAACCATCCGGTGCGCTGGCTGATCGGCTTTGCCGCCGGCGGCCCGGTCGATATCGTCGCGCGCATCATGAGCCAGTGGCTGTCGGAGCGTTTTGGCCAGCAATTCGTGGTCGAGAACCGCGCCGGCTCCGGCGGCAATATCGCCGCCGCGGCTGCGATCAGTTCGCCGGCCGACGGCTACACGCTGCTGTTCGTCGCGCCCAACAATGCGATCTCGACCTCGCTCTACAAGAAACTGCCGTTCGATTTCATCCGCGACACCGTGCCGGTCGCCAGCATCATGCAACTCACCAACATGCTGGTGGTGTCGAACGCGATGCCGGTGAAGACCGTCCAGGAATTCATCGACTACTGCAAGGCCAATCCCGGCAAAATCTCGTACGCCTCCTCGGGCAACGGCACCTCGGTGCACATGTCGGCCGAACTGTTCAAGGCGATGACCAAATGCGACATGGTGCACGTGCCCTACCGGGGATCGGCGATCGCGTTTCCCGACATCATCTCCAACAAGGTGCAACTGATCTTCGACAATCTGCCCTCGGCGCTGGAGCAGTCGCGTGGCGGCAGCGTGCGCGCGCTCGGCGTCACCTCGCCAAAACGCTGGGCTACGGTGCCCGAAATTCCAGCCATCGCCGAGACCGTGCCGGGATTCGAATCGGTCGGCTTCTACGGCATCTCGGCGCCCAAGGGCACGCCGCCCGAGATCGTCGACCTCCTCAACAAGGCCATCGGCGAGGCGCTCAACGACCCCAAAATGGTGGCGCGGCTGGCCGAGGTCGGCGGCATTCCCAAGCCGATGACCCCGGCCGAATTCGGCAAGCTCGTCGCCGACGAGACCGAGAAATGGCGCAAAGTGGTCGAATTCGCCGGCGTTTCGGTGGATTGAACGCGGCATTGCGGGATGGCCGGTCACCCTGTAAACGATGCCCGCACCGTTGCCGGCCGCGTCCCGCGGCCGCCTGCTGCGGGGCCTGTAGCTCAATGGTTAGAGCCGGCCGCTCATAACGGTCTGGTTGCAGGTTCGAGTCCTGCCGGGCCCACCAGCCTTCGCGCGCGAAGGCTGCCGCGCCGAAGCCCAATGGGCGAAGGCGGACTGTTGGCGCGAGCTGCGGCTCGGAAAGCTCTTCACCTGGCGACAGATCGGCATTCAGCCATGATACGCGAACAGCTCGATGGGTTCGTTGAAGCCGCGCACCGGATATTCGCCGACACGTTCGAGATCGAAATCGCTTTCGACGAAGTCGGCGAACGCGCGCGACAGCAGCACCGGTCTGCCCAATTGTTTGGTGAGGGTTTCGAGACGCGACGCCATGTTGACCGCCGGACCGATGACGGTGAAGTCGAGCCGGGTGCGCGACCCGATATTGCCGTACATGACGTCTCCGACGTGGATGCCGATGCCGTAATTGAGCGGCGCACGACCGGTTTCACCGTTCCTTTCGTTCAGGGCAACCATGGCCCGACGGGCTTCGGCCACCGCATGCAACAGATTTGCGCAGGCCCCCGGCTGGCTGAGCGGGAAAATGGCGAGCATGCCGTCACCGATGAATTTCAGTATTTCCCCGCCATGTCGCGCTACCGGCTCCGACATCGCGTCGAAATAGCCGTTCAGGAGATCGATGACGTCATCGCGCGGCCAGTTGTCGGAGATGCGGGTGAAATCGCGCAGATCGCAGATCATGATGGCGGCGCGTACCGTGGTCCCGCTTCCGCGCCTGGTGGCGCCGGCCAGAATGAGCTCGCTGGCATGCGAGCCGACATAGGTTTCGAGCAGCGTTCGCGCCAGCCGGTTCTTGATGCGGATTTCGCTGACCAGCGCCAGAGCCGGCAACAGCTTCAACAGGCCGGCGATATGCGCGGCGTCGAACCCCCCTGGCCGGTCGGTTGCAAAGGTCACGATATGCCGCTTGCCGAGGGTATGGTACAGCGGCCACGCCACATAGTCGGTCAGACCCCTCGCCCGCATCCCGTCATAGACGGCGTGCTTGCGGCCCAGCGACGGATCGCGTTCGAGATTCTCGCGCACCTCGGTAGCTCCGTCATGGATTTCGTTGGCGGGACTATCGATGTATTCGGATCGCTCCCTGACATCGTAGTCTACTCTCGTCAGTTCGGCCTCACGCATCCCGTCGGCCCACATGATCCGGGCGCCAAGCCACTGCGGATGATGGATCAGGATATGCAGCGTCGCGCGCTTGACCGGAATGCCGGCGCGCTGGAGCCGCAGACACAGTTCGGCGAAAATGTTGTCGATGAAGCGCTGATCGCGCGTGTCGTTTGTCAGCCAGCGCACGACGTCGCCGTCGGAATGCGTGGTGACGGAATCGATGTTTGGCGGTGCGTCCATATCTTGTTCCTGAGCAGTGACCTGGATCGACAATACAGGATATGTCGTGTCGCCGCTCGACGGCGTCAATGGAGCCCGCCGCAATCTTCTCGCGCGCATCTGGTTGTCGCTGGGTTGCGGCGTGTCGGGCGCGAGAGGACCTGGCGGGAGCGCTGCGCTCTCAGCGCCGCTCGCGACAGCGATCAATACGGCGGCGGCTTGCGTTGTCGCTGCGTCTTTGCCGCTTCCACCCACCACATCAGATCGTCGGCAAAGCGCGGAAACGCCGCTTCGAGGGCCTTGCCGCCGTCGCCCGCCGGGGCGCCATCAGCCGTAAGCGTGTGTCCAATGGGACCAACGGCAATCGTGCTTGAAACCACCACCATCCCCATCTCCGAGAGCGTGCCGTGCCAGGCGGTCGCGGCCCGTGCGCCGGAAAGACGTCCTGCCGAATAGCTCGCGATCGCGGCAGGGCGCCAGAACCATTCCTCCAGAAAATGATCCGTCAGGTTCTTCAATCCGGGCTGGATACCCCAGTTATATTCGCCGGTGACGAATACGAAGCCATCGGCATCGCGGATCTTGCCGGCCAGCCGCTGCAGCTGCTCGGGAGCCTGCCCCGGCGCGTATTCCTTATACATTCTGTCGAGCATCGGAAGGTTGACCGCCTTGGCGTCGATCAGCTCGACGGCCTCGCCCCGGCGCCGCAACCGCTCAACCACGAATTCGGCGAGGCGGATACCCATCCGGTCAGAACGATAGGAGCCGTAGAAAACGAGGATTCGGTTGCTCATGGCAGTCCCAAGCGCAAGATCGCGGCATCTCGAGGGTGAGCGCGATGTCGGTCCACCCCACTTCCTTGAACAGTATATCGATCACGGTGCCTCTCCCAAAGTGATGATTGCGCGGTCCTCTCGATAGCAGCAGTCCTCTCGATGTCGGCCCTCTAGCCCATGGCCGCTGCAGATGCTGGTGAGTGGATTCCGCTTGCGCCTTAGCTCATCCCCGCGCGCGCATGACAACAGTCGGCCGCTACTCACCCGAAGATCGCCGACGGACCAAACTGCACGATGAGGAGAAGGAGGATGGCCACCAGCACGACAAGAACGATCAGCGTCCGCTTCCTGATCCAGCTTTTGCCTTCACCATCGGCTGGCGGCTGATTGCATTTGGCATGTCGTTTGTCCTGCTGAGCTCTTGTCCGCTGCTGTTCACGACGGAAAGCGAGACTGTCAAAGTAAGACTACCATGGCCGTCTCCTTGAAGGCATGGAACCCAAAATATGCTTGCGCATCTGCGACATAACCGCAGAATGGGCAGCTCGCCACTCATACATTGATATGACCCGTTTCTTCCGAAGGCGAATGGAAACGTGCACCTGACATCAGCAGTCTGCCGAGAGAGCGGCTCACAATAAGGACGCAGCCATGGTTCTCTCGCCAGAGCTGACGGCCAGCGGAGTGTTGCTGGGTTCCGCTCCGGATTGCAGTGATCATCTTTGGGAAACGTGATGGGACGCTTGCTTTCAGTTAATGTCGGCCTGCCGCAGGACGTCACCTGGCAAGGCAAGACGGTCCATACCGGCATCTGGAAGGCGCCGGTCGAGGGTCCGCGCATGGTGCGCCGGCTCAACATAGACGGCGACGGACAAGGGGATCTAAACGGCCACGGCGGCGAACGCCGAGCCGTATTTGTCTATCAAATGGATTCTTACCGGTACTGGCAGAACCATCTGGGACGAAGCGACTTCATCTACGGGCAGTTCGGCGAGAATTTCACGGTCGATGGCCTGTCAGATACCGAGGTGTGTATCGGAGACCGTTACCGGATCGGCGGCGCCTTGTTCGAGGTGACGCAGCCGCGTGTTACCTGTTACCGACTGGGCATCCGTATGAACGAGCCGGAAATGCCAGCCCTGGTGGTCAAGCACGGAAGATCTGGCTTCTATTTCCGTGTGCTCGAGGAAGGAGAAGTGGAGGCCGGCGACGAGATCACGCAGGTCGGCTCCGCGCCGGAGCGCATGAGCGTGTCCGAGATCGATGCGTTGCTTTACATGCCAGGTCACTCCCGCGATGAGCTGGAGCGCGCGTTGCGCATCCCGACGCTGAGCGTCGGCTGGCGTAGATCTCTCGAGGCGTTGCTCACCCAGGAGCGTAGCGGCGGCGCGACGACAGGAAACGCCGGGCTGACTGCAGCGTCCGGCCCGCCTCCGGCGTGGCGTGGATTCCGCCCGCTTCGCGTCTCGCGTAAGGCGCGCGAGACCACCAATGTGACTTCGCTGCTGCTCGAGCCTGCGGATGGGCACCCCATCGCCGCCGCTCTGCCCGGGCAATTCGTCGTGCTGCGGCTCGGGCCGGCATCGGAGCCTGCGCTGATGCGCAGCTATTCGCTGTCGGGGGAGCCGAACGCCGTGCACTATCGCGTGAGCATCAAGCGGGACGCCCATGGCGCGGCCGGCGCCTATGTCAGTGACGAGCTCTGGGTTGGCGATATCGTGCAGGCAAGTGCCGCGCGCGGCAGTTTCACACTTCGGCCGGGCGACACGCCTGTCGTGTTGTTGAGTGCCGGGATCGGAGTGACGCCGGTGCTCGCCATGCTTCACGCGCTGGCTGCTGAGGCATCGACGAGGGAAATCTGGTGGCTGTACGGAACCCGTAACGGCCGCGAACATCCCTTTGCCGAGGAGACCCGTGGACTGCTCGAAGCGCTGGTCCATCACCACAGCTACGTTTGCTACAGCTCGCCAGATCCCGAGGATCGGCCCAGTGTTGATTTCGACTCTGCTGGGCGCCTCACTATGCAGGTGCTTCAGGAACGTAATTTGCCGCTCGATGCCAATTTCTATATCTGCGGACCGTCGAGTTTCATGAGCGGGCTGACTGCCGGCCTTGCCGTCCGTGGCGTCGCGCGGGATCACATCCACACCGAGACGTTCGGCGCCGGTCCATCCAATACGCCAGGCATTGCTGCTTCGTCGCGCCGGCCGCCGCATGTGCCGGCAGGGCTTGGCGGCTCGGGAGCGCTGGTTTCGTTCGCACGCTCCGGTCTCAATGTGCGGTGGGGGCCAACGTTTCACAGCCTGCTCGAGCTGGCCGAGGCTTGTGACGTGCCGGTGCGGTGGGCGTGTCGAACAGGGGTCTGCCACACCTGCGAGACCGGGCTTGTGGCACGCAAGATCGGCTACCGCCCCGATCCGATCGACGCACCGGCGGACGGCAATCTGCTGATCTGCTGCGCGCAACCCGTGGGCGACGTCGTGATTGATTTGTGACGTCGACCGCGAGCCGCACGCGGGGGGACGCGTAGCTGGGAGAGCAAAATGAATGATCGAATCATACGGGCGGCGCTGCAGCGGCATTGGGATGCTTCCGACGCCAGCGATTTCGAGGTCGAACACGAAATCTACCACGACGATGCCGTGCTTGATTATCCGCAATCGGGCGAGCGGATCCGCGGCCGGCACAACATTCAGGAGAGCCGGCGCGTCCAGCCAAACAAGAAGCGTTTTACGGTGCGGCGAATGATCGGAAGCGGCGATCTCTGGGTCACTGAATTCGTACTGAGCTATGACGGCATACCCTCTTACACGGTGAGCGTCATGGAATTCCGCGATGGACGGGTCGCCAACGAAACCCAATATTTCGCCGATCGGTTCGACCCTGCACCCTCGCGTGCGCATCTCGTTGAGCGAGTGGGCGAAATCCCGTCATCATAAAGGGATCTTCAGCGATCCGCGCGGAATCGACTGACGTGACCCATAGGCCGAACTGCGCTAGCTTCGCAGGATAAGAACAAAGGGAAACGCCAAACGTGTATGACTACATCATTGTAGGCGGGGGCTCCGCCGGATCGGTCCTTGCCCACAGGCTCTCCGGCAGCAGCGCCCGCAAGATCCTGCTCTGCGAGGCGGGACAGGACACGCCGCCCGGCAACGAGCCGGCCGAGATTCGGGACAGCTATTCGGGCCTGGCCTATTTTGATCCGCGCTTCCACTGGACCGAGCTCAAGGTCACGACCCAGATCGTCAGCCACAACAATCCCGAAGTGCGCCCGCCTTTACGCAAATATGAGCAGGCGCGCGTGCTGGGCGGCGGCTCTTCGATCAACGGCCAGTTGGCCAATCGCGGCGCGCCGACCGACTACGATGAATGGGAGGCGCGCGGCGCCGCCGGCTGGAGCTGGAACGACGTACTGCCCTATTTCAGGAAGGTCGAGCACGACCTCGACTTCGACGGGCCGTTCCACGGTAACGACGGCCGTATCCCCGTCCGCCGCATCCCGCGGGAGCACTGGACCGGACATTCGCAAGCTGTGGCCGAGGCCTGCAAGCTCGCCGGCTATGATTTCCTGCCCGACCAGAACGGCGAATTCGTTGAAGGCTATTTCCCGATCACGCATTCCAATCAGGCCGAGCAGCGCGTCTCGGCCGCGATGGGCTATCTCGATCGCGAGACACGCAAGCGCACCAATTTGTCGATCTCGACCAATACGCAAGTGAAGGAGCTGTTGTTCGAGGGCACCCGCTGCGTCGGCGTGAAGGCACTGGTCGATGGACAAGAGCAGGAATTTCGCGGCCGCGAGGTCGTGCTGTCCTGCGGCGCGATCCATTCGCCCGCGCATCTGCTGCGCGCCGGCATCGGCCCGGTAGGACACCTGAGAGACATGGGCATTCCCGTGCGGATGGGCTTACAAGGCGTCGGTCAAGGGTTGATGGATCATCCCTCGATCTCTCTGTCGTGCTTCGTGCGCCGCGGCGCGCGCATGAACGATCACACGCGGCGACACATCCAGATGGGGCTGCGCTACTCCTCCGGGTTATCAGGCGTGCCCAGCGGCGACATGTTCGTCGCAGCCCTGACCAAATCGGCCTGGCACGCGGTCGGCGAGCAGATCGGCTCGCTCTTGACCTTCGTCAACAAGACCTATTCCGAGACCGGGCAGGTCAAGCTCGCCTCGCGCAATTCCGCAGCAGAGCCGATCGTCGAATTCAACCTGTTGTCCGACCGGCGCGATCTCGACCGCCTGATGAGCGGCTTCCGCAAGATGGCGGGCTTGCAGATGAGCGCGCCGCTCAAGGCGGTGACCGACAAGCCATTCCCGGCTTCATATACCGACCGCGTGCGCAAGATCGGCGTGGTCAATGCCAAGAACAAGATCCTCACCTCGATTGCCGCCGCCTTGATGGACGGGCCGGCGGCGCTGCGCCACTACATGATCGACACCTTCGTCGTCGAGGGATTCACCTTCGACCAGGTGATGAACGACGACGACGCGCTGGAAGCCTTCGTGCGCAAGGCGGCGATCGGCGTCTGGCACGCGTCGTGCTCATGCCGCATGGGCCGGGCCGACGATCCGATGGCGGTCGTCGATACCCAAGGCCGCGTCAAGGGCATCCAGGGTCTGCGCGTCGTCGACGCCTCGATCTTCCCGGTGGTACCATGCGCCAACACCAATTTCCCGACCTTGATGGCAGCCGAGAAGATCGCGGAAGCGATGCAGGAAGATCGACTGGCGTCGGCCTAGGCGCTGTAACCCGGCGCCAGCTTGAACGCGCCGTTCTTGAGCGAATTGGCCTCGACCATAATGACTTCCTCGTCCGGGTAACCATCGTGTCGCTCGGACGTAAAGGAGATGTCGCCGTAGACGCCAGGATACTCCTTGAGCTTGTTGAGATAGCCGACGACCTGTTCCGGTTCGGTGCCGACATTCTTGATCGCTTCCGCGATCATGTACGGTGAGTCATAGCCGACCGCGACCCACCACAGCAGCGTGTCGCTCGTCTCGATCTTGGCGGTGTTCAGACGGGCAAGGAAGGCGGTGGTGCGATCGGTGAGCTTGCCGTCCGGGCTGTAGCAAACCGGACGGAAATTGTTGGGATAGACCTTGGCCCAGTATTCCGGCTTTTCCAGCAGGGCGCGGGTCTGGCCGGAACCGAGCGTGGTCTGGCCCACGATCGGCACATCCCATTGCATCTGCCCGCGCGTATTGATGATACGCGACAGGAAGCCGGGATTGACGCTCCAGGGCATGATGGCCTCCGCGCCTGCAGAACGCATGCGCAGGATTTCGGCTGTAAGATCCGGATTGGCGGCGTCGATGTTGCCCTGGTAGACGATTTCCGCGTTCTTGGCCTTGAGCATCGGCACATAGGCGTTGACCGAGGCGGTGCCGTAGCCGGTGGTGTCGCTGATCACCGCCACCTTCTTGCACTTGAGCACGTCCACCACGTAGCGGTTCGCGGCGGCGCCGATCTGCTGGTTGGTGGGTGCATTACGGAAACACATCGGATATTTTTTCGGATCGGTCAGGCTGTCGACCCAGCATGGATGGATCTGCGGCGTGTTCGCTCGCGCAAGCAGCGGCACGACCGCGAGCGACTCGCCGGAATTGACCGGGCCGAGGACGACGCTCACCTTGTGGGCGTGGATGAGCTCGGCGGCTCCGTTCACGGCCTTGGTCGGTTCGCTTTGGGTGTCGCGGACGATCAGTTCGACCTGCCGCCCGTCGATGCCACCGGCCGCGTTGATCTCCCGCACGGCGAGTTCGACTCCGCGATTGATCCCGATCCCGGTGGAGGATGAGGGACCGGTGAGGGCCGGTAGATAACCGATCAGGATCGGCTCCTTGGCAGCAATCGCGGGCTTGGCAACGGTGGTTGCAATCGCGGCGGCAGCGGACGCCAGCGCTTGACGACGGGTCAGCGACATCTGATTTCCTCCCTAAGCGTTCTTGATTCACTCCCAAACTTGCCGACGTTTCTTTGACGTCGGATTATCTCGATGTTCCCGACGGACTATAGCCTCGGCTTGACGGGGCGCATAGCGATACAAGTAAAGCTCCACCCGGAGTTTGCGAGCGCGCGATCCCGACCTGCTGATAGGCCCATGATGCAGCGCATCATGGGCGGCCGATCCAATTCCACGCTTGTGTCACAAAGTGTGAACCCGGAATCCAAAGACGTTCGTGGACGTCTCCCTGATCGAGCCGCGTCGCCAAGAGCTATGCCTTGCGGGCACCCATGTCGGGCGGCATCCGGCTTCCGAGAGCATGGCTGGTCCCTTGCGGTCACCTCCGAAAGGTTTCAGATTGCATACACCGAGCGGGTCAGTTTGATTTGCCAACGACGGCCTGTTTGATCCTCTGGTTTGTGGTGGAGCAATCGCATGCCCCTTAAACCGCTCGCTGTTACCGACAGAGACCTGATGCGCGCCCGTCAAATCGAGCGCTCGTGGACGCCGCCGCTCAGGCGGCTCTCCTGCGATGAAGCCGAGATCATTGCGAGGGCGATCGCGCAGGGCATCGCGGAGGGTCGCAAGCAAGGTTTGGAACTGGCGAGAGATCTGGCCGACGCGCATTCATCGGATTGACGGCGCAGAAGCGGACCCCGGACCTGCGTCCACCGGCTTCATTGCTGCATCTTGAGCCGATGTCGGTGAGCCGCCTGTTTGGCGCGGTTGCCGCAGATCGCCATGCTGCACCATCGGCGCGCACGGCCGCGCGTGTGATCGGCGAACATCAGCGTGCAGGCCGGCCCCTCACACGCCTTCACGTTTGAAAAATCTTCCTCGCAAACGAATTTCGCCAGCGCCTCCCCGATCGGCAGCAGCAGCGCATCCGGTGATCGCCATCGGCGCATCGCTTGAAGCTCCAGACCGGAACCATGGCCCTGGTGATGGACCACGATTCGCCCGAACCCTTCATCGCGTTCGAGCAACCGGTTCAGCGGCTCCAGCTCGCTCAGGTCTGCTGAATTGAGTGGCCGCCCCTTGCGTTGCCGGACAAACCCTCTGAACCATTCGCGCAGGCTTCGCGCCTGAGCCGCGACGTTGTCGAACTCGCCAGGCATCGCCCGCGCCCGCAGGGCTTCGAGCGTTTCGGCGGGCGCAAGTTGCCCCTGCGCCAGCCAGTCCAACAAGCCATCACCATCGTCGATCCAGTCGACTTCCGTGTCCACCGGAGTGGCGACCGAATTCAGGAAATCCAGAGCGGCCGCGTCGGCAACGAACATCGCGGGCGGGTGGCGGGGAGCCATGTGAGCGATCTCCCGGTGCGGAACCTTGGTCATCTATCCGCCCCCCGTCATGTTTCAGTCACAAAATAACCCCTCTGAGACCTATTGACAAGTTATTCTTGCTTAAAGTAACCTCTTTATTGTTATTAATCAGGTTATTTATGAGGAGTGAGAAATGTCTCTCAATGATGTGAGCGTGGTGCTCGTCCATGGCGCCTGGGCCGATGGATCGAGCTGGAGCAAGGTGATCGGCCCTTTGCGGGCTGAAGGCATCAGGGTCTTCGCAGCACCGCTGCCACTGACTTCGCTGCCGGATGATGTGGCGGCGCTCGAGCGGACGCTGGAGCGGATCGAAGGCCCGGCCGTGCTGGTCGGCCACGCCTATGCAGGCGCGGTGATTGCCGCGACCCGCAACGAGAAAGTCAGGTCGCTGGTCTATGTCGCAGCACTCGCCCCCGACGAAGGCGAGACGGTCGCCGAAGTTTTCTATCGCGCCCCGCCGCATCCGCAGGCGCCCTTGCTGGCGCCCGACAAACACGGCCTGATCTGGCTTCCCGAACACGCCTTTGCCGAGGCGTTCGCTCAGCATGCTTCCGCCGAAGAACAGGCGTTGCTGGCCGCCGTTCAACGGCCGATCGCAGCGGCCTGTATCGGCGTCGCGGTGGGCCGGCCGCTCTGGAAGGACCGTCCGAGCTGGTTCCTGGTGGCCGAGCAGGATCGCATGATCACCCCCGACACCCAGCGATTCATGGCGGAACGGATGAAGGCCGAGGTGCGTTCACACGCGGTCGATCATACGCCGATCGTCACGGCCCCCGGCGCCGTCGTGGACATCATCCGTGAGGCCATGCGCGCCGCAACAGCGGTCCGCACGCCGGTGCCGGTGAGATAGCCACACCGCAATTCTGCGCAGACGGCACACCACAGCCAACAAACTTCTTTGCCCTTCAATATGGTTACAAACCCAGGAGAACCCCGATGACTGCAATCAAATACCGTTCCGCCGATGTGGACGGCCTGAAGATCTTTTATCGCGAGGCCGGGGCTGCGGACGCACCGGCGCTGCTGTTGCTTCATGGCTTCCCAAGTGCGGGCCACATGTTTCGCGATCTCATCCCGCTTCTCGCCGATCGCTTCCGCATCATCGCACCCGACCTGCCGGGTTTTGGCCAATCGGACATGCCGGCGCGCAACAACTTTGCTTACACATTCGACCACATCGCCGGTGTCATCGATCGCTTTACCGAAGTGATCGGCCTCAAGCGCTTTGCGATCTATGTCTTCGACTATGGCGCGCCGACCGGTCTCCGGATCGCCGCAAAACACCCCGACCGCATCACCGCGATCATCTCACAGAATGGCAACGCCTATGAAGAGGGTCTGAGCGAGGGCTGGAATCCAATTCGCGCCTATTGGAAGGAGCCGTCGCAGGCCAATCGCGATGCGCTCCGCGCCTTCCTCGCGCCCGAAACGACGCGCTGGCAATATACCCACGGCGTGACTGACGAAGCGACGGTCTCTCCGGACGGCCTGTCGCTGGACAATTTCTATCTGGCGCGCCCCGGCGCCGACGAGATCCAGCTGGATTTGTTTGGCGACTACAAGAGCAACATTGCGCTCTACCCGGCGTTCCAGAACTACTTCCGCACGCACAAGCCGCCATTCCTGGCGGTGTGGGGCAAGAACGATCCGTTCTTCCTGCCGCCGGGCGCCGAAGCGTTCAAGCGCGACATTCCCGGCACGGTCGTCCGCTTCTTCGACACCGGCCATTTCGCGCTGGAAACGCATGCCACCGAGATCGCCGCGGCGATCCGCGAATTCCTCGCCGTCCATATCTAACAGCGGGAGACGTCACATGTCGAAATCAGTCGCGATCGTCACCGGCGCGAGCCAGGGCATCGGCCGTTCCACCGCCATCCGGCTCGCCCGGGATTTTTCCTCGATCGTGCTTGCCGCGCGCGACCGCCCCAATCTCGACAAGACGGCGGAGGCGGTGAAGGCGGCCGGCGCCGAACCGCTCGTCATCGATATCGATCTTGCCGAGACATCGGCGGCCAAAAATTTGGTCGATCAGACGCTCAAGAAATTCGGCCGGATCGACGCACTGCTCAACATCGCCGGCGCGGTGCCGCAGATCGATCTGTTCGAGATGACCGACGCGCAATGGGACGGCGCACTTGCCCTCAAACTGCACGGCGCCCGGAGGCTGACGATCGCGGCATGGCCGGCGTTGAAGGAGGCCAAAGGCTCGGTGGTGTTGATGTCGGGGAATTCCGCGCTGTTCCCCAAGGCGCCCTACGCGGCCGTGGGCACGATCAACGCCGCGATAGTCGCCCTCGCCAAGGCGTTTTCGGACCGCGGCATCACCGACGGGGTTCAGGTCAACAGTGTTCTGCCCGGCCCGGTCATGACCGGCCGCCGCCGTTCCTACCTCGCGCATTGGGCACCTCTGCACAACATGACCGTGGAGGAGGCGACCGCGAAATTCCCGCAGGAAGCCGGCATCGCGCGCTATGGCGAGCCGGAGGAGATCGCCGAACTGATGGCCTTTCTGGTATCGCCGGGCGCCCGCTGGATGACGGGCTCAGTGCTGCGGATGGATGGCGGCGAGGTCAAATCGGTCTGAGACCCGGCGCGCCGCCTGATAGGGTTGCGCGGCGAACCGCTGCGGCGCAGCTAGCTCGGGAGCAATGTTTTGTGCAGCTGCCGACGCCTGATGAGAACAACGATCAGCGATGCGAACGACATCGAACCGATCAGGGGCGCGATCAGGGACGCCGGGACGAGCAGCGCGCTGGCGATGACGATCAGTGCATAAGCGACCAGAAGCCAGCCGCCGAACCGCAACATCGCCGCTTCGCCCGCCGCGTCGAGCGCAAGGCTGGCCGGCCGCCACGCCCTGAGCGGCGGCAGTTTCGCCATCCAGTTTCCGAGCACCAGCAGCTGTACGCCAAAAACGGCGACGAACACGCGCGCAAAGGACGAAGGAGGTAAAGCCGTCAGCTTCAAAACCTTCAGCACCAGCATCAACTGGAACCCGGCGCAAATCGCCGCATAGGACATCGCGAGAAACCCGCCCCATCTCGTCCAGGCCGAGAGATCGCCTTCCGCGCGCGCCATGCGCCACTGCCATAGCCCGACGACAAACATCACGCAGCCCGGCAGAAAAAACGGGATCGCCGACCAGCGCGCCGTGTAACCAACGAGCCAGATCGCGCTGGCGAGCATCAGCATGACAAAAGCCAGAACGATCAGCTTCGCCCTGCGGTCAAGCATGTTTGCCCCTCGCGATGGATTTGGCGGGCCTCGTGGATCCGATGCCGACCGCGCGCGCGAATTCGAGCAGTGGCTCTTCGAGCACGGAAAGTTTCAGTCGATAGGTGATCGTGGTGCCGCTCTTGTCGGAATCGACCAGGTCGGCCTCGCGCAACACCGCGAAATGCGCCGACAACGTCGGCTTCGAGACCGTGACCTTGGCGGCAAGCTCGCCTGCCGTCATCGGCCGCTCCCGCAGCAACTCGAGTATGCGGCGGCGGGTGGGGTCTGCCAGCGCTTTGAATACCAGATTCATATTTCGTTATTTAGCGAAATATAAAAATATGTCAAGAAGGCCGCGGTGACGGGCTTCAGCCCGGCAGCCGTCCCGTGGGCACATCGCCAACGGCGACAGGATAAGGCCCGGTCTTTTTCACCGCAAATGGCAGGCGACCCAATGCCCGTCGGCGCTTTGCTTGAGCGCCGGCGTCTCACTGCTGCATAACGGAAATTGCGCGATCGGGCACCGGGTGTGGAAATGACAGCCGGACGGGGGCGCAAGGGGGCTTGGCACCTCGCCCTGCAAGCGGATGCGCTGGCGTTTGACTTTCGGATCCGGGATCGGGACCGCCGACAGCAGCGCTTCGGTATAGGGATGCTTGGGCGAGGTATACAACTCCCGGGCTGCCGCTGTCTCGACGATGCGGCCGAGATACATCACGGCGACGCGCCGGCTGATGTGCTCGACCACCGACAGGTCATGCGCAATGAAGAGATAAGCCAGCCCGAACTTCTGCTGCAGGTCCTCCAGCAGGTTGATGATCTGGGCCTGGATCGACACATCCAGCGCCGACACCGGCTCGTCGCAAATGATCAATTTCGGTTCAACCGCGAGCGCGCGCGCAATCCCGATGCGCTGGCGCTGGCCGCCGGAGAACTCGTTCGGATAGCGCCCCATATGATCGGCGCGCAGACCGACGGTTTCGAGCAGGTTCACCACGCGCTCTTCGAACTGCCGCCGGGTTTTGGTCAGGCGGTGAATGATCAGGGCTTCGCCGACGATCGCGCCGACGTTCATGCGCGGATTGAGTGACGCATAAGGGTCCTGAAAGATGATCTGGATGTCGCGCCGCAGGATGCGAAGCTCGCCGGCCTCCAGCCGCCTGACATTCTTGCCATCAAAATGAATCTCGCCCGAGGTCGGTTCGATCAGGCGCAGCACGCAGCGCCCAGTGGTCGATTTGCCGCAACCGGATTCGCCGACCAGCCCGAGGGTTTCGCCGCGATCGACGGTGAAATCGACGCCGTCGACGGCATGGACGCTGCCGGCCTGACCGCCGAACAGGCCGCGTTTGATTGGAAACTGCTTGGTCAGGTTCCAGACCCTGAGCAGCGGCTCACTCATGGTACGACCGTCTGTTCGGCATGGATACACGCAACCTTGTGGCCCGGCTCAAGCTCGCGCAAGGGCGGTTGCGCGCGCCTGCACTCCTCGCTCGCAAAGCCGCAACGCGGCGCGAAGCGGCAGCCGGCCGGCGGATCGATCAGCTTCGGCACGGTGCCGGCGATGGTCTGCAGACGGGTTTTGTGGACCGCCGCCAGATCGAGGCGCGGGATCGAGCGGATCAAGCCCTGGGTATAGGGATGGCGGGGATTGGCGAACAACTGCTCGACGGAGGCTTCCTCCACCACCTTGCCGGCATACATCACCACGACGCGCTGCGCGACTTCGGCGACGACACCCATGGCGTGGGTGATCAGCATGATCGACATGCCGAAGCGGGATTTCATGTCCTGCAAAAGATCGAGGATCTGCGCCTGGATCGTGACATCGAGCGCCGTGGTCGGCTCATCGGCGATCAGCAGCTTTGGACGGCACGACAGCGCCATCGCAATCATCACGCGCTGCCGCATGCCGCCGGAAAACTGATGCGGATAGTCGTTGACGCGAGCCCTCGGGTTCGGGATCTGCACCAGCGCCAGCATCTCGATGGTTCGCTCCAGCACGGCGCGGCGGCCCAGTCCTTCGTGCAGCGCGATCACCTCGCCGATCTGGTCGCCGATGGTGTAGACCGGATTGAGCGAGGTCATCGGCTCCTGGAACACGATGGCGATTTCACGGGCGCGGATTTTGTTCATCTCATCGGCCGGCAACGGCACGAGGTCGCGGCCCTGCCAAAGGATCTGCCCGCCCGCGATGCGTCCAGGCGGCATCGCGATCAGTTTCAATACCGACAGCGCGGTGACCGTCTTGCCGCAGCCGGACTCGCCGACGACGCAGACCGTCTCGCCGCGCCCGACGGTGAGATCGACACCATCCACCGCATGCACGATGCCTTCATCGGTGGTGAAATGGGTCTTCAGTCCCCTGATGTCCAGCAGCGGAGCCTCAAAGCCCGGCTTTTCGTCGAGGCCCGTTGCATGCTCATCACGCAACATCACATGACCTTCCTGGGATCGAGCGCATCGCGCAACCCGTCGCCGATGAAGTTGATCGCAAGCACGGTCAGGAAAATGGCAGCCCCCGCGAACAGCGCCCAGTGCGGCGCGATGTCGAGATAATCCTTGGCGTCGAACAGCAGGCGGCCCCAGGTCGGAATATCCGGCGGAAAGCCAAGACCCAGAAACGACAGCGTCAATTCCGCGATGATCGCTGCCGCAACGTCGATGGTGCCGGCCACGATCACCGGCCCGAGCGAATTCGGCAGGATGTGCCGCAGCACGAGCCGCGGCGTGGTGGCGCCGAGCGCCCGCGCCGCCTCGACGAATTCTTTTTCGCGCAACGACAGGAATTGGGCGCGCACCAGCCGCGCCACCGGCATCCAGCGAAACGCGCCGATCACCAGCACGATCAGGATGAAGACGCCGCCTTCGGGGCCGACCCAGGCTTTGAGGAAATCCCGGAACAGGTAGATCACCAGCAACAACAGCGGCAGTTGCGGCAACGCCAGGAACAGGTCGGTGATCCACATCAGCACGGCGTCGACGCTGCCCCGCGAAATGCCCGAGATCGCGCCGATCAGCGTGCCGGCGATGATGGCCACGATCATGGCGGCGAAGCCGACCGCGAGCGAGATGCGTCCGCCATACAGCATGCGCGCCAGCAAATCCTGACCGAGATCGTCGGTGCCGAACGGATGCTCCCACGACGGCGAACTCAGCCGCGCGGTAAAATCGATCTCGTTGATCGGCAGGCGCCAGAGCAGCGGCCCGAACAAAACGGCGGACGCCAGCAGCGCCAGGATCACCACGCTCGCCACGGCCATGCGATGGCGGCGAAATTTTCGCCACGCCTCGAGGCCGGGCGAAATGCGCCGCGCGCGTCCTTCGAGCGGGACGGCGATTTCAGCGATAGGAGATGCGTGGGTCGAGCCAGCCATAGATGATATCAGCCAGGAGGTTGAAGATGACGACGAGACAGGCGAACACGAACGTCACCGCCATGATGACCGGCGTGTCGTTGGCGAGGATCGATGTGATCAGCAGCGAGCCGATGCCCGGGATGCGAAAGATCTGCTCGGTGACGATGGCGCCGCCGAACACCGCGGGCATCTGCAGCGCGACCAGCGTCACCACGGGGATCAGCGCGTTGCGGACCACGTGCTTGATGACGACCTTGCCTTCGTCGATGCCCTTCGAGCGCGCGGTCGTGACATAGTCGAGGCGGATGACATCGAGCACCGCGGAGCGCACATAGCGCGTATAGGATGCGGCCTGAAACAGGCCGAGCACCGTGACCGGCATGATGCGCCTGCTTGAAATATTCCCAATACCAGTGCCAGCCGGTGGCGGGTATATCGACGCGATAGACGAACGGCAGCCAGCCGAGATTGACGCTGAAGATCAGGATCAGCAGCAGGCCGGTGAAGAACGTCGGCAGCGAAAAGCCGACAAAGGCAAAGGTGTTGGCGATCTGGTCGAAGATCGAATAGGGCCGCATCGCGGCATAGACGCCGACCGGAAGTGCCACCGCCAATGCCAGGAGCTGCGACGAGCCGACCACGAACAGCGTGGTTGGAACGCGCTGCAGGATCAGTTTGTCGACGTCGATGCGGCTGGAGAACGAAAAACCCCAGTCGCCGTGCAGCATCGCGACCAGCCAGTGCAGATAGCGAATGAAGACTGGATCGTCGATCCCGAATTTCGCCCGCAACGCCTCCCGCACTTCGGGCGGGATATTGCTGTTGGTGGCGAGTTCGCCGAACGGATCTCCCGGCGCCAGCGCCAGCAGCACAAAGAGAACCAGGCTGATGCCGAGCAGGCTGGGAAGAGCGATGATCAGGCGCCGGAGAATGTATTTTCCCATCGTCGTCCCGCCGCCGCTCGTTCAGCTTTTTCGCATCGTCGATCTCACATCCGGTCTCACGTTTCCCGGTACCAGCTCGCAATCTGGTACAGGTCGTTGTCCCAGCCGGTCGGATGCGCGACCAGATCGCTATTCACCGCCTGGACCTTCGGTCGACGGACCACGGGCAGGATGTAATTGTCGCCGACGACCAGGTCGTTGAGCTTGATGAACATCGCCGCCCGCTTCACCGGATCGAGCTCCTGTTCGGCCTGTTTGAAAACCTCGTCATATTCCTTGCTTTGCCAGCGGACGATATTGCGTCCCTGCCACTTGTTCTCCTTGGTCGCGGCCTGCCACGACGTGTACTGGTTCATGAAGAACTGCGGATCCGGCTGCGTCATGGTGGTGTTGTACATCTGCGCGTCGCAATAGAAATGCGGGTAGGTGTCGGGGTTGGCGGCGTCGGAGGAGAAGAACACCGATGCCACGACCGACTTCAGCTCGATCTCGATGCCCGCTTTCTGGCAGGCCTGCTTGATGATGGCCTGGGTCTTCTGCCGGGGCGAATTGATCGAGGTCTGGTACGCGAACTTCAGCGACTTGCCGTCCTTGGCGCGAACGCCGTCCGCACCCTTTTTCCAGCCGGCGGCCTCGAGGATCGCGTTGGCTTTCTCGATGTTGAATTCGAATTTGGTGTTTTTCGACCGCACGCGTTCCGGGGCGTTGAGGAAGTTCGCGGTGGCGGTAGCGGTGCGGCCGTAGATGAACCTCTCGATCGAGACGCGATCGATCAAGAGATTGAGGGCCTGGCGCACCGCCGGGTCGCTGAACAGCGGATGTTTTGTCTTCAGGCTGGCGCGCTCGCCGTCGACCTCGACCGCGGGATCGGTGGCGTTGAGCATGATGAACTCGACCGCGCCGGTCTCGACAATGCTCACCCTGCCCTTGCCGGCTGCTTCCAGCTTGAGCAGGATTTCGTCTTCGACCAGCATGTTCCAGCCATAATCATATTCGCCGGTCTGCAGCACCGCGCGCGCCGCCGACACCGCGTCGCCGCCGCCCTTGATTTCGATCGTATCGAAATGCGGCCGGTTGGCGACGTGGTAGTCCGGATTGAGCTTGCCGCGCACCATGTCGCCCGGCTTGAAATCGACGAACATGAATGGGCCGGTGCCCACCGGCTTTGAATTGGCCGGCGCGTCGCGCGACTTGCCGCCGGTGTAATCGGCAAACAGATGTTTCGGGACGATCATGCCGTAGGTGCCGACAAAGGCATCGGCCCAGAACGGCGTCGGCTTTGCAAATTTCACTCGAACCGTGAAATCGTCGATCTTTTCGACCTGGATGTCCTTGTAGCTGGCGATCGAGACCGCGGCGGTCTCGGGGTTACGCGCATATTCCCAGTTGAACACGACATCGTCGGCCGTGAACGGCATGCCGTCATGCCATTTGACGCCCCGTTTCAATTTCCAGACCACCGAGAGGCCGTCTTCGGCGAGGCCATCGTTTTCCTTGCTCGGAATTTCGGCGGCCAGGAACGGAACCAGATTGCCGTCATTGTCCCATCCGGCCAGCGGCTCGTAGAAGATCCGGGAGCCGTCCTGGTCCTTGGTGCCGACGGCGAAATGCGGGTTGAGCAGGGTCACCGCCTGCCAATACAAAAGTCTAAGATTGCCGCCGCCGCCGGCCTTGGTCGGCTTGTACGGGACTGGAGCTGCGGCCATCGCCCCCCCGGAATGGCTCAGCATCATGCTGGCCATCGGCGCCGTCAGGCCGACAGCGATCATTTTTTGGACAAAGGCCCGCCGCGACAACCGGCCGTTCTTGACATCTGCAATCAGATCTCGAAGTTCCCGCTCTTTCATCGGTTCGGCTCCTCGCTGGTACTGAATGCTTTATTCACCCCTCGATGCCTCTGCCGTCGCAGAGGCCCAGAGCGGCTGGAAATGGATCAGGTTAGCACCACCCTGTCAAAGCAGGATCCGCGCCACTTCGAGACCGCCAGATCCCGGCAATCCCGAACTAGCCGCCGTGCCCGCCGCGCGGTAGGCTACCGGCAAAGCGGCCAAAGCCGTGAGGTCAAAGGGAGGGACGCATGCAGGAGCTGACACCGGACACCATTACGGATGCGGTGCTCGACCAGATGGCGACCACGCCGGACCCGCGGATGCGGGAGGTGATGGCATCCGCGGTGAAGCACCTGCACGCCTTCGCCCGCGACGTGAACCTGACGCCGGCGGAATGGATCAAGGGCATCGAATTCATGACCGCGGTCGGCAAGATCTGTACGCCGGCGCGGCAGGAATGCATTCTGCTTTCGGATACGCTCGGCCTGTCGGCGCTGGTCAACGGCCTGCATGACAACACCGCCGTCGAGGAAGGCACGCACACCAGCCTGCTCGGCCCGTTCTACCGCGAGACCACGCCGAACCTGCCGGCCGGCAGCCAGATCGCCGGCACCGTCAAGCCCGGCAGCGAGTGCGTGCTCTATGGCCGCGTCAGCGACGTCAACGGCAAACCGCTGGCCAACGCCACCGTTTCGATCTGGCAGACCGGCGCCGACGGTCTCTATGACATTCAGGAAAACGCCGCCTCGGTCGACTATCGCGGCGTGTTCACCACGGATGCCGACGGCGTCTATGTGCTGCGCACCGTCAAGCCGATCGGATACTCGATCCCGATGGACGGCCCGGTCGGCGCCATGGTCAAGGCGCAGGCGCGGCACGGCATGCGGCCGGCCCATATTCACTTCCTGATCGGTGCATCAGGCTATCGCGAGCTGGTGACCGCGCTCTATCTGCGCGACGATCCGCACCTGGCCGACGACGTCGTGTTCGGCTCTTCGGACGATCTCGCGGTCGACATCAACCCGAACGATCCGGGGTGCCCCATCAAGGGGCTGCCGAGCATCCACTTTGACATGCGGCTGTCGCGCGAAAGCGCGGTCGACAAGATCAGCGGGCGCGTCGGCGCCGACCCGTCCGCGATCCTGAAACCGGCGGCCGCGGCGAGCTAGCGGGCGGATTTGACATTCGAATCGGCGGCGCCACGCGCGATCCGCACAAACGTTAAGCGCCGGGGACCGCACCCGAGACTTATTGTGGCTTGTGGCCGGGCGCGCTTTCGTCCTAACTTTCTGCCCGCGACAAATCGGAGCAAAGAATCCGAACGCGGGCGACAACGAAGCAATTAAAAACGAAATTGGGGAGGATCAATGAAACGCAGGACATTTCTCGGCGGAACGATCGCCGCCGCGGTGGTCGGACGGACCTCGGGCGTGGTCGCGCAGCAGCCGCCGATCAAGATCGGCATGAGCATGGCGCAAACCGGCGGCCTTGCGGGCGGCGGCAAGGCGTCGCAGCTCGGCATCGAGATCTGGAGGGACGATGTCAACGCCAAGGGTGGAATGCTCGGCCGCAAGGTCGAACTGATCGTCTATGACGACAAATCGGGCGCGGCCGAAACCCCGGCGATCTATTCCAAGCTTCTGGATGTCGACAAGGTCGATCTGCTGTTCGCGCCGTACGCCACGGTGCCGACAGCACCGATCATGCCGCTGGTCAAGCAGCGCGGCATGCTGCTGATGGGAAATTTCTCGTTCCAGGTGAACAGCAAGGTCGGCCACGACATGTGGTTCAACAACGCACCCTGGGGACCGGCCGACAGCTGGGCGGCGGCGTTCCTCGATCTCGGCCAGAAGGCCGGCGGCAAGACCATGGCGCTGCTGGCCGCGGACCAGGAGTTCGCCCAAAATCTGGCGGTGACCGCGAAGGATGTCGCCAAGAAGCTCAACATGTCGTTGGTTTACGACCAGTCCTATCCGCCGACCACCGTGGAATTTTCCGGCATCATCCGCGCGCTCAACGCCACCAAGCCCGACATCGTCTATGTCGCGTCCTATCCGCCGGACTCGGCCGGCATCTTGCGCGCCATCAACGAGATCGGAATTGCCGACAACGTCAAGATCATCGGCGGCGGCATGGTCGGCCTGCAATTCGCGGCCGTGATGGAGAATCTGGGTTCGCTGCTCAACGGCGTCGTCAACTACAACACCTGGCTGCCGGAAAAGAGCATGTATTACGACGGCACCAAGGAATTCTTCGACGCCTACACGCCGCGCGCCAAGGAAGCCAAGATCGATCCGCTCGGCTACTATCTGGCGCCGTTCGGCTACGCCTCGGGGCAACTCGTCGAGCAGGCCATCAAGTCCGTAGGCTCGCTCGATCAAAAGGCAATCGCAAAATACCTGCACGCGAACGAGGTCAAGACCATCGTCGGTCCGATCGCGTTTTCGGCGGACGGCGAGCGCAAGGAGACCGCGACGCTGATGGCCCAGTTCCGCGGCGTCAAGGACAAGAACATCGAGCAGTTCCGCAGCTCGGGCAAACAGGTGATCCTGTTCCCGGACAGATTGAAGTCCGGCGAACTCATCACGCCATTCGAGGCCGCCCGGAAGTAAGCCTCGCGGCTTTTCTCCGGACATTGTGCGGCTGGCTGGATCGGGGCAACTGCGCCCCGATCATGGGGTAGGATATTCCTGCGGGAAGCGGGGCCCGGCAACGGGTCAAGGGGGACTTCAATTGTTTTCAATGGATCTGCTGCTCGATGCGGTGGTGATCGGCGTGCTGCTCGGCTGCTTCTACGCGGCCGTCAGCCTCGGACTGTCGGTCTCGTTCGGCCTGCTCGACGTTCCCCACGTCGCGCATCCGGCGTTTCTGGTGATGGCGTCCTACGCCGTGTTCTTCCTCAACGACAGCTTTGACCTCGACCCGCTGCTGGCGGGACTGTTGATCACGCCGATATTGTTCCTGTTCGGTCTGGTCGCCTACCGCCTGTACTACGAGACATTTGAAAAACGCGGCACTGACGCCGGCGTGCGCGGCATCGCGTTCTTCTTCGGTATCGCCTTCATCATTGAAGTGCTGATCATCCTGCAATTCGGCGTCGACCAGCGCTCGGTCACCGCGTCCTATATCGGCAAGGCCTGGCGGATCGGCAACATGCGGATTCCGATGCGGCTGGTGGTGGCGTTCGCGATCGCCGGCGCGTTGACGATTCTGCTGTCGTTGTACCTCTCCAAGACCTTCATGGGCCGCGCGATCCGCGCGGTCGCGCAGGACGAGGAGGCGCTGCGGCTGATGGGCGCCAACCCGGTCAAGGTCAAGCAATGGGCGTTCGGCCTTGCCACCGCCGTGCTCGGGATCGCCGGCGCTCTCCTGATCATCGTCGCTCCGGTCGAACCGACCCTCGACCGCGCCTATATCGGACGAACCTTCTGCGTCGTGGTCATGGCCGGGCTCGGCAGCATCACCGGCACGCTGATCGCGGCCATCATTCTCGGCGTCGTCGAAACCATCGTGCTGACGTTATTCGGCGCTTCCTGGGCCCCGGCGATTTCATTCGCGATGCTGCTCGGCATTCTCGCGGTCCGGCCGCAGGGCCTGCTCGGCAGGCGATCATGACCCGCAACAGCATCGCTTTCTGGATCGGAGCGGCCGTCTTTCTCGTCGCCGCCTTGCTGATGACGCAGCTCATCCGCAACGAATATCCGTTCTTTGCCGCCTACGTGATCCTGCAATTCGTCGTGCTCGCAGTGGCGTGGAGCATCCTCGGCGGCTATGCCGGTTACGTCAATTTCGGCACCAGCGCGTTTTTCGGCGTCGGGGTCTACACCGCCGTGTTCCTGTTCAAGGCGACCGGTGCGCCGCTTGCGGTGCAGATCGCGGCCGCCGCCGCCGTCGGCGCCCTGCTCGGCTTCGCGGTCGGCCTTTTGACCCTGCGCATGCAGGGCATTTTCTTTTCGATCGCGACGATTGCGCTGACGATCATGATCGAGACCTCGGTGACCAACTGGCGCTTCGTCGGCGGCGCCGCCGGCATCCAGATGCAGCGGCCGGCGGTGATGGCGCCATTCGAGACCTATGTGCAGATGCTGTTCTTCGTCCAGGCGCTGCTCGTGGTGCTGGCGATTGCGATCGCGCGCTACATCCAGAGCTCATGGATCGGCCGCGGCCTGCAGGCGCTCAAGGACGACGAACTCGCCGCGGAGTGCACGGGCGTGCCGACCCTGCGGCTCAAGGTGCTGGCCTGCGTGATCTCGGGCGCGCTGATGTGCGCGGCCGGCGCGCCGGCGGCGATGTACCTGCAATATGCCGACCCGTCGTCCGCCTTCAATCTCAATTACTCGGTCTCGGTGCTCGCGATGTCGCTGATCGGCGGGACCGCGCATTGGGCGGGTCCAGTGGTCGGCGCCATCCTGCTCGGCACGACGCAACAGCTCCTGACCGTCACCATCTCGTCGGAAGTGAACGTGCTGGTACTCGGCATCATGCTCGTGGTGTTCGTGGTCGCGGCACCCGAGGGCTTGATCGGCCTGATCCGCAAGGCCAGCCGCAAGCGCGCGGAGCGCGGAGCATGACAGCGACCGAACCGGATTGCCCTTGCTACGGATCGGCGGACTGACAAAACGCTTCGGCGGCTTCGTCGCGCTGGACAATGTCAGCGTCGATATTCGCGCCGGCGAGCGCTTTGGCCTGATCGGTCCGAACGGCTCGGGCAAGACAACGCTGATCAATTGCATTTCTGGCGCGTTCCGCACCGAACCCGGTACTGTGCTGTTCCGCGGCGAGGACGTCACGGCGCTGCCGGCGCATATGCGCACCCGCCGCGGCATTGCGCGCAGCTTCCAGATTCCGCGGCCGTTCAAGAGCATGACGGTGGTCGAAAACCTGATGGTGGCGCTCGATTTTGCGACCGTTGCCGGCAGCTTCGTCCCGGCCGCGCAGCGGCGCGACACCGTGATGGCGATTCTGGCGCAGACCGGTCTCACGTGGAAGGCCGACCTGCCGACCACCGGGCTCAGCCAGGTGGAATTGCGCAAGATGGAGCTCGCGCGCGCGATGGCGACGCACCCGAAACTTTTGATCTCCGACGAAGCCATGGCGGGCCTCTCGTCTTCGGAGGTCGATGAGGTGCTCGATCTCCTGATCAAGCTTGCCGGCGAAGGCATCACCATCATCATGATCGAGCACATCATGCAGGCCGTGATGCGGTTTTCGCAGCGCATGATGTGCCTCGACGCCGGAAAGATCATCGCGCTCGGGGCTCCGGACGAGGTGATGGCCAACCAGCGGGTGCAGGAGGCTTATCTTGGCACTTAGCCTCGCCGTCACCGACCTCGATGCGGGTTACGGCGCCGTCAAGGCGCTGCGCGGCGTCACGATTCACGTCGAAACCGGCGAGACCGTGGCCTTGCTCGGCACCAACGGCAACGGCAAGAGCACGCTGATGAAGTGCGTCGCGGGCCTGGTCCGGCCGGGGCGCGGCAGCGTCTCGCTGACCATCGACGGCAAGGCGCACGACCTTACAAAACTGTCGCCGGAGGCGATCGTGGATCTCGGCGTCGCGATGGTGCCCGAGGGCCGGCGGCTGTTTCCAAGACTGACGGTGCTGGAAAATCTGATGCTCGGCGCCTTCCGCAAGGCCGCCCGCCGCGACATCGATCGCAACCTTAGCCTCGCCTACGAGACGTTTCCGGCGCTGAAGGACCGGCCGGGCCAGCTCGCCGGCACCATGTCGGGCGGCCAGCAGCAGATGCTGGCCATTGCGCGCGCGCTGATGTCGTCGCCACGGCTGTTGCTGATCGATGAGCCGTCGGTCGGCCTGTCGCCGCTCTTGGTTTCGCAGACCATCGCCAAGATCGGCGAACTCAACCGGCATGTCGGCCTGACGGTGCTGATGGCGGAGCAGAACTTCAATCAGGCGATCCGCATCGCCGACCGCGGTTACATCATCGTCCATGGCGAGATCGTGGTCGCCGCCGCTTCGGTCGACGAATTGAAGGGCAACGACATCGTCAAGCGGCTCTATCTCGGCGGGATGGTGTGAGCGAGGCGCAGGAAAATTGTTACCGCGCCTACGACGTGTTAGGCCGCCGATAGTCGCACGTGGAACTTGCTGCCCGTCGCCTCGGCGTAGCGCAAGAGCGTCTTGGTGCTCGGAAGTGCGTGGCCATTTTCCAGTCGGGCGATCGTGGACTGGCTGGTGCCCATCCGGGCGCCGAGTTCGGCTTGAGAGAGGCCTGCGCGCAAGCGAGCCCTGAGCAATTCGGCGGCAATCTCGAACTCCGGAGCGAGCGCGTCATACTCCGCCTTGACCTTGGGGTTGGCGAGCAAACGGGCCTTGAGCTTTTCGAATTGAATTGTCACTTGATTTCCCTTGCTCGCCGCAGCGCAAGTTCAATCTCGGCGCGCGGCGTCTTTTGCGTCTTCTTCACAAACGCGCGAACCACGACGACCCTGCGGCCGATCGCGGTGACATAAAGGGCGGGCGATTCCATCGCGGCCTGTCAGCCGCAGCTCCCATAACTTTCCCTCAAGGTGCTTCACATGCGGCTCACTCAGACTTTCCAGCCCAGCCGAGGCAATGCGCTCGGCTAACCGCAGAAATCGCGCCTGCATGTCGGCCGGAAGGGCGGCGATCTCTGCGGCGACGGTTTCGCCGAGGATTTCGACTCGCCAGGGCACAGTCGTTTAAATCTCAATTTTGAGATATGGAGAAGGGGAAAATAGCGAGAAGTCGCCGGGTCCGGCAGTATTCGCGGCATCCCTGCCCCTTCGCTTTTCCTTCAGCCGATGAAATAGCCCACCCGGCGTGGAACCCGCGGGGCCCCACGGCGATTATCACGACGGGAGCGTTTGAACCTTTAGCGGATGGCGGAGACCTAGCTAACAGGGGAACCTCCAGGAGGCTGCGATGACCCACTGGCACGATACCATGGTGGACAGGCCCGAGACGGATGAAGCGGTTTACGCGACCGGCTGGACGATTTCCGGCCTGGCGGTGCTCGGCACCATCATTGCGGTCTGGGCCTTCGGGATCTGAAGCCGCGGCACGGACACCAGTTCCCGCGGACGCCAGTTCCGCTGCGCCGCACCCAAATTGCGCAAGGCACGACCTTCGCCGGCGGGAGTCGCGAGCCGTCAGGCGCCTACGCGCTCATTGACCTGCGCATATAGCTGCTCGACATAGCCGTCTTCGATTTCGAGCGTCCGCAACTGCGTCGCCAGTTGCGCGAGGTATTCACGGTTGGTGCCCAAAATGCCCTTGCCGCTGGCAATGATCGCCGCGGTCTCGCCCAGCGGCAGTTCGCCAACATAGCTCGGATGCGCAAGGTTCGAGACGAAGGCGAGTGCCGCGATCGGCCCCTGCGGCGTCACCATCGGCACCATCGCCGGCGCGTAGCCGCCGCGCAGCATCTCGCGCCGCCACAGGATCGCCGACTCTGCCTGAACCGAACCGGCGGCGATCCGGAATGCCAGTCCGCGGCAGCATCCGGCCTGCGCTTCCAGCGACAGCATCAGCGCCGGGTATTGCCGCGAACCGCGGCCGAGATCGATTTTCACGGTGAACCGGCGCTGATAGCCGTCGAGGTCGGCCAGCCTGACTTCGGTGAAGTGGAAACCGGGATCCCACATCAGCGATCCGTAGGAGTAGATCCAGAGGTCGTCGGTATCGTGGTGGTTGCCGAGCAGCGCAAGCCGCGACGCTTCGATGATTTCATCCGGTAATCGCCAGTTCGCCGGCATTCCCGCGGCGCGGGCGCGTTTTTCCCACATCGCGAACATCTTTGGCGTGAGCCGCAGCAACGATTTCTCCGGCGGCGTCACCCGGTCGCGAAGATCAGGCAGATGGATGAAGGCGTCCTGGGTCACGCACGGCTCCAAAAAATGTCCTGTGAGCTTATATCCGGGCGGGCGTTTCGGGCAACGCGGTCACGTTTTGGTTGGCCGAAGCCTGGCGCTGATCAAGCCCGCGATCGAACGGCTTTACGAGGCTGCATCGATTCCCTAGTTTTCGCGGCGCCAGCTCAAGCCAGTGAAAGCCTGTACCATGAACGATTTGTTCTCCAACTCCCAGCAGACCCGCAAACCGGCGGTGACCTCCAAAGGCGGCATCGTCGCCGCACAATCGCGCAAGGCCGCCGAAGTCGGCGCCGCGGTGCTGGCGGCCGGCGGCGACTGCGTCGATGCCGTGATCGCGACCACGTTCGCGCTCGGTGTGCTGGAGCCCTGGATGAGCGGCGCCGGCGGCGGCGGCGCGATGGTGCTCTACCGCGCGCGCGAAAACCGCTACGAGGTGATCGATTACGGCATGCGCGCGCCGAACAGCCTTCGCACCGCGGACTATCCGCTCAGCGGCGAGGGTGCTGCCTCCGACCTCTTCCCCTGGCCGCGCGTCAAGGACGACCGCAATCTTCATGGCCCCGGTTCGATCGCGGTGCCCGGCGTGGTCGCCGGCATGGAGGAAGCGCATCGCCGCCACGCAAAACTGTCCTGGAAGGAACTGGTGAGCCCGAGCGTCGGGCTCGCCGGCGAAGGCCTGCTGGTGGATTGGTGGACGACGCTGATGATTGCCGGCTCCGCCGCCGATCTCAGGCGCTATCCCGCAAGTGCCGCCGCCTATCTTCACGACGGGCTGCCGCCGGATGCGAAATGGGGCATCAAATTCGAGGTCCGCCTGCCGCAGGAAAAATTGAAAGCCACGATGGCGCATCTCGCCGCACAAGGCCCGCGCGATTTCTACGAGGGCGATCTGGCGCACAGCATCTCGGCCGACGTTCGGGCCGGCGGCGGCGCGCTGTCGGTCGAAGACCTCGCCGCCTTCCGCGCCCATGGCCGCGAGCCGCTGGCGATCCCCTATCGCGGCGGCAAGGTCTACGCGACGCCGGAACTGACCTGCGGACCGACGCTCTCGCATACGCTGCGCCTGCTGCAGCAAAGCCTGCAGCCGGCACGCAGCGGACCGGACGCCGCGGCCTACACCGCTTACGCCCTGGCGCTGCAAACCGCCTATCGCGAACGCCTGAAAGACATGGGCGATGCCGACGGCCGCCGCGCGCTCGGCGCCGAGGCGCTGGCCCCGGCTTGCACCACGCATTTCTCGGTGGTCGATCGCGACGGCAACATGGCGGCGGTGACGCAAACCCTGCTGTCGCTGTTCGGCTCCAAATACGTGCTGCCGCAATCCGGCGTGCCGATGAACAACGGCATCATGTGGTTCGATCCGACCCCGGGCACGCCGAATTCGCTGGCGCCCGGCAAACGCTGCCTGACCAACTACACGCCGGTGCTGGCGCAGGCCGCCGACGGCCGTCGCGTCGCCGTCGGCGCCTCCGGCGGACGGCGCATCCTGCCGGCGGTGACGCAGATCCTCTCTTTCGTGATGGACTATGGCATGGATCTCGACGCCGCGATTCATCAGCCCCGCATCGATGCCAGCGAAGGCGCGATCGTGATCGGCGATGTCCAGCTGCCGGCGCCGGCGCGCGAGGCCCTGCGCGCACGGTTCGATTACGAGGAAGCCCGGGTGCAGACCGCACCGATGAAGTTCGCCTGCCCCAGCGTCGTGCTGCGCAACGGCGAAACCAACAGCGGCGCCACCGAACCGTTCCAGCCCTGGGCCGATGCGGTGGCGGAGGGATAGACGCCTTATGAAGGGGAGCCGGCACTTGGCACCCATTGCTATGGAACCTGTCTTGCGGACCCCAGAAAATCGAGGATCGCAGCCTGCGTCTCGCCAGAATTCTCTTCGTAAATCCAGTGCGCGCAGCCATCCAGCATGACGCCCTTCACCTTCTTCAGCCCTGCCGCAACGAGCTGTCGTTGCAGCGTGTTGCCGACCGGGCTCCGGCAGACGAGCGCCAGCGCCGGCAGCTCGACTAGTCCCGACGTGTCGGCATTGGCGGCGAAGGCCGCGTCACGGTCGAAGGCTTCGTAATTCATGAATGCGGCCCTCAGGCCGCCGTCGCGCTGGAGCGATTCGACATAGCGCGTGACGTCGTCGCCGGCGAATGTGCGGCTCTTCGAGCGGGAATTCATGAACCAGAGCACCAGCTCTTCTTCTTTGCCCTGGTACTCGCCCATGGCTTCATCGACGCGGGCGAACCGTGCAAAATGCCGTGTCCGCGCATTGGTCGGCGCAAACCCGTTGAATTCGGCGGTACCGGCAAGCCCCTCGATGAACGCCTCGGCCACCGTGAGGCTCAGTAATCGCTCCGGATACTGCACGGCAAAGGCATAGGCGACGCGCGCGCCGATGTCGTGGCCGATGACATGGGCTTTGTCGATCCCAAGATGATCCATCAATTGCTTGACGTCGGTCGCCTGCGTCTTCTTCTCATAGCCTGACGCGGGGCGTTGCGAGAGGCCGGCGCCGCGCAAATCCGGCACGATCAGCCGATAGCGCTTTCCGAGTTCAGCCACCACCGGCGCAAATGCGTCGCCGGTTTCCGGAAAGCCGTGCAACAGGATCACGGGCTCCGACGGTTTTCCGATATCGCGGTAGTACATCGTTATCCCGTTGACTTCAGCGGTCCCGGTCGTGAACGCAAGTCCGCTTGCGGTCGCGGCCGCCTCCACGGAAATTTGGCCGGCGTGCGCTCCGGCCGCCATCGTGGCCAGTCCTGACGCCATGAGCACCGCGAGAGTCAATGCCGCGCTGCTCCACCGCAGAGGTCTCACTTCTGCGAGACCTGACGGAATGCGCCCTGCCAGTCCTCGACATGGTAGGTGCGGGTGATCTTGCCGCCTTCGATAGTGTGAACGTCGATCGACATCAGCTTGAACGACTTGCCGTTAGTTGGCGTCCCCATGAGCTCACCTGCCGGCGTACCGGTCGCCTCGCCGCGCACGATCGCCCGGTCGCCCGCCACCAAGACCTCCTTGATCTCCCATTTCAGATCGGGAATCGCCTTCAGCCGCTGGCCGATGCTGGCCATGACCTCGTCGCGCGTATTGCAGAGATTGTTGCCGCGGCAGGTCATCCAGTCCGGCGCGGTCGATTGCTTGACGAGTTCGGGGGCATCCTTCACGTTTTCGGCGTTGAGCGCCTTGTAGAAGGGAACGAGACTCGCGCGCGCCGCCTGCTCGGTCATCTCGGCCGAAGCCGGCGATCCCGCGAGGGTAAGGGCCGCGATGGTGAACGATGCGGCGAGGACTTTGTTCATGGTAACTCCGTTGTGATCGCGGGACTGCGCAAGTGCAGCCCGTCTAGCGTCCCGCGCCAGGTTGACAGGCCGCCGGGAACCTAATCTGCTCACAGCACGGCGCTCGGCGGAACGCGAATTCCCGCGGGATGCTTGGGCGTTTATTCGCAAGCCGGCATGGACTGGAACAACCTGAAATTCTTTCTCGCGCTGGCCGAAACCGGCAGCCTTTCGCGCGCGTCCGAGAAACTGCGGGTCGACCATTCCACCGTGGCCCGCCGCATCGAGATGCTCGAACAAGATCTCGGTATTCGGCTGGTCGAGCGCCTGTCGCGCGCCTATCGCTTGACGGCGGAGGGCAAATTGGTCCGCGATCGCGCCAAGGAGATCGAGACCGGGATCGCCGATATCGCGCGCCTTGCCCACAGCGTCGATCACTCGCCGCAGCGCGTGGTGCGGGTCAGCGGCCCCCCGACATTCATGGCCCGATTTCTCGCGCCGCGTCTGCTGGCGTCCGGCGAGCAGCAACCCGGCTTTCGCATCGAACTCGTCGGCGAACCCCGCGAGGTCAACCTCAGCCAGAGCGAATGCGATCTGGCATTGCGGATGGCGAGGCCATCGGAAAAAGGCGTCGTGGCGCGCCGGCTGGCGGTCGTTAGCTTCGGGCTCTACGGGTCGCGCGATTACGTTTCCCGTTGCGACGAGAATGCCCGAAATTTCCTCGGTTACGACGACAGCCTCGATCATCTGCCGCAGCAGGGCTGGCTCAAGACGCTTGCCGGCGACCGTGGGCTTGCATTCCGCTCCAACGACCTCGCCAATTTGTTGACAGCCGCGCGCGGCGGGCTCGGGCTCGCCGTCCTGCCCTGCATCATGGCGCACAACGTTCCCGAGTTGATCGCGGTGCCGACGCCATTGCCGCCGTTAAAACGCGAGCTGTGGCTGCTGTTCCACCGTGACGTCGGGCGCACGCCGGCGGTTCGCGCGGTGATCGACTGCATCGTTGCCGTTACGACTTCAGCGAAAGCTGCGTTTCTTGGCGAAAACTGCAGCCAGAGCGTAGCGCCCAACGATCCCGGCATTGCAGCCATCGAGATCGCGGCGGGTTAACTCCGGCTGCCGGTCTCCGATGCGAGAAGCGCCTGGGCCCGCTGGCGCCGTCCCAGGAAAATGTGCAGCGCCAGCAAGCCCGGCAACAAGACCCCGAAGCCCAGATGCACCCAGCTCATCCAGGGCCGCACGGCTTCGGATCCCAGATAATAGAGACCGAACGCCGTGGCGATCAGAATGGAATTCAGCGCGACCATCACAGAACCCATCACGAGATTGTTGCCGCGCCGCCATGCGCGCAGCACGTGAACCGGAATGAGGGCGCCGAGCAGCAGCAGCGTCACCATGGCGCCGCCGCCGTGCAGCATCAGGAGATAGACCGCGACCTGCTGCCAGGTCTCGCCATTCACGCCCTCCTTCTGCCAATCGGCGGCGAACCAGCCAATTCCTGACAAAAAAAGCACCGCGACTGCGGCGTAAATACCGTAGCGAAATCGAGGATTAAGCCGCAAGGGAAACCTGGTCTTTCAGATCGGAGGAAATCTGGATGTCGCCGTCTGCCATGACCAATAGCGCGCCGGCGCGATAATGCTCAAGCAGATCGGCCGCTGAAGTGCCGGCAATCATCACGACTTTGGTCAGCGCATCGGCGATGACGCAGGATGGCGCACGCACCGTCGTTCCCTGAATCGAGCAGGCCGGCAGGTGCGTGACCGGATCGATGATCGCCGAATTCATCGTTTCATCCGATCGAAAGGGATCAAACCGGCGCGCCGATGACGCCAGCGCCTGGTTCTCGATGCTGATGCCGCACATAAAGCTTTGCGGATCGACCGGGTTGCGAATGGAAACCGTCTGCGCCTCCGGCCCAAATGCCGCAAGGTCGCCACCGGCGTTGACCAGGCCGTTGACGATACCAAAGCCGCGCAACGCGTCCAGCGCGCGATCGACCGCAAAGCCCTTGGCGATACCGCCGAGATCGATTCTGATCCCGGGACCGGCAAAGCGCACCATCTTATCGCCCAGCAACTCGACCTGGTTCGCGCTCCGCGCTTCCGGGACATCTCTCGATCCCTCGCCAAGTCCGGGCAGCAGGCCAAGCGCCTGGAGGTCAGGGGCAATGGTGATGTCGAACGCGCCGCGCGAGCGGAAATGCAGCTCGACAGCTATCCGCAACACCTCGTAGGTCCAGGGATCGACACTCACGGGATGAACGGAAGCCAACCGGTTGAGCCGGCTGACATCGCTGTCCGGCTCGTGAAAGCTCATCAACCGGTGCACTTTTGCGACCGCGTCGAACGCGGCATCGATGCCGGCATTCAAATCGGCCTTGCTCGCACCCGACGCCTGGATTTCCACAAACGTACCAAGCAGCGGTTTGGCGCGACGGATATTATCGCAATCGATTGCCATAGGCCGACAATACCCGTTTGACCCCTTCGGTGACGTGGGTGGACGACAGCGTCGCGCCGGCAATGTTGCGAATGTCGCCGTTGATCTTCAGCGCGCTGCCGCTGGTTTTGCCGACGAATTGCGCCAACCAGCTCGCGCTTCGGATCTCGCCGCCGTAGGATTCCCGATACTGCAGGATCTCGACGCTGTGCACGGCTCCCCCGGGCGTCAGCGCGACGGCATAATCGATCAGCAGATGTTTGCCGACGACGCGGTCGAAAATGAAGAACCCGATCGCGCGGCCGCCGGCTTCCGCCTTCCAGACCCGGCCCGCCTGCACCTCCGAAAAGCTGGTCGCCGACGGAAACGCCTGCTTCTGCGCCTCGGCGATCGAAAGGTACTGCATCGAATAGGCCGGTGAGGCGATCGATGCGATCGCGGCCACCGGCAAGGTGTATCGAACCCACTTCGTCATATTCCAATGGCCTCCAGTGTGGCTTCAGGTTTGATCGAACCCGGCCGGATCAGAAGAAAAATCCGACGCCGCCAAGGAACGAATCCGACAAGGCGCCGACGACGCTCTTGTCGATGACCCGCTGATAGGTCGCTTTCAGAACCAGCTTGGGTGACGGGAAAACCGCAACGCCCGCGGTGTGGAATGTGCGCTGGCCGGCGCCTGTGGGCATATTGGCGTCGGTGCCTGCGAACCCGGCCGTCTGCAGGTTCTCGTAGGTGTAGCGATAGAACGGCACCGCCTCCCACTCGCTGTTCAAAATCGTTCCCATCGGGACGTGATAGGCGACTTCGCCGGAATAGCCATACATCGACTTGCCGACATTGTTGAACGGATCGCTATCGTTGTTGGCGCGGAGGTTTTCCGGGCGGCCGAAATTCACCCGCACATATTCGCCGCGCAGCTCGAGGCCGGTGGTGGGGATGTGGTAGCGGAATTCGGCATCGAAGATGCCAAGACTGGTGCGGCCGAGCAATTCGCCGGTGTCGGCATAGGCGCCGCGCGGCTCGACGTTGGGGCTGTAATAGCCGCTGATGCTGCCCGCAAATCCCGGAATGAACGCCGGCGCGAAATCCAGCTTGCCGGCGACCGCAACCGCGTCGCTGAGTTGTGCAAAATCGCCGCGGACGGGGGCCGCAAAAGCGAGCGCATCAAGACCGCTGATGCCGGGCGTGTAACCGGTCGGGAACGGCGGCACGGTTTTGGCATCGGTTCGCAGGCCGAAATCGCCGCCAAAATCCTCCAGGCTGGTGCTGACCTGGACCTGATAACTCAAGCCGTCCGCGATGGTGCCGTAAACGCTGCTGGCGCCGGCCTTGAAGGTCGACGGGATCAGCCCGTTGTAAAGCTCCGGCCGGTTGACGCTGTAGAACTGGGTCGGCTCATGATGCTGGTTGATGTAGCCGATCGGCACCAGATCGATGCCCGGCGCTCGCCAGTTGAACTGATCGATGATTTTGAAGTCGACCCAGATCTGCTCGATCTCCGCGGTTCCGTGCAGCTTGTCATCGGCGTCGAACCCGGAGCCTGCATGTTCGAACTCGATCTCGGCATTGAAGATGATGTTGTCGGTGATTGCGTAGGTCGGCAGCAGCACGAACCGGGCGGCATCAAAACCGTTCTGCCACGCGCCGTTGGCTGCGGGGTTCTGCATCGCGCCGAATTTGATCTCGCCATAGGCACCGATGCTCAGGCCCGCCACCGGCGAGGCAGCCAATCCGAGAATCGGAAGATCCGGCGTTGCAGCCGGCGTGCGAAGCGCCTTGCCGGCCGATTTGGTGCGCAGATCGGCGTCGGCGGGGCTGGCGGCCGAATCCTTGCCGCCATCCTTGGTAGCATCTTTACCGGCGCCTTTGCCCGCATCCTTGTTGCCAGCCTTGTCGCCGTCCTTGCCGGAATCCTTATTGGTATCCTTGTTAGTGTCCTTATTAGATTCCTTGGCATTCGCCTGCTGCGCCGATGTCCGGGCAGGCTTGGCGGGGTCTTCCTGCCTGGTGACCTGCTTCTGCTTCAGTTCAGCCTCGAGCGACTGGATGCGCTGCTCCATCTTTTCCATTTTCTTCAGCAGAATGTCGTTGGCATCGCCGTCGACGGCGAAGGCCGCTCCTCCGGTGAAGGTCGACAGCGCGGTCGCTGCCAGAAACAGAACTCACTCTGTTTCTATGGAAGGTTCGAGCAATTTTTGACGGATTGGATCGCGGCGTGAAAAGACGCAAAGACATAGGGCCCCCAGACTGCGGAGGTCGGTACTCCGCGACGACATGTAGCTAACACCGCAGGGGGCATTTCGAAAAACGGAAGAGGTTTGCGAAATTGGAATTTGTCTAACATCAAAGTTTAGAATGAAACTAAATCATCGAGAACTTAGAATGGTTCTACGCGAGAGATCTCGCGCGCAGGCAGGCGCCAGAGATTTATAACGCTTCTAAAGACAGATCTTGCGACACCGTCGACCTGCGGCGTTGTCGCGCGACGCAGATGCGCGAACTCCACGAATGGTCGCAATCCCAATCCAATCCCGGCTTGTCGGGCGTGCCGGCAGCGGTAAGATGGTGACGGAAACGCCGACTAAAAAACTCCAGACAACCCGGAGCGCAAGCCATGACGAGCGCAGCAGACCAGGCAGCCCCCTGGCTCAACGGCAGGACCTTCGAATCCCGGCGCGAGGAATTCGACCATCGCGGCTATCTGATCTTTGACGGCGTGCTGCCGCCGGCCAAGGTCGCCGAGATCCGGGCCGCGCTGGCGCCGTACCTCGCGCGCGACCTCAAGGGCCGCAACGATTTCGAGGGCGAGAAGACCAACAGGGTCTATGCGCTGCTGGCCAAATCGCCCGTGTTCGCGGAGCTGGCGATCCATCCGCTGGCGCTGGCCTTTGCCGAGGCCGAACTCGGATCGAGCTGCCTATTGTCGGCGCTGCTCGCGATCAACCTGCATCCCGGCGAGACCGTGCAGCCCTGGCACTTCGACGATGGCGGCGCAAAAATTCCCCGGCCGCGCCCAGCGCTTGGAATCAGCACGTTCTGGGCGATCGACGACACCACCGAACTGAACGGCGCCACCGAAATCATTCCGGGCAGCCATCTGTGGGATGGCCAAATCGTCGACGGCACGGTGCAGCCGTCGGATTTCGCCCACAAGGGCGCCGATCGGGATAACGGCGAGCGGCCCGACGCGATCAAGATGGTGATGCCGTCAGGGTCGCTGGCGATCACCAAGGGAACGCTGTGGCACCGCGGCGGCGCCAACCGCTCGGACCGGCCGCGCCTGATCATCACGCCGCAATATTGCGCGGGCTGGGTGCGGCAACTCGAAAACATGGCTCTTGCCGTTCCCGCCGATGTCGCCGAGCAACTGCCGGAACGCGCCCGCGAACTGATCGGCTATTCGATCCATCCGCCGTTCATGGGGCATGTCAACGGACTGCATCCAAGGCGCTTGCTGCACACCGAGACGACCTGATTCCGCAGGCGGCGTGATCAAATCCCGAGGCGGTCCCGGACCCGCCCGGCCAACACCGCGGCGGTGACGCCGACCGGCCAGAACGCATGCATCGCGATTGGCTTGATGCCGGTCACGGGCATGTCGATCTCGGCATTGGCGCCGCCGATCAGGCGCCGTGCGAGCTGCGCGCCCATCGCGGTCGAAAGCGCTACGCCGCGGCCGTTGCAGCCGAGTGAAATCAGGAGATTTTCCGCGGGCTCATGCACATGCGGATAATGATCGGCGGTGATCGCAAGCCGGCTGTTCCAGCCATGGGTCCAGGCGACGCCTTTCAGCTGCGGCCACAGCCGTTCGGCGTAGCGGATGAAATAGGAAACATCGGATGCACTGCGAATCCAGCGCATCGGCCCGCGGCCACCCATCAGCAGGCGATTATGTTGATCGATGCGGTAGTAGACCGTGATGTGCCCGCTCTCATAGAGCACGGACCGCGTCGGCATGATTTCGCGCGCGACATCATCTGACAGCGGCGCGGTGGCGGCGATCGACGAAAACACCGGCACGATGGTGCGGCGGAGCGACGGCCACAGGTCATCGGTAAAACCATTGGTCGCGAGCAGCACTTTTTCGGCGTGCACGACCGCGCGCGGGGTTTCGATCCGCCAGCGCGCACCGTCGCGGCGCAAGGACAGCGCCGGCGTTTCGCCATGGACCGCCGCACCGGCGGCGATCGCGGCGCGCGCGAGCCCGCGGGCATAGCTCAGCGGATGCAGATCGCCGCCGCGCGCATCCAGCATGGCGCAGAGATAGCGGCCGGTGCCGGTGACCTCGCGCATCTGCGCCGCATCCAGCAGCGTCACCGGCATGCCGCGCCGGATGCATTGTTTGGCGGTGGTCTCGATTGCGGCCGCGCTTGCTTCATTATAGGCCGCGCGCAGCGTGCCGTTCTGCCGGGCCTCGCACGGGATCTGGTAGCGGCGGATCAGATCGAGCGTGAAATTGGTGGTGCCGTAGGAGAACGCGATCATGCGGCGGCCGAGTTCGGCGCCGAAATCGGCTTCGATCTGGTCGGGATCGTGTTTGAGGCCGGGATTGACCTGGCCGCCATTGTTGCCGGAGGCGCCCCAGCCGGGCTCCTGGGCTTCCAGCACCGTCGCCTGCACGCCCTGCTCGGCCAGATGCAGCGCGGTGGAGAGCCCGGTAAAGCCGCCGCCGATGATCGCGACCGGTACAGTCTTGTCCGTATCGAGCGGCGGCGTTGGTGTCGGCGCCACCGCCGTATCGGCGTAGAGGCTGGGCGGCAGCGGCAAACGGGAATGCGCGTTCATGGATGATAACCGGACGTCTAGAGTGGATGCAGCACGCGGCGCAAAAAGTCCTGGGTGCGCGCATGCTGGGGCTGGTTGAGGACCGCCTTGGACGGACCTTGTTCGACGATGACGCCGCCGTCGATGAACAGCACGCGGTCGGCGACATCCTTGGCAAAAGCCATTTCGTGGGTGACGACGACCATGGTCATGCCGTCATCGGCGAGCTTTCGCATCACGCCAAGGACGTCACCGACCAGTTCGGGATCGAGCGCCGAGGTCGGCTCGTCGAACAGGATCGCCTTCGGCTGCATCGCCAGCGCCCGCGCGATCGCGACACGCTGCTGCTGGCCGCCCGAGAGTTGCGGCGGATAGGCATCGGCCTTTTCGGCAAGCCCCACCTGCATCAGGAGATCGCGGCCGCGCGCCAGCGCTTCAGTGCGCGGCTCTTTCTTCACATAGATCGGACCTTCGATGACGTTTTCGAGCGCGGTCCGGTGCGGGAACAGATTGAAGCGCTGGAACACCATCGATACCTGGGTCCGGATATCAACGATCGACGGCGCATGAGCCTCAACCCGTGCACCCTCGACAAAAATGTCGCCGGCCTGGTAGCTCTCCAGCCCATTGATGCAGCGCAGGATGGTCGACTTGCCCGAGCCCGACGGGCCGATGATGCAGACCACCTCGCTCTTCTCGACCGAGGCGGTGATGCCCTTCAATACCTCGTTCGCGCCAAATCGCTTGTGGACGTCGCGAAGCTCGATCATTTGCGGTTCGCCTTGTTCTCGAAATGGCGAACCAGCAAGATCAGCGGAATGCTCATGGTGAGATACATCAGCGCGACCAGCGTGAACACGCTGGTATTCTTGAAGGTCGAGGACGCGATCAATTTTCCCTGCAGCGCCAGCTCGGCGACCGTGATGGTCGAGGCCTGCGAGGAATCCTTCAGCAGCATGATCATGATGTTGCCGTAGGGCGGCAGCACGATCTTGACTGCCTGCGGCAGCACCACGCGGCGCATGGTCAGCCACCAGCCCATGCCGATGGTCTGCGCCGCCTCGATCTGCCCCTTGTCGATCGCCTCGATGCCGGCGCGGAAATTTTCCGCCTGATAGGCCGAATAGGCGATGCCGAGCCCAAGAATGGACGCCTGCAGCGCGCTCATCGCGACGCCGAAATCGGGCATCACGAAATAGAGGTAGAACAATAGCACGATGATCGGAATGCCGCGGATCACATTGATCAGGCCGCCGCTCAGCAGCGTCAGCGCACGGATGCCGGACACCCGCATCAACGCCCACAGCAATCCAAGAACGGTCGACAACAACAGCGAACCGATGGTGACGACGATGGTCAGCCAGACGCCCTGCAGCAGGATCGGCAGGAACTCGGCAGCGTCGTTCAGGAACTTCTGCATCGGTTCAGGTCACGCTCGCGGCCTGCGGTCAGGCCGCCTTGGGCTTCAGGCCCCATTTGTCGAGGATCTTGTCGAGGGTGCCGTTCGCCTTGAGCTTTGCCAGCGAGGCGTTGATCTTGCCCAGCAACTCGGTATCGCTCTTGCGGATTCCGATCGAGACGGTGCCTATCGTAACCGGTTTGTAGGAATCAACCAGCCGCACCTCGCCAAAGGCGCCCTGCTTGAGGTTGTAGGCCAGGATCGGATAGTCGGCGAAGCCCGCTTTGAGACGGCCCGCATTCACGTCGCGCAGGATGTCGGGAATGGTGTCGTAGACCTTTACTTCGCTGAACAGCCCGGTCTTCTTCAGCGCATCGACAAAGGCGGTTCCGACCTGGGCGCCGACCGTCTCGCCCTTGAGATCCTCCTGAGTGGCGTAGCTCTTCGCGTCGGTCTTCGGCACCACCAGGCCTTCGCCATAGGTGTAGACGGCGTCCGAGAAATCGATCACCTCTTTCCGCGCCGCGGTCGCGAACATCGCCGCCGAGATGATGTCGATCTTGTTCGAGGTCAGCGACGGCACCAGCGTCGAGAACTGCATCGGCTCGATCTGCACTGTAAAGCCGGCATCCTTGCCGATCTCGGTGATGAGATCGACCATCACGCCCTGAATGCTGTTGGTCTTGGTGTCGAGGAAGGTGAAGGGAATGCCGGTCGGAGTCGAACCCACCTTCAATACCTGCTGCGCGGAGGCCGGCACTGCGGCGGCGAGGGTAGCAACCGCGATAGCGGCCTGAACGAGACGCTTGAAGGGCATCGCATTACCTCCTGTACCTGGGGAAGCCGAGCGGTCGTCCGCCGCGATTTTCGAAGAGAAGGGTTTCTCGACGAGAAGGTTGCGGGACAAGGCCGTTCAGGCCTATTTTCACCAATATGAAATTGTGGTCACATTTCCAAAGTCATTGCAAGCGATTTTCATGCACATGAAGGAAGCGGATTGACGTGAGCGGTGGCAAGAGAATGCGCAAACCGGCGCCCAAAGCAATTGCGAAGGCGACGAAAAAGCCGGCGAGGGAAGCTGAAGGCATCGGCCAAGGCGGCCGAGCCGGCGATGGATCTCGCCGTCGGCCGCCGCATTCGCGAACTGCGCCGCGCGCGCCAATTATCGCTGGAGACGGTGGTGGCGCGAACCGATCTGTCGATCGGCTTCGTCAGCCAGATCGAGCGCGGCCTGTCGTCGCCTTCGCTGCGCGTGCTGGCGACGCTGGCCGATGTGCTCGGCGTCGGCATCGCCGCACTGTTCGGCGCGACGCCAAGCGACGATCCGCATCCGGCGGCGTGGTGACGCGCCAGAAGCAGCGCGCCGAATTAAAGCTTTGGCGCACCGGCATCTCAAAACAATTGCTGAGCCCGGCCGACACGGAAAACCGCCTCAATCTGTTTCTGGTGCATCTGGAGCCCGGCGGCTCAACCGGCGATGAGCTCTATACGCATTACGGCGAAGAAGCTGGCCTCGTGCTCGAAGGCGAGATGATGCTGACCGTCGATGCCGAGACCTGGTCGCTGAAGACCGGCGACAGTTTTCGCTTCGCCAGCCGCCGCCCGCACCGTTTTTCCAATCCCGCCGATGACGCCAAGGCGGTGGTGCTGTGGGTGAACTGCGTGACGGCGGCGGGGTGAGTTTTGTCTGCCGTCATCCTGAGGTGCGCGCTCTTGCGCGCCTCGAAGGATGGACACAGCCCGTGGCCCATCCTTCGAGGCTCGCCCAGCGGTGCAAGCGCACCGCAGGGCTCGCGCCTCAGGATGACGTCTGCACCCGACTTAGCCTGTTCGAGCCATCACCAGATCATCGATCCCGATCGGAAACCGCCGCACGCGAATGCCGGTTGCGTGCCAGACTGCGTTGGCGACGGCGCCGGCCGAGCCGGTGATGCCGATCTCGCCGACGCCCTTGATGCCGAGCGCGTTGACATGCGGATCGTGCTCGTCGACCGTGAGCACGTCGAGCGACGGCACGTCGGCGTTGACGGGAATGTGGTACTCGCCAAGGTTCGCATTCATGATCCGGCCGGAGCGCCGGTCAGTCACGGCCTGCTCGTGCAGCGCAAACGACATGGCCCAGATCATGCCGCCGAACAGCTGGCTGCGGACCATGCGCGGATTGATGACACGGCCCGCGGCGAACGCGCCGACCATGCGGGTGACGCGGATTTGCCCCAGATCAGGATCAACCTTGACCTCGGCGAACACGGCGCCGTGCGCGTGCATGGCGTAGTTCGATTGCGCGGCGGGATCCGGCGCGCCGGTGCCGCTGGCTTCGATCTCCTTGACGCCGGCGCGCCCGAGAATATCGCCAAAACTCTCGCTGCGCGATTCGTCGTCGCGGCGATGCAGGCGGCCGCCGCGCGCGATCACGCCGGCGTTGCCCGCGCCGAACAGCGGCGAACGCTGATCGCCGGTGGCGAGATCGGCGAGTTTTGCGATCACGGCAGCGCCGGCATTATGGATCGCCATGCCGGCGGTCGCCGTATGCGCCGAGCCGCCCGCGATCCCGGCGTCTGGCAAATCCGACGTGCCGGATTTGAACTCGACCTGTTCGAGATCGAGGCCGAGGCCATCGGCTGCGACCTGGGCCAGCGCGGTCCAGGCGCCCTGCCCCATGTCGTGGGCGCCGATTTCCATCACGCCGGATCCGTCACGGCGCACGACCGCGCGCGCCTGTGCCTGGAACATCAGCGCCGGAAACGTCGCGGTGCCCATGCCCCAGCCGACCAGCAGGCCGGCCTCGTCCCGCATCGCGCGCGGGGCAAGCGGGCGTTTGGCCCAGCCAAAGCGTTCGGCGCCTTGCGCGTAACACTGGCGCAGGGCTTTGGATGAGAACGGCTTTCCGGATATCGGTTCGACGTCAGCGTAATTCTTCAGGCGAAACGCCAGCGGATCCATCCCGCAGGCAAATGCCATTTCGTCGATCGCGCTTTCCAGCACGATCGATCCGGTCGCCTCGCCCGGCGCGCGCATGAACAGCGGCGTGCCGGTGTCGACGCGGACCGCTTCGTGCGAGGTTGCAATCGCGGGGCTAGCATACAGCGTATGCGAGGCGTCGGCGGCTGGCTCGAAGAAATCGTCAAACGTGCTCGATACCGTTTTGGCGTGATGATCGATCGCGGTGAGCGCGCCGTCGCCGCTCGCACCGATCCGCATGGTCTGGCGGGTCGGCGCGCGATGGCCGACCGGACCGTACATCTGCTCGCGGCGCAGCACGAGCTTGACCGGCCGGCCGACCAGCCGTGCTGCGAGAATTCCGAGCAACTGCGGTCCTGATATAAAACCCTTGGAGCCGAAACCCCCGCCGAGGAACGGGCTGCGGATGTGGATTTTTTCCGGCGCGATGCCGAACAGGCCGGCGATCCGCCCCTGCGCCATCGCCATGCCCTGGCTTGGCGTATCGACCGACAGCGTGTCGCCGTCCCACGCCGCCACGATCGCGTGCGGCTCCATCGCGTTATGATACTGCGCCGGCGTCTCATAGGTCGCTTCGATCCGTTTCGACGCGGACGCAAGGCCCGCCTCGACATCGCCGCGGCGAATTTCGGACGGGTTGCCGATGCCGACGACCGGCGGCACAAAACTTTCGTTGGAATCGAAACCGATGCGGGCCGGCAGCTCGTCATAGTGCGGCGCCAGCAGCGCTGCACCTTCGGTCGCGGCCTCCAGCGTTTCGGCAATCACCACCGCGATCGACTGGTTGGCGTAGCGCACCTCGTCGTTCTGCAGCAGATCGAGCCGGAACATGAAGGGATTGGTCTTGGCGTCCGGATCTTCCTTAAGCGGCGGCCGGTTCGCCGGCGTCATGACCTCGACCACGCCGGGATGGCGTTTGGCCGCAGGCACGTCGAGAAAGGTGACGCGGCCGCGCGCGATGCTGCTGACCGCCAGCACCGCAAAGAGCATTTTGGGCGGATGATTATCGGCGGCGTAGCGCGCTTCGCCCCTGACCTTCAAAAGGCCGTCGCGGCGGGTCAGCGGCTGGCCGATGTTCGAGCCGTGCCGGACATGGGCGGGATCGCGGGTGAGTTCGATGATCTCAGGCGACATGAAGCACTCCGGAAACGGACGAGAAAGGGGAAGCCGGCAGGGCGGGAACACGCCGCGGCGTTCCGGCTGCGGCCAGCGTCAGCGCGCGCACGATGATGCGCTCGGCGAGCTCGATCTTGAACGCGTTGTCGCCGGAGGGTTTTGCGTCCGCGAGCGCGGCCTTCGCCGCCTTGCGGTAGATGGCTGGATCGGGACGAGCGCCCGCCAGAATTTCCTCGGCCGCGCTCGCGCGCCATGGTTTGGCGGCAACGCCGCCGAGCGCCAGCCGCGCCTCGCGGATGACACCGTCTTCGAGCCGCAACGCAGCAGCCGCCGACACGACAGCAAAGGCAAAGGACGTGCGTTCGCGGACTTTCAGATAGCGCACATGCGCCGAGAACGCCCGCGCTTCGGCGGGGATCCGCACGGCGACGATCAGATCGCCGGGTTCAAGCGCGGTTTCTCGCTCGGGCGTGTCGCCGGGCAATCGATGCAGCGCCTCCAGCGCCATCTCGCGGCGGCCATTGCGGCCTTCGATCTCAACGATTGCGTTGAGGGCTGTGAGCGGCACGCAGAAATCCGACGGATGGGTGGCAATGCAGCCCTCGCTCCAGCCGAGCACCGCGTGCGATTTGTTTTCACCGTCGCGGGCATCGCAACCCGTTCCGGGTTCGCGCTTGTTGCAGGCGCTGGCGGTATCATAAAAGTAGGCGCATCGCGTCCGCTGCAGCAGATTGCCGCCGACGGTCGCGGCGTTGCGAAGCTGGGCGGACGCGCCCGACAGCAGCGCCTCGGCGACGGCGGGAAAGCCGCGCGCAAAATCCACGTCATGCGCGAGGTCGGCATTGCGGACCATGGCGCCGATGCGAACGCCGCCATCGGGCAGCCACTCGATGCGGTCGAGCCCCGGCAGGCGCGTAACATCGACAAGGCGGTCCGGACGCGTGACGCCGCCTTTCATCAGGTCGAGCAGATTGGTCCCGGCGGCGAGATAGACCGCACCGGGTTCGGCGGCGGCCGCGATGGCGTCGGAGATCGACGCAGGCCTGACATAATCAAAATTCTTCATGCGGAGCGCCTCTGGTCGGATGGTGCAAGGGTCTTGGTTGCCTCGATCACGGCGTCGGTGATCCCGGCATAGGCGCCGCAGCGGCAGAGATTTCCGCTCATGCCTTCGCGCACCCGCTCCGGATCGTCGCCGGCCTGTCCTTCCCGGATCAGGCCGATCGCGCTCATCACCTGGCCGGGCGTGCAGAACCCGCATTGCATTCCGTCATGGGCGATCAACGCGGCCTGCACCGGATGCAGTTGATCGCCGCGCGCGACGCCCTCGATCGTCAGCACATCGGCGCCGTCGTGGCTGATCGCCAGCGCGAGACACGAATTGATCCGCTGCCCGTTGACCAGCACCGTGCACGCGCCGCATTGGCCGCGATCGCAGCCCTTCTTGGTCCCCGTGAGTTGAAGGCGCTCGCGCAACAGGTCGAGCAGCGTGACGCGGGGATCATCGAGTTCGATATCCCGCCGCACGCCGTTGACGGTAAGGCTGATGGGGAAATTCATGAGGGCTCCGAGGGCATTGGAGACAAGTTCAAAGCACTGCCCGCAGCCGTTGGCCGGCGAGCCTGTTCAGGTCCGGCGCCGGGAGTTGGCGCTCATCGCCATATACGGAGGCATCCTCCGTTTAACAAGGGACGAGCCGCCGAAGCGGTAACGGTGAATACGGCGATTGGTTCTCCGAAAAGATCGTGCTCAAACAACGCGATGAGCGCATGATCCGTCAAAGCCTAACCAAATCGTGATCGAGATTATTTTTTGATGGCCGGTCAGTCCGCCAAATCCCTTCGCAAGCCGCGCTCCGACGCGGTGCGCAACCGCGAGCGCGTGCTGGAGGCCGCCAAGGCGGTATTCAGCGCCGGCGGTGCGGACGCCAGCCTGGAAGCGGTGGCCAAACGCGCCGGCGTCGGCATCGGCACGCTTTACCGGCATTTCCCGACGCGCAAGGCGCTGTTCGAAGCGGTCTATCGCCGCGAGGTGGAACAACTCAGCGAGCTGGCCGAACAGTTGAAGAGCACGGCCTCGCCGGTCGACGCGCTGCGCCGCTGGCTCAAGTCCAATGTCGAGTTCGTCGCCACCAAGAAGGGGATGATCACCGCACTGGCGCTGGTCGTGCAGGGCTCTTCGGAATTATACGCCTATTCGTTCGATCGCCTGACCAGGGCGGTCGGCACCCTGCTCGATCGCGCCATCGCCGCCGGCGAGATCCGTGCCGATATCAGCCCCGAAGACGTGCTGCGCGCCCTGATCGGCATGTGCTACATGCACGAACAGCCCGGCTGGCAGTCGACCGTGCTGCGGCTGATGGATGTGTTCATCGACGGACTTCGCGTGCAGCCTAAGGGCAGTCGCAAGGCGGCATCACCGTCACGACGCAGTGGCGTCAAAAAGAGCGTGAAAAGACCGAGATGAAAGAAATTTAGATATACTCGAACGAAATCGAAAATCTGTATTTAGGAATGTCGCTTCAGAGGCCGTCAACCTTCGGCGGTCTAGGCTCCAATTAAGCAGGGTAAATCAGGGAGCCGAGCATGCCGAACCAAGCAAAGCATGGCAAAGCACGAGCAGCCGCGACCGACGCCCGCGAAGATATCATGAGCGCAGCCGCCCTCAGCACCATAAGCGCGGGTGTCGTTAGCGCCATGAGTGCCGTAGGCGGCGCCGTGATCAAGATGCACAAGGAGGCGATGGACGAGAAGCCGGATTGGTTCTGGCATCTCTTCGCCAAGTGCGAGGCCAAGGCCGCACGCGTCGCCGCGCAAGCCGCGCACGAGCCTCAATCGAACGGCGACGCCACGTTCATTGAGGTCTATGCGAAGACGTTGCCGGCGCTGGTGAAGAAGGCTCTGAACGCTCACGAGCAGGCGCTGAAGCGCGTGTAGCTTGATGCCGGTCGCAAGGCGGCATCATATCTCATCGTCATTGCGAGGAGCGAAGCGACGAAGCAATCCATTCTTTCTTTTCATGGCGCAATGGATTGCTTCGCTTCGCTCGCAATGACGGTCACCCGAACCGATGATCGTAGCGGCTGATTGACAGCTCGCTGGTATCGATGTCGGGCTTGCGCCCCGACAACATATCCGCCAGCACCCGCCCCGAGCCGCAGGCCATGGTCCAGCCCAGCGTGCCGTGGCCGGTGTTGAGATGCAGATTGCTGTAACGGGTGGCGCCGATCACCGGCGGGCCGTCGGGCGTCATCGGCCGCAATCCGCTCCAGAACGTCGCTTTGGCGATATCGCCGCCGCGCGGGAACAAATCGGTCAGCGAATGATCGAGCGTCGCACGGCGCGCGGCGTAGAGCTTGTCGGAATAGCCGGAGATTTCCGCGGTGCCGCCGACGCGGATGCGATTCCCCAACCGCGTCACCGCGACCTTGTAGCTTTCATCCATCACCGTCGACACCGGCGCGCCGTCGGGATCAATGATCGGTACCGTGATCGAATAACCTTTTACGGGATAGACCGGCAGCGAAATGCCGAGCGGCTGCACCAGCCGCGGCGACCAGCTGCCGAGCGCCAGCACGTAGGCGTCGGCCTGCATCACGCCGGCAGACGTAGCGACGCCGGTGATGCGCGAGGCGTCCGCGTTCAGGCCTTCAATGCCGACATTGAACAAGAACCGCACGCCGAGTTTTTCGGCTTCAAGGGCGAGTGCCTGCGTGAACATGTGGCAATCGCCGGTTTCGTCCTGCGGCAGCCGAAGTCCACCGGCGATTTTTTCCTTGACCGTTGCAAGCGCCGGCTCGGCGGCGACGCAGCCGTCGCGATCCAGCACCTCGTAGGGCACGCCATATTGCTTGAGCACCGCGATATCGCCGGCGGTGTGGTCGAGCTGGGCCGGGTCGCGAAACAGCTGCAGGGTGCCCTGCTCGCGTTCGTCATAATGAATGCCGGTCTCGCTGCGCAGCGCGCGCAGGCAATCGCGGCTGTATTCGGCGATCGGAATCATCCGGCTCTTGTTGACCGCATAGCGCGCCGAGGTGCAGTTGCGCAGCATTTTTAAGAGCCAGATCCACATCACAGGATCGAGCTTCGGCCGGATCACCAGCGGGCCGTGCTTCATCAACAGCCATTTGACCGCCTTGACCGGGACGCCGGGACCGGCCCAGGGCGAGGAATAGCCCGGCGATACCTCGCCCGCATTGGCAAATGACGTTTCGAGCGCGGGCTTTGGCTGACGGTCGAGCACCGTCACCTCATGGCCCGCCTTGGCGAGATAATAGGCCGAGGTGACGCCGATGACGCCGCTGCCGAGAACGATGACTTTCACGATCCTTCAAGCTCCTGCTGCGGCACCGCCTGGCGCCTGCCCGATATTCGATACCGCAGCGGGAGCACGGATCAGGCCACGCGTTTGATAGCGTCGCCGAGGATGGAGACCATGTCGTCGATATGACTTTTCTCGACGATCAAGGGCGGCGACATCGCAAAGGAGTCGCCGCTGATGCGCAGATAAAGCCCGCGATTGAAGCAGTCGACCATCACGTCATAGCTGCGCGTGCCGACCCCGTCCTTGCGCGGCGCGACCTCGACGGCGCCCATCAGGCCGACATTGCGGATGTCGACCACGTTCGGCAGGCCCTTCAGCGAATGCAGGGCATCGCGCCAGTAATCCGCCAGCGAGGCGCCGCGGGTCAGAAGGCCCTCGTCCTTGTAGATGTCGAGCGTCGCAATGCCCGCAGCACAGGCCACCGGATGCGCCGAATAGGTGTAGCCGTGGAACAGCTCGATTGAGCCTTCCGGACCGGTCATCAGCCCGTCATGCACCTTGCGGCTCGCAAACACCGCGCCGCAGGGGATGGTGCCGTTGGTGATGCCCTTGGCGGTCGTCATCAGGTCCGGCGTGACGCCGAAGAAATCGGCGGCGAACGGCGCGCCGAGCCGGCCGAAGCCGGTGATGACTTCGTCGAAGATCAGGAGGATGCCGTGCTTGTCGCACAGTTCGCGCAAGCGCTGCAGATAGTTTTTCGGCGGCGGCAGCACGGCGGTCGAGCCCGGCACCGGCTCGACGATCACAGCGGCGATGGTGTCGGCGCCGTGCAGCGCCACCAGCCGCTCGATGTCATCGGCGAGTTCGGCGCCATGCTCCGGCTGATCCTTGGCAAACGCGTTGCGCGCGAGGTCATGGGTGTGGCGGATATGGTCGACACCCGGCAGATGGGTTGCGAAGGCGCGGCGGTTGGCGACCATGCCGCCGACCGACATGCCGCCGAAGCCGACACCGTGATAGCCGCGCTCGCGGCCGATCAGGCGGGTGCGGGTGCCTTGTCCGATGGCGCGCTGGTAGGCGAGCGCGATCTTCAGCGCGGTGTCGACCGATTCAGAGCCCGAATTGGTGAAGAAGATGCGGTCGAGGCCCTTCGGCGCGATCTCGGCGAGCCGCTCGGCGAAATCGAATGCCAGGGGGTGGCCCATGTTGAAGGAAGGCGCGAAATCGAGGTTGGTCAGCTGGCGCTCGACGGCGGCTGCAATCTGGCGGCGGCCGTGGCCGGCATTGACGCACCAGAGGCCGGCCGAGCCGTCGATCACCTTGCGGCCGTCGACGGTCGTGTAGTGCATGCCCTCGGCGGAGGCGAACAGGCGCGGCGCTTTCTTGAACTGCCGGTTGGCCGTAAACGGCATCCAGAACGAATCGGTCTGCAGGGTGTTCGGAATCTGATGAACGGTCACGGCGTCGCTCCATTGCTGACTGAAGCAGCCGAACCACGCTAATGGGAACCGCAACAAGTCCTTTTCTGCGCTGTCGCAAGCCATTGATCTTGTTGAGTGGCGCGGTGCATATTTGCGCGATCCGCAACACCTGCAACAGGGATTCCGTGATGAGCGTCGATATCGGTGGACGGCTGCGGTTCATTCGGGCGCGTCACAAGGTCTCGCAGCGCGAACTCGCCAAACGCTCCGGCGTGACCAATTCGACGATCTCGCTGATCGAATCCAACCAGATGAACCCCTCCGTCGGCGCGCTCAAGCGCATCCTCGACGGTATTCCGATGGGGCTGGCCGAATTCTTCGCCCTCGAGCCGGAGCGGAAGCAGAAGGCGTTCTACCGCTCCGACGAATTGACCGAGATCGGCAAGAAACCGATCTCGTATCGTCAGGTCGGTGACAATCTGTTCGGCCGCGCGTTGCAGATCCTGAAGGAGCGCTACGAGCCCGGCAGCGACACCGGCCGGGTGCCGCTGGTGCACGAAGGCGAGGAAGGCGGCGTCGTGGTCTCCGGCCGGCTGGAGGTGACCGTCGACGACGAGCGCCATATCCTCGATCCTGGCGATGCCTATTATTTCGAAAGCCGCCGGCCACACCGGTTTCGCTGCGTCGGCGCAAAACCCTGCGAAGTCATCTCAGCCTGCACCCCGCCGACGTTTTGAGATCCTGAACCTGGACCAGTGAGACCCATTTCCAACGATCTGCGAAAGCGGGTGGTTATCCGCCCGACGTCGCTTCCAGGTCACGCCGGCCCAAGCTAATCTGAAGCAACTGGGGAGGTGACATGGCGAAACTCATCTTCGGATTGACGCAGTCCCTGGACGGCTACGTCGACAGCACGGCGGGCGACCTGGTATTGCCGGAACCCGGTCCGGCGCTCTTTCGCCACTTCTACGAGTGGGTGCGCGACCTGACCGGCAGTGTGTACGGCCGCCGCATGTACGAGGTAATGCGCTATTGGGACGAAGACCATCTTGAGTGGAGCGCGGAGCAACGCGACTTCGCGGCGGTCTGGCGGCGCCAACCAAAGTGGGTGGTGTCGCGCTCGTTGAAGTCAGTCGGCCCCAACGCCACACTTGTCGAGGATGACATCGAGGCGGTGATCGGTGGGCTGAAGGCCCGGCTCGCTGGGGAGATTGAAGTTGCCGGACCAGACCTGGCGCGAAGCCTGACCGACCTTGGTCTTATCGACGAGTATCGGCTCTACCTCCGCCCCGTCGTGCTTGGCCGCGGCAAACCCTTCTTCGCCGGCCCCCGGCCGCCGCTCCGGCTTGTAGCCAGCGATCCAATTGGCGAGGACGCGATCAGGTTGACGTACGTTCCTGCTTAATCACGTACCCGCCCGACGGACTGCGCCGACGCGTCAGGCGCTCGCACAACCACCACGGCCTGGGCCGATCAAGACGCCAGAGAGACCAGGGGAACATCGAGCGCGTAAACAAATCCACTCGGGTCATAGGTCAGCTTGACGTCGCCTTTCAATTGCCGGCCGAGCGTCTCGATCAGGCGGGTGCCAAAGCTCTGCCGGGTCGGGGCCTGAACTGTCGGGCCATCCTTTTCTTTCCAGACAAAGCGCAACCGCGAGGCCGCGGCGTCCACCGTCCATCCAATGGACACATGTCCCCCGGGCACCGACAAGGCGCCGAATTTCGTGGTGTTGGTGCAGAGTTCGTTGAGGGTCATCGCGATCGCAATGACGGCGCCGGAAGCGATCTGGACGTCGGGCCCATCAATCGAAAACCTCGGCACATCCGGACTATCGAAAGGCTCGGTGGCGCCGCGGACGATTTTTGCCAACTCCGCGCCGGTCCATCGCGCCTGCAACAGAAGATCATGGGCGCGGCCGAGCGCCAGCAGACGGCCTTCGATCGCGGCCTGCGCATGCTGTGTGCTCGGCGCATTGCGCAGGCTTTGCGACGCAATCGCGCTCACCGTCGCCAGCGTGTTCTTGATGCGATGGTGGAGTTCTTCCAGGATCAGCTTTTGCAGCTTGTCGGAGGCTTCGCGCTCTTTGGCGTCGATGCCGGCCTGGGCCAGCAGGGTCTCGGCGCTGAGCTTGGCCTGCGTCAGCAACAGCCGCAGACTGACGTTCTCCGCGACCAAAAGCTCTTGCGGAGACGCCGGATCGGACGCTAGGTCCGAGGCATCCTCATCATGGTCGATTTTGAACATCGTCAACACATACCATCATATGTTCGGTTCCGGACATTTCTTTAGGGTCATGATTTCAGCAGCATGGCCCAATAACACTGCGATGATCGCTTTTTTTGGCCTCGCCTGCGTCAGGCATGACCGAGCATATCGCGCATTTCCGCGATGATTTCGCCGGAATTCAGCGGTTTTCCGAAGAAGCGGCTGTTTTTCGGAATATCTCCACTCGAAAGCTGCAACTGCCCGGACGCCAGGATGATCTTGATCGGCGGCCAGCGCTCATGGACGGCGTGCGCCAGTTCGAGCCCGTTCATGCTGCCCGGCATCTGGATATCGGTAAACAGCAACGCGATGTCGGACCTGGACTGGAGGATGGCCAGCGCGTCGTCCGCATCCACGGCCTCGACCGGAATGTATCCGGCGTCTTCCACCATATCGACCACACGCATCCGCAGCAGCATTTCGTCTTCAACGACGAGTATGACCGAGGGAATGAGGGAATGATCCAGAGCCATCACGACGGAAGCCTCAGCGTCGCGCCGTCATTTGACGGGCCTCGCGTGGCGAGGGCCGTGTGAAACTTCATCATTCTGGGGCTGCTGACTGCGGCTTGTCGCTGATCCCGCTATGCTTGGGGATCGGTTGGCAACAGTGTAGCCGATGCAGAGTTCCAACGATACCGCTTATATTTCCGCGGACCGGGCTGCAACCGGCGCCAAAGGCATTTCGAACCTGCCGCCACGCGGGCGAGACCAATAGGCAAGACCGGAATTCCTCGGCTCTCGCGGAGTGCATCACCATGGCCAGCCGGATCGGCATCCTGTCGCGATGGCTGGTCGCGGCATTGCTGCGTGCGCCGGCACCGCGGCGCACGCGGAAAAGCGCGTGGCGCTGGTGATCGGCAATTCGGCCTACCGGACGGTGCCGACGCTGCCGAACGCGGCAGCCGACGCCAAACTGATGTCGGACACGCTGTTGTCGCTCGGCTTTTTTGTGGTCGGCAGCGGCGCGCAAACCGACCTCGACAAGGCCGGCTTCGACGACGCGCTGCAAAAATTCGGCAATGAATTGACCGGCGCTGACGTCGCGCTGTTCTATTACGCTGGCCATGGCGTCGAGACCCATGGCCTCAACTATCTGGTCCCGGTCGATGCC
>CAWILG010000039.1:0-138530 GCA_963836765.1 uncultured Alphaproteobacteria bacterium
GCACGCCGAGCCGGTATTCCCAGGCGCGGACGATGGCGGTGAATTCGGTGTCGACCGCCATCATGGTCTCGACCTGCGCGCGTTCGTCGGCATCGAGGGTGCCGAGGGCGTATTCCGCGGCGAGCGCGATATGGTCTTCGCTATAGGCCATCATTCAGAGTCCAAGATCTCCTAAAGCCCGAGACACTCCCGGATATCCATCATGCTGCGGCGCAGCCAGGTCTTCACCGTATTCACCGGCGTCTCGAATTTCGCGGCCAGTTGCTCGCGGCTCCAGCCGTTGTAATAGGCCAGCAGCACCAGCTTTTGCCGATCCGGCTCCAGGCGGCCGACGCATTCCAGCAACCGCTTCAACTCTTCGGTCATCTCGCGGCGCGCCAAAGGATCCGGCGAGTTCGGCTGCCACCTCCATCGCCGTCGGCTCCTCCTCGATCGAGGTCTCGCTCTTCTTGCGCACCACGTCGATGGCGCGGTTGCGCGCGATCGACGCCATCCATGTGATCGGCGAAGCAAGCGCCGGATTGAACTGTCCGGCGCTGTTCCAGATCTTGACGTAAGCCTCCTGAATAACTTCCTCCGCGAGATCCTGTCGCCGCAAGATACGGAGCACCACGCCGAAGAGTTTCGCGCGCGTGGCGGCGTAAAGCCGCTCAAAAGCGGCTTCATCCCCCTTGGCAACCGCGGCAATCAGCCAGACCAACTCAGCTGGCGTCAGCATTCAGCGTCCCCCAATCGCGATCCCCCATCGCTTGTCACGCCGGGAGGTATCGAGAACCTTGGTAGCATACCCTGCGCCAAATCGACCTCCAAGTCGCCGAACTCGGGACGTTATCAAACAAAAACCCGGGCCTTGAGGCCCGGGCTTTCGAACTTCGGATTGGCGCGTATTGAACCGGCGACAGGTGTCAGGCGATGGCGCCGATGCGTGCGCGCATCAGGCCGATCGAGTCCATGTCGGCCTGCTCACGGGCGTTTTCCTCGGCGCGCTCACGCGCCTGGTCACGCTCGTCCAGCAGTTCGACCTTCTTGAGCTCCTCGAAGGCTTCGCTTAGCAGGCTCTTGGCGTCTTCGAGCTGGATGCGCAGTTCGTCGGCGGAGCGGGTCAGATTCTCGCGCCGCTGGATCGCCGCCTTGGCATAGGTCGGGTAGGCGAAATGGGTGGGATCGTTGATCCCGGCCCGGTCCTGTTCGGTCTGGATTTCGCGCTCGAGGTCGACCGACATCCGCTGAAAGTCGGCAATCATGCCTTCGATCTGGGTGACCCTCCGGCGCTTCTCATCGACTTGAAATTTCTTCAGACGGATTAGCGTTTCACGTGACTTCATCGACTCATACTCCCCAGAAGTCCCATTTTGAACGCGGGACAAAGCCGGCTCCCCCCGAGGGCCCCGCCGGCATAACTAATGGTGCGCGGGGGATGATGGCCTGACAAAGTTAGCGTTCCGTTTCCAAATCCGCGAGGATTTGTGCAAGTTGCTGGTAACCGGTGCCCAGGCTGGCGTTTTCCTCCCTGGCCTGGCGAAGGAACCCCTCCAGCGGCTCGTGCAGCCGGATCGCCTCGTCGACTTCGGCGCTGGAACCTGCCCGGTAGGCCCCGAGCCGGATCAGTTCCTCCATATCGGCATAGGTCGCCATCACCTGTCGCGCCTTGGTGATGACGGGCAGATAGGCCGGGTCGGCCGATTTCGGCATGGTCCGGGAAACCGATTTGAGCACGTTGATCGCGGGATACCGCCCGCGCTCGGCGATCGAGCGCTGCATCACCACGTGACCGTCGAGGATGCCCCGCACCGCGTCCGCGATCGGCTCATTATGGTCGTCGCCATCGACCAGCACCGTGAAGATGCCGGTGATGGTGCCGGCGCTGGTGCCCGGCCCTGCCCGCTCCAACAACTTCGGCAATTCGGTGAACACGGTCGGCGTGTAGCCCTTGGCGGTCGGCGGCTCGCCGGCCGACAGCCCGATCTCACGCTGCGCCATCGCAAACCGGGTCACCGAGTCCATCAGGCACAGCACGTCCTTGCCCTCATCGCGAAAATATTCGGCGATCGCCAGCGTCAGATAAGCCGCCTGCCGCCGCATCAAGGCCGGCTCGTCGGAGGTCGCAACCACCACCACCGAGCGCGCCAGGCCCTCGTCGCCGAGATCGTCCTGCAAAAATTCCTGCACCTCGCGGCCGCGTTCGCCGATCAGGCCGATCACCGTAATATCCGCGTCCACGTTGCGCGCCAGCATCGACAGCAGCACCGACTTGCCGACGCCGGAGCCGGCGAAGATGCCGAGCCGCTGGCCGCGGCAGCAGGTCAGGAACGTATTCAGCGCCCGCACGCCAAGATCGAGCGGCGCGCCGACCCGCTGGCGCGAATGCGCCGGCGGCGGCGAGTTGCGATAGGGCATCGGCGACGGCCCTTGCGCGATCGGCCCCTTGCCGTCGATCGGCTCCCCCATCGCATTGAGCACGCGGCCGAGCCATGACGGCGACGGCCGCACTTGACTGGCAGCATTGGCGATCACCGCGCGACAGCCGCGCCGGACGCCGTCGAGGCCCGCGAACGGCATGACGACAGCGTTGTTGCCGCTAAAGCCGATCACCTCGGCCGGGATGAAGCGGTTGCCGCCGGTGTCGATCACGATGCGGGCGCCGACCGACATCGCATGGATGGGGCCGGCGATCTCGACCATCAGCCCGCGCACGCCGACTACTCGGCCATAAATATTGACGCCGTCGATATCGCCGATCTGTTCCGCGAGCGCTTTCATTGCGAAAACCTTAAGTTTCCGCGTTTTTGAACGGGGCGCTTAACCTCGTGTTTACCCGCATCGTTAATCATTACGTCACTGTCTTTGGTGACTGAGAACGCTCGTCCATCAGAAGAAGGATGAGTTGTGGGAGTTGGTTAGGCCCGTCTCTTAAAGTGGAACTTAAACGGAAACGGATAAGAAAAGCTGCTTCGACGCAATATCTTAGGGCGATTCGACAAAAATTGCACGGTTAGAGCTTGCGAACAGGAATCAGATTTTGTTAACCATATCCGGTCAGGATCCGAATCAGTTGTTCAAAGGCGTTTTGAGTGCCGCAAGTGCGGCCGACCTGACGCCCGGAGCGGCGACTATAGGGGACTGGCATGCGCGTTTTGCTGATAGAAGATGACAGCGCCGTCGCGCAGTCGATCGAGTTGATGCTTAAATCCGAGAGTTTCAACGTCTATACGACGGATCTCGGGGAAGAAGGCGTCGATCTCGGTAAGCTTTACGACTACGACATTATCCTTCTCGACCTCAATCTGCCCGACATGTCCGGCTACGACGTGCTCAAGCAGCTTCGGGTATCGAAGATCAAGACCCCCATTCTGATCCTCTCCGGCCTCGCCGGCATCGAGGACAAGGTCAAGGGTCTCGGCGTCGGCGCCGACGACTACATGACCAAGCCCTTCCACAAGGACGAACTGGTTGCGCGCATCCATGCGATCGTGCGCCGCTCCAAGGGCCACGCCCAGTCGGTGATCCAGACCGGCGACCTCGTGGTCAATCTCGACACCAAGACGGTCGAGGTCGGCGGCCAGCGCGTGCATCTGACGGGCAAGGAATACCAGATGCTGGAGCTGCTTTCGCTCCGCAAGGGCACCACCCTCACCAAGGAAATGTTCCTCAACCACCTCTATGGCGGCATGGACGAGCCGGAGCTGAAGATCATCGACGTCTTCATCTGCAAGCTGCGCAAGAAGCTGGCGAATGCTTCCGAAGGCCGTAACTTCATCGAGACCGTGTGGGGCCGCGGCTATGTGCTGCGCGAGCCGCACGAGGCCGAAGAACGCATCCCCGCCTGATCTTTAAGGGTTTACCGCGCGCCGCAAGGCTCGCTCCTCCCGACTGGACCCCGCCGCGAATGGCGGGGTTTTTGTTTTTGGGGACGACAGAAACGCGTCGCCACTCGCCACTTCGTTGGGGACGCGTTATCCAGCGCGCTTCTGTCGCAAAAGTTCGAGCAGTTGAGCACATTTGGATGCATGCGCGGTCAGGGCCGGATCCGAAACGACATGCGGCTCTACGTCGATCAATACACGCAACAATTGCTCGTCGCTAATACCGAGTTGTTCGGCCGTAACGAAATCAAGGAGTTCTGGCCTGCTGAGTTGGTGTCGCCTCCTGGAACTGTGCATGCCAGTCACCTTGGCTAAGCTTGAATTTTCTAAATTCCGCAATTCTGTATTTGATCCAGTCAAATGCAAACGAAAATACCTCTCGAAAAACGTAGAGAGCCGCGAGAAATGCTACAACAACAATTATGACGACCGCAGCCTTCGCGAACCATCTTCCAAAAACCTCATCAAGAAAGGAGATAAGCACTTTATCAAGGAAGGAAATAAACAAAGACAGCACACGTCCGATGAATGATTTGACCGGCTCTCCGAAAATGGAAATCAGACCCGCCATCATGGCGACAATTATCGAACCGAATGCGAAGACAAGCGGTATCGTGTGATCAAAATAACGGTGATCAAAAGAACGCCTTGCCAAAAGGAGAACCCCGCCAACCGCGAGACAGGCAAAGCATACCAAAAGGGCGCCTGAAATAACAAAGATCCCTATAGGCCCAAGATATGGCAGTACGCTCACGTAGTCGAACACAACTCGCCCCGCCATGAACATCGGAACGAAAACGGCGAAGAGAATCGTGCCAAGAAGATCCGCCAACTGCTTCCACAGCATCGCACTACTTGTAATGTAGTAAAATAGAGCCGCGGCCGCCAAACTACCGCCAACTGCCGCCAACGGCTTCAGATGTGAGGCAACAAAACGAAAGACCCTCACGACGGTGCGGCCCGACCAGGGAATGAAATCGGGAACAAATTCCGAAAACTCGCCGTCTCTCCAGCTCGATCGTATCAGATCTGCCGTGTACCCCCATTCACGAGTCCAAAAGTAGATGCCGATCGCAAATATGAGGGCAAAAAACAGCGTAACGATGAGCCCGCCAAGTGCAAGCAGTGGCAGACCAATCGCATATCCCACAAAAATTGCGGCAAATGCCGTGAAGAAGATTGCCTGTATGGAGAGGATGCCATCATAGCTCCACAGCATAATGACGACTACCGGGACGGCTAATGAAGCCAGAGAGATCGATTGCAAATAGAGCCAGGTTTTCGAGCGATGAAAAAAGACCCCAGATACGGCAACCAGCAACGAAATCAGAGACACGAACATTTCGTATCCTGGAACGCGCGCCAGTTCATTAAACGCTTCGAGGGCCGGCTTCCAACCTGGCGGCCAGAGTGGCGCCAAGTGATCGCTGAGCAGAATAATCAATGGGCCACTCCCGCCCAAAACGATAGATCGAGCCGTGAGGAGCATGACACCGAAAAGTGCCAACAGAAACACCGACCAATTCTTGAGTCCTCTACTCAAAACAAAATAGTTCGGGAGCCTTCTAACCAGGCGCCCTGTCACGAAATTATAGATCAGTTCGTCGGGAAGCCCGGCCGCCGTGGCGCTTCCAGCCAGTCGAGCCGCAACAATATGCGCCTGATCACGGACCCACGCGGCCTTATCGTTCAGCGCATGTCTGATTGTTTCGATCGATACGAGGTGCGGTGCTTGTTGAGCGAGACGCAACATCTTGACCTTGGATACGGCGCTGCCGTTCTCGAGAAACCAGCTGATTGCAGCACTTATCTCATGCTGTAATTCCTCTCGCCCCGGGGATATAGGCAAGTCGCGCGCAATTCGAACCGCTAATTCGACGCGCTCGGTTGCGAGGGTCTCGGAAAGGATCCGATCGATGGGTTGCGTTTTTCCCTTAATCTCACTCGGCGCGGAACCAAGCGTTTCGGAGAGAATTTCCAGTGCCGAGGTCGCACCACCCATCTGAGCGACGTTGACCAGCGTCTCCTGCCATCGAGGGAGGTCGAGCTTTCCACTCCAGTCAAACTCGGAGTGCTCCTTCGCGATGCACCGGGCCGTGAAGTACTCCTGTGCACGATGATGCTCAAATCGCAGCGAAACCGATTCGTCGGTGGTAGATTGCTGAAGCAGGCCAGCGAGGCGGGCGGCATCAATCGCCGACGCTGACTCGTTTCCAAGGAGGCGATCGACTTCATCCTGACCGATGTCCGTTCCCTGGTTTCGTTGCGTTATGGCAAGCGCGATCCTTCCGCAGAGCTGAAACAATCGGACCTGATCCGCCGACTTCTCCCCTTGATGGGCCTCGGCGCGCTTTCGTTCAAAAGCGTAGGTGTAGTAAAATTCGAGCAGGTCCACACGTTTCTGTGGCAGCGTATGTTTTTCCTGCAGATAAATGCATAAAAGAGACAACACGAAAGGACTGCCCGCCTGAACCGGCATGTCTTCCGCGCATATCCTCCGAGCCAAAGCGATTGCATTCAAAAGTTGATTGTCGACTTCCACCGGAAATATGAATTGCTGCTTCAGGTAAGCCGTCACGTGACTGATCTCGAATTGCAACAACACCAGTCGCTTGTGCTGAAAGTCCGGACTAAAGTCCGCTATGCGACAGGAAAATAGCGTACGGACCCTGTTCTTGCGGCTCTCCGCGTATTTACTAAGCGCTGCGGTATGTTCGACATATTTTTCCCGAGACATCTCATCCATGCCATCGAAGACGACAATCAGCCTGGAAGCGGCTTCCAGGGCCTCAAAATACGGCTCAAGCTCCAACGGACATTGCGAACGAACGAGATCTTCCACAGCGGCGATATCAGGATGGGCCACCGGCTTCCATCGGCCCAGGGGCACGAAAAGGATGAGACTTGGCATGACGCGGCCAGCTTGCTGTTGAGCCAGCAGCATGGAGGCCTGCTGAAGCGTAAGTGACTTTCCCGACCCTGGCTCGCCTAGCAGTATGAGCGGCTCCGCGGATCGCATTAGCAAGTCGACCAGTCGTCGAACGTGCCGGCTCCGCTTGCTGAGTGCCGAGATTTGGGCGCTTGCAGCGTCGCCGCCTTCGGCCACCCCGGCGATTTCCTTGATCAACTGCTGGAATGGCCGACCACGCAGTCGCGGTGGAACTGGACCGACAGACTTCGTGGGCGGTGGAATATATGTTTTCTGTTCAATCTTGCTCTTCAGATCTGCCGCAAGCTCGCTCAGAAAATCCTGCAGAACCAGCCGCTCCGGTGGATCGGACACAAAGGCAAGTTTTCGCGTGAGAAAATAATGCAGCTTCGGAAGCAAATATTCCAGAATTATCCGCAGCCAACCGACGGGCGTAAGTTGCTTTCGCGCATCGAGCACCGCACGACGAGACTTCTCGAAATCGTTATCAATCTTCAGCTGCCGCGCTACCCACTTTATGCATTCCGCGGGGATGAGTGTGGCACTGCGGCGAGCATCATCTGCCTCAGTAATAATGCCTACGATGCGCCCTTTGAGACTACTCCAGGCCGGCGCTCCACTGAACCCGCCGCGTATTTCCTGTCCGTGCGATCGCACACTTTCCAAGCTGACCCACGAATTCGGCTGCCTTCCGGTAACGACATATGCGGCATGCGCGGCTTGTCCTATGCTCTCCGTGGCATCCCCGGGAAAACCGACAACTGAAATGGGGTCGCTGTCATTGTCTCCGAGTACAGCAAACGACGGAACATTGTGCGTCGATTTAGTTCCCAGAAAACGACCCGTGGACAGTCGCAACACGGCGATATCCGCAGTCGGCAGTCCACATAAGCGGCTATGAAACGCAACAAGTTCGACACGTAATGGGTCCGAACTACGCTCATCGACAAAGGAACGGCGAACGCCGATTGGAAGCGGTGCCGGCAGATCGCCTCGCTCCGCGTTTGGAGAAAGGCCGCATGCCATGGTCACAACATGTGCGCACGTCACCACCTGTGCTTCGTTGATGATGACCCCGGTCCCGACGGTACGCCCGTCGGGGGCGCAGATTTCCACGAGTGAGTCGTCGTAACTCCTCGGAACCAAGGTCATTTTTTGGATGCTTTCTTCCAGACAAGGCTAACCTTGAGGTTCGCCTCAGCTTGGGTCTTTGCAACGATTAAACCAAGTTCGCCGCTCATCTTAAACCCTAGCTCCACGGTAACCTGATCGGTCGAGGGCAACGTCGCGGCCAGTTTGGCCGCGATCGGTTCGACGATGGCCGGAATTTGCGAGATAAGGCTTTCGAAGTTCTCCTTGGCTTTTTCAACTACGTTTGCCGCGCCAACAGGGCCTCCACCTGCCTTTCGAGGTTCCTCGGTTTCGACAAGCACACTGCCTTTCTCACCAAGGTCGAACTTGTAGTATCGTACGGTAGAATCAGCCATTCCCACCTCCCGACTGCCAAGAAAATAACGCAATTTTTAGGGGTTTTTTTTATTCCTGCAAGTACCAGTGTCGCAGTAAATGTTCATCTGCAAGCTGCACAAGAAGCTGGCGAATGCTTCCGAAGGCCGTAACTTCATCGAGACCGTGTGGGGCCGCGGCTATGTGTTGCGCGAGCCGCACGAGGCCGAAGAACGCATCCCCGCCTGATCTTCAAGGGTTTACCGCGCGCCGCAAGGCTCGCTCCCCCCGACTGGACCCCGCCGCGAATGGCGGGGTTTTTGTTTTTGGAGGCGATCCCGCGACGTTAACGCTGCCGCGGCTATGCGCGCACCAGCGCCTGGTCCGGCATCAGGACCTTGCCGGCCAGAGAGGACGACGAACTTTCCCGGATCCTTGCGATCACCAGATATCCGATGACAAATCCAAAGGCGAAGGTGCAAACGAACACGCCCAGGATGATCACGACAGTTGAAGTGCGGTCCAGCAGTTCCATCACCGGAATGTCGGACATCCTGTGGATCGCCGAGATCAACAGCACCGCCACCACCATGCCGGCTCCGAACACGACGCCGTCCAGCACGCGCTTCATCTGCCTGGATTTCTGGTTGCTCCACATCGAGTCCTGCACCAGTAGGGCGGTCATCGTCCCGATGCTCCAGGGAAACAGCAACAACGGCAGATCGCCCAACACCACCCGCATGAAGTGTCGATCGGGAAACTGGTTGTAGTCGAAATACGCCTGAAGCGGCAGAATTGGCAACACGACCAAAAATCCGGCCGACAGGATGAACCCGATCGGAGCCTGACCGAAGATACCCTCGTTTGCGAACGCATATTCACGCTTGAGATGATGGATCAGCCAGAAACTGACGATGAATTCCGCCGGCGTGACCGCGAATGTGCGCAGGATGCCGTATAGTTTTACCCCGGGGATATCAATATTGCCCTTCAAGGCAACCAGCCAGAGCAACGACCACGCCACCGTGACCGCCACCGCAATCGCCACGGTCCACATGATGCCGGGCGGCGGCGCCTTCATCGTGAAACCGATCGCTTCCAGTCGGCGCTTGCGGCCGGCAAAATCCCCTTCCCCCGCCAATGCGGCGCGCGCAACGAACAGCAATAGATTGTCGAGCATGAAATCCAGGTCCTTGCGCAGATCCTCCAGCATGCCTCCCGCGGCGTTCTGGGCCGCGAGCTGAAGCTGATTGCTCGGACTCTCCTGCGCGGCAAGCGAGTCGAGCGCGTGCCAGTCGTCGGGCTCCACTTTGCCTTCATGCATGATCGCGCCGTAGACCGCCGCGCTGCTCTTGAGAGCGCGAACCGCCTTGAATGAAATCAGGTCGAAGACGCGCAGCAGCTCGGCATAATGTTCGGAGTTGCGTTCGATGAATGTTTCACCGCTGGCGCACCACTGCTCCAGGTGATGCATGATGGCGGCGACCTTCAGCAGGCGAGACTGGATGGCGGTTGATTGTACGGCGACAAAATCGTCGATCTGGTAACCGATCCGTCCGAACTTTCGCCGGATGACGTCGCAATCTTCAGGCCGGAGCTCGAAGGGAGATCCTGCCAGTTCGTCACGGAGGTCGAACGCACAGGTCGGAATCCCCGCAATGCCCTGACAAAAATTGCGCCACGCAAGCGGTATGACGGGTACCATCCAGACGAAGATCGCCAGCCACATCGCCGCCAGGGGCGACAGCTTGGCCGGCAGCAACGCGTAGATCACGACGAACGGAATGATGAAGGTGGTGACGCCGAAATAGAACAATGCACGCGTGGTGTAGGACCGGGTGCCCTTCAGCGTGCGAAACCTGAACCAATAAAACAGGACGACAATCAACGGTCCGCCGAGCCGGGTACCAACATCGTTTAATCCGTCGAGAAGCGTTCCAAGCGACACATTGGCCTCCTATGCGCGGCTATGCTCGATCATGACCGCCAGCCAGGGCAGGCGACTGACCTCTCTCACGCCGTCTGATTAGCGTTCGCCTGGCGCTCAATTCTGGTTCTTTGCGACATGAAATCCGCGTTATCCGGCGCCAGCGCGATCGCCACGTCCATGTCTCTGAGCGCATTCTCTGGATTCTTGATCTGCGCATAGGCGTTCGCGCGCGAGACGAGGTATTTCGGTTCCTGCGCGTTTCGCGAGATCGCAACGCCATACGCCTTGATCGCCTCATCAAGAAAACCGCGCCTGTTGTCGGGCCCCGAAGCCATGCCGCAAATGATGCCCTTGATCCAGTAGTACTCGGGGTTGTCCGGCTGGAGCTTGATCGCCTCGGTAATATCGGCCAGCGCGTTTTCGTAGAGGCCGACCATCGCGTTGAAATTGGCGCGGCGTACGCGATACTCGGCCCTCGTGGGATCCAGCTTCAGCGTCATGGCGAAGCTGCCGGCGGCTTTCGGGATCAGCTTTTGCCGCTGTTGCAGGGTTCCGAGATCGAGGTAGATTTTTGCCAGACGCGCGGCCAGTTCCTGGTCGCCCTCCAGGCCGGCAAGCAGCGCCTGGCCACGCTGGCACAATTGCTCGAGTTCTTCCGAGGAGCCGGAAACCGCGTCGGCGGCGAGCATGAATTCCGCGCGCTGCAGCAGCAGTTCTTCCCGGGAAGGCTTGGCCGCCGCCGCCGTCGCCTCAGGAAGCGGGCTGTGTTCCACATCGAAAATCTTGCCGTCGGCCGAGCGCATGTACAGAACCGGAATTCCCCATTCGACCCGCGATCCGCTCTGGATGAATTGCCGCGCCGTCGTAATCGCATTGTCGACCGGGCTGTTGCTCGCCAAGGCGGTATAAAACCCCTCCGACATCGAAATCGCAGCGCTATCGGTGATCGGAAACTGCATGGCGACGACCGCCGGCAACCACCCGGTCCGCATCAGGCCGATCGCCGGATTACCGAACCGGTCGCCGACATTGATCTTGGCGCTCTCGCAGCAGTTGAGAACGACAAGGCGCAGGGATTTGCGCGCGCCCGTCAGCATCACCGCGAGATCGGAGGCGAACTTCTTGACCGGCTTGCCGTCCTCGTCGACCATGACGATGAAACCGGTCTCGTCGAAACTGCTCGTGCCGCCGTCTTCATCCAGTTGCTCGACGCCGCCATGCCCGATGAAATGGAAGACGTGCCACTCGCCTTCCTGCAGCTTCGTCATCAGGTCTTTTCCGGTGCCGCCCGGAACCCACTGGAAGTCGACACGCCCTTCGCGCTGCAGCCTGTCCGTCCCCTTGTTGATGCGGTCCCTTTCCTTGATGACGTCCAGTTTAGGCCAGCCCGCGGTGGCCGGGTCGGCAATCATGCCGAGGATACGAAGCGGACCCTTGACGCCCATTTGCGAGGCCTGACCCGCCGTCTCGAGATAGCGCACGATCGGCAGCCGAAGGCTGATGAATCTTGGCATCTCGTTTTCTTCATAGAGATATTCCCAGGGCAATCCGGCCAGTTCGGCGGATTCGATGCGCAGCTTGATTCTCAGGTCCTTGCTCTTGCTCCGCGCATAAATATCCTGGATCGACGGCGTATTGACGAAGATGCTGCGAAAAACCTCCTGGCCAAACTCGCGCAGGACCCTTTCCCCGCGCGAGGCGAGGCCATGGTGGTTATTGTCGTCGATTTCCAGAACGGCGTTTTCCAGATCGCCACGCAGCTTTGCGAGCGCGCCCGGCTCTGAAAACCAGAACTTCACCTTGCATCGCGGCGTTTCACCGGCCGGAGACCGCAGCACCTTGCCATAGTATTGTTGCGGCATACTGCCGGCCGGATCGGAACTGATCTCAAGCTCGAAATCATGATATTCAATGACACTCATTGCAGCCTCACTCGGCCAAAATCCGTTACTACAGCGACAACTCCGGTGCGCCCGCGCTACAAACGCGCAGGCGCGAAAATTCAGTCACATCATAAAAATCGGTCTTTGAGTTCGACCTGCTTTCCCGCACCACCGGTGCACCGGGATAAATATCGCTCTTGCTGAACCGGACCCGATTGTCGCGCGCGATAAGGTCATTCAGCGGAAGGGCGTAGCTGCGCACCTTGCCCGGGCGGACGTTCGTGCCGATCCCGGCAGCTTCCGTTGCAACTTGCTCACCCGGCAATTCATCAGCCGGCGAGTCCATTTTGTCGAGAGCCCAAATCATTGCCTGCTCCCACAGCGTGTTCAGCCTAGCAAAACAAGTCTCGTGATGCAACTTTAAGGGACATTAACCAGCACAGAAGCTCCTGGTAGTTCGGCCGTCATGGGTACGGAACGCCATCACGCTACCGGCACTGCTGCGAGTGCGGCAATGATGTCGGCGCCGTTCGGTGCTCCCAATCCGGTACACGCGTTCCAGCCCGGCCCCGCGTCATAGCCTTTGCCGCCGACACGGTTGTCGCCGTGGTCGATCTGGCGAAACAGGGACGGGTTGGCATAGAGCGTGGAATTGACGAAGCCGAGCGGCGCGGCGCGCCCGGCGTTGGCGATCGCGATCAAGCCTGCCCATAGGGGTGCGACCGCGCTGGTGCCGTCCTTGATCACCTCCGCGCCATTGAGGACGACGCGATAACCGGGCGTGCCGGCGGCCGCGCCGGCGACATCGGGAACGCCCCGCCGCACGGCGCCGTCGTTGACCGAGGACGGCAGCGCGAGACCTGACTGATAGGCCGGCACCGGAAAGGCGTCGCTGATTCCGCCGCCGGTTCCGCTCGATCCGTCGTTCCAGACCACCTCCGCGCTGACACCGGTCCCGCCAGCAGCGGGCGTCAGCGACGTTCCGCCGCAGCTCAGCGCATAGGGACTGGAAGCGGGAAACCAGACGTGAGCCTTGCCATCGGTCAGTCCGCCGGTCGCCAGCTCATCACCGGCCGCGAACAACACGGTGACTTGCAGGCGCTTCGCATCGGCCAGCACCGCCTGCATGGCGTCGCGTGCCGAATCCGACCAGAATTTCTCGGCGCTGCCCCAGCTGACCGAAAGCACCTGCGGCCGATTGACGTCATCGAAGATCGCCGCGTTGATCGCGCCGACCAGGCTCTGCGTGGTATTGCCGGCGAAATAGACCACGATCCTGGCCTTGGGCAGCAAACCGGCCAGGATCTGGAGGTCGAGCGCGATCTCCTGGTCGGATACCGAGCCGCCGCCAAAATTGTTGCCGCCCGCCGCCGGTAGCGACCCATCTTCCGCCGGGGTGTCGACGACGACGGATTTGTCGACGATGCGAGGGGCCGTTCGCTGCATCCTGTCCAGCGCCGTGGCGAGATCGGAGGCGAGATAGCCGCCGCCCAGCGCGATGATGCCGACGCAGACCGACGACACATCGTGGTCCAGCGGGATGCCGTAAAGTGCGGCGACTTCGGTCGGCCACAATCCGGGTCCGCCTCCCGCACCGGCAAGGGGCCGCACGAAATTGACCGGCCTTGCCGCGAACGGCCGGGTGTCGAAGCCGAGAATGGCGCGGGTCCACGGCGCGATCTCTCTTGGAATCATCAACTGGCCGACCCGCGCGCGAAAGCGATTGCGACCGTCGTCATAGACGCGTAGCGTCGCGCCGAGCACCTCGGTCAAGGTCCGCGCGGTTGCTTCCAGCACCACGATACGCTGGGCCAGATCGAAGCTGCGCACGGTGACGTGATTTTCTTTCGCCAGCTTCCTGATGCGCGCCGCCGCCCGCGCGTGGGTGCGGCGGCGTTGCGCGGAAAGCGCGCGGCGCGTGATCGGCTTCGCAAGCCGTGCAAGGTCGCCGGCGCTGCCCGGTTGGAATTTGTCGGGCGAACGCCGTTTGAGGTGAACCGTGATCACGATCCGCTCCTCCGGATCGACGTCGCCCACATATGTCGCACCTTCCGGTTCGGCGCGATAACTGCCGGCGAGCGCTATTTTCTGCCCGGTCATGGCGACGCTTCAGCTGGTCTCATTTTCCGGCGCAATTGCTGGCGGGTATCGGATTCTGCGTATCGTCGATCGCGCAGAGCGGGATCGACCAGACGAAATCGGCCGAGGTGGTGAACTGGGTGAGGCCGGGCTTGCCTTCGAAAATCGGCGGCTGGCTGTTGAAGGTCCAGTACCATGCCGGCAGCAGCGGTCCGATCGGACCGATCGGGCCGTTTGCGGTGAACGAGAGGAATCCGGCGACCGATGTCGGTTTGCCGGTTTTGTCGAACACGGCCCGTCCGTGGCAGGTCATGCAGGATGCGGTGGCGACGAAGGTGTCCTCGGTCACGGAATTGCCGACGCGAATATCGAGCCCGACATTGTCGACGAAGTCGGTCTGCGAACCCTTGAGGCAATAATTCGAATAGACCGGATCGATGTCCGCGCTCGCCAGCATGGCAGTCAGCGCCGGCGTCTTGGTGCAATCGGAATAACCCTGGCCGGCGACCGGGTTCGACGGCACGAACGCCGGCTGCGCCCCGAACGCATCCTTGCAGCCGAGGATATCGCACCTGGCCGGATTGGACTTGTGCTCGAAGGTCGCCCAGGTCCAGTTCGGCACCTGCTTGCTGATGACGTGCATCGCCACCATCGCATACTGGACGCCGCCGGAGGTGTTGACATGGTAGAGCTGCGGCACCTGCGCGGCCGTGACCCGGTTATTGGTGAAGGCTGGGATATCGCTGACCGCTATCCAGTTCGCCTTGACCTCCATGGAGTCGATCGGGAACTGCAAATTCTTGCCGAACGCGGCCTTCAGGCCGGAGACCTTGTAGAGATTGTTTTGCACGATGAAGTCGAACGTCGCCTTGTTGTGGCGGGTTTCCTCGGTGGTGCCCTGCGCGATGCCCGGCGGGATCGCGGGAAGCAGCCCGCCGCTTTGCTGCACGCCTTCGCGCGCGAGCGCCGGCAGGATCGGCCGCCGCAATACCGGGGCCGTCGCGCCCGTCGGAAATTGCGGGGTGGGCTTGAACGTATCGCTGTCGCTGGCCCAGGTCTCGAATGTCGAATTGCTGCTTCCGGCCCGGGTGTTGGCCTGGATGAAGAGCTGCCAGGCCACCTGATCCGGCGCCGTCATCGCCGGATTCGGCGTCGACTGTGCCGCAGCCGGGAAATGAGGGAGGAGAATCAAACCGCAGGCGAGTGCCGTTCCGATCGATCGTCTCATCGTCGCTCTCCTCAAAATGTCAGGGCTGAAATCCGTCGCCATTCAGTTCGAATAACACTGCAGGTTGCATGCGTTATAGGCGATCGCTCCGGGATTCTTTGTGAAGCGGATCACAGGCACAGGCGGTTCGTTGCGGCAGCCCGAGGATCGGCCGGCATCGATCTCGCCAAATTGAACCGGCGCTTCGCGTCCACCGACTAATGCGTTATGCTGATGCAAAGCGGGACGAGTCGGGGCGCACTCAATGATCCTACAATCCCTCGCCGGGCTGCCGGCGTTCCTGGTCTACTTCTGCTCGTCGCCGTCGTCGCCTACCTCCTGGTCTACACCCGCATCACGCCGCACGATGAATTCAAGCTGATCCGGGAGAATGACCCGGCCGCGGCCATCGCGCTGGGCCTGAGCCTGCTCGGTTTCGTGCTGCCGGTGGTCAGCGCGATCGCCCACGCCGCCAATGTCTGGGATTGCCTGATCTGGAGCGCGATCGCGCTGATGGTGCAGATCATCGTCTATTACATCGTCAAGATACCGGTGCCGAACCTGTCGGCGCGGATCGCGGCGGGCGAACTTGCGGCCGCGATCTGGCTCGGACTTTCCTCGCTGGCCGCGGGCGCGCTCAACGCCGCCTGCATGATTTACTGACCATGGACAAGCCCGCGAACAGGGAATTCGGAAAACGCCGGCCGGTCGTGGCGCGGCCGGGCCCGCAGCCACCGGTGAAGCGGTCCGGCCATGTCGCGCTGTTGCTGATGGGTACGCTCGCGGTCGGCGGCGGCGCCTATGCGCTGATGCCAAGCGAGAATTGCCGGCCGCCTGTTCCGGGAATGGCCGGCCCGGCAATGCCGCAAGTGAACGGCGAATGCCCCCGCGGGGGTATTCATCCGGTGGTTCGGGCGGAGGAGGCTCGTCCTCTCGCAGCAGTTTCTTCTCGAGCGATTCGGCGTCGAGCCATGCGTCATCGGGTGCTTCCGATGCCGGATCGGGTGGGGTGACGCGCGGTGGCTTCGGCGCGTTTGCGCACAGCTTTGGGTCACATTTTTCCTTCGGCGGCTGACCAATGCCAGCCTTTCCCCGCAAATTGCCGTGACACGCGCGCTTTTGCTTGCTCCGGCACTATCAGGTGATGGAAGCTCACCCCCGCTCCGGACAGCCAGAGGACAGGATCGCAACCATGAAACGCTCGCGTCGTGTGGTGCTGACATTGATGGGAAGTGCGGCGATCGGCGCCGTATCGATGGGCCTCGTGCCGCCAAAGGACTGCGGGCCCGGCAATACGGCCGTGCCCGGTCCGGGCGGCAGGCCCTACTGCCGCGCGACCTATGGCGGCTTCGGCGGCGCTCGCTTCCACGGCCACGCCCATGGCCACGGTGGTCACGGCCACGGCGGCGGCGGCTAGCAGCCTTTATGCAGCGCATCATCTGTCCTGAACGCGACGACTGGCGCGCGACCGCCGAAAGCGCCGGATTCGATTTTCACACCATCAACGGTGAGCGCTATTGGGACGAGCGGGCCTACTACGCCTTCACGCTCGATGAGATCGAACGCCAGATCGAAGAGCCGACCGGCGAGATCGACGCGATGTGCCTCGAACTCGTCGGCCATGCCGTCGACGACGAAGACTATCTCGGCCGGTTGAAGATACCGGAAGCCTTCTGGCCGCTCATTGCCGAGAGCTGGCACCGCGACGATGGCAGCCTCTATGGCCGGCTCGATCTGAGTTTCGACGGCCGCAACCCGGCAAAATTGCTGGAATATAACGCGGACACCCCGACCTCGATTTTCGAGGCCGCGGTGTTCCAGTGGACCTGGCTGGAACAGGCGATCGAGCGAAACATCATTCCCAAACGCGCCGATCAGTTCAATTCGATCCATGAACGGCTGATCGATGCCTGGAAGAAACTCGGCGGCACGCATCATCTTCATCTCGCCGGCATGACCGAAAGCACCGAGGACGCCGGCACACTGGCCTATCTCGAGGACACCGCGTCGCAGGCCGGTCTCAAAACCACGCTGATCGACATCGAGCACATCGGATTGCGCGATGACGGCAGCTTCGTCGATCTCGACGATCGCGAAATGGAACTCGCGTTCAAGCTGTACCCCTGGGAATGGATGTTTCACGACGCCTTCGGCGCAAAACTTGCGAAGGCGCCGACGCGCTGGATCGAGCCGCCATGGAAGGCGATCCTTTCCAACAAGGGCATTCTTCCGCTGCTATGGGAGATGTTTCCGAACCATCCCAATTTGCTGCCGGCCTATTTCGAGGACGATCCGAACGCGGCCAAACTCGGCACCTCGTTCGTGCGCAAGCCGCTCTACTCGCGCGAAGGCGCCAACATCGCGCTGGTCAGCGCCGGCACCACGCTGGTGGAGCAGGAGGGACCGTACGGCGCGGAGGGGTTTATCCGACAGGCGCTGGCGCCGTTGCCGAACTTTTCCGGTCAATATCCGGTGGTTGGGAGCTGGCTGGTCGACCACGCAGCCTGCGGCCTGTCGATCCGCGAGGACGAGAATCCGATCACCGGCAACACGTCGCGGTTCCTGCCGCACGCGATCCTGTAGAGCATCAAAAGCGGAATGATGGCCTCAGCGATCGCGTTCAGCGCGCCGAAGCCACCGCTCTCAGTGCGGGCGCCGCCATCATCGTGACGCCGGCGCGCGCCGCCGGCGCGGTGTTCGGATGATAGAGCCCGCGCCGCTCCGGATATGGCTTGAACGTGTTGGTGATGCCGACCACGGATTCCGCAGCCCCCAACGCCAGCACGCCGTCGGGTTCGAGCATGCGTGAAAGGCGATCGAAGATACTGGCCTTGGTGTCCTGGTCGAAATAGATCAGGACGTTGCGGCAGAAGATCACGTCGAAGGTGCCAAGGTGGGAGAAATCCTGCAGCAGATTGAGCTGGCGGTGCTGCACCATGCCGCGGATCTCGGCGCTGAGCTGCCAAAGCTCCCCGGTCTGGGTGAAGTACTTCACCAGCATCTGGATCGGCAAACCGCGCTGCACTTCAAACTGGCTGAAGAGGCCCGCCTTGGATTTTTCCAGTACGGCCTGCGACAGGTCGGTCGCGACGATCTCGGTCCGCCAACCCGCAAGCGCCGAACCGGCCTCCTTCAGGCACATCGCGATCGAATACGGCTCCTGCCCGGTGGAGGAAGCCGCGCACCAGATCCGTAAAGCACGGCGAGCGGCCCGCGCCTGAACCAGCGCCGGAATCACCGTCTCCTTCATATGATCGAACGGAATCTTGTCGCGAAAGAAAAACGTCTCGTTGGTGGTCATCGCCTCGACCACTTCGGCGGTCAAGGCATCCGCCCCGCCCTTCATCTTCTGGACCAGTTCGGGAATACCGGGCAGGCCCGACCTGCGCGCCAGCGGCACTAGGCGGCTTTTGACCAGATATTGCTTGTCGGCAGCCAGGTCGAGGCCGGAACGCTCTTTCAGAAGCTTCCGCAAATACTCGTAGTCGGAAGGCGTCACGAACGATCTCCCGAAAACACCCGAACCAGTTTCGGCCCGATCTGGTTGAGCGGCAGGATGGCGGCGCAGATGCCCGCATTGGCGGCCGCGCCCGGCATGCCCCACACCACGCTGGTCGCTTCGTCCTGGGCCATCACGCTGCCGCCGGCGGCGACGATATCTTTGCCGCCGCGCATGCCGTCCGAGCCCATGCCGGTCAGGATCAACGACATGATACCGCCCTGCCAGACATCGATCGCGGAAGTGAACAGCGGATCGACCGCGGGCTTGCAGAAATTGACCGGCGGTCCGTCATCGAGCGCGATCGCGGCATCCGCGCCATGGCGCACGACGCGCATATGGCGGCCGCCGGGCGCCAGATAGATCTGGCCGGCCTTGACGATTTCGCCATCGATCGCCTCATGCGCCGGCCGGCGGCTGGTGCGCGCCAGATGTTCGGCGAGAATCGTGGTGAAGGTCGGCGGCATGTGCTGGGTGATCAGCACCGGAAAACGGTCGATCACCGGTCCGATCTCGGCGACCAGCGACATCAGTGCCTGCGGTCCACCGGTCGACGAACCGATCAGGAGCACACGCGGCGCCAGTATGCTGAACGGACGGCGCATCAGCTCCGGCTGCGCCGCAGGCGCCTGTGCCGGACGGACCGACGCGTCGCGCGAACGATCGAGCACCGGCGCCAGAGGCGGACTCGCGTGCGTCGACGCGCTGCGGCGCGCCTTGGCGCCGAGATGGCGAATCTTCTGGATCAGGTCGTGGCGAAAGGTCTCGGCGGCGGAGGCTTCGCGCGTGCTTTCGGGTTTTGGAATGTAGTCGGATGCGCCCAGCGCCAGCGCCTTGAAGCTGATCTCCGCGTTACGGCGGGTCAAAGTCGACGCCATGATGATGATGAGGTTGCGCTTCTTCGCCAGCAGTTGTGGCAGCGCCGAGATGCCATCGAGCTCCGGCATTTCGATATCGAGCACGGCGACGTCGGGGTTGATGCGCTCGAGCTGGTTGACCGCATCCAGACCGGTGCGCAGCGAGGCTGCGACCACCATGTCCGATTCGGCACCGATCCAGCGCGAGATCATGCCGCGGATCACGACCGAGTCGTCGACCACCATCACGCGCAGCGGCTCTTGCCGCGTCGAGATCGGGGTCGGGGCACTTGTCAACGCGGTACTCATTACTTCACCAACGGCTCGACGGCACAACTGCAACACTACCGCCGAAGGCCGTTCAGCCGCCGGTTCGGGTACGCGAGATCAGATGAGGCCGACTTCCTGGAACTTCGCTGTCACGATGTCCTTGTCGAACGGCTTCATGATGTATTCATTAGCCCCGGCATGCAGCGCACGCGCGATATGCGCGACGTCGTTTTCGGTGGTGCAGAACACCACCTTGGGCGCGTCGCCACCGGGCATGCGGCGCAGATTGCCGAGGAATTCGTAACCGTCCATGACCGGCATGTTCCAATCGAGCAGAACCGCTTCGGGCATGGCGCGCTTGCAGACTTCGAGCGCTTTCTCGCCGTCCTCGGCTTCGACGATCTGGAAGTCCAGACCTTCCAGGATACGGCGTGCGACCTTTCGAATGACGCTGGAGTCATCGACGACCAGACATGTTCTCATTTTCGGCCTCTATTTTCCAATCCCGCGAAGGGATTTTCCATTTCAAGTTTGATCTACGCTTGCGCCTGCGCTGATTTTACGCCGCCATCAAGACGGGCACGATTTCGAGGACGCGATCGACATCGAGGACGACCATCAGCTGGCCGTCGAGCCGGTGGACACCGCCGGCGAGTTTGGCCATGCGGGGATCGAGGTTGACGGGGTTTTCCTCGCGGCTGTCGTCGGAGAGTTTGAGAACCTCGCCGATCTGATCGATCAGCAATCCGTAGGATTCGCCGCGCAGATCGACGCCGACCGCCATCGGCGGCTTGCCGTCGTCGTTCCTGGGCAGCCCCAGCCGCGCGCGCATGTCGACCACGGTGACGATGCGGCCGCGCAGGTTGAGCACGCCGGCAATCTCGGCCGACGACAGCGGCACCCGCGTCAGCCGCTCCGGCATGAACACGTCCTGCACCCGTGAGATCGGCAGGCCGAACAGCTGCCCGCCGATCACGGCGGTGACGTATTCGGCCACCGTGCCCTCGATGGTATCGGTCTTGGTTGTCATCACTTGCTTCCTTATGCCCGAGCTTATGCCGCGTGCCGGGTCTCGGCGGTCTGTTCCTTCAGCGCCGCGATCAGGCCGGGACGGTCGAACTTGGCGACGTAATCGTGGAAGCCGGCCTGCCGCCCGCGTTCGATCGCCGCCGGCGACACCATCGAGGACAGCGCGATGATCGGCATCGTGCTCAAGTGCTGGTCGGCGCGGATAACTTCCGCAAACTCGAACCCGTTCATGTCGGGCATCTCGATGTCGGTCAGCACCACGTCGAAGGCCTGTCCCGAACGCAGCGCCGAGAGGCCCTCCTGCGCATTGGGGGCAACCCGCACCCGGTAGCCGGCGGCCTTGAGCACCGGCGCCAGCATGTTGCGGAAGAAGGCTGAAGTCGTCGACCAGCAGCACCGATTGCGCGCTCGCGGCCGGGCGCATCTCCTTGCGCGAGAACCAGTCGGCAAATGCCATCGGGAGGAAGTGGCCGACGTCGATCACTTCGGTGGCCTGGCCCTTGATCACGGCAGAACCCAAAATGCCGGCCTCGGAACCGGCGACCTCGATGTGCAGCCGTTCCTCGACGATGTCGATGATCTCGTCGACCACAAGGCCCATCGAGCGGCCGTCGTCGGCGAACACCAGGATCGGCTGCGAGCCCGAGGTCTGGACGTTGACCCCGTGCATCTGCACCAGCGGCATCAGCTGTTCGCGGTATTGCACCATGTAGCGGCCGTTACTGAGTTCGATCTTGTCGGTCGAGATCTCTTCCAGCCGGGTGACGAGGCCGAGCGGCACCGCCTTGGGCTGGGCATTGCCGGCGCGGAACACCAAAAGCGAGGTCAGCTGTTCGCCGGAATTGGCATGCGAAGCGGCGTGCTCGTCCGCCATCCCCTGGGCGGTCGAACCGGCGGCGCCGAGCGCCTTGGCAATGCCGTTGGGGTCGATGATCATGATCACGGCGCCATCGCCCAAAATGGTGTTGCCGGAGAACATGTCGATGTGCCGCAGTTTGGTCGACATCGGCTTGACCACGATTTCTTCGGTGTGGAACACGCCGTCGACCACGATGCCGAACGTTTGACTGCCGACCTGGGTGACCACGATAAAACCGTTCTCGGGATCGGAGGAGGTGCCGTCGTCGATCTTCAGGAGCTTCTTCAGGTGCATCAGCGGCAACAGCTTGTTGCGCAGCCTTAAAACCGCGGTGTCCTTGATGCGCTCGATGCGGTGTTCGGAATTGGCGCGGGCGCGCACCAGCTCGACCACCGACAATTGCGGGATCGCAAAGCGGTCGCCGGCGGCTTCCACGATCAGGGCGGAGACGATGGCCAAGGTCAGCGGGATCTTGATGGTGACGCTGGAGCCCTCGCCGGCCACCGACTTGACGTCGATGGTGCCGCCGATCTGGTCGATATTGGTCCGCACCACGTCCATGCCGACGCCGCGGCCGGACACGCTGGTGATGGCGGCGGCGGTGGAGAAGCCCGGCGCGAAGATGAACTTGTGGATCTGGGCTTCCGTCATCTTCTCGAGTTCAGCCTCGCTGACGAGACCGTTCTGGACGGCCTTGGCCTTGATCCGCTCGGTGTTGAGCCCGCGGCCATTGTCGGCGATGCAGATGATGATGTGGCCGCCCTCGTGATAGGCGGAGAGGCGAATGGTGCCCTGCTCGGGTTTACCCGCCGCCGAGCGCTCGGCCGGGGTCTCCAGACCGTGGTCGGCGGAGTTGCGCACCATATGGGTGAGCGGATCCTTGATCAGGTCGAGCACCTGGCGGTCGAGTTCGGTGTCGGCGCCGTGCATCTCCAGTTCGATCTGCTTGCCGAGTTCGCCGCAGAGGTCGCGGACGATCCGGGGCAGCTTCTGCCAGGCATTGCCGATCGGCTGCATCCGCGTCTTCATGACGCCTTCCTGCAGCTCGGCGGTGACGTTGGAGAGCCGCTGCAGCGGCACCTTGAACTCGGTGTCCTCGTTGCGGCGGGAGATCTCCAGCAGCTGGTTGCGGGTCAGCACCAGTTCGGAGACCATGGTCATCAGATGTTCGAGCGTGTCGACGTTGACGCGGATCGACTGGTTGGCGATCTTGTCGGCTTCCTGGACGTCGCCGTCGGCGACGGCGGCCTTCCTGGCGGCCGGCTTCTTCTCTTTCGATGCGGCCGCGGGCTCGGCGGCGGCGGGGGCAACCTCCTGCTTCGGCGTCGGAGCGGAAGCGACCGCAACAGGCGCGGCTTGCGGCGCGGGTGCGACTTCGATGGCGGTTTCGCGGAAGGCGCGCTCGAGATCGTCGAGCGAGACTTCGCCCGGGACGCAGCGGACGCTCCAGCACCTGCTCCACCAAATGGCCTTCCGTCATCGCGGGCTGCACCGGCGGCGCGGCGACGACCGGCGCGGGGGCTGCAACGGGTACGGCTTCGACCGCGGCTGACGCGGCATGGGCGCCGCCTTCGGCCATCTCATGCAGTTGCTCGATCAGGTCTTCGTCGGTGCCTGCGGGCTCGTTCTCGGTCGCTTCCAGTCCGGCCAGGATTTCCTTGATGCGGTCGATCGAGGACAGGATCAGCGTCACGGCGCCGGCGGTCACCGGCATGCCGTCGCGGAATTTGCCCATCAATGTCTCGCCGGCATGCGCCAGCGCTTCCAGCCGCGGCAGGCCGAGGAAGCCGCAGGTGCCCTTGATGGTGTGAACCAGCCGAAAGATGTTATCCAGAATCTTGGCGTCGCTCGGATCCTGCTCGAACTTCACCAACTGATTGTCGACCGTATCCAGGCTTTCGCTGGTTTCGGTCAGGAATTCCCGCAACAAATCATCCATGAAACTGGCCTTCGCACGTAGCGGCACGCGACATCGACGCGCCTTACGGAATTCGGCCAGCTTCTATGCAAAGCGTTTAATATTGGTTGAGCAATTGGAAAAGAACGGGATCAACAAAGAGATAAGACGGCTTTATCGAATCCGGCAGCCGGCCATCAACCATTGGTTAACCATGTCGGCGCCGGACCGCGCCTCAGGACGCGGCGACGATCACTTTTTCTCCGTCGGGCGCCAGCGTGACGCTGAGCCCGCAGGCCTGCGCGAGCAGCCGCGTATAATAAGGCTGCACCGCATGCGCATCGACCGAAGCGGCCGAAGCCGCGCTCAGCAGGTCGGCGATATTTTGCGGCAGGCGGGCGTTGTGGCCGGCCGCGGTGATGCGAAAACTCATCGTCTCGCCGTCGCCGACCGGATCGATCGTCAGCGTGCCGCCGCGCGGGATGGTCTGCTGCGCGATGACCAGCATGTTCAACAAGAGCTTGACCCGGTTCTTCGGCAACAGCAGGCGCGGCAAATTCCAGGTGATGGTGATCTTGCCGTCCTCGATGTGGCCCCGCGCCATGTTCTGGGCGTCGCCGAGATCGATCTGCGCGCCGGCCGATCCCGCGGCGCCGAACGCCAGGCGGCAGAACTGCAACCGCGCCGAGGCGGTCTTGGCGCTCTTGCGGATCAGATCGAGCGCGAATTCGCGGTCTTCGGGCTTCGGATTGTCGTCGAGAACCTCAAGCCCATTGACGATGGCGCCAACCGGACTGATGAGATCATGGCAAACTCGCGAACACAGCAACGCCGCCAGTTCGAGGGCATCGGGAGTAGGGCCGGGAGACGGAGTGGCAGACATCAGCTGTTCCTGGAGGACCCACGAGAAGCGGGCAGTTACGAATCACGCAGGCTCGCTGGTTTGATACACTGTGGACGCGCGTGCGGCCAGCATGCGGCGGCGATGACAAGGGAACACGAACAGCCTATGAGCCCCGCATATGAATGAGGCCCATTCCGCCCGTGGTCGATCGCGACGCCGCCGCCGCCCTGCTCGGGCCGTTGACCGATCTGGTGATCCGGGCCGGCGCCGCTATCCTTGCCGTCAACCGTTCCGCCATGAAGGTCGACGGCAAATTCGACGGATCGCCGGTGACCGAAGCCGACCTCGCGGCCGACCATATCATCGGCGACGGCCTCGCGCGGCTGGCGCCCCGGATACCTTCGCTGTCGGAGGAGCGCGTCCAGCTGGCGCAGCTTCCCTACAAAGGCAGCTTCTTCCTGATCGATCCGCTCGACGGCACCAAGGAATTCGTCGCCGGTCGCAACGAATTCACCGTCAATCTGGCGCTGGTCAGCCATGGGACGCCGCTGCTTGGCATCGTCGGCGCGCCGGCGCTTGGTCTCATCTGGCGCGGCATCGTCGGCCGGGGCGCGGAACGGCTGACGATATCAGGCGGGGCGGCGCCACGCGTCGAGCCGATCAATACCCGGCCCTGCCCGCCGCGCGGCTCGCCGTGGACGGTCGCGGTCAGCCGCTCGCATGGCGACGATCGAACCGAAGCCTTTATTGCCGCAAGATCGGGCGCAGTTCGGGCCGTGCTGGGTTCGGCGGTCAAATTCGGCCGGGTGGCCGAGGGTGGCGTCGACGTCTATCCCCGCCTGTCGCCGACCTGCGAATGGGATGTCGCGGCGGGCCACGCGGTCGTCACCGCGGCCGGCGGCAGGATCACCGACTCCAAAGGCGCGCCCCTGCATTTCGGCTTGGGGGCAAAGGATTTCATCGTGCCGGAGTTCATCGCCTGGGGCGATCCGTCCGCGGCACCCTGATTTACTGCGCCAGCGTCTCTTCCAGCCCCGGCCAGCGCGCATTGGCGTCTTTCAGGAAACGGGCCGGATCGGCGGCAAAGGCGGCGCGGCTTTCTTCGCGGCCGAACAGATAGAGCCGCGCGCCGGTCACCAGCCAGAACCGCGGGTTACCGGCATAGGTCACGCCCCGCCCCAGATCGACCGGATCGTAGCCGCCGAATTGGGGGCCATAGATCTCGGGATGGGCGACGAACCAGGCACGGTTGCCCTCGTTGCGGAAGCGCCAGACCGCGCCGGATTCCGCGGCCTCGAAGTCCGGCACGCCCTGGACCGCGACGGAATCGGTGAAATAGGCGACGGGGTCGAACCCCTCGATGGCGAGGCCCGAATAGCGGTTGACCACCACCCGTTCGGTGGTCGCGGCTAGGGCTTTTGGACCAAGGCCAGGCAAATCAAGGCAAATGGACGCGAAAATGCCCGCCAATAGGGCGAAAAAGGCCATTGCCCAGCCACCAACCATATCTTTCCTGCCGCTGTGCCGTCATAGTTGGTACCGATAACATTCGAGTCGAGGGGACACTGGACGCAACCTAGAGCCGTGCTTGTTGGTGTCAGGTTAAGGTGCGGCCAGAATATCGATACCAGGGGTTCTTTATGATTTTCGCATCACGCCTAGCCGCGGTAGCGCTCGCCGCGCTGATGTGCTGGACGGTGCCCGCTTCCGCACAGCAGGCGCCGCCACCGCAGCGGCGCCGCCGCCGGAACAGATGCCGCCGCAGCGCCAGCCGGCCCCCAACACCTATGGGCCGGACGAACTGGTCGGCGCCGGGCACAAATTCTTCGGCAACGTCTCGCGCGGGCTCGCCTCCATCATCGAGCGCGCGGTCAGCCAATGGGGCCTGCCCAACGGCTATGTGCTGGGCGAGGAAGGCTCCGGCGCCTTCGTGGCGGGGCTCCGTTACGGCGAAGGCACGCTCTACACCAAGAATGCCGGTGACTTGCGGGTGTACTGGCAGGGCCCCTCGGTCGGCTTCGACTGGGGCGGCGACGGCGCCCGCACCATGACGCTGGTCTACAATCTGCCCGCCACCAATGCGATCTACCAGCGCTTCGCCGGCATCGACGGCTCGGCCTATATTGTCGGCGGTTTCGGCATGACCGCGCTGACCGCCAACAACATCGTGCTGGTGCCGATCCGCTCCGGCATTGGCCTTCGGCTCGGCGCCAATATCGGCTACCTCAAATACACCCCGCGCGCGACCTGGAACCCGTTCTGACGCCCGCTTTCAGGACAACGTCCCGGACATCGACGCCACCGGTTCGCGATCAACGTTAACGCGGCATTGGGCTGGCCTTTCGCCGGTCCCCCATGGCATTGTGATTAACGATTTGTTTATTGCCGCGGGGAGTAACCATCTATGATCGAACCGATCATGTATCTGGCGATCGGTTTTCTGGTCTCGATGCTGTTTGGTCTGATGATCGTGCCGCTGGTGCATAACCGCGCGGTCCGGTTGACGACCCGGCGTCTGGAGGCCGCTACGCCGTTGTCGATGGCCGAAATCCAGGCCGACAAGGACCAGTTGCGCGCGGAATTCGCGATGTCGGCGCGGCGGCTCGAGATGAACGTCGACCAGCTCAAGAACAAGACCACCAGCCAGCTCGCCGAACTCGGCAAGAAATCCGACGCGATCAACCGCATGAAGATCGAGCTCGGCGAAAAAAACGCCACGATCTTCGGGCTCGAAGCCCGCGAGAAGGCGGTCAAGGAGCAGCTGCGCGCCACCGAAGAGGAATTCGCGGCCAAGACCGAGATGCTGCGCAATGCCGAACACGCACTGACCGACAAGCAGGGCGAGCTGGCCAAGATCAATCACGAATTGTCCGACCGGTCGATGATGGCGGACAGCCGCCAGGTCGAGCTGATCGCGGTGCGCACGCAGATCGAGGAATTGAAGGGCCGCGTCGGCGATGCCGAGAAGGAATTCGCCGCGACGCAAACCCGTCTCGCGCAGGAGCGCACGCGAATCCGAAAACGCGACGCGCGAATTGACTGAGGCGCGCAGCCGGGTCGAGAATTTGAGCCAGCGCGTCACCGATCTCGACCGCCAATTGATCGTCCAGGTCAAGGAAGCCGAGATGCTCGGCAACCGCGTCAACGATCTCGAAGGCCGATTGGCGACGCAAGGCAAGCTCTTGGCCGAGCGCGAATATGAAAACAGCCAGCTCAAGCAGGCCAATGAGGCCGCCGACCGCACGGCCAAGGAATTGCGCATCGAGCTCGCCGCCTTGAGCAGCGGTGGCAATGCGCCTGTCATCGAAAAGCTGCGCACCGAGAAGGCCGCGGTGGAGGAGCAACTGCGCATCGCACGCGACGAACGTGCCAAATTGCAGCGCGACATCAACGCGATCCAGCAGCAGGCCGAGAGCTCCTGGGCCACCGAGCGGATGGAAAACGCGCTGCTGCGCGAGCGCATCAACGACATTGCCGCCGAGGTCGCCAAACTCGCGATGCAGCTCGAGGGTCCGAATTCGGCGATCGAGGCCATGCTAGCCGCGGAACCGGCGGCGCCCAAAACCCCGCCCAGGCCGGCCAATGGCTCCACGACCGCTGCCGGGGTCCCCGAAGGCGGCGGAACGCTTGCCGAACGGATCCGGGCCCTGCAGTCCCATGCCTCCCGCGCCCGCCAGCAGGGGGCGTAATTCTCTTCGCCTTTGGCTTGACACTATGGGCCCGCACTTCGTAAATCGCGGGCTCTGACGAAGCGTATTTGGCGCCATTTCGGCTTCCCATCGCGCGAAGATCCCGGACGCATAGCTCAGCGGGAGAGCGTTCCCTTCACACGGGAGAGGTCCAAGGTTCGATCCCTTGTGCGTCCACCATCTAACACCCTGACCTCGCGTCTCCCAAAGCATCGAAAGCCCGAACTCGCAGCTGGTCACACCGTGGTCACGGCCGGGGGTTCGATCGCGACTATTCGCAAGCATAGAGACAATGGTCCAGATCAGGCGCGTCGGCGTCGGACCAATGTCCAAATCATTGCACGCTCCGGTTTAGCTCGACAACAAGGCGCAATGCCGTAATATTGTTTTCGCTCCCAACCCACAAAGCTGGTGAAGCACTCCTTCTGGTTCTGGCGCGCATTCCGCTTCCGCTATCGCCGGTTTATTCGACGATAGGCTGCGTTGGAAATTGGAATGCCCGGAAGAGACAGTTTTTACGACTGCGTCAGAGCGCTCGCTGTCACGATGGTACTTCTCACCCATTACCGGGGATGGATGCCCGGTGGGTCGATCGGAGTTAGCATTTTCTTCTGCCTCAGCGGCTTCCTGGTCTGCAGAATTTTGATCGGGCTTGAAAACGCCACGACGATCAATATCGGAAAATTTATCTTCCGCCGATTTATGCGCGTTTGGCCTCTGCTGACGTTTCAGGTTTTTCTTGTGCTCGGCCTGATGGTTCTTTTGCATCCGCAAGATGCTCCCAAATACATACCCAGCATGACGGGTTTGCTGACATTCACCGGCGGCTACTACGAGTGGGTCGGATTTAGCCCTGCGATATTGTGGACATTGCGCGCGGAGTTCTGGTTCTATGTGCTCTTTGCTGTCGCGTTCTATATCGTGGGCAGAAAATATCTGCCGGGGCTGATCGCTGTGGCTATACCGGCAAGCTGGGCCGCCAAGTTTGTGTATGGCCACAGCGGTGAGGCGATGTTCACGCTCATTTATCTTGATCAGTTGATGTACGCGCGGTTTGCGCGTTGGTCATTGATGCACGACCAGATTGGCTGCGGCATTTCGGAAACAGCGCGTGGCTCTGGTTTCCGGTGAACGCGATTTTCCTTCTTGGAATGATCCCGTTCAAACAATACGATTGGATTTGGTACGTACAGACGAGCGGAGCGGCGTTCTGGACAGCGGTTCTATTGCTGCACCATGCGGCCAACCCAGTGCGAGGGAGTTTCGAGCCTCTGGCGACCATCGGACGGATTTCATTTTCGATCTATCTGATGCATGCCGTCGTCCTCGACTTTGACCCATGGCATATCGTCAACGTACGCTTCGACACCGTAATTATCTTCTCCAGTATCATCGCCATTTCCCTAAGGACTTACCGATGGATCGAATTGCCATTTATCAGAATGTCAAAATGGCTGGCTCCATTTCGTCCAGTTCGAAGCGTGGAGACTGTTTCCGCGGTTCCCGCATCTGCGGAATGACGGTCAGACGAGCATCTGATTCAATTTTCAAACAGCCAAGCGACAAATGTAGAGCGGTCCCCGCGCATGTGGGGGATCCAGTACGGCGCGGCTTCTCGGTTCAATCACTGGCGTCTCTGGAATACTGGATCGCCCGGTCATTAATACGAGGACGCGCTTCGCGCCCGGCTTCAACCCGAGCGCTGCAAATTGGCCGGGCGAGACGACGCGCCTTCGCCAGACGCGAGCCGGTTGAGTTCGACCAGTAAATCCCGCACGGCGACATCAAGCTCGTCTCGCCGGATTCCCGGATCGACACGCTGTCCGTCCTGCGATCGCCGGTCGCGGCCGGCACGATCGTCGTTCGCTGCGATCTGCAGGTGATCGAGATCGATGGCAACATCCGCTGCCGGTTCGACGGGCCGCCGATCCGGTTTTGGATCTTGCAGTTCCGGTTTCGGACGAGGGACCGCCTCGCCGGGCCAGTCCTGGAGCCTGTGCTTGCGCCTGTAACGGCGTTGGCGCGAAACCAGTTCGCGTGCGCCATACCCCAAGCCAAAGCTCGCGCCGATGATGGCCGCAAGGATGAGGAACTCCATGTCGTCGTCCCGTGTCGCCCTGCCACGGTTCATTTACCCCAATAATTGCGGCGAGGAATTGACCGCCGCCGGTTCCGTATGCCGAGCGGCCGCATGCCTTATCGACGCCCTGCGATCGGGCCGTCATGCGGGGATCCAGGTACGCCGCGGCTTCTCGGTTCTTTCGTCAGCGTCTATGACCGTCATTGCGAGCGCAAGCGAAGCAATCCATCTGTCGGCAAAGGAAGTATGGATTGCTTCGTCGCTTCGCTCCTCGCAATGACGGTAGACACACCTCCGCATTCCCGCGACGCGTTTCGCCCGGACTTTGCCAATCGTTTCGCCCAAGGAAAGAGAGGGCGCAGGGAATGCCGGGTGCTTGCTGCACCCGCGGTCTCGCGTGCAAAAATGCACATAGAAAGCGCACATGAGCATACAGGTACAGTCGGAGCAGTCCGGCATTCCCCGCACAATGGTCTTACGGCTTATGCCGTGCTCTCCTCGCCGACGAATTCGTCTTGTCACCGTCATCGGCGGATTGAAGGTCTTGTCGCGCCCGGTTGGGTCGACATCGCCTCCGCCGATTTGACACCAGCAACGGGTGCCGGAACCACACGGTTTTGCCGTACGCAGCCACCCGTCTTCGCCAAAAGGCTTCGCCGGGCTTTGGCGCCGTTCGTCTGTCACGCCGGTCGACCGCTCACAGACAAAAGTCCGCCCTGCGATCCCGTTCGCGCTCGACGCTGCCGCGTCCACCGCATCTCACCCCGACGTGTCTGACGATCCGGATACGCCCCCTCGTGGAGGATGAGACGGCGGGACTTCTACCGGTGATTTGGGGGAAATAGGAAGAGGAATATTTTCTTATAACGGGATTGACGGGCAAATCACGTTGAATCGGCTGACGAAATCGCGCCGAACGCGCAGGCCCTGACCCCGGCCAATTCCCCGAAACCGACCCCGCGATCACGCCGATCCGGGCTTTTATTTGTCTACCGCCTCCGATACCTTGCGTCCAAAGCGTTGAATTTCGGGGGGCGTTCGATGCGTAACTGGGCTGACTACATTCTCAAGCTGAAACCGTGGTCGGTCTCGACCTTCATGGCTGCATTCCTGGCCGTGGCTTTTGCAGCGACCATGCAGGAGGTGCTGGCCTCGTTCGGCGCCACGCTGTACTTCGCCGCGTTCTTTCCCGCGATCCTGATGGCGGGCCTTCTCGGCGGCGCTCCGGCCGGCATCTTTGCAGCGCTGCTCGCGATCCCGATCGTGTGGTGGGCGTTCATGCCGCCGATCTTCGAATTCAATCCGCTCACCGCCGAAGACTACGACAGCTTTGCGATCTTCGTGTTGTGCAGTTCGTTGCTGATCTGCTTTTCACATCTGTACCGGGAAGCGCTCGCGATCCGGATGAAATTCCCGGGCGAATCCGACCTCACCGGCGATTTGCCGAACTGACCGCCGATGAGCCGGCAAAAACTCGTCATCCTCTTCATGAGCCTGACCGGCGGCGCGATCGGATTGTTCGCGCCGGTCGGCGTAGTCAAATGGCTGCTGCAGAAGGAGCCTGAGGACGCCGGAATCCTGACGCTGTTTTTCTTTCCGGTGTGGTGCGTGCTGCTGGTAGCGGGATTGTTGATGGGGCGCAGGCTCGGGTTGCTTGTGACCGGCCGCGGGCGGGTTATCCAGCGATAGCGTCATCAGGCTTGCAAGAGCGCGACGCTCTCACATCACTGGATCGTTTCGTGCACATCGTGAATTGGAACGTCCGGCGTGGTGATGACTTCGGCGATCACGCTGTAGGACACGTCGACCTTACCCGGCTTTTTCGGGTCGGCCGTCACCGATTTGACGTGCAGCGTGGCGCGAACCGACCGGCCGTCGCTCAGGGTGATCTCCGTGACGCCATGACGGATGCGGGAAATGGTGGGTCCGGCGCGACGGCCTACCTGGAAAGAAAACGGCTGGACATATCCGAACGTCATTGGCGTTCCCTTCATTCCTGTCGGTCGAAGCCGGCCAGAGAAGACAACGCCAGCGACGGTCGCCGGTTCCACGCCAAGGCGTGAAGGCGCCTGGAGCATGATGCATTTAGGTTGATCTCCCTCTCCCCGCGTGCGGGGAGAGGGCTGGGGTGAGGGGGACTCTCCACGATTCGTGCTCGCCGAGAGTCCCCCTCACCCGAAATTTGCGCTTCGCGCAAAATTTCGACCTCTCCCCGCACGCGGGGCGAGGTAACCTGAACGCCGGCGCCGGTTTACGAGGCCTCCAAGCCGCCCCGCTCACCCCACATCGACATTCCCAACCCTTCCCCCCAGCTCATCCACCAGCACGCGCGTATTCTCGCTGTAGTCGATCGGCACCGCGACGATGTGGACGCCGCCCTTCGCAAATGCGGCTTCGAGCGTCGGCACCAGGTCGGCCGCACTCGCGACGCGGTGGCCGTGGCCGCCGTAGGATTGCGCGTAGCTGACGAAATCCGGATTGCCAAAGGTCATGCCGAAGTCGGTGAAATTGTCGACCGCCTGCTTCCAGCGGATCATGCCATAGGCAAAATCCTCGACGATCACGACCACCAGATCGAGTTTCAGCCGCACCGCGGTCTCGAGTTCCGGATGAAGCCGCCGTCCCCGCACAGCGCCATCACCCGGCGTTGCGGGTTGAGCAGTTTTGCCGAGATCGCCGAAGGCAATCCGGCGCCCATGGTCGCGAGCGCGTTGTCGAGCAGCAGCGTGTTGGCGACATGGGTGCGGTAATTGCGCGCGAACCAGATCTTGTACATGCCGTTGTCGAGACAGACGATGCCGTCCTCCGGCATCACGGCGCGGACGTCGTGGACGAGGCGCTGCGGGATGATCGGAAAGCGCGCGTCCTCAGCGCGCTCGTTGATGTGCGCGAGGATGTACTTGCGCAGCGCAGGAATAACCGGATCGGGCGACAACTTGCCCTCCAGCTGGTCGGCCAGGGCTGCGACGCTCGCGCCGATGTCGCCGATCAGTTCGGCGTCGGGATAGAACACCTCCTCCACATTGGCGGAGACGAAGCCGACATGGATCACTTTGGGGCCGCCGGCGGCCTTGCCCATCAGGAACGGCGGCTTCTCCACGGTGTCGTGGCCGATGGCGATGATCAGATCGGCGCGGTCGATCGCGTCATGCACATAATCGCGTTCCGAGAGTGCTGCCGTGCCGAGATAGAGATTGGAGCCGCCGGTCACCGCGCCCTTGCCCATCTGGGTGTTGAAGAAGGGGATGCGGGAGCGGCGGACAAAATCGGACAGCGCGTCGACCAGGCGCGGCCGGTTGCCGGCGGCGCCGATCATGATCAGCGGGCGTTTTGCCTCCAGGATCATCGCAACCGTTCGATCGATCGCGCCGGCAGAGGCGACCGGCCGGTCGACGGGATGCGGAAGCAGCAGCGCTGCGTCGGCTTGTTCGGCGGCGATGTCCTCGGGCAATTCGAGATGCACGGGCCCCGGCCGTTCCTCCACCGCAACACGAAACGCGTCGCGCACCATCGCCGGAATCGAGGCGGCGGAGATGATCTGCCGCGTCATCTTGGTCAGAGGGCGCATCGCGCCGACAATGTCCACGATCTGGAACCTGGCCTGCCGCGCGCTCTTGATTGCCTTCTGGCCCGTGAGCATCAGCATCGGCATGGCGCCGAGATGAGCATAGGCCGCAGCCGTGGTGAAATTCAGCGCGCCGGGCCCGAGCGTCGACAGGCAGACGCCGGGCTGCCCTGTCAGCCGCCCGTGGGTCGCCGCCATGAAGGCCGCGGCCTGCTCGTGCCGGGTCAGCACGAGTTTGATTTTCGAATGGCGCAGCGATTCCAGGACATCGAGGTTCTCCTCGCCGGGCAGCGCGAAGATACGGTCGACGCCTTCGTTTTCCAGTGCAGCCACCAGTAGATCGGCGCCCTTGGCCATTCGTTCCGCTCCCTGTTCGTTCTCGTCTGCGATGCGCGGAGGCGCGCGCGCCGATCATGCGACGGGGGCGCTGGGACCGCAATCGCGGGCGGCGGCCTCTACCGCCGCAGCGCGAACACGCGCTGCTCACGGACAACTGATCCAGGCGGGGGAACCGAGGGCGTACCGGTTCCGTTGAAGCGCGCCGGAAAAAAGGCCCCTGGGACGCGCACCAGGAAAACACTCGAAAAAACTCGAAAAAACTCTTGGAGATCGATCCGATGCAGAGACTTATCCTCGCCGCCACCGCCCTCGCCTTTCTCTCTTCGACCGTCATGGCGCAAACGCCGGACAAGGCCGGAAGCACCACGGCGCCCGCGGCCCAGAGCGGCGACGCCATGAGCAAGGGCGACGCACCGAAGGCCAAGACGGCATCCAAGAAGAAGACCAAAAAGCCGGTCACGACGTCGAGCGACGGCGCGAAGTAACGGAGCGGGAAGCATAAAAGGGCCGCCTTCGGGCGGCCCTTTCATTTGGCGGCAGATTTCCGCTGCTTTTTTAACCAGTTGCGCCGCCCCCGAGGAACCTTTGCCATTGTGACGAATTAGCGACCGTAACCACCGGTGTGACTTGCGACGGGGCCGATAATGTTGAATTTGTTGAGGCATTCGGAGGAAGCCGACCTCGAACTGATCCTGGCGCAACACGCCGCCATGGCACCCGTCGCCCTGGACGATACCGATTCGCGCGAAAAACAATTCCGCGAGCTGCTGGAGGCGCTGCCCGCGGCCATCTACACCACCGACGCCGAGGGACGGATCACGTTCTTCAACCGTGGCTGCATCGAGTTTGCCGGGCGGACGCCGAAAATCGGCGACATGTGGTGCGTGAGCTGGAAGCTGTTCCTGCCGGACGGCTCGCCGCTGGCCCATGAAGATTGTCCGATGGCGATTGCGCTGAAGGAAAATCGCCCGGTGCGGGACGTGGAGGCGATCGCCGAACGGCCCGACGGATCGCGGATTTGCTTCATGCCCTATCCGACGCCGCTGCGCGACCAGTCCGGCAAATTGATCGGCGCCGTCAACATGCTGGTGGACATCACCACCCGCAAGCAGGCCGAAGAGCGGATGATGCTGCTGGCCCAGGAGGTCGATCACCGCTCCAACAATTTGCTCGCCGTGATCCAGGCGATGCTGCGGTTGACCAAGGCCGATACCGCGGAAGAGTTTCAGGCGGCGTTTCAGGGCCGGTTGAGCGCGCTGGCCAATGTGCAGCGGCTGTTCTCGGTGTCGCGCTGGACCGGCGCCAGCCTCAAATCGATCGTCGAGGAAGAGCTGCGGCCCTATGGCTCGAACGATGCGCAGCGTGTCAGCATCAGCGGCAGCGATATCAGGCTTCCGGCCGCGCTGGCCCAGGCGATTGCGGTGTCGGTGCACGAACTCGCGACCAACGCCGCCAAATACGGCTCGCTCTCAAAACCCTCCGGCAAGATCGACATCCGCTGGCAAACCGACGAGGCCGATAATCTCCTGCTGCACTGGACGGAATCCGGCGGCCCGAAAACTGCCGAACCCGTGCGCAAGGGTTTTGGCGTCGGCGCCGTCGACGGCGTGATCCGCACGCTCAGCGGCAGCATCAGCCGGCACTGGAGGCCGGAAGGCCTGGCCTGCGAACTGAGTTTTCCGAGCATCGCGGCGCGATAAGCGCATTCCGCCTGAGCCCGTCATCCTGAGGTGCGCGCTCTTGCGCGCCTCGAAGGATGGCCGCGGGCACCGTCGCAAGTCATCCTTCGAGGCTCGCTACGATCGCACCTCAGACCGTATGTCCCTTTGCGGAGCGGAGGCAACTCACCCTCGATGCGAGTGCGAGGGTTGCCCGGACAGGCCGGGCCGAGCCTCACGCAAGGAGGGCGAGTCATGGGTGATTATAGCGAGGCCTTCGTGGGTCTCGATACGTCTAAGTTGCGGAATGCGGTTGCGATTGCGGACGCTAGCCGGGGTGGCGAGGTTCGGTTCCTTGGGGAGATCGAGAACACGCTGGCCGCAACGGCGAAGCTCGTTCGGAAGCTTTCCGCCAAGTACAAGCGGCTGACGTTCTGCTACGAGGCAGGGCCGACCGGCTACGGGCTGCACCGGCAGATCAAGGACCTCGGCTTCGAATGCGTGGTGGTAGCGCCCTCGCTGATTCCAAAGCGGCCAGGCGACAAGGTGAAGACCAACCGACGCGATGCGCTCAGCCTGGCAAAGCTGCTGCGTGCCGACGAACTCACCCCGGTCTGGGTGCCGGACGGACGTCACGAGGCGATGCGCGATCTGACGCGGGCGCGCGAGACGGCGATGCTGGATTTGCGCACGAAGCGCCAGCATGTTTCAGCCTTTCTGCTGCGGCTGGGAAGGCCTTATCCCGAGAGCAGGAAGACCTGGACCAAGGCGCATGCGGGCTGGATCGCGAGCCAGAAGCTCGAGCATCCGCAACAGCGCCTTGTGCTGGAGGAGATGATGCTGGCGATCCGTCAGGCGCAGGAGCGCCTTCAACGGCTCGAGCAGGCCGTCGCCGCAGCCGTTCCGGAATGGTCACTTGCGCCGGTGGTCACCGCATTGATGGCGATGCGCGGCATGGATCTGGTCTCGGCCACAACGCTGCTGGCCGAGATCGGCGATCTCTCGCGGTTCCGAACGCCGACCGAGTTGATGGCCTATCTCGGGCTCGTGCCTTCGGAGAATTCGACCGGCGACACCGTCAAGCGCGGACCGATCACCAAAGCCGGCAACCGGCGTGCCCGGCGCATGCTGGTGGAGTGCTCGTGGAGCTATCAGCATCCGCCGCGGGTCGGACAAGCCAAGCAACCGAAGGTCGATGCGGCGCCGCCAGCAGTTCGCGAGATCGCCTGGAAGGCGCAGTGCCGGCTGTACCGCCGCTATCGAGCGCTGATCAGGAAAGGCAAGCTCAAGACCGTTGCCATCGTCGCGATCGCCCGCGAGCTCGCCGGCTTCATCTGGGCTGTCGCTCGCGCAGTCTCGACCGCTCGTGTCGCGGCAGCCCCGGCTTAAGAGGCTTGGCAAGGGGAGCCAAGCGGCCAAGGCCGAGCGCTAACCAGAGAGCCCTGCGCCGGGGCAGTGGTCCGGCGAAGCGATAAATCTCGTGCAATGGCGGAAGCAGAGCCGCGGCAAGGGGAATTCCCGATCATCCTGTGTGACCGATCGCAAGATCGACGTCCGACCTCAGACCGGGACAGCCCCAGACGAACCTACGGACATGCGTGAACCCGCGAATAAGAGCTTGTTGACCGACGTCTCTGGGTTCTGCTTCCACCCCTGCACGATCATCCCCACTCACACTTCTCCGCAATTCCAGGAGAAAACCCTTCGTCATGCCTCTACTCTTGAAACGGGACATAAGAGGATGCAGCTAGCTCGCTTCCAACCCGACATCCCTCAGTTGCTGGGCGAGGAAGCCGGACAGGCTCATGTCCAGCGCGCCGCCGACATAGACCTCCGACGACGTCACCTGCTGTTTGCCGAGCGTCAGCAGCACGCCGATCCGGTAGGCGAACCACAGGTGAGGATCGGTCAGCGCCTGCAGCTTGTGCTGGTCGTGTTCGAGCGGCTGATGGTTGCTCGCCTTGCGCACCTCGATCGCGAGCAGATTGTTGGGAATGTCGCGCTGGTGCACGACGATGTCGGGATAGACGGACTTTGCGAAATGATCGTCGGTCGAGACGATGCTGCCGTGCGGCAGCCGCAACGTGCGCTCGCCGAGCCGGTCGTAGTCGCAGTCGGTGTCCCAGCCCGGAAAATGCTTCTCGATCTGCACCGCCAGGCGATGGGTGAGCGTGCGCTCGCCCAGATCCTTCTCCAGCAGATGCGGCTCGCGGGCATAGAAGCCCGGATCGCACCGACGAGCTTGTGCAACTCCGCCTGCATACAGCCTCCGACTCAAACAACAATCTAGTGACCGCGAGAGCCTGGCGAACTTGGGTTGAAACGGAGCGGAGCACTTCTCCCTCGCCCCGCTTGCGGGGAGAGGGTCGGGGTGAGGGGGACTCTCCACGGACTCGGACTTCGCGGATAGTCCCCCTCACCCGAAGCCTTCGGCTTCGACCTCTCCCCGCAAGCGGGGCGAGGTGAACACCGTCGCCGAATCAACTCAAAGCCATCACGCTCCGCCTTACATCAGCACTTCGATCAGCCGCGGCCCCGGCTCAGCGATGGCTTCCGCCAGCGCCTTGTTGAGATCGTCGACATTGTCGACCGCGCGGCCCGGGACGCCCATGCCCTTGGCGAGCGAGACGAAATCGATGGTCGGCCGGTCGATCTTCAGCATGTCGAGCGCGCGCTGGCCCGGCTCGCCGGCGCCAACGCCGTCGAACTCGCCGCGCAGAATCTGGTAGATGCGATTAGCAAACACAATCGTGACCACGTTGAGGCCTTCGCGCGCCTGCGTCCACAGCGATTGCAGCGTGTACATCGCGCTGCCGTCGCCGACCATGCAGATCACCTTGCGGTCCGGGCAGGCCACTGCGGCGCCGGTCGCCACCGGCGTCGAAAAGCCGATCGAGCCGCCCATGTTCTGCAGCCAGTCGTGCGGGGCGGCGGCCGCCGTCGGCGGAAAGAAGCCGCGGCCGGTGGTGATGGATTCGTCGACCACGATGGCGTTTTCCGGGATCGCCATCGCCAGCGCCTGCGCGATCGAGGCGTGGGTCAAAGCCCCCGTCGGCTTTGCAATTTCGACCATTTTTTGCGGCTGTACGTCGGCCGGCCTGGCGCCGAGCGCGGACGCCAGCGCTTCGAGGGCAGCGACCGAGTTTTCCGCGCCCGAGGTCATGCGGTGCACCTCGCAGCCCTGCGGCTTGAGCATGCTCGGCTTGTTCGGATAGGCAAAGAACGCCACCGGATCGTTGGCCTCGACCAGCACGATGTTCTTGAAATCCTTCAGGATCGGCAGCGCCTGCTCGATCACATAGGGAATCCGGTCGATCGCGAAGCGGCCCCGCCCGCGCGCCATCCTGGGGTTATAGGTCTGGCCCATCACCTTGCAGCCGGTCTTGCCCGCGATCTGCGCCGCCAGCGCCAGGCCCTTTTCGGTCAGCGCGCTGCCGGTCATCAACAGCAGCGTCTCTGCGCCGCCATTGCGCATCACCTTGGCCGCGTGGTCCACCGCCTGCGCGGAGTAATTGGCGCGCTGGCTTTCGGCCGGCGCCTCGGCAATGCCGTCGGCCTCGTTCCAGGCGGTGTCGGCGGGCAGAATGAGCGTCGCGATCTGCGGCGGCGCGCTCCTGGCCGCGGCAATCGCGGCAGCACCGTCGGCGGAGACCGATTTGGCATCCGGCGAGGTCCGCACCCAGGCCGACATCGGCCGCGCCAGCCCCTCGATATCCGAAGTCAGCGGCGCGTTGTAGCCGATGTGGTAGGTGGCGTGCTGGCCGACGATGTTGACGATGCCGGAATTCGCCTTCTTGGCGTTGTGCAGATTGGCAAGGCCGTTGGCGAGGCCGGGCCCGAGATGCAGCAGGGTGGAGGCCGGCGTCCCCTTCATGCGGAAATAGCCGTCGGCAGCGCCCGTCACCACGCCCTCGAACAGGCCAAGCACGCAGCGCATGCCCTCGACCCGGTCCAGGGCGGCGACGAAATGCATCTCGGAGGTGCCTGGATTGGAAAAGCAGACGTCGACGCCGCCCGCGACCAATGTCCGCACCAGACTTTCCGCACCGTTCATGTCTCGCTCCCGTCCGCGATTTTTCTTAAAAAGCCGATCCAGATCAATCATTGTTCACACGTTTGGTCAAAGGTTTAGCGGGACATTGCAGCCATCGCCTGCGGCGTGTTGCCTTTTTTAACCGCGCCATTTGAAAATCGGCGGCCTCACGGGCTCTTTGCTTGCGAAATCGCGGCGATTATGGCCTGTCTCAACGTGCAGCTATTTTTTCGCGAGGAAGAAAAAATGACCCGCTTTGTTGCTTTGCTGTTTGCCGCACTGACGCTGATGGCTGGCGCCGGCCAGGCCCACGCTCAGGGATTTTTCGGTACCGACTCGCGCGACATCATGGGCGGTGGGCCCAACTTCTTCGGCGGTGGCGGCGCAAGCCCGATCCCGCGCACGACCGTGAACTTCGCCAGCAATTACGCGCCCGGCACCATCGTCATCAGCACCGCTGAACGCCGGCTCTATCTGGTGCTGCCCAACGGCCAGGCGCTGCGCTACGGCATCGGCGTCGGCCGCGACGGTTTCCGCTGGAGCGGAACCCACCGCATCACGGCGAAAAAGGAATGGCCGAGCTGGACGCCGCCGTCGCAGATGCTGGCGCGGCGCCCCGACCTGCCGCGCCACATGAACGGCGGCATCGAGAACCCACTCGGCGCGCGCGCGATGTATCTGGGCTCGACGCTGTATCGCATCCACGGCTCGAACGAGCCCGAGACGATCGGACAGGCGGTCTCATCAGGCTGCTTCCGCATGACCAACGACGACGTCACCGACCTCTATGGCCGCGTCTCCGTCGGCACCACGGTGGTGGTGAAGAACTAGCGCAGCGTGGCGGCCGGGGAACCCGGCGCCATTCGCCCGGTCTGGCGCACGCGAAACAAGCCTTGCGCGATTCTGCCGATTGCTGCAGCGTCATCGCGATGAGCGCCAATGGCCTGTCCAGGATTCCGCGAATGCTCGCAGCCGCCCTGGCTGCCGCCGCACTCGGCGGAGCTGTCGCGCCGTGCGCGGTCAGCGCCGAAATTCCCGCCATTGCGTCGCGCCAGCGCGCCGAGAAGAAGAGTTTTACCGACAGCGAGATCGCCGACGGCTTTCTCAAGACCGCGTTCGGCGCCGAATATCATCTCGCCGGCAAGGTCGACCGCATCCGCAAATACGACGCGCCGGTGCGGGTGTTCGCCGACGGCACCCGCGTCGACCGCAAGGCGCAGCTCGCCAAGGTCGTGGCCGACATCGGAGCCAGGGTGCAGCATCTCGACATCGCCATGGCGAGCAGCAGCGACGACGCCAATGTGCTGGTGAAGATGGTGCGCGACCGCGACCTCTATCGCACCATCACCACGTTCTACGGCAGCGAACAGGCGAAAGAGATCCGCTCCTCGCTGGATCCGCAATGCCTGTCGGGTTTCCGCAAGAACGAGGCGTTCGAGATCGAGCATTCCGACGTGATCCTCACCGTCGACAATGGCGACTTCGTGTTTCTCGATTGCGCCTATGAGGAATTGCTGCAGTCGCTGGGGCCGATCAACGATACCTCGAGCGTGCCCTGGACCATGTTCAACGACAACGTCTCGATGGGCTTTTTCGACGTCTACGACCAGTACATCCTCAATGTGCTCTACGACCCCCGGATCAAGGCCGGCATGACGGTCGAGGAGGTCAAGGCGGTGCTGCCGGAGGTGCTCGCGGACGTGCGCGCGTGGGTGCGCAAGGTCAATAATCTCGCGGAGTGAAATCAATCCTGCGGCGGCTCGGCGCGCGGGCTCTCGGGCGTCGGCAGCGGCATGCCATTCGCGGGCTGCCGGGCGGCCGTCAGCCGGTCCAGGATCACGGCCAGCGCCTGCTCGACTTCGGGATCGTCGATCTTGAACAGCGCTTTCACGAAACGGAGCTGACGGCGGGTTCGCGCGCTGTCGTTGTCTGGAAACGGAACCGATGGATCTGATGGATTTGTCATGGCCGTCCGGTATCCCAGCTGAAGGAAAAACAGGGGCGAAACGCTTCAAAATCACTCACGGCAAACAATCCCGTCATGGAGGGCGGCGAAATTCAGGATCCGGTCGGCGCAGGCCGCGGGCTGCAGCATTCCCAGCATCGCCGAGGACGTGTTGAGGTGCGTCACGCGAACGGACGCGACGTTGTCGCGCAGCGCCGCTTCCTGGTCGGCGGAGGAAATATTGCTGGCGGTCGGATACAGCGCCAGCACCGGCGCCTTGATGTTGCGCAGATACGGCTCGGCGTTGACGGCGCCGGCAAAATTGACCATCGCGACGACGACCTCGACGTCGGCCTTGCCGACCTCGCACGCGTACCAGTCCATGAAGGCGGGATCGAAACCCTGGGGAAACCGCGCCAGCGTGTTGGATTGGCGCACCCAGCCCTCGACCCCGAGCGCGCGGATGGCGTCGACCCAGCTCGGATAGCCGACCGAATAGGATTTTCGGATCCACTCATTGGCCCACACCGCCGGCGCCAGCACCGATAGCGTCCGCACCCGCGCTGGCTGCTCGGCCGCGAAAATCAGCGTGATGGCGCCGCCGATCGCTTCGCCGACAAGGTGAAAGGTATCGGCGCCGGCGTGATCGGCGACCGCCGCGATGTCGGCGAGATAGGCGCGGAGCGAAATCGCCGTGGCCGGATCGTGCAGCGGCCGCGATTGTCCGAGGCCGCGCAGGTCCGGACAGATCACGCGATAGAAGCGCGCCAGATAGGGGATCATGTTGAACCAGAACGCGCCGGAGCGGGCAAAACCGTGGATCAGGATGATGGTCTCGGCCTTGCGCCAGCGGTCGGTAAAGTCGTGCACCGCATAATGCAGCGTGGCGCCGTCGGTTGTCGTGACGGTCGGCATCTCGCGGCCCCCGTCAGTTCTGTTTCAGATGGAGCTCTCTTGCGAGCTGCTCCATCTCGGTGAATTCGCTGGCTGCGTATTTGGTGGCGTCTTCCGGGCTGATCGTCCAGACTTCCTCGCCGCGCTTGTCCGCCATCGCCTTGAACTCCGCGCTCTGGGCGGCCCGGGTCAAGGCGTCACGCAGTTTCTCGAAGCGATCCTGCGGTATGTCGCGCGGCGCGATCACCGCGCGCCACAACAGCGTCTGCGCCTGCGGCATCTTGACGTCGTCGAGGCTTTCGACGCCTGGAAGCGCCGCAAAGCGCCGCGCCGTCGTCAACAGCAGGCATTTTGCCTTTCCGTCGGCGACGAACGGGGCGATGGTGGCGATGGCGCCGCCATAGATATCGATGGTCCCGGAGAGGAAGGCGTTGACGGTCTGGTCCGCCCCCGAATAGGGAATGATGCGCTGGCGGATGCCGGCCGGCTGAAATATCCGCGCGGTCGAGAACTGCACAAACGCGCCGACCCCGTCCGAGCCATAGGTATATTTGTCGGGATTGTTGCGCAGCTCGGCGAGGAATTCGCCGGCGTTTTTGGCCGGGAAATCCGGGTGAACGCAGAGCACGCCGGCGGCCTGCGTGATCATCGCGACGATGCGGTAGTCGCTCTCCTGAAAGTTCTGCGCCGCCACATGCGGCGCCATGGTGATGGCGCCGCTCGGCACCCCGCCGATCGTGTAGCCGTCGGGCTCGGAGCGGGTCACATAGCTGACGCCGATGGTGCCACTGGCGCCCGGCTTGTTCAGGATCACGATGGACTGTCCAAGCAGGGGGGCTGCGGCCTGCGCCAGCGACCGCATGATGGTGTCGGTGCTGCTCCCGGGCCCGGCCGGCACCACCAGCTGGATCGGCCGTTCGGGGTAGCTGTCGGCCCCGGCAGGCGAGATCGCCCCCGCCATGAGGGCTGCAAATAACGCCACCACGCCGTTCCGGGCCACCCCGCCGGAGCGGCCAAGCTTCACGCAGGGCATCATTTTCGCCAATTTCTCCGTCAAGGCTGCAACGGCCGGTGGCCGCGGTGGTGGGTTGAGCCAACGACAACGCAGAGTTTTGTCGTGCAAAAATTGTGACTTACAAGGGTGATTCATGTCTAATGAGTTCTTGGAAATGCTGTATAAGATTTTCAAATGAACGATCTCCCGCGTACCCAAGCCCTGCGTTGTTTCATCACCGTGGCCCGTGAAGGCACCGTCTCGCGGGCAGCCTCGCTGCTCAACCTGACCCAGCCCGCCGTCAGCCTGCAGCTGAAGGGGCTCGAGGAGAGCACCGGCCTGCAGCTTTTCAACCGCACCCCCGGTGGTTTCACCCTGACCGAGGCCGGGGCCGCCCTGCTCCCGCTGGCGCACAAGGCGGTATCGGCGACCTCGGATTTCCGCACGATGGCGGATTCGCTAAAGGAGTCCCAGCGCGGAACACTGCGGGTCGGCACCATCCTGGATCCCGAATTCACCCGGCTCGGGCCGTTCGTGCGCAGTCTCGCCAAATCGCAGCGGACCGAGGTGTTCCTGCGCTACGGCATGAGCGACGACGTGCTGACCCAGATCGGCAAGGGCGAACTCGACGTCGGCTATTACGTCGATGCGACGCCCCCCGAACAGCTTTCGCTGCCGCCGTTTTCCGAGCGCAAGATCGAGAGCGGCAAATTCCAGCTGATTCCGCTGTTGAGCTACGACTACCGCGTCATCGCCCCGGTCGAATGGAGCGACCAGGTGATGGGAAAGGATTGGGCGGGCCTCGCCGGTCTGCCGTGGCTGGCGACGCCGCCGCATTCGGCGCACCGGCGGCTGCTCGACAACATCTTCCGGCCGCTGGGCCCGCTGCCGAAGCGCGTCGGCTATACCGATCAGGAAGAGGCCATGATCGACTTCGTCGAATCCGGCGTCTGCCTCTGCCTCGCCCGCGACGTCGTGCTCGAACAACGCCTGCCGCGCAAGCAGAACTACGTGATCGCCGACAAGGTGACGCTGACCTGCGATCTCAGCCTCGCCTGCCTGACGTCGCGGCGGCAGGAGCCGGCGATTGCACACGCCTTCTCGATCATGCAGACGGTCTGGGACGTCAAGGCGACCAATACCGCGGCCACACCCTTGTCCGCGGCAAGATCGCGCAAAACCGCCGGACGGTAGAGCGTGATGAGATTAGGTTGATCTGGAACGGCAGTGCTTTACCTCTCCCCGGAGGGGAGAGGTGAACCAAAACCTAGCGACGACCGGCCGGACCGGACGATCACGGTTTCGGATCGGGACCGCAGATCGATTTCAGCGATTTCCACTCGTCAGGCGTCAGCAGCGGCGGTCCGGAGGCCGGGCGGTCTTCGCGGCTCATCTGCGCCAGACGGTCCTCGGTCAGGGGATGGCTGGAGATGATGGAGAGGCCCTTGCCTTCCTTTCCGGTGACGCGGAACAGCAACTCCCCCATCGGTTTGGTCGGCCGGCCGAGCCGGTGCATGATGTCGATGGCGAAATCGTCGGCGTTCTGTTCGGCTTCGCGCGAATGCGACGCCGTCACCAGCGTGCGGGAGGCAAAGATCAGCGCGCCGGAGCCGGTGATATCGCCGAACAACAGCCCGATCAGGAACGACGTGCCGCCGTTGTGAATGAGGCCGCGCATGTTGTCGCGATGCTTGAGATGACCGAGCTCGTGGGCAAGGACGCCGGCAATCTCGTCGGCATTCTCCGCCTTCGCCAGCAATCCATTGAACAGATAGACCTTGCCGCCGGGCAGCGCGAAGGCGTTGGGAACCGGCGTTGCCAGCACGCCGGATTTTACCGAGGTGTCGAGGCCAGCGGGTTCGCGAAGCGCCGTGACCAGCTTGGCAAAGGCCTGCTGCCCGGCCGCATTGTCGCAAACCTTGTCGCCGAACAGCGTCTTGACCTGGCCATCCGCGACGTCGCCGAGCCGGCGTTCGAAGACATCCGGCACCAGCGGCGTCAGCCGGTCGGCGGCGAGCGGGACCCCGAACAGCACCACGACAATGATTGAGATAGTGGCCGCGAGCGACCAGCCGACGATGGCGGCAACGCCGCGGCCCGGAACGTTCTCGTCCATCATGGCACAGCGGGCAACGAGTTCGGCCGCGACCGCGGTATCGCGAACCTCGAGCCGTGCCAGCGCCGGCGCCGTCACGCAGCTCAGCCGCAGCGTACGGGGCGGACTGTCGGCGCGGCGGATATCGGCATAGGCCCACACGGCAACCGTTCGTTCGCCCTCGCTGATTTCAAGACTCTCCGCAAAGCGGAGCGTGACCCCGCGCCGCTGGTTCGACGTCCCGTCGAAAAAAATGGCCGGGCCGCCCGATGGCGAAGGAACGCCGGTTGCACCGCTCTGCGTGGGCATATCGCTCATGGGCTAGAAACCGGCGACATCGAGCCCATCGGCAAAACCTTCACCGAGCGCATTGGCCAGTTCGCCCCGGGCGGAGACATTCGCCGCCGCGCCGATGTCGTGGACGATCGTCGATCCCACAATCCTGACCCAGAGATCGCGCATCAGATAGACCCGCAGCACCACGTTGATCGCCAGCACGACCGTCAGATAGCCCAGACCTGCCAGCACCAGCAACGGAACGCTCCTGATGAACTCTTGCGACTTGAAAAATTCTCCGAACGGCGTTCCGCTCATGCTGGCCACCAGCGCCGAGCATATCACCAGATAGACGACGAATACCGCCGCCAGGAACGCGATCCAGCCGATCACCTTCCAGTACAAGCCGATCAGCGCGCTCTTTTGCAACGTCGATTCCAGCCGCACGCCACCGAACCGGATGCCCGACAGCCACCACCGCCATTCCACCGCCTTGAACGCGCCGTAGATGAAGGGCGCGATCGGCCACACGAAATAGGCGACCGGCGCCAGCAGCCACAGCCACCAGCCGCGCTTGAAGAACTCCGAGCCGCGCCCCTCAAAACTTCCCTGCAGGTCGCCATAGAATGAATGGCGCATCTTGTAGCGTTCGAGCGCTGCCTCGCGCCACGGCAGCGCCAGTCCGAACGTCACCATCACGAACAGGCCCCACAGCGTCGCGCGGGCGGCGTAAGCCCAGCCCGAACCGCTCATCCAGAACCGCACCCCGCGCCAAACCGTCCGCGTCAGGCGATAGCGCCGCGCCCGGTAGATCGCGAACTGCCCGAACACATAGAAGAAGAGGAACAGCGGAAAGCTGGCAAACGACTTGAGATGCTCGGCCTCGATACCCACCAGGAAGTAGGTCACATACACCGGCACCAGGATCGCCATCGCAACGAGGAAGCCGATCAGCAATTCCTTGGCCCGGCCGGTATATTCCGCGGCGTCGCCGTCGATCTCGGTGTGCGACCACAGATGACGGCGAACATCGGTGGCGAGCCAGAACCGGTAAAAGCCGAGAGTGACCAGCTCCAGCCCGGCGCCGCGCTTCACCAGATGAAAAAAGTTCGTACGATCGCCGGCAAACGCCACCGGCATCGGCGGCGGCACGGCAGGCGGCGACGGCGGCCCCGGCGGGGTCCAACTCATCTCATTCACGGATCAACTCCAGGGCAGCGACAACTCAGGATTAAACCACAGATTTGTCGCCGGGAATGTGATCCGGTTCGAATTCACCGCGTTTTCGAGCGAATGCGGTGAAGAAAACGTGTCAAAGCAACAGACTACTGGGGTTGCGTACTCATCAATCGAGCTTGATTGGTGTGGCTTGATCGATGTCCACTAGACCCTCGATAGCGACCAAATTCCGCCTCGCAGCGAAATAACGCGATGGGCCAGAAGCCGACATCAAGAACGGGTCGGCAGGCGGCGTTGCCTTATGGATTAGGTTTGGGCGCTCGCTCTGCGGCGCGCTCACGTTTGATGATCTTGTCAGTACGTTTCGACCAGTCGCTGTAGTAGGCAACGCCGCACAAGATCGCGAAGTCCTGCAACACTGACCAAGATTTGTACCAAAAGTGTCTGATCGTCACCAGAAAGTAGGCCACAAAAGACAGGAATACGCCGATGCAAAATACCGGCACGACTGCTGTCCGCATTTTATGAGCGGGTCGAAGCACGGCCACTGCAGGCCCTTCCAATCTTTCGGGAGAAAGCGTGCCACGAGCAAAGCTATCACAACAAAATGTAGGACACGGTAGGGCGCAAGGTTAGTCTTGTCGTTCGGATTAAAGTTATCGAAGAGCCACTTGGGGATAAGGCTGCCCAGACTTCCAAAGGCCGCCGCCAGCGTCATTATCAGCGCAAACGCGAGATAGGCGAAGCCGAAATAAATTAACGATTGCGAAATGATGAGGAGGCGCAAGCTGACGCCTCCGCCGAGGGCTGCCCAAGCCCCCAGACAAAACATCAATTGCCAGCAGAATGGGTTGAAGAACCAGCTGCCTTCGGGGTACGCGTCAAGATTCCAGCCGTAACGACGAGCAGCGAGGTAAAGGACGAGCGAGCCCAGAAATCGTCAATCCGGGACGCCGCAGCATGACCCACAGCAAAAACGGAAAAAATGCCATCAGCACGATATAGAGCGGCAAGACATCCAGGTTATAAGGTTTGAACCGCAACTCCAGACCTGCAATCAAGGTCCTGATGGGGTACTGGGTAAAATCGCCACATTGAACTCATGCAGGAGATTGTCGTACCGGAAGCGAAGCGCGACGTATGCTACTGCCCCTACGTAGATCAAGAGCAGCATCACGTGCGCGACGTAGAGCTGCCAAACCCGTTTCGCCAACCGAGTTGCGCCGATCACGAAGCCGTGGTCCCGCATTATCCGCCCGTAGACGAGCACGGCGGTGTAGCCCGAAATGAAAACGAAAAGCTCAGCGCCGTCGCTGAACCCATAGTTCCGTGTCGTTATCCAATTGACTGCATTGTTTGGAATGTGATTGAGGAAGATCGCTCAGTTGGCAATTCCACGCAGCAGATCGAGGCGCAGGTCTCGACCGCTAAGTGGAAATTGGGCCCTGATTTTCATGTTCTACTCGCCGGATACGGCGCTTCATTGCAGGGCCATCAACGACGTCGGGACCTAAACAATGAGCCTGTAACGAGGCGCAACAGGGGTGCGCAACCGCCACGACGTTCACTTGAAAAGAGCCGTCAAACAACGCTATCGGTTCTCGTCAAGGTTAAAGTCGTAAGTCTCTGCTGGCGGGCCTTTGTGAGCCGCGGCGAACTGGTTGAGAGGAAAGTTCATCGCGACCGCTGAACCGTTGAAATCGGTTTGTTCGATCTTGAGTATCTGCCCGGATTCCATCTCGCCGATAAGCTTTGGGCTCACGTGGTCTGCGGCGATGCAGATGTTAGAGAGACAAAAATTGTACGGAAATTTGGTTGACGCTGCCTGATCGACGGTCGCCTTGACGTCCATCTCTAAATTCCCCCCTTGTGGAACGAAAAGCTGCAGCCGGGCGGCGCCACCTTCAGGGCGTTCGATCAAGTCGACACGTACCACAACCTCGCCGTTATCCTGCGTGCCGCTCGACGTTGTCCGACATAATGTAGCCCCGTCGGATCCTATAAAACAAACTTTGCGCCATGAGGAATATTGGACATTTTCGGGCAATTGCACGCGCGGCGATTGCAATGGAAATTCGTTCTGAGCTGAGTTGGTGGGCAGTTGCCGCTGTTGCGCCACAGCCGTTGTCGGAAAGAGCGAATGCTTCTCGAGAAACTGGCTCACAAGCGGTGCCCATAACGGCACCGCATCTGCCGAATCGATCATAAAGTGGCCATCGTTCCCGAAGGCAGGGAGCAAATGGTATTCTGCTTTGCCTCCCGCAGCGGTAAAGGCGTTATGCATGCGCTTGGTTAGCTCCGGTCCAAAATAGCTGTCGTTGTCCGTATATATCCAAAGCATTGGCACGCGTGCCGTGCTGCCGAATTCGCCAGTCGCAGCCACGAGTTTGTCAGGAGCACAGTTGTTGTTTGGTTTGCCATCGACCCGACCACCACGCCCCGCCGCAAAGGTGATGACCGCACCAACAAGCGGCGGGTTCCGACTGGCAAGCCCAATCGACCCCCAGCCGCCGCCCGACTGGCCCACGACAATAGCTTTGCCGGGTATGATCTGTTTTTTCTTCTGCATGTTCTCGATGACCCACTCGTTGAGAGTGGCGATGGCGAGCCCCGGGCCGCGGAAGTTCGGGTTGTCGCAGCTGCCGACTTGCGCGAAGACGGCCCCGAAGACCCCACGGTCCTTATCATCAAGACTTGAGGCGCCATATCTAAGTGGCGAGATTACGAAATAACCGTGCCGCGCGAACCAAGATGCGGCGTCCCGGTACTCCAGCGGCGGAAACATTGTCCGCTGGTTGGCGTCAAGCGAAATTCCATGATTCATGACGACCAGAGGAAATGGTCCATCGCCGAGAGGCCGGACCACATAGGCAAGCACCGGCAAGGGAAATGGCAGTGCCCACATCTCCTCTTCGACTCTTGGAGGCGAAGCGGATTCATCTGCCGAAGTCGGGCGGCAAGCAAGCAGAGCAATTGTCGCTAAAAGGAGAACCTGCAGAAGGCGCTTCGGCATGTGCTTCTCCTCCAATTGCAGAAGTTCAATGCTGGCTACGGGAGGGGCGGCCTTCGTTTGACTTGGATCAAGCTCAGCGGCGCGTTGTGCATCGCAACAAGAAAGGGTGATAGAAAAGAGCGGCAGATCTGAATTGGGACATCCGCGACCGGGTCGGGCCGGCTGCAAGTCCGGCCATGTCCGCTATGCCCCGATAGCGACCCAATTCTGCCTCGCAGCGAAATGACCCGATGCGCCGATAGCGGACTCACGCACTTGAGCAAATAGCGGCATTCCATCCTCGTCAAAGATGACACGGGGATGGCGACGACGGTGGACGTCGTCGAGATATCTCCCCGAAGGGGCACCCCATCGCGCGCGCGATGGGGTGAACTCAGCTAAGGCACTCGCTCTCAATCGCTGTCGGCGGTGCAATTGTGATCAACGTTGGGCGAGCGACATGCGGCCCGTCAGCTGGTCCCAGAACGCGCACTGGTGCGCCACCGCGAAATTCGTCTCCGTGGTCGGTGTCGGCGGGACGAGCGACTGCATCACCTGACGTCCGCGCTGGAACTCCGGCCAATGCGGCGCGCCATTCCCGTTGGGGTCGCCGCTTTTGGCGAACTCCGTCCAATAGCCGAGCATCCTGTCCGACAGCTGCCGCTGATTGGCGTTGAGCGGCGTCTGCGACAGATTCAAACCAAGTCCTGACGGGTTGGCGGTCGGGTAGATGTACTGGATTTCCGAGGCGTGCGCTGCGCCGTAAGGAAAGCTCACGGGAGGCAGGAAGTTCTGCGGCGCATTCGTGTCGTTGAACTCGTACGCAAAGGTCCGGACGAACGCCGATGCAAGCTCGTCGGTGAACCGGGCCGGGCAGGCGAATATCGCGTCCGTTCCCAAGGCACCGACCGCCTGGTCGAAAGTGGCGAAGTTCGCGCCCGGATACTGCGCCTGGACAAGCGCCACCGCCGGGCTTGTGGTGGGGACGCCGATCGTGGCGGCGATCGCCGTCGGATAGCTGGCGGCGGTCACCGGGTTGCCTCGGAGGTCGAAGTCGAGCGCCACGAACAGGTTCCACTCGTCGTGATTGGAGCCGTTCATCAGCGGCACGCGATTGAACTGTCCGTTCGCGAGCGCGGACGAGATCGACTGTGTCAGGATCTTGCCGTCGATGTTGGGCGCCGGGCTGAAGCTGGCGACGCCAAGAATCGCCGAGACCGGGAGCGCGCGCAAGCACGTGAGCAAATCCGCCGGATTGGACTGATTGCACTGGACTGCGTTCGCGAAATTCGTTCCGGCCGCTTCGGCCTGTGCCAGCGTCGGCGGCGTCAGCAAATAGGCGCCGCTCTCGACGATCGCGCGATCGAACAATCCGCGGGCCGTTGGCGACACAAGGTTGACGAACGTGCTCAGTCCGCCCGCCAATTCGCCGAACACCGTCACCTTCTCCGGGTTGCCGCCGAAGGCCCTGATGTTCCGCCGTACCCACTTCAGGGCAGCCTGCTGGTCCTGAAACCCGTAGTTGCCCGATATGCGATCGGGAGACTCACCAGTCAGCGCCGGATGGGCGAGGAATCCGAGCGCGCCAAGCCGGTAGTTGATGGTCACGACGATCACGCCGCGCTGCACCAGCTTGCTCGCGTCGTACTCATTGCTCTCGCCGACCGCAAGCGCGCCGCCATGGATCCATAACATCACCGGGCGTCCGTCGTCGCCGCTGCCGTCGTTGTGGTCGGAATGGCCGCCGTCGTCGCGGTCAGAACCGTGATCGCCGCCCCTGTTCGGGGTATACACGTTGAGGAACAGGCAATCCTCGGTCAGCGTCGCGTTGCCGAAGGGGCTGAACGCCTGCGGACAATGGTTGCCGAATTGTGTCGCGTCCTGCGTGGCGACCGAGGGCGTCACCGGCTGCGGCGGTCTCCAGCGCAGATTTAAGGTCACCGGCTGGGCGTACCGGACGCCAAGGAATTGTCGCACGGTGCCGGTCGTGTCGAGCTTGCCCTGGAACTTGCCGTCCGGCGCCGCCACCAGCGTGGAGGCGGCGAGTGACCGGTCGACCGGCGCTGCCACTGCCAAGGCGGCGCCGAGCAGCAACGCCGGGCCGAGCGTGCTGCGCAGCCAAGGCCGCGGCCGCGCAGATTCTTGCAGTCGTTGAATGGAAGCGACTTTTCCTCCGAACATGACGTTTCCTCCCTGCTGAAAGATTGTTGTGTTGCTAGATTTCGTCCAAGGCGACTCGAACCGCCACCAGGTCATGGAGGAGCTTCTTTGCCGCGCCCAGGGGTGAGCGAGGTTGCGAAAGCTCGATATCGCAGCTTGAACGATACTGCGGAATCCGCGAGTGCGAAAGACTTCACGCGCATTTCTGTGCTCAGGGGTTCCTTCGGTCTATTGAATTTTGAGCCAGGAGGGCCGCCGGACATACTGCGGGCGGCCCTCCTTGCCGAGTCCGGCGCTCAGGCGTCCACGCCCTGGAGTATCTCCGTTGGGCCAACTCCTGGCGGCACACCTGGGTGCGCGGCCATGAGCCGGCCCAACCGGAAAGCTCAGGCCGATTTGTCGAACAGCTCCCGGCCGATCAGCATGCGCCGGATCTCGCTGATGCCGGCGCCGATCTCAAATGGGGAAGTGCGTTGATTTATATCAAGAGGTGGCCAGCACCCTTGGGGGTACGCCTGCAGCGGGACTGGGCACGGAGGTGGCGCAGCCGACAGTCGCGATTGTGGTTGATGACAAGGCGAGCATCCTGAAGAGTGTGGCGCGGCCGTTGGCAGTTCTAACTACGAAATAGTCATTTCGAGGGAGGCTGAACGTGAAATCCAACCCCACCATTCGCGCATTGGCATTGTCGGCCTCCGTTATGGCTCTCACAATTGGTTCAACCCTCGCCCAGCAAACCACCGGCACGCCGGGTTCACCCAGCGCCACGACCACGATAGACGGCAAGTATCTCCCGCCTCCGCCCGCGCCGTTTGGCGGAACGATCAATCTGGATGCCAAGGATTCCAAGGCGTATTGGCCGCCGACCGTGGTGCCGCCCAAGAGTGCGCCCAACGTCTTGCTGATCATGACCGATGACCAAGGTTACGGCGTAACCAGTACCTTTGGCGGTGTCATCCCCACGCCCTCCATGGACCGCATCGCGAACGCCGGGCTGCGTTACACACAGTTCCACTCGACTGCTCTGTGTTCGCCGACCCGGGCGGCGCTGATCACAGGGCGCAACCATCACTCGGTGGGTTTCGGCGTGATCACCGAAATGTCCACTGGATATCCTGGTTACGACTTCATCATCGGGCCGGAGAGTGCCACCGTCGGCGAGATACTCAGGGAGAACGGCTACGCGACGTCGTGGTTCGGCAAGAACCACAACACGCCCAGCTATCAAATAAGTTCGGCGGGGCCCTTTAACCAATGGCCGAGCGGGATGGGCTTCGACTATTTCTACGGCTTCATCGGGGGCGAGACTGACCAGTGGACGCCGTTTCTGTTCCACGACCAGACGCAAGTCTTTCCGTGGATCGGACACCCCGGCTACAACCTCACCACCGACATGGCCGACGAGGCGATCAACTACCTGAAGGGGCTGAACAACGCCGCGCCAGACAAGCCGTTCTTCCTCTATTACGTGCCCGGCGGCACCCACGCGCCGCACCAGCCCACGCCGGAGTGGATCAAGAAGATCAGCGACATGCATCTGTTCGATCAGGGTTGGGAAAAGCTGCGCGAGACGATCTTCGCCAACCAGAAGCGGCTCGGCGTGATCCCGGCGAATACCCAGCTCACGCCGTGGCCGGACGGCCAGCCCGAATTTGGCGGAGCGAAGCTTCAAAAGTGGGACGCGCTCAGTCCCGACGAGAAGAAGCTGTTCATCCGTCAGGCGGATGTTTTTGCAGCCTACGCAGCCTACACCGATCATGAAATCGGCAAGGTCATTCAGGAAGTCGAGGCCGAGGGCAAGCTCGACAACACACTCATCATCTTTATCAGCGGCGACAACGGCACCAGCGCCGAAGGGTCCACCATCGGTACCCCCTTCGATTTGGCCGCGATCCAGGGCATCAACGTACCAGTACCGGACCAGTTGAAATTCTATGACGTTTGGGGGTCGGCCGAAACGACGCCCCATATGGCGGTGGGCTGGACCTGGGCCTTTGATACCCCATTCAAATGGACCAAGCAGGTCGCGTCACACTTCGGCGGCACCCGTCAAGGCATGGCCATCTCGTGGCCCGGCCACATCAAGGACGTCGGCAGTATTCGCACGCAGTTTCACCACGTCATCGACATCGTGCCCACTATCCTTGACGCCGCAGGCATTCAAGCGCCCGTCATGGTCAACGGTGTGGCGCAGAAGCCGATTGAAGGCGTAAGCATGGCTTACACCTTCGATAAGGCCAACGCGAATGCCCCATCCACCCGCAGCACGCAATATTTCGAGATGGTCGGCAACCGCGCCATCTACCAGGACGGTTGGCTTGCCGCCACCACGCCGCCCCTGCCGCCCTGGGATTTGGGCTTGGGCAAGTTTCCCAACGTGGTCAACGGCTACAATTGGGAGCTTTACAATCTCGCGGAAGACTATTCCGAGAACAACGACCTCGCCGCCAAGATGCCGGACAGGCTGCGCGATATGAAGGAAGCCTTTCTGGTCGAGGCGACGAAGTACAACGTGTTCCCGCTGGACAACAGCTTCTCCGCTCGCGCGGCGACCCCGCGACCGAGTTCGACCGCCGGTCGGACTGTCTTCAATTATTCCGGAGAATCATCCGGTCTTCCCTACAGCAGCGCCCCCGACATTCTCGGCAAGTCCTATTCCATCACCGCCGAGGTCGAAATTCCCCAAGGAGGTGCGGAAGGCATGATCAATACGCTCGGTGGCCGTTCCGGTGGCCATGGTCTCTACTTGCTCAAGGGCAAACTCGTCTTTGTGTACAACTTCTTAGGCCTGGAACGCTTCAGGTGGGAAAGCCCAGCAGCGCTCGCGCCCGGCAAGCACACCGTCGCGTTTGACTTCAAGTATGACGGTCCCGGTTTCGCGAAAGGTGGCACCGGAGTCCTGTCGGTGGATGGTGGGGAAGTCGCCCGTAAGACGATTCCGCACACCATTCCGTTCGTTGAGACAATCGACGAGACCTTCGATGTCGGCGTGGACACCCGCACGGGCGTGGAGGACAAGGACTACCAACCGCCGTTCCGGTTCAACGGCAAGATCGATAAACTAACGGTCAAGCTGACGCCCATGAACGCCGCGGAGGAAAAGTTGCTCCAGCAAAAGGCCCAGGAAACGAGAGGCAAGGCGCAGTAAATCGCTCCGCCTTTGTCGCTTGGCCCACGCCTTAGAGCATCTCCGGTTGGGCCAACTCATGACGGCACGCCCGGTGCGCGGCCATGAGCCGGTCCAACCGGAAAAGCTCTACGCCGACTTCTCGAACAGCTCGCGGCCGATCAGCATGCGGCGGATCTCGCTGGTGGTGCCGGCGCCGATCTCATAGAGTTTGGCGTCGCACAGCAGGCGGCCGGTCGGCCGGCACCAGGATCTCCAATGCAACCAGGAAGCCGATCAGCAATTCCTTGGCCCGGCCGGTATATTCCGCCGCGTCGCCGTCGATCTCCGTGTGCGACCACAGATGACGGCGAATATCGGTGGCCAACCAGAACCGGTAGAAGCCAGCGGCAAATCAGGATTAAACCACAGATTTGTCGCAGGGAATGTGATCCGGTTCGATTTCGCAGCGTTTTCGGGGGAATGCGGTGAAGAAAACGTGTCAAAGAAAGAGACTAAGGGTGCGTACTCATAAATCGAGCTTGATTGGCGTGGCTTGATCGATGTCCGCTGGGCCCCGATAGCGATCAAAATCTGCCTCGCAGCGAGATGAGAGTCGCTTTGCCTACCCTCCAATTCAACGTCAGCCTTTCGCGCTCCCCTTCGGAAATTCGAACACAAGGCACGTCGTCGTTGCATGCGCAAGCAACCGATCCCTTGCATCGGTGATGCGCGCCTCGGCGGTAGCGACGCGGCGGCCGGCGTTGAGCACGCGGCCCTCGGTGCGGATCACGCCGCTCGTCTCGCTCATGCCGCGCACGAATGAGATCTTGAATTCCAGCGTGGTGTAGCCGGTGCCCGCGGGCAGCGTGCTCTGCACCGCGAGCCCCATCGCGGAATCCAAGAGGATCGCGACGTAGCCGCCATGCACCGAGCCGATCGGATTGTAATGGCGCAGACCCGGCACGCTGTGAATCACGACCGCACCGGGCTCGACCGTACAGTCGAACGGCTCGACCGTCTGCATGATCGGCGGCTCCGGCAATCGTCTCGCGAAGATCGCGCGGACAAAATCGAGCCCCGACATCGATGCCATCACGTCGATGGGTACGACGCCGTATTCGATAGCCTGCTTGCCGGATTTATCGTCCATGATCTCTCAACACACCGCGTCGTCTTGCCGGACCTGATCCAGGCATTTATGATTGTTCAGCGAGGATTGCCGGGTCAAACGCGGCATCTGGCAGCCGTTCAACAATGTCCGCTACCAAGCTCGCGACCTTAAGCCCGGAAGCCAATCCCGTCACCTGACAAAACCATCCAATGGCGTCATATAAATCGGGTGGGAGTCCGCGTTTGCCTTCTTGAACTCGTCCGTGGGCATGCCATAGATCACCCAGCGGGTGAGCTTGGCCACAGCGAAGAACTCCTTCGAGAATGGCGCGAAGCTTTTCGTTTGGTGGAACAGGGCCGCCTTCGAATCCGTGTAGCGTTCGAAGAAGTCAACCGTCTTCTGGTCGTCCGCGATGTTGCACTCAAACTGCAGCGCGCCCGGCTCCTTCTCTGTCGCGGCCACAAGCTTTGGTATCAGCGGCGTGAACTTGTCCATTTGATCGACGGTAACGGTGAACACCCAGTACACCTGTTCGCTCCGCATCCTCGCCTCCATGGTACGGCGCCTCAAGGCTCACACGACGACGACAATCGGCGCAACTGCCAACCACCAGAACTGCGCAACCAATTTTCGCATGGGCCAATGTGACGTTCAAACAGGCGACCGTCTTGGAGGCTTTTGTCGCGTCGGGAACGTTCTTGCCGTCATTGTCTCGAGAACGCGCCCGTGTGCCTTCAAACGCCTCCAAGCCCCGGGACCCTCGAAGACTTCGAACTGAGACGGTTCGCGGAATGATCCAGGTGACCCGCTCGGTCGCTCCCATCGCCGCCGAGACACGAGGCTTGTCATTTTCGCGGTAGGGACGCGAGTTACCTCGCGCCCCCCGCACAGATCCGTGCGAGCCCAATTCGGGCACACGGCTCCCGCCTTGGATGTCTAACGGCGAAGCGAATCTCTGGCCACGGATGAAGGATTTGCGGTTTCGGGAGCCAGTCGTCTGCCAAGCGCTTGATCCGCTCCCAGGTCGTCCAGTCTTTCTGGCTCCGCTGCCGTAGCGTGCGCCGCCAGAGATTGGTGACGTGGAATAGGAACGCGGTCAGTGTCGAACTGTTCGTCGGCACCGCGTGGTAGTTGAAGTAGCCGGTGACGACCTGCTGCAACCATCTTCCCTGCTGGGGAATCGGCTGATGCATGTTCCGTCGCAATTCCTGTTTGATGGCTTGCAACTTTACCCGCATGCGGTCCCGCCGGGACTTCCGTTTGATTTGGAATTTGCCCCGACGAGTTTTGCTACAGATAAAGGTGAAGCCCAGGAAGGTGAAGGTCTCCGGTTTGCCGAGCCCGCGCCGCTTGCGGTTTTCCGCCGCAAAGCGTCCAAATTCGATCAGCCGGGTCTTCTCCGAATGAAGCGACAGTGCAAACTCCTGTAACCGCTTACGCATCTCGTCGAGGAAGCGACGGGCGTCGGCCTCGTGCTCGAAGCCAACAATGAGGTCGTCGGCGTAGCGCACGATGATCATATTGCCCGCAGCCTCACGCCGTCGCCAGCGCTCGGCCCAAAGGTCGAAAATGTAGTGTAAGTAGAGATTGGCCAGAAGCGGTGAGATCACCGATCCCTGCCCGGTCCCCTTGTCACTGACCGTCACGATCCCGTCTTCCAGGACGCCTGCCTTGAACCATTTCTGGATCAGGCGGATGATACGTCGGTCGCCGACGCGATGTTCCACAAACCTGATGAGCCACTCCTGGCTCACCGTGTCGAAGAACGAGCGGATGTCAGCGTCCAGTATCCAGTTCACCTTTGTGCTGGTGATCCCGACCATGAGCGCATCCATCGCATCGTGCGTGCTGCGTCCGGGTCGGAACCCATACGAGAACCCGAGGAAATCTTCCTCGTAGATCGCGCTCAGCACCGCGGCCGTGGCCCTCTGGACGATCTTGTCCTCAAGGGCGGCGACCGCGATCGGGCGTTGCCGACCATCCGGCTTGGGTATGTAAACACGCCGCGACGGTAGTGCCCGATACGCTCCCCGATGGACGCGAGCATGCAGGTCCTCAAGATTACGCTCAAGGTGCTGCTCGTAATCCCGACATGTCAGCCCATCCACTCCAGCTGCAGCATTCTCCTTGAGTTCAGAGAATGCCTCTGCGAGGTGATCAATACTGACGTGATGGAAGAGCGCGGTGAACTTCTCCTTCTTCCTTTGCCTTGCAGCTTGCCGTATGCGCTCCAGCGCCTGTGACACGGTTCCCCGGTACTGTGCCCGGCCCGTGCTTTGCTGACGCACATTCCCCTCGGCCCCCGCCCTTGGCTCCACCAACTCCGCAGCCGGTTGCCCGGCTTTGTTCGTTGGCTTCACAGCTACTATGGCGGGGTCAGACTTCTCATGATCGTACATCATCGGCTACGGCTCCTCGCCTTCCCGACGCGGGCCAGTGCAGCACGCATACTGGTGCTGGCCGACCATGAGATCTCCCGGTTCCCAAGCAAAGAGCGTGCGCACATGCCAGTGTCTAAGACCACGCCGGGCCGTCTGGGCGCTCGCGTTATCGCGCCCATCCGTGTTGCCTTCCGTCAGCGGAACGACGTCGGCACCCAGGATGAGGGTACTTTCGCGGCTCAATGGCTGGCCTATGCGCTCCCCTGTCAACGCTTCGCCAATACCCTCACGGGTACTGGCGCATGACTCGGGGTCGATGCGGTTCGCTACTCCTTCATCGTGATGGACTTGCACCATCTACTCCTTGCCGGTCTCCCGGCGCACTCCGCTCTACCCCAACAAACAGACTGCTGAGTGCCCCATCTCACCAGGGATTCCGCGTTCGCGTCGCCAGCTGGCTGGACTTTGACCAAAAGCCCTTCTGAAGAGCCTGCATAGATGTGGTTGATCCGAAAGACCTACGCTCAAGGCTATTTCACTCAGTGATGCCGCACTGGTCATCATCAGGTGGCAGGCTCTCTCCAGACGCCTTCTCACCACGTAGGCATGTGGCGACTCGCCGAAAGCTAATTTGAATTTTCGACAGAAGTGCGCTGGGCTCCGACGCGCGACCGCGCTGAGATTGCGGATGTGAATGGTGCGATCCAAGTTGCTGTCAATGTAAGCTTGCACGCTAGCGATCTGCCAAGCCACTAGACCACCTCTTGGGCAGCCGTTAGCGAAAGAACAACGTTCGATCTCCGAGTGCAAGATGCGCGACGCCGCAATCAGTGACGCCTTGGCCAACTCTCGATCACGCTCTAGCTCTCGCCTTGCAGTTTCAAGCAGCTCGACCAGGCTGTTTGCCACCAAGTGGAACTGTCGATCAGCTGCAACGGAAGATTCTGGTGCTGTAGTTTGAAGTCCCGGCTCGAGACGACGAAATTGTGTCAAGCGTTCGGAGGGTGCACTGGATCCTGATGCCTGCATGATAACCTCCCGTGCGTGGGGCAATTCGTCGGCAAAACCGGTACGACGCGTTTTGACGGTTTGGCACGGCGTGGTCGATTGCGCAGTGGTAGCGTGAGGTTCGCTTGTAGTTGCTTGTGCTAAGCCATCGCTTAGGGACGACGCGGGCGCGAGATCTCCAACCTAACGCTTCTGCATCCGTTGGCCGAAGAGCACGTAATGCCCGACGATCAGCGTTGTCGCAAATGCAGCAGATGGTAATTTGCTTGCAGGGACAGTGCACTCGCGTGAAAACGCTTGAGGCGATATCCCTTAGGCTGACTCAGGAGTTCCGCGGCTGCTGTAGCCTCACGTTGAGAGTGTCCGCCATCCGGCTGAGCTCGGGCAGCGAACGTGCCCTCATCTTGCGCATCAGGTGGGTGCGATGCACCTTCACTGTAGACTCTGCGATGCCGACATCGTTCGCAATCTGTTTGTTTAGGCGACCCGCCACGACATGGAGCATGATTTCATGCTCACGCGCGCTGAGCGCGTCGAAGCGCTCCCCTGAGCGCGGTCAATACCCTTTCACTCTCCCGGCGGGCACGATCGCGAGCGAGCCCGGCCTCGACAGCGTCAAGCAGGTCCTGATCACGGAATGGCTTTGTGAGGAACTCTATGGCGCCGCCCTTCATCGCTTGCACGGTCATTGCCACGTCGGCATGCGCTGTGATGAAGATGATCGGCACTTGCCTGTTCGCAGCGGCAAGGTCGCGCTGAAGCTCAAGACCGCTTCGCCCCGGCATCCTCACGTCGAGTACAAGGCAAGTTGGGCCCTCCGGTGGATCGACCTTGAGAAAATCCGAAACTGACGAAAATTGCCGGGTCTGCAGGCGAACCGTCCGCAAGAGACGCGCAACCGAGTCGCGAAACTCGGGATCGTCATCGATGACCAAGACACTGGGATTTGCGTCACCCATCCCCGGTATCCTAAAGGCAGCGCGTTCTTCCCGCTGTGGCTGTCATAATACGTACAATCGGTTGATTTGAACAGCATCTGCTCCCTAAGCGGATAGCCCAAGGCCTAAGCCATCGCTTAGGGGCGCCGACATTGCATTATTGGGGAATGTCCCCGACATTACAAAGTTGCATGTCGGCGCGAGGTACCACGCCGCGGGTATGGCGAGGCCACGAAGTTTCCCGGAAGCCGCAATGTTGAACCATACGCTCGTATCTATCGTCGACGATAATCAGCCCTTTCGAGAATCATTGCGAAAGCTCGTAATGTTGTTCGGATACACTGTCGAATCTTTTCCGTCAGCAGCCGAATTCCTCGCATCATGTCTCGTGCCTGAAACCGGCTGCCTGGTCACCGACGTTCACATGCCCGGAATGACCGGGGTCGAGCTGTACAGGCATTTGGTCGAGACAGGGCACGCGATTCCGACGATCCTCGTGACTGCATACCCCGATGAAGTCGTCAGGGATCAGGCCCTAAAGGACGGAGTCGTTTGCTACCTCAGCAAGCCAGTGGACGACGACGATCTCGAACGGTGCCTGCGTTCAGCTCTGCAGGCCGGCTCGCCGATTGAAGACAATTCATGAGTTCTCCTGGACCGCAGGCAGGGTGAATTGAAATACGGCCCCCCGAGGCTCATTGGCACTCATCCACAACCGGCCCCCATGACCATTGATGATGGTCTGGCAAATCGAAAGCCCCATCCCAATTCCGCTGGTCTTGGTCGTGTAGAAGGGCTCGAAAACTCGCTCGAGGTTTACCGGATCAACGCCGGGCCCCGAATCGTGCACTGCGACGAGAATGCCGCCGGTTTGGCTTTGCTCGGTTCTGATCGACAACTCTCGCGTCCCGGCCTCGATTGAGCTCATCGCTTCGACCGCGTTCAGGATCAGGTTCACGAGTAGTTGCTGCAATTGAACGCGGTCACCCTGAACAGGAACCAGGCCGTCCATCAGGCGAGTACTGAACGAGATCCCGTTCTTGGCGATTGCGCTTTGCACCATGACAATCACCTCATTGACCGCTTCATGGATGCCAAAACGCATCTTTCGCGGAGGCGCTCTCTTGATCTGATTACGAATCCGTCCGACGATATCCTTGGCTCGGTCTGCATCCCTGACAACACAACCAAGTGCTTCCTTTACCTCGCTCAGATTCGGCGGACGCATCTCCAAGAACCGCATCCCTGCACGGGCGTTGTTGCGGGCAGTCGCAATCGGATGCAGAATTTCGTGTGATAGCGAGGCTGCCATTTCTCCCATCATGCTCACACGATTTATGTGGGCGAGGTCTGCCTCAAGCTGACTTAGCCGCTCACGCTCGTCTTGTGCGCGCTTCCGGTCCGTCACGTCGACGTTTGTGCAAACGACCTCGAGTAGCGCGCCGCTTGGGGAACATTCATGATGGGTGTTTGCTTCCAGGTATTTGACCGTTCCATCAGGCAGCAGGATTTTGAACTCCTCAAAGAAATCTCTTTGTTCGCGCAATGCCCCCTGGACCTCCTTCCACAGCCTTTCTCGATCGTCTGGGTGAATACGTCCCCACATATCGTCTCGGCTTGGAAGGCCCTGCAACGGATCAAACCCCCAGATGCGGTAACTCTCGTCCGACCAATACAGGAAATGCCTCGTTGCCCCGTCCAAAACCCAGGTACCGGTGTGGCTTAGCCTCTTTGCTTGTGCGAGCCAGGCTTCGCCACGGCGCAACGTATCCTCGGCGCGCTTGCGTTCTGTCACGTCGACCGCCGTGGCGATAATCTCTACGAGCTCTCCGGTCGCAGAGAACACGGGCAAGATGTCTGCATCGACATCTTTGACCGTCCCATCTGGCAGTTTGAGTTCTGAACTCGTTCTGGAAGCTTCTCCTTTCGCGCAATGCGCGCTCGATCTTTTCGTTCCCCGTGTCTACATCGTCTGGATGAATCCGTTGCCACACCGCTTCTCGGCTTGGAAGGCCCTGCAACGGATCAAACCCGAACAGGCGAAAAGCTTCGTCAGAAAAATAGAGGATTTTCGTCGCGTCGTTGGCCGCGGTAGCGGTATGGGTCAGCCTCTGTGCTTCCGCCAGATAGGCTTCGCTGCGGCGCAGCCGCTCTTCGATCTTCTTGCCTTCATCGATATCAACAGACAGACCGTACCACTCGATGATGCGTCCCTCTCGATCGCGCAATGGCTCAGCGCGGACATGGTGCCAACGGTATTCGCCATCCACGCGACGCACACGTTGCAGATTCTCGTACGATTCTCCGGTTTGGATCGCGTGAAAGAACGCATCTGCAGTTTTTGGAAAGTCCTCCGGATGCAGGAATTCCTTCCAGCCAAGATTGAGGAGGTCCTCAACAGAGCGGGCGCCGGTGAAGTCCAAGGTGCGCTGGTTGACACGCGTCACTTCGCCATCCGGTCCAGTTACCCAGAGCATGCCGGGTACGGCCGATTCAATGATTTGGCGGAGCTTGTATTCGCTCTCCCGCAATGCTTCCTCGGCACGCCGCTGATGCCTGCGCGCTTCTGAGAGTGTGCGCCTAAGCAGCGCAAACCGTAACTCCTCCTTGGACGCGGATGAGGTAACACCTCGAATTGTCTCAACTCTGCCGCGGCGCTTTGCTGCCGGGGCCTTGCGGCGTCGCGGTTTGCTCGATCCTGCTCCAGAGCGCTGTCTCATGCCCTTACCCGATGCTCAGGGAAGCGCATCGTAGTCAGTTTAGCCCGGCGCTGGAAGTGGCTGGTTCTGGGGTCGGTGAGCGGCCGTCGAGTCCACTTCGGGTCCATTCGCGATCGGGTCGGGCTGCCATCCCTATTTGCTTTCGCCCATATCTTTACCGCGAGCGCAACTTAATCGAACGGTTCTTCAATAAGAACAAGCAATATGGCGGCACACCTGGGTGCGCAGCCAAGAGCCGGTCCAACCGGAAAAACTTTCACGCCGATTTGTCGAACAGCTCCCGGCCGATCAGCATGCGCCGAATCTCGCTGGTGCCGGCGCCGATCTCGTAGAGTTTGGCGTCACGCAGCAGGCGGCCGGTCGGATAGTCGTTGATGTAGCCGTTGCCGCCGAGCAGCTGAATGGCGTCGAGCGCGCATTGGGTGGCTTTTTCCGCCGCGTAGAGAATGGCGCCGGCGGCGTCCTCACGCGTGGTCTCGCCGCGGTCGCAGGCCTTTGCGACCGCATACACATACGCCCGCGACGCGTTCATCGTGGTGTACATGTCGGCGATCTTGCCCTGCACCAGCTGGAAGCTGCCGATCGGCTGGCCGAACTGCTTGCGCTCGTGCACGTAGGGCAGCACCACGTCCATGCACGCCTGCATGATGCCGAGCGGGCCCGCGGCCAGCACCGCGCGCTCGTAATCGAGGCCGCTCATCAGCACGTTGACGCCGCGGCCGACTTCATTGAGCACGTTTTCTTCCGGCACTTCGCAATCCTCGAACACCAGTTCGCAGGTGTCAGAGCCGCGCATGCCGAGCTTGTCGAGCTTTTGCGCGGTGGAAAATCCCTTCATGCCCTTTTCGATGATGAAGGCGGTCATGCCGCGCGGTCCGGCCTCGGGATCGGTCTTGGCATAGACCACCAGCGTGTCGGCGACCGGCCCGTTGGTGATCCACATCTTGCTGCCGTTGAGGACGAAGCGGTCGCCCTTCTTGTCGGCGCGGGTCTTCATCGACACCACGTCGGAGCCGGCATTGGGCTCCGACATCGCCAGCGAGCCGACATGCTCGCCCGAGATCAGTTTCGGCAGATATTTCCGCTTCTGCGCGTCATTGCCGTTGCGGCGGATCTGGTTGACGCAGAGGTTGGAATGGGCGCCATAGGAAAGCCCGACCGCGGCCGACGCCCGCGACATCTCTTCGACCGCGATGCAGTGCTCGAGATAGCCGAGCCCCGAGCCGCCATATTCCTCCTCGACGGTAATCCCGTGCAGGCCGAGCGCGCCGATCTTGGGCCAGAGATCCCTGGGGAATTGATTGCTGCGGTCGATTTCGGCGGCGCGCGGCGCGATCTCGTTCGAGGAGAAGGCATGGACGGTCTCGCGAATAGCATCCGCGGTTTCGCCGAGATCGAAATTGAAGATCCGGTACGCGTTGGAAATCATGATGGGGCGGCCTCCGGCGAATTAAACGTTGTTTCAAACAGCCTTAGTCCCTGCCAAAGGCCTTGTCACGGGTCGAAACGGGCCGGATTTGCCGCGCCGCCCGCCGTTGTCGACGCGGCCAAATGCGCGCAACTCGCCCTTGCGCTGGGGCCCGGCTCGGGATGTAATTGGGTAAAACATCGTCCCCTCGGCTTTTGCTCCGGTGGGATACCAACAATAAGGGAGATACCGATGCACGGTACGATCGACCTCGCCGGGGATAGCCGGCGCGAAAAGGCGCAGTCCACGCCGCTCGGGGAATTCGACGTCAGCCACCCCGAACTGTTCAGGACCGATTCCTTCTGGCCGTATTTCGATCGGCTGCGCAAGGAAGACCCGGTGCATTACTGCAAGGACAGCATGTTCGGGCCGTACTGGTCGGTGACCAAGTACAACGACATCATGGACATCGAGACCAACCATTCGATGTTCTCGTCGGCGGCCTCGCTCGGCGGCATCACGGTGCGCGACGTCGCGCCGGATCTGCGCCGCGAGAGCTTCATCGCCATGGACCAGCCGCGCCACTCGGCGCAGCGCAAGACCGTGGCGCCGATGTTCACGCCGACCCATCTCGACCAGCTCGCGATCAACATCCGCAAGCGCTCGGCCGAATGCCTCGACAATCTGCCCAGGGGCGACGTGTTCGACTGGGTCGACAAGGTCTCGATCGAACTGACCACGCAGATGCTCGCGGTGCTGTTCGACTTCCCGTGGGAAGACCGCCGCAAACTGACGCGCTGGTCCGACGTCGCCACCACGCTTCCCGGTCCCGACGGCGTCGTCGCAACCGAAGACGAGCGGCAGGCCGAACTGATGGAATGCGCGACCTATTTCGGCAGGCTGTGGAAGGAGCGCATCAGCCAGCCGCCGAAGAGCGACCTGCTGTCGATGATGGCGCACAGCGACGCCACGCGCGACATGGACCCGCGGAACTTTCTCGGCAATCTGATCCTGCTGATCGTCGGCGGCAACGACACTACCCGCAACACGCTGTCGGGCAGCATCTATGCGCTGAGCAAGAATCCGGATCAGTACAGGAAGCTGCGCGAAAATCATGATTTGATCGACAGCTTCGTGCCCGAGGTGATCCGCTGGCAGACGCCGCTGGCGCATATGCGCCGCACCGCGCTTGGCGATATCGAGTTCCGCGGCAAGCAGATCAAGAAGGGCGACAAGGTGGTGATGTGGTACGTCTCGGGCAACCGCGACGAGGACGTCATCGACCGTCCCTACGATTTCATCATCGACCGGGCCCGGCCGCGCACCCACATCTCGTTCGGCTTCGGCATCCATCGTTGCGTCGGAATCAGGCTCGCCGAGTTGCAATTGAAGATCATCTGGGAGGAAATCCTCAAGCGTTTCGACAATATTGAGGTGGTCGGCGAGCCGAAGCGGGTGTATTCGAGTTTTGTCAAAGGCTACGAGACCCTGCCGGTCCGGATTGCCGGCTAGCGCGCTTAACGCCAACTGGGATCCAGCGATGAACATCCAGACAACGGTCAAAGCCGACAAGGCCGAGCTTCTGCGCGCGGCGCGCGAGGAAGCCTACGCCACGCCGCTGAAGGATTTTCACCCCGGCGCGCCAAGATTGTTCCAGAACGACACGCTGTGGCCATGGTTCGAGCGGCTGCGCAAGGAAGAGCCGGTGCATTACTGCACCAACGCGCCGATCGAACCCTATTGGTCGGTGACCAAATACAACGACATCATGCATGTCGATACCAATCACGGCATCTTCTCCTCCGACGTCACGCTCGGCGGTATCTCGATCCGCGACGTGCCGGTGGGCTATGACTGGCCGAGCTTCATCGCCATGGACCAGCCGCGGCACTCTTCCCAGCGCAAGACCGTGTCGCCGATGTTCACGCTGACGCATCTGGACGAACTCGCCAAATTGATCCGCGAGCGCTCGATCAAGGTGCTGGACAGCCTGCCGCGCAACGAGACCTTCAACTTCGTCGACCTTGTGGCGATCGAACTGACCACGCAGATGCTGGCGACGCTGTTCGACTTCCCTTGGGAAGAACGCCGCAAGCTGACGCGCTGGTCCGACGTCTCGACCGCGCTGCCCAAGAGCGGCGTCGTCGAATCGGCGGAGCAGCGCCGCGCCGAGATGGACGAGTGCGCGGCCTATTTCGGCAAGCTCTGGAACGAGCGCGTCAATGCGCCGCCGAGGAACGACCTGTTGTCGATGATGGCGCACAGCGACGCGACGCGGCACATGGATTCCGACAATCTGATGGGTAACCTCATCCTGTTGATCGTCGGCGGCAACGATACCACGCGCAACACCATGAGCGGGTCGGTGCTCGCACTGAACGAATACCCCGAGCAATACCAGAAGCTGCGCGACAATCCTGACCTGATCGACTCCATGGTACCCGAGGTGATCCGCTGGCAGACGCCGCTGGCGCATATGCGGCGCACCGCTCTGGTCGACACCGAACTCGGGGGCAAGCAGATCAAGAAAGGCGATCGCGTCGTGATGTGGTACGTCTCGGGCAACCGCGACGAAGAGGGCATCGAAAAGCCCGACGAGTTCATCATCGACCGCGCCCGGCCCCGCACCCATCTGTCGTTCGGCTTCGGCATCCACCGCTGCGTCGGCATGCGGCTCGCCGAGTTGCAGCTCAAGATCGTTTGGCAGGAGATGCTGAAGCGCTTCGACCGCATCGAGGTGGTCGGCGAGCCGAAGCGGGTCTATTCCAGTTTTGTGCGCGGCATCGAATCCCTGCCGGTCCGTATTCCGGCGTAGCCTTTTCCGGGCGCCGCCCCATCCGCGGGCGGCTTCGCCGAAGTGAAAACCGGCTATGCCGAACTTGCACTGGCGCGGCGCGGCGATCTGGTGCAGTTCTTCGGCTTCCGCGCATTTGGCACCGCCACGATGCGTGCCCTCGATCTTCCAACCGAGTTCCGATGACCGCAACAGAACACCTCTCCGACGAATATGCCGACATCCGCAATGCGGTTGCCAAACTCTGCGCCCAGTTCCCCGGCGAATACTGGCGCAAGCTCGACCGCGAGATGAAATATCCAAAAGAGTTCGTCGATGCGCTGACGGAGGCCGGCTATCTCTCGGTACTGATCCCCGAGGAATATGACGGCGCCGGACTGAAATTGTCGGCCGCGGCCGCGATCCTCGAGGAGATCCAGCGGGCCGGATGCAACGGCGGCGGCTGCCACGCCCAGATGTACACCATGGGTACCTTGCTGCGGCACGGCAGCGACGAGCAAAAGGCAAAATGGCTGCCGAAGATCGCCAGCGGCGAGTTGCGGCTGCAGGCCTTTGGCGTCACCGAGCCGAGCAGCGGCACCGATACCTCCTCATTGAAGACGTTTGCCAAGCGCGACGGCAACAACGGCTACATCGTCAACGGCCAGAAAATCTGGACCAGCCGCGCCGAATATTCCGACCTGATGATCCTGCTGGCGCGGACCACGCCGAAGGAACAGGCCAAGAAGCGCACCGACGGCCTGTCGGTGTTCATCGTCGACATGCGCGAGGCCAAGGGCAATGGCCTGGAGATCCGCCCGATCCGCACCATGATGAACCACGCCACCACCGAAGTGTTCTTCACAGACATGCCGGTGCCGGCGGAGAATTTGATCGGCGAGGAAGGCAAGGGCTTTCGCTACATCCTGTCCGGCATGAATGCCGAACGCATCCTGATCTCGGCCGAATGCATCGGCGACGCCAAATGGTTCATTGCGAAAGCCACCGCCTACGCCAACGAGCGCAAGGTGTTCGGCCGCCCGATCGGCCAGAACCAGGGCGTTCAGTTCCCGATCGCCAAAGCCTATGCGTCGATGCGCGCCGCCGAACTGATGGTCAAGGAAGCCACCCGCAAATACGAGGCCGGGCTCGATTGCGGCGCCGAGGCCAACATGGCCAAGATGCTGGCGGCCGACGCGTCCTGGGACGCGGCCAATGCCTGTGTGCAAACTCATGGCGGTTTTGGCTTTGCCGAAGAATACGACGTCGAGCGCAAGTTCCGCGAAACGCGGCTCTACCAGGTCGCGCCGATCTCGACCAATCTGATCCTGTCGTTCGTCGCCGAGCACGTGCTCGGCATGCCCCGCTCCTACTGAGAACGCCGATGCTGCCGCTTGAAGGATTGATCGTCGTCGCCGTCGAACAGGCGGTCGCCGCGCCGTTCTGCAGTTCGCGGCTGGCCGATGCCGGCGCCCATGTCATCAAGGTGGAACGGCCGGAGGGCGACTTTGCCCGCGGCTATGACGCCGCGGCCAAGGGACAGAGCAGCTACTTTGTGTGGCTCAACCGCGGCAAGGATTCCGTGGTAGTCGATCTCGCCACCAAAGAAGGCCGCGCGGCGCTGGAAACGCTGATCGCGGGCGCGGACGTGCTGCTGCAGAATCTAAAGCCCGGCTCGATGGACAAGCTCGGCTTTGCGCTGGAGCGCTTGCGAAAGGATTATCCGGCGCTGATCTGCTGCACCATCTCGGGCTATGGCGACGACGGCCCCTACGCCGACCGCAAGGCCTATGATTTGCTGATCCAGGCCGAGAGCGGCCTGGCCTCAATCACCGGCGGCCCGGAGGGACCATCGCGGGTTGGCATTTCCGTGGTCGATATCGCCACCGGCGCCACCGCGCATGCCTCGATCCTCGAGGCGCTGATCGCGCGCGGGCGCACCGGCAAGGGCGCCGATATCCGGATCTCGATGTTCGACGTGATGGCCGACTGGATGGCGGTGCCGCTGATCAATTCGGAAGCCGGCAATCCGCCAAAGCGGATGGCGCTGGCGCATCCCTCGATCGCGCCCTACGGCGTGTTCTCCTCAAAAGACGGCAAGGGCATCCTGATCTCGATCCAGAGCGAGCGCGAATGGAAGAAGCTCTGCGCCGAGGTACTGGATCAGCCTGATTTGCCGAGCGATGTCAGGTTCGCCAACATGGTCGAGCGCGTCCGCAACCGCGCGGCTACCGACCAGACCGTCGGCGACAGCTTTGCGACCATGACGCGCGACGTGCTCCTGAAAAAACTCGCCGATGCCGACATTGCGTTCGCCGAGGTCAACACCATGGCCGATCTCGCCGTGCATCCGCATCTGCGCCGGATCGAGGTCGATACGCCGAACGGCAAGGTGACCTATGCCGCGCCGGCCGCGATCTTCGTCGGCCAGCCCCGCCACTATGGCGCGGTGCCCGGCATCGGCCAGCACAGCGAACTTTCAAAAACCCCTCGTGCCCGGGCCAAATCATCATGACCGACACCGTCGCCGAAAAGCTCGATATCGACCATTTGCGGCAATGGATCGGCCGCAGCACCGAGGCCTCCGACACCGTCACCACGCAGCTGGTGAAAGCCTTGCGTGCCACCCTGTTCCAGGAGATCGGCGAGCCCAAGGTGGGCGACGCCGCGCCATTCACGACCCATTGGTGCCTGGCGCAGCCGGTGTTTCCGATGTCACAGCTCAGCCAGGACGGCCACCCGACCCGCGGCGGCTTTCTGCCGCCGGTGCCGCTGCCGCGCCGGATGTGGGCCGGCGGCGAACTCGAGTTTTTCGATGCGTTGCGCGTCGGCGACGAGGCGAAGCGAACCTCGCGTATTTCCGACGTGACGATGAAGACCGGCTCGACCGGCGTATTGTGCTTCGTCTCGGTCGAGCACACCATCACGACGTCGCGCGGCAGTGCGATCCGCGAGCGGCAGGATATCGTCTATCGCGATATGTCGGGCGCGGCGCCGGCCGTATCGGCCAAGGCGGCGCCACCGGCTCCGGCCGCAAAACACCGCGAAAGCCACGTGGCCGATCCGGTGCTGCTGTTTCGCTATTCGGCGCTGACCTTCAACGGCCACCGCATTCATTACGACCGCGACTACGTCACCAAGGTCGAGGGCTATCCGGGCCTCGTGTTCCACGGCCCGCTGCAGGCGGCTTTCATCGTCGAATTCGCCGCCAAACTGCATGGCGGCACGCCGCCGAAGAAGTTCGTCTATCGCGGCGTGCAGCCGCTGTTCGAGGGTAGCGAGTTCTCGGTCAACGCCAACGACACCGCCGCCGGCATGGAACTATGGACCGCAAATTCAGCGGGCGCGCCGACCATGAAGGGCACGGCGACGTGGTGAGTTCGTCATTGCGAGCGAAGCGAAGCAATCCATCCATCGGGGCGGGAAGTATGGATTGCTTCGTCGCTTCGCTCCTCGCAATGACGCTGTGAGGTCACAGCCTTGTCTCGCAAACCCGCCAAAACTAGGAACACCTCAACCACCGTCAAGGACGCCACCTTCGGCCTGTTGCGCGCGTTCGGCATCAAAAAAGTCTTCGGCAATCCCGGCTCGACCGAATTGCCGTTCCTCAGCGACTGGCCCGACGACATCGACTATGTGCTGGGCTTGCAGGAAGCCTCCGTCGTCGGCATGGCCGACGGCTACGCGCAGGCGACGCGAAACGCCGGCTTCGTCAATCTGCATTCGGCGGCCGGCGTCGGCAACGCGCTCGGCAATATTTTCAACGCGTATCGCAACCAGACGCCGCTGGTCATCACCGCCGGCCAGCAGGCGCGTTCGATCATGCCGCTGCATCCTTTCCTCTACGCCGAGCGCGCGACGGAATTCCCGCAGCCTTATGTGAAGTACAGCATCGAGCCGGCACGGCCTGAAGACGTGCCGGCCGCGATCGCGCGCGCCTATTACGTCGCGATGCAGCCGCCGTGCGGGCCGACCTTCGTCTCTGTGCCGGTCGACGACTGGGCGCGCCCGGCGCAACCGGTTGAGGCCCGCAAGGTCAGCCGCGAACTCGGCCCCGATACCCGCGCGATGAAGGCGCTCGCCGCGGCACTTTCGGAAAGCAAGCGCCCTGCCCTCGTCGTCGGCCCCAGCGTCGATCGCGCCGAAGCGGTCGACCTGATGGTGAAGCTAGCCGAAAAGGCAAAAGCCGCGGTCTGGGTCAGCCCGTTCTCGGCGCGCTGCTCGTTCCCGGAACGGCATCCGCAATTCGCGGGATTTTTGCACGCCTCGCCGGGCCAGGTTTCGGATGCGCTGCGCGATCATGACCTGGTGGTCGTGATCGGGGCGCCGGTGTTCACGTTCCATGTCGAGGGCCACGCTGCAATCTTCGACGGCGCGACCACGATTTTCCAGATCACCGACGATCCGACCGCGGCGGCGGTGACGCCCTCGGGCACCAGCATCATCGCGACCATGAAGCCGGCGCTTGCGATGCTGCTGGACATGCTGCCCGAAACCAAACGCGTGGCACCAGCCGGCCGCACGCTGCCGCCGGCGCCTGCCGCGTCCGATCCGATCCTCGCGGAATATCTGCTGCATTCGCTTTTCGCCGCGATGGGGTCGCACGACGTGCTGGTGGAAGAAGCCCCGTCGCATCGCCCGGCGATGCAAAAATTCATGCCGATGCGCGGGCAGGACAGTTTTTACACCATGGCCAGCGGCGGCCTCGGCTACAGCCTGCCGGCCGCGGTCGGCATGGCGCTGGGCCGCACCGGCGGGCGGACCGTCTGCCTGATCGGCGACGGCTCGGCGATGTATTCGATCCAGGCGCTGTGGACCGCGGCGCAACGCAAGCTGCCGCTGACGGTGGTGGTGATCAATAATTCCGGCTACGGCGCGATGCGCTCGTTCAGCCAGGTGATGCAGGTGCGCAACGTGCCCGGGCTGGAGCTGCCCGGCATCGACTTCGTCAAGCTCGCCGAAGGCATGGGCTGCGACGCGGTGCGGGTGAGCAAATCATCCGAGCTTACGGCCGCGCTCAAGCGCGGGCTTTCGTATCCCGGCGCCAGCCTGATCGAGGTGATGGTGGATTCGGCGGTGCCGCTGCTCTACGCGCAGAAGAGTTGAGGAAGCACGACCCCTGTCATTGCGAGCGAAGCGAAGCAATCCATCTATCCGTTATGCCGCGCTATGGATTGCTTCGCTTCGCTCGCAATGACGTTGATAGTCCATTGCGTTCCACAAAGTCTTCACTTCCCGTAGGCTTCCCGCATCTTGGCCTGGATCTTCGCCATGCCGGAGATCCAGCGGTCGTAATTCTCGGTCTTCTTGCGCATGTAGCCCAGCACCTGCGGGTGCGGCAGAATGACAAAAGTTTCCTGTTCGAGGCCGGCCAACGCATCCTGCGCCACCCGTTCCGGCGAAAGGTCGCCGTCGCCGGATTGCGGGCCCTTCGGGATCGAGCGCAACATGTTGGTGTCGACGCCCTGCGGGCACAGGATCGACACCTTGATGCCGTCGGCCTTGTGCGAGATCGCGAGATTTTCCGCAAAGCCCACCGCGGCGTGCTTGGTGGCGGAATAGGCCGGGCTGCCGACCTGCGATAGCAGGCCGGCCGCCGAAATCGTGTTGAGGAAATAGCCGCCGCCGCGCGCCTTCATACGCGGGATCAGGTGCCGCGCCGCATAGACATGCGCCATGACGTGAACGGCCCAGCTTCGCGACCAGGGTTCGTCGGAGGTACCGCCGGCATTGACCGACAGCGGATCGAAGCCGCCGCCGATGCCGGCGTTGGAGCAGAACAGCGCAATCGGGCCGAACTGATGCTCGGTCTCCTCGATGACGTGGAGGATGTCCTTTTCCTTGCCGACATCGCATTTGAAGGCCGCGCCGCCGATCGGCGTGGCGACGACGCGCGCGGCGTCGGGATCGATATCGGCGACCACTACCCTGCCCGCGCCGGCGCGATGAAACGCCTCGCACAGCGCCTTGCCGATGCCGTTGCCGCCACCGGTCACAACCACGACTTTGCCGGCCACCTGCATGGTCGTTCTCCCCTTGATGTTTTTGTATTCAGGTCAGAACCAGATCGAGGATTGCCGTGTAGTGGCAGGCAGCACCCATCAGCACAAAGCAATGCCAGATCGCGTTCTGAAACCGCAGCCGCTGCCAGGCGTGGAAGATCACCCCGAGGCTGTAGAGCACACCGCCCGCGATGATAAAGCCCAACGCCATGGCCGGCAGCGCCTTCACCACCTTGTCATACAGCATCATGCCGCTCCAGCCCATGGCGAGATAGAGCCCGACCGCAAGCCGGTCGTAACGTCCGGGCAATGCCAGCTTGAGCCCGACACCGACGATCGCGACGCACCACACCCCGATCAAGAGCGCGATCGCGAAATAGCTGTCCTTCAGTTCCATGATGAACGGCGTGTAGGTCGCCGCGATCAAGAGATAGATCGCCGAATGATCGAAGCGCCGCAGCACCCATTTGGCGCGCGATACCGGCCAGAGATTGTAGGTCGCCGACATCACCAGCATCGCCAGCAGGCCCGCGACATAGACCGACACCGCGGCGACATCGAGCGCGGTGGCATAGACCGCGGTCAGCACGATCAGGACGGTGGCGGCGATCAGGCCAAAACAGACACCGACGACATGCACGACCCCGTCGGCGATCAGTTCGGCGCGGTCGTAGTTCCAATGCATGGCCCCGGCCGCGGCCTGGATCGAGGTCGAGGCGAGTTGCTTCAGTCGGAAGACGGTCATGTCGGTCCAGCCACTTTCGTCAGCGATAAAACATAGGTCTCAACAGGTCAACGAACCGTTCAAAACCCTTGGCCTGTCATCGCGTCCGAAATGTGAAGCTTGATTTTGGCCCGCCAATCGCCACTTTCTGGGTGATATCCCGCCAATTGCCCGTTTTTATAGCGCGAGCGCCGCCCCCCGCATGGCCCCCCGTTTTCAAGATATCGTCGAGGAAGCGCGCCTGTCGGCGCGGGCCCTGCTGGATTACGGCGACAGTCTGTTCAATCCGACGGTGCGGCTCGGCGTCACCGGGCTGTCGCGCGCTGGCAAGACGGTGTTCATCACCGCGCTGATCCACGGCCTGACCCGCGGCGGCCGTTTTCCGGTGTTCGAGCCCTACGCCACCGGGCGGATCGCGCGCGCCCGGCTGGAGCCGCAGCCGGACGACGCGGTGCCGCGCTTCGATTATGAGAACCACGTGCGCGCCCTGATCGAGGAACGGCGCTGGCCGCACTCGACCGTCGACATTTCCGAGTTGCGGCTGGTGATCGACTACCAGCGGCAAAACGGCGCCGACCGCACGCTGACGCTGGATATTGTCGACTATCCCGGCGAATGGCTGCTCGATCTGGCGCTGCTCAACAAGAGTTTCGAGCAATGGTCCGCCGAGAGCCTTGCGCTATCGCGCGAGGGGCCGCGCGCAAAACTCGCAGCGCCGTGGCATGACCATCTGAAAACGCTTGACGCCGAGGGTCGCGCGGACGAACAGGCGACGCGTGCGGCCGCAAAACTGTTCACGGATTATTTGCGCGCCTGCCGCGACGAGCGCTTTGCCATGAGCCTGCTGCCGCCCGGCCGCTTCCTGATGCCGGGCAATCTGGCCAATACCCCGGCGCTGACCTTTGCGCCGCTCGATCTGCCCGTGGACGGCACGGCGCCCGACGGTTCGCTGTGGGCGATGATGCGGCGGCGTTACGAGGCCTACAAGGACGTCGTGGTTCGTCCATTCTTTCGCGATCACTTTGCGCGGCTCGATCGCCAGATCGTGCTGGTCGATGCGCTCGCCGCGTTCAACGCCGGGCCGGAAGCGCTCCACGATCTGGAAGCGGCGCTCACCGGCATCCTCGATTGCTTCCGGATCGGCCGCAGCACTTTGCTCAGCACCCTGTTCCGGCCGCGGATCGACCGCATCTTGTTCGCCGCCACCAAGGCCGACCACCTGCATCACTCCAGCCATGACCGTCTCGAAGCGGTGCTGCGGCGCGCGGTCGCCAAGGCCACCGATCGCGCCGAACATACCGGAGCCGCGATCGACGTGGTGGCGCTGGCCGCCGTCCGCGCGACCCGCGAGGCGACCGTCGCGCGTGGCCGGGACAAGCTGCCCTCGATCCTCGGGATGCCTGCGCCGGGCGAGATCGCCAATGGCGAGACCTTTGACGGCAACACCGAGGTCGCGACCTTTCCGGGCGACCTGCCCAGCGACCCCGAGGCGCTGTTCAAGGGCGAGTTTCGCGGCCTCTCCAGTACGCCCTCCGAAGCGGCCGATTTCCGCTTCCTCCGGTTCCGGCCGCCGCTGCTCGAGCGCGACGGGGCGGACGAGCCGGCGCTGCCTCACATCCGCCTTGACCGCGCCCTCCAGTTCCTGATCGGAGACCGACTGCAATGAGCGAGAAAACGCCGCCTCGGCGGCCGGCGACCTTCAAGCTCGACGATCCCGGCGTGGTGGTGATGGATCCGGATGACAGCGGCCGCCCCGCCCGCGGCACGGTCCAGATCACCCCCGAACCCGATCCCGCGCTGCTGCCGGTGCCGATCGATGCGCCGCTGCTCCCGGCGCGGCGCGGCTTGCGCTGGGGCGCGGTGTTCTGGGCCGCGGTCGCAGGGCTGGTGCTGCTCGGCATGGGGCTGGGCGTCGTCAATCTGATCGAAGATCTGTTTGCACGCAGCGAAAGCCTCGGTGTCCTCGGGCTGGCGTTTTCGTCGGTCGCGGCCCTGGCGCTGATCGTCGTGATCGCGCGCGAAGCGTTCGGGCTCGCACGTCTGGCCACCATCGAAAAACTGCATCTGCGCGCTGCCGAGGTGCTGCTCAGCGACGACCGCAAGGCGAGCCGGGCCGTCGTCGGCGATCTCGTCAAGCTCGCGCATCAAAACCCGCAACTGGCCCGCGCCCGCGCATCGCTGCAAAACCATGCGGACGACATCATCGACGGCGCCGACATGATCAAGCTGGCCGAGCGCGAGCTCATGTCGCCGCTCGATCAGGAGGCGCGACGATTGGTGTCGACGGCGGCGCAGCGGGTTTCGATCGTGACGGCGGTGAGCCCACGCGCACTGTTCGACGTGCTGTTCGTGCTGGTCGCCTCGTTGCGCATGATCCGGCAACTGGCGCGGCTCTATGGCGGACGGCCGGGCACGCTCGGCATGATCCGCCTGATGCGCCACGTCATCGGCCATCTCGCCATCACCGGCGGCATGGCGGCCAGCGACAGCCTGATCCAGCAGATGCTCGGCCACGGCCTCGCCGCAAAACTCTCGCAGCGGCTCGGCGAAGGCATGCTCAACGGCTTGCTGACCGCACGCCTCGGCCTCGCCGCCATCGACGTCACCCGCCCGCTGCCCTTCACGGCGCTACCACGCCCCGCGCTCGCCGACCTCGCCAAGGACCTTCTGCGCAAGCGCGAGGAAGAGGAGTAAGCCCGGCGCCAGTTGCATCGCCCTCTTCCCTTGTGGGAGAGGACATCTCCGCTGCCAACAGCCAACTCGCTTGGGTGAGGGGTTCGCTCAACAGAGGCGTTCGTTGTTGTTTCGCTGGTGCTGGCTGGTCATTGGACTGTTGTTTCGTTGGGTGACGGGTTCGCCTGCAGCTATGAAGCGACCGACCGCGAGCAAGCCGGCAACCCTTCCTCAGATCGCAGTTGGCGACTTGTTTCAAATGTTTGGCATGCGTTCACAAGTCGCTTCGAACGTCCCGTGATACAAAACCATCGTGTTTTGTAAGGCTTTGCGCCGGGATCGTCGCTTAACCCCGTGCCAACGCCAACCCTGCACGCTCGGCGCTTTGGCGCGCGCGCAGACTGCGACACAAGACCGGTGACCACCGCCATATCTGCGGCGGCCCGCTCAACGATGATGTCGCAAGCAAGCTCAATGAGTGCGTCAAGGTCGCAGGTGCTCCGCTCGCTGCGCCCTGCCTCTGGTTTTTGATCCAGCGACCGCGAGACGCCGACAGCCGCTGCGTTGCTGAGCCAAGCATGACTGAAAGGTGTGGGTCGCCGCCGAGTACGCGATGCACCTACGAGGGCACACGGCAGATTTGCCGACACCCATTGGAGATCGTTGTCTATGTCTATCCGTTTTATTGCACTCGCGATGGTGCTTAATTCCTCAGTTTCCATTGTCGCATGGGAAAGCGGGCGTCCCGTTCCCGCCCGCGCGCAAACAGAAGATTGCGTCGAACGGCTAAGCGAACCTCAGGATCAGGGCTCCAAGTGTCTTAGCGAGGCGGCACGTCTTCTGAAAGAGCGCGATTGCTGGGAAATGTAATTCACATCACAGCGCGGATTGCGCGATGACTACCGTCCAGCTGTGAAGCGCGCGATGGCTTGCTCTGAGAACCGTTCGAGCAAGAGGCCGACGGGTAAGTGACATATCGAAAAGTCGGAGAGGCCGATTGACGTTTCGACACCGCGCGTCAGTTCGGCGATGCGGGCACGAAGCGGCTTCAACATGGAGCAAGCCAAATGAACTGGATAATTCTAGCTATCATGCCGTTCGCAACAGCCAGCAGTGGCGGTGGTGCCGCACACGGGCTGATGGTGTTGATCGGATTGCTGGCGATCTACTTCCTGCCGTGGTTCGTTGCGCGGAGCCGTCAGCACCACGCGACGGATGCCATCTTCATTGCCAATCTCGTTCTCGGCTGGACTTTGCTCGGTTGGTTCGGTGCGCTCGTGTGGGCTGCGATGCCCGTCAAGCGCAAGCACATCGCACGATCTGGCGTCATGAGCCAGCGATGAGCGACAACAACAAGGCGAGCACCTTGCAGTTTGCCCGGAGTGCCAACCGGTTGATGAACCGGGACAACTTGCTTGTCTGGCTTTCGCTTGCATGGTCCGTCGCCCTCAGCGGTGCGGCGATCTGGGTGCTCTCCCGGCCTGCATGCGATGTTTTCGGCTAGCCTGCGACAATGAATTTCAGGCAGGACGTCTCAAGACGGCCGCGAAGACCGGAGGCGGAGGAACCAGGTTTCCCCAACCACAATTGATGTAGGTCAACAAAACTTTGCTGGAACCTGAAGACTCTCGGGGAACGACCTCGGTGGTCACGACGACCCGGTAGCCCGGAGCGAAATCCTTGGGGAGCAGCATATGAGCCAGCCCGCTATTGCCGCCACCACGCCGACAGCACTCCTGCGGCGGGCCGTGACCTGGTGGCTAGCACAGGTGAAGCACGCGCTTCCACCGACGATCTTCTTCTTCATCGGCTTCAATCTGATCCTGTGGACCAAACGTCTGATCCTGCAGGAGCACGGCGTCGAGTTCAGTGGCTTCTTCACCGCGATAGTAGCGGCGTTGCTGGTCGGAAAAGCCGTTTTGGTAACCGATAGCCTGCCCTTTATGCGCCGCTTCGACGGCGCGCCAATGATCCAGCCCATCTTGTTCAAGAGCGCGATCTACTGGGTGTGCGTACTGATCGTGCGACTGGCCGAGGAGGTCGTCCATTTCGTCGCTGCAGGCGGCGCAATCGCCGCTTTCGGAGACCACTTCGTCAATCACTTTTCGTTGCCGCGTTTTTTGTCAATTCAGATATGGCTGATGGTCCTGTTCCTTGCCTACGTCACGATACACGAACTTAACCAGCTCTTCGGCGACGGTGAACTGTATCGCCTGTTCTTCCGCTGGCGCTCGTCCGAGGCCAAACTGACCCGCCGTCAGCGCATTCGCTTGCTCACACGTCTCAACCGGCTCACTGAAGCAAATCCAATCGAGGCGTTCAGTGATCGGACATCGCCTGTTCACACAGAGCTAGTCGCCATACTCCACGAACTCGCGTCGCCGCCCGCCCCTTCGGTGGCGCACGCGTGACTGCGGCATGGTTGGTGGGCGAAGCAGAGCCGGCTTCTGCTATTGGCACATCTGGGACCCGTGTTGCCTCCCTTCCTGCAACTGCAACCACGGATTTTCCCGCACCAGATTTCCTCAACAAGTGCGGTCGCGCGGTCCCCGCACCCACCGTCATCGCTCACAGTACCTTGGCGACCGATTGTGCGCGATCGCCATCCCTCGACGGTCCCCGCCAACGCACCGCATCACGTCATCGCCGCGACAAGATGCGAGCCATCAACGATGGGTTGTCCGCTTTTGAGAGGCAAAGGCAGACATGCGCTGGAAACCCCGGAATCGCGCCTTTTGACCCAGACTGTGTGAAAACGGCCCTCAATGATATGATTCTCCTGTGATTTGACGGGAGGATTCGATGACGCGCTTTGTCGTTGGCGATGACCGCAGTCAGAGCACGTTGTTTCCCGAGCGACTGGAAGACTATTTGTCCGAGGATAATCCGGTCCGGGCGATCGATGTCTTTGTCGATGAGCTTGATCTGGCCAAGCTCGGCTTTGGCGGCGTCGAGCCGGAGGCGACAGGAAGGCCGGCCTATCATCCTGCGACACTGTTGAAGATTTACGTCTACGGATACCTCAATCGGGTGCAGTCGAGCCGGCGTCTGGAGCGGGAGTGCCAGCGCAACATCGAGCTGGTTTGGCTGACCGGCCGCCTGATGCCGGACTTCAAGACCATAGCCGACTTCCGGAAAGACAATGGCGAGGCCATCCGCAAGGTCTGCCGCGAGTTCGTGGTGCTGTGCCGCCGCCTTGAACTGTTCAACGAAGCGAGCGTTGCGATCGACGGCAGCAAGTTCAAGGCCGTCAACACGCGGGACCGGAACTTCACCCAGGCCAAGATGCAGCGCCGTTTGGCGCAGATTGACGAGAGCATTGCCCGTTATCTCTCGCAGCTTGACAGCGCCGACCGTCAGGGGGAAGCGGTACCGGAGGCCAAGATCACCCGGCTCAACGAGAAGATTGCAACGCTACGTGAGGAAATTCAACGCCTGAACGGTCTGAACACTCAGATGATGCAGACCGAGGACAAGCAGATATCCCTGACCGATCCCGATGCACGCTCGATGGCCACAAGTGGCCGAGGCAGCGGGATGGTCGGATACAATGTGCAAAGTGCGGTCGACACCAAGCATCATCTCATTGTTACCCATGAGGTGACCAACGTTGGGTCTGATCGAAGCCAGCTGTCCCGCATGTCTGAGCAGGCGCGCAGTGCGATTGGCTCTGAGACCATCGAGGCTGTAGCCGATCGCGGGTACTATAGCGGCGAGGAAATCGTGGCTTGCGAGCAAGCCGGCGCCACCGTCTACCTGCCGAAGCCGCTGACATCTGGCGTCAACGCCAAAGGGCGCTTCGGCAAGCAGGACTTCGTCTATGTCGCTGCGGACGACATTTATCTTTGCCCCGCCGGTGAACGGCTAGTCTATCACTTCACCAATGAAGAGGACGGCAAGACACTGCGGCGCTATTGGACCACCGCTTGCCAAGGCTGCGCACTGAAGGACCAGTGCACGACAGGAAAGGAGCGGCGGATCTCACGCTGGGAGCATGAAGCCGTCCTTGAGGCTGTACAAGCGAGGCTCGATCGAAACCCCGCGAAAATGCGCCTTCGCCGCCAAACCGTCGAGCATCCATTCGGCACAATCAAGTCTTGGATGGGGTCGACGCACTTCCAGATGAAAACACTCAAGCACGTCAGTACCGAAATGGCGCTACACGTCCTGGCCTACAACATGAAACGGGTCATGAGCATTCTGGGCGTTGGCGGACTGATGGAAGCGATCCGGGCATAGGATCGGCTTCACGAGCCAGCCGGCTGCGCCCGCAAACCTCAACATCGGGTTTTTACACAGTCTGGACCCAAAGGCGACAGATCCCAGAGCGGCATGCTCGTATACACCTTGCCACATGTGGGTTAGGTTCCGAAGTTATCAGGTGCCAATGTAGCCGATCTGTCAGCAGGGCCACAGCGATGCAGCCGATGAACGAGGTCCCATTCGAGACGGTTCTGGGCGAACGTGTCGAAGCAATGCTCGACGCTTGTACACGATGCGGCAAGTGCGTCGAGGTTTGTCCGAGTGTTGAGCCGGCCGGCATCTCGGATACCAAGTCCGAAGACATTATCGGCGGCATCCTCGAACTGGTACGTACCGGCAACGGTCCGGAAGCATCGCGCAAATGGGCGCAGTCCTGCATGCAGAGCGGGGCGTGCATCAAGGCGTGCGACTACGGCGTCAATCCGCGTTTCTTGCTTACCATGGCGCGGCTGGGCATCGCGAAGTCGGACAATGAGCCTGCCGAACGCCGCCGGCAGGGCGTGGAGAGGTACCGTGACGGTAGTCGCGGCGTGACGGTGCTTTCGCGCCTGCAACTCGATGAGGAAGTGCTCGAACGACTGGGTCAAAAATCGGCGTCGATTTCCGCGCCCGTCAAGTCGCCGGACTTTGTGTTTTACACAGGCTGCAATGTGCTCAAGACCCCGCACATTGCCTTGCTTGCCCTAGATATCATGGATGCGCTCGGCATCAGTTATCAGGTAATGGGCGGACCGAGCCACTGTTGCGGTATCTTGCAACTCAAGTCCGGTGACGCCGAGATGGCCGGTCGCATGGGGTTGAGCACGATGGAAAAGCTGTCGCACTCGAACTCGGGTCAGGTGATCTCCTGGTGCCCGACATGCTATGTCCAGTACACGGAAACCATCTTGCCCACGGTGGAGCGACAGCGTGGCTCCCGCCCGTTCGAGATGAACCCGTTCATGCGTTTTCTCGGTGACCGGCTGGCGCAGCTAAGGCCGCACCTTCAGCGCAGAGTCGAAATGCGGGTCGCGCTGCACAAACATCCCGGCGTGGCCGGCGTCGTGGAAGCCGCCGCTGAAATCCTGAAGACGGTCCCCGGTATCGAACTTGTCGATCTGAACCAGCCGGCGGTGGGGTTGCAGAGCGTGAATGTTGGCGTACTCCCAAAGTTCAAGCGCGAATTGCAGCTTATGGAACTTGAGGCGGCGCGCGATGCAGGCGTTGATGCACTGGTCGCGGTATATCATTCCGATCATCGCGAACTGTGCGCGCACGAGCGCGACTGGCCATTCCGCATCATAAACATCCTTGAAGTGGTTGGCGAAAGCATGGGGCTGCATCGGCATGATCGCTACAAGGAACTCAAGGTCATGCAGGACGCCGACCAGATTGTCGCTGACTGTAGCGACCTGATCGCAAAGCACTCGCTTGATCCGCGCAATGCGCGTGACGTGGTGGTTAGGGTGCTGCTCGGCGACCAGCCTTTGCCCCTGAAGGGCGGCACGCTCCCGGAGCGGCTCGCAGAGGTCGTGGCGCCGTCCTAGCAGCTTTGGCACATTTGAGACATCCCGACGCACGGTAACGATGTCTGTTTACAGGGGTAGAGCGGAAGTCGTCGGTACGCAGCCAAACCGACGCGAATGACCCGAAGGCGAAGTTGCGGATGAAGGCGGCGCCTAAGACGTTACCACCGCCGGTCTTACTATGTTGACGCTCTGTCAAAGCGCACATCGCATCAGAGAGAAGCTAGGGTTTATGGGGGATGAACTTGAGAGCTCCTATCAGGAACGTCAAAAGAGATCCAAAGCCCACCAAAATAGAGCAGACATAGCTGAAACGCACTAGAGTCGCTGTGATTAACTCGCCACGGCTCGTATAGTGACGTCCGGGCGAATTTGGCTCGGTGAGCAGTCGTGCCACCTCGAAGCTTCCAAGCAATTCTCGCATCCCTAAGCGTACCGCTCCGAAGACGGCAGGAACCCCGCGCAAGGGACACTATACGGACACCGATTTCCGTTTTTTCCGCTGTCTCAATCGGTTACATAGAGCCCCATATTCCCACAAGGGGAGAAGAGCGCACCGTCGTCGTGGCCGCATCTAACTCCTGCTTCGGCGCGACGGCTGCCACCCTGAGTGCCAGCGCATTTTCCGCCAGCACCCGCCAGCGGAACAGCGGCGAGTCCGGTGGCGGCGATAGCTCCGGCGTCCAGCCGGTCACCTTCTCCAGCGCGTAGGTATCCATCACCACGCCGCGCCAGCTTCGCTCGACGCGCTCGAGCGGCTGCCGCTTTGCGGTCGTGAGATCCCACAGTGGCAGCCGGTTGTCCGGCTCGCGTGCAACGTAGAGACCGGGATGATCCTTGATCCAGTCCATGCCGGGATCGGCAAAACCCTGGAAGCGGCCACGCTCGTTGATCTGGACGACGGGAACGCCGCCGTTGAAGTGCCAGCGCAGCATCGCATAGGTGCGATAATCCGTCGTGGCAATCCAGGTTGCGCCGGTTTTCTTCAACTGATCCCGCGCCCGCGCCGCAACCATTTCATAGCCCGCCTCCCCGCCGACCGGATCGGTGCGGCCGATCAGGTTCCAGGGCGCTGCGACATAGTAAAAGAACACGCCGACGACGAAGGCGATGCCGGAGATCACGGCCACCCTCGCCCACCACAACGACGACCGGATCATCCATTCCGGCCAGTTTTCGCGCGGCAGCACCGCCAGATTGATGGCGGCGGCGGCAAAGCCTGCCGGCCAGAGGAACATCGGCCAGGTGTCGCCAACCCGCAGCGTCAGCGATTTCCAGCAGAAATAAAGCAACGGGACCAGCACCGATGTCGACAGCAGGATCGCGATCGGCTCGCGCCTGCGATAACCGCGCCACGCCGTCAGCGTCACGCCCGACAACACCACCGGCAGCATCACGAACCCGACGAGGCCGAACTGCAGGCCGATGAATTCACCGACCGTGCGGAACGACACGTCATGAGTCGCCACCGCGCGCACGAACTGGAACCGGAACGACGCCCAGTCGTGCTGCTGATTCCAGATCAGCACCGGCGAAAACACCACGACCGCGACCAACGCCGCCGCCCACGGATAAGGGCTGAACAGCCAGCGCCGCCGCCACTCCGGCACCAGCGCGAACGCCACGACCGCCGGCGCCAGCATCACGGCGGTGAATTTCGACAGCAGCGCCAGGCCAGCGAACAGGCCGGCGGCGAGCCACCAGCGCGGATTGCCGCTCTGGGTGAGCCGGACCAGCGCCCACAGCATTGCGACCGCAAACGGGATCATCGCCGTGTCAGGCGATACCTTCGCCATCAACAGCCCGTAATACAGCGCCGCCTCCGGCATCAGCACCGCGAACACCACCGCGCGAAAATCATGGGTGACGCGCCGGACGATATCGGCGAGCAGCAATTGCGTGACCAGCATCGCCAAAATCCCGGCAAACCGCACGCCGAGATTGGTGTCGCCGAAGATCGCGGTGCCGAAGCGGATGAACCAGGCGATCATGGGCGGATGGTCGAGGAACGACAGCGCGCTCTCCTTCGACCAGGTCCAGTAATAGGCCTCGTCGGTGCGCAGATCGAGCACATCGGCATAGATCAGCCGCATCAACGTCAGCCCCGCGATCAGCGCGGCGACGGCAAGCATCTGCCGGTACGCAATGTCCGGTTTTGTGCTTCTGTTATCGGGCGGGGCTATCGTCACGGCGCTTTCTCCTCGAAGCCCGAGGGGGTGTCAACGTGTCGCGGAGGGAAATACTGCTTGTCGTCCCGGCCTGGTGCGCGATTGCGCACGAGGAGCCGAGACCCATAACCACCGATCGTGGTAAGGGAAATGGCCTGTTAGAATAACTTGGGCCTCGGCTTTCCCCGATGGGCCGCGGATATGAGTCCGGCTCAAGGCCGGGACGACGCCGGAGAGATATCCACCGCGGGAATTAAGCAATACTATCGCCGATACTGTAGTACATGGTTCGCATGGCCGAAATTTCTCGAGAGCGACGGGCGACATTTTTCCGCGGCACCGGCCTGCGGCAAATCCGTCTCGCCAGCGGCGTGGTGCTGTTCGCCTATCTCGTCAGCCATTTCCTCAACCATTCGCTCGGTAACATCTCGATAGAGGCGCTGGCGACCGGCGTCCATATTCACACCGCGTTCTGGCAGTTCCTGCCGGTCGCGATCGTGTTCTATACCGCTTGCCTGGTGCATACCGCGCTCGGCATCTGGGCGCTGTACCAGCGCCGGGAATTCGGCTGGAAGGCGGTCGAGCCGCTGCAACTCGTGCTCGGCCTGAGCGTCCCCATGCTCATCGTGGCCCACATCGTCGGCGTGCGCCTCGGCCAAACCCTGTTTGGGCACGAGAAACTCTACCCGCAGGAGCTTTATGTGTTCTTCGTCGCATCGCCGGCGCGGCTGTGGACGATGCTCGCGGTTCTCGTCATCGCCTGGGTGCATGGCTGCATCGGACTTTATTTCTGGCTCCGCATGAGGGCGTTCTTCAAGCGCGCGGCGCCGTTCCTGCTCGCCGCCGCCGTGCTGGTTCCGACGCTGGCGATGCTCGGTATTTACCAAGGCGGTCGCAGCGTCGTTGACGACAATGGCGACGCTGATTGGCGGGCCGCCAATCTCTCGCAGCGCCAGCTCGGGACGACGGCGCAGCAGAACGTTCTCGACCGCATTACCGGCGGCTTGACGATCGGCTACCTCGGCCTGCTCGGCCTGGTCCTGCTCGCGAAGGGCGCGCGCGCGATCCACGAGCGCCGCGGCGGCATGCTCAATCTGTCCTACGGCAACGGGCGGACGGTCCGGGTGCCGAAGGGGTTGAGCGTGCTCGAGGCGAGCCTGCGCAACAACGTGCCCCATGCCAGCGTATGCGGCGGCCGTGCCCGCTGCTCCACCTGCCGCATCCGCATCATCGGCGACTGCACCGCGCTGCCGGAACCGTCGCAACGCGAAGCCTTCGTGCTCGGCCGGGTCGGGACGGCCGATCCGTCGATCCGGCTCGCCTGCCAGTTGCGGCCGACCACCGATCTTTCGTTCTTCCAGCTGTTTCTGCCGCACGCGACCTCGGCCGGTTCGCAGGCGTCGAATCCGACCCGGGTCGGCCAGGAGCGCTATCTCGTCAGCATGTTCGTGGACATGCGCGGCTCGACAAAACTTGCGGAAAAGCGGCTGCCGTTCGACACCGTGTTCATCGTCAACCGGTTCCTCGGCGCGGTGTCGCAGGCGGTGATCGAAAGCGGCGGCAGGCCGAACCAGTTCGTCGGTGACGGCATGCTGGCGCTGTTCGGGCTCACCACCGGCCGGCAGGAGGCCTGCCGTCAGGCGCTGAAGGCCGCCGCGATGATTGCCGCCAATGTCGACGAGTTGAATCAATTTCTCAGCCATGATTTGCGCGAGCCGATCCGCTTCGGCATCGGCATTCACGGCGGCGAGGTGATCGTCGGCGACATCGGCTACCGCGACCACATGGTGTTCACCGCGCTCGGCGACGCCGTCAATGTCGCCGCACGATTGCAGGACATGACCAAGAGCCTCGCCTGCGAAGCGGTCATCTCCGACGAAGTCCGCGCCACGGCGGGCTTGCCGGCCGACGCATTGCCGGAGCAGGAAGTCGCGATCCGCGGCCGCAACGAGCCGATGATCGTGCGCACCGTCGCGGCGACGCGAGCGCTTTCCGCGCTGGTCGGCGGCGAACGGGTCGAGGCGGCTTAACGTGTAGGATGGGTAGAGCGCAGCGAAGCAATCCATCTCGCCGCGGAAAGAGAGAATGGATTGCTTCCGCCTTCGCTCAAGCTTCGGCGGACAGGTCGTCGCTGCGCTCCTCGCAATGACCCGGCTGGAGCTTCGCATCGCCTAAGCGCCTGCGACAGCACCCGCGCCAGCGCCATGTGATCTTTCTCACACCTGAATAACTATTCAGAAAATTGTCCCCGGACAGAATGCCATTTTCTCGAACCCGCTTTGTTGGGGGGGCGACTGATGGGCGATGGGTAAGACTGGAAATGGAACTGAAACCCGCGCCGAGACGAAACGTTCGAGGCGCATCATTCAAAGGAAAACGACCATGCTTCGCAAAGTAACTCTCGCTCTTGTTGCCGCCGCTTCCCTCAGCGCCATGGCGCTGGCTCCGACCGCTGCTTCCGCCCATCCGTGGGGCGGCGGCTGGGGATGGGGTGGCGGCTATCATCACCACTGGGGCCACGGCTTCGGCATCGGCTTCGTCGGCGGTGACGATGGCTGCTATCAGACCCGCCTGGTGCCGACGCCGTTCGGCATGCGCTATCGCACCGTCAACGTCTGCGGCTACTGATCCAACCGCAGTCAAGTCCAGGAAGCCCCGGCCGCTTGTTGCGGCCGGGGTTTTCCGCCTGCTGCAACGCAACGTCATATGGACGCTGCGAAAGCATGAATTGACTTCGCACCCTCCGATGCGACATTTGCGGTGATGAGTTTGGTGATGACCGACTCGACCAGGAATGCTTCGGAGGGAGCGCGATGCTCGATAGACGAGAATGGATGAAACGCGCCGGTATGGCGGCGCTGGTGACGGGCCTCGGTTCGCAACGGGCGTTCGCACTCGATACGGTGACGCTGCCGTTCGACAATGGCGAACGGCAGCTGGTGCGGTACCCGCAGAAGCGCCCGATGATCGGCCTGACCAGCCGGCCGCCGCAGCTGGAAACGCCGTTCTCGATCTTCAACGACGGCCCGATCACGCCGAACAACGCGTTTTTCGTCCGTTATCATCTGGCCGACATTCCCTACGATCTCGACCCCGACAAATTCACGCTGGAGATCAAGGGCAAGGTCGACAAGCCGCTGAAGCTTTCGCTGAAAGAGATCAAGAAGCTCAAGCCGGTCGAACTCGTCGCCGTCAATCAATGTTCGGGCAACAGCCGCGGCTTCCTCAATCCGCGTGTCGCCGGCGGCCAGCTTGGCAACGGTGCGATGGGCAACGCGCGCTGGCGCGGCGTGCCGCTAAAAACCCTGCTCGACATGGCCGGGGTGCAGCCGGGCGCCAAGCAGGTCACCTTCGGCGGCATGGACGGGCCGGTCAGCGACAAGACGCCGGATTTCGCCAAGGCGCTCGACTTCGATCACGCCAACGACGGCGAGGTGATGCTGGCCTATGGCATGAACGGCGACGATTTGCCGTTGCTCAACGGCTTTCCGCTGCGGCTGATCGTGCCCGGCTATTACGGCACCTATTGGGTCAAGCACCTCAACGAGATCACCGTGATCGACAGCGTGTTCGACGGCTTCTGGATGAAATCCGCCTATCGGATTCCGGATACTCCCAACAACAGCGTCGAGCCCGGCACCGCGCCGAAAGCGACCATCCCGATCAACCGTTTCACCGTGCGTTCGTTCATCACGAACGTCACCGACGGCGCCAGGCTCAAGCCTGGCAATACCACGCTGAAGGGCATCGCGTTCGACGGCGGCAAGGGCATCAAGGAGGTCGCAGTCTCGATCGACGGCGGCAAGACCTGGACGCCGGCCAAGCTCGGCAAGGACCTCGGCAAATATTCGTTCCGCGAATGGAAGCTGAAGGTCGCGCTCGGGGTCGGCGCCAGCGAAATCAAGGTGCGCGCCACCAACAATGCCGGCGATTCGCAGCCGATGGATCCCTTGTGGAACCCCGCCGGCTATCTGCGCAACGTCGTCGAAACCGTTCGCGTCACCGCGGCGTGAGGACCATGGTCATGAATCATCAGCTTCTCCTCGCGCTTGCCGCCGTCGCAGGCCTCGGCGTCGTCGCGGCCAAAGCGGCGTCCGTGAACTACGCGCTTCCGGAAGAAACCGCCGCCTTCAAGCCGGGGCCCAATCTTGACGTGGTGCAGAACAATTGCACCGCCTGTCATTCGGCCGACTACATCAAGACGCAGCCGCATGGCGAAAAATTCAAGAAGGATTTTTGGGCTGCGGAAGTGACCAAGATGATCAAGGTCTATGGCGCGCCGATCGAGGATGCGGACGTCGGCAAGATCGTCGAATATCTCGCCGCGACGTACTGAAATCCGGCGGCTTCCCCAGTCTGGCGGCCCCGGTCTCGCGGGCCGGCCGGGCTGGTTCCCCGGCTCGGGGGAGCGTGGCCCGGCCGCATTTCGGCCGCCTCAAATGATCGCGAAACAGGCAAAAAGGCGGAAATGCGGTGCGATAAACCCCATTTTTGCCGAAATCCCCGCTATCGTTTGCGCTACCCAGTTTGCCCCAAGGCGCGTATCCTTGGGCCTCGGGCAGGCCGGTATGTGCGGGGACCGGCGGTCCGTTTTTGTTTTTTGATTCCGCGGAGACGACGTGAATGGCTAAAGGTACGGTGAAGTGGTTCAATCCGACCAAGGGTTATGGATTCATCCAGCCCAGCAATGGTGGCAAGGACGTTTTCGTTCACATTTCGGCGGTTGAGAAAGCTGGTCTTTCGACGCTCAATGAAGGACAAAGCGTCGAATACGAAGAGATTGCCAATCGCGGCAAGACCTCGGCCGAGAACCTCAAGGTTTAGCGCAACCGCGCGATCGGTAACGGCGCACTCTCGGAGGCAATCCGGGAGTGGGGCTTGAAAAAAATTCCACAAAACTGTGAGCGTTCGGCGGAGCGAGCACCGCCTTCGCTCGGCTTTCTTCAAACATCCGATCGACACTACGCGCGATCGCGTTACAGGCAGGTGCCGGACGGCTGTCCACCTTCGCAGGGCACCTTCTTCGACAATTCCTGAATTTTCCGCTTTGATTCAGCCTGCGCCAGCACGTCGAACACGCCGGCGGGCACCGGCTGGGTGGCGTGCCGGAAATCATCGGTGGCCTTGTCCGGCTTGTTGAGCGCCTCATAGGCCTTGGCGCGCGCAAAGTAGCTCTCGACGGTCTCCTTCTTCGCAATGGCCCGATCGAGATCATCCAGCGCCTTGTTGTATTCGTGCATCGCCGACCACACCAGGCCGCGCAGCGCCAGCGCATCCAGATAGCCGGGCCGCGCGTTCAGCACGTGATCGAGATCCGACATCGCCTCAGTGGGCTTGCCCAGCGCCAGCAGCGCCCGCGCGTGCAGCATTCGCGCAAAGGTGTCGTCGGGCATTTTTCCGACCAGCGGATCGAGCGAGACCACCGCACGGTCGAATTGGCCCGAGGTCAGCAAAGCCAGCCCGCGGCCGAGCTGCGCGGTCTGATTGTTGGGATTGCGGTCGAGGGCGGCGTTGATGTCGACCAGCCCTTCCGCGCTCCTGCCCTTCAACAGCAGCGCCAATCCCCGCCAGGATTTCGCCAGATCGTTGGTCTGGCTGAGAACCAGGGCCTGATCGAAATCCAGCAAGGCCTTGTCGATCTGGCCAAGTATCACATAGGCCAGGCCGCGATCGGTGAAGGTCAGCGTATCCTTCGCATTGAGGCCGATGGAGCGATCATAGTCGGCTAGCGCCTCCTGCGCCTTTCCCCTGCTCGCCGTGATGAAGGCTCGCCCGCGATAGGCCGAGGCGTCGTTCGGGTCCAGCGAGATCGCGCGCTCGAAATCGGCCAGGGCCAGATCGAACTGCAACAGGCTCGTCAACGTGGTACCGCGGATGGTCAACAGCGCCACGTCGTCCGGCTTCCGCCTGAGCAACTCGTCCAGGTCGTTGCGGGCCTCGGCGAGTCGGTTCATCCTCATATAGGCAAGCGAGCGCGCGCGGAGCGCCGCTTCGTTGTTCGGCTCGGCAGCCAATAGCTGATTGAGGCGTTCGATGGCGGCGGCGTAATTTCCCTGATCGATGAGCTGCTTGATCGGATTGCTCGGCGGATTGACCGTAGCCGTCTTGGGGGCCGGCGCGGCGGGTTGCGTTGGATAGGTTGCCCATGCCGGCGGGGACGGCGCCGCTGCGGTCGGCGGCAATGCCGGCGCTGCGGGTAGCGGCGGAACGGCGGCCACCGCCGGGGGCGGCGCGGCGGCCGCTGCCGGTGGAGGCGGTGTCGCGGGCGGTTTTGCATTGACCCGCGCCAGTTCCGCCTGCATGGCGACGGCCGCCTGGCGCTGCTGCTGGATTTCCTTGTTGTCCGGCATCAGCGTCAGCAATTTGTCAAAATCCGCAACCGCCCGCGCATAGTCGCCCTTGGTGCTGAACAACTGGGCGCGCGCGAAATAGGATGCGCGCTCGGTTTGCGGGCCTTGCGCGATGGCGCGGGAAAAATCCTCGATCGCATGATCGACGTCGCCCTTGCGGCGATAGGCCTGGCCGCGCCAGAAAAATGCGTTGGGGGCATTCGGGTTCATCGCCAGCGCGGTGTTGAGATCGGTCATGGCAGAATCGAGCTGCGCGGTCTCGACATAGGCCCGCGCCCGGCCGACATAGGCGGCGGCCAGATCCTGCCGCAACGAAATCGCCGTGTTGTAGTCGGCGATGGCGTCCGCCCAGGCCTTCTGGTCGCCCCTGAGATTGCCGCGCGCGAGGAACGCAAAGGCGTTCTTCGGCTCGAGCTCAATCGCCCGCTCCAGATCGGCGCGCGCCTGATCGACGCCGCCGCTGCGCTGGCGTGCATAGGCGCGCGAAAGCAGGGCCGGCACGAATTGAGGATTTAACTATAGCGCGGCGTCGGCATCGCTGATCGCAGAATTGAATTTCGAACGACCGAGATAAAGCCGCGCGCGACTGGAAAAGGCCGCCACACGCTGCTCCACCGGGCGCTGCGCGTCATTGATCAGCGCGGTGCAGGCGGCTTCGACCTTGTCTTGCGCCGGGCCGTTGCAGTCTTCCAGATCCCCGGCGCGGGCCGGCCGTGAAAACGCGCACGCCGCTGCCATCAGCAACAGACCGGACCACCGGCAAAGACTGAACAACGGCCTCGCCCCGTTGTTTGCGGACCGCTGGAGGGTTGGACCTGAAATCATCGCGTCGGCCCCGGCACTATTGATCGGCGGCTTTCGGCTATCCGTACAACCAATAGAGGTGGTTTTCCATACGGGCAGCCATGCGGCGGCGCATTTCAGCCGCTCAATCTTCCGTAACCCATCGATCCAACGTCATGACATCCGGCGGCTGCAGATAGCCGCGCGGCCAGAGGTCCACGACCCATTGCACTTTGGTCGCGCGGTCGATCAGCACCGCGGTGTTGTGCGGCGTCTGCAGCACCAGCGTGTTGCCGCGATAATGCGGATCGCCCACCACATGATATTTGAACAGGTGCCATTCCTGCAGCACCAGCAACAGGCTGGTGGTGTTGCGGGTGGTGTCCCAGCAATCGAAATTATGCTTGTCGTCGAAATAGCGAAAATCCGCTTTCGCCACCCGCTTGTTGGTGCCGATGACCGGGCCCATGCGCCGGTCGAACCAGATCACCGCCTTCTGCACCGCAGCGCGCTCGGCCGCGGCCGAGGCATGGCCCGCCGCCATGATCTGCGTCAGCGCGCTGCGATCGCCGGCAGAGAAATCGAGAATCTCGCGGCGGCGGCAGACAAAACCGTAGCAAACCGTCATCGATGTTGCGGACGGCGGATAGATCGACACAGTGGTGTAGAGCGCCGCGATCGCCGGGCTCATCTCGAGCGCCTTGGCCGGCTGGATGAAGGCCAGGACCGTCACGAATAGCGCCATCGCGCCCGCAAGCCTGGTCGGCATTCCCGTATTTGTCATGATCCCTGCCGTTTCAAAGAGCCGCCGCAGAATTAGCCCAACCGCTTCCGGCTGCCAACGCGTCTGCCGCGGGCTGTGGATCACGACGCGGCGAGGTTCCCACTTCGCCTGAATACGCTATCTGTATTTGACGCGTTTCCTGACGCGAACCGGTCCAACTTCGCTTGAAACGCTATCCGACCGGCAGCGGCGCATCGCGCTTGACCTCTTCCATGACAGCATAGGTCCGCGTCTCGCGCACGCCCGGCAGCGCCAGCAGGCTCTCGCCGAGGAACCGGCGATAGGCGGTCATGTCGGCGACGCGGGCTTTGACCAGATAGTCGAACCCGCCGGCGACCATGTGGCACTCCAGCACTTCCGGCGCCGTCTGCACGGCTTTTGCGAACCGCTCGAAGATATCGGGCGTGGTCTTGTCGAGCATCACCTCGACGAACACCAGCAAGCCCAGGCCAAGCCGGTGCGGATTGAGCCGGGCGCCATAGCCCTCGATAAAGCCGTCGCGCTGCAGCCGTTTCAACCGCTCGCCGATCGAGGTCGGCGACAGCCCGATCCGCTCGGCCAATTCGACATTCGCAATCCGTCCATCCCCTTGGAGAATTGAGAGGATATTGCGGTCTATTTTATCAATATCGATCATTTATACGGTCTATCTCTGAATTATCCTCACTTTCTATGGCAAAATTGCCAATTTGTCTATCGAACTACGGTGCAGACCGCAGTAGATTTGAGCGAGTTTCGGGAAATGCCATGCCGACCGAGAAATCGCCTCTTCCACCCTTCAGCACGCCCTATGCACCGGATGACGGCGCGATCGCCGCCCGGCTGCTCGCCAGCGCCAGACTGGACGCGGCGCAGGAGCAAGGAATCGACCGCACGGCGACGCGCCTGATCGAGGCTATCCGCGCCAATGACGATCCCTTGGGGGGTGTCGAGGACATGCTGCGCGAGTTCGCGCTGTCAACCAAAGAGGGTCTGGCGCTGATGGTGCTGGCCGAAGCTTTGCTGCGCGTGCCGGACGCCCGCACCGCCGACCAGTTCATCGAGGACAAGCTCGGCCAGGGCGATTTCGTGCATCACGAAACCAGATCCAGCGCGTTCCTGGTCAACGCCTCGGCATGGGCGCTCGGCATGTCCGCCCGGGTGATCCAGCCCGGTGAAACCCCGCAAGGCACGATCGGCCGATTGACAAAGCGGCTGGGCGCACCCGCGGTGCGCGCCGCAACCCGGCCGGCGATGCGGCTGATGGGCAGCCATTTCGTGCTCGGCGAAACCATCGAGGCGGCGCTGGCGCGGGCGCAACCGCATTCGGTCCATCCGCCGCGCTACTCCTTCGACATGCTCGGCGAAGGCGCCCGTACCGCCGACGATGCCGAGCGCTATTTCAACTCCTATGCGCGCGCGATCGACGCCATCGGCCGCGCCGCCGATGACCGCCCCCTGCCCGACCGGCCCGGCATATCCGTCAAACTTTCCGCGCTGCATCCGCGCGTCGAGGCGGTCAGCGCGTCGCGCGTAATGACCGAACTGGTGCCGCGCCTGATCGAGCTGGCGCGGCAAGCCCGGGCTCATGATCTGAATTTCACCGTCGATGCCGAGGAAGCCGACCGGCTGGAATTGTCGCTCGACGTGATCGCCGCGGCCTTCGCCGACGCCTCGCTCGCCGGCTGGGACGGTTTTGGCCTGGCGATCCAGGCGTATCAAAAGCGCGCCAACGACGTGATCGGCTATGTCGATCGTCTCGCGCATAGCCTGAACCGCAAAATGATGGTGCGCCTCGTCAAGGGCGCCTATTGGGACACCGAGATCAAGCGCGCGCAGGAGCGTGGGCTCGACGGCTATCCGGTGTTCACCCGCAAGGCGATGACGGATCTGAACTACATCGCCTGCGCCCGGCAATTGCTCGGCTTGCGGCCGCGGATCTTTCCGCAATTCGCAACCCATAACGCGCTGACGGTCGCGACCATTCTTGAATTGGCCAGCAGCGAAAGAGGATTTGAGTTCCAGCGCCTGCATGGCATGGGCGAAGCGCTCTATGCGCAGCTCGGCGAAGATCGTCCCGACATCGCCTGTCGCACCTACGCGCCGGTCGGCAGCCACCGCGACCTGCTGGCCTATCTGGTGCGGCGGTTGCTGGAGAATGGCGCCAACTCGTCCTTTGTGGCGCTGGCCGCCGACGAGACCATACCGGTGGCGGCGCTGCTGCGGCGCCCGGCCGAGATCATCGGCGCGGCAGAGAATGCGCGGCATCCGAATATCCCGTTGCCGCGCGATCTGTTTTCGCCGCAGCGTGAAAATTCGCGTGGCATCGAATTCGGCGAGCGCGCGGCGCTGGGCAAACTGGTCTTGGCGGTTGCCGCGGAAGCCGCGCCCGCGATCGGACGCGTTGCTGAGGCAACAACTGAGCAGGCGAATGCAGCCATCGCCGCCAGCCGCGCGGGATTCAAAAGCTGGAGCCGCACGCCGGCGGAAACGCGCGCGAAAATCCTCGAGCGCGCCGCCGGCCTGCTGGAGCAGCGATCCGCGCATTTCATCGCGCTGCTGCAACGCGAGGGCGGCAAGACGCTGGATGATGCGCTGTCCGAACTCCGCGAAGCCGCCGACTTCTGCCGCTACTATGCCGCGCAGGGCAAAAGGCTGTTCGGCGACGGCGAGGCGATGTCGGGGCCGACCGGAGAGAGCAATGTGCTCGTTCTGCGCGGCCGCGGCGTCTTCGTCGCGATCTCGCCGTGGAATTTTCCGCTGGCGATTTTTCTGGGCCAGGTCACCGCGGCGCTGATGGCCGGCAATGCCGTGGTCGCAAAACCAGCCGAGCAGACGCCGCTGATCGCGGTGCAAGCGATCAACTTGCTGCACGAAGCCGGCGTGCCCGCTTCGGCGCTGCATCTGGTGCAGGGCGACGGCCGCATTGGCGCAGCGCTGGTGGCCCATCCCGATATTGCCGGCGTCGTGTTCACCGGCTCGACCGAAGTCGCGCGCGCCATCAACCGACAGCTGGCCGCCAAGGACGGCCCGATCGTGCCGCTGATCGCGGAAACCGGCGGCATCAATGCGATGATCGTCGATGCCACGGCGTTGCCCGAACAGGTCGCCGACGACGTCGTGACGTCGGCGTTCCGTTCCGCCGGTCAGCGCTGCTCGGCGCTGCGGCTGTTGTTCGTGCAGGACGACGTCGCCGACCGCATGATCGAGATGATTTCAGGCGCGGCGGGTGAACTGCGGATCGGTGCCCCCTCCGATCCGGCCACGCATATCGGCCCGGTGATCGACGCGGATGCGAAGGCGCGGCTGGACGCGCATATCGCGCGCATGAAGGAGCACGCACGCGTGCATTTCGCGGGCTCAGCACCCACGGGCAATTTCGTCGCGCCGCATATTTTCGAATTGACCGACGCCGGCCAACTCACCGAGGAAGTGTTCGGGCCGGTGCTGCACCTCGTGCGTTACCGCGCCGACCGGCTTGGCGAGGTGTTGCAATCGATCGAACGCTCCGGTTACGGGCTGACGCTCGGCATCCACTCGCGGATCGACGACACAGTCGACGGCGTGATCGATCGCCTTCAGGCCGGCAACGTCTATGTCAACCGCAACATGATCGGCGCCGTGGTCGGCGTGCAGCCGTTCGGCGGTCACGGTTTGTCGGGAACCGGGCCAAAAGCCGGCGGCCCGCATTATCTGCCGCGCTTTGCGACCGAACAGACGGTGACGATCAATACGGCTGCCGCGGGCGGTAACGCCGCGCTGATGGCAGGCGGGGAGTAGTTGCATCCCCGGCCCGACATAGGTCAAATAGCGCCACGACGGGATCCGCAGCGGCGATAATTCCGGCCGCCGAAATAAAACCAACAAGACCTCACCGGAGCGACGACACCATGGAAAAAGGCATTTTTGACGGCCTCAAGGTTCTGGACTGCGCGAGTTTCATCGCAGCCCCCGCGGCCGCCACCGTGCTGTCGGATTTCGGCGCCGACGTGATCAAGATTGAGCCGCCTGTTACGGGCGATCCCTACCGCAATCTGCCGAACCTGCCGGGCTATCCCCATAGCGAGCACAATTTCGCGTGGCTATTGGAAGCGCGCAACAAGAAGAGCCTGGCGCTCGACCTCACCAAGCCAGAGGCGCAGGCGGTGCTGTATCGCCTCGTCGCCGAGGCCGACGTCTTCATCACCAACATGCCGCCGCAGGTTCGCGCCAAGCTCGGCATCACCCACGATCATCTCGCGCATCTCAACGAGCGCCTGATCTATGCGTCGTTCACCGGCTATGGCGAGAAGGGCGCGGAAGCCAACAAGCCCGGCTTCGACTCCAACGCCTATTGGGCGCGCTCGGGGCTGATGGACCTGGTCCGCGCCGATCAAAATACCACGCCGGCGCGATCGATCGCCGGCATGGGCGACCACCCCTGCGCGATGGCGTTTTACGGCGCGATCGTGACCGCGCTGTACAAGCGCGAACGCACCGGCAAGGGATCGCATGTCAGTTCCAATTTGATGGCGAATGGCGTCTGGGCGGCGTCGGTGCTGGCGCAAGCAAAACTGGTCGGGGCGAAATTCGGCGAACGGCGGCCGCGCGAGCGCGCGCTGAACGCGGTGACCAACCACTACCAGTGCAAGGACGGGCGCTGGCTGATCCTGTCGCTGCTCAATGAAGACCGGCAATGGCCGACGCTGGCGCGCTGCCTCGAGCGCGAGGATCTCGTCAGCGATGTCAGGTTTGCCACCAAGCCGGACCGCCACGCGCGGTCGCTGGAACTGATCAGGATTTTCGACGAGACCTTTGCCACCAAGCCGCTGGCCGACTGGCGCAAGATTCTCGACGGCAACGGGCTGGTGTTCGGCGTGGTGGGCATCCTCGACGATATTCCGAACGACCAGCAGATGATCGACAACGAGGTGCTGGTGCCGTTCGAGAACGACACCATGCTGACCATCAGCAGTCCGATCTGGGTCGATGGATCCAAGAAAGTCCAACCCCGCAAGCCGCCCGGCCTCGGCGAACACTCGGACGAGATTTTGCGGCAGGCGGGTTACGACGACGCAGCGATCGAGAAGCTCAGGGCGTCCGGCGCGGTGGCGTGAGCGCTTGCCTTGAATTTCTATCTCTCATCGACGGTGGTTTCTTCACCTCTCCCTCCGGGAGAGGTCGGCGCGTAGCGCCGGGTGAGGGTCTCGGGTCTATCGAGAGAGTGTAACCCCTCACCCGAATTGCTTCGCAATTCGACCTCTCCCCTTGGGAGAGGTAGCACCGAGCACGCCGCGATCATTTGCTTCTTCGCGACGATGACGGTTATCCGGTTCAGCGGCTCAGCCACACCCAAGCGATGGCAAAAACGATGATGCCGGCGATGACCGTGACCGCGATCGCCCAGACGCTGACGCGCACATCGCCGACGGTTTGGCGTTCGGCCTCGTTTTCCGCGATCTCGCGATTGCGCTCCTTGTTGTCGTGGTCGGAAGGACTCATCGGCCGGTCTCCGGTCAAGTTTCGGTCGCCGGCCGCAGTGTAGCATCAAAAGATGACGCCTGCTCGGCCGCGCCCGTGTCGCCGCGCATGCGCGCAAGCCGGCTCAGCGAGAATGCCGCCAGCGCCGCGCACAAGGCCGCGGTCGCCGCGGCCATGAAGACCGATCCCGTGCTCCATTTCGCCGTCATCAGCGCCCCGCCCACCAGCGGCCCGATGATCGAGCCGATCCGGCCGATACCGAGCGCCCAGCCGACGCCGGTGGCCCGGACCGAGGTCGGATAGAACGCCGCCGCCAGCGCATTGGCGGCGATCTGGCCACCGACCATGCAGAAACCGGCGACGAAGATCGCCATGCTGACGAATACGGTCGAATGTCCGAGCTGACCGATCGCGCCGACCGCGAAAATCGCGATGAAATACACCAGCGCCAGCGCGCGGAACGAGAAGCGGTCGATGACGCTGCCGAGCGCAAAGGCGCCGACCACGCCGCCGACCTGCAGCATCGATCCGATTACTGCGGAGACGGATACCGAGGCGCCGAGATCGTTGAGTACCGTGGGCAGCCAGTTGGTCAGGAAATAGAGGTCAAGCAGGCTCATGAAGAACACCACCCACAGCAGCAGCGTGGGAAGCGTTCGCCCCTCCCTGAACAGATGCTGTACCGGCATGCCGGCCAGAACCGGTTCATGCACGACGAACTGTGTCGCCGCCGCAAACGCGGCCTTAGGATTGATCCGTGCGAGCAGTTCGGCAACGCACGCATTGGCCTGCCCGGTCAGCGCCAGGAAGCGCACGGATTCCGGCAGCCGCAGCGCCAGGATCGGCACCAGCAATAATGGCGCGGCGCCGCCGACCACGAACACCGAGCGCCAGCCGAAATGCGGGATCAGCGCCGCCGCGAGCAGGCCGCCGACGGCGGCGCCGAGCGAAAAGCCGCAAAACATGATCATCACCATGGTGGCGCGCCGGCGCTGCGGGTTGAACTCGGAAGTCATGGCAATGGTATTCGGCATGGCGCCGCCGAGACCGAGCCCGGTCAGAAACCGGATCGCCAGGAGCGCGTTGACGTCGGGGACGAACGCGGTGACCAGGGTGCCGATACCGAACGCCAGCGTCGAAAAGACGATGATTTTCTTGCGCCCGATGCGATCCGCCAGCGGTCCGAGCGTCAGCGCGCCGATCATCAGCCCGAACAGGCCCGCGCTGAACACCGGACCGAGCGCGGCCTTGGTCAACCCCCATTCCCTGGCCAGCGACGGCGCCACAAAGCCGATCGCGGTGGTATCGAAGCCGTCGAGAAGCAGCACCGCCGCGCAAGTCAGCAGCAGCTTGATATGAAAAGCCCCGACCGGCTGCTGATCGATGTATTCGGCGACATCAAGCGATGCGCCGCCTTGAACCTGAGAATCCGTCATCGTCGCCTCTCCCCAAAAACGCCGGACCGCGGTTCTTGTCGACCGTCTTGCGTCAGCCTAGCGCGAATTCAATGCCTGCGGCAGGATTTCCGGCCGTTACCTTCGTAGTGCATCCTTCGAATAACCGGCAATCTGCTTGTAGCCTTCGGACAGACCGACAAGCTCGTCGCGGCTGATGACGTCCTCGATTGCGTCAAACGGCCGATCGCCGGTGCGCTGGAACACCTCGCGCAGGATCGCATCCGGCGGATTGGTGCGGTTGGTGAGAACGACGCGCGTGGTCGCCTCCAGGCGCTGCTTTTCATAGACCGCCAGCGCCGCAACCGGATCGGCATGCTCCCTCAGCGCGGACGTCAGTGCGCGCGCATCGAGGATCGCCTGCCCCGCGCCATTTGAGCCGCGCGGCACCATCGGATGCGCGGCGTCGCCGAGCAGCGTTATCCGGCCAAAGCTCCAGCGCGGCAGCGGGTCCTGATCGACCATCGGGAATTCGAGCACGCTATCGGCCGCGCGGATGAACGCGGGCACATCGAGCCACTCGAAATGCCAGTCGGCGAAAGCGCCGATGAAATCATCGAGCGAACCGGACCGGTTCCAGTCGCGCTTGCGATAGGTCGGAGTTTCGATTTCGGCGACCCAGTTGACGAGTTGCAACCCGTCTTCGCCGGCGGCGCGGATCGGATAGACAACCATCTTGCCATGCGCCAGCCAGCCGGCGCGCACCATGCTGGCGCCCGACAATATCGGCTTCCAGCGCGTCACGCCGCGCCACATGTTGACGCCGGAATAGCGCGGCTCACCCTCGTCAGGGAAAGACTGCTTGCGGACAGCGGAATTGATGCCGTCGCAGGCAATTGCAGCGCGACCGCGCACGGTCGTGCGGTTCGCGCCTCCCGGCCCATCGGAGAACGTCACGGTGACGCCGGCCCCATCCTGCTCGACGCCGACGCAGTGATGGTTGGTAAGCAGCCGATCCGCCCCCGCGCGCGCCACGAAAGCATCGAGCAACACTTTTTGCAGATCGCCGCGATGGATGGAGAATTGCGGGTGATCGTAGCCCGCCGCGCGGCCGAGCGGCTCCTGATAGATCAGCTGGCCAAAGCGGTTGAAGAACGTCGCATCCGTGGTCGCGATCGCGACCTTTGCCAACGCCGGTTCGAGACCGAGTGCGGCGAGTTCCCTGGACGCATGGGGCAGCAGATTGATGCCGACGCCGACCGCCCTGATTTCGGCGGCCGACTCGAAAATCCGGCAGGGAATGTTGGCCTCATGCAGCGCCAGGCCGAGCGTCAGGCCGCCGATGCCGGCGCCGACGATAATGACTTCGTCCATATTTCCGTCCCTGAAGTAATTGGACGCGATCAAACACGATCAGTAAGTCTACTGTCAATCGGACGAACGACTGCAAAAAGCCAGTTTACCTGGAGGTTTTGACGAAGCACATCCCCATGCGCGAGGCCTTGCCGGCTACCTGGCAGGCCAGCCCCTCCGCACAGGTCCAGGCGCCAAAGCTCTTGTCGTTGTCGGCGGCCTGTGCAGCCGGCTGGTAGCAATGCGCGCCCCAGCCATCGCTGTATTCGTTTCCGGCCAATTCGGCGCTGCCGCGCGATTGCGGACGGCTGGAGAAGCCGCGGGAGTAATCCGGCGGCCTGCGGTCCCGCAACGCGGCAAGGATGTCGCGGCGGCGGATCTGGTCGCCGAAGAAATGCGGCGACGCCGGCACCACGGTTGAATTGGAAGGTTTTGCGGCCATCCAGTCGACGCCGGGGCAATGAAAGCCGCCGATGCCGCGGGTCTGATGGCAGCCGGAACAGGTGATGTCGTTCAGCCGCCGCTCAAAGCCGCCGACCGAGCGGATGTTTTGCAGTTTTACGCCATCCGCCGCCGCCTTCCTCAGCGCAGCCACGACGTCGCTCTCGGAGAAAACGGGCTTAGATATAGATCCCTCGCCTTGCACCAGACCGAATTCCGGCTGCAACACCGAAGCATCAAACCCGACCGGTGTCGGCGCGATCGCACCGGTGGCGAGGAATCTTTCCGGGATCAGGATCGTGCCGCGGTCGAGTTCGCCAAAATGTTGGGGGTCGAGCAGCCAATTCTTGAAATCCCGTTTCAAATTGTCGTCGGCCAGAATCCGGTCCCGGTCGATCTGGTTTTCCATCGGCGCTTCCTCGAAGCGTTGCGCCTGCGCGTCGTAGTTGAAAACCTTCAACAGATAATCGGTGCGGAAATCGCGTAACGCCGATTTCGGCGCATGCGCGATCTGAAGGTTGGTCTCGATCCGATCGATGTTCCGATCATCGAACAGAGCGAGCGGGCCGTCATTCGCCGAGAGCTTTTCCGCGAGTGCCGAACCCGTCAGCGACAATTCGCCGGCCGCAAGCCAGCGGCGCGCGATCTCGGCGCAGGTGATCGCTGCGCCCGCATGGTCGATTGCGGGACCGCCTTTTGCTTTCAACACCAGATTCAGCGTCATCGGCAGGCGCTGTGAAACCGCGTTTTCGCCGATCAGAGGCACATCCGTGCGGGTCAGGCGATAGATCAGCCGTATCTCGCCGCAACTGGCCTCGGAGACGTAAGCACGGTCCATACGGTTGACGATGCCCGCCAGCACGAAACGCGTGTCGGAGGAATAAAGCTGCGCGCGGTCGAACAGTTGAAAATCAAAGCCGTCGCCGACGCCGATGGTTTCGTTCGGCAGGTCTGCCTTGTGCCTGGCAATGTATCGATCGAACTCCGCGTCGATCGCCTGGCGGACCGGAACCATCGACGGCCAGCCGAACAACTGGCTGTTGGTGAGCGGGACATTGGATGAACGCATCGGCAGCAGCATGCCGCCGAGGCCCAATCGTCCACGATCGAGTTCGCGCAGCGCCAATGGATCGATGATGGCTACTCCGCGCTCCAGCGCCGCAGCGGGCGCCGCGCGCGCCGGCAAGGCGCTGCACAGCAGGGCGATCAGGATGACAGGAAATCGCAGCGCGCGGCTCATGCCCCACTAACACCGCGCAACGAGGCCTATTCAAGAAAAAAGGCGCTTCACGTTGCGGTGAGGCGCCTTGGTCTTTTCGATTTCGTCTCGATCAGCGCGCGACGATCAGGCCCTTGCTGGTCACGACCACCCAGTGGCCGTCCTGCTTGCGGATCGCATCGACCCGGCCGACGCCCGGAATGGGATCGCCGGCATAGACTTCATAGATGCCGCGCCGGCTTTCGATCAGCGCGCCGCCATTGGCAACGTCGCGCAGGATCCATCCCTCGACCGTCGGCAGCCTGCCGACGTCGGTCTTGGCAGCAGCGGCTTGTGCCGCGGCCGCTGCAGCCGTTGCGGGCGGCGTCACCGATCCCGTGACTTCCCTGGCCGCGACAGGGGTCGCGGCCGCAACGGCGGCCGGCGGCGTGGCGCGGAGCTTGTCGACGGCCTCGCTGAGCTTGGCGAGCCTGGCGGCGGGCTCGGCCTGCGCCTTCTCGACCTTGTCGAGGCGGTCGCTGGTCTTGTTGAACTGGCTCACCCCCATTTTGGAGGTGTGTTCGACGCTGGCTTTCAACGCCACGATGTCGGCGTCGATCCGCGCCACCGAGGCTTCCAGCGCACTGTCTTTCGCGACCGCCGCTACCGCCTGATCGCCCCCGAGAAAGTGCCCGACCCCTGCGGTCGCCAACGCACCACCGAGCGCACCCGCCACCGTCGCCAGCGCCACCACAGCGGCCATCGCCGCGATCCGGCGCTTGCCCGATGGCTCGGCGCTCTTCTCGGCTTCCGCCTTTGAATCGGTGCTGTCGGCGTTCCAGGCGCGATCGGCCGGGGACATGATCATGACCTTGCCGGGGAAGCGCGGCGCTTCCGGCCGGGCTTCATCGGGCTTCGCAGCTTCAATCTTCGCAGCTTCAACCTTGGGAGCTTCAACCTTGGGAGCCTCGACCTTCGGAGCCTCAACCTGCACAGCCTCGATCTTGGGCGCGTCCGGTTTCAGGGCGGTCTCTTCCTGGTCCGGCGCAAGCATGGGGGACTCGACGCTGGCCTGCGCCGTCAGCGGCGCGCTGGTCGGGGACATGCCGGGAGCGGCCGGCCCGGTGCCGACGAAACCGGTTTCACCGCTGATGGGCTCCGACTGTTGCTCACTCACGTTCAAATCTCCTGACTGGGTTGACCATTTGGTAACTTTTATTGCTTGCGAAATCGTTACTGCTGCAGGGCTTACCGAAATTTTAGGAACTGATCCGGGCCGGTTCTGGCCGATAACAAGGCGGCGGCGTGGCCGGGGCTTTCGCCCCTTGTCGCAATGTTGCCCTGCGGCAAACCCGACGCTCGGTTTGCGCCGGCCTGTTTCCCGACTAGCATGCGGCCACCAACCAGCCAGAAGGCAGGGGGCGCACCATGGCTATCGAGAAATGCATCAACGAATTTGATGTCGATGACGTCATTTTTGAGGAGGGTTCGACCGGGCGCGAGCTGTTCGTCGTGCTCGACGGCAAGGTCGAGATCGCCAAGGTCACAGGCAGCGGCAAGACCGTCATCGTGACGCTCGGCAAGGGCGAGTTCTTCGGCGAGATGGCCGTGATCGACGGCTCCTCCCGGTCGGCAACGGCCATCGCTGCCGCGCCAAAAACCCGCGTGATGCGGATCAATCACGCCCGCTTCGTCTATCTGGTCAGCCAGCAGCCGGCATTCGCCCTGATGATCATGGACGCGCTCAGCAAACGCCTGCGGGCGTCGAACGCCGTCACTTTCAAAACCGCGGCCAATTCATGAGCGAGCGCAAGCCCAGTCCGTTCAAGACCCTGCTCGACACCGACGCCTGCACGCTGATCCAGGCGGCCGAGGACGTCTACCAGATCCGCTTCAAGAACCGCGCGGCGAACGCCTATCTGGTGCGCGGCAGTTCGCGCACCATCATGATCGACGTCGGCCTGTCGTCGAACTTTCCGCATCTCGTGCAATGCCTCAATCATCTCGATTGCCCGCCCGAGAAGATCGACATGGTGGTGCTGAGCCATGAGCATCTCGACCACATCGGCGCGGCCTTTCATTTCGCCGGCCGCACCTTTATCGCCGCGCATCGATTGGCCGCCAACAAGATCATGCTGCGCGACGACTTTTCGATGCTGCGGAAAATGTTCAACGAGCCGAACGTGCCGATCAATGTCGACATCTGGCTGGAAGAAGGCAATCTGATCGACCTCGGCAATTTTCGTCTCAACGTGATGTACACGCCCGGCCACACCTCGGCCTGCATCACGCTGTTCGACCAGGACAAAGGACTGTTGTTCGCCGCCGACACCTTGATGCCCGGCGGCGTGATGGGCGGCGTGTTCGGCTCCGGCAGCATCGCCGATTACATCCAGTCGCTGGAACGGCTGAAGGGCTTGAATTCCAAAATCCTGCTGTCCGGTCACGGACGTCTGTCGGATACGCCGCAGGACGACGTGCGGATCGCCATCCAGCGCTCGCACACGCTATTGTCGGACACCGCGCAATTGTTCGATGCGCTCGACGCGCGGTCGAATTTCGAACCGATCATGCAATCGGTGCGCGACCTCAACAAGCTCGATGACAATTGAGGCGCGCGCGAGTCCAGGACGTCCCGATTTTATTCCCATTGCGTTTCTGACTTCTGCGTGGGCAGCGACAAGCTGCAGATCAGAATCATCGCCTGAGTATCATCCATCCATTTGACAAACGCCGCGGCGGACTGTTCAACGGCATCAACAACGATGCCTTCACAAGAAAAAGGGAGAGAGCAAAATGAAGCTTTACGACTCGGTCGGACCGAACCCGCGCATCGTCCGCATGTTCATGGCGGAGAAGGGCATCGACATCCCCAAGCAGACGGTCGACCTGCGCAAGGGCGAAAATCGTGAAGCCGAACATCTGAAGCGCAATCCGCACGGCCAGATGCCGACGCTGGAGCTCGACGACGGCCATTATCTCTCGGAGGTCACCGCGATCTGCGAATATCTCGAAGAGAAGAATCCGAAGCCGGCGATGATCGGCGAGACGCCGGAACAGCGCGCCGAATGCCGGATGTGGACGCGCCGCGTCGACCTCAACATCGCCGAACCGCTCGCCAACGGTTATCGCTTCGGCGAGGCCGCGAAATTCTTCGAGAAGCGGATTCTGGTCGTGCCGGAAGCCTCCCCCGGGTTGAAGATGATTGCGGCCAATCGTTTGACGTGGCTGAACGACCAGATGGCGGACGGCAGGGACTATATGTGCGGCAAACGCTTCACGCTCGCCGACATCCTGCTCTATTGCTCGATCGAATTCGGCAACCAGGTCGGCCAGCCGCTGGACACGGCGAACACGAATATCGTGGCGTGGATGGCGCGCGTTGCGCAGCGGCCGTCGGTGAAGGCGTAAGATTGATCTCGTGTCCCAGACGCGGTGCAGCGTGACATAAGCGCGTTTACGCGCGTCTTCGACGCGCTATGGCTCCGCAGAGCCGGGACCCACAGCCAGCGTGGGCCCCGGATCAGCAGCGCACCGCTAACGCGCAGCGCAGCATCCGGGGAAAGGCGCGCACTGCAGCAATATTACTGACCAACCGCCTCCCGAAGAAGGAACCAAAGCTGCCCGTTGTGGTCTGCTATTGCTTTGCCATAGGATCAGTCACGCAAGACAACAAGCCCGGCGATGCCAACCATCGCCGATGGAGACAAAAACAGATGCAGGCTGACGTCATGGCGCAGATGCGCCGCCGGGTGGTGATCTCCTCGACGATCGGCAATGCGCTGGAGTGGTTCGACTTCACGGTTTTCGGCCTGTTCGCGGGCGTCCTGAGCAAGCTGTTCTTTCCGGCCGACAATCCGAACTCATCGCTGCTGCTGACCTTCGCCACGTTCGGCATCGCCTTTGCGGCGCGACCATCGGGCGGATTGGTGTTCGGGCTCTACGCCGACAAGCACGGTCGCAAGAAGGCGCTGGTGGTGATGATATCGCTGATGGCGATCGGCACCGGACTGCTCGGCTTCCTGCCGACCTACGGCATGATCGGCATCGCCGCACCGCTGTTGCTGCTGCTGGCGCGCCTGATCCAGGGCTTTTCCGCCGGCGGCGAATTCGGCAGCGCCAGCGCCATGCTGATCGAATTCGCGCCACCCGGCCGGCGCGGCTTCTATGGCTCGTTCCAGATGGTGTCGCAGTCGCTCGCCTTCGGCATCGGTGCTGCCATGGCGATCGGCCTCAATCTGGGCCTGTCGCCGGACGCGTTTGCGAGTTGGGGCTGGCGCGTGCCGTTCATCCTCGGCATCCTGATCGGACCGACCGGCTGGTACCTGCGGCAGCGGTGCGACGAATCGCCCGAGTTCCAGGCCTATCTCGCCGAGAAGGCCGCCCTCGCGCAGCCGAAAAAACAGACCACGCTCGGCCAATTGTTCTCCGAACATCCGCGTGAATTGATCGCATCGTTCTGCCTGATCGCGGCGGGCACCGCCATCAACTACGTCAACGCGATCTTCCTGCCGGCCTATGCGGTCGCCGAGCTGAAATTGCCGCTACTGAATGCGCAGCTGGGACTGCTCTGCTTCAGCGTCGTCAATGCGGCGATTTCGGTGGCGACCGGAGCGCTCTCCGACCGGATCGGCCGCCGCGCCGTCATTGTTCCGGCGCTCATCGCCTATTCCGCGCTGTTCTATCTGATGCTGCGGCGGCTGGCGGCTGATCCCACGACCACGAACCTCTGGCAATTGCAGATGGTGGCGGTTTTCCTCGGTGCGTTGGCGGGACCGATGCCGGCCTTCATGACCGAGATCTTCCCCGTCGGCGTGCGCTCGACCGGGGCCTCGCTGATGTATAATTTTGCGGTGATGCTGTTTGGCGGCCTTGCGCCGTTCATCAACACCTGGCTGGTACAGACGACGGGCAACAAGGCAGCACCCGTCTACTACATCCTGTTCGCCGCAGCGGTCGGCCTGGCCGGCCTGTCCGTCTACAGGGGACGAACCTTCCAGGCCGGAACCGTGCCGCAGGCGGCGCTGTGACCCATTGCGCTGGCCGGCGACAAACGGGCACTATCCTTTCCTGATCCGAAACGCCCTTCCAGAAGCCCTGGCCAACCCAACGAGTGTTCCCATGCCCATCGTCAATCGTATCGCCGCGCTCACCGACGAAATCGCCGCCTGGCGCCATGATTTTCACGAGCATCCGGAACTGCTGTACGAGGTGCATCGCACCGCCGGTATCGTCGCCGACCGGTTGAGGGAATTCGGGTGCGACGAGGTGGTGACCGGGATCGGGCGCACCGGTGTGGTCGGCGTCATCCGCGGCGCCAAGAATTCGTCGGACCGGGTCATTGGCCTGCGCGCCGACATGGACGCGTTGCCGATCGAGGAGATCAGCGGCGTGCCCTATGCCTCGAAGACACCGGGCCTGATGCATGCCTGCGGCCATGACGGTCATACCGCCATGCTGCTCGGTGCGGCGAAATATCTCGCCGAGACCCGCAATTTCGACGGCACGGCGGTCGTGATCTTCCAGCCGGCCGAAGAAGGCGGCGCCGGCGGCAAGGCGATGGTCGACGACGGCCTGATGACGCGCTGGGGCATTCAGGAGGTCTACGGCCTGCACAATATGCCCGGCATCCCGGAGGGCCATTTCGCCATCACGCCCGGCCCACTGCTGGCCGCGGCCGACAGTTTCGAGATCGTCGTGCACGGCAAGGGCGGCCATGGCGGCGCCGGTCCGCACCGCGCGATCGACAGCGTGCTGATCGGCTCGGAAATCGTCAGCGCGCTGCAATCGATCGTCGCGCGCAACGTCGACCCGATGAAGACGGCGGTCCTGTCCGCCTGCTCATTCCATGCCGGCTCGGCCTTCAACATCATTCCCCCGACCGCGACGCTCGGCGGCACGGTGCGCACCTTCGACCCCGGCGTGCGCGATCTGGTGGAACGCCGGATATCCGAGGTCGCGGACGGCATCGCGCGCGCCTATGGCGGTTCAGCCGAGACGAAATACACGCGAATGTATCCGCCGACCATCAATCACGAGCGTGAAACCGTGATCGCAGCGGACGTCGCGCGTGACGTCGTGGGAGCCGATCGCGTCGACGACCGCACCACGCCCATCATGGGCGGCGAGGATTTTGCCTTCATGCTGGAAGCACGCCCGGGCGCCTTCATTTTCCTCGGCATGGGCGACAGCCCGGAATGCCATCACCCGGCCTATACGTTCAACAATTCGATCCTCGGCCACGGCGCGTCCTATTGGGTGCGCATGATCGAGAAATCGATGCCGGCGAGTTGAGGCGGGTCGCGACGGCTGAAGCGGAGAGCGCAAATTCTCTCCGCGTCATTGCGAGGAGCAAAGCGACGGGGCTGTAAGTATTTCGCCTGTGGCGGCGAACTGCAATGGGATTGGACGGGATGTGCGGCTCGTGCGGCATGTGATGGGAGGTGGATCAGGCCGTCTTCAGCGCGCGGCGGCAGCTAATGGCCCACATAAGGTTGTGGGTCACGGCATGAAGCCAACATGCGATGCGGACTTTGGCCAAGCCACGCAGGGCCATGCGCTCAAAGCCGCGGTTCTTCAGGCGGGCATGGGCGTGTTCGGTGTTGCTGCGCCGTTTGTAGACCGCTTGGCCTTCTTCACTGTCCATGCGGGCGCGCCACTCCCTCAGGCATTGCGGTTTGGCTGCGCGGTTGCGTTCGTATCGCGCCTTGCTTGCTGGTTTGGAGGACGTCTTGCAGGCCGGTGGCGGACTGAACACCTGCATGGAGGGGTGAGTTTGCGCAAGCGTCGCGATGTCGGCGGCGGTCATCGCGCCGGTGTCGGCCAGCAGGCGGGTCGGCAGCTTGCCACAACGCTGTTGGACCTGCGCCACCACTGCCGGCGCAAGACCTCGATCATTACGCCGCTGGACCGGCTCGATCGCGACCACGAAGCCGCAGGCGCTCGCCACTTGCACGTTATAGGCGACCCGCACGGCACCGTCCGCCATCCGCATCAATGGCGCGTCCGGATCAGTCGTCGAGACACGCTCTTCCTTGGGTTTCTTGCCGCTCTTGCCGCCGCCGGCCAGCGGGGGATCGCCCCCCTCGTTCTGGTCTTTCTCGTCCTTCGGCGTTGCTGCAGGATGTTTCGCCAACGCTGCCGCAACACGACGGGCGCGGTCTTCGGCTGCAGAGAGGCGACGCTTCGACAGCCGCCGCTCGCCCGCCGCAGCATCGGCCTCCAATTCCTGCTTCAACTCGGCAACCCTGATCCGGGCCTTTTCTTCCAATTCCACCAGGGTTTGCCTTCGCCGCATCGACGAGCGGCTTGCCGCGGCCCTGACCTTGGTACCGTCGGTGATGACCTCGTCCAGTGTGATCAGGCCTTCCTTCATCAAAGCCGCCAGACTGCTCGTCAGAAGGCGATCGAGGAACTCGCCGCTCTCCAGACGGAACTCCGACAGCATCGTGTGGTTCACCCCGACCCCGCCGCAGATCCAGCGATAGATCGTATGATGCTCGCACAGCCGCGCCAGCGCGCGGGCCGACCCAATCCCGTCGGCTGTCGCATACAGCCAAAGCGCAAGCAGAATGCGCGGGTCGGTCGCAGGCCGACCAGGTATCTCGCCACGCGCCTTGATGCGATCGTAGAACGACTGAAGGTCCAAGCCTTCCACGAAGGACCACACCGCTCGTACCGAGTGGTCGTCAACCACCAGGCTCTCAAGATCGACCAGCTCAAAACCAGCCTGCCGACGTTCCGCTTGCCGAATACGAATGTCCATCACGTGCTCCGAATCGATCCACGCAATAAATCACGCCGCAGCACCAAAAAAATGACGGGCCCGACGAAGCAATCCACTCTTTCTTTCCTTGGAGCGATGGATTGCTTCGCTTCGCTCGCAATGACGTGGAGGGGGATGAGCCCTAAATCACCACCGGCGCATCCGGCAGCTCATTCGGCCCGCCGCCACGGCCCGGGAAATGCGCCGCCAATTGCCGCGACACCGCCTCGATCCCCTTGATCGCGCCGCTCTCGAACTTGCCCACCCGAAAATCCGCTTCCATCTGCTTGCAGATTTTCTCCCAGCCGGCCCTACCCACCTTGGCGTCGATGCCGCGGTCGGCGACGATCTCGACATTGTGGTCGGCCAGCAGCAGATAGATCAGCACGCCGTTGTTGTGGGCGGTGTCCCAGATCCGCAAGCTCGAAAAAATATCTAGCGCCCGCTCCCGCGCCGGCTGATTGCTGAACAGCGGCGCGCCGTCAAGCGCGCCTTCCACTACAAAGCGAACCTGGCCCGAATGCGTGGTCTCACCAAGCTTGATCGCCTGTTCAATCGCCGCCAGCACTTTTGGCGGAAAATAGCGCCGCAGCCACCAGTGATGGTGAAGAAGATGCTTGCCGATGCGTCCGATGCCCATATCTCAGCTCTCTCTACCAGCTTCCCGACGCACCGCCGCCACCAAAGCTGCCGCCACCGCCGCCGCTGTCGCTCGAACTGCTGCTACTGCTGCCACTGCTCCAGGACCCCCCGGAATATGAACCGCCGCCGCCGGACCAACCGCCGCGGCCGCTGCGTCCCTGAGGCGACGACAGGTCGACGACCAGCGTGATGAAGAAGATAACGGCCCCCGCGACGAAGGACGCCGCCAGGGAGCCGAGGACAAGCCAGATCAGCAATCCGACGACGCCTCCCGTCACGCCCGCGCCGAGCAACCTGCCAAAAATCGCGCGCAGAATGCCCGCCAAGAAAACGGTTCCGACGAGGGCGAACCCCGGATCGATGTTGGTGAGCCAGCCGAAATTCTGCTGCGATGACGATTGCCGTGGCGGCGGCGGGGCGGGTAATTTTTCGCCGTCGATGACGCTGATGATCCGGTCGACGCCCGCGGAGATGCCGCCGGCGAAATCCCCGTTGCGGAATCTCGGCGTGATGATTTCGTCGATGATGCGCTTGGAGGTGATGTCGGTCAGGGCGCCTTCGAGGCCGTAGCCGACCTCGATGCGAAGCCTGCGGTCGTTCTTGGCGACCACCAGCAGCGCGCCGTCGTCGATCTTCTTGCGGCCGATCTTCCAGGCCTCGGCCACCCGCAGCGAATATTGCTCGATGCTCTCGGGCGCGGTCGTCGGCACGATCAGGACCGCGACCTGGCTGCCTTTCCGCGCCTCGAAAGCCCGCAGGGTTTGCTGAAGCGAGTCGAGTTGGCCACTCGACAGCGTCCCGGTCTGGTCGACGACCCGCCCCACCAGCTCCGGCACCGCGACGTCGGCCAGCGCCGGAGACAGGCCTGGAAAAATCCAGCCCAGCAACAGCGCAAGCAAAATGGCTCTTGCAGCGTTCATCGCGGTCAATTCTTGCTGGCGGTTATTTCGACGGGGCCGCCGGCGCGGGATTGAAGTCGACCTTCGGCGCGACCGAGATTTCCTTCTCGTTCTCGACCGAGAAGTTCGGCTTGTCCTTGTAGCCGAACACCATCGCGGTCAAATTGTTTGGGAAGGTGCGGATGCCGACATTGTAGTCCTGCACCGATTTGATGTAGCGGTTGCGCGCCACCGTGATGCGGTTTTCGGTGCCTTCGAGCTGCGCCATCAGGCTTTGGAACAGCGCATCCGATTTAAGCTGCGGATAGTTCTCGGTCACGACAAGCAATCGCGACAGCGCGCCGGAAAGTTCGCCCTGGGCCGCGGTGAATTTCTGGAACGCGGCGGGATCGTTGAGCACTTCGGGCGTCGCCTGAATGCTGCCGACCTTGGCGCGGGCGTTGGTGACCCCGAGCAGCACGTCCTTTTCCTGCTGCGCAAACCCCTTCACCGAGTTGACGAGGTTGGGCACGAGGTCGGCGCGGCGCTGATACTGGTTGACGACCTCCGACCAGTTGGCCTTGACCTGCTCGTCATTGGTCTGGATCGCGTTGTAGCCGCAATTGGTCAGGCTCAGCGTCGCCAGCGCCGCCAGCACGGTCCAAAATTTACGCATTGAAGTTCTCCCGGTGAAATCTGCCGCCAACGTATCAGAACGGTCTCGCGAGGTAATCCCCGCGAGAGGCCGCGTCCAGATGCATTTTTTGCGGCTGATAGCTCTTGCCTATCAGTCTCCGAACTAGTCATCATGGTTCAACTCGATCCCGGGAGGATCCATGAAAACAACAGAAAAGACGTTCGAGACCATCATCGTCGAGCGGCCGGCGCCATCCATCGCGCGGATCGTGATGAACCGTCCCGAGGCGCGCAACGCCCAAAACCTGCAGATGACCTACGATCTCAACGCCGCCTTCGACCAGGCGGTGCAGGACGACGAGGTCAAGGTCATGATTCTCGCCGGTTCCGGCCCGCATTTCTCCGCCGGCCACGATTTACGCCCCGGCGGTAAAAACGCCGCCGGCGTCGATTTTCCGCCGGTCGGAAATTGGGGCGGCTTTGCCGAGCCGAACGCCCACGGCCGCTTCGCGCGCGAGCAGGAGATTTACCTGCAGATCACGCGGCGCTGGCGCAATCTGGCCAAGCCCATGATCGCGGAAGTGCACGGAAAATGTATCGCCGGCGGGTTGATGCTGGCCTGGGCCTGCGACCTCATCGTCGCCAGCGCGGACGCCGAATTCTGCGATCCGGTCGTGACCATGGGCGTCTGCGGCGTCGAATGGTTCGTGCATCCCTGGGAACTCGGCCCGCGCAAGGCCAAGGAATTGCTGTTCACCGCGGATACCTGGAGCGCCGAGGAAGCCCACCGGCTCGGCATGGTCAATCACGTGGTGCCGCGCGCGGAGCTTTCGTCATTCGTGATGACGCTGGCGCAAAAGATTGCAACACAGCCCGCCTTTGCGCTGAAGCTGACCAAGGAAGCGGTCAATCGCTCGGTCGACGTGATGGGGCAGCCCGCCGCGATCGAGCACGCGTTTGCGCTGCATCAGCTCTGCCACGCGCATAATCTTCAGGAATTCGGAATGGTGGTCGACCCTGCGGGCCTTCATCCCTCCGTCAGGAAACCGGCTGTAGCGAAGTAGATCAGATGGACCTTACCTTGAGCGACGAGCAGCGGTTGCTGCGCGAAAGTGCCGACCGCTTTGTCAGCGAAACCTATGACGCCGATCATCGCCGCCGCCAGGCCAGCGATCCGCTCGGCTTCAGTACCGCGATCTGGAAACAGTTCGCCGATCTCGGCTGGCTGGCGCTGCCGATCGATGAGGCCTATGGCGGCCTCGGCGGCGGCGCGATCGAGACCGGCATTTTGATGGAAGCGTTCGGGCGCGGCCTCGTCTCCGAGCCGTATCTCTCGGTGGTGGTGATCAGTGCCGCGCTGCTGTCGGAATGCGGCAGCGAGGCGCAGAAGCAAGCGCTGCTGCCCAAGATCGCTGACGGCTCGCTTTTTCTGGCGTTCGCACATTCGGAGCGCGCGGCGCGTTTCGACCTGGCAGTCGTGTCCACCACGGCAAAGAATACGCCCGAGGGCTGGCGCCTCGATGGCCAGAAGATCGCCGTGCTCGACGGAAATGCCGCGGGCGAGATCATCGTCTCGGCTCGCGTTGCCGGCGACGATGGTACGTCCGGAAAAATGTGCCTGTTCCTGGTGCCCGCAGCGACGCCAGGACTTACATTGCGTGATTATTCGCGGCTTGGTGGCGGCCGCGCCTGCAACCTCGATCTCAGGGATGTCCGCCTCCCGGCCGGCGCGTTGCTCGGCGACGGCAGCGACGCCTTGCCTGGGATCGAAGCCGCCGTCGACCGCGCGATGGCAGCGCTTGGCGCCGAGGCCGTCGGCATCATGCAGACCCTGCTCGACACCACGCTCGAATACACCAAGATCAGAAAGCAGTTCGGCCGGCCGCTGTCGGCCAATCAGGTGATCCGTCACCGCCTCGCCGACATGGCGATGCAATGCGACGAGGCCCGCTCGATGGCGCTGCGCGCCGCGCTGATGGTCGACGCCGAACCCGTCGCCCGCAGCCGTGCCGCGTCGGGTGCGAAGGCAAAAATCGGCAAATGCGCGCGGTTCGTTGCCGAACAATCGGTCCAGCTGCACGGCGCGATGGGCGTCACCGAAGAGCTCGACATCGGTTCCTACTTCAAGCGGCTGCTCGCCTTCGACACCCTGTTCGGCGGCAGCGCCCATCATTATCGCCGCCACGCCGCCCTGGGCGGCCGCAGCATTCGAACCTAGGGAGTGCGACATGGATCTGACGTTCAGCACCGAGGAGCGCGCCTTCGAACAGGAGGTCCGCGACTTCATCGCACAAAACCTCACGCCGGAAATTAAGCGCGCCACGGCGCTGACACCGTCGGTGTTCTCCGATCCCGACATCGGCATGGCCTGGCAGCGCACCCTGTATACCAAAGGCTGGGGCGCGCCGGGATGGCCGGTGGAATATGGCGGGCCCGCCTGGACGGCGGCGCAGCGCTGGATTTTCGAGGCCGAATGCGCCCGCGCCGGCACTCCGAATGTCAACGTGATGGGCGTCAAGATGGTCGGCCCCGTCATCATCGGCTTCGGCTCGCCGGAGCAGAAGAACTTTTATCTGCCGCGGATTCTGTCCGGCGAAGATTACTGGTGCCAGGGCTATTCCGAGCCGGGTTCAGGCTCCGACCTTGCCTCGCTGAAGACTAAAGCCGTGCGCGACGGTGACGACTACATCATCAACGGCACAAAAATCTGGACCACGCATGCCCATCACGCCAACCGCATGTTCGCGCTCGTGCGCACCAACGAGACCGAGCGCCAGCAGGACGGCATCAGTTTCATCCTGATCGACATGAAAACTCCGGGCATCACCACAAGGCCAATCCTGACCATCGGCGGCGACCATGAGGTCAACCAGGTGTTCTTCGACGACGTCCGCGTCCCCGTCGCCAACCGCGTCGGCGAGGAGGGCAAGGGCTGGACTTACGGTAAATATCTGCTCGAGTTCGAGCGTGGTTCGGGCATCGCCTCGGCGAAACTGCGCGAGGCGCTGAAGACGGTTTCCGACCTCGCCAAATCCGACATCAGCGGCCGCGCCATCAACGATCCCGATATCGCGGTGCGCATGTCCGAGATCGAGGTCGATATCGACACCCTGGAAATGACCGAGCTGCGCGTGCTGTCGGCACTGCAGACCGGACAGAATCCGGGCGCGGTGTCATCGTTGCTGAAATTGCGCGTCAGCGAAATCCGTCAGGCCGTGACCCGGCTCGGCGTCGAGGTGATCGGCAATGACGGCCTCTATGTCGAGCCGATGCGGCCGTTCTACAAGCTCAATGAGGCGCCCGGGATACCGGAAGAGTTGTTGCCGGTGGTGCCGGAATATCTCAACAGCCGGGCTTACACGATCTTCGGGGGCTCGTCGGAGATCCAGCGCGAGATCGTGGCGAAGATGGTGTTGGGGCTGTAGCTCTCTCCACCGTCATTCCGGGATGCGCCCGCTTGGGCGCAGGCCCGGAATCCATACTCATTATCGTGATTATGGATTCCGGGCTCGCGCTTCGCGCGCCCCGGAATTACGAGCGGAGAGAGTGGCGTTACGCCGCTCCTCCCGCCCTCGCATCCCGGATCGCCTGCCAGATCTTGGCCGGCGTCAGCGGGGTGTTGAGCTGCTTGATGCCGAGTTCGCTGAGCGCGTCCATCACGCCATTGGTGATGCAGGGCGGGCCGCCGATGGCGCCGGATTCGCCGCAGCCCTTGGCGCCGAGCGGATTGGTCTTGCAGGGCGCGGATTCATCGAGGGTCACCGCAATCGGCGGAATGTCGTCGGCGCGCGGCACGCAGTAATCCTGATAGCTCGCGGTCAGCAACTGCCCCTCGGAATCGTAGGTGACGCCTTCATACAGCGCCTGCCCAATGCCCTGGGCGACGCCGCCATGGACCTGGCCGGCCACCAGCATCGGATTGACGGCGACGCCGACGTCATCGACGGTGGTGTAACGCACGACGCGGCTGACGCCGGTCTCGGGATCGATCTCGACTTCGCAGATATGCGTGCCGTTGGGCCAGCTCGGCCCGTCGACCTCGCCTTCACTGTCGACACTGAGCCGCGCGCCGTCCTCTTTCCTGGCGATCTCGAACAGGCTGATTTGCCTGTCGGTGCCGACCACGGTAAGAAAGCCGTCGCGATATTCGATATCCTCGACCGAGGTCTCCAGCACGTTCGACGCCTTTTCACGTGCCTTGGTGATCATGTCACTGGTCGAAACCGCGACCGCTGTGCCGCCGACGAACAGCGAGCGCGAGCCGACGCTGCCAAAACCGGTGGCCAGATCGGTGTCGCCCTGCACCACGTCGATCCTGTCCATGGCAATGCCGAGCGATTCCGAGACCATCTGTGTGTAGGTGGTTTGCAGCCCCTGCCCCATCGCCATGGTGCCGGAATGCAGGATGATGCGGCCTTCGGCAGTCGCGTGCAGCGAGACCTTCTCGGTGTGCGCGCGCCCGCCAGTCCATTCGATGTAGCTGGTGAGGCCGCGGCCGTAGAGCAGGCCCTTTTTCCTGGCCGCCTTCTTGCGCGCGGCAAAGCCGTTCCAGTCGGCGAGATCGGAGGCCCGCTCCAGCATATGCGCGAACGCACCGGAATCGTACACCTGGCCGACCGCGTTGGTGTAGGGCAGCTGCGCCGGCTTGATGTAGTTCACCTTGCGGATGGTGCGGGGGTCCATTCCAATCTGCCGCGCGGCGGCGTCCATCAGCCGCTCGACGATGAACACCGCCTCGGGCCGGCCCGCGCCGCGATAGGCGCCGACGGGCGCGGTGTTGGTCATGACCGATTTGACCTCGAAATGCACCAGCGGCAGATCGTAGACGCCGGTCTGCACGAAGGGGCCGAGCACCAGCGGAATGATATTGCCCGCGCCCGAACTATAGGCGCCGGTGCCGCCGACCGACCGCACCCGATAGGCGAGTACGCGGCCCTTGGCGTCGAGCGCGAATTCGCCGGTCGATGTCAGATCGCGGCCATGGGTGCCGCCGACGAATTCGTCGGTGCGGTCGCCGCGCCAGCGGATTTTCCTGTTCAGGTTGGTCGCGGCATAGGCCACGACACCGTCTTCGGGATAAAGGCTGGTCTTCTGGCCGAACCCGCCGCCGATATCGCCGACCAGCACGCGCACGCTTTCCTTCGGCCGCTTCAGGATCGACTCGGCGAGAAGGTCGCGAGTCGAACCCGGCGTCTGCGACTGCACATGCAGGATCAGCCGGCCGGTCTTCTTGTCGATCTCGGCAATGGTCGAGCGCGGTTCCATGGCGGAGGGGATCAGCCGCTGGCTGACCAGATCGAGCGAGACGGTATGCGCGGCGCTGGCAAAGGCCGCCTCGACCTTGGCGGCATCGCCATAGCTCATGGCGGCGACGACATTGTCGGGCGCGTCGGGCCACACGGCGGGCGCGCCGGGCTTGATCGCCTCGAGCGGATCGACCACCGACGGCAATACCTCGTAGTCGATTTCGATGGATTCGGCCGCGGTCTGCGCCAGCACGCGCGAGGTCGCAACCACGGCCGCGACCGCCTCGCCGGCGAAGCGCACGATCTCATGGGCCAGCAACCGCCGCGGCGGCACCGTCATCGGCTTGCCGTCCGGCCGCTTGAAGATTGCCAGCGTCGGGATGGTGCCGATATCGTCCTTGATCAGGTCCGCGCCAGTGTAAACCGCTTCCACGCCCGGCATCGCGGCAGCGGCCTTGGTATCGATCGAGACGATTTTGGCGTGGGCATGGGGCGAGCGCAGCACATGCAGCCACAGCGCGCCCTCCTCCGGCTTGTCGTCGATGAACTGTCCCTTCCCGGTCAGCAGCCTCTGGTCTTCCAAACGCTTGACCGGCTGGCCCGCACCGAAACGTAGATCGCCGGGAAGAATGTTCATCAGTTTGTCCTTCGAGTCTCTTGTGGAATTGGGCGGGTTTTAGCGGAATTTCGGGGGGAAACAACCAACCACCGCCGTCATTCCGGGGCGAGGCGAAGCCTCGAGCCCGGAATGACGAGGTGGGAGACCGCATGCAACTCGCAAGCCAGTCACCCCACGTCCCGCAACGCCGCCTCGACCACCTTGCGCTGGTCCGCCGTCAGCGCCGCCTGAGGCGGGACGGGATCGCCGACGTCATATCCTTGGATCGCCAGCCCGGCCTTGATGCAGGCGGCGAGATTGAAGCGGGCGAAGGCTTCATTGATGCGCCAGAGTTTTCGCTGCAAGACCATCGCTTCATCCCAGCGCGCACGCCGGCAGAGGTTGTAGAGTTCGACGCTCTGCCGCGGGATGATGCAGGCGGGTCCGGCCATCCAGCCGAGGCCGCCGATCAGCATCACCGCCGCCGGGATATGCGCCGACGCCGAGAACACTTTGATGTTGTCGCCGCAGCGGTTCATGATCGACAGCAGCCGGCCGGTATTGGTGGAGGCATCCTTGATGTAGCCTATGCGCGGATGGGCGGCGAGGCGCTCGATGACGTCGAGCGTCAGATCCGAGCGCTGGAATTGCGGATTGGTGTAGATCACCACGGGGATATCGACGGCATCGGCAATGCTGCGAAAATAGGACTCCACCTGCGCGTCGGCGAGCGGGAAATACGCTTCCAGGATCGCCAGGATGCCGTCGGCGCCGAGTTTTTCATAGGCTTTTGCCTGCGCCACCGCGTCCGCGATCGAGGTCGAGGCGACGCCGGCGACAACGGGCACGCGGCCCGAGGCTGCTTCGATCGTGGTCTGCACCACGGCGGCGCGCTGCGCATTGTTGAGATAGGCGAACTCGCCGGTCGAGCCGAGCGGCGTCAGCCCGTGCACGCCCGACTTGATGAGATCGTCGCACAACCGGCTCAGCGCCTCGGTACGGATCTGGCCGGATGCATCGACCGGTGAGACCAAATAGGGAAAGACGCCGTGAAAATCAGCCATATCGGGGCAGGTCCTGACGTACAGGGCGCGTGCGCGCCCCCTGTTGCAGGGCCTCTATAGTTGACCTGATGCCGGTGAGAAAGCCCTGCGGCTGCAGGACGATTTACCCGTCGATGCCAGGCAAACTACAATCAGAACGCGATTACCCGCAACTGTGATCTATTTGATATTCATTATGGCGCGTGCGCTGGATTGTCGGTGTTCCGGTTTGGGGGACGACCATGGCCACTTTTCTCGCTGTTCTCCGCCTCGCATGGGTATGCCTTCTCGTCGTGTTCGGCTGGGCCAGCGGCCTGCCACGGCTGCTGCTCAAGGGCTGGCTCTATCTATTCAGCCTGCTGCTGACCATCGTCCTCGTGATCTTCCTGATCGAAGTGTTTTGGGTGTCTCCGCGCGACGTGGCTTACCGCTACGTCTCTCCCGCCGCGGCCAGCCATCCCAACGCCTGCGACCGGCAACAGAACAATCCCCTGATGCTTGCCACCTACGACAACAGCGAGGACGAAGCGCAACGGAAGCTGGGCCGGGACAAGACCGGCCTGGAGTGCATGTTGCAATATCATGTCGTGCCGTCGGAGCCGGGATCGGTCTGGTACAACAGCGACCGGCCGGTCGGGCCGATCGGCTTCTATCTTTCGTTCCTGGAATTCCAGGAGTCCGGCCGGCTCGCCGAAAGGGCGATCGACCGCTCCGTGCTCGAGCATTCGCAGCTCGAGGTTCTGGAGGATCATCTTGCCAAGCAGAAGAACAATTACGTTCTGGTCTTCATCCACGGCTGGCGCCACGATGCGCGGATCGGCGACGACAATGTCGCCAACGCCCGGATCTATGCGGCCTATGCCGCCAGCGCGCTGGACTACCGCTGCAAGACCACGGGCAAGGATTGCGACTATACCGTCACCGCCGTGTTCGTCGGCTGGCGTGGCGCCCGGGTGAATGAGCGCGCGATCGAAGCCTTCGCCGACCGCAATCTCGGCTTTCTGGGATCGGGGGTTACCAAACTGTTCTCGAACGTCGTCGGTGGCTTCCCGGCGCTGCTCACGCTGTTCGACCGCAAGCCGATCAGCGAACGGATCGCCCCCTCCGTTATCGCCTCGCTGCGGCACGTCGACCGGCTGCTCAAGAAACGCAACGCCGATGCGTCGGCCGCCGACCGCCTGATCGTGATCGGACATAGCCTCGGCGGCAATATCCTGGCAACCGGGCTGAACGCGGACATGATCGAGCAGATCCGACAGCACAAGCCCGGGGAGATCTTGCAGCCCCCGCTCGGAAACCTGGTCGTCCTGCTCAATCCGGCGGCGGAGGCGTGGAAGTGGACGTCGATCCAGCATGAAATGCGGCTGCACGTCCATTTCCCGGAAAACACTGCCGATGCGGACCCGCAGGCCAAGACCGATGCCGGGTTCTTCCCGCCCAACCAGCCGCCGGTCTATGTCTCGATCACCTCGGCATTCTCATGGCCATCCGCGGCTTTGACGCAGCTCGAGCTGAAGAAATTCAAGGGCGGACGCGACGAGGGTACCGACGAGATGAAGTCGCTGGCGCATTACGACTCGGCGACGCACGATGCGTTTCCGTTGTTCAAGGGCAATTTTCAGCCGCTGTCCGAGACCCTCGACCGCCTTGCCACCTGGTTTCCAAACAGCAAGCCTTCGGAAGCGACGGTGTTTCCCGACAAGAGCATGTGCGGGACGTGGAAGTTCGTCGCCGACGCCTGCCAGCGCTCAGTCGTGAGCACGTTGAGATTTGCGGCCGGCGTGGTCAGGAATATTCCGTTCACTAAGCCGGTTTCCGACGACACCCTGACGATCGGGCATCTGGATCCGACGCGGCCGCCTTACGACCGATACAACAATCCGGCTTGGCAATCGCCGCTGCCGTTCGGCACCACGAGCGAACTGGTCATCAACAACCCGATTGGCCATCCGACGCTCTACAAATATGCCGGCGCGGCCTATTTCTCGGAATGTGCCATGGTCGATCACTGGCTATGGAAAGCGCGCCATAATCCTTCCCTGGCCCCGTTCGAGGGCTGGGACAGCGGCTATTCCCATACCCGAAACCATCAGATCGTCCCCGACAAGGACACGCCTAACGTCACCCCGATCCGGCCGCGACCGACGGACAACGGCCATCTCGAGATTCAATTCCGGCAATATCTGTTGAAAAGCGGGACCCAGTCGATCATCACGGCGAACGACCCGATGTGGAACATCAGGGCCTATGACAACGTGGTGGCGCTTCACGACGGCTACGTGTCGTATCCGCTGATCTGCGCCCTCAACCAGCTTGTGATGGACGATGTTGCATCGGAACCGAAGAATTGATGGAAGGATTCGTGCAGGAATCGACCGACGTTTAAACCACCCTTCTTCATATTTCCTGACGCTTCCGCCAATCCTCGCGGTTGCGATCCTGCTGGGCTGGCCTGCGGCCGGCGCCAGCGCGCAGGAAAAACCCGGTGATGCAGACCTCGCTTCCATCATCGAGCAATTGACTGCCCACCACCGGGAAGGCTCCCGCGTCGAATTCGTCAATGTCGATCCGGCGATGTCGCCCGCTTGCCGGATGATTGCCGCGGCCATGAAAGTCTCGCGCGGCACCGACTCCAAATCGTTTCCGGTGCTGATCGACAACTATCACGGCCCCGCGGGCGTCCGCCAGATGTTCGCAAAGCTCGGCCGGATCTCGGTCGACGCCGACGGTGCCGGCCGCGCCTATCACGCCGACGACCCGTTCGGCGAGTGCAGCACGCCGCCGGACCAGCCGTCGCAACGGATCTGCGCGCTCGACAATTTTTCCGATGCCGGCATGCGGCTGTTTCTCGGCGCTACGCGGCTGAAGCGCGCCGATCCGAAGTCGCAAACCGCTTACACGCCTGCCTTCCTGTCGAACTGGCGCGAGCTGTGGCCATTGATCCGCGATCGGAAACTGGTCCCGCTGCCACTGAAATCGATCGGCGCGCCCGAGGGACCGCGCGACTTCAACCTGGTGCACTGGAAAGAACGCAACCTGACTTTTGCGTTCAACACCAAAATCGTTCCGGCGAACAACAAGGGCTATCCCTGCCGGTTCGGACCGGGGTCCGAACATTCCGGATATTTCATTTCCGCCACGACGTTCAAGAAAGCCAGCAAGACCCGCGCCGATGGCTGCAAGCCGGCGCAATATCTCGACTCGGAAAAGGTCCCGTTCCTCGTCGTTCCCACGGAAAAGTTCGACGGAATCGGGCTCGGCGACATCGCCATCGGTTTCCTCAAGACGCCGGCGGGGTTGCGTATCGCTTACGGCATCGCCGGCGACACCGGCCCGTACGATCACTTCGGCGAAGGATCGATCGCCTTCAACAAGGCTCTGCTGGACGAGCACGGGCGAATAGAAGAGGGCAAGGACGTCGACAGCCTCGATATCAATCTCGCCGAACCTCGCCGGCAGCATCTCGAGGGCGCGTCACTGGCGGTGCTGGTGCTCGGAGGCACCAGGCGGCTGCTGGGCGGCGACTATTCCGAAGCCAACATCCGGAAAGTCGGCGAGGTGCAACTCAAGCGCTGGACCGCGGCCGCCTCTGGTGGCGAGGGCAGGCTCGATGCCTGCCTCGACGCCGCGCATTGAAAGCCTGCGCGACGCCATGGAGGTGAGAGCAGCGGACGGCCCGGAGATTTTCCCCGAGCCATCTCATCGTCAACGCGCTTACCAGCCATAGCGGGCCGGTACGCCGTAATATACCGGACCGCCGTAATACACGGGCGCGGCACCGTAATAATATCCCGGCCCGTAAACGTAAGCGTCGGCCGCGGCGGCTGCGACGGCAGCAGCCGCAATGGCAGCGCCTGCGCCTGCGCCTGCACGGCGATGCAAACCGCGTGCTTCAGCAGGCGCGGCCACGGCCGCGATCGTCGCAATGGTCGCCATCAGCAAAACTGCCTTCTTCATTTGAATGCCCTTTTCGTCAATCGCCGGCCATAGACGGATTTGGCGCTGCGAGGATGAAATGATTGTCGTCCGCCTGATCCGGACACTACGGATCCAGGCCGGCCAATTATGTGCGCGGTGTCACAATCGCGCCCGGCACGGCCTTGGGAGTGCCGCCCAAGCCGAGTTATTTGCGCGCCTTGATCCAGGCGTCGACCGGCGGCAAAGCGCGGGCCTTGAGATCGGCCGAGATCGCAATCGACTCCAGCGCCCGCGCCACCATCACCCGGCCGCCGCTGGTCGACTGCGCCGGCGCAAAGGCTTTGAGCTCGGCAGCGTGAGCGTCGTCGGTGAAATTGGTCATGAAATTCGGAACGAACTGGTCGCCGAACGACGGGCCTTGTCTCGCGAGCAGCACATCGAAATTCTTCTGCACGAAAGCCCAGGCCAGATCGGGCTGCTCGCCGGAGGAAGCCACGGTGCCAATCAGGCCCGAGACGATCGTACTTGGCAGTTCGTCGGTCAGGGTCAGCACCAGCGTGTCGCCTGCGAGCGCCGCATCGCGCGCGCTGGCCGCGGCGTAATAATAGCGCACACGCTCATTGGTGACGGTGCTCTTGCGCGCCAGCGCCAGCAGCGTGTCGTAGGTCGGCCGGTCGGCTGAGATGCCGACCAGATGGGTGACCGCGTCGCGCAACGCGTTCGGCAGCGATTTCGGGTCCTGCAGGAAGCCCGCGAACCGCCGCTTGGCCTCACTGAGGATGTCCTGGTCTCCGAACTCGCCGAGCGCCGAGATCAGGCTGGCGCGCAGCAAGGTGGTGTCGTCGTCACCCGAGCCGCTGCCGTCCCAGCCGAGCCGGTCGAACACCGGCCGCAACTTAGTGCGGGCATAGGCCTGCAGCGCCGGGCGCTCGGCGCGACCGCGCGCCAGACGATTGAGCCCGGTCAGGGCGCCGATCACCTGGTCCCACACCGCGCGCCGGTCGTCGGGGCCGATCGCCTCGACGATCGCAAGATAGGACGATGGCTCGGCGCGTCCTGCCTGCACCAGCGCCCAGCTGTCGGCGACGAAATTGACGCGATCCTCCACCGGCATCTGCGCCAGCGATTTCATCAGCGCGGCGCGGCTGCTGGGGCCGTATTCGACGCGGTAGTAGCCGATGTCGCCGAGATTGACCTTGATCGCTTCACCGCAGGTGCCCGCAGCGATGTCGGCGCTGCCTTGAAGAAGCACGACCTGCGCCGGCCGCGTGACGGGCAGCGGCCCGAGCGCGACCGGGATTTGCCAACTTCGCGGCGACAGCGGCGCCGCGCCGGTCGTTTGCCGGGGCGCGATCACGAAGCGGTCCTGCCGCAGCGTCATGCGCTGCGCATCGCCGGTGCACGCGGTCTCGGCTATGATCAGCGGCACGCCGTCCTGCTCGGTGAAGGAGGCCGCGATGCCGGTCACGGGTTTGCCGGCCGCGCTCTCCAGCGCCTGCCAGAGATCCGCCGTGGTTGTATTGCCATAGGCATGCGCGGCCATGTATTTGCGGATGCCGTCACGAAACGCATCCTCGCCGAGATAATTCTCCAGCATGCGGATCAGCGCCTGGCCCTTGTTGTAGGTGATGGCGTCGAACGCGACATTGGCCTCGCTGTGGTCGGCGACCGGCTGCTGGATCGGATGCGAGGTCCGCCGCGCGTCGAGCGCCAGCGCGAATTGCTTCTGGCCATAACCATTCAGCCAGTTCTGCCATTGCGGATAGAACTGCTCCGAGGCCTTGGTCGCCATCCAGCTGGCAAAGCCCTCATTGAGCCAGAGATTGTCCCACCAGCCCATGGTGACGAGATCGCCGAACCATTGATGCGCCATCTCGTGCGCGAGAATGTTGAAGATGCCGCGCCGCGCGGTGTCCGCATTGGTTGCGGGATCGAACAGCAGCCGGCTCTCGAAGAAGGTAATGCCCCCCCAGTTCTCCATCGCGCCGCCAAAACCGCCCGGCACCGCCAGCAGATCGAGTTTCGGCAGCGGATACTTTGCGCCGAAATAATCGTTGTAATAGGCCAGCAGCTTGACCGCGCTGTCGAGCGCAAAGCGCCCCTGCCCGCTCTTGCCCGCTGTCGTGACGACGCCGACGGTCACGCCATCGGCATCCGCGGTCAGCCGTTCGAGTTCACCGACGGTGAGCACGAACAGATAGCTCGACATCCTTGGAGTCGGCGCGAAGGCGACCTTCTTCAGGTTTGGCCCGGCCGGCTCCTCGCGCACGACCGGCATGTTGCCGACCGCCAGGAACGCGCCCGGTACCGTCACCGTCAGCTCAAAACTTGCCTTGAAAGCAGGCTCGTCCCAGCACGGAAAGATCCGCCGCGCGTCGGCGGGCTCGAGCTTGCTCGAGAGCAGCCGCTTCGTACCGCTGCCGGTAGGATAGTCCACGTAAAACAGACCGGTGCCGAATTTGTTGATCCGTGCCGTAAACGCGATCCGTAAGCGATGCGCGCCGGGCGCGATCGGCTGCGCGAAGCTGAGCGTCGCGGTCTGGGCAGCGGCATCGAGCGTGACATCGGCGCGCTGCGCGTCGTCGTCGATGCTGGGGGCGCCGAAAATCGTGTCGATGGCGTTCAGGACGAGCTGCGCGGTCGGTTCGCGCACCTCGATATCGATGATTTCGACGCCGGGAAGCGCAAGGCTCTCCAGATCCGGCGTCAGCTCGATCGCATAGTGAACGGGAATAACCGTCTTCGGAAGTTTTCCGGGTGAGCTGCCGAAGGAGAAAACCGGCTCGGCCAACGCGGCGCCGGAGAGCGACAGCAGCAGCGCGATGGCGGCGATGGCGCTCCGCAGCAGGAGCGCCGGCAGAACCCGGGTGGCGTGAGACTGCTTCATGCTTTTCCCTGCCGGACGAACGAGGAGGATGAAGTCGTGGATGCGGGTCAGTCGAACACCCGCGCGAGGGCGGATTGCGCCTCGCGCTGGATCTGGCTCAAATGGTTCTTGTCGCGAAAACTCTCGGCGTAGATCTTGTAGACGTCCTCGGTGCCCGACGGCCGTGCGGCGAACCAGCCTGATTCAGTCTCGACCTTGATGCCGCCGAAGGATTGATCGTTGCCGGGCGCCTTGGTCCTGACAGCGCGGACCGCCTCGCCGGCCAATTCCTTGATGTTGAGTTGCTCCGGGCCCAGCGCCTTCAGGGCGTCCTTCTGCTTCGGCGTCGCCGGCACGTCGATCCGCTCGTAGAAGGGAACGCCGAGTTCGTCGGTCAGTCCGGCAAATAACTGGCTGGGATCGCGGCGAGTCTTGGCGAGAATTTCAGCAGCCAGAAGCCCCATCACGATGCCATCCTTGTCGGTGGTCCAGACCGAGCCATCGCGTTTCAGGAACGATGCGCCGGCGCTTTCCTCGCCGGCAAAGCCGAATGCGCCTGAGCCCAGGCCATCGACAAACCATTTGAAACCGACCGGGGTTTCGACCAGCTTGCGCTTCAGCTTGGCCGCGACACGGTCGATGATCGAACTCGAGACGATGGTCTTGCCGATCGCTGCCTGTTGTCCCCATTCCGGCCGGTGTTCGAACAGATAAGCAATCGCGGCCGCGAGAAAATGGTTAGGGTTCATCAGGCCGCCGGATGGCGTGACGATGCCGTGCCGGTCGGCATCGGTATCGTTGGCAAAGGCGACGTCGAATTTGTCGTGCATCCGGATCAGGCCGGCCATCGCATAGGGCGACGAACAATCCATCCGGATCTTGCCGTCCCAGTCGGCGGTCATGAAGCGGAATGTCGGATCAACGGCATTGTTCACGACCGTGGCGTTGATGCCGTAATGTTCGATGATCGGCTGCCAGAAATGAACAGCCGCACCGCCCAGCGGATCGATGCCGATCTTCACGCCGGACGATTTGACCAGCGCCATGTCGACGCAATTGCCGAGATCGGCGACGTAGGGACTGATGTAGTCGTAGAGATGCGTCGATGGCGCCTTGCGGGCCCGCTCGTACGGCATCCGCGCGACACCTTCGAGCGCCGCCGTCAGATAGGCGTTGGCATTCTTTTCCACGATCGCCGTGACGTCGGTATCGGCCGGGCCGCCATGCGGCGGATTGTATTTGTAGCCGCCGTCCTCCGGCGGATTGTGCGATGGCGTGATGACGACGCCGTCGGCGAGGCCATCCGTCCTGCCCTTGTTATAGCTCAGGATCGCGTGCGAGATCACCGGGGTCGGCGTGTAGCCGCCGCGATCGTCGATCATGATCTCGACGCCGTTGGCGGCAAACACCTCGACGGCGCTGGCCAGCGCCGGCTCGGCGAGCGCGTGGGTGTCGATGCCGATGAACAGCGGGCCGGTCAGACCGCTCGCCCGCCGGTGATCGCAGATCGCCTGCGTCGTCGCCAGGATATGGTCTTCATTGAAGGCATTCCGGAACGCCGAACCGCGGTGGCCGGATGTGCCGAAGGCAACGCGCTGCAGGGGATCGGCCGGGTCGGGCTTGTTCGCGAAATAGGCCGTCACCAATCGCGGTACATTGACGAGAGAAGCGGGATCGACCGGTTTGCCTGCGGCGGGATTGGGGGCAGTCACATGACCTCTCAGGGGCGATGGCAGCTCTGAAAGATCACTTTATACCCAAAACAGGCATCACGAGTCATCGATAGAATGACAACTTACTCAGGTCGACGGGAACGAGCCGAAAATTGCTCAGCCTGGATCGAGAGAAACAAGCACTCTTGGGTCACTGATCTCTTGTCCTGATAAAATGGGGTTTCGAGCGAGCGGGGTGCCGTCTCGCCTCCCGCGGCAGCTCAGCAAGAGAAAAACGGAGCGTCGCAGGCACCGGGCAGGAAGGCGCGATTTCCTCCTGCGCCGACGTCATGACGTCCTCTTGCGCCAACGTCATGCCATTTTCCAGCCAATCTCCGCCAACAGAGAAGGTGATCAGGATCGTCAAACAAACCAGCAGAACGATGACGCCCGCAAGCGGGCGCGTCCTGCGCTGAACGTTGTGAGCTGCCCCGCAACTATTTTCCGTGGTTTCCGTCATACATACCTCGCAGTGCGAGTTAGGTCGCGGCCGCAGCGCTTTCAATGTCCGGCAAACGGATTTCGAGGCCTCGGCGGCGCTGATCAATGCAATGTGATGAGATTCGGTCGCTCCGCCAGCCGGAATGGATTTTTAGCGGCGACTTCGTTTGCAATCACGATCTGGCGATCATGGTTCTGTCATAATCGTTTAAGGAGCCGACGCTGGACCGCATTCGTGGCATCGCACTAGTGGCCGGCGGAGTGTCGGTTCATTTCCTCCAAAAGCTCGCGCATGGCATCGAGCTGCGTGCCAAAACCTTTCCAATCTCCGGACTTCAATCGCTCCATGGCTTGATTGTAGCGATCAAGCGCCTGCTGGGCCTGACTGGCTGCCGGTCTTGTGACGGGCATCTCCTCCGTCGCGTTTGAAACTGCCGACCCGGTGCCTGACTCCGTGAACAGCGCCGCCAGGGCCCCGGCGAGCGTCTCCTTCATCACCACATGTTCGCCGTAGGCTGCGATCACGCGTTTCAGCTCCGGCAGGTGTCCCTGCTCCGCGCGCAAATAGAGCGGCGTTACATAGAGGATGGAGTTTTCGATCGGGATCACCAGCAGGTTCGCACCGCGAATCACCCGCGAGCCCATCTGATTCCACAGCGTGAGTTGTTGCGATATCTCGGTACTCTGGTTGATCCGAGCCTCGATCTGGAACGGCCCGTAGACCAGCCTCTCCTTGGGGAACTCGTAGACGATCAGCTTGCCGTAGTCGGGCGCATCACAACGCGCAGCGAGCCACGCGATCATATTGTCGCGACGGCTCGGAACCATGGGGAGCATGAGGAAGAACTCGGCCTGCGGCTCACCGGGCAACCGCATGATGATGTAGTACGGGGCCATCGTTGCGATGCCGTCGCCGCCGGGCTGGCGCGGGAACTGCCAGAGATCCTCGCGGTTATAGAAAACGTCGGCAGCCTCCATATGGTAGGTCTGATAGAGCCGCGCCTGAATCAGGAACAGGTCCTCCGGATAGCGAATGTGCTTCTGCAGGTCCGCCGGCATGGCCGAGAACGGCTTGAACAAGCCCGGAAAGATGCGCCGGTAGGTCCCGGCGACCGCGTCGCGCGCGTCCATCAGATAAAAGTCGACGGCTCCGTTATAGGCATCGACGATCACCTTCACTGAATTGCGAATGTAGTTGAGGTCCATGTCTTGCGCCGGCTGCGCAGAAGGGAAATAGGAGCTCACCGTATAGGCGTCCTGCATCCAGAACATCCGCCCGTTGCTGATGACCAGATAAGGATCGTGGTCGAGCCTGAGGAACGGAGCGATCGTTCGTACCCTCTCGCCGATATTGCGGCGGATCATGATCCGGCTGTCGGTGGTGATATAGCTCGAGAGAACCAGGTTCGGATCATTGAAGTAAAAAGCAAACAGACCTCTCCACACCATCGCTCCTATCGGAACGCCACCCGTGCCGTCATAAGCCGCGTAGACATTGTCTTTCCCCTTCGGATAGTCGAACTCGGGTGTGCTTCCCTTGACGATGACATAGCTGTCGGGCTCTTCGCCGTAGTAGATGCGCGGTTCATGGATCTGGGGCCCTCCGTCCGCAACAGGAGGAATGTCGCGCAGATAGAAGAACGGCAGCCCTTCGCTGCTCTTGCGCGTGACCGGGCTCATCACCGCGCCGTTGCCGTGGGTAAACAGCACGTGACGGTTGACCCATGTCTGGGCGTTCGGCGGCAGCAGGGACGGCCGCAGTTCGCGCGCCGAAAGCATTACGCTTTGGTAGGAGCCATTGAGCCAGTAGCGATCGACGTCAAGGTCATGGAATTTGTAGTAAGTACGAATCTCCTGCAGCTGCGCATAGGTGTCCGACAAGGGCCGCCAGTCCCACAGCCTGATATTCTCGACGGTCGCCTCGTTGGCCTCGAGCGTCTTGAAGGTAAGCTTCTGTTCGGCGGCAAACGGCTTGGCTGCGATCTGATCGAGATTGTAGGCCTGCCGGGTGAGCGCGATGTTGCGTTCGATGTAGGGCTTTTCCAGCTGCAATTCGCTTGGTTTGACGAACACCTGCCGGAACAACGCGGGAGCTACGCCTGACAGCACGAAAGAACCGATGACGACAAGCATGACCGCGGCGGCGGGAAGCCGGTAGGTCCTTATCCGGAGGTTTGCCAGTGCAGCGAACGCCGCAATGATCGACAGTCCGACCATGAGCCACAGGCTCGGTAGGCCGACATGTATGTCGGTGTAACTTGCGCCGACGACGACGCCGTTGTCGCCATAGAGCAGCAGATAGCGGTCGAGACCGTAGGACCAGGCTTTCACGAGAAAAAGGAGACCGAGTAACGCCGAGCCGTGCGCAATTACCGTCGGCGACATCGATCGGTGATGAATGTCATATTCGATGTCGCCATGCACCCAGTAGATCGTTGCGGCAAACAGCGCGCTCAGAACGAGCGTGAGCAGCATCCAGTTCCTGATGAGGATATATGCCGGCAGTACGAAGAGATAGAAACCGATGTCCTTGTGGAAGAGCGGGTCGTCCGCACCGTAGGGGACGTGGTAGAAAAACTGCAGGAATACGCCCCAATTGCCGGATTCCGACGCGGCAACCAGCAGAGCGAGCAGACCTGCAGCGCCCGCGATAAGGCGGGACCAGGGCAGCCGATCGCGCATCACCGAGAAGAGGTCGGGGGGCGGTACAGTGCCCGCAAGACTGGACACGAAGGCCGAGACGGATTGCGTCGGCTGCCGCCGGGCAAAGCGCACCGCGATCCATCCGTTCAGGCAAAGGATGACGACCGTTCCGGTCCAGACCGCAAAAAAGACGACGGCCTTGGCGCCGAGTGTTGTCCAAAAAACCTGCAGATAGCCAATCGAGGCAAACCACAGCCAGTCAACCAGGAAGTCGCTCGCGATCCACAGCAGGATCAGGCAAATCCCGGCGACGACGGCCGCAATAATGAGCCTGGCCACGGCACTTTGCCTTGGCACCTTCGGTTCGGGTCCGGTAATCCCGATCGTCATGGCTTGATCATAGCGGAAATGAGGGACGCCTGCCGCTTGATTCTTGGTCGGGATTGCCCCGCCAAGGCGGGCGACGCGGGTATCCGAAGCTCCATCGCCGGGACCGCGATTGATTACAAAGCGGCAAACTTTGCCGGCATGACTGCGGGTGACGTTTGGAAAAATCCCCTTCGAAGGTTCGCGCTCCCAAAATATCGAAAACAACCCATGCAAAGTGCATGGCGGCCGGCATGGATGCGTCGAAAGCAAGTTGACACGCCGGGCAAATCAGGGGCATTTCTTCACCATCCCGCAATCCTGTAAACGCCCGTCGCTCCGCTATAGCGGGCGCGTCCGTCGCGATTGCAGCCGAAAAGTCCTCACCCACAACCAGAATTGCACGGGACCGCCGCGGCGAACGGTCGCCTGCGCGTGGCCGAACCGCGCGCTAGCCGCCCGCGTGGCCCAAGGAATCTCGACATGAGCACCGCTCCCGACCTCGCTATGCCAAGCACGATCACCGCCACCGACCAGACCAAAGCTGCCGCAGCCCCGCGGATAAAATTGTTGTCACACGGATTCTCCATCGATCATCCGGACCCGGAGCTCGGCGAACAGCTCATGGCTGACGCATTGGGGGTCGCCGACCGCGAAGCGATGCATGGCATTATCAGGCAATTGGTAAAGGCCAGCGTGAGCGGCAACAATTCCGACGAGGTCAATCTCGCCTTCATGATTTCGATGGTGAAGAGCATCAATCCGAGGGATTCGGTCGAGGCCATGCTGGTGGCGCAGATGGTTTCGGTTCATGTGATGGCGATGCGCTGCGCCCATCACCTCGCCAATGCCGAGGACCTCGCCCAGTACGACAACGCCGCCCGCGCATTGGGCCGGCTCGCCCGCACGTTTCCCGCCCAGATCGAGGCGCTGAACCGCTATCGGAGCCAGGGCGAGCCTGCCATCACCGTGCAGAACGTGTCGGTCGGCGACGGCGGCAAGGCCATTGTCGGCAACGTCACACAGCATGCAAGCGTGATCGTATCTGACAAGGGCCCGGCAGCGGCGGCGAAGCCGCCAAAGGCCTCGGGCTCTCGGCGAAGGCGCGATTTCGCTGATGCCAAGCGGAAAGCACAGGCATGAGCGATCACATCAGAAACACCGGCCCGATGCTGGCGAGCCCGCGTTGTGGCGCCAAAACCCGTTGCGGCGGCGCGTGCCGCTCGCCGGCGGTGAACGGCAGGCAGCGCTGCCGCATGCACGGCGGCGCACCGGGATCGGGTGCGCCAAGGGCAAACCGGAATGCGCGGAAGCATGGGCGGTTTACGAGGGATTCGATCGAGGAGCGAAGAGGGATTCAGGCGTTGTTGGGGGAAGCGAGGAAGCTGATGGAGGAGATGAAGTGATTGGCTTTCCCAGCCTCGCTCGCCACCTACGCCGCTGACAACTTGCGAGCCTTCTTCGCTCGCACTGGCAACCTGCTTACTGAAAACCCGACATTCAGCGCCCGCATGATGGTGGCAATCGTTTCGAAACGCGGCTTGGCACCCGGTGCCAGCGTCTTGTAGAGGCTTTCCCGGCCGAGACCGGACGCCTTCGCGACCTCCGCCATGCCGCGTGCCTTGGCCACGTCACCAAGCGCCTTGAGCAATACGCCGGGGTTTTCGTCGCGGGCTGCGAGCGAAAGATATTCCGCAATCGCTTCCTCACTATCGAGATAGTCAGCGACCTCGAATGGCGCGTAAGTGACCTTTGCCTTCGCGTTTGCCTTGGCTTGTCCCTTGGCTTTGGCCTTCTTCATCGCCCGCTCTCCTTCAATTCCCTCGCCATGCCCGGGGAGGCTGCGACAGCCCATGCAGTATCCGCGCCTTGGCCTTCTGATCCCTCAACCTATTTCAGCCAATTGGAAAAGACGGATGACCGAATGAGCCTGCTCATGGCCAAATGTATCTAACTGGATACAGTTTGTTAAGAGCCGCGCACGGGTCCCATTCCGCTTTGGGCTCCGAACGAGGGCACAGTGCCGCGGCCAAGTTTACACCCTGCAGGACAGGAAAATTAGCCCTACACCCCATTGATTTGCCGCCCCTGTTCGTTAATGCAATTTCAGTCAAAAAGTGCTATATTGTTGATATGAGTAAGCTAACTTCCTCTTCGACCGCAGAGCACATACGGACCCTGGCCCGGACGTTCCACGTGTCCTACACGGAGGGTCCAAATGATCGCCTGGCGCACCACATTTCCCGTCTGGCGGGGGACACGGTTGAACTTGATGAGATCGAGCAGTTGCTCATTGGTTTGCAGCGAGCCAAATACATTACACGCAGAGAGATGATCCAGCTTCAGGCCCGCTACCTGCACGAAGCCAAGCCGTGACATTCGATCCGTTCGGCGACTTTGAATCGCGCGGGTATCTAAGGAATCTGGCCCAAGAGAAAGACCCTGCCATTGTGAGGCGGCTGGAGCATGCCTCCTTTACAACCGGGATCGACGACGCTTTCGAAGCGCTAAAAAAGAAGAAAGCCCTCACCTACTCCGACGTACTCAGCACGCACAATACACTGTTCGAAGCAATGTATCCGTGGGCCGGGCAGGATCGCACCCAAACAGCGCCCAACATTGCGGTAAGCCGTGGCAGCGTCCTCTTCGCCCATCCAAAGTATATTCAGAACGCAATCGAGCATGCGCTAAAGCTCGGCAACGACCCGAAAGCGATGCGAGAGAAAGCGGGCGAAGTTATGGGCTACCTCGCCCATGGCCATCCCTTCACTGGACGGCAATGGACGCACCATCATGGTCGTCCACTCCGTCCTGGCTCAGCATGCCGGCTTTAGTATCGATTGGGCCTCGACGGATGAAACGGCCTATCTGCAAGCGTTGACCAAAGAGCTGAATGATCCTGGCAAGGGAATTCTCAATAAATATCTCGAACCGTACATCCGACCGGCAGTCACTGATCTCAAAGAGCACATTGCAGCGGCCAAGGGCCTCGATGGCGGCACAGGCGATGCCGATAAAGTTCGCGGCAGCAACGACGATCCGACAGTTATAGCCGAGTACAAACAGCAGCAGCTTAAACGCGACGAGCATACCGGCGGCGCCTAAGCTTACGAGCGTACTGATGCCGTGAAGTCCCCTGATTACGGTGCATTCAAACTCCGGCGGTTACGGTGACAGTGCACTTATACCACATCTCATTGATCAGAACTGGTGAGCCCACTGGCGTAATCCGATGGACATGATTTTCCAAGGACGATCGACAAGCGCATTCCAGGCGTAGCAACAGTGATCGACGATATCATCGTAGGATTTGAAGACGCGGTTCGAGAGCCAGTTGTCGCGCATGTACTGCCAGATATTTTCGACCGGATTGAGTTCAGGGCATTTCGGCGGCAGCGGGATAATGGTGATGTTGGCGGGAATGAACAATCCTGCTGACAGATGCCATCCGGCTTGATCGACGAGAAGGACGGCGTGGGCTCCTGGTGCGACCGCCTTGGCGATTTCCGCGAGGTGCAGGTTCATCGCTTCGGTATTGCAGAAGGGCAGAACCAGAGCCGCGCCCTTGCCGTGTTTCGGGCAGATGGCACCGAAGATATAGGTCGATGCGGTTCGCTGATCTCGCGGAGCACTCGGGCGAGTGCCGCGCCTGGCCCACCTGCGGGTGATCTTGTTCTTCTGGCCGATACGAGCCTCGTCCTTACATGAGGGTTCTGCTGTCAACGGGTCTGTGGCATTCGCTTCTCCGATCTTGATTGATGGTACTTCGGCACGTCGTTGGGTCCGGGGCCATCGAGTCTCGCAGCTACGGCTGCGTCACCTTACATGCGGTCGGGCCCGGAGCACGGTCCCGCACCATAATGCCTCATGCACGAGGCGTAGCCCCGGCGAGACGCGACCCACCTGAAACGCGGCGGCGTTGTGCCACCAAAGAAGAAGACGGTCGCGTTCCCCGTATCGCCGCCGGCGAATGCTGCCGGTGGCAATTCCTGTCTGTCATGCGGCGACGGTTATCTCCGCCCGGATCTCGGCGCCAGCCGGTATTACCCCGGTCTCTGCGTAGCGCCAGAGCGCGATCAACAGCTTGCGCGCCATAGCCACAATGGCGATCCGTCGTGTGCGCCCGGCCAGCGTGCCGACGCGCTCGCGGAACCACTCCGCCAGCTCGCTGCCAGGCTGGTAGCGAAGCCAGAGCCATGCGAGCTGGATCATAGTTGTCCTTGCCCGCGGGTTTCCCGCCCGGCTGATGCGCCGATCGCGATCCATACCGCCGCTCTGGTAGGGCATTGGTGTGATGCCGACGTAGCTCGCGATCTGCCGGCGGTTGTCGAATGAACGATAGAATACCTCACGCGTGAGCACGGCGGCGAAGTTCTCGCCAATACCCCGGATGCGAGAGAGAGCGGCTATCTTGTGGTAGGCCTGATCCTGCGGCTTGGTTTTTGCGGCCTGATCGCGCTCGGCCTCGACCTCCCGGATCAACTCCAAGGTCATGACGAGCCGTCGACGCAAGCGATCCAATTCGGCCCGAAGATGGCGCGGTATCTCGCGTCCATCACCGGTGCGTAGAACAGCAAGATCTCGCTCCCATGAACGAAGAGAGGGTCGTTTCCGAATGCCCTGGGTGAACAGCAGAGCTTCAATACGGTTTTGGATGCGCAGCCTCTCCTGCACCAGCTTCTCGCGCTCGCGGTGCGTGCGCTTGGCATCCTCCTCTTCCGGTGTTGGCACACGTACCATGCTGCAGGCTTGATGATCACCCCGGAGATAGGCCGCAAGCACGCGCAGCATGCCCTCCGCATCGAGCCGGTCCGTCTTGGCCCGTCGGGCTCGGCGGTTGACGAGAATGCTGGTGGGTTCAAGAACATGGCAAACGACACCATGTGCCGTCAGCAAACGGTGCAGCCAGAAGCCGTCACGTCCCGCCTCAAAGCAGCAGACAACGCCTATCGTCGCGTCGAGCCCGCGAGCAGCACGGGCCTGCAGAGACGAAATCCGAGCCAACAAGGCGAGCCGTGTCGCCACCATCGATCCGATGCAGATGTGGCTTCTCCAACCCTGGCACGCGGGCGGCGACGAGCCATGTTGATGCACTGAGTTCGATAGCAAGGAGGATAGTAGGATTAATGGTGTCAATTGTTTGCATAGTGGTAGCTCCTTTGCTTTGATTCGGGGCCGCCAAAGTATCGGCTCAGCCCGTCCTCATAGCATCTGGAACCAAATTTCTATCTTGCTGAGGTCGATTGCCTTTTCGCGCGCGACTTCATCCAGGCGCGCTGGGAAGTTTTTTTAAAATCCTCAACGGCTCCCTCGGCTTGCGCATGATGGCGGGGTCGTGCCGAGAGCTTGCGGTAGCCCATCGCGCGAAGCTCCCGGCTCAGCGTCTGTTTGGCAACCGTGATGCGGAACTCCTCGTAGATCCATTGCGCAAGATCAATCAGCCGCCAGCGCACTACACCGTGGATCGCCGGGATCGGGCCGCTCTCGATCATCCGCACGATCGCCTGACGTTGCACATCATTGAGCCTCGAGGGTTGACCTGGCGATTTGCCATCCAGCAGGCCGGCAGCACCCCGCGCATTAAACCGTATCACCCAGTCCCAGATGATCTGCAGCGTCACGCCGCCAATCTTCGCCGCCTCGGTGCGGCTCGCCCCATCGTAAATGGCCGCCAGCGCCAAAAGCCGGCGAGCCTGCGGGCCATCCTTCGTCTTCCTCGCAAGACCCCTCAGCTGCGATGCCTTGTAGTCCCCGCACAACGCCACTGGAATCGTCATGACGAACCTCCACCGTTCGCCACCAGTGAATCACAGCAAATCGATTTGGAAATCGTCAACAAGTCATAATTGCCGAGACTTGGTATTAACTACCTTCAAGTTAAGTGCACCGTAACCATACTGAGCGAGGGACAGCGTTTCGTGAACGATCGTCACGTCGACGTGCTGGGCCTTCAAGAAATTATACGCAGCGAACGCACGCGTGAGAAATCACGATCATGCGTCACCAGGGCGGCCGCGTTGATCGCCAATGCGCTGGCCGCTTGAACGGCGTCTGCAAGCTTGAGGCGGAGCGACGCCCGCAGTCTCGCAGCGCTTTCCGCGATGTCGACGTCAAGCGCGATCGGTTGCCACGATTCGAGGATCGCGCGGTAACGCTGCGCGAGCGCGTCATCACCTGCCTGGAGGGGCCCGGTCAGCACCTCGGTGATCGTGATGGTCGTTACGGCAAAGCGCAGGCGCCCAGTTCCATGGGCTTCGAAGAGCGGCTTGAAGCGCGGTCCGAATTTCGGGTGCCCCTCGAGGAAGTAGATGATGGGTGCCGAATTGAGCAGAACCAGCGCATCTTCCGGTAGATCCCCAAAATCTAGCGGCTCCATTCGTCGCGCAGCTTTCGAAGCGTACGGGTACTATTCTTTCCCCATAACCCGCGACCGGATCCTACGACGGGCAGCAGCGGCTGCTGGCGAATGGCGGCGCCATACGCCTCGATCGGCACCAATGCTGCAACCGGACGGCCATGTCTGGTAATGATCGTCGAGCGGCCCTTTTCGGCTGCCTCAAGAAGATCTGGAAGCTGATTGCGAGCTTCTTCCGCGCCTTTGCGCAAGATGAGGTCTACCATGCTTGTCTCCGAAAACAACCGTACAGCACCGTACAGAATCAGTCAATGATCGTCCGGCTGCTTACGGGTCCCGCAGAGTTCGCAGTTTTATTCTGAATGATGGAAATATTGGCGCTCCCTAGGGGAATCGAACCCCTGT
>CAWILG010000040.1:0-9401 GCA_963836765.1 uncultured Alphaproteobacteria bacterium
GGGTGAGATACTTAGCCCAAGAAGTCTGAAAAACTGTTGTCTTTTGAATATGTTGTGGAAAACGCCTCTGGCGCGTGTCCTGCTTGTGTCCCGGCGAGATTTCCAGCCCCGTTGCATGGGCTTCGCCCGATGGCCCGGCAGATCGCGGCGCTGGCCTGCCTGTGCGTTGGCGCGGGGTGACCCGCTGTCCTGTAGCTCTGCGCTGTCGGCGCGCTGTAGCGCCTTCTAATCTAATGGCCTCGACGCCGACGCCTGCCCGTCGCGGTGACGCCGGATCAGGGCGCCGGGGATGCCAGCGGCTTGCCTTTCTCTATGACAAAGGTGTCGACCAGCTTGTTGCCCGATACCGAGCAACCGTCGTGGATCGTCTGGGGCGACGTCTCGAATGAATCGCCCGCCTTAAAGGTCTGATCGGGCTTCCCATCGATTTTGAGCACAAAGTCGCCCTGTATGACATAACCGCTGTCGATCCCCGGATGGGTGTGACGGCCCGAGCAAGCGCCCGGCGCGACCTCAATAAATGCCGTCACGGTGGTATAGCCTGCGGGAAAATCGATGCTGCGAAGGACGGTGCGCTTGATGGCAGGCTGCTGTGCGATGGCAGATACCGCGATAGCCGGCACGGCTACGCACGCGATGGCGAGGATCTTCATCATCGGCTTTTCCTCCTAGCTAGGGACTACTTCGGCGGCGTCCAATCATCGAGACCATGTTTGGCGAAGATCGCTTTGACGGTGCCGTCACTTTCGAGTTTGGCTAACGAGTTGTTGATTTTCCCAAGCAACTCGGCATTCCCCTTCCGCATACCGATTCCGACCAGAGGTTTTGACGACTGTGACTGGTAGGAAGTGACAATTCGCACATTCGGAAGCCGACCGTGCTTGGCAGCATAAATTGTGTCTGGGCCGGCTGTTACAGCCGCCTTGACCGCACCTGAAGCGACTGCCGCCCAAGCATCATCTACCGAGTCGTAGGTCTTGATTTCGGAGAAGCCGCCCGTCCTTTGCAAAAGCGCAAGCTGGATGCTTCCCTTTTGCGCACCCACCGGAAGACCCTGAAGGGCCGTCAGCGCTTTGTAAGATGCCATGTCGCTCGCCGGGACGACAACGGCTTCAGTTGGTGGATTGTAAATCGGGATGCTGAAGTCGACTTGCTGCTTACGTTCCGGCGTAATCGCCATCATGGTGGCGATTAGATCGATTTTGCCGGTAGTCACCGCAGGGATAAGGTCGGCAAACTTCATGACCTGATAATCGACCTTTAGGCTCGCGTCTTTGGCGATGGCGTTTACCAAGTCGACAAAGAGTCCTGATGGCCCATTAGAACCTATGTCTTGAACAACCCAAGGCTCATGACTGCCGACCTTGAGCGACTGCGCCCAAGAAGACGCCGACCATAGTGTTGCGCCCAGTGTAACGACCACCGCGATCAAGCTTTTGCCGAACCTGTTCACAGTCCCCTCCTGCGCGTTCCGCCATATGAACCCCGAACCGACGCCGGAATTCCCCATATGAACCCCGGACAGGCGCAAATTTTTTCGCTTTCCCGGCGTTCTGGCAAGACATGGTTCGCGGTGGCGCCGCGCTGGCGGTGACCGTCTGACGATGGCGGCCATTCCGCAAGATGGCGGCCCTCCGCGAGAGGGTCGGCAAGGTACTGTGGAGAGCGTCGGAGGGTGCCGGGACCGCGCGACCGTGATTATCGAGGGTATTTGCTGCGAGAAAATGCGTGGTTGCAGTTACGGGCGAGGTTTAGGGACGGCGAAAGCTGGTGCGGGATGAATCGATTGCAGTCGCTATTTCGCTCTGACTGCCGCGATAACTGAAGATGGTGGCGATTGCGCAGGAACGGGGACCTGAGCGATGCCAACCTCTGCCTCGACAGCATTTGAAATCTGGGTCGCCGCGCGCGGATCTAGGACTAGCATAGCCACCACTGCGATCACGACAATCACTGGAACGACGAAAATCCCGACCATGCCGGTCCAGCCAAGGCGATAATCCTTCCGGTTCTCGTGTAGCGACGTTGGCATCGATTTACCTTTCGAGTGATCCGCAAACGATAGCTTCATCGTCAAGACACATTTTGTGAACCGCTTCACATCAGACGTGCAGACTTCTGTTTCCGGATATTTCTGCGAAACGGCTGGTACATGGTGATAGTCTACTGACTTCCCGCCCGGACTTCCTCAGAGCAGGCCAGCAGCAGGTCCGCCCATGTCCGCTAAGCCGCCGAAGACGGAAGTGAGCTATCCTTGGCGCGACGCAACAGGAGCGAACCTCGATGGCTGAGACCGCTGGCATTGATCGCCCGCCCATCGCCAAGGATATCTCTCGACGGCGATCCAGAACCGTCACTGCGTCGGCACTGGCACAGCACCTCGATTGCAGCCGCACCTACATCGGCAAGCTATAAACCGATGGCGTGATCCAGCGGCAGGGTGACGGCTTCCCGCTCGATCAGAGCCGCGTTGCCTACCTGCGATACTTGCGGCGTGAGCGGCGGCAGTCACCGCGCGCGGAGGCCGACGCAGCGCACGCCAAGGCAAAGACCGAACTGCTACAGGTCAGGATCATGGAAAAGAGAAAGGTGCTGATGCTGGTGACTGACCATGAAGCCCTTGTCGAAACCGTGGTCGGTCTGTTTCTGACGTTCCTGTCCTCCCATGCCTGCGCAGTGTGCGCCGCTTGGCGATTTGCGGACCAGACGCCGCCTTGAGCAATGGTGTTCAAGACGCGGATCGCCATCGCTGATGCCGCGAACAAGCTGGCGGATCAAGCGGCTGAACCAGCGGATGCCGCCACATGATGACCGATGTCGAGATGACAGATGCCGAAGTCCGCGAACAGATCGAGCGCACCGACCGCTTCATCGAGCAACTGCGTGAGATGATCGCGCAAGCTGTCGCAAACCCGGTCAGCACCATCGATCAGCATGACCAGTGCTTGCAGCGGATCGCGGCGACGGTCGATGAGGTGCCGTTCGTGACGATGTGCAATCTGTCGAACGTCGACGCGGCGTGGCGCGGCAAGTTGCACGGCGACACGTTCCTGTCGGTGATCGAAGTCTATCTCATGGGTGCTGGCGGCGGCCCGACGCTGGACTATGCAGACGCGACGGCATTCCTCGCGGAATTCGAGGCGATGATCGAGACAGCGCGCAGGCGGATGGTGCAATGACAGAAGTTCCATCCCTGTTGCCAATATAGCGCTGATGGCCAGAACTTGGCGAAGTTGCCTTGCAGCAGATGGACCCACGTCACCTCCGGTAATAGCCTGACAGCCATATTGGGTTGCGGTTCCTGTTGTGTTGGCGGGGCGTGGCATGAGTTTACAGATCACAGTTTTAAAGGTATTGGCGAGCCACCCGGAAGGGCGAGCGTCGATTGCGGACCTGAACCGCTACGTTGCGATCCTGACTTGCAGTGGCGAGGATTGGTCTCAAAGGATGAGACGGCTGGCTGCACGCGCGCCCGAGTTGAACATTTTCTCCAGCGGCTACGTGCTGCGAGACCCTAGCGGGTGGCAGATCACGCTGAAGGGCCGTTATTTTCTAATGGAGATTGAAGCGCCGTTGGCAGAACCGGCGCTCACGCCGGTCGCGCTTCCCGCGCCTGTCGTTGCCGAACCGGCTGACTATCCGCCCAATGTCGTACAACTCGTGGGCCATAAGGTTCGACGCGCGCGCCGCGCGGCTTGAAGTTGGAGCCAGTCAAGTCGCAGAGCCGTCTCCGTTGTGCCCGGCGCGCTATGAGCCGCTATCCGTAGCGGCTTGCCTGCCCCGCGCGGCCCGGCGATCCTCTCGCCATGGGCACCAGATCACGTGAGACCACGGCTCGCATCGGTCCGGGCGGCGGCAGAGCGGGCGACGGAAGCACGCAGGGACGCCGACCGGCTCGCCTGCGAGGCGTGGAACAAGCGCATGCTGGGCTTTCAGGGACCGGCGCAGCCATCCCCCACGCTCGGCGACGCGATCAATGCGGGCTATCGCTATCTCGAAGTGAAATGCCTCGGCTGCAACACGCATCAGACGGTTGCCCTCGACATCGTGCGGCGACCGAAGACAACGCCGGTCCATGAGTTGGAACGGTACATGCGCTGCCGCGACTGCTCACAAATGCGCGGCTATTCCTATAAGCGAAGCCATTTGGTCGCGTTGCGCACCAGCAAGATTTCAGCCAGCGATCCGCCCTCGACGTGGTGGCCGAGCGAGCGGTGCGAACTTCAATTGCATGCGAGCAGAGGACGACGGGACTAGCGCATAAGGCCCGTCACCCAACAAAGCTTGGACCACAAGCATGACCGACCAGACGACGGGCAGTTCAGCGCCCGCTCCAACAAAGAAAAATCCTTTCCGAATTGCCCAGTAGTGGGCTGCCCCAGCGATCAAAGGAAGCGTGTACAGCGCTATCCAACGCGACCAAATGCCCGGGATAAATAGGATCGCACCCAGAAACTCCGCCGATATGCAGTACCATGGTGTGATGGATGGGTACCCGTTTGTAGCAAAGTTTGACCACCACGTGTTTAGGCCACCCGGGAGTATGGCGAATTTCCAATACAGATGAGCGATGAACAGTGAACCCAAGGTCACGCGCAATAAGAGAGCCGCCCATGGCGCAGTACGTTGATCAATCATGTCTTCCCCCAAAGCTTTAGGTGGCGCAAAGAAACAATCCTAATGTGTAACCTCTATAGCATTACCACGAACCAAGCCGCGATCATCGCGCTGTTCCGCGTCGTCAACCGCTCATGGCGCGATTTCCTCGATGTCTAAGCGATTGGTTAATTTGATAACGCGCATTTTCACATTGTTGGCTTTCGCCAGACCGCTGGCGACGAACCGGACCTTTCGAGCCGCGCAGCATCGGCAGCGATCAACGGCGCGTATTCACCGCTCGTTAGCTTGGCCTGAGCGACAGTTTCCTGACCGGCCTCGTCGATGAAGGTCACGAGCCAAAGCTGATTGATGCGCTGGATGCCGTCAGGAGAAGTCATCTTGAGATCAATTTGATGTTTTTGATGGATTGGCGAACTGAGAGTTGCCACCAAGCCCAGCATCGCAAGATGCGGGATAATGCTCATGGCTTTATCCTTTCCGATCATCGGCGGTGGTGACGCTACCATAAAGCTGTCCGGGTGGATGTACCCGGCACGGTCGCGAGGCCCCGGAGCGCGATCTCCGGGGGCCTTTCTTTTGAGCAGGAACAATTTCCGGTTTCGTGTTTAAATGTCGGAGTGCTGCGTAGGAGGTGGGTATGCCGAGCACCGGCTGGACGCCGAGGATCGTGCCCTATGGCGCGGATCAAACCGTCTACCTCGTAATCGACCGCTTCGGCGGACTGGGCACTGTTTACCGTGAAACCGAAGTTGAGCGGACAGACCTCGAAACTATCATCGCCGACCTCATGTCCGGGCAGTTCAACGACCCGATCCGTGTTGTCGCTTTCAACACGCTTGAGCATTGGTCGGAGGACGTCTCAGAATATATCGCCTTCGAAATTCAAACCCGCTGCGATATCGAAGGCACCGCCGTCCCCGAGCACATCAGAGAATTCGTCGTCAGCTTCACCGGTCCGACCCGGCAGTTGGCCTTGCGGCTGGTTTGATCGATGCCGTACACCCGGCCCGTGCCTTGCGCGCGCCCGGTCATTAGCGGGGATAAATGGTAACGGCAGTATGGCCTGTTCTTTAGTTTCGCGCTTGGGCGAACCGTTTTGACCGAGCGCCCGCCTCGTTGGACTGTGCAGCATGGATTGGCCCGACTATCTACGGGACGAAGCGGCCAAGTATCGGCAACTTGCCGAGCAGGCCGACGATCCGGTTGTCAAAACCGAGCTGCTTGAGTTGGCGTCGGTGTGTGAAGAGGTCGCCAATAACATCGAAGATCATCTGACAGGCGGGTAGCCGGTCACTCACGCGGCGGGGCTGCCGCTTGCGCACCGTCGCACGATCATCTGCCAATGTCGCAGTTGGGTCAAAGCTGCCCCGTCAGCCCCGAAGTCCAACTTCTGCTTTACCCCCGAAAGCGGACTGAACTCGGACATCGCGCCATGTCCGAAAAGTGCCACAGCCGACAAATCGCCACCGCGTCTGACGCGCCACCTCGCCCAATATCCCGCGGTTTCCTCCCCTGGAGGTTTGCGGACGCCGGCCCCGTGCGCGCGCCGCCACCTTCATGGGGCCGGCATCCGAAAACCTTCACACAGGCGGAAGTGGGATTACAAGTCAGTCAATGATACAGCCGCCCGAAGGCGACTTTTCAATTCAAACCCTATGAACGGGGATCAGACGGCCATCAATGCAGGCTTGGATTTCCGCCGATAGGCCATGAAGCCGATGCCCGCGAAGCCAAGAAGCATCATTGCCCACGTGGGTGGTTCAGGGACGGCGCTCGTCGAGGGCGGAAGCGCAAGAAATGTGTCGGCATTTCCTTCCAGTTCGCCGCCCAGGAAGGCACGGGCCGTAAAGCTCAGGAGTACGAACAAGTCTTCCGGAGTGAGCGGGCTCGCGGCGCCGCCGAGCACCAGATCGGCCTCGGACAAGGCTTCCCGCACCGACATGCCGTTGAGTTCCGCGATCTCGGGGCCGACACCGGGGGCTAATTCGGCGGCGCCGAGCGATGCGAGATTCTGGAACCGGAGGTCGGCGAACGCAACGCCAGCCGGGTGCGCTAGCAGGCCTTGATCGGAGAAGAGAACGTTGAGCGTCGCCGCGACGACCTCGCCCCCCAAAGCGCCGGAAACCGACGTAACTGGGTCGAGAAGAGAAGCGGTGAGCGGGCCGGGCGTGCCGCTCGCCGGCAGGTAGGCTATCACGGCGTCGGCGCTGTCGAAGATCAGGGAGAATCCGGCCGGGCCGGGAATGCCAACTTGCAGCAACTGCGACGGGGCAAAGAGCGAGTTGAAATTCATTTCGAGGGCGCCCGAGATGTCACCGGAAGTCGGGTCGTCACCCCAAGCAACCTGTGACCATGTGACGAACTCGCCGGCGGTGAATGTCGTCGCATGGGCGGGAAGCGCGACAAGCGCCAGTGCGGGCAAAGCCGCCAAAGTCCTAACAAGGCGCATCATCTTTCGCCTCCTGCGCAGACTTTCAGTTGATCGAGCAAGCCATCAAATGATTGATGTCGTCGCCTCTCCCGATCGGGGTAGATCGGCGCCCGGGGCTGTCACCGGACCGTTCCACCGCACGCTCAGAAGAAGCCCGGGCTAAGGTCCAGGCCATAAGTCATGCAAAGCAGAGACACCAGAAGGCCGACTCCACAAAAAAGCGCAACTTGCTTCAGCGCGTCGAATTCATCGGCTGATTGAAAGGCGCGTGACAAGGCCTGTGCAATAGCGGTCATGACGACCTCCTGCTTCATATTCGCTGAGCATGCCAGAAGCCCTCTCGCGATGCCTTCAGGGCACCTTATTTTTTTCTTATGAAATTGATTATTTCTGTTTGGCGAAGCTGCGCTAGAAGCGTGATAGATGACCGTTCAGGCGACGGGAGCCTTGAATTTGCTTTATATTTTCGACAATTACGCTCTCGACCCGGATAGGCGCGAGCTGCGCTCTGGCGCAACCATGGTTGCCATCGAGCCACAGGTCTTCGACCTTCTAGTGTACCTGATTCGTCAGCGCGAGCACGTTGTTAGCCGGGACGAACTGATCGCGTCGATCTGGGGCGGCCGCATCGTGTCCGAATCGGCGCTGAGCACGCGCATCAACGCCGTGCGTAGCGCCATCGGTGACAGCGGAACCGAGCAGCGTCTGATCAGAACCCTGCCTCGCAAGGGTATTCGTTTTGTTGGCGAAGTGCGGGAGAAGCGCGAGCCGTCTGAGGCGTCGTCCGCGAACTCTTCGGAACACCACGCCGTGGAAACCATCGACGTCCACCAGGCCACCGAGAGCCCGCTTGCGTGGCAGGTGCCGGGCACTGAGATGATCTACGGCCGTTCGGAAGCGCTATCCCCGGTCACGCCTGCGCCGCTTCAGTCACGCCGCTTCTTTGTTCCACGAGCGACCATAGGAGTCTTTGCGGCAATGAGCGTTTTATGTCTCGGCGTTCTGACCTGGAGTTATTTCGCGCGATCCGCACAATCCGAACGGACCAGAACAGATATCGAGACAGCAGCGAGGCTGATCCAGATCTCCGAAAAGATTCGTATGACTTCTCGAGAGGGTTATGAAGCCGTCCGCGCGCTGCGGCAATGGGCGGTCGACCTCGATCGTCAAAATGCAGAAGCTCTGGCCAAGTTGAGTTTTGCAATTGTGGGCGGTGTGCTGAACCATTGGTCGGATGATGAGATTGCCGACCTTCGCGCAGCCGATCTCGCGCTGCAGGATGCCCTCCTTATTGCACCGAGGAGCATGCGCGTGCGCGGCGCACAATGTCAAATCCTGCGTTCGATGCAACAGTTCGAAGCTGCCATTAAAGCATGCAGCGAACTTGCTCAGAGCTTCCCCGAGTACATGTTTCCCCACAAGGAAATCGGATATGACAAGCTAATGATGGGCCAGCTTGACGAGGCTCTTGCCGAATTCCTCGAAGCCGATCGACTAGCGCCGGATTCGCAGTTGCGCTGGAGCTGGCTGCTGGGAACAGGTTTGGTCTATCTCATGCAGGGGCAGGATCAGAAAGCGATCGAGTGGTTGTCACGCGCGGCACTTGAGGCGCCGGATGCGGCACACCCTGTGGCTTATCTTGCCTCGGCCTATGCTTTGGTTGGCCGGGAGCAAGAGGCACGCGAGGCATTGGGTCACTACCTCAAGCTGTGGCCGCAGACAACATTGAAAAGCTTCAAGCCCTCGATCGGAACAGCCGCATTCAACAGGAAGATGGAAAGAGTGCTGGATGGACTGAGACTGGCGGGGCTCCCTGAGTAACGCGACGACGAGCACAGCGAGGCCGCCAATCTGAATTACACCGCGACAGCATGCAACCGAGCCCATTGCCGAGGAAGGGGGCTCATGTCTCTTGTGGGTCCAAAAGCTGAAAAGCTCAATGGGAGTATATGTTTTCCGCTCTGCGCCGGCTGGTCAAAAGGCGAAAAGCTCTCTTCGACGGACGCTATTCGATCACTTGGTCTGCGCGTAACAAGATCGATTGCGGAAACACAATGCCGAGCGTTTTCGCAGTACGCTGGTTGATGGCAAGTTCAAACTTCGTTGGCTGCTCGATCGGTAATTCTCCCGGAGCTGCCCCGCGTAGGATTTTGGCGGCATAGATTGCGGCCCGGCGGGCAAGGTCCTGAAAGTTCACAGCATACGAGATGAGGCCGCCGTCCTCTACGAAGATCGTGTTCCAATAGATCGTCGGCTTACCCAGCCTCGCAGCGATTTCGATAATGATGCGCCTGTTGTTGAATGCTGGTGGATTGGATGTGATACACAACCCGTCAGCTTTCCATTGATT
>CAWILG010000041.1:0-14715 GCA_963836765.1 uncultured Alphaproteobacteria bacterium
AGCTTTACCGGGTTGAAAGGCAGGCGCGGGACGAAAAACCAGACAGAGGCGAAACGCCAGATCAATGCATTCGCCGCTTCCGCCAGCAACACAGCATTCCCGTCCTGAACGCCCTCAAGGAATGGCTCGATCAAATCGCCCCGAAGGTCTTGCCCGACAGCAAGCTTGGGCGATGCCGTATCCTACACCCTGAACCAATGGGAATATCTGACGCGCTACACGCAAGACGGCAGGATGCCGATCGACAACAATCTCCTGGAGCGCGATATCAGAATCTTTGCCACTGGCAGAAGAGCTGGCTGTTCAGCGACACCGTCGAGGGAGCCAGGGCCAGTGCCGTCGTCTACAGTCTGATGCTGACCTGCCGCGCCTCACGCGTCGAGCCGTTAGCCTGGTTGCGCCACGTCCTCACCGAATTGCCTCAGCGCGCGGGCGACGCCGATATTACCGACCTGCTGCCCTTCAACTTCCCCAAAACCGCCGCTGCCTGAACGGGTCAGATGCCGCCCTCGATACGAAGGCCATCCGCCAAAAGCGCGGGCGTCACCGTGCGGAGAAAATCGCGCTTACGCGCAAGTTCGATGTTCGAAATCCGTCTTACCGGGGGGTCGCGCTCGCTCAGCTCTCAAAAGACGGCCCCGGGCATCACCACCGGGGCCGTCTCGTCAGGAGCCGCCGGGTGCCCACGGTGCGACCTGTGGGTACCCGGCCCGGCGATAAAATCGCGGCGACCCCGCCGGCCACAATTGTCTCAAGAGGCATTGTCCTCAAGGACAGTTGTTCTATGGCCCCCTCCCCTCAGAAAGTCACCTTCCACGAGATGGGCGTGCGTGGCGTCCTGATCTACTGCCGTCACCGCTGCGGCCACCACACCAAAGCCAATGCCGATGGCTGGGCGGACGGCGTCCGGCTGAGCGACATGGAGCCGAATTTCATCTGTACCGCTTGCGGTCGACGCGGTGCCGACGTGCGGCCGAAGTTCGAACAGCCACGATGGGGACGGGTTAACCCATGACCGACGATCCCGACGACTACTTCACGGAAGCCCGCCAGGCCCGGCTCGAGCAGATGCTTCGTACCAGCGGCTACAAAAAAGACAGGCACGGCTTCTGGTGCTTACCCGGCAAGCAACCGACCGCAACGCGACCGAAGACGAATACCAGGTCGCAGACCGAAGCCAGCCGGCGGAAACGGCGCGATCATTGATCAACAGGGAAAATCCAGCCTCCTCGCTGAGGAGAAACGATCGTGATCGTGCCGCAGCCCTCCGGCTTTATCCCGCCATGCCTGCCGACCAGGGTCGAACGACCGCCCTCCGGCCCGCTGTGGGTCCACGAAATCAAGCACGACGGCTACCGGCTGATGGTGCACGTCCCCTGTCGAACCTCCATTACCCGCTCAGTCTCCGCCCAGAGAGGTGGCCAATTCTCGGATCCCCGACTTCATTCCCCGTCATTGGCACGATCCGCACGATACGCGAGCTAAGGGTGCGAAGCCCAAGCTGGAGCCGTCAGGGGAAGTGGCGGAACTGCGTCGAGCCGTTCCGCTGTGAAGGTGGCAGATAACAAGACTGCAGTACGATGGCGTCGGGTCGCTTTTGCGCAAACTCAGTCTCGCTCCCTCCTGCAATCGATGAAACTGCCTCGCAGTTGCGTTAGTGCGATTAGGGCGAGTCTTTGATCCCATCCCCCACGAAGGCATGCCATGTCTGCTCTGCCCTCGGAAGCCGACAGGATTAAATCTCCCTCGCAATTCGGCTAAGGGCCCAAGCTCAGACGAAAGGGTTCGGAGAAGCGCTGACAGCTGATGCCGCTGCAAAACCTATGTGGAAAAGGGGGGCAGCGTTGGCTAGTTCGGAAGTCCCTCAACAGCGTAAGAATGAAAATGGGACGACCGATCTCGGAGTGCGATCAGCTCGTTTTGTTCGGGCCCATCCCGCCATGCCTGCAATTTTTCGGCGCTCTCGAACATGTAGATAACAACACGGGGCGCTGGCACGGTACCCTCGATCGCGGTGGTCGCTCCACCTTGCGCGAGAAATTTGCCACCAGCCGCCTTGATCAGCGGCACCTGACGTTCAACGTACCCCTTGTAGACGGCGGCGTCGGTGATTTCGACTTCGTCGACGACATAAACCGGCGCAGCTTGGGCAGCCAGAGTGTTCCCTGCCAGAAGCACCACGCCCAAGATGGCAGATGCGGCGCGGCCATAAGCAACTATCATATGGGTTCTCCATTGGGGTTCATCAAAGGCTCGGTGAACGGATCGTTGTCCGCCCGCGAATCGCCTTAGCGTGACCCGACAAGGAATGGCACTTAGTTGCAAGCAACAATCCGATGCGCGGACAATGCGTCGCTAGCATTCAATAGTCTATAGGCTGCGCTTTGTTTGCCCGCTTCGGGGGAGCCACTCTTCGAATTTCCTAAGTCGAGCACCTCTTGCAAATCCCTATAGCACTCGCTGCTCTGCCGGTGCCCTACCTCCCGCGACTTCGTGCCTTGGCGCTTTTCGGACGCCGGCCGTCGGAGCGTGGGGATAGTCTCGGCATGCCGGCATCCGAAAACCTGCACAATATGCGACTTTGGTCGGCATTTTGCACCTACTCTACACGAGCTAACTTATTGCAATTGCGGGATTTGTCGAATCTCCGGTGCAGAATTGTTGATTTATGCAAACTGCATCTTCGAATGAACCCTCGCGGATCATAATGTGGCCTCCTCATCCGGCGGGATTGTCTTAATAATTTCGGCTGAAACTCCAAATTCATCGGCAAGGATTTGCGCCCGCTCTGCTAAAGTGATCTCGCGCTTTCTGGCGACGTTGTCCGCGGAGATTTGCGTCCGGGTACGACAACGACATTGAGAATACGATCTGAGAAGTGACGGCCGATAAAGAGTGCATCGTTAAATGGCGAGCGCCTACGATCTCGCAACGCGGAGAGACTCGTATTGCGCGAGGAATACGCCATGATCCACAGGCCCACGCTTAAGATCGAGGCGCGTGACCATCGGTGTCTGGCGATTCGAGCCGGGATACCATTTAACGTCGAAATCTTCTCCGCGAGGAACGGCTTGTATGTCGTGAATTCCCTCGCCGGTCGAAGCAGTGCGCCCCACGATCAGCGGCAATGCCGAGAAGGCGGCAAGTGGGGCATCGACCAGATAGTCAATACCTTCGATCCTGACGAGCACTGTGCCATGGTTCCCGTCGCGCTCGATGCCTTCCATCATCACCGATCCCAATATTCGCCAAGCATCAAAGCCGAGCGCGCACAGTAGCTCGCAAAGCGCGCCATTAGCGGGAAAACAGGTGCCCCCCGTTCCATGGACTAACCAGTTTTCAAAGAACTGGGTCGGCTCTCCGCCTGTCACCGGCCGTGACTTATCACCCGCAAGCCAGATACGCTTCTGAATGTTGTCGTTCGGAACGTGGCCTGGATACGGCGGCGTAAATCTTGTTTAATCCAGCGAGATCGAGGCTGGGCATGCTCGGCAGACCCAACTTTGATTTAACGCGGTCTAACAGTTCAGCCGAGATCATGAGGGCACACCTAGCAGAGCGCGTTTTATTTCATCTTCTCTTCTCAGCCTAGCGAGTAAATTCAAGCAGTGGGAGTCCCGCTTTGGGTCAGTCGCGTCGTTCTGACCTTTGATAAGTCACTTCCGATCTACCCCAATAAGCAGGCGTTCTCGGCTTCCGTCGGCATGTCTCAAAAGTGCCGATCAACGGACGTCGGATGCGCCTTGAGGGAAATAGGGACGGGCCAATTCTAAGCAGCTTTGCTCGCCTTCGTCAGCATTGTAATGCCAGGGATCATAACTTCCGTTCGCTCGACCTCGAACCCGGTCTTGCGCAATATTTCTTCGACATAAGCTGGGGTGAGGCATACGGCGGTTGGGTTATCGAAGACGCCGCCTAATAAATACCATGCGGCAAAAGGTGGACCCTCACGGGCGTCATCGACCATAAAGTCGTGCACATTGACCAAACCGCTCGGTGGTAGCGCTGCTACGGCACGTTTCGCCAATTCCAGAATATCGTTCGCTCCAACCGCGCTCCAAACATAGGACATCAGAACGACATCGTGTCCGCTCGGCCAATCTGTGGTTATCGCATTGCCGGCGACATGCGCGATCCGCTCGGTGAAGCCCGCTTCCCGCGCATATCGTTTGGCCGTGTCGACTGTTTGCGGAAAGTCGAGGATCGTGGCCGAAAGCCGTGGGTTGGCGGCACAAAAAGCGAGACTGTCGGCGCCGCTGCCACCCCCCACATCCAGCAACCTGGTGCGGCCATTGAGGTTGACGCGCTTGGCCATGAGCCGTGCTGGTCCGAGTGAGCCCGAATGCTGCGCTGAGCTGAACTGCTCGGGGCCTATGCCGGTTTCATAGACCAGGCCTTCGTAAGTTCCTTTATCAGGGAATATCCGATTTCCACGCAAAGCTCCGTCGAGGTGGCGAAACGGCTTCGTATTGGAAGGCGCCATTGACAAGATCTGACATAGTCCCGGAAATCGCCCGGGGTACTGCCACAAGGTACCGCGACGTCGCAGGAGCATTGGCGAAACGGTCGCCAGCCTCGCTGACCAGCCCCAATGACTTCAGCGCCGCTAGCAGAGTCTGCAGGCGGTTCTCCGGGATACGAGTTGCCTGTACCAGCGCGCCCATAAATCTGCACCAGTGCGATGTGAGTAAAAAGATCGAACTCGAGCGCGGCGAAGAGCCTGGAAGCCATAAAGCCGTAGGTGATCGCAGAAATCTCTTGGACTTTCTCAATCGGCTTTGCATGAAAGGCATCCATCGCGCATCCCCTCATTTCACCCGAAGCCGGTACGTCCTTGGACTTTCCGCTCCGCGACGGCGCTCATGGCTTCGGCGGCCCGCTCGAGCGGAAGCACACGGTCGATGTGCGGACGTAGCTTACCCTCGCCGACGAGGGCCATAAGCCTGTTGGCCGCTGATGCTGCATCGTCGGGAAACTTGTCTGCCCAGGCACCCGTAAAGACCCCAACGAGCTGAAAAATTCTTCAGCGGGGCAGGTCATGGGCAGCGACGGGATCTCGCCGCTGGCGAAACCGATCGGCATCAGCCTTCCATTCCAGCGCATGAGGCGAGCGAGGGTAGTGAATAGTGGTCCACCAACATTATCTACACAGACATAAGTCCTTTGCCGCTGGTAAGCGCGTTGACGCGCTCGCGCACATCCTCGCAGGAATAGTCGATGACGTTTTCGGCACCATAGTCACGTGCGACCGGGGCCTTTGCGGCCGCCCCAACCGCTGCGACGCACGCGCACCAAGCATATGCGCGAGTTCAACACAGGCCAAGCCAACGCCGCCCGCAGCACCCGTTATCAGGACCGTTTCGCCGCTTGCACTTGCGCACGCTCGACAAGGGCATACCAGGCCGTGAGGTAGACATGCAGAATAGTTGACCCGGAAACAAAATCCACCTTGTCAGGAAGGTGCGTGGTTCTTGAAGCCTTGGCAATCATCCGCTCCGCGAAACCGCCGAACCAGCCTTCGCAGGCGACCCGGTCGCCCGGACGAAAGCCTTCAACGTTCCCACCGACTGCGACGACGGTCCCGGCCGCGTCCGTTCCGGGCACATAAGGGAGAGGCGGCCGAAGTTGGTAGCCGCCGCATATCATCAGGTAATCCATATAGCTGACGGAGGCGGCATGGACCTCAATCAATACCTCGTCTTCGCCCGGACCCGGCTCGGCGGCTTCGCCGATGCTCAGAGCCTTAATCCCGTCGAAGCTGTGGCAGAGCACCGCGCGCATCGTTGCCTCGCGATCAACGAGCGGGGGAGCTATCAAACCCTCACAAACGAAACTGTACCAGAATAACCATCGTTTTCCATTCCCGATTAGCTCGGCATGTCCGAAGTGGTCAATCGCGTCTGTGTGGCCACCGACAGCCGCTTCCGGTCGTTGCCCAACTCCGGACATTCTCGGCGCCCGTCGGCATGTCTCAAAGGTGCCAACGCACCCCGCAGATTTGCCACCAGAAGTGCACCCGTATTGACCAATATTGAGTTCGTCATCCGGCGTCATCGTCGCTGAACCTTTCCGAGATTTCCGGGACCAACTTCTATAGGCCACAAGAACGACGGCTTTCCGCTGTGAACCGGGCCGGGAGCGCAACCGGGCGTCGGCGGAATTCGTCGAGCTGCGGACGAAAATGTTGCGGTTGCTCGCCGGGATCGCATGGTCTGACGTCACGGCCAAAAATTATTTTCTCTTTGTCCACGAGCGGCGATGGAATTTTTCTTCTTGGAGACCGGATGCGGCATCGCTGGGACATTTCCTTTGGAGGCATTTTCCTTAGGCTCGCGGCCGAAATCCATAGCAACCTTTCAGGCTTCAACATGAGGAGACACCCATGGCTGATGGTGAGCGACCGGTTGACAATGGCGTGAACGTCGCAGCTTTGCTTGCCGCCCGTGAAGCGCTGACGAAAGCTCCTGAAGCTGCCCAGTTCAAATGGCGCGCCGCCTGCGAATGGAAGAATGGCACTCACAGTCATTCTACGGTCGAAGGGTTTTACGGTCTCGGGCAGGAACAGCATCACAAGAAAACTTTCACCTTCGATGCTGATCATCCGGAGGTTTTTGCCTCCGAGGACAAAGGTGCCACGCCGGTCGAGTACGTTCTGGTTGGGTTGGCAAGCTGCCTGACCGCAGGTATCGCCGCGGTTGCGCAAACCGCAACATTCAGCTGCGCTCGGTCACCGCGACCCTAGAAGGGGACATGGACCTCCAAGGCATTCTCGGCATAGACGACGATGTGCGCAATGGCTTCGGCGGCATCAAGGTGACCTACAAGATCGACGCCGACGCAAAACGCGAAGACATCGAGGCTCTCGTTGCGCAATCGCAGAAGCGATCGGCAGTCTATGACATCGTGACCAACCCGACGAATGTCACGGTCGTGGTGGATTGAGCCGCAGCAGGCCCATTATCGGCACCAGATTGAGAACGACCGCCATTTGCATGTCACCACAGTCGTTATCGGCGCCGGTCACGCAGGTCTGGCCATGAGCCGTTGCCTCTGCGAGCGCTCGATCGATCATGTGGTGCTGGAGCGCGGAGAGGTCGCCCATACCTGGCGTACCGAGCGCTGGGATTCGCTCCGGTTGTTGACCCCCAATTGGCAGAGCCGCCTTCCCGGATTTGGCTATCGTGGGCCCGATCCCGATGGCTACAGGACGCTGCCCGAAGTCATCGATTTCATCGCGGCCTACGCCCAGGCGATTTCGGCACCGGTGCGGCCTCATACGAGGGTCACGTCAGTACGCCGCGCCGAGGCCGGATATCTGGTGCGAACCGACCAGGGTGACTGGTCGTGCCGCACGGTGGTCATTGCCTCGGGCGCGTTCAACATTGCCTGCGTACCCGGTGTTGCCGATCACGTGCCGCGGTCGGTGACGACTTTCACCACCCAGCAATACCGAAATCCCGATCAGCTTCCCGCTGGCGGCGTGCTGGTGGTTGGCGCTTCTTCGAGCGGAACGCAGATTGCCAACGAAATTCACCGCTCCGGACGCCCGGTAACGCTGTCGGTGGGTGAGCATATTCGAGCTCCCCGAATGTATCGAGGCAAGGACCTGGAGTGGTGGATGGATGCCGCAGGTATCCTCGACGAGCGTTATGACCAGGTCGACGACATCGGGCGGGCGCGGCGGGTGCCTTCGCTGCAATTGGCCGGCACACCCGATCGATCGACGCTCGACCTCAATGCTCTCACCGGGATCGGAGTGAGGCTGGTCGGTCGACTTGCAGGGATCACTGAAAGCGGCAAGGCACAGTTCGCCGGATCGTTGCGCAACATGTGCGCGCTCTCCGATCTCAAGATGAACCGCCTCCTGAACCTGATCGACGAGTGGGCGCAGACGAACGGCTTTGACGAGATGGTCGAGCCGTCGCACCGGCTGCCGCCGACCGAGGTCGAGGAAGCGCCGCCGCTTGCTCTGGATCTCGCCAATGGCGAGATCAGGACAATCATTTGGGCCACCGGCTATCGACCCGACTATTCCTGGCTCGAGCTTCCCGTTTTCGATCGCAAGGGGATGGTCCGTCATGACGGCGGGGTCGGTTTCATCTCAGGGCGTATATCTGATGGGCGTGCCAGTTCGTGCGTCGCCGAAAATCCACACTGATCGATGGCGCCGGCGACGACGCCCGCGATCTCAGTGATCATCTGGCATTGTACCTGAGGCAGAATTCAGCCTGATGGCACAACGCGAAAACCATATCGCGGACGCATCAATCCCAGCGTAAGATGGCTTGATGCCCCGGGGCACGAACAGGAGGGACTCCATGGCCGAGTGTTGCACACCGGTGCGCTGCGGTCCTGGCTATGCGTCGCCGGCGGAGGCGATGAAGGCGCCGCGGGAATTGCTGCTGTATACGGTCGCCCTCTACATCGGCACCGGCATCCAGAAGCCTGATTACCTGGCGACTATCGACGCCGATCCTAACAGCCCGACCTACAGCCAGGTCATCAGTCGGCTGGAGATGCCCGGCATCGGCGATGAGTTGCACCACATGGGGTGGAATGCCTGTTCGTCCTGCCATGGCGACGCCACCCGCGAACGGCGCTATCTGATCGTGCCCGGGGTCCGCAGCTCCAACCTCCACATCGTCGACTGCGCGACCGACCCCAAGAAACCAAGCCTGTACAAGGTGATCGAAGGCCGCGAGATCAAGGCGAAGACCAATCTGTCGGCGCCGCATACGGTGCATTGCCTCGGCTCGGACATCATCATCTCGATGCTCGGCGATGCGAAGGGTGAAGCGCCCGGCGGGTTCCTGCATCTCGATCAGGACTTCAACATCGTCGGCCGCTGGGAGAATGACCTGGCCGGAATGAAGTTCAATTACGACTTCTGGTACCAACCCCGCCACAACGTCATGGTTTCCACCGAGTGGGCGGCGCCGAACACCTTCATGCCGGGCTTCGATCTCGAGGAGGTCGGCCACCTCAAATACGGCCGCGAAATCCACTTCTGGGACTTTGCGAAGAAAAGCGTCGAGAAGACGGTCTATCTGGGCGAGGACGGCCTGATCCCGCTGGAGGTGCGCTTCCACCACAACCCGGACAGCAGCCACGGCTTTGTTGGCGCCGCGCTCTCCTCGAACATCATCCACTGGTACAAGAAGGAGGGTGAGTGGGTCGTCGAGAAGATCATCGACATCGAAAACCGGCGCCACCCGGACTGGCCGATTCCCGTGCCCGGACTGATCAGCGTGATCCTGCTGTCGATGGATGACCGCTTTCTCTACCTGTCAAACTGGCTGCATGGCGATTTGCGCCAGTATGACATTTCCGATCCGTCTAAACCAATTCTAACCGGCCAAGTCTGGATGGGCGGCCTGCTCGGCGAGGCGCCGCGGGTAAATGGCCGGAAGATCACCGGCGGGCCGCAAATGATCCAGCTCTCGCTCGATGGAAGGCGGCTCTACGTGACCACCTCGCTGTTCTCGACATGGGACAACCAGTTCTACCCCGAGATCCGCAAAAACGGCGGCTGCATGCTGATGGTCGACTGTGACCCCAAGAATGGCGGCATGTCGATCAATAGGGACTTCTTTGTTGATTTCGGCAAGGAGCCGGGGGGCCCGGCGCGCTGCCACGAGACGCGCTATCCGGGAGGCGACTGTACCTCGGACATATGGACGTAGGCGCGTGGACACCGTCGACATAACGCTGGCAAACCGGAATGGGCAGATTTTTGCGGTTGATCGGCGTAAGCCCCTGCTCGACAGCCTGGAAGGCCAGGGCGTCTGCCTGCCCTATGGTTGCCGCTATGGCGGCTGCATTTCCTGCGCCGCCAAGCTGTTGTCGGGCACGGTCGATCAGCGTACCGGTGTCGCGCTGAATGGTCGACAGCTGGCGGATGGCTATGTGCTGCTTTGCATCGCGCGCCCCAAGAGCGACTGCACGTTCGATGTCGGCGTTGAAAGTCATGACAAGCTCTATCGAAATCCGTTCCAAAGCCCCCTCAGGCCTGACGAATTGAAGCCTGACCTGCCAGGCAGCCAGGATCCATGGAGGACAGGTTATGAACCATGACGAAACTTATCCGGCAGAGTATCTGGCTGGAATTCTCAAGGAAGTGAAGACCATCGCGATGGTCGGCGCCAGCTCGGACCCGACGAAGTTCAGTTACGGCGTCCTGCGGGTTCTTCACGAGACGGGCTATGACATGATCCCGGTAAACCCGAAGGAAGCCGACAGCCGGATCCGTGGCCTGCCAGTCTACTCGTCGCTCAGCGCGATCGACCGGCCGGTGGATATGGTGGAGATATTCCGTACCTCGGAAGCGGCCTATGCCGTCACCGAGGAGGCCATAAGGATCGGCGCCAAGGTGGTCTGGATGCAGATCGGCGTTCGCAATGATGAGGCCGCGCGGCTGGCCGAGGCGGCCGGCCTGAAGGTTGTGATGAACCGCTGCCCGAAGATCGAGCTGTTTCGGCCATTCTGGAAACCTCGGCTTGATCTGCCGATCTGACTTGTTGGCGTCGGATACAATGATCCATGCCGAGACGGACTCTTGCATTGCCGCGCTCGATCTCGACGCGACATCCGCCGTAGAGTCTAAACTGTTTCTTGCGGAAAATTTGCCGTCCCTGCCGCGCGATAATGTCCATTGTGGAATTGGCAATGGCTAAATTCTTGATTTTGCTCGAATCTACGCGAGGTCCGTTCCGGGTCAATCGCTACCGAAGTGGACCGTCCGCGCCATGTCCGGTTTGCCCCTGATGGCGACCGGGCAGCGGACATCGCTGTTGGTCCGGTTCGTGCCAAAGCACAAAGTCGCTGCGCTCCAGCCCGCTGCGCGGGGGCAAGAGCCGAGGGGCCGGAAGCCAGTTGAGAGGACAGCGCTGGCGGGTTTGAGAGCCGCGTCCTGAGATCGAGGTGTTGTCAACCTCACTCAGGATGGAGCTCCCATGAGCGACACAACCACTGTCAGTCCGCTGCGTCAGCGCATGATCGAGGACATGGCTGCGCGCAAGCTCAACCCACACACGCAACGTAGTCACATCCAAAGCTGCAAGCGGTTCGCCGCCTGGCTCAAACGTTTGCCCGATACGGCAACGCCTGACGAGGTCCGCCTGTTTCAGCTGCACCTGATCGAGAGCGGCACGAGCATCTGCAACCGCAACCGGATCATGACCGGGGTGCGGTTCCTGTTCCGCGTCACGCTACGTCGCCACGATCTGGCGGCCGAGGTTTGGCACATCAAGGAGCCCGAGAGGCTGCCGCCGGTGCTGAGCCCTGAGGAGGTCAAGCGTGTCCTGACCATGGCGACGAGCCTGAAGGCGCGAGCGATGCTAACGCTGGCCTATGGTTGCGGGCTGCGGGCCGGCGAGGTAGTGCGGCTGCGGGCGGGTGACATCGACAGCGAGCAAATGATCATCCGCATCGTGCAGTCGAAGGGCCGCAAGGACCGGCACGTGATGCTGCCCGCCGAAGTCCTCTGAGCTGTTGCGGCAATGGTGGAAGGCGCGGCGGACCGCATCCAAAAACGTCGTCGCGCCCGAACACCACTGGCTGTTTCCAGGCCGCAGTCAACATCAGCCGGTGACTACGCGTCAGTTTGGCCGGCTGTTCAAGGAGGCTGCCGCAGCCGCGGCGCTGCGCAAGACGGTCTCGCTCCATCCGCTTCGCCACAGCTTTGCGACCCATCTGCTCGAGCGCGGCGAGGACATTCGCGTGATTTCAAGCGTTGCTCGGACATTCCAAGCCCGAGACGACAGCCCGCTACAGTCGCGTGGCGATCGGACCGATCGCCAAGATCGAGAGCCCCCTGGAGGGCCTGCGCACGCCGCGCCGCCGGCGTGCGCAGCGAGACAGTGCGGAGCCGCCGGCGCCGTAGCGCCGCCGGCCATACGCCGCCGGGCTCTGAATACACTGCCTTCAGCGCTGATGTCTGGGGGACGCTGAAATCCCCAGCCATCATCCCAACAGCACGGTTCGTGCGAAGGCAAGTGACACACCCGCTTTCAAAGAAATTGGCGCTAGACACGCCAGATCCGCTCGCTACTTTAGGCCGATAGTTTGTTAGTTGCGTACGGTGGCGGGCGTGAGCTTACAGATGTCGATACTCAAGATCCTCGCCGGCCAGCCTGATGGCCGGGCCAGTCTTGACGTCGTCAAGCAGACCTGGCTCTGTTTTACACTTGCGGATCCGAGTGGACTGGCCGCATGAACCGTCGGGCTGAGCGGGCGCCAGCACTGAATCTTCGGGCAGAAGCTGATCGCGCGTGATCCGGGCGGGTCGCGTATCACGGATGAAGGCCGGGCGTTGCTCTGGCGGTGGAGCAGCCGCCTGCGACCGCTACTGAAGAACTTACGCTCGATGAGATGGTTGAGCATCTGCCGGTCATCGAATTCCGCCGCCACCCCCGCCGCCGCAACGCCGTCTAGAAGATCACAAGCGTCGCCGCGGCGTACGACGCTGGACCGCACGATCGCGCAGGTCGGCGTAAGAGCGAACCGACACCTGCATCGCTGACCGGAAGCGGCTCATGACGGGCGTCGAAGAGAAGCGCGAGCGGAAACCTGGACGACTTTCCCAGAGAAGATCACCTTCTGCTGCCCGGCGCTCAGGTGTCGGAAGTGGCGCGCAAGCACGGGGCGACGCGCTGGCAGATTTACGATTGGCGACGACGCTTTCGACAGCGAGGCGAATTGCCATCGTGCGAGGCTTCGCAGCCGCCGTTCGCGCCGCTGGTTGTGGAAGGGCCGTTAGAGGAGCGCCATATTCCGGCGGTCAAGCTTGAGATCGTGATTGGCGACGTCGTGGTGCGGACGGACGCGGCTATAGATGGGGAGCAGCTGTCTCAGGTGATCCGCGCGGTGCGAGGGTCACGATGATCGCTCCTGGTGCTGATCTGAAGATTTACATCGCGACGCGGCCGATCGACTTCCGCTGTGGCCACGATGGGCTTGCGGCGAAGGTGCAAGAGATGCTTCGTCTTGACCCGTCGAGCGGCGCGGCCTTCGTGTTCCGCTCGAAACGCGCGGACCGGATCAAGATTTTGGTCTGGGATCGAACGGGCCCTGGTGTTGGTTCACAAGCGCCTGGAGGGTTGCAAGTTCGTATGGCCAAAGATTGCGGACGGCGTGATGCGCATGTCGCCGGCGATGTTCGCCGCCTTGTTCGAGGGGCTGGATTAAAGGTTGGTCCGCCCGGAAGAAGCGCGGCGTCCGCAGGCAGCGGGATAACTGAGGCAGAATGAACTCTTAAGCTATTTTGCACGTAGCGCATGCGGCGGCGGTGTGCTCGAAATAGCGCATGAGCATCGCGGCGCTGCGCGACGAAAACGAACGCCTGAGGGCGCTTTTGGCGGAAACGCAGACTGCCTTGAGCGAGCATCAGGGGGCGCTGGCGGCGCTCGGGAGGAAGCGCGGCGTCGGCTAGAGGTCATTCTCGGCGAATTGCGACGCGAGAAGTTCGGCGCGAAGTCCGACAAGCTACGACCAGATCAGTATCATTTGCCGCTAGAGCAGATTTTGATCAGGCACGATCATAGCCAGCGGCGGCGAAGAAATTCAGACATTCTTGAGGGTGAGGCGGCAAGGGCAACGGCGATGGCGTGGACCAAGGCCTCGATTGATCTGGCAGCCGCCTTGCGAAGGGCGGCCTTGAGCTTGGCGAAGGCCATTTCGATCGGATTGAGGTCGGGCGAATAGGGCGGCAGGTAGAGGAGCCTGGCGCCTCACGCCACGATTGCGCTGGCGATCTCGTTCTGCTTGTGTGCCGCGAGATTGTCCATCACGGTCACGATGTCGCCCGGCTTGAGCGTCGGCACGAGGACCTGCGTTACGTAAGCCTCGAACGCCGGCCCATCCATGGGACCGTCGAGGACCATCGGCGCAGTCATGCCGGTCGCCCTGAGCGCGCCGACGAAGGTCATCGTCTTCCAATGGCCATGCGGGAGCGCTGCGACACAGCGCTGACCGCAAGGCGAGCGGCCATAGAGCCGGGCCATCTTGGCTCAAGGCTCCCGTCTCGTCGATGAAAGACCAGCCGGTGGATGTCGAACTCAGGTCGAGACGCCTTCCACGCCGCGCGCTCGGCGGCCACGTCCGGTCGATCCTGCTCGCTGGCGTGCGATGTTTTTTTTAAAGGTGATGTTGCGGCGATCGAAGAGTTGCCAAACCACGCTCGGCACGAAGCGCTCACCGTGCGTTTTGAACAGATGGTCGGCGATCTCGGCCAGCGTCATATCAGGTGTGGCTCCGACCAGGGCGAGGATCTCCGCCGCATGGCTCTCGATCCGAGCCCAGCGCCGGTCCCCACCCTGCACACGCGCCTCACAGGCGCCGGTGCTCCGCCACTCGCTCACCAACTCGATCGCTGTCGACGGCGCCACACCGAACCGACTGGCAGCGCCTCGACAGCTCATACCCTCGTCCTCAACGGCCCGAATGATGCGAAGACGAAGATCCGACGAAAGCGGTTTGGCCATGCGGGCTGGCCTCCATCACCAGCCCTCAACATGAATTATGATTTGCCCCGGCAAGGGAACCCCTTCCCATTTCCACCAGCGCGGAAAATGCTCTGAGGAGCCCGTCCAGATAGGCGTTGCGACGGGCATCTATTGGCAGGTTAGCCGGCTCAGAGGCAGCCGTTGCGAGGGTGAACAAGCTTGCAGGACGTTGTGGGCGGTGCAGATCATGGCCCACTCGGCGCGCACTTTTTCG
>CAWILG010000042.1:0-23185 GCA_963836765.1 uncultured Alphaproteobacteria bacterium
TCCTGACTGTCGTCCGATTGAAGCTGCCGAAGGAGCTAACAACGATCGCTCGCTTGTACCAACATCGCCGAGAACATGATGGGCACCATTCGCCGCGTCACGCGCAACGTCAAACGCTGGCGGGATGCCGGCATGGCCTTGCGATCAGTACGGCAGGCATGATCGAGGCCAACAAGGGCTTCCGACGATTGAAGGCGCATAAGCAATTGTCGGTTCTGCGTGCGGCCCTTCAGGCTCACCACGACCGCATGATGATCAAGTCCGTTGCCCCCGTCACGAGGGCCGCGTAACATTCATTCCGGCAACGTCGGCCCGATGTAGTTCAACACCGATCGGGACATTTCCCTTTAACAAAAGGCTGAGCGTCCGGTCTAGAACAGCTACAACGGCAACGATCAGCAGGCACGCCGATGCATTCTTCAGTGTGCCACCTCGGACATGGCACCTTGAATACAAAAATTCGGGCGGTTCATCGCGGCACCGCACTCCGTGCCCGGTTGGTTTCAATGTCTCTTGGCCGGCCTGGGTGCAATCTTTGCGAGCGAAAACTGTCCCAGATTACTGACGTTTCGACGTTTACGAAGGCAGAGCATCTGATGGACCGTCATGCAGGCGGATCTCCAGCCCGGCGTCGCTCAACGCTGCAATAATGCATTTCGCCATTTGTTTGGCTTGCTCCGGAGCAATCATGTGATCCGGATGCTCTACGCTACACTCGCGAATTGCAGTTGCAATTATCGAATTCACCTGATGAGGGTCATCCATTGTGTCACTCCTCCGCTAATGTTTAGGTACTTTGCGGTGGTCGCGCACCACGAAGCCGCCCGCCCACGCGCGGACTATAACTGCCGCTCCAACTGAATTCGGCGCCCTCTCTGGTCTCCTCCCAATGCAAACGCCAACGGGCGAACTTGTAAAGCGTTCCCGAATGAAAGCGGCTGAACGTTAGGTCGAGCGGCCGGTTGTTTTGCGGATTTTGGAGAGCCTCAAATGACCACAAGCGAAAGTCGTTTTTCACCCGCCGGCACATTGTCGGCATTGGCGGAGTGGGATTGGCGGCCTCGGTCGCAAATGTAAGATCAAGGTCTGCAAACCCGTCCGACAATCCGCCCTACAAGAAGCAGTCGCAGCCGTGGCCAGGGCTCGCTTCTCAGCCCCGCGCGACACGGGCGGCGATGGGACCCCGTCACATCTGACCGGACTGGCTGCATCGGCTTCGGGCAACCAGAACGGTTGGACAGCTGGTGCGGGTGTCGAATGGCAATTTGCTCCGCACTGGACCGCCAAGGTCGAGTATCAGCATCTGCAATTTGATAGCGTCTCCAGAGACTTTGACTCTGCGGGTTTCCAACTGCCTTCAGGCACTTCGCCTCGAATAGCGGTACAGACACGGTTCGTGTCGGTGTGAACTACCTGTTCAACGTAGGCGGACCCGGTACTCGCGAAGTACTGATCGACCATCGATCTTAGACAGCAAAAGCCCCAGCAGAGTCTGGGGCTTTAGTATTGCAAATATAAGCATCGATCATCGGGCGAAATCGTGCCTTGCGCAGCGGCGCATCCTAGTCGTCTCTTTTTCCGGCAGCCAGGCGACGGCGCGACAATACTGCACTCCCGGGGTTTCCATGCTTTCGGCTTCCCTCGGCGCACCGCTTCTCGGCCTGGCAATCGCCTACAACGATTAACTCAAGTCATGAGATAAATAGGCGCCGGCAACCTCTTACGCGAACAAATCGGCGCCGGTTGGCGTGAACCTCGGCCTTCTCGACGAACAGGAACGGGTAATTGATTTTCTCGATGTGGATGCGGCCGTCTTGCACGGCCTCGACCCTGTTGGCGATCTCAATGAGCTTGCGGGCGGCTTGCTTCGGGATCGGCATAGGGACGGTCAGTGGAGAATTTCATCGATGTCTCGATACCATGCAGTTCAGTCCGCGCAAATGCCCCGTGCCTGGTTATGACCACCTTCCGGTCTTCCTAGCGACATCACACGCCGGGACCGCCACTTCCGAAAGATGCCAGATACAGGCGTTCAGCTGAAATCTTAGGAAGGGGACTGGCTATTTCGGCGGTGATGGCATCGCGGAGGAATGGTGGTCGACGATCAGCCAATGCTCGCCGTTCTTGACGTAAGTGAAACTGTAACGCGCAGGGAAGATCGTTGTCTCCCCATCTTTGATGTAGGAAAATGTGTAATAGCCGGAGTTCACCGCGGTATCGCCATAGACCCGGATAAGCTGATCGCCGAAATCAACCTTGAGGCCGGGGAACACCTTGAAGGCCGTCACGAATAATCCCGCAATGCTGCCCGATCGACCCGCAGCTTCGGCGACAGCGTTCCCCAGAGCACGGCATCTTCGGAGTAGAACGGCAACACCTTGTCGGGATCGTCCTAGCCAAGAGCCCGCGCCCACTCCATCGTCGACGCCGCTACATCCTCTTTCGGCCCAGCCAAAGCGATGGAGGTAAACGCCGATAATACGATACTTAGAGAAGTCCTGCGCCGACAATTTTCTGAGGAGTTTGCATGGTATTCCTCCTTATGCGTGATGAGTGGGGCCGTAGCTGAACGCTATTCGATCACCGTGTCGGCGCTCGCGAGCAAGGATGGTGACACATCGAGCCCGAGCGCCTTTGCCGTCTGGAGGTTGATCACGAGTTCGAATTTGGTCGGCGCCTGGACCGGCAATTCACCGGGATTGGCGCCACGCATAATGCGGTCGACATAGTCGGCCGCGCGAGGCACCAGATCGAGAGCATCCACGCCATATGATAACAATCCGCCTGCTTCGGCGTGATAGCGAAACGGATAAACCACAGGCAGTCGGTACTTGCCCGCGAGGTCGACAATAAGTCGAAGATGAACTTCGGTGACGGTATGAGGATATACGCTGAGGCCGCCATTCGGTTCGGCCGCGACAGCGGTGATTGCGCGTTCGATCTCACCGGCATCGTGGACTCCCGCCGCCACCAGCTTAATCCCCAGTTTTGGTGCGACCGCTTCGGCTTGGTGCCAGAACGCAAGATGGGCGGGGGTCTGGAGATGAAGGAGGGCGGCGGCATGATCGACGTCGGGCGCGAGTTGCTTGAGCGTCTCCAGCCACTTGCCGCCCATCGAAGGCTCGAAATTGGTGAAGCCCGTGATATTGCCGCCGGGCCGCGCCAGGCTTGCTACAAAGCCGCTGCCAACGGGATCGGCAACGTTCACGAAAACGATCGGCGTATTGCCCGCCAGCGTTCGCAAAATCGCGAGGGCCGGATTGCTTTGGACCAGGAATACGTCGGGCGAGTGGCCGGCCAGCTCGGTGCCGTAACTTCGCATCAGCTCCGGGTCGCTGTTGGCCCAACGTAATTCGATGCGGACGTTGCGGCCGTCGGTCCAACCGAGTTCGCCCAGTCGTCGCAGGAAAGCAGCATAGGAGGCAGCGTTCTGTCCGGTCGACGCCGTACCACTCAACACCGCGATAAGACGCGCCCGCGCGGGCTGTTGCGCCGGCGCCGCAAGTGGGAAAGCCGCTGCCGCGCCGCCGATAAGCGTAATGAACTCGCGTCGTCGCATTGCACCTCCGAACGCTCGGGCCGGCCAATGCGCGTAGCCTAGCAGCTTCCGAAGGCCTCTAGGCATTAATCGGGAGAGCGCAAACCCTTTTGGGAGAATGCTTCTTAGCAGATAATGCGTGATGCGATTTCCAAGTGCGCCAGCCGCCAACGTTAGAGGGGCTTCGTCATCTACCCCGCGGGGGGACAACCGCCACCATAAACGTCCTGAAACGCACAACGCCGCACCAAGCCGAATATGTTGGCCGGTGCGGCGTCGGATATTCACTGAGGCCCTGAAATTCCCCCCAGCTAGGCAATTGGTGCGCAAGGCAAAGGCCAGGGTTCGATGACAGGTGCGTGATCTAATTTGGCGAGCCGCGCGCTGCTACCCTTTCGTCATCAAGACCTATCGTCTCGAATGTTCATGGCCTTGTGGCTGCCGCCAATTGCTCCGGCGGGGTCACAGCCTTCAGGACTTCCCAAGCCGCCTCAAATGCCGCCTTGGCCGTGTCGAAGTCTTTGGATGATCCCATCGGGAGTCCGCCGGTCAGGCGGACGGTAACGTTCCAAAGCCAGACGCCCGGCATGCGTTCGGTGGCCAGACGAATCCGACCAATGCGCTGCCTGTCCTCAATAACTGCATAGTCGCTAAGGCCGATTAAGCGGAGCTTCAATTGCGACATTTTCCCATCATGAGTTCTGCGGCGGGTGTCTCACTGTCTCGTCTCGTCTCGTGAATCGAAACACTCATGCGTGCGAGACCGGCGGAACAGTCACCCCTCCAACATCGACTTGATGGAAGACTTGGAGAACGCTACGCCGTTTGAATTGACGTGGCCGAGTGCGAATAGTTCCGCAGCGATCTCGCTGTACGACTTCTGGCCGCCCTTCGGGAGCTTGCGGCGCAGCTTCTTGGCCAACATCACAACTTCCGGGCGCTTCTCGGCATGGCTCAGGCGGCCTTCGGCCCGCGCGCCGGTCGCACGCCCTGGCGCAAAGAGCAGCTGTTTATTGGGCGACGAATAGGCCTTAAGAAAAAAGCTGGAGAGGAAGAAGACGCATGCTCTCCCGGAAACGTCGCTTATCGAACGGCATTCCTAAGGATAGCTACATGGCAGACAGCGTGTTTAAAGACGAGCATGACCGCAGGGTCGAGCGATACGTAGGCGAGCGTGGTCGCGTGCTTGGCTAGGCTTTGGTCGCTTTTTGCAGGTGCTGTCGTAGCAGCGTTCGTAATCGCCTCGGTTCAACTCACCGAAATTTGCGCAATGGGGCGCGTGCTTTGTTGATCCAGGCGTAGAACTCAGGTCTTCGGGGTGTTCGGCAAGGGGGATTTAGCCCTTTACTTTTTTGACTTGGTGGGCGGCGTCACGGACGGAGCTTGTGGCGTTCTCCATGAGGTGCCAACGGTCGGCGACCTGGGTGGCGTGCGGGAGTGCCTTGGCCGCAGCAAGGGCGTAACCGCGCAGCGGCGCGCGCAATAGGACGTCGATCAGAGCGGCCAGTGACAAGCCGTCGTTCAACATGAACCGCGCGCGGTCGTCGCCTTGACCTGTCTTAAGGCGTTGACAATCACCGCGACGGTGTTCGGGTCGCGCATCCGCGTCTCTCCGGCCACCTCCATAGACTATAGCCGTTCAAGTTAGCCTGGGGGATGGGCCGCTCACAGCTTCCGGTCGGCAATCACGACTGATACCGAGCAGCGCCGCCTCCGTCCCGTACCTTCGGCCTGCGCAAGGGCGAAGCGCTGAACGATGGTTCGGCAAAAGTCACGGTCGATGGGACCTATCTTGTTTGAAGCACACATCGTAACAATCAATGATCTACCGAGCAGAAAAGGCAAATTCATGTCTCACGGCGGCGACTGCATTCCGCCACGGAAAGCGTGAGTAGTTTGCAACCGACGGATCCCTGCCACCTACGGGCACGCCGTTCATTTGCTAGCTTTTTTTCCAGGATTTCTAATGCCTTCCATGTTCTCTTCGATCCTCTTGCTAACCACGTCGAAGGCCTCTTTCTGAGATTGGGTGGTTATCTCCGCTAGCTCTCGCATGTTAGCCAAGGCCTTTTCGAAACCCTCTTTGGCGAGATCCACGCGCTTTTTCGCGTCTAACTGGCTAGCGTCGGCGACCACTTTCTGCATCGTTTCCTGAAGCATTTCAGCTTGGCGACGAACGAGGCGCTGCCAGCCCTCGAAAGCGATCCTGTTCGCTTTGGTAAGAGCTTCGATGTTCTTCTGCTCACGGTCCACTAGCGTCGCGAAGTCGACACCTGGAAGTGGAAACTGGCTCATGAGTTTGGTGAAGTCAAAAACCGGCGTCCCGCCAGCGGTGCCCCTTTCAGCCGGCTTGACGTCGTTGGGCACGGTGGTCTCTTCAGTCAGTTGGCTCTCGTCAGACGCGGCACTCTTGTCAGCAGGTTTGCTGTCGCTCGACGCGGTGCCCTTTTCAGCCGGTTCAACGTCGTTGGCCACGGTGGTCTCTTCAGTCAGTTGGCTCTCGTCAGACGCGGCACTCTTGTCAGCAGGTTTGCCGTCGCTCGACGCGATGGTCTTTTCAGTCGGCTTGCTGTCGTCGGATGCGGCAATCTTTACAGCAGGTTTGCTGTCGCTGGAGACGGTACCCTTTTTCAACAGCTTGCTGTCCGCGGACATAGCCTTTTTCGTCCGTTTGCTGTCCTTGGACATGACGTTTTCCCTCGGGTTGGTCGAATATCCTCGCCAATTAGGCGCGGCAAGCCATTGTGAGTTGATGCAGATCAATCATCAGCCACTTATTGGACACAACGTGATTGAGCGCATCGTGCGCCTTTTTTGAGGAGAGATTTGCGATGGGAGAAGCTGGAGTGGGCTGGTCACAGCGATCATCGTCGGCAGAATTGCGGGCTGGCTGGCAGAGCAGTTCATGAAGAGCAACCTGGGGCTGATCATGAACATCGTGCTAGGCATTGTCGGCGCGGCGATTGCCAGCGCCATTTTGAGTGCCCTCGCTTTCCGGCTTCATCGGTGCGGTCTTGCTGATCTGGATCGTCCGTGTCGTCCGGCCAGCCTAAGGACATCGGAAGCTCAATAACAGTTCCAGCCAAAACAGCGGCGTGCTATTAAGAAGATCTGTGGCCGGATCCGCCAGCATGCGAATCTCATGGCGGCCAATCGAAGCGAGTAAAACCAGCCGGACTGTCCTCGGGAAGGGTGCAGAGTCTGACGTAAGCGTTTGAGATTCTCGATTCAGTCAGCGTCCATGCGGACGTGTTGACGTGTTGCAATTTATCAAAGCTCAAAATTCCTAAAAGTGTTATTGCGTGTTAGACGCACAAGTGCAGCCACAGCGATGCCGCAGCAGTTGCACTTCGATGGCCGGAAGCAGGCTGTTGTAGCAAGAGATACGCTTGTTAAAGGCGGCCAATTATTTGGTATGATGAGCCAACTTCACGACACCAAACCGCTGTCCATCTTGGCCTGCCCGAACTTCGGTCGGATCTCCCCTCCGCGCTGGCCGCACTTTGTGCAGAAGAACTTCGGCTCGATGTCCGACAGCCGCACGTCATCCGCCCAGCAGTCAGCATTGACTTCGATGTGATGTGAGCAGCGGTAATCGCGGCAGTGGATCAGCACTTCGCGAACGCCGGATTCGCGCATTTTGCTGAAGCTGATTTTCTGAGAGTAAGTCATGGGGCACTGTACCCTGTACCTCAGGACAATGCCCTTCGAGACAATTGTCGTTGACGTGGTCCCCGGGCTTGCATCGGGCTGGGTACCGGGGGCGCTCCCCGGGAATCCAGAACCAGCCCCCCACGGCCTCGGTCGGCCTCCAGCGACCGGGGCCGTTCGGTTTGTTGCGTGGCTGCGCCGCTTACCACCGCTCCTCGCGCTCCCGCCGCATTGCCTCGCAGGTCGGGTTCTTCGACTTCAGCCACGTCTTCGATGGCCCGGAACGATAAGGACTGTCGACCCGCTTCGACACGATGCCTTCCAGCCCCATCTTGCAGACGTGAGCGAAGATCATGGGGCCGTCGCCCTTGAGATGATTGCCGTACTGGATCGCGCGCCACGTCTTGGCCTTGCCGAGCAGCGTCTTCAGCCGCGCCTTGCGCTGGGTCAGCGGCAGGTCGCGCAGGTCGCGGCCGTACAGCTCCAGCAGGTCGAAGGCGACCAATATCACCTCATTGCCACGGCCACGCCCGCGCAGCGCCTGGAAGTCCGACGCGCCACCTTCCTTGAGGATCACGGCCTCGCCGTCGATCAGGAATGTCGTATTGATGCTGCGTGCGGCTTCGACGATGGAAGGGAAGCGGTCGGCCCGGTCGTGACCGTTCTTGGTGAAACAGCGGACCCGATCACCGTCCCGGCGAACCATCAGGCGATAGCCGTCCTGTTTGACCTCGTGGATCCAGTCGGAGCCGGACGGCGGCCGCTCGGCCTTGGACGGCAGGCATGGTTCGATGAAGCCGGAGGGGTGCTTCACGGCTCTTTGTCCCGTTTAGCTTTCGCGCGGGCCTTGGCGGCCTCTAAGGCCGGCCCGCCGTCCATTTGGTTGGCGGAAAGCCGGCGACTCGCAACGTCATCCCAGTAGAAGTACACTCGGTCGTCCATCAGAAAAACGAACCTCAAAGCTGCCGGTTTGTGGCATGGCCACGTCTTGATAATGCGGATTGTCATGCGGCCTAATTAGCTGGGCTCGCCCTTGTCCTCGGTCTTGGATAACTCTTCCAAGGGGGACGGGTTTATCTCGACTTTTCCTCGCTCCTGAGCCCAGGGAGCTGGTTTTGCGTCATTGGTCCATCCGTCCTTGGTCTGCCCCGCAAGCCTTGCCTTCCGATTGGCCTGTGCGATTTCGGGCTTGAGCTCGGACCGATCTTGTTCATTCCTATTCGCTACTTCCGTGAACTCGACAGGGGGCGGTCTTTGGCGAAATGCGAGCCCGATTATTCCCAACACCACTAGGATGGCTCCGGCCACGATCAGCCAGTGGGGGTATTCCATCGCTGAGAATGCGTCTGTCATTTTCCCTTCGTCTCGACTTTCCCACCGCCAAGTTCAGAGAAACTCCCGAAGCCGCGCGAGTTCAGCGACGATTTGTCCCGACAGGACGTCCGCTATTAGCGGCGCCTGAGGCTCCGTATGAATCTCGTAAAGGTGCCGTTGGTGCGCCGGCTTGGCCATGAATTCCCGGATACATCGATCCAGGGTGCCCTCGACCAATAAATACGGTCCGGTAACGTCGGCTTGCCGCTGATTGTCGAGTGAAGCCCACTTCCGAAGAACAGCCGGCGCATCGAAATTGACGTGAGGATGGTCGGTCGAGGGTTCGTCGCTGTCTGTCATTTCCCCTTCGCCTTAAAGCCCCAGTTGTTGCCCTTAGCACCCACGGCAAACTTTTTTCAGCTTTGCGTCCAGTTTTTCGTTTTCAACTGCGAGCGCGTCGACGATCGATCCTTGAGCAGCTTTGGCAGTGGGGGCATTTGCGCTTTCGGCGCTTGAATTGGTTCATCCGGGGTCAAATTTGTCTCGTTCGCACTCTTTGAATTGACGAGCCCACCAATAGCGCCGATTACCACTAACAAGGCGCCCGCGATCAACAGCCAATAAGGCCATTCCAGCGAAAGGTTCATGGTCCAACGCTCGTGCTGTTCAATCTAGCCAAAATGACCGACTTCATGCGGACGGGCAACCGCACTGGTCGACCAATGGTTTCAATCGCTAATCATTCGTGAATTGCCGCCCTGGTGCACGCAGGAATAGTGATCCAGCTATGGTGGCAGGCTTATTGATTACCGGCTGTATCGGCTTCTTGGCTGTAGGGGCCACATTCGCGGTGATCAGCTACTACGATACGCGAGCTGAGCGTAAGCGCCAGTAGATGGCATAACATCGTATTGCTGAAGCATGAGAGCACACCATGTCCCATGCGGCGCTGCGCAGGTGCTCTACCAATCGAATGAGGATTTCGCCGGCCCCCAACTCCATTTGCCGGGCAAGTAACGACCAACAGGACTATCCGCAGACTTAGCCGCTTCCACTAAGTTCGAGTTGGACGGATGAGGATAAGCCGCTCGGGAATGATCCAGATCGACCTTGGTGTGGTCTTCGTCCCATTTGGGGCTCTGAGCGAGATCGGTTGACATGCCGAGGCCTCCGCTGACCGCGAAAGCTTAGCAACGCCGATCGGCAGATGCTGTAACCGAAGTGCTACATCCCGAGACCAATCGTACGATGAAGTGACAGGGCCCGCCGGTTCACGCTGGCGGGTTCTTCTTTTCGCGGATCGGCGCGGCTGTGGCGTGAGAGCAACGTCACAATTATTCCGCTGTGCGGAGCACATTTTGGGCTCCCATTTCTGACAACAAGTCGCCGCACTTAAGACGCGCCGGGGCTGGAAATAATTTTATTCCGAAACCATTTTTCCCGGACGGCCGCTGCGCCAATGCAGCGGCCTTTGCGCGTGTTCGCGATATTTTGCCAACAAAATCGAAGCTCGCCGGATTTACGTTGTCGGACTCCTGCTAGATTTCGCGATGGCCTACTGATTGTCGTGGCCGCGTCAGAACGTCGCTGTCCGAGGAATATTGGCGATCGCTATTGGTTTGTGGATTTGAGCGTCGCGGTTGCCTCTCTCTCTGAGTGTCCGACTCATAATGATTGCACTTGATTTCAAGCTCTTGCGAGTCGGCAGGTGAGGGTTCGGATGTGCGCAAGGAACGCCCAAGCAACGGCGCTGGCGATCGTCGCTTCGAAATCCTTTGCCAGCCTGCGGCAGCGACCAAGCCATGCGAAAGTACGTTCGACGACCCATCTGCGTGGCAGAACTTCGAAGCCCTGCGCCGTGTCGGAACGTTTGATAATTTCTATCATCCATTCGCCGATACGCTTCAAGGCCTTCCGCAATTTATCTCCGGCATAGCCACCATCGGCAAAGATATGGCGCAGTCAGGGATAGCGCGAGCGGATCGAAGCAAGGACGCAGGGAGCGCCATCGCGATCTTGAATGCTGGCTTCGTGCACGACGAGTCCAACCAGGTTGCCTTGGGTACCGGTAACAATGTGGCGCTTGCGGCCCTTGATCTGCTTTCCTGCGTCAAAGCCCCTTGGGCCACCGCTTTCCATGGTTTTCACCGACTGGCTGTCAATCACTCCGGCCTTCGGGCGCGCCTCTCGGCCCGCCCTCTCCCGCGACGCCAATCGCCTGGCAGGCTATCGCTGCGACAAGTTACAGCTTCTCCAATAGCACCTCCAAATTTCGCCAAATCTACCCCAAAGCTTTCCGCGAGAGTGTTGCGTAAATAAACTTGCCGTTTCAACTCGGCGGATGTTTCTTTGGTCTCAAGTCGTGAAAAAGGCCACCAACCATTTTCCGTTTACGAACGATAAAACATTCCGGCCGACCATCGCCTGTCCAATCGGAGGCAGAAAATGAGTGGGCACGAATGCGGTTTTTGCCGGGTTGAAAGGGTCGTAGTCGCAGTGAAACCTGTGATTAGGGACTACGCCATGAAGGCTCTCGAATGTCCCAAATGCAAAAGTGTCTTGAGCCTAGTGGTCAAGGCCTTCCCGAAGGGTACAGCCTCAAATCACTTCGAGAAGCAAAGCGCCGCCTAGGAGGGTTGATCCAGCCAGCTATTGGCGTCGATCATTACCGAGTGCAACGATAATTCGCTCAATAGACCGGCAGCCAACGAGGGCCGGACGGGCGCTTGTGGGTCAAATCATCTCGCCAATCCGCGTAAGCATCGTCGGCACGTTCCGCTCGACCACGAGCAGGGCCCCGATCACGGCTTGACCTTGAGCCTGCGCTCACAACCCAGCGTGTTTTGGAGCGTGCGGATCAGATAAGGCAGCGCCATCGTCACGTACAGCGGACGTACACCATATTGCCGTAGCGCTTGGCGGCATCCGGATCGACAAATCGCGTTACCAGGACCCGACTATCGACAGAAACGACTTCGCGATCCTTTTCTCCACCAGCAGGTCCGGGTGGACCGATATAGTTTTTCCCGTCTGGACTGCCTTTTAGCCGCAGCTCTTGTGGCGCTGCCTCGTCGGCAAGGTGCATCACCACGCCGCCCGAAGCGCCCGCCGTAATCACATAGGGCAGTTTGCACTGAGATTTAGCCGCAGCTTCAACCCGCGTCCGGTCTTTGGGATCCTGATAGGACGCCACGCCCCAGCGGCCCACAATTTGATCAGCCCGGACTGTCGCCGGCGTCTCCGGGGGAACGCCAGGCTCTTGTAAGGCGGCCTGCTGCGACCCGCTCGTGCATCCGCCAAGAACCGTCGCCAAGACAGCAGCGATCGCTAGATTGAGTGCTGGCCGTGATCCTTCGTCCGTCATTTCTTCGCTTTCGCTGTACCCGCCTCCGACAATCAAGACCCGCCGGAAAGCGGCCCCTCACCGCGGCCTTGCGGCAGAAGCGGACCCAATTCGCGAGCTAGTCGTCTAAGGGAGGCGATGTGACGTCCAAGCTCTCTTGCCATCGCGGGCACTCCTTCCTTCCGCTGCGCGAGTCCGATCAGCAGCTTGGTCTCCTCATCGGTCCATTTGCGGACTTTTTGCACGCTCCATTGCAGTGCTCGCTCCATGGATCGAAAGCTGCATCAGTTGGGGCTGCAATTCGGGCGCGATGAAGGCGGACGACCTTCACCCAGTGACTCGCTCGCCGGATAAAATCCACCATGGCTACGGCCGTTAATTTCTTTGGGACGCACTGTCCGCCGGCGCTTTTCAAATTGCCGCAGAACTGGGCCGCCTCTTCGGTGGATGCCGAACGGGCCGACCATGGTGCGATAATAGACCCCCTTGTCGCCGAGATCGGCGCGCTTGATGATCGGCAGACGGGACCCTAGCGCGGCCGGAAACTTGTTTTGTAGCGCGCGGTAGGAGGCCTTCGCGTCGGCCTCGTCCTTCTGCGAGGAGACCTGAACCAGATATCCGCCGCCGGCCGTCTGAACGGCATTGGTGGCGGCGAGACGGGTCGTCGCCGGATCGGATGCTGGCGCGCTCTGTGGCGACGGCGTCAGTTGTACGTTGGCGCCGGCATTGGCGGCCGACGGGTTGCGCTGGGCCGGAGTAGTTGGCGCGGATGCCGATCGGGTAGCGGCGTCCGGTTTTGCAGGTGCGGCCGCACCCGCCGGGATCCCACCGTTCTCTGCGGCATCGCCCTTCACGGTGAGCGCCTTGATCTTGCGCGGCTCGTTGTTCGGCATCGTGCCGTTTGCGGCCGTCGCCAGCGTCGGGCCGGTGGGAGAAAGGAACGCAACCGGCGGCAGACTGCCGTTCTGATTCAGCGGCGGAAATTCCACGCGCGCCGCGCCGGACCTGGAATTGACATCAACCGGCGCTTCTTCGCGCGATACCAGCTTTTCACCGCCGCCGCCCGACGGCATGTCGGGGATCTTGAAGGAGCCATCAGTAGACTGGGTCGGCACCACCTTGGTCGGGCTGTTGTCCGCCCTGATGATCGGCGGCTCGCCGCTGCGCGCAGAGCCAACGTAGGTTCGATAGGCGAAGGCAGCCACCGTCCCCACCACGGCCAGTGCCAGCACCGCTGCAACGGTCGCCATGCCACGGGTGCGCTTGCGCGGCTCCGGCTCTTCCTCATAGTCGCGTTGATAGCCGTTAGGATCGTCCCGATAGGCCGGATCGCCAGCATTTTCCTGCTCGACGGATTTGATCGGGCCATAAAGCGCGTAGTCATAGCGTGACGGATCATCCGGCTGCTGGTCCGTGTCTTGTTGTGGATCGTGATGGTCCTGCTCTGACGCTGCGGCTGGCGGGGCCGCGTAGCGGCCCAAAGGATGCCCGGGGCTACGCCGGTACCCAGGCTCTGGCTCTTCGTATTCCTGCTGTGGCGGGGCTTCCTGGCTGACGCGCTGCCTCCATGGCAGCGGCCTAGCGGGCGCGCTCACTTCTTTTTCCGCGCGGGCGTATTGCGGTCGGACATTGGCCCGCGACTGCAGCGGAAGGACGGGCTTCGTTGGGCTGCCGGACGGATCGGTCTGCCCGATCAGCTGCGCTAGTTCCGCCAGCGGTTCGCTCTCGCCGCGCACAAACGCACTCGCATTGCGATCATGGTCGGCGTCGGGAGGAAAAGGTCGGTCCTGATAACGATCAGCCATCGTGAAGATGCTTCCCCTTGGGGCAGCGCCAACTCGCCATGACCACTGGGCCATGACAAACGGATTGGCCCCTGCCAGATACCTCACAATCCCATTGTGAGGCCGTTCGCCCTGCTTACCGCATCTCGGTTGGAGAATGGGCGCCGAGAGCGGTTAAGCCCAATGCCAGAACCGAGACGACGCTTTGGACCGTCGCCAGCGTGCCTTCATGGTCGCCGCATGAGGCAACGAAAGGAACGTTCTGATGAAATCGACTAAAAGTCGAGAAATTAAGGCACGGGATGCCGTTCATCCGCGAAACACCTTCATCACTCACTGCCCAGGTGATTGATGACCTTACGGCGATAGGACCGTTCCTCGATTTATCGAAGGACAGAACGTGCGGTCTTTGCACGGTGTACACCCGAACCAGACCTTCGCACCGCCCGCCAACGCATTAACCAACTGTTAACCAAGGCGGCCGATCTTTAACCATTCAGTAAGAGTGATAAGTCGACGATGATGCACGCAATAGCGAAGGCCACACGTCAATCATTCCGGATGCGAGGCCGTTCTTTCGTCGCGCTCGCCTTATGCCCAGTCGTTCCGATCGGGGGCTGGCTTGAAGAAATAGATGCAACTCTTGCCCGCTCCCCCGGCTTTTTTGCCGGCAAGCCGGTGGTGCTCGATTTGTCCGCTGTTGACCTTAGCCAATCGGCCATCGCTCACCTCATCAAAAGCCTGGAACAACGGAACATCCGCATCCTCGGCATCGAGGGCGCGGATGCCGCTCACCTCACGACGAGCATGCCGCCTTTGCTGACCGGCGGACGCCAATGCCTGCTCACGCAGAACGAACCGAAGAAGCCTGAGCCTAAACCAAAGCCAATTTCGCTGTTGCTCGACAGTCCAGTGCGCTCTGGTCAGTCGATCTTTAGCGAGGGCGACGTGACTGTGCTGGGTTCGGTCGCTTCAGGTGCAGAGATCGTCGCCGGCGGGTCTATCCATGTTTACGGAGCGCTTCGCGGCCGTGCGATGGCGGGTTCCAGCGGCAACGCTGCAGCTCGAATTTTCTGTCAAAAGATTGAAGCTGAGTTGCTGGCCATCAACGGCTACTACCAGACCGCAGAAGAAATAGACCTCGCCGTGCACAATCGTCCGGCTCAGGCGTGGTTGGAAGGCACCATTATAAAGGTCACACCGCTAAGCTAATTCGGTTGGAGAGATATCAATGGCCAAAGTTCTGGTCGTGACGTCTGGCAAGGGTGGCGTCGGTAAGACAACCTCAACAGCTGCGCTCGGCGCTGCCCTCGCGCAAACGGGAGAAAAAGTTGTCGTCATCGACTTTGACGTCGGTCTGCGGAATCTCGATCTTGTAATGGGGGCGGAACGACGCGTCGTGTTTGACCTCATTAATGTTGTGCAGGGCGTTGCAAAGCTTTCGCAAGCACTCATTCGCGATAAACGTCTCGAAAATTTGTGGTTGCTTCCTGCATCGGCTACCAGGGACAAGGATGCCCTGACCGATGAGGGGATCGGAAATATTATCGAAGACCTGCGCACCAAATTTGACTGGATTCTCTGCGACAGCCCAGCAGGCGTGGAGCGGGGTGCGCTGCTCGCGATGCGCTACGCGGACGAGGCGGTCATCGTCACCAATCCCGAAGTTTCATCGGTGCGTGACTCCGACCGCATCATTAGAATGCTCGATTCAAGGACAGTCAAGGCCGAGCGTGGAGAGCGAATAGAGAAACATTTGCTGATCACGCGATATGATTCAGCGCGCGCATCACGTGGCGAAATGCTCGGCATCGACGATATTCTTGAAATTCTAGCGACGCCGCTGCTCGGAATCATTCCTGAGAGCCAGGAAGTTCTGCTTGCGTCGAACGTTGGGTCTCCGGTTACTCTGAACAACGCCGCCAGTGCGCCGGCCCGGGCTTACACTGACGCGGTGCGTCGTCTGATGGGTGAGACCGTCACGATGGCCGTTCCGGTCGAACGCAAAAGCTTGATGAACCGGTTACTCGGACGGAGGGCCGCATGATCAATTTGCTACGGCTCATTGGTGGCGGCACTGCTTCCGCGCCTGTTGCACGGGAACGGTTGCAGATCCTTTTGGCGCACGAACGCGGATTGCGCGGCCGGCCCTGATTTGCTGGAAGTGCTGTGGGCGGAGATCCTTGCTGTGGTATCGCGGCATATCGTGCGAGATCCGGAAAAGATCACTGTCAGGATGGACAGGGGCAAGCATGTCTCGACGCTTGAAGTCGATATTGAGGTGCCTAATGGCGTCCAGAGATCGTTTGCGGTCGCTGCGGCATGATCGACGACAGCGACATCCCTTAGACGGCGTTCAGCTCAGAAAGATACGCAATGCGGCGAAGGCCCTTGAAACCGCTCAATCCAGGGATGGCGTCTCCAGTGGCCTGTGCATGGACTTGGGTTGTCGATCGGTCATCGTCAGCCGACTGCCGTACAGTTCGTTATTGGAGAGTAGCCCATGTCCGTTGAGATCCTGACTTATGCCGCTCTAGGTGCCCGCCTGAACATCTCGCAAAAGGCTGCTCGTTCGCTTACCCGGCGACTGAGGCTGCCGCGCGCACTTTCGGATGGCGGCAAAGCACTTGTGAGCGTTGATTTCGCTGAAATACGGCATACGTCCCGGCCACCACGGAGTCGGGCGAGCAGCAGTGCCTTACTAGCAGCAAAGATTGAGGCGTTGAAGGCCGCAGTCGCGCGGCTCGAAACAACGGCCGCTGATCACAGGGCAGATTTCGAGCGCGAGCGCGAACGCGCCGATCGCCTGGCGGCTGAGCTGCTTCAGGCGACTGCCGAAACTACTGAGGCCCAGGAGGCGACGACACGGCTTGACGCATTGAAAGTGGAGATCGCGCGGCTCGAAACAAGGGCCGCTGATCACAGGGCAGATTTCGAGCGCGAGCGCGAGCGCGCCGATCGGCTGGCGGCTGAGCTACTTCAGGCGGCTGCTGAATCTACGGCGGCACTGGAGGTGATGGCACGGCTTGAAGAGGAGGTGGCGGCTCTGCGGGCCAGTGGCCAAACTGGCAGCTTGGTCGACGGCCACGGACAAGCTGCTCGCCGACTGGGACATCTAGCCGCAAGCATAGTGCAAGCAGACCGCAAGGCTTTCAGGTAGCAAATCGTGTCCTCATTCCTGTCGAGCACCGGGAGGTAAACATGACCAACATCACAAATATTCGCGAGATGAAGGCGCGCATTGTCGTGTTTGGCGTCGGCGGCGCGGGCGGTAACGCCATCAACAACATGATCGCGGCCGGTCTGCAAGGCGTCGACTTTATCGTCGCCAATACCGACGCACAGGCGCTCACTATGTCGATGGCCAGGCGCGTCATCCAGATGGGGACTCAGGTAACCGGAGGCCTTGGCGCTGGCTCGCAGCCCGAACTGGGGCGCGCCGCAGCCGAAGAAGCAATCGATGAGATCCGTGATCATTTGACCGGCGCACACATGGTATTTGTTACTGCCGGCATGGGCGGCGGTACCGGTACCGGGGCAGCGCCCATTATCGCCAAAACCGCACGTGAGCTTGGCATTCTTACCATCGGCGTAGTCACCAAGCCATTCCACTTCGAGGGGCAGCGCCGGATGCGTTTTGCCGAAGCCGGTATCGCGGAATTGCTGAAGGTGGTGGATACCCTGCTGATCATCCCGAACCAAAACCTGTTTCGGGTGTCCAACGAGAAGACCACGTTCACCAATGCCTTCGCCCTGGCCGATCAGGTGCTTTATTCGGGTGTGGCTTGCATCAGCGACCTTATCGTCAAGGAAGGTCTGATCAATCTCGATTTTGCCGACGTTCTCGCCATAATGCGCGAGAAGGGCAAGGCGATGATGGGCAGAGGCGAGGCTTCTGGCGAGAAGCGCGTGCTCAACGCCGCTGTGGCCGCGATCTCCAATCCATTGATCGAGAATCCCTCGATCAAGCGCGCCAGTGGCCTCATAATCTCCATCACCGGCGGCAAGGACCTGTCGTTATTCGAGGTCGACGAAGCCGCCACCCGCATTCGCGAAGAAGCTGACCCGGACGCCAACATCATCGTCGGCGCGTGTTTTGATGAAAGCCTCGAAGGTATGGTCCGCGTTTCGGTGGTGGCGACCGGCATCGATAATCCCAATTCGACGCCCGAGACGCAACCAGCGGAAAGCTTACTCTCGGAACTCGCCGGCAAACTGCGCAACGTGAGCCGTCACGTCACCCGTAATGCACCGCCGCCGCAATTAGAGAGTCCGCCGTCCCTCCCAGCGGCCAACCACCCCGAAGGGCGGCCGGCAAACCCGAATTCGGAATATGCGCGCCATGCGGATCCACAGGGTCTGGATCCGTACGTCCGCTCCTCTCCCGCGCGAAATTTTATCGATGAAGACGTTCGCGATATTCCGGTATTCCTGCGCCGTAAGGCCGGCTGAGCGGACGCAGCTCGGCCCGGGTGGCGTAACAGCAGATCGCTAAAGAGGGAAAAAACGTTTCGCGCGAGCGAACGACTTGCGCGGATCGATGAAGATTCTCTGAGGAGGGCCAACGATTGCGGCGGGCGGCTCGCTCTTTGGCAGCTAGACGGTTGTTATTGCGACTTTCTCCCCCCGCACTAGACGGTTTCGAGTTCGGTCGCAAGGAACGGTAGAAAATGCGGCCTCCATCAAACACCACGGCGACATTCATGTCGGCGAGGAGATCGACAAGATGCAAGTGTGGAGGTTCTAGAGGGAGGATTCTGCTGCCCATCCAGGCAATGCTGGACGTGGGCAGTTCGATCTTTTGAGAGTACCTTGGCCTCTTCGGCCTTTTTGTCGCCGTCCATCATTTTCATCTGCTCCGCACGCTGCTTGATCGCGGTTTCACGGAACTCTGGTGCGACCTTGTCGGGGTCGACCAGCTTCTGCGCAGGAGCGTTTGAAGAAACGGTGCCGAGAACAGTGAGGCCGAAATTGCCAAGGATATAAGCTTCATTGAAATCTGAACTCCGCAAAGGATGGAAGGAAAGAATTACGTTTCCTCAAGCGGGAACTTCGTGGATTGCTGAGGGCTACGATTGGGCATCACACAGTGCAGCGACCCAAGGTGTGCCCTTGTGCGCCTTTTCAGCCTCGCCGAAGATCAGCTCCTGGGACTGACGTCATTCAACAAGCTTTAGATGCCACGCATCTTATCGTCGGCCCACTTTTTGAGATCGCCCGCCGTTAGTACCTCGAGGAAGGGATTAGCCTTGACAAGTTTTTGGCGGGTGGTTCGTCCACTCGCGTCAGCGGCGGCCATAATGCAGGCGGCGTTGGCATCATGTGCACCGGATAGCAGAGCCACGGCGCCAGCTGGTCCGGCAAAATAGGCTAGGTAGAGAGAACCGGCCGTGAGGGGCAGACCCCGTTTCCGTAATATCCGGCCATATTGCTCAACCAGCAGCGTTATAATCTCTTTAGTAAGTTCTGCGTCCTGCCGTAGCTCCAGAAGTTCTTTATCGTTGCGGCCTTTGGTCAGATCGCGGCGATGCTTTCGGACGGCTTCAAGCCATGTGTCATCAAGAAATTGACCCGCGCCTGTGGCGCTGGAAAGTTTGTTCTTTGCATTCGGAATCCCGTTTGATTCGACTTTGATGATGCGCTCCACCAGAGCATTGACGTCAATTGCCTCGATTGTCGCCCGGTCCGAGGGAGTACTGCGAGATAGGTAGGAGCCTAAGATAACAGCCAATGCGATCGTCGCTGTTATGATCGCGCGATTGCCACGCAAAGTGTATCTCGCGATTGATCAATGGCTCCCCGCTCGTCTGGGCGAGGCGGCCTGACTTCGTCCGTGATGACTGTTTGCTTTGGGAGGTGAGCAAGGTGCGCCGGTTTGCTGCCGTACGAACTCGATATCGCACAAGAATTGTTGCGCTAGGTCTGGCATCGGGAGGACAATTTCAATGCTTGGAGCAGGCTATCAAGCGCATCTGGACGACACGGCTTGACCTCGACGATCGCCTTTGATGGTTCAATTTTTGGAGCTTTGTTGGGGTTTGTGCGCTTCGGCCGAGATTTGTCAGGATGATCTGTGTACTTCGGCTTAGGTTTTAGCTTTCCTGCCACGTCCTTTTTATCGTTTGCATCGAGACCAACGGTGCTCGAATCTCCTGAAACTAAGGTTGTCGTAGTCACGTCCGGTGGCAGTGTGCTGGTTCAACGGGTGAAGCCGGCTGAAGCGGTGCTTCATCCTGCAAACGGTGGATTTCGATTCGATCAGCGGCCTCTAAGGTGTCGGGTGATCACACTTACGTCGACCGTCAGTTGGTCGAACGGATCTGGCGCATTTGTTTTCGTGCGCGATGGTGTCACCAGCTCTATGACGGTAAGTGCGCTCAGGCTGACAACGATGAGACCCATCCTCATCATGATCTTACTCTTCCGGAACGAAGATGCTTGACCGGAGTCAGGCGAATGTTTTGCCCGACATCGCCGAAAGAGCTTTAGGATCCAATGAGGCGGGTTAGCGGCAGAACTGTATTACTCGCAAAAGCGATGAGGCAAGTTTGATAGTAGGGTTAATCCCGAGCAACGACTTCGCCAGTGTTCATTTGCCAACTTGTTGATGCACATCAGGTCAAACGTAGCCGTCTGCCACTACCGGCTGCGGCACGGAGTCTCAATTCATCTTGAACATTTGCCCAAAGCGCCCAGCGATTTCGTCTAGTAACGTCGTCTTGACGGGCGGTTTGGTATCCAGCTCGGCCGTTTTGATGGGCGGTTTGGTATCCCGCTCGGCTTCCCGTACGGGGTAGTTCTTCACAGCTGCGATATGCGCCTGTGGGGCGACTCGATTAGCGACTACCTTTTTTGCAGGGTCACGTTTTGCGGTGATTTTTGCAGGGTCACGTTTTTCGGTGATCGTCTTCGGAGTAACCTGCGCTAACGTCGAAAATGCTGGCAATAAGCCGGGCGTTATCTTTTCAAATGTAAACGCCGATTGTAGAGGCTGTGCCGCACCTCGCATAACGCTCGAAGGCGGTGCCATATACGGCATACTGGTATCGAAAACCACTCTTTCGGGCAGTGTCTCGATTGAACTGATCCTGATGACAGGCCTCTGGATGCCTGCTGTAAACAGGTTCGGCCGTGGGTTCGGGCAAAAGCCAATTCATGGCCAACAGCAACAGGACGAGAGCGCTGCCGACGAAAACAAAATATTTCATCAGGGGCATTGGCCGTCTCCTCTTCAGACGACCACTAGGCTGGTATTCTTGGAAGAGTCTTAACGGCTGATTAAAACACGAAAACATGGTTATCGCTGCTGCGATGCGGGATTACTGCTATTTCACGGAGCTTCGTGACTTCGAGGATGCGTCGTAAATTTCGACCTGCAACATCGGATACTTCGCAAGCAACTCGGTTGCCGCTTTTGTTGCGGCCGCTTTTTCCGCAAATTGCGTCTTAAAATGTCCATCGACAACCAACGCATAACCCTCAGCAGGTGGGATGTCGGCACGCTGAATATTGCGTGGTTTCGGATCTTCAACGTGTAGCTTTGGTTTCTTCATCAATTTTTCGGCCTATTGGGATGGCGAGCTACTTAGTTGCAGAGGTTCTGGCAGGCTTCCGAACTGGAGGCTTGCAGTCTCCCAACCTGCGTAAGCACAGCACAGAAGTATGACGACCCGCAATCCGATTGACATGCCTTACCCTTTGTTCTTGTTGGGAGAAGGCTACACGAAACGTCTTACGAGCAGCTTAGGCGAAACGGTTTTCGGGACGTTGACCGGATCGGTAAACGATCTTGATCGCCGAGGTCCGGAATCATTCAAGATTTCACGCTCTGGAAACAACGTCGGTCACTGGCGAACAATCCTATTTCCTTTCTACCTTCTCGGCTTCTTAGTTCGAGGAAGGGCATTGATCCATTTCCGACGTTTGCGTCCGAACCGTCGTCGGATGTCGGCGAGTTGCTAAAATTTGAGAGGTGCATTGTGCTGGAGCCAAAGCTCAATGTTCTTGTCAGGTGGGATGGGCGGCGGTTACCTCGATTGCGGCTAAGATCGGCTGCACGCCGCAGGCGCTGCATGACTGGGTCAAGAAAGCCGAAGTCGACAGCGGGCAGCGGGCCGGCGTTCCGACCGACATGGCCGAGAAGCTGAAGGCGTTGGAACGGGAGAACCGCGAGCTTCGGCAGGCCAACGAGATCCTGCGCAAGGCAAGCGCCTATTTTGCGATCGCGGAGCTCGACCGCCGGTCCAAGCCATGATCGCCTTCATCACGATCATCGCGGGGCGCATGGGGTCGAGCCGATTTGCAAGTGCCTGGCTGAAGCTGATCCTTCTGTCGGCAGCGTCGGAGATTCCTATGACAATGCTCTCGCCGAAACCATCAACGGGCTCTACAAGGCCGAGGTGATCCATCGGCGCGGGCCACGGCGAAGCTTCGAAGCTGTCGAGCAACCGGGTATGGCGGCATAACTTAAACCAAGTGGCCTCCGACAAACCCGGGGCGGTTCATCCGCTCATCGTCGTCCGGTCCTGCGCGACGCAACTCGCATGGACTACGCAGCGGGAGTTTTGGTTTTTACCGAGCGCGTGAGCTTTGCCCTGTTCGTAGGTTTCGTCGCTACCGCGTCGGCTGCGGCAGCGGTATTGGGCAAGCTTTCGACCGTTGTCGTGAGAATTTCGTATTGAGCATTCAGCCAATAGATGTCCGCCTTGCCCTCGGGTTGACCATCGGCGATCCAGAGGTGGTAGGCACGTTCACGAATTGCCTCTTCCAGATTTGGCATGGGGTTCTCCTTGCTAATGATGTGCCCAGCCCCGGCAAAGTTTTGCCTCCGCAAGGTTAATGAAATCTTAAGCAGCGGGACGTGCATCGAGAGCGAAGGCGGGCAAGGGCGACCCGAGCGGGCTGCCGCCATGTGTGACGGCGTCGAGAAGACCAAGGCGGACTTCCCAGGCGTCGGTTCGCAATTGGCCGCCGGAACGACGGGATATTACCGAGCGCCGGTGGTTCGCTGTACCAAACCCAGTCGCAAGGCACGGAAAACGGGCGCGGCGTTTTTTGACGTCGCCGCAGTGAGACACCGGGCCAGCAATGGCATCAGCGGCCGCCACAGCGAGGGGCCGGTGCGGGAACCCTCGCGGTGGTAAGGCAGCATTTTTGCTCGCAAATCAGGCTGTTGATTTGCTTGCAAAAAGCGCCGCCCTGACGGCTGTCGCTCATCCGTCGCTCCCGGCTTGACGCTCCTGATGTGCGGTGCTGCTGTCCAGTCGCAGTGACGATGCGCATGGTTGACATGGTGATGACGTGATACCGTCCAGCTATCGGTCAGACGCTGACGTGTCCATCGTCCGCTTCCATATTCCGAACGGTTCGGAATATGCTCAACCGATGCGGTGACGCGCGTTGTCGGCACACGATGCGGCGATTACGGTCAGCGGCGGGTAATCGCCTTACAAATACATCTGAATCATAATGTGAAATCAGCTTCTGACACTCCGCTGACACTCGCGTGTCTACTCTTTGATCTCATTTGACTTTTTCTAATTTCGAGGTCCTCCT
>CAWILG010000043.1:0-22100 GCA_963836765.1 uncultured Alphaproteobacteria bacterium
GGCGGCCACCATCGCCACGATGCCAAAACTTCGCGCCATCGTGGCGCTCGGCCGAATCGCGCACGAATTGACGGTGAAAGCGCTCGGCCTGCGTAACGCCGCCGCGCCCTTTGGGCACGGCGCCGTAACATGTTGCAGGCCAATATCAGGAATGTACGACAGCTATCATTGCTCGCGCTACAACACGAACACCGGTGTATTGACGCCAAAAATGTTTTCCGCAGCGTGTTCGCGAAGGTGCGGGCGGATCTGGGTTAGGCAGAGGCGCTTGCGCCGTGCCCGCCATCAAATCTTCGCAGCTCGACGGTGGGCACGCTTCGCTTTGCCCACTACCAGTCTAATGCAGCGGATTTTCCTTCAGCCATGCCAGCACGTCGCCGGCGTTTCGATCGGGCGGAAACACCGGATAGAACACGTGGCGGATGCGCCCGTCATCGATGATCAGCGCGAGCCGCTTGATCAGCGTCAGTCCCGCGACCTCCATCGTCGGCAGCTTGAGCGCGCCGGTCAGCGCCAGCTTCTCGTCCGACAATACCGCGAACGGCAGATGCAGCCGTGACGCCATCTCGGTCTGATAGGCGTTGCTTTGCGTCGACAGGCCGAACACCTGGTTGGCGCCGGCAGCCTTGAGCTCCGCAAAAAGATCGCGGAACGAACAGGTCTGCGGCGTGCAGCCGCGCGCACCGGGGATCATGTCCCAATCGTCGACCAGTGAGATCTTGCCGGGCTCGCCGGTGCGCGGATAGGCGAACACGACGGTACGTCCCGCGAATCTGACAGCGTCACCGAGGTGTCGTCGGTCGCGACGAGAGTGACCAGCGGGATCGTCATGCCGACAAGGTGCGCGGCCGCGCCGTCGTCGGTTGGCGCCGGGATCTTGCTCCAGTCGACTTCGAGCAGGTTTCTTGAACCATCTCCGCTCCTCGATGTGGCGTCATGGCGAGTAGCGAGTGGCGAAGTAAAAAATCCCCTAGCGGCCTAAGATCGCTTCCCTATTCGCCATTGCGTACTCGCAATTCGCTCCCTTACCCCCGCGCGCGCATCAGGCGGCCCTTCTCGCGACCCCAGTCGCGTTTCTTCTCGCTCTCGCGCTTGTCGTGCAGCTTCTTGCCCTTGGCGATCGCAAGCAGGAGCTTGGCACGGCCACGCTCGTTGAAGTAGAGCTTTAGCGGAATGAGCGTCATGCCTTCGCGGTCGACCGCGCCCATCAGTTTGTTGATCTGCTTCCTGTGCAGCAGCAGTTTGCGCGGCCGCTTCGGCTCGTGGTTGAAGCGGTTGGCCTGCAGATATTCGGGAATGTTGGCGTTGATCAGCCAGATCTCGCCGTCCTTGGAATCGGCATAGGATTCCGCGATCGTGGTCTTGCCGTTGCGGATCGACTTGACCTCGGTGCCGGTCAGCGCAATGCCGGCCTCGATCGTGTCCTCGATCGCGTAATTGAAGCGGGCCTTGCGGTTTTCGGCGACAATTTTGATCGGGCGTTCGTTCTTCTCGGCCACGTCAAGCCTTCTTCAGGAGATCGCGGATTTCGGTCAGGAGTTCGACCTCACGGGTCGGCTTCGGCGGCGCGGCGCGGCGGCGTCCTTGCGTTTCAACGGGTTCATTGCGTTGATGACCATGAACAGCACAAAGGCGACGATCAGGAAATTGATCGTGAGCGTCAGGAAATTGCCCCAGGCCAGCACGGCGCCCTGCTTCTTGGCGTCGGCCAGATTGGTCGCCGTGACGGCCTTGGAAAGTCCGGTGAAATAGTTGGAGAAATCGAGACCGCCGGTGATCGCGCCGATGATTGGCATGATGATGTCGCCGACCAGCGAGGTCACGATCGCGCCGAAGGCCGCGCCGATGATGACGCCGACGGCGAGATCGACGACATTGCCCTTCATCGCGAATTCGCGGAATTCCTTCAGCATGCTGGTCCCTCCCTTCGACTTTTCGCATCGGACGCCTTCCGGCGGCAACGTGATCTCAGTTGATCAGGCCGGCATGCACCATGGCGCTGCGCACGGCGACGCGCGTCGGCTCCGACACCGGCACCATCGGCAGGCGCAGTTTCTCGTCCATCTTGCCGAGCAGCGAGAGCGCGTATTTCACCGGCGCCGGGTTGCTTTCGATGAACAGGTTGGTGTGCAGCGGCATCAGCTTGTCATGCACCTTGAGCGCGGTGGCGACGTCGCCCTTCTGCCAGGCGGCATGGAATTCCGCGCACAGCCGCGGCGCGACGTTCGAGGTCACCGAGATGCAGCCATGGCCGCCATGGGCCATGTAGCCGAGCACGGTGGCGTCCTCGCCGGAGAGCTGGTTGAAGTCCTCGCCCATCGCCGCGCGCTGCTGCGATACCCGCACCATGCTGGCGGTGGCATCCTTGACGCCGGCGATGTTCTTCAATTCGAACAGCCGCGCCATGGTGTCGACCGACATGTCGATCACCGAGCGCGGCGGGATGTTGTAGATGATAATCGGAATGCCGATGGCGTCGTTGATCGCCTTGAAGTGCTGGTACATGCCTTCCTGGGTCGGCTTGTTGTAGTACGGCGTCACGATCAGCACCGCGTTCGCGCCCGCCTTCTCGGCGTGCTCGGAGAGTTCGATCGCTTCCTTGGTCGAATTGGAGCCGGCGCCGGCGATCACGGGCACCCTGCCCTTGGCCTCCTCGATGCACCATTCGACCACGCGCTTGTGCTCGTCATGGCTGACCGTCGGGCTCTCGCCGGTGGTGCCGACCGGAACCAGGCCGTTGGTGCCCTCGGTGATCTGCCAGTTGACCAGCGAGCGGAAAGCCGCCTCGTCGAGCGAGCCGTTCTTGAAGGGCGTGACCAAGGCGGTGAACGAACCCCGGAATTTTGTCTTGGCTGCCATGGATTTCCTCCAAACGCACGATTTTCGGCACGGCCGATGAATGTGACGCTCATTCATATCGGGTCTGGTGCCGCGCGAAAGGCCAGCAGCAATCACGGGCCGTGACCGCAGCCTCCGCTCAGCCCCGATTTTGCCGTGGTGATGGCGCAAACATCGCCGAGCCGCGACTAATTTAGCATTTTGTCCACATATTCAATCAAATAGACCTAAGGCCTCGAGCGATCAGATGATTCGCCGCCGCAAAGGAAAGCCGTGATCCCTTCCGCCCGCACAGCCGCATTGCGATCGACCGCCTTGGCGACGAGTCTGGTGCTGCCGTCGGGCTGTCGTCGCTGGCTTCGCATGGCGGCCTGGGCCAAAGTTCCGATGCCAAAACCGCGGCCGATCGCCCGCAACGTCGTTCCGAAGAGCCACGCCGCGAGATACGCCGCGCGCGTGCCGAAGCGGCCAGGAATCCGCGCCGCCGAAACGGCGCGGCCCGGCCGCCCGTCCGGCGCCCCGCATTGGCGCCGGCGACGCGACAGCATGCCGCGTTGCCGCCGCCGGCGCGCACGCAAGCCGCCGTACCCGGCCGCGGTCGCCGCGACGTCATCGACCCCGCAGGCCGACAAGGACGCGCTGGAGAACGTCATCGAGCTCGATCCGCAAGCACAAGCCTGCCGACGCGACGCAGGCTGGAAGCGACGATTTCGGATCCGGTCGCGCGCAAGCTCGCGGAATGGCTGATCCTGCGCAGCGACAACAACGGCGCCTCCGTCGAGCGCTATCGCGCGTTCCTGTCCGCCAATCCGAGCTGGCCGTCGCAGACCTTCCTGCGCCGGCGCATCGAAGCAGCGCTGTGGGACGACCATCGCGAGGACGCCGCGGTGTGGTCGTGGTTCGAAAATGAATCGCCGGTATCGGCCAAGGGCCGCTTCGCGCTGGCGCAAGAGTGATGATCGCGCGCGGCGACCGCGCCAATGCCGAGCGGCTGGTGCGCGAGGCCTGGCGCAGCGATCCGATGTCGCGAGGACACCGAGACCACGGCGCTCGATCTGTTCGGCGCGTTGCTCACGGCGGGCGACCACAAGGCGCGCATGGACACCATGCTGTACGGCACCGAGCAGGAAGCGGCGGGCATGCGCGCCGCCAAGCGGCTGGGCGCGGGCTACCTCGCGCTCGCCAAGGCGCGCATCGCCGCCAACAAGAAGGCCTCCAATTCCGGGCGCTGCTCGAAGCGGTGCCGCGCGAATTGCACGGCGATACCGGCTATCTCTTCGCCAAGATCCAGTTGCTTCGCCGCGAGGAGAAATTCGCCGAAGCCGCGCAACTGATGATGAGCGCGCCGAAGGATCCGGCACGCCTCTACAATGTCGACGAATGGTGGATCGAGCGGCGGCTGTTGGCGCGCAAGATGATCGACGCCGGCGAGCACCGCACCGCCTATCTGATCGCGCGCGACGCCGCGTTGCCGGCCCGGGACATCTACAAGACCGAACAGGAATTCACCGCGGGCTGGATCGCGCTGCGTTTCCTCAACGATCCCGCGGTCGCCGCCCAGCATTTTGCCCGCATCGGCGTCGGCAGCGTCAACCCGACCGCGCTGGCGCGCGCCGGCTATTGGCAGGGCCGCGCCGCGGAAGCGGCCGGCCGTGCGCAGGAGGCCCGCGCCGCCTATACCCGCGCCGCCGAGCAATCGACCAGCTATTACGGCCAGCTGGCGCGCGCCAAACTCGGACTGCCGCAGATCGATTTGAATGGCGTCCCGCGCGGCGCGCGGCGCCGAGCGGCTGGAGATCGTGCGTGCGGCGCAGTTGCTCTACGAACTCGACGAGCGCGAGATCGCGATCCCGATTCTCGCCGACATGGGCGAGAATGGCGATCCCGATGCGCTCGTCGGGCTCGGCGAACTGACCGCGCGCTATAGCGACGCCCGCGGCATGCTGCTGATGGGCAAGTCCGCACTCAATCGCGGCCTGCCGTTCGACCATTATGCCTACCCGGTCAACGGCATCCCCTCATTCAAGCAGTTCGGGCCGGAGGTCGAGCCGAGCATCGTCTACGCCATCGCGCGGCAGGAAAGCGCCTTCAATCCAGTCGGTGGTCTCCCCTGCCCAGGCCTATGGGCTGATGCAGGTCACTCCCGATGCCGGCCGCTATGTCTGCAAGCGGGCCGGCGTCACCTTCGATCTCAGCCGGATGAAGACCGATTCGGTCTACAACGCAGCGCTCGGCGCCGCCGAACTCGGCGGACTGCTCGAGGACTACCGCGGCTCCTACATCCTGACCTTCGCCGCCTATAATGCCGGCCGCGGCAGCGTGAAGAAATGGATCGAGCGCTACGGCGATCCGCGCGATCCCAAGGTCGACGCGGTCGACTGGGTGGAATTGATCCCGTTCTCCGAAACGCGCAACTACGTGCAGCGGATCATGGAGAATCTGCAGGTTTATCGCGCCCGATTCGGCGGCGGTACGCGGCTGCAGATCGAGGCCGACCTTCATCGCGGCTCCAGCGTCGAATAAGTCGACGAAGCAAGCCCCGTGGCCGCCCCGCTGCCGGCTCCGAAGCGCCCGAACCGACGGGGTCGAGGACAGCCGCCGATACCGGCCTCTTCTGGTATCAAGGAATTGAACAAAGGAGGAACCCATACGGCGCGGATTGGCGGGCAGCTTTGGCTTTTTCAGATCCCGGTTCCGCTGTGAGCTTTTGAGTCGCCAGGAATGGTCGTCGGCTCTGCGTTATGGCCATCTTCGCTTGGTCGCGAGGCCGCGCGTTATGCATTCGAACGGGAAGATGCCGGGCTCAACGCGGGATACAAATCTACAGAATTAGGTGATTGGTTTAACTTCCAGGAGTGGCGGAGAGAGAGTCCGCTGAACTCAGTTCTTATTCCAACTCACGCCATTGCATAAATCATTGCAAAACTTGAATAAACTGACTATTCCTTTCTCAGAAGCTCTCATTGCATTGCATGGAATTGCAGGCAGCGGGGCCAGTCAAAGGGCCAGTCAGATTTCATGCCACAGCGCCTCAATCTCCTCACCGACCGTCGCATTCGGGCAATCAAAGAGCCCGGCCGCTACACCGACGGCGGCGGCCTCGTCCTCCAGTGCGGACCGAGCGGCGCGAAGTCATGGTTGTTTGTGTGGAAGCGGTCCGGACGTCGGACGGTCATGGGGCTGGGCGGGATTGCTTCGGTCAGCCTGGCCGAGGCTCGGCAGAAGGCCCTGGCTTGCCGGAAAGCCGTGGCCGAGGGCTGTAATCCGCTTACCGAGCGGCGCAGCAAGGAAGAGATCCCGACCTTTTCGGAAACGGTCGCGAGTTTCCTCGACGACCACCGGCTTGCGGCCTGGCGGAATGCGAAGCACCGCGAGCAGTGGAAAATGACCCTTGGCCCAGCCTATTGTCGGGCGATCCTCGATCTCAAAGTCGACGAGATCAAAACAGCCGACATCGTCGCCGTGCTAAGGCCGATATGGGCGACGAAATCGGAAACCGCCTCGCGCCTTCGCGGCCGCATCGAGCGGGTCCTCGCCTTCGCCGAGGTGCGTGGATGGCGGCCGGAGGGGAAGAACCCGGCGCAGTGGCGCGGGCACCTGGACGCCATCCTGCCGCCGGCCCGCAAGCTGACGGCGCGTGGACATCACGTCGCGATGGCGTATCGCGACGTCCCAGCCTTCATCGATCAGCTCGACGCCGCGCCGGGGATGGCGGCGCTCTGCCTCAAGTTCCTGATCCTGACGGCGGCCCGCAGCGGCGAAGCCATCGCCGCCCGCTGGGACGAGATCGACATGGAGCAGCGGATCTGGACCGTTCCGGGATCGCGAATGAAGGCGGGAAACGAGCATCGCGTTCCGCTCTCGGATGGCGTGCTGGAGGTTCTCAAAGTTCTGGAGCCGCTCAGGCAAGGCGAGTTCGTCTTCCACGGACGCGACGCGACGAAGCCGCTCAGCGCCGGCGCGCTCGAGATGCTGATGCGTCGGCTCAAAGTTAAGTCCGCGACGACTGGCGGACCGACGGTGCACGGCTTCAGGTCGGCCTTCCGAGATTGGGCGGGCGATTGCACGAACTTCCCGCGGGAGATTGCCGAAGCTGCCCTCGCGCACCGCGTGGGCGACCAAACAGAGCGCGCCTATCGTCGGGGGGATGCGATAGAACGACGCCGCGCTTTGATGACCGCGTGGGACGGGTTCTGCGCGGGCAACGATGACGGAAAGGTGGTGGAACTTGCCGCCCGAAGATAAGGACGACGAACTGAAGACTGGATCGGTATCGGCGTGGGGGTGGGGGGCCGACCCGAAAACGGGGCCCCAGTCGCGGCGGTAACTGGGACCCCTCAAGCGGGCGGGCGCGCCAAACCATTAGGGCCCCACCCCACCAAGAGAAAAGGGGCCCCCCGTAAGGCAAAGAGGGTACCCGTTAAAAAACGGGGGATGCTGAAGATCCCCAGTGCAAAGGACCTGTTCGGATGAAGATCATAACCAACGCCCTTAGCGCGCGCCGCCCTGATTGGAAACGCAAGCGAGCGGTAAAGGTCATGCCGCCGCGGAAGCCAGGCGACCCGAACCCGGTCCTTCGGGCGTCGATCGAAAGGGACATTCGACAAATTTGGCATGGATGGGGAGCCGAATTCGAACCCCCTAGAACGGTTGGAAGAAATTCTGCGCGGCTTGGGTCCTCGCCCCGAGGTCGATCAAATCAGGGAGATATTCAAGGAAATTCAATCGCCCACGCGCGGTCGCCCGGCGCGCCGTGACGGGCTTTCATTCCGGATCGCGCGCGAAGTTGCCGACAGAAGCAATCGCTGCTCCGCCAAAAAGCGCGGGGCAGAAATCCAGACTAAGATGAAGGTGATTTATGGAGAGGTCGCGGATGCACAACGCACTGTCCGACTACGACGGTCCGCGATTACTACCTTAGGCACCGTGACCTCGCCGACCTCCTCGCCAAAGGCCCGTAGTAATAAATAGGCCGAATTTCGACTACGCAATTTTGCTTGCTGCACGCTTCTGCGTGCGAATAGTGGAGACCGCTTCGATTTAGGAAAGGCGGTACTCCATGGGACGGCGACCAAATCCAAATGGACGGCAACGACGCCTAGTCACGCGCGTTTATCCCGGACAGCAGTCGTTCAGCATCGCGCAAGCCGCCGCGCTCACTGGGCGCCACCCATCCACCATCCATAGGCTCATCGAGGCCGGGGCTATTCATTCGGCGGAAACGCCTCTCGGCCATCGTCTCACTCGCGCTGAGATCGAACGTCTTATAGGCGGCCCCCTCGACGACGAGCGGCTCGGATCGCTCCTTCAGCAGATCCTAGCTTAAACGGCTGAGTGGGTTGACTGCGATGGGCATCATCCAGGACATCAAAAAGGCGGTAGTGCCGGACGGAGATTATGTCATCGAGATTGTGCCGGGCTCCGCGGTCGAGAGTTTCGACCGCGCCGGCGAAAGCGTGAGGTTCGAAATCGAAATCGTCGATGGAGACCGCCGCGGAGTGCGTATTCCCATCCGATTCCTTCTGCGCGGCAACGAAAGAACTGCCGGCATCGCGGGTCGCGACTGCAGCGTCTTTCTCAAGTGGGCTGATTGCCTCAGTGTTGAGGACGCCGACACGCCAACAGACGCCATAAAGCTGCTTTGGAAGGCGCAGCGCAGCCGTGGGCTGCGGCTCGTTGCAACGCTTCGCGCGGTGATCAGCCCATCGACTGGATGGCGAGGTGTTGTCGTTACGGACGTTCAACTGGAGCAGCCACAGTGACAAGCATCGCCCACGGTTTCGCTTTCACCACCGCTGTCGCGGCTCAAAACGATCTAGCGACAAAAACAATCGAGATGACCGCCGGTGGACTAGTAAAGTCCCCATACCCAAACGTATCGCGCTGGATGTTCAATAGGCGTCAAGTCGCAGATCTAGGCGAGATGTCTCACGAACTCGCCGTGATGTCTGATTTTCCAAGTATCATGATCGTTCGCGGCGAGCCGCTCCCGCACATCGACCTCGGCAAGCCGCAGTTGCGGCGATCAAACAACTCAAAGCCGGAGACGAACACGCTTAAAGACGTGCCGAGGTCTTGGCTCGTCGTTGACGTCGACGACTGCAGTGTGCCCGAACCCCTTGGCTTTGCGACTCGCATCGTCGAAGCCGGCAGGCACATCCGCGCGTTGCTGCCCGCCGAGTTCCACAACGCGGCTTGCGTCGTCTCCGCGTCGGCCTCGACAGGGCTTGCCGGACCGGCGCTGGCGCGTTTGAGACTTTGGTTCCTTCTGGATCGGCCGATTGCGTGCGCAGACCTCCACCGCTGGGCGCGCGGCGCGAGGGCGGCCGGTCATCCCGTGGATCCTCAGGTGTGCCTACCGGCGCAGCCGATCTACACCGCGCGGCCGCTCTTTGAAGGCATGACGGACCCGCTACCGCCAGCTTTGAGCGCAACGCTACTAGATGGGAGTTTCGATCGCATTTCTCTCAAGCGGGATCAGTTCGAGAAAGAATTGGTTGCAATCGAGCGTTCCACTCTCCACGCGAACCGTGGCATCTGGTGGTGGCGACTGGCGAAGTTATCTCGAGCGAACACTGGGCGGGAAGCATGGCTTCTTCGACCCGCTGAAGCGTGGAATTGGGCTCGCGACCCGCTTTGGCGCGAGCGTCGACGACGTCCATCGGCTGGTTTCGGATCTTCTGTCCGAGCGGGCGGATCTCGATCGCCAGCATCGCTACGGCCGAATTTGGATCGACCGGGCCATGACAAAATTCAGGGCGCAGGACCTTCGGCGCGAAGCCGCGGACCGCGCCGCCGCCGCCGAAATTGATCGGCGCTTTTACCGCGCTCTCGACAAAACGTCCAAGGTGGGAATCCACCGGTGATCAGCTCCTCCTCCCCAAACACCAGCCAAGATACTCGATGCAGTTCCACGGCGCTGCCGGGATAGCGACGAGGCCTCTGCCGCTGCAGAAGCCATTTGGGACGCTGCCGCCCGCAAAGCTGTCGTCCTTTCGCGGACGCGCCGGCCCCAAAGGAGCGCGTCATGGCTTGGGTCGGCGTCAACAACCCCTACGCCGGCGTGAATTTGGACGAGCTTGTCGCAAGTGCAGCGAGCCTCAACAGGGGCGACGCCAGCGCCGTCGAAGAAATGCTGCGGGCCGGCCTCAGTCTCGAAGAGCCTGAAATTCACTTCGAGCGTTTGATAGCGGCCATTGCGGAAAGCAACGCTGGCCTAGGGCTTCGCGTTCTGCGATCGACCGTCAGGCTGCTAAGGGCCGGCTTGGATCGTGCAATGGCCCCGACGGCAAACGAACTTCGCCAGCGGGACGAACAGACCGCAGTTACCGCCGCCAATGCGAAAGGGCAGAGGATTGCGGACCTCGAGAATTCAAGCAGGTCCCTTGCCTCCGATGCGAATCTCATGGGCAGGCTGATCGGCTACGCACACGATCAGGGCGTCGTCGGAGAGGAAGCGGCCATCGTCGCGACGTTTCTTACGGCGGTGTCGCGAACGCTTGAGGAGAAAGCCGGATGCATGGTACGGACCGGCGCAGCGGCGGCCGGCAAGAATTTCGTCGTAGAAACAATTCTGGCCACGCTCGAACCGAACGATCGCCGCGATCCGGCCGCTTGCAGCCAGCTTATCAGGCTCTCTAGCAGTTCGCCTTTGGCCCTAATCTACAGTGGAGGCGCCGACAATGAAGATAGCCTGAGAGGCCATTTGGTTTATGTGCCCGAAGCCTCAAGTCTGCTCGACACGAGCGGCCAGGAGCGTCCGGGCGTCGGCATTCTGCGCACTTTGATCTCCGAAGGCCAGGTCGATCACCACGTCGCGCTGCCGACGAAGGACGAGGATGGCAATCGATTAATCGAGACGCGCAAGATCGTTAGACGCGGCCCCGTTGCCGTGATCTTGACGACGGCCAGGGGCAATATCGAGCAAGAGATGCTGACGCGGTTGATGCTCGTCCCCGCTGACGAGAGTTCCGATCAAACGTTAAAGGTGCACCGCAGCAAGATTGCACGATCCAGCGGATTTGCTCCTCCTGCAGTTTCTGGAACGACGCTCGCCGACTGGCGAAACTACCAGGCGTGGATCGGAGCAGGAGGGCCGTATCGGGTCACGATACCATTTTTCTCCGCGCTCGAGGTCGCATACCACGCCATGAAGCTGCCGCTGCGCGCGCGCCGCGACATCGATGGCGTTTTGACGGCGATCAAAGCTTCCGCGGTCGCGCACCGGCTTCAGCGTGACGTTGAAAAGGGTCGCATCGTCGCAACAGTTGACGACTATCGGTGGGCGTACATCGCCTTTGCGTCGGGCTTGGCGGAGCTCTATCGGCCGCAGGTTGGGCAGAACGTCCTCGCTCTCGTGCGGGTGATTGAACAAGCCATCGCCGAAAAAAGGCGGAAGGCCGCCGACAAGCAAACCATCCACGCAGAGCAAATAACCTCTGTCAACGAGGTTGAACTCAGCCATGATCAGATCGCCAGCAATCTCGGCTTGAGCTCGCGGGACGTCGTCACCGACCGAATTCGCAAGGCCATCACCGCCGGCCTTATCGAGATTACTAACCCAAGTGCCGCGCGTAGCGTGCGGCGATCGTATCGCGTTCTGGTGAGCAGCCAAGACGTCAAGGCGAACAGTGGGAACTACAGCGCCATGCCGACGCCGGAGCGCGTAGAGGAACTGCTCAGCGCCTTTGACGCGGCTCCGAGGGATTATCCCTTCTGACGTTGGCCTTGTACTCCGGGCAGCGCCGATCCCGTGCCAAGAATAATTTTCTGCCCGTACCCTGCGGAAAGGAACGGACTAAGCGGACTAAGGATCGTGCCTAAAGGTGAAGGGAGTATGAGATCAACTCCCAAGGTCGCGTTGACGGGGGTCGCAATTAGACCCCCGCTTAGTCCGCTTGGTCCGCTTAGTCCGTCCGTTTCCGCAGGGTGCTGTTTGGAAATTTTTGTCCGGCATCGACCGGCTCGGGATGGCGGCATTGCTACGACCGCACTCTGGCATTCAACGATTTGACGACGGAGAGCCGAATGCAGAACCGCTCGCACGCGGTAATGGCGCAACGAACGGAGGCGGCGGACAGCCCCGACGATTTTCCGACTTCGCCTTGGGCGACGCGAGCCTTTATGGAACACGTGCTCGTTGACGAAGGTGCGTTCGACGAATTGACTTGCTTAGAGCCAGCTTGCGGGTCAGGGCATATGGCAATGGCCCTTAAGGAATATTTCGGCACGGTGAAATCGTCGGACGCCTATGCAGTACGGCTACGGTGCGGTCCGAGACTATCTCGACGCGCCGTATAGCCGCCGATACGGTCGACTGGGTCATCACCAATCCGCCTTTCCGTTTGGCCGAAGATTTTGTGCACCGCTCATTGGTTGTCGCGAGACAGGGCGTAGCTGTTCTGGTCCGGACCGTCTTTATCGAGAGTGTGGTCGGTACAGAGGTCTGTTTGAGAAAACGCCGCCGACAATCTGCGCCCGGTCTACCGAGCGCGTTCCTATGGTTCGCGGTCGGCTGGATCGTAAGGCGTCAACCGCAACGGGTTACGCTTGGCTCGTTTGGAAAAAGCCGACGGCGACGTCGGCAAGAGTCTCGTGTGGATTGCCGCCTGCGGAAAAAATTCGAGCGAGACACCGACTATGCGCGGCTCTGAAGTTTGCCGGTGCCACCGAGATATGGGGGCGTATTGGTTTAGACAAAGTGTAGCGCCCCGAATTTCCGCATTCACAACGAGCAAAATCTTGCTCATTTAGCGGTAATCGATGATCGCCTGCTTATCGAGGTCCGTGGCGGTGGGAGCTTGTAGTGTTTTTCGTTTGGGATCGCGAACGGCGCACCGTCGCCCGTATTGAGGCGACGACGCCCGGCCTCGACATCCGCTTCGTCGTCACCAGTCTCGATGTCGGCTCGGCCGAGTGGATCTACGACAGTCTGTATTGCGCGCGGGCAAGCCGAAAACCTGATCAAGCTGCATAAGACGCAGCTCGCCTCCGGTCGCACCAGCTGCCGTTCGGCGCTCGCCAATCAAGTCCGCCTCGTTCTTCCACACCGCCGCTTATTGGTTGATGCTAACCGTGCGCGACGCCATTCCCAAAGTCTGAGAATTGGCCACTGCCGAGTTCGCGACCCTGCGTCTTCGTCTCTTGAAAATCGCAGCCCGTGTCGTCGAGACCACGAGCCGCATTCGCCTTGCGTTCGCCGCGGCATGTCCCGAAGCCGACCTGATCCGCTGCTTGCCGGCGCGCTGCTGCCGCTCGGTCCTTGACCGGAGGGGCGTCCGCCCCCGTTCGCCCAACCCATCCCTCAAGCGCGTTGCAAAGTACCGGTCGTCAGGCGGTGAAAAGCCGAAGGCAATCCTGTGCGCCTCGTCAGAGGAGATGCGCGGCCACATCAATCGGATCAAAAAGCCGCACTCTCACGAATAGGACGGGCTAGCTCTATGCGAAGGCACACTTTCGCCCGTGACGCGGCGCCCTCAGCCTAACGCCACCCCGCAACATATAGTTCGGGTGAGGCCCGCAAATGCTCAGGCCTGCAAAGCCTCTCGGTTGGCAGCAAATCACAAGTAATTGGCGCGAAAGAGCAAGGGCAGAAACCTGCGGGGTGTGTCCGCTTGCTTACGCTCGCAAGACTACGGGGACAATAAATGGGGCCGCGACAGCCGCCGCGAGCTCGTGCGGTAGGGGATTGACGTGTGGATACTTAAATCAATCGGATGGTTCGCTCTTTTCATCCTCGTCGGATTGACTGGGATGATCGGCATTCTTATTGCCGGCGCCGCGATCATCGGGGCGCAACATCCGGTCCGACCACCAGTCGGGACGTTCGTCTACACCGACGCCTGGGAGCGTGGATACGCATACGCGACCGGGACCTGGGTTATGGAAAACTCACGACAAGCGTTCCCGATTCAGACATCAATAATCCGATGCAACAGAGACGAGAAGAAGTGCACTAACGCACAAGCTGAAATCGCTTTCAGTAACCTCCTGCATCTTGAGACGTACAATTACGACATCATCAAGTGGGACAACAGCACCATCCTGTTTCGCACTGATACTGACTGTGTGGAATTCATCTACACGTTCGACCGCTCTAATAAGCGCGTGTTCGGTACACGGACTAACGCAGGACGTCCTTCGTCTTGGTAACCTCGCGGCGCACGCCAACCGCATCGCCGCAAGAGGAGGGTCGAGCAAGCCGCGTGCTGGCTCATTTGGGTTTCTTCTTCTTCGGTTCGGCCGGGACCGGAACGGCCGGGATCTCTATCCGGTCCCCCCTAAACAATGGAATGGCGTCGTCCCGGCGGGCCCCATCGAATAGCCGTCCAGGACATAGGCGCGCTCCAGGACGTCGTGGCCGTGGCCGTCCCACGTCTGCGCAAAGCGGGGGCCAGCACCAACAAGAGGGCGAGACGCTTCACGTCAGGGCCCCGTTGTCGATGGCCTCGCGGATCGGCATGAAGGCTTCAGGCGGCAGCTCGCGGAACGATTTGGCACCGTTGCCGAACCGGGACAGCAACTCGAACACTCCCCTTCTGGTGCCCGTTGGCGTAGGAGCAGGTGAGACACAGTCGATCGCGGGTGATCCTTCGGCCACGTCACCGGCAGCGATCGCGGCGGTTCAGCCAGTTCTGGCCTTCCTCCTCATCTGAGAGAATCTCGAGCCCCTTTCGATGCGGGGCCGCATAAACGGGCACCATTTAGCCGCCCCAAGTCCGTTGTAGGCGACGATGGCTAGCTCCCCGGTTTTCCTGATGATCTCCACAGGCACCGATTCGACCATCTTGTAGGCCTCCTCGACGAGTCCCGGCACTCGATGACAATGCTTTCGTAGAGCACAATGTTGGCAGCGCCCCAAGCCAATCCTTCCATGCAGGCTTGTACGCCCGCCAGAGCCAGTTGCAACGAGAAGTCTTTAGCACCGTGCCGCCGTTCACCCCTGAGGCTGTCAATTGAAACGAAAATAGGTCCCAATCCGAGATTTTCCGCCTCCCCCACGGCATCCCCCGGCGATCCAGACCCAGAATAATTTGATGTGTTCCATCCACCCCGCAGTATTTGCCCCGAAAGACAGTACCTACCGAGCGGAATGCGCGCGGTCTTAAAGGACAACATCGGTGTCCTATTGATACAGCGGCGCTTAGCGCGTTTTGAGATTTCCCGGCGTTAAAGCGACCCCGTTGCGATGGGCCCCAAGCCTTTCAATTTTTGGACTCAAATTTGACTCCCGACTCAAATCATTTTGGGTGGGGCAGACTGGGGTGCGTTGGCTATTTGTTATTTGGAGTAATAGTCATGAGAACAGAGCATGCGCCGCGCGACAAGAAAGCCCACGTCGCTAAACCCTCGCTTTGGGTCACCGAACCTACCGACGAGATTAACTCCGCTGCTTGAGAATGCCCTTCGAGAGGATGGACCTCCGCTTTGGGTTGGTGAAAATACCGAAGACATTAACTCGCCTGCCTGAGGGGATTACCCGGCTTTGCGGGCTTTTGGTTGAACCTCATCCGCAACAAAAACGTCGTTTCAACAAGATAACGCAGTAGTGTACCATGGCAGAACCGTTCCCAGTATCGGCGGGCGCATGCGCCATATCCTCGGCCCCCCTCATCTAAACTAGCCCCATACGGGCAGCGGGATAATCTCGCTGCTCATAACCTTGAGCAAATACACGAATTTTGCCAGTTCCTTGCGCATGAATGGGGAGGGAACCGTCAGCATTCCTATGCCGTTCCTTCTAGAGGAAAATCGCAGGGATGGTCGCGAACGGTCAATCATAAATGGTCGGCAGTCGGTCTGGCGGATGCGGTATCGAAATACGCTTGGAGCGGAAAAAGCTTTTCTGAGAATAAAGCCGAATTTGATCGACTCGCTGCCGATCTACAGTCCGCTATTCAACACGATGCTAATAAGGATGCGTGTGACATCTTGCGGGCGATAATGCATTGGGCCGGTGCAGATAATAAGCATCGACAGAGGGGCACGCTTGAATGGATCGAACACAACGCAGGTGGGATTTCCGCCAAGCTTTCGAACGTAGTCAATCTGATCAAAGACGAACAGGCCTCGCTGGATTCGTTTGACGGTGTAAATCTGACAATGAACTCGACCATGGCGAAGATCGTGAGCTTCGCCGATCCCGAACAGAAGCTTGTGGCCTACGACGGTCGAGTCGGTGGTGCGCTCGGCTTCTTCGTTGCTAAATTTGCGGAGGAACGAGAAATTCATCAATACGATGTTGCCGATCAATTGCTTTTCGCCGTGGACCGAGAGGCCAAACGGAACCCCGACACGAACCGCATTTATTTTCCGGCATTGTTCGGCAAAACCAGAGATCGCTGCCATGCCTCAATGGTGCGATGGGCATCGCAACTAATCTGGCAAGTCGCGAAAGAATGCCATGCGAGTCCGAGAGAAATCGAAGCTGCCCTGTTTATGTGGGGATATAACGTTGCAGGAGAACCAGAACTTTAAGCCGCACAACGCCGCCCAGCGGAGTATGATCGCTTGGCGGCGTCGGTATCATTTCCATGGCCGGGCCCTCAAAATCCCCAGCAAGGCTACTTAGCGGAACACCAGCGTCCACGTCTTGTTATTGCGCGCCAATGATTTGTGTTTTCCTGACTTCAGAGACCCATCAAACGTGGTGCCCGCTCGTGAAGGCTAGCGCCACTTTATCCTCTCGCTCCCGGCGCACCGCCGCGCTCTCCGGGTTCTTCGTCTTATTCGCGTCGCGGGGGCGTTTTGGGACGCTTTGGCGAAACCGTGAGGCGGATAAGCACTTCGAACAATCCCTCGAAAACCTCAAGGACGTGATTACAGGTCAAACATCTATACTCGCCTTTGGCCCCCTTACCGGAGGTTTGTGACGATGCGGCGATACCCTGCGCCGCATTCGGGGCAGATAATATCGGATTTCCACATGGGCGGAACATGCGCTCTAGACCCGGGCGTATGCCATTCAGAAAACCTGCCACAGTCAAACTGACGCACCTACCCGGCCCGCGCCACCTTCGACGGCTGGCAGGGTTCGATGAAGCCGGAGTGACGCATCAAGGTTTCGGCTGCATGCCCTGCAAAACGCGAAGCGGGTTAAGCAGGCCAATGTCCAATCCGGTACGTTGCCGCGCTGGCTTTGGTACTTTGAGGAAGCACGTGATGCAGCGCCGACGATATCGCTCTGCAATTGTCTCGAAAATTTAAAACCCGATTTAAGGTTAAATGGCTAGTTTTTGATAAAATAATTCTTAAATGCCACCGCGTCACCGTCGCCAGCCGTCGCGCGCATCACGGCGCGGACAGGCGACCGATAGCGGACGGCATCGTGTCATCGCGCCAGCGTCACGGCAGCGCCAGCGTCGAGCGCGCCACCATCACGACGACGACCACGACCACCGCAACGGGGACAGGCGACGGGCAGGCGTCAGCATCGAGACCGCAGGTGCGTCGTAAAGGCGTCCAGAGCGACAGGGCAAGGCCGGGTTAGCGCATCCAGCCTCGGCCGCCGCAGCCCGCCGGGCTACAGGCCGCAGCCTTCCGCGCTCTCCAACCTTTTCCACCATGTTCTGGTTCCACTTTTGAGGTAAGACCAAAAATCTATAGTTTTCTGGGGCGACCGGAGACACATGGATGCTCGACCCGGACACCGTCGCGGGGATTGTCGATGCCCTAAGGTAGGTCGATGGCGACGACATCGCGCGGGTCATGCTAAACGACGGCCTATCGCTGGCCGCGCTGATCGACACCCTGTTGCGTTCGCCGCTGACAAACCGCGACGCGGTTAAACTGATCACGCGAGCGCTTCGCTCCGGCGATTTCATCGTCACACCAGACTTTGGTTCTCTCTCGCATCTGAAATATTTTTATGACCGTCCCAAATCGCTGCACGTCGTTGACATAGCCGTCATCACGCTGGATTACGGCACCATTGCCAGCACGGACATCCGCTTGCGACTGATGCTAAGGGACGATTAAAGCCAGATCGCGCGCTGGGCTCTCGTTTACCCTGACCCGGTTAGTCGTCCCGCACAACGCGCTTTGGTATAAGGGCCTCAACCGGCTATTAACTAACTACTGCCACATGACCCCAGCGCCTGCAGACACCGGGGTCCTTGTTTGGAACGCAATACCGGTCCAAAAAAAATACCCCTCTCAGTAAAGGGTCTAGAGGAGGTACACTGAACTGTCGTTGACTGGGGGTCGCGGGGCAGCCGGTGTACAGTAAAGTACATACTTCTTTAACAACGTTTATGCAAACGAAAAATTGCGTGTGCGCATGCTATTCCGTGTCGTCGTTGACCCGAGGCCAAGGGCTGTATTCCGATTGCGGCAGTCCCTCGGGTGCAGGAGGCCTTCCGGGGCACTGGCTTTGCAGTTCTATCTGTTCCATCGCGTGCCTGAATTCAACGATTTTCGGGGCGCTTGCGGGTCTTGTGTCGGTTGAACGTTGTCACGTTGGCACTTAGCATTTCACCCACGCGACGGGTTTTATTCGGCATGGGTGTCGGTATCATCCACGGCGTTGCCGGGGCCCTGCGGCACGCTTGCCCGCGGCGACCCGAAGCTTCTTGCGGCGCAGGACGCCGCGTGCCTCGAGCGCCGCCCGCCTGGCCGAGGCTGAGCGCCAGGCTGCGGGGATCGCGGAACGCGCCCCGTAGTACCTTGAGTGGGGGCGTAGACGCATTGACGTCGGCTACGCTGTCGCTCGCAGGGGTGTAGCCGGCGCATTGGTAGGCCTCGCGCTGGCTACGACCCTCGGCGATGTTGCGGGCAAACGCCTCCGGCGGGCGTTCAGCGGGCTCGGCTTCGAAACCGTAAGTTGGCTGTGATCTGACACGTACCTTTCATTGGTCGCCATCGGGCTCCGCCCGATGGCAGAATCCGCACGCGACTTCGGGACATAGAAGATCATGGGCAAGCTTGTGTGTCGCGGGGGGCGAGCTTGACGAATTGACGATCGGCTCTGGCTGCAAGGTGCACCTGCGGCCGGGCGAGAATAGGCCACGCGGCCAGTTTGGCCGTATGGCGCTTTTTCGTAAATCGGCGAAGCCTATTCATTTCCGCCTTCAGCCCAGCTCGCCCAGCCGGCGGATGGCCGGCTCTGCCTCGGTTTTCTTTACTTGTTGCTTGTCTTCAAACGGACGGCCGTTGCTCTTGGTCGGCGGCCATTTGGAACGGCGCGAAATATCGAACGTGACCGTAAACGAGTGCTTGGGAGAGCCCACAGCAAAGGATTTAGTCGACGTCTGCAGTGGTTCGCTTTGGCAGTGGACCCCCCGGTGGACCTCGCCGAGCCGAAGATTTACCGACAAATATGTCGAAGTGATCTCTCATTGTGCAGATCCGCACCTGCCATCCCCAAGCTGAAAATCGGCTGCGGTCGCATCTCTCTCCGACAAAATTTTCGGTATGTCACTTTGGTCGTCCCGGCCGTCGCCTGTTGGTTGAGAAGACGGGAATCTGAGATGGATCGACGGCAAGCAAGCCAACCGAGAGAGCGTCGGCATTTGGAGCTTCGGCCGTTCTCTCTTGCGCCTTAAGTAATAATTAACCTTCTTGGTGTGCTCTGGTGCCGGCATGGTGGGCATTGTGGACCGGAGTAGCGCAATGCGCATGCAGCCTCACGCCTCTATTTCCACTGCGTCGCGTCGCCGTCTTGCTGGATGGCTGGTCGGCTCGTCCCTGCGAATGTCGAACAGGATTTGATTTTGGAAACCCTTTCTCATATCCGTGGGAACAGAACGGAGGCGGCGCGCCTGCTTGGCGTCTCGGTGCGGACGCTGCGAAACAAGATCACCGAGTATTTCGCAGCGGGTCTCGACATCCCGTCACGAGGGGCGCAACGAGATCTTTGGCGTAATTCCCGAGGTTATTTTATCGGTGGCATAACCGGCAACTTGGGTCAGCCGGCGCGTAAAAGTCGGTTGATGAGGACGCGGTGACCATTGTGGTCTTCCATGTCTCGCAACAGCAAGCCGGCCTGGCACGGGAACGCATCGGTGACGTCCGCGGCCGGGCTCACCATCAGAATGTCATGGTGAGTAAGTAGAGCACAGCGCTCGCCCACACGCTCCCTGAAACCAATAGAGACCCGAAGATGGAAGAATATTTTCAAAAGGCGTTGAGCCACTGCATCGATATCGGAATGAAGCAGCCCTGCATCCTTTGTGCCGTCAGCCCAAATGGCAGTGTGCTGGCGATGCGGTTTAACGAGGGACACGACCCGGACTCTCTGACGGAACCCTTCGAGAATGACACCTTCACGGCGCCCCTCAACCTCATGGTGGTAGACCGTGACGGCAAGGCAATGCGGGTCGTTATCAATAGGGGCGAGATCAGCTATCACTAGCCTTTGAGGAAGGGGAACGCGGCGTTGGCCTAAATGCATGGTGACGCCCGGCCAGCAGCGAATTGCTGAAGGCGGTCAGCCACTCGTTCATCTCGGCTAATTCACGCATTTAGCGACCTGGGATCGAATGTCGTCAGCGAACTGCTTGGTCGTCGGGCAGCTCCGAGCTTGGCGCACTCGGATCGATCTGGACTGTCCTCGACGCGCGGCGTGACCACTGCGTGATGTTTTCCCCGATCAGATCAAGATGGCCTGCCAGGCGCGCCTTCCAGTTCGTTTCCACCATCTTCTGAAGTTCTTGAACAAGGTCCATAGCGCCGGTTGAAACTGTAATGCGACGACCACCAACCCGGTCGCGATGGCTGGAATGATCAAGAGCAGCATCCACCACTTCGACGGTTTCGTCGGCTTGGCCGGCAATGGCGGCGGCTCGGGAAAGACGGCGGGCGCGCGGCCATCTGCGGCGTCTCGCTCGTCGGCATCGGCGTCGACACGGTCGAAACCACCTTCGGTGTTGCGTCGACGATCTCGGTGGGTTGCTGCGGCGGGACTGGCGGTGCAGGGTGCGGGCTGTCGCCGGGGTCCGGGCAAATCACGACTGGCGGCGGCGATTGCTTGGCCCACTGCAACTGGTCCTTGGAGCGGCCGGGCCTGCCCTCATACCAGCACCGCTTAGAGTCCACAATTCGCCACGACCACCACTTGCCATCCTGGCCGGGCGATACCTGGCATTCGGTGGCGCTTGCGGCCGAGCTGAGCAGCAGCAGCGCAACTGCAATGGATAAACTGGCCTTGGTCACGCGCGCATCACTTGCCGCTTGGTCGGCACGCCGCGCGCCATCCAGCCGCATCAGCTTGAGCGCAGCGCGCCCGTTAAGGCTTGCCCTTTTCTTCGGCGTCGTCCCAGCTTGCATGGCTGATATCCTCCATCGTCAGCGACGCTCGCGACCGAGTATGGTCACGGTCTCAACGATGTGTTCCGGTTGGAACACGATCAGCATGATGTCTTTTGTCCAGTCCGCAATCCCAAAAGTCTCACGCCTTTTGCGATGAATCAATTGTCTTCTGGGACCTCAAAGCGTCGCGAGGCGGCAAGGCCACACTGATTTCGGTGCAGTGCCGCCTACACGCGACCCGAGGGCGGGCAAATTCTTCATTTCGGAAGCGATTGATGCGACGTGATCGCGTTCTGCGGCATCGCCGCCACACTGGAACAAGACTGCGAACTAGTGAAGCAAGCGAAGGGGGCTGAAATGAACCTCGCGGCCGAATTCTCCCCCTGCGCCCGAATGCTTTCAGCGAAATTATCGCTGACTGCCGCGACGCGCCGGCCGCCCTTGAACGGCGAGAGCCCGCGCACGCACCAGCGAGGCCGCGCCACCAACGCGGCCGCCTGCTCGAAACGCAATCTCAAGTAAGCAGTTGCCAACAAATCAAGGCGACACCGACAATGCCGAAAAGCACGAGCCCAACGAAATTCATCCAGAAGATTATGGGGTGTACATTGCGTATGATCAGTCGATTGCCGCGAGCACGAAATGAACCGTCGCGAAACATTAGGAATACCTGACGGGAACCGACCAAAACGATCGCGAGCCCACCGAGGAAAGGCAAGACATAACCATTGTTCGCCCCAACCTAAGTCATTGCCGCCATACGACGGGAGCGCGGTCGCTGTCGAGCCTCTTCGACCAAAATCCGCGGCATGGATGGCGAACGCAAAGTGGCGACGGGCGGCGGCGAGCCGTCTTTTGTCGACAAGGCCAAGACCTGGCGCCCTTGCAACCTGTCATTGCGCCCGAAGCCTCTCGCGCCCTTTCGCCTCAGCCGGCCTCGCGCAGTTGCTGCTCAATCGCTTTCAGCCGGTTCCTGAGAGCGCGATCTATGGCGCTGGCTTCTCTTGGCGAGATTC
>CAWILG010000044.1:0-156775 GCA_963836765.1 uncultured Alphaproteobacteria bacterium
AACAGAAATTGCAATGGCGACACGGCGGCGACCGGAGAACCTCACCGCGTATGATTTTTATCTCCGAGCTACGCAGCAGTCTTACCTAAGGACCCGAGAAGGGATTGCCGAGGCGATAAGGCTGGCGCATCGCGCCTTGGAACTCGACCCTCGGTTCGGCTCGGCCGCGGCTCTGGCAGGTCTCACTCATGCGATCAACGTTAATTTGGGCTATGCCAACGATCCCCAATTTGACCGCAAGGAAGCTGTGCGGCTTGTTCGTTTGGCATTGAGTGTCGATGATAGTGATCCGGAAACGTTAGCAACGGCTTCCTTAACCTCGGCATTCATGGTCCGCGATAGTGAAGCCGAGATCGAAATGGCTGACCGGGCGGTCGCGCTCAACCAAAATTCGTTTCACGCATGGAACTGCAGAGGCTGGGCGTACAACTATGCGGCGCTGCCGGAAGAAGCAATCCGGAGCTTCGAACGCGCCATTCGCATGAGCCCGGTAGACCCGAGGCAACACACGACGCTTACTGGCATTGGGGTGGCCCTTATCGAGCTTCGTCGCTTTGACGAGGCGATTGTGGCAGGGAAAAAAGCCCAACGTCAGAACCCCTCCTTTTCGGGAGCTTACCGCTGCCTAGCGCCCGCCTTCGCCCATCTCGGACGTGACGCGGAGGCGCATGAGGCTGCGGCGCGTCTGCTCGAGGTCGATCCCAGCTTTACAATATCAGCATGGATAGCTCGGGGCGGGCAATCAAACGCGAAACTGCCGATTGAGGGCCTTCGGAAAGCGGGGTTGCCCGAATGAGCATGCGCGCCGTCTCATAGCAATCCTTCCGCCGATGTCGTCGGCTACAGCCCTCTGATGGGTGTAGACGAGGTCGGGACGCTGCGGGCACTGAAGGCGCATCGGCGCCGCTGGGTGGTCGACCCGGCGATTACCGGCTCAAGAGCGTACGTGCGGCCACACGGATCGTCGGGACCAAATCCAGCGCGAGAACACCGCAGCGCTCAGCCGAGCAGCAGCCGCGGCTTTACTCCGAGTTTTTGAAAGTCGCTCTGGGGAAACCTTGGGGATTTCAGGTCCCGGAAGGAAGGAGGCTCCATTTCGCGCTTCTGACCCGCTTAACGCTCCATCGGATGCTCACGAAACCGTATGTTCGATAGAAAACAGACGGTCCTGCAGAGTTCCAATGGTGACCATGATATTGCGGCGGTTCTCACGCGAGAGGCAATGCACGTTGGGATGCTTCTCCTCAGCCGCAATGTCGGCGTCCAGAACCTCAATAGTGCTGTTGAGGCCAGTGATTAGCTTCTTGATTTTCTGGGCCTCTCTCGACGCAATCGCACTCCCAGTCCCCCACTCATGCCGATGCTCCATGGTACTTCCTCCGGGTTGGCCAGCCGGACGCGCCAGAAGCGACGCGGCTTTCTGGCAAGGAGCCAGCAAGGGAAGATGCCGCTGAACAACGGGATCGAACTGAAGTAGTTCCTGAGGTGCTCTGGAGCGGCTCGTAAGAGGGTTAACTGTCGCCTACCGAAATACAAATAATTTGCGCAATAGGCAGCAAGGGTCTCTTCGGTGCGGGCGGACATCCCTCGAACATGCCGTGCCTGAACCGGCTTGATCCACCAAGGTTCGTTTGGGCCGCAGGGCTCGTAGGTGCCTCAGTGGTCGCGATGTCCAGTGGCCGCTGTTGGGCGCATTGGTGCCCTTGGAGCTCACAGGTGGTTTGCCTCTGCATCGTCAACCGGGCTCACTTCCCGCTGGCAACGGAAGTGGACACCAGGTAGTGACGCATGAGCCATCGAGTATTCGTCTACGGCACTCTCAAGCGAGGATGCCCGAACAACCCACTGTTGGAGGGCTCCGAGTTCTTGGGCGAAGCCGTCACTGTACCGACCTGCAAGATGGTGACCTACAGGATGGTCGAGATCAGCTTCCCGGTCATCATGCCCGACCCAAGCGGCAAGCCGGTGGCCGGGGAGATTTACGCCGTTGACGACGCCACGCTGGCGCGGCTCGACCAGTTAGAGCGCGAGGGGCGCTCATACGACCGCGTGATGATCGACGCCGCGTTGCCGTTGTCGAACGGAGAGCGCTTGCCTACCCGGGCGTTCATCTACGTTGGCCGCGAGGATCGCTTCGGCGAGACGTTCGCTCGTAGTCCGTTCTACGAGCAGGCGAATGAGCGAGGTGAACTCGATTGGCGAGCTTGCTGACCCCCATCCCCTCGTCGTCTGAAAGAACCTGCACGGTCTGCAGGCTCATAGGTGCTCAGGGGCGCGCTGATCGCTGCCGTTCTTGGTCCCTGATGCCGCCGCAGATAGGAAAGGCAAGCCCGAAACCACGACTTAACCTCCTCTTTACCATGTTTCCTGTACTTCTATATCGCCAGTGTTCCGGGAAGACAGCCGTGCAAATGGACGCATCCTTCAGAAGCGAAGACAACTTGCTCAGTTTTACTCAGTCTTCACCGAGGGATCACGGTAGGACGGTGCTGAACCTCGTCTTTCAGGCTGCCGAAGTTTTCAGTGGAATGGAAGAGCAGGTACGGGAAACGGAAGCTCGCGCCCAATCGATGTGCAAAAGCGCCGAGGAGAGAGTGCGGCTTGCCGAAAAGCGAATTGAAGAAGCTGAGCGGGTGCGGCGTGAAATCGTCAATGACGCTGGACGCAAGCTGCAAGAAGCATCGAAAGCCTTGACGAATGCGCAGGCACGTATACTGGCTGCTGAAGATCAAGTGACGGCATTGGAGTTCCGTGCGCAGTCAGCCGAAGCGAACCTGCATGAAGCTAAACGGACGCTTCTTCAAATCGAAGAGGCTATCCGTGAACGGCTTCTCAGCGAAAAGCAATCAAGTATTGAAACACAGCATGATTTGGTGTCGCCCTGCGAGAACGGCTAGCCTGACCGTTCAGTTGTGGCATCGCGGAACAAGCAAGATTGGCTGGTCTGGCGAGCCAAGCCCAGTCAGCCCCTTGGAAGACTATCTCGCTCAGATTTAACAGTATCGCACAGATCACAACGGTACACCCTGACGGCCTGATATCTGACTGTCGGTGGCATCTCGGCCAATAGCTTCATCTGGTGGCCGCACGCGTCGCAATGGAATGTACTTGCCTCTCGCTGCGGAACGACGACCATGGTCATGCCTACGGACCGATAGAGTTGCTTCCATCATTTTGTGAGGCCTAACGATGAAGATTGCACCCCGTAAGACTACGGAGCCGTCCGTGCGGCCGCACATGCGACGCGCCGAGAACCTCGGGATCACCCCGCTGCTTTGGTAGGACGACAATTCCCGCGCAAGACACCGGTGTCGTCAGCCGAACTGAGCAAGAGGGTGCCCATTTTTCAGAGGCCGCCCTAACTGTCGACCAACGGGCGGTCCAAGGCACGTTGGATCGGTAGCAGCGAGAGCACCTAAGAACGCTCAGCAAGACATCCCTTGAACTAAGGTTCTCTTGGGGTCCGCAAGGCTCGTTTCGGCTGGAACCCGATCGTTGGCTCTTGAATTTCGTTTGGTCACGCTCATTTCTTAGGTTGGGAGGGCTACTCGTCGGAGTAGCTCCAATGATCGGAATGGCCAACTTTGCTACGAAATCGGTCGACGAACTGTGGGAGATTTACCAGGAGATTTCAAAACTCCTCGAGGCGAAAATGGTTGCTGAGAAGGAGATGCTTGAGCGCCGGCTTATCAGTCTGCACCCTGCCAAGACCGATCGCCTAAAGGCCCGTCGTCCCTATCCGCCGGTCGTTCCTAAGTTCGCAAATCCGGATGAACCGAGCCAAGTTTGGGCTGGACGCGGAAAGCGGCCGCGATGGGTTTCAGAAAAGCTCGCATCCGGCCTAACTCTTGAGGACTTGAGCATCGGGCGCGGGTCGTCTGTCGCCATGCCCGAAGAGCACTTGATCAGTGAGACACCTGAAGAACCCCGCAAGGCAAGTCGCAAGGTTCTCTCTCGTTGAATTCAGTAAGCCGACGAGGCGACAGCAGACCACTCACCGCGAGGCCGCCCTAACTGTCGACCAATGGACGGTCCAGCGCACGTTGGATCGGTAGCCCCGAGAGCACTTAAGAACTCTCAGCATCAGTGGAATACACCGCCATCCCATGAAGCTGCCGTGCCTGAACCGGCTTGGTCCACCAAGGCTCGCTTGGGTCCGCAAGGATCATTAGTGCCTCGGTGGTTGCGGTGTCCCGTGGCTGCTGTTGGGCGCGTTGGTTTCGCCTTGACGGAGGCCGCTCTCGCTCTTTTGCGCCGCAGCGGTCCCGCCCTGTGCGGATACGCCCCGTAGGGCGCCTAGGGACTCTCTGAACTCGTTTGCGCTCATCCCCGCTAGGGTGGGTAGCGGACGCTCCAGGGGCCCCTCAGTGACTCGCCAGAGTCCGGCAAATGGCGTTGGGGAGAATGCCCCCGAAATGCTTTGAAGCTGCGGTGCACAAACCGGCTTGAGTCCGCCAAGGTTCGGTTCGCGGTGGTCTCTGGACCTCCCCGAACACGGTTGACCCCGTTAGCTCCGCCGTATCAAAATCCCCCACAAAAACCGGATGCGCTGGGCTACCTTTGGCTGACCCAATCGATGTGCATAAAGCTTGCTTCCGCGACTGACGAGGACGTTCGACCAACCCGAAAAGGGGAAACATCATGTCCAAGGACAGCAAACCGACGAAAAAGGACACCGTGTCCCACGACAGCAAATCGACTGAAAAGGGCACCGTGTCCAAGGAAAGCAAACCGATAAAAAAGGACGCCGTCTCCAACGAGAGCGAACTTACTGAAAAGGGCGCCGTGTCCAACGACGTCAAACCGACTGAAAAGACCGCCGCTGGCGTATCCCCGTTTTTTGACTTCACCAAACTTACGAGCCAGTTCCGACTTCCAGGCGTCGACTTCGCGGCGCTTGTGGACCGCGAACGGAAGAACATCGAAGCTCTCGCCAAAGCGAATAGGATCGCATTCGAGGGCTGGCAACGCCTTGTTCGTCGGCAAGCAGAAATCTTCGAGGAAACGATGAAGAGAGTGGTTGCCGATGCTGGCCAGGAAGCGGCCAAGAAGCGCGCGGATCTCGCCAAAGAGGGTTTCGAAAAGGCCTTGGCCGACATGCGAGAACTAGCGGAAATGGCCACCAAATCTCAGAAAGAGGCCTTCGATGTGGTTCGCAAGAGGTTCGAAGAGAATGTGGAAGGCATCCGAAACTTTGGAAAAAAAGCTGGCAAATGAAACTTGTCCGGAACGGAAATGACGTTCCAGAAATGGCAATTGCGTTCCAAGGAGAACAGATGCGCACCCACCGCGTTCCTAAGGACACCTGAGAACCTCAGGAACGCGGCTCTACAGTTACATCCAACGGGCAGTCGGCAAATGGCGCTCCTCAGGGCCCGGGGAGCTCCGCAGGGCTTCGGTGTGCATTTCTGGGCGCGACGACGCTCTTGCGCCGCCAAGGTTCGCCGCAGGGGCTCAGGGTCGCGGTGCCCTGTCGCTCACAGGTGCACTTGAGGATCACAGGCGGTCTGGTTTCGGAGCGACGTTTCGGTCTCTATCGGATGGAAAGAGGACATCGCCATCGCTAAACCGTCGCGAATGACCCGAAGGCGACATCAGGGTCTCGCCCGAAATTGTGCTTCCGTACTGGCGTCAGCCGCTATCAAGGCAACCGTTCTAACCGGTAAGAATGATCTCCTGAGCTAGGCGCATGCGGCGGGGCGCGTGTCATGCAGGCGCCCCAAGGCAGGCCGTTCATCAATATTAAATTTCACGGCAAGCCTCCGCAAATGGTGCTCGCAAGAAACCATTGCCCGCCCGGCGGGTTGGAGGTTCGTTTGGAGGTTCCAGGAACTGGAAAGGGTCGGACATGAAAACAGCAGTATTAGCGTTAGCGACCGCTGCCACCATCGGTGTCACTGCCTTGGCGGCACCGTCACCAGCGTACGCGTGGCGGGGCGGCTGGGGTGGTTGGGGGGCGGCCTCGCAGGCGGACTAATCGCTGGTGCGGTGATCGGTGGAATAGCGTCCAGCGCCTACGCCTATGGCCCGGGCTACGGCTACTACGGCGGACCGGGGTACGGCTACTATGGCTATGGCGGCTATGCCCCTGCATACGGCTATGCTCCCGCTTACTACGGCGGATATGGGTACCGGCGCGTGGTTCGCCCCGCATACGCATACTACGGGCCTCGGTATTATCGCGGGTATCGCTACGGTTGGTGATCGTCGAGGTTACACGCTGAGGCCCCAGATAACGAAGGTCGCAGAGACTGTCTGCGGCCTTTTTGTGCCGACGAGGTTGGCACCTTCTGACATGGCGCGATGTCTGGCTTACGGCTTACGTCCGCAGTGCGCTCACGAGATGGTGTAATCGGCCGGCCCAGCTTGTGGATAGCTGAAGATTTTGGGTGCTGCGCTTCAGGCTGATGGTGAAAAACGAGGTCCTTGGTGACGACCTCAAGCATCAGAAGGAGAAGCGCAGCATGGACCATTTTGGTGGATTGGACGTATCGGTCAAGGAAACCAGCATCTGCATTGTGGATGACACGGGCAGGATCGTGAAGGAAGTGAAGGTAGCGAGCGAACCTGCAGCCCTGCTGAAGGTTCTGGGGAACCCCACCTACCGCTTCAAGCGGATCGGACTGGAAGCCGGGCCGCTGTCGCAATGGCTGTTCAGCGCTCTCGCCGAAGCCGAGTTACCGGTGATCTGTGTCGAGACGCGGCACATGCGGGCGGTGCTGAAGGCGCAGATCAACAAGACCGACCGCAACGACGCGCGCGGCATCGCTCAGATGATCCGGGTGGGACTGTACCGTCCGGTGCATGTGAAGACGCTCCGCAGTCAGAAACTGCGTATGCTGCTGACCCATCGCAAGCTTCTGCAGTCGAAGGCCATCGCCATCGAGAACGATCTGCGAAGCGGACATGAAGTGTCGCAGATCGCCGAGACCAAATCCGGCGCGACTGAGCGCAGTCGTCAGCCGAGCAGCGCGGGCGTAAAGCTCCTCGATTTTTGAAGTCGCTCAAGGGAAAACTTGGGGATTCCAGGCCCCAAAAGGGGACCCATCTTCAGTAACTTGGGTGCTTCGTTCCTGCCGCGGCGCCGCTCAACAACTTGCTTTATGATTTCCGACAGGCAGACGTCTTTGTGCAGTTAGTCCGGTATGGTAAAAACTGATCAGACAACTGCTAGGGCGCGCAGGACCATTTCAATGAACATGGTGACAGAAGAGACGCTCGAAGAATGCAATCGCCACGTTGACGAGTGTGCAGCACTCCTGGAGCGAACTTCTGTTCCGGAGTATCGCGAAGCCATAATTGCCATGGCCAAAGCATGGTTGAAAATCGCAGAGCGAGCGAAGATCAAAGCAAGTCGTTGACCACCTTCAGTGTGCTAAGGTCAAGCAACCGTTCTCGTGGGGGCGCGGGCCGCCGACGTTGGCTCATGGGCGATCCTACGAGAACATCCAGGCCGCGATGCCAAAGAGCACAACGGCTGCTCCGAAGCTTTCGAGCGACACCGCAATGATCCCGGCGATGACGAGCCATGTTCCAGTGGTGACTAACATCAACGCTCTCCCAATTGAGACTTGCGCGCTATCGGGCGATCTAGGACGTTCTTGATCGACATTGCGGCCCAGCTACCGCCTCGCGCCGTAGCGACACCACGCGCATTCAGTGCGGCCGCTATAGCGCGCAAAGTGGTCACGCCAGCCTTCTGAACCTCGTGGATAATCGGCAGGGTGTTGGCAGCGTGTTGGTCCGCACCGGCCTTGATGGAAGCCGCGGCGCTCTTGCGGGCCTGAGAGAGCTTAGGGCTCCCAAGAGTAACGCCGCGAGCCTTGGCGGCTGCGAGCGCCTGGCGGGTTCTGGTTGATATTAGTGAACGCTCCTTTTCAGCGAGCGCAGCGAAGAGATGCAGGACAAATGGGTCGATATCAGCGCCCAGCTCAGCCACCACGAACGGGACCTTGTGCACCATCAAGCCGCTGATGAAGTGCACGTCGCGACTGAGCCGATCTAGCTTGGCGACAGCGACGTGGCAGCGGTGCCTCTTGGCGGCTGCAAGGGCTGCTCTTAGCTGCGGCCTGCGGTCGAGAGCGTCAGCCCCCTTCCCTGTCTCGACCTCAACGAACTCGCCGAGCACCTCAGGCCTTCCGCTTGCGCGAATTGCAGCAGCGCGTGTCGTTGCGCCTCAATGCCTAACCCTGACCGGCCCTGCCGCACCGTCGAAACGCGAATGTAGTTGATCGTCCGATTTGTCATGCACGTCGCCCCCCTGAACTTGCGTGTCAAGGAATCATACGGGCGTTTAGACTATGGACAACACGCGTTTTGGAATCGCAGAGATTCTGATTTGCATAGCTTCACGGGCAATGCGCCGAGCCGCTTGCCTTACTGCGCTAACTGGCAACAAACTTGTCAAGGATGACATGCGGCCATAGCGTTTGCGGAACTGGCGCTAGAGCACAAATCTTAGGCCTGCAATAACAAGTTCATTGCGAAATCGCTCACCATATCCAGGCGAGACGAACATCCTGATCTGAATTCTTGTTTCCAAATGAACCCCGAAGCAGTTGGTTGCGACAACTGCGGCAGCATCGATTGTCGGAATGTCGGAGCGACCTGTGAAAACCATAGTGAAGAGCGCCAGCATGGTGACGCTTTGCGAGCTTTATGCTGATCTGATTTGGCTTCGCAACGAAGTCAAAAAGCTTGAACGCGCGATGATCCGCGCCCCGAGAGTTGGCGAAACCCATCAACAGAACAATCCGCAGGCGAGAAGCGTCCGTGAAGAACTCCACTGAATCGGTTACAGCGCCGAGGTCATAGGACTTTTACCCGGGTCTGATAGTTGGTCACGGATGCGGTCCCGTCTTTTTCATCTTACCTATTTGGCGACAATTGCCATAGCCATGGTCGGCTGGATCTGATTCCAATTCGAGTTGTTCTCGCTCGGCTACAGGGACGTGCTTGTTGGTGGTATCCTCAAGTGGTATCACTCGCACAGCAGACGAGCTGATTTGTGCGCGTTTTATCAGTGTTTTTGAGAGCGCCCTTCGATTCCGCTAGGGAGCGCCATTGATTTCAATGGCTTAGCTCGAGCCTTCGAATTTCTGTCCAAAGAATGTCCAATAAACCCGCACGGATTGATACGCACAAGAGCCACCGTAACGGCCGGCATCGCACGAAACCATTTTCTCCGTTTTTGAAATCATCCTGAAAAACGAACCGGCGCTCTCATTGTCCTCAACCAATAAGGGGACGCGATCATGTTGCCGCTCATTCTCAACGCGATTTATTGCCATTTCCTGCAGGCCGCCCTTCCCGGCATTTCGAGCCAGGGAGCAAAGCTATGACCGAGATTGTCACGGCAGCAGGTATCTTGTTCAGCATCAGCATTTTCCTCGCTCACGCTTTTGACGTTTATAGGACGCACTGATGGGCCGCTCAGCATTACGAAGTAACGAACGCAGCGTCGTTTGGCTGGCGGATTTGATCGAAGCGACCGAAGCGGTGACCGCCTCTGACGAGCGGTGCGACCCTGCTATCGTAAGGGCGTTCAGCCATCATTTGCAGACGCGGCGCCACAGTAGCCTCGTTTATCCGCCGATCCGGCCCGCCGGCGTGAACCGGCTGGAACCATATCCCTAAAGGCGAATTATTAAATCGTCGTGCCTGCCCCCGGCATGACACAAGCCCCTAGACGGCCTCGGAGCGCCGACCGCACCGGGGCCGTTGCTTTGGTTGCAATGCGATGTCGCGCAAACAGAAAATCACTCTCGGGAAAATGCGGTCGTCGGGTCCTCGCCAGCTGCTCGTCTACTGCGGCGACTACAAATGCGCCCATTCGGTCGTCAGCGATTCCGCGCGCTGGTCCGATGACGTTCGGCTCTCCGATCTGGAACCGAAGTTTACCTGTCAGACTTGCGGACACCGCGGCGCCGATGTCAGGCCGATGTTTGAGCCCGCGCGCATGGGCACGGACGCCTAAACGGACTAAACGGCCCCCGGTGACTCTGGGAACGCCGCTGGTGCGCGGTGAATTAATTTAATGGTGTTCCGCTGTGCGGAACTCCGATTTCTATCGACTTCCGAACACAACGTGAATTAGGTTTCGCTATCACCGTCCCGCCTTCGGCATCCATCGGTGACTGAGAGTGTTGGGCTCCCGCCTTCTTTGATGGATGGAGCAGCGCGATGCCGCGCCACTGTTTTAAGCAAACCGCCCCCCTCGATCAGCGCCTACAGGAAGAGGCAAAGCGCTTGCGCAAAGAGGCGCAAGGCACCCCACCTGGGATTGAGCGCAGCAAGCTAATCCGCAAAGCCCGGCAGGCAGAAAACGCCTCGCAGATGAACGGCTGGCTAACCTCGGGGTTGGCATCGCCGAAGTGATTGAGTACCGCGCCTACATCATCGGGAAAGACGGACACATCGCCAGCGACCGAGCCTTCGTATCCGACGCAGATGCTACCGTGTGGGCAAAACCGCTAGTTGATGGCCACGACGTTGAGCTTTGGAGCGGCGACCGCCTCGTGATTCGGCTGGACCACAAGCCGAAGTGAGGTCGCCTCAGTTGGCGCGAAGGAACGCGTGAGGTTCGAGGCCGTTGGCTCGGTATCAGAGGAGCACACACCATGGCCGATAACAAGAACCCAAACGAGCAGCAGCCCGCCGAAAAGCCGGAAGGAAAGTACCATTACAACCCGGGCAACCAGTCCGGCAAGACGGCCGAAATCGTACCCAAAGAAGAGACAGAAAAGAACGACGAACCGCTGCACGGTCGCCCATAATCGATCGAACCGCAACGCTAAACGCATCCATGACTCGCCCTGAGGCGATACGAGCCACGATGGAGGCCATCCTGCACATCCTCTCGAAAGACACGGGCGAGAGGGCAGCCAAGAAGGCAAAGAAGTACGATGGAAAACGAGACAGACCCACTCGCCCATTTTGGATTGGATGCCATCGACCTGCGCTGGATGCTGAAGGACATTGCCGCCCAACGAAAGTTGATGATCAACAAGGAGCATTTGGCGCAGCTGATTGATTTGGATCTCGTCGAGATGCGGGAAAATACCCCGCACCTCACCATCGCCGGGCAGAACACGGTCTGGCGGGACTAACGACCGGGGAGGCATTAGAGTATGGCGAACCGAGGGGTTGAAGGGAAAATGAGCAATCCCGCCAAAAAGTGGACGTCCGAAGAAGACGAGCACCTCCTCAATCTAAAAGCCAGAGGCCTGACATTGCGGATGCTTGCCAAGAGTTTGAACCGCACCCGGGGCGTCGGTCGACAGCAGACTTAGAGCGCTTCGGAGGGCGAAGGGAAAATAATGCCGCCGCGCCCCAAGCACATTCCTCACAACATTGAGCGAACCACATTGCAGAAGATGAGCCGCACGCGAGGGCTGACTTTCGAAAGGTTGCAACCGGCTGGAAAACAGACCCTCGCCGGCATGCTTGCGAAGGGCTGGATCGAAAAACAGCCAGACGGCCGCACCTATTGCATCACGCCGGCAGGCGATGCGGCATTGAAGGCCATTATTCCCCTGAAGCGGTGATGCGTGCATTGAACTGCAACCACGTTCGCGAGTTTACCCTTCACGGAAGGATCCCCACTGGGGGGCTGAAGCTGGCGTTGCTTTTGAGTATCTGGTCGGGGAGTAAATAGCCGCCGCACTTGAAGGGGTAGTGAAAATCCCTCACGTAAGAGGCGCATCCTTGTCTAACTGGCGATACAACTTGGCGCGCGCCGTTTACTTGGCAGCCATTGCGGTAGCCACGCTTGGATGGCTGTGGCTCCTGACATGGATGTGTCTAATCGGTTTCCGGACGTTTCGGCAAAAGCAAGTAGCCTACGAATATAAGTGGGGGCAGCCATAAGCAGACGACCGTTTCTATCGTGCTCATGCTCGTCCCGCATGATCGATGGACGAAGTCTGCGCTGATTCTTTCAATCGCCGAGCAAAAATGTTGTGCGCCGCAACCCTCGCGCTCTCGCCCTTAAGTTGCCCGAATCACAATCGCATCTTGTCTTCCTCGGCGTCCCTGGCGCCGATCCTTTGCTTCCCTGACTTCCGCCTCATCGCGGTTGACCTCGATCCCTGACCCGGGATGAGGCAGAGGTTTTGACCGCATGAGGTTTATCGGTTCCCATCAACAGGATCACGCAACGCCTGACTGCTCATAAAATCGTCTTGCTGGAACTCAATCATCGTTGTTTGATTTCTGCGTGGGTCCTTGGAGCGACACCGGTAGTCCAGCAACAACCGCCTCCCTCCATCTTTCCTGCAATGCCCCTGCCGTCTGTCCAGACCGGCAGGGGTTCTTCTTTGCGCGGTACGCAGGGCTGCAGGAAACGATCCGGAAGGCGTGGCGTTCGAGTATGAGCCCGAAATTAAATGACCGACAAGGAAACGCCGTCAGCCGATTCCCGCCGTGCCCTGCGTTAGGAGTGCGCGGTCTCCTGATCTATTGCGCGGACTATCGCTGCAGCCATTCGACCGCCATCAGCGCAGACCGTTGGCCGGATGACGTCCGGCTGTTCGACCTCGAACCGAAGTTCACCCGTGAGGCTTGCGGTCACCGCGGTGCAGATGTCCGGCCGATGTTTGTTGCAGTTCCCCGACTCAGCTGAACCGGGCTAGGCTAAATCCGCACGCGTCGGATCGTTGAAATGAGCCGGGTTTCTTTTGCGCTGCTGATCGTGACCAGTTTGGTGCTGACCGCCTATTTCGGAGCGGCGGCCTGGCGCATGTCGGACGATGGTCGTTCGGATGTCACGGGACAAATCTTTAGGTAGCGCAAATCTGGCGGAAGATTAGTGACGCCACAATGCAACCGTGTCGCCTACCGAAACCTCCGCGACCTATCGCTGCTCACCGCCGAGTTATTGTGGTGCAAAGGTCGTTTGGACCCTAGCGCCGGAAGACTGGCGATGGACCTATTTGTAAAAAGACGATTTCCTATCGACGCTCAACGTCGTCATTGTGGTGCTGGGTTACTGCGCCATCATGATGTGGGATTTGCCAACGGTTGACCGGCCGCCTTCGCGCGCTGACCCCACCGGGCGAAACCCACGCGAGTGAAGTGGGGCCGACGATTTCAAAAGGATAGTATTCCGCACATGATCTCCGAGTTCGATCAAAACACGATCGCCAACATGACCGCCACTTTGGATTACGTTTGCAAAAAGATTCCGGCGGTTAGCGATACCAATGAACTTTGAAAGCGCATTGCGGACGAGCTGATTTACAGCGCGCGCCTAGGCAAACGCACGGTGATGGATCTCGAATTGGCCGGCCTAGGAGTTTTGAAAGAAGCAATGAAACCGGGCGGATTCACCTGGTTCGGCCTGAGGCGCCGGTAGGCAACCGCCCGGCTTTACCTATTTTTTTTCTTGCAATTGTTTTAGGTTAGCATTCGGTCTTTCACGTACTAGCGTTGGGGAGTTAGGCCGTGAACCCATAAATCTGCAGGGCCGACGCCACGCCGGAGTCCGCTATGCCTCGATAGCCGACGTATTGCTGCATAGCAGCGCAACGACGCTATGTGCCAACAAGAGACGTGTGCGCTCGGCTGACGATCTGTCCGCTTCAACCGGAAGCCGACGTTTACGTGGCACTCGGTTTGCGGGCACGCCTGATCTGCGTTGGCGGTCGCCGATAAACCTCAGCGAACACCGTATTGAATCGCCGCAAGCTACCGAAGCCTGCGCGCACGGCGATCTCCGACATCGTGAGATCGGTCTCGTCCAGAAACCGCTTCGCCCGCTGCACGCGTGTCGTCTGGGCGACCTGAACCGGGCTTGCACCGAGGTGCATTTGGAAGAGCCGGGACAAATGTCTCGAACCGATCCCGAGACGATCGGCCAAAGTCTCGACACTGCCGTCATCAAGTGCACCGTCCGCGATGAGCCGGAGCGCACGTTCGACAGTGGCGCGTGTTCCCTTCCATGCAGGCGAGAAAGGAGCAGCCTCGGGCCTGCACCTCAGACACGGTCGGAAACCCGCAAGTTCGGCCGCCGCTGCCGACGGATAGAACATTACGTTGGCCGCCTTGGCAGGGCGCACCGGACAGACAGGGCGGCAGTAGATACGTGTCGTGCGAACGCCAGAAAAGAATAGGCCGTCGAAGCGACGATCCCGCCTAACGCGTGCCCGTTCGCATTCTTCGATATCGAGCATTGAGTTCCTCGAGGATAGCCGGCGACGGAGTCCGATTCCGGCGAGCGCACAGAGTGCCCCTTCTGGTATGTAGATGTCCAGGAACACGGGAGCCGCGGATGAGCAACGTTCTGGACAATCCGGTATCCAACAACAAGAGGAATTGAGAGATGCGCGTTCTCATCGTTGGCGCGGGGGCCATTGGCGGATACTTCGGCGGCAGGATGCTGCAAGCCGGCCGCGACATCACCTTTCTGGTGCGGCCGCGCCGTGCCTCGGAGCTTGCCGCCGCAGGCCTCGTGATCAAAAGCCCGAACGGCGACGTAACGCTGAAGGATCCGCCTGTCGTCCAGGCCGACACCATCAAGGACAAGTTTGACGTCGTGCTGTTGAGTTGCAAGGCCTACGACCTCGACGATGCGATCAAGTCGTTCGCGCCGGCGGTAGGCGAGAGGACCGCGATCATCCCGCTGCTCAACGGTATGCGTCATCTGGACGTTCTCGACAAAAAAATTGGCGCGAGCCAGGTGCTGGGCGGGCTCTGCCTGATTGCGGTGACACTGAACGAGAAGCGCGAAGTGGTCCAGCTGGGCCCGGTGCAGTCGCTTGGTTTCGGCGAGCGCGACGGCAAAATGTCAGACCGGGTTCGCGCCATCGCGGACGTCGTCAGAAGCTGCAATTTCGACGGCGCGGCGAGCGAGACCGTCCTGCAGGACATGTGGGAGAAATGGGTGTTCCTCGCGTCGATCGCGGCCTCGACCAGCCTGATGCGCGCCCCGATCGGCATGATCCTGGCGGCGCCCGGCGGCAAGGACTTCCTGCTTGGCATTCTCGACGAATGCAGGGCGGTCGCGACCGTGGAGGGCTATCCGCCCCGCGCGCCTGCGCTGGAACGCGCGACAGGGATGTTGACCACGGAAGGCTCGCCGCTCACCGCATCGATGTTCCGCGACATTAAGGCGGGCCAACCGATCGAAGCCGATCATGTGATTGGCGACCTGATTGCGCGCGCTGATACCGCAAAAGTTTCGGTGCCCCGGCTGCGCACGGCCTACACGCATCTGAAGGCCTACGAGCAAACGCGCGGTTGATCGCGCATACGGCGCGTACTTGGCAAGTCGTCGCCCTGCCCTCAGATCAGGACACCCAACTCTGCAGATCCCCGAGCTTCGACAATCGCGATTTCAGGGCTGGTCCGTCGTTTGGGTCGCGTTTGTAATCGCGGTTTTCGGATGGGGTGTCGGATTTTATAGCCCGGGAGTGCTCTTGCTGACGTTGCACGCCTCCAAGGGCTGGCCGGTCGCAATGATCTCTAGCGCGATCACTGCGCACTTCCTGATCGGGGCAGCACTGATTGTGTACTTACCCGAAGCTCACAGATCAATTGGGTTGGCGCAGACAACGATCATCGGCGCGGTTCTCGCAGGTGCAGGGATCGTGGCCTGGTCAGTCGCGTCAGCTCCGTGGCAATTGTTCGTGGCGGCAGCAATCTCGGGGAGTGGTTGGGCAGCGACGAGCGGTGCGGCGATCAACGCGATGGTCGCTCCATGGTTCGATCGAGATCGACCAAAGGCCATCGGCTTGGCATTCAACGGCGCAAGCATCGGCGGCGTCATGTTTCCGCCCTTGCTTATTTTGCTGATCGCCAAGATTGGGGTTGAGGCGGCGGCGGTCGCGGTAGGTATCGCCACGCCGCTGGTCATAATACCTCTTTCGATTTTTTACCTGCGCCGTGATCCGAAAGGACTCGGTCTGGCGCCCGACGGACTGCTTATCGACAGCAAGCCCCACGTCGCTACCCCATTAACGCGTAGTCCTCGCAAAGACCTCATCAAGACCAAGGGTTTCATGACACTTTCAGTGGCCTTCGCGTTGGCCCTATTCGCTCAAGTCGGACTGCTAACGCACTTGCTGACCCGAATATCCCCATTGCTCGGCGAGAACGGGGCTGCCGCCGCAGTCAGTATGGTGACGACATCTGCTGTTTTGGGCCGCACTCTGCTAGGCTGGACGATCGGAGGCCGTGATCGCCGCCTGGCTGCATCCGCGAACTTTCTCCTCCAAAGCGTCGGCGTTGCATTGATGATCATCTCAGATGCGCCCACGGTTGTACTGGTTGGTTGCGTGCTGTTTGGTCTCGGCGTCGGTAACGTTGTTTCCCTTCCCCCGCTTATCGCGCAACATGAGTTTCGTGCGGCCGACGTCGGTACGGTCGTCGCGCTCGTGGTGGCGTTCAATCAAGCTGTCTTTGCGTTGGCTCCTGCTGTCCTCGGCGTGCTTCGGGACATTTCGACGAGCTACGTGGTGCCGTTCGCCTTGGCCGCGGCAATGCAAATCGTAGCCGCGTTGATTGTGCTCATACGGCCTCCAAGAAGGTCGGCTAGTGACTAGATCTTCGGACGAACCCAGCGGTGGAGCCAGTGCCTGCAATGGGTCAATCGCTACAGGGGCGACCCAGCGGCAAATCTGACCATGTCGGCTATGCCCCCAAAAGCGGAAGTAGATTCAGAGATTTAGCGGGTTCGCGATCAGCTATCGCGGCTTGATGGCTCCGCCCGAGACGTGATTCAAGCTCCGAAACCGGAGCCTCGAATCATGCGCTACGAACTCAGCGACTACGAATGGACCGCCATCAAACCGATGCTACCCAACAAGCCGCGCGGCGTTCGGCGGGTAAATGACCGTCGTGTGCTCAATGGCATCTTTTGGGTCCTCCGTTCAGGTGCGCCATGGCGCGACCTGCCAGAAGTCTATGGTCCCCGCACCACCTGTTACAATCGCTTCGTTCGGTGGCGGCGGGCTGGCGTCTGGGACCAGATCATGGATGCGTTGGCTGCCGGTCACGACGCGGCGGTGCAGATGATCGATACCTCCGTCGTGCGCGTGCATCAGCACGGAGCCTGTGTCGCGGACAACAATCACCAAGACATGGGTCGCTCGCGAGGAGGCCTGACGAGCAAGATTTCACGCGGTCGTGGACACCAATGGCCTGCCGGTCCATCTCGCCCTCACGCCCGGCGAGGCGCATGATAACCGGCTGTGCTCAGTTCTCCTCAGCGCGTTGCTTCCCCAAACGATGTTGCTCGCAGATCGTGGCTACGACGCGGACTGGATCAGGGAGCTTGCTCGCCAACAAGGAGCATGGGCCAACATTCCACCGAAACGAAATCGCAAAGACCCGATCTGCTTCAGCCCGTATCTGTATCGCGCGCGCAACCTGATCGAACGGTTCTTCAACAAGATCAAGCAATGTCGGCGCGTCGCGACCCGATATGACAAACTCGCAGCCAACTATCTGGCGTTCGTCAAACTCGCGTCAATCCGAGTTTGGCTGCGCGCTAATCAGTCCACGCCCTAGTTATGTTGGACGAGGAATTTAAAAAGCAACGCGCCAGAACCGTGCGCGATTTGGCAGACAAAGCGGCCGATCCCTTCATTAAGGGGCGTCTTCTGGACTTGGCGGCGAGATATGAAGACGATGGAAGACCTCCGACCACTCTAACGCCCAATGATCTCGAGTTCCCAAGCCGCGGTACCGGGCCTGAGCGATAAGGTCCCATGGCTGCCGATCGCGGTTGGCGGCGCAAGTTCGAGGATCCGATACTCCTGCCCGACGGGCGAACGCTGGTCACGCTGCGCGATGCGGCGGCATTCATCACGGCGCTTTCAAAAAAGGAAGCCGCCCTCCCGGAATGGCAACCCGCGATCGAGGCGCTGATGCTTGTGGCCGAGCGCAACGGGCCAACGATGCTTGCCCGAATCGGCGTCATGCAGGCGTTGAACCGCGGCCACGTCCGCGAATTCGATCCAGACCGCAAGGAGCACCATTGGGGAAAGCGGAAACTGAAGCGGGATCAATAGGCGTCAATCTCGCGCGAGCAGGAAAACTCCCGGCTTGAGGTAAAAAAGAACAAAAAATTGACTCGTAATCGCAACCGCAAAACACCGGGACTGTGTACTAGCCTAGACATCAATGATGTCTGACGGCGAGGATTGGATAGCTGCCGAAAAAGCACCGGCTGCGGCTTGCCGCCTGCCGCTCAGTCGAGATCGCATCGAAGCGTTAAAGCTCGCCGGTCGACTTCGGTTTTATGCCCACAATAGGCGTGTGGCCAAAGAAGTGAAGCAAGACAGCTCCTTTCAATGAACGGTCCCGTCAGACGATTTTAGTAAATATTTAACATTTCAGGTTCGATCATGGCGCCGCGAATTGGTGACGAACCGAGGATGCATCATGGATGGAATTGCGTGGACTGATTTGGACAGCGACGAACAGCGTACTCTCGAGATGTTGGCCGACGGCGTTTCCGCAGAGTTCTGCGATCCCGTGGCCCTCCTGACTTTGACACGTCTCGGGCTGATCAGGTGCTCCGCTCTGACACCTGCTGCAGACCAATTGCTCTCGGGATCACGTCGGCGAGAGTTCGCGGCGTAACGCTCGTTGGGTGCACAGCGGCCAGATCATGGGGCCTCGCCGAACCGCTGGCCCGGGATCACGCATATTTTCCGCCGCTCATGCTTTTTCGGCCATCGACAATCGAAAGCGCCGGCGGTGCTGGCAACTGCTTCGCTGCAATCCGCGAGGCGTTTTCCAGATATCCGGCGAAATCGACAACACCGCCCTTACGCCGCCGTGTTTCCCACCCTCGGCGGGCGTGATTGGAGTGCGCCATCTTCACCGCGTCGTTGAGTTGGGTAAGGCCGCCTTTGCTTCTTCGCGAGGTAATTCAGAACGGTGTCGACCATCTTGTTGCTAGGATGGGCGTGATTGTTCGGCCGCGCCTGATTTGCCTGCCTCGGATTGTAGTTTTCGGCGATGCGCTCTTTCATCTTCGCCTGCTGCTCGGGATCGACCTCGAGCCGCAATCTCAAGCCCGCCGTCACGGATTGCATCGAACAACTTCTCGGGTCCGAGTCGCTTCACCATCGATGGCCCGAAAACCTTCCCGGACAGCCCTGCCGCAAAACCGGCGAGCACGTCGAAATCCTCGTAACGCACGCCGAGGCGCCAGATGTGCTCTCGCAAGCTCCGAACCAGTTCCGTGTAACAGGTGACGGGCTCCTCGAGCATTATCCCGCCATGTCGTTCGGAGCAGCGGATTCGGCTGGTCGCAGTCGAGCACGTGCGGCATCGAGATCGACGACCTTTGACGCCGCCACGCGATCGGCGATGCTGTCAGTCGGTCGCCCTCGAGATAGCGCAGCGCCGAGGTGCGGGCGAGCGCGGCATCGTCGATGATGAACATGGATTAGCGTCCGCTCGGACTGCGCCGCTTCGTTCCGACGGCGGGACGGCCGGTGCCGCCTTCGCGCCGGTCGACTTCGCATCGGCCACCCGGAGCACCCCAGCGCGGAGGTTATGCTAAAGGCGAGAGGCAAAGCTGCCGGTCACCGCATCACGGTCGGTGAAGACAAGGCGTACGATACCGCCGATCATGTGGCCAATCTTCGCGCCATCAACGTGACACCGCACGTGACGCAAAACCAGGCCGTCACCAAAACCGGCAAAACCCGCAACAGCGCCATCGACGAACGAACCACGCGGCATCCGGGATACGGCATGTCGCAATCGCGCCGGGCGATGATCGAATGCATCTTCGGTTGGGGCAAGCAGCACGGCACCATGCGCAAAACCAAGCATCGCGGCATCGGTCTCGTTGCCGCCAACTTTCTGCTCAATCTGATCGCCTACAACCTGATCCGCATTCCCAAACTTGTTGCAGCCTAGCCAACCTGGCCTCCAAGCGAAATCGTCCGAAATCACACGTCCCGGACAACGACCCCCGCGAGAAAGAAAACCCTCAGTTCCCGGGTTTTTCAGCGGACTGCTAAAGCCCTTCGCCTGTACAGACACACCACGCAGCAGCTTTATCCGGTGCGACCCTATGTCCTTGGCTGACAAACTGGGAGCCGCAACATGTCTGACCTCGAGTGCACCCCGGCCGGATTACAGCTGGTTATCCCTGGATGCGAACGGCGGACGTTGCCAAGGTCAACAACCCGCGTTGATGACATCGGTCAGGGCCTGTTCTCCTTCTACAGGCTACAGACCCGCGAGCCTGCGCGAGAAGCTCGCGAACCGCGCGGATGCACCTTTGCGGCCGAGCAAAGGACAAAAGGCACTGCCGAGGAGTGGTTTGTTCAGCTCCTAAATTGCTCCAATCGAGCACAGCAACTCCAGCAAAGCCTTTGTGTGGCGACACGGTGTGGTGTGAACCCTGAACTCCGATAAATTTTCCAAGAATAGGTACGGTCCGTCACCTGTGATGTCCGGTTGCTCGTGGCAGGTCACGGTTTTATCGAGCGACCGATCAATCCTGCCTTACGCACGGGCCCTTTTGCCGGTGTCACGTGACGTGTCACGCAATGTCACGCGACATGTCACACGGCGAAATGGTCGCTTTGTTCGCTTTGTTCGCCTTGACACAGGGGGCGGATATTAGATTTATTTCCTATGTGACGGTGAGCGGGGGTGCAAAATTCCTGCACGCCTTTAATGGGTTGGCGAGGTTACGCGAGGTTGCTGGCGGTTCGGGCCAGGTCTGCAGCCGTTAGGCCGGGTTCGGCACCGATAAAAAACTGCGCACACTGCGGACCGCGAACGAGGCGATAACTTCCCGCTCACCTGTCGCCTGGGAAAAACGAACTGATCACCGCCCCCGTCAACGAAAAGCAGGCAGCCGGACATATTTGCGCGCGCGGTTGGCGAGGTGCTTGTCGATGCCCGCGGCTGCCAATGACCAGTTTCGTCCCGCAACGTGCCGCGCTTTGTGCCGCGTTCTCTTGCGCCGTTCGCCGGCCCCACCGCCTCGCGCTGTGCGTCGATCAATTCGCCGAGCCGTCGCGCCGCGCCATCTGCGCGTGGTGCGCGCATTAGTGGCGACCCGGCACGCTGGCGGCGCCGCAGAACAACGCCGCGATCTGGTAAAGATCGCCGAGCGGCCAATGACAGCGGCCGTTGTCGAGCTCGTATAGCGCGCAGGTCTGCATATTGAGCCTGTCGCCGACGGCTGGCGGCGGTGGCGGCAATGTCATGATCCTTGGTTTCGGACTGGCGCGCTGTTTCGGCGTTCGCGGATGGACGTCAAAATGCTTGGGCCCGCCGCCGTGCGGCAACAAGCCCTCGGTGCGCAATCGCTTCGCCTTGCTGCATACGGCCGAGCGCGGACGGTGCATCAGGATGGCAATTTGCTTCGCCGAGTTGGTCGGCCAAAGGGCAACAAGTTCGTGGAGTTCCTTGTCGGTCCGGCGCATGGCGATCCTCGGACATGGCGGCCCCAGCGCCTGGTGCCATGCCTACCGATCCCGGCACCATTTTGGCGATTCTAAGTTCTCCACATGGAACCGAATTATTGGTTGTATGAGTGCGTCTTGTCGGTCGCCTCGAACGTCTCGTGGGGCACGTCGGCGAGCTTTTCTCACTTGCGCGCCTTGGTCTTCGGAAATGCCTGCGTCGCGCAGTGCCTCGGATTTAGGGACCACCGCGACCTCCAAATCTGTCTTGCGTTCACTCTTGGTTGAACCTCGCCCCCATCGTGGGGACAGGTTGCCTATCGGTGCGAGCGCCTGGCGCGCGTGGACGACCCCGAGGCTGCGGCACAGGCCGAACGGGACGAACGGAATGCACGCAGGGCAATTGGAACGGCGCGCCGCTCCAACGATCCGTCACGCACATTCTGCAATTGGTGCGCGCGCTCACCGATGACCAGCGTGCTGACATCAGCGCTGCGCCATCCGCAGATGAGCCAAGGCGCGGCGCATTAGCTAAAATTGTTCATTTAACCGTAAATCAGGTTCCTAATTTTCGGAACGAACACGGCGCGATACGTTCGAGTTGTAGTTCGCTCAAAGTATCGAGGCTGGGGGCCGCGTACCGAAGATTGGACTGCCGATGATCAGACAAACGGTCAATGGAATGCTTTTCTTTCGTGGAGAAGCGCGCACTTGCGTCGGCTACAACGTCAACCAAACTAACGCTCGACTGTATTCAGAGGGACTGGGACTTCTACCGATAGATTTCTACGTCACGTTCGACGATTTTCTCACGATCGGCAAATGCCGCCTCGCGTCAAGGTATCGGGACGACATTACTGTCGTTTTTGAAAGGTGGGTTGATGCCAAGAACTTTCGCATTCACTAGCCATCACAACCAAATTGCATTCCGCGCGAAACAGGTGCCGACCCGGCGAAATCGGATCGCCCATCGCCAAGGTGGCGCAGTTGAAACGCGTGCCGCCGATGTCGGTCGCAAAAGTTTATTTCGGCCGAGGCCGATGGCTTGTCCGAGCCGCAAGCGCGTAGGTCCCGGCGAAAACCAGAATTGTCGCGACGGCCGTCAGAGCGATGAACTTTTCCATCTGCGAAAGGTGGCCTCGGATGCATTAGTTTTCTGTCACGGAAGTCGGCAGCATTTAAACTAACCCACTACCCGCGAGCAATCTCGCCTGCACTTGCGCGCAAGGCAGTCGAGACTCCTCCCGCGTTGGTTCGCTGTTCCGGAATGCCGGTCGGATTGCTTGCCGGCCTCTTATTTCTCACGCCGGCGGTGGGTTAGGCGCGTTGATCGGCGAACTCAAACTATTGCTGGACGCGATTGCGCCGTCGGTCAAACCGACGTTGGTCATGAGCGCCGGTCAGGCTGTGCGCTTCAACGTGCTCGCCGAGGCCACCGCAGCGGTGCCCGTCGTCGTCGCGCCGTATCTCGCGACCGATACCCTGGTCGCGATCGATTGCGCCGCCTTTGTCTCGTCGTTCGGTCTGCCGGATTTTAGCGTCAGCGAAGCGCCGACGATCCACATGAGCGACACGCCGCTGCCGATCGTCGGCGGCTTGGTGCAGCCGCCGCCGCTGACCGCAATCGCCGCGCCGACGACATCGTTGTGGCAAGCCGCGAGCATTGGTTTGAGGACGATGGTCGATATCGACTGGCAGTTGCGCCGGACGGACGCGGTCGCGTTCGTCACCGGCACGACGTGGTGAGGTGCGGCCATGAAACACATCATTGCAGAACTGCGCCCCACGCTCAACAAAATCCGCCGCCACACGCGCGTCGAAATGTCGAACGTTTCGATAGTTGCCGCCTGGCGTATGATCGCACCCCTGGTCAAGGCCGCGACCTACGCCGACGCCAAAATGCGCGGCCTCGCGCTCGAACATTTTGTCGACAGCCTGGTGCGCGCCCTCGGCGAAATCCGGCGAACGATCAACGCTTGCAATGCCCGCATCGAGGCCGAGGAACGCAAGGCGCGGGCGGCGTGCGTGACGCTGGTGGGATGAGCATGTCGGGGGCGCGCGCCGAGCTGCTCGATGAATTCGGCAACGTGGTCGGTGGCGCGTTCCCCGGGGGGAAACAACCGTTCCGCGCCACCCGCAACCCGACGGCCGCGCCAGGGGGGCGCATGATCCGGCCGCGGCCTATTTCGCGATGGACGTGGTGGCGTTCAATGGCTCGGAGTGGCGCGCCGTCAGGGACGGCCCCGGCCCGCTGCCAGGCGACGGTTGGCGCCCGCGGCAAGCCAGGTAAACCCGGCGTGCACGTCAAGGCGATGGACATGGTCGGCTACACCGTGGTGCTGACGCTTTCCAACGGCCAGACGCTGCGCGCCAATTTGCTGCCGATGCTCGAATTGTACGAGCGCGAGCGAAAGGCCGGAACGTGACAACGGCACGGCAACTGCACCTGTTTCACCGGAAACGCCAGCGCGGCACTGTGCCGCCCGCGGCGAACGAGTATCAACTGCATTGCGCGGTGGTCGACAACGTCCGGGCGGCGTGCGCTCCGGAATTCACGTGCGATGACGCCAATGGCTTGAGCCGGGGCACTCCGGTTTTCTCTGCCAAATCATGACCAGTTAGAACAACTCATTGGCGCGTGATCACAATTCTCGGCGCTCTAGCCGTAGTAGTAGCTTTCGACAACCCGTTCATTTGAATGTGCGACCAGTCGGGCCGGGATGGTCCCTCAGAGCCACATCCATGATCCTCAAAATCACAGGAGCTACTAATGAATTCTCTTAAGGTCGCTTTCTTAGGCATTCTTGCTCTGGGTTTCACCAGCGCCGCAAACGCGACGATCATCACCGACAGTTGGAGCTTCAACGGCACGAAAGCGGGCAGTGGCTCCTTCACGTATGACGACACCTCTGGCTTGGTGTCGTCGTTTGCGGGCAATTACGACGGCAACGCGTTGACCTTTTGGGATGGTTCGAAGTCTCCCGTTCAGGTCAACGGCAGCGATTTGGTCTATCACGGTGTACCTAATACCCACGGTGTGGACTATACCTTCGATGATCTGTTCCCGTTCACAAAGGGCGGCCTCCTCGTCAGTACCGGCTCCGGTGCCGGACAAAGGTTCTACGACATCTCGCTCGATTTCACCGGCGCTACAAATGTCGATTTCTTCAGTATTAATCCAGACGGAAGCTACTTGCCAGACAACGGGACATTCGCCGTAGCCGCCGTTCCCGAACCCTCGACATGGGCCATGATGATCCTCGGCTTCGCTGGCGTTGGCTTCATGGCGTATCGACGCAAGTCGAAGCCAGCATTTAGGTTCGCCTGAACCACCATCAGGATTAAATTGAGAAGCCGCCTACGGGCGGCTTTTTCTTTGGGCGCCTTGCATCCGCGATGTCGCATGTTGGCACAAAACGGCCATGCCGGGGCTGACTGACGACGTCTGCTGTTGAGAACGGACATTCCGTGCAAGCAGGGAACGATCTATCGCGACGTCGTCGAGACGCTGAAAGCCTGGGGTGCTCTGAGCCTTCCTTCGCCCAGATGGGCACACTAAGCTCCAAACAGAACGGGACCGGATCAGTGATGTAGCAGAGCTCGTTCGAGCACTTAACCGACGTTTCTGATAAGCCGCCTGTTCCTGTGGCTGACAAAACGATGGAGCGGGATCGGGCGGCTGGCCTTTGTGCATTTCGTCTCTGGCGCGGTAGCTTGCGTACTATCTGCTCTGGGCAACGCGGACCGCGGCTCAATGAACTGGATACATAGCTATATTTACATAGGAGCCCAATTGGTTTGGTTTGCGGTGGACGCTTTTCGTGAAGGCCGCAAGGAGGTTCAAATTTCGGACTGAACCCACAACCAGCACGCGGTGACCAGGGCGCCCGATCACCGGACGGTCCGAAAAGCCTTGGCGCGTTTCCGTCGGGGCGCTGGCACAGCTTTCGCGCCGTGCCGGTTCAGCGCCCGCATCATCTTCAAGGTGCGCCGCTTGCGGCGCGAGCGCTGTCTTGATCGACAAATTGGACGCCGCAGGTATTTCCGTTCCGCCAAACCACACGGCAATGCGCTGTCGTTTTGAAACCATCCAACGAGAGATCGAATTTCAAGGCGGCCGTGTGATGCGTGGATGAACGAAGCATGGCTCCGTCACGGTGGAAATTCAGCACCAAACAGGGATGACAGCCGCGAATACCGTCAACGTGAACCAGCGCCATCTGGTTGATTTCAAGGCGCTCCAGGACTCGACGTTCACGCATCGGAACATCTCCCAAACAGGTTTGGTTCAAAAGACTTTGAGGCAGCAACCGGCGCAGATTAGAACATCGAGCCGTCTTTGAAAGTCAGGCGCGCTAACCTTTTAAAATTGTCGTTAAAGTCGGCCCAGGCACGCGCCGCTCGGTTGTAAGGGCATCAGTGCGGTGCGGTTCTCTGATACCTTTTGCGCGTTAGTGTTGCCCGAGCATCTGTCGAGCTCGGCCAGGGTCGTTCGCGGCGGCGCGGCCAGGCGGAGTTACGCTCAATCCGGCCGGCGCAACACCAACGCAACACGCTCTGCAGGCCACCGATTTTGCGAACCAAAATCCGATCCCACAGATACGATATCCGCTACTCAAGACAAATTGGCACAGCAAGATGGATTGCGTGCAACGACCTATCAAAATTGCTGCGGGCGGACACAGCCGGCACCCGCAAGTAATTGTTTTGCCTGAGGTCAGCTCAGCGAACGCTCGACGACCGCATCGCGGTCGCGCAGAATCAAGAATGTTCTGCCGGTGCATCCGCGCAAAGGTCGTTTCGAAATAGCGCAGCAGCTTCGTGTGGCCGCTAGTGTCCGCGATCATTCTGGTTTCACCGACGATCATTGTGGGCGAGTATCCGGCACGAAGCCAAGATGCAGCATGTTCCGTTACGTCAGACCAGTTCATCGGGGCCGCGGCGAGATCGTCGAAGCCAGCGGCCTGCAGGACGACGAGACCGAGCGGTCTTGCTTTCTCGTTGAAAGCCCCTAAGGGCACGGCGGAAACGACCCCGCCGATCAGAAGGAGTGAAAGCGGCCCCGGACTGGCTTTGCGCCGGGGCGCCACGTCCTGGCCTTAGTCGACGGGCCGGTGACCGGCAACGCGGTTGGCGCCTAGCTATTCCAATGGCTACCCTCGAACGCGAAAAACAAAAGGGCGGCAATGATGGCGATGACTGCGCCGGAAAAAAGCAAACCAAGGATGGCGCAGCCCCGCAGCAGACCGAATCACACGAATATACCGCGCTCCAGAACTGAGCGATTGTTGTACCAAAGTACAGGATCGACGACGGCGCCTTCGTCGCGCCCGAATCTCCGTCACAGCTGCTGCAGGTTTCGATCCGCGGAGCAAGAACAGCATGGACACTGCAAAAACCCGCAAATGGACCGAAGAAGAAACCAAGCTGTTGATCGAACTCGCGCAGCGGAAAGAAAGAGTGCCGGTGATGGCGCGAGAGATTGGACGTCATATCGCCTCCGTTAGACGACGAGCTCGCGAATTGGGTTTGCCTCTGCCGCCGGGCCGAGGTGAGAGGCAGCTTTAGTGCGCGCTGGGCCTTGGGCCGGTGTGGATCGGCGCGCGCCCAACCGCGAGGTCCGCCGTGCCCCTATCAACGAACATCGTCAGGTTGTTTCGGTATGCCCGTAGTTGATGACATTTCGCTTTTCGCTGATAGAATTTTCCCGGCAATGATTTCCTGGCGCAAACGATAAAGCCAAGTGAAACCGGATATCATTGCCGGCGTTTTCCTCTGGTCGTGAAGTCTTCAGCGATCACCGTGAATTCCGGTCCGGTACGAGTTGTAGGCCCTGCCGAATAATCCGTAATAACCATCGTTGTCCCCGGCCGCAGCGTGTCTGCGATTCTGCTAACGGCCTCGCGGTCGAGATATTCGATCCGCGCGAGTTCTTTGTTTGACCAGATGTCGGCTGGCATTCCTGCTCAAACCGAATGCCGTCCATTTTAGTGTGTGTCGGTCTTCCGAGGGCCCAATAAGCGAAAATAGATGCGTGCCGAGGGGCTGCGATGGATCAACAATATTGATGGCCGTTTCAAATGCGACTTCCCCGTCAGCCATCAGATAGGCCTTGCGGTCGGCACCAGAGACCAAAATGTACATGACCGGTTCTTCGTTGGCAGGGCTCTTGATCTTCTTGGAAGAGCTTGCGTTGCCCCGCTTGCCCCTGGCGATCGGCGAATCTTCAGCAACGTCACCGGATGATAGGCCGGCCTTCCTGTCGCCTCTGGCTCAATGCTGCCAAAGCCCAGCCCGGCCAGATCAAGTTCATCGACAACAACATCGATCGCCCGGACCGGATTATCCTCGGACAAATAGTCTTCCGGTCGCTCGGGAAACAACGTGCTCTGACTGCGGTCATCGCCAACGACAAAGCGCGGCAAATCATAGGAGAGTCATATCATTGAGGGGCGTCTTCACACAGTCTGCAGGCTGTGTGAAAACGCGTCTGCGACGGATGCGCAGAATTGTTTTCTCGATTGCCTTCTTCCGAAAGAGGCTGCCAGTGCAATCTCCGACATCGACGAAATCGAGATGGAAATTCTACGCGCAAGTCACTTATATCTCTTCGGTGGGCTCGGCGCGCTTGGCCAGCGGTTTCCACAAATGCCCGCATCGAGGTCGGCACTTCGTCGTGTTCCACAAAGCGCCTCCGCAGCTCATCGGCAATATCTTTGGTGACGTCGCGGGACCAGCCCTCGGCGGTGTTGAAGGCGACGATGCGTGCCGGATTGCTATACTGGCCGCTCATGAGATGCTGGATCAACACCTCGCGGAAGGTCATCTCCTCGTCGGTCTCCCGCCAGGCACGGCCCCGGCGACCGCCAAAATCGTCCAGTACCAGATAGTGGCCTGCCATGATGCGCTGGTCCGGCGCGCGCGTGATCGCTGATGGCGATATTGGCTTGATGGCGCGAAGCAATCTGGGGTCGTAATTACTCGGCCCGGTGCTATCCTCGCCGTCATGCTGCTTTCCGTCCAACACCGTCACGCCTTGCTGCTTGCCGATCGCACCCATGATGTCGGCGTTGTCAGCGCTGTTGTCGCCGAGGTGTTGACGGCAAACCCGGAAACGAACTTGCTCGAAATTGAGCAACCATTTCGGGATGGCGCGGCAGCGGCTTATTTGGTCGCCACCAGCGACGGGTTCGAGGTCGTGCTGGGTCTAATGGCGATGCTGTCGGCGGTCCACAGAGCAGGCGTTACCTCCGCCGAAAATCGAGCAGCGCTGGCAGCCGGACGTCAAGGATACGCTGGCCGTGCTGCCGCCCGCCCAGCGCACTGAAGTGCTGATTCAGCTCAGCGCCACCATTGCCGCGTATTGATTGCGCTATGCGCCGCTTTTTGAACTTTTCTACCACGGTAGAAAACCTTGATTCCCTCCCAGAATGATCGAAAGCGGCCACGGGCTAACCGCCGCCAGCAATCACCAGCGCCACCATCGTCAGCGCGGCAAACGATACCAGGCGCCGCAATTTGGACTCACGACTCAGTTGCATTTCGTTTGCGTGAAGCCGGCGTCTCGTCGGGTGACGGCTAAACCAGATCCTGACCCTAGGCTGACGACCGACGAGCGGAGTCAAAGACCCGGGACGGCGCCCCAACCCCACCGGGTCTTTGTGCTGCGTGCGCAAACGGCTCACGCCGACGTCGCAAATAGTTCGGCGCCCGCCTGCGTGAACTGCACAAAAGTCCCGCTCTCGTGCAGTACCAGCCAGCCGCGGGCAATTGCCAGCTCCAGACCCGCTTTGTACTCCTCAGGCGTGCCTTTCTCCTTGAACAAAATCGGCCTCGCAGGCAGCAACGCCAAGCTGAGCAAGAAAACAGGTTGAAGCGCCAAGGTCCATGCGCCGCCGGGCAATCGGAATCCGCGGTATTGATTTTGACGCGCATGTTTAGCTTGATGATCGCCGCAACGATCGGCGTCGCCGTGTACACCGCCCTTCGGTTGGCGCTCCGGCTCTACTTCCGCCCGACAGATAGAAGCCCGCCGGCGGGAAACGGCGGGCTCCTTTCAGAGCCGCAGATTCCCAGCCGACTCTTTGCCCCGGTCGCTCACGATCTCGTAGCTGACCTTTGCACCTTCAGCGAGCCCGGTGAAACCGGCCTTCTCTACCGCTGAGATATGTACAAACACATCCTTGCCGCCGCCGTCCGGCTGGATGAACCCGTACCCTTTGGTCGCGTTGAACCACTTCACAGTACCTGTCGCCACGTCCGCACTCCGTTTTGAAACCAATGGCAGCAGTCTAATTTGCAGGCCAATGCACGGCAAGGAAAACCCGCCGGGTGATGCGGCGGGTTTTAGTCGGTTCTCTCGCGGTATGCGTTACGAGATCCGCGATTGCCAAAAGGCTATCGAAAACCGGTTAACAAGGTGGCGGTCCTAATGCGGATTCGTCGACGCGGACCGAAGCCCGCGTTCCCTGTCGTTCTCAGCGACCGTCGCGAAGGGCGTGTTTGCAATGGACCGGCCTGGGTCATTTGGATCACGCTCCTTCGTGGCTCCGGGGTGGAAGTCATCCCCTTCCCCCGGCTCGTTTTTATGGTAGCATCGTAATTATGACGAAGTCAATTAAGGTAGCATCGAAAAGACGTGGTCGTCCCCCAGCCGGAGGACGTGACCCAGGCGTTCACATTCGCTTGCCTCAATCGATGTTGGCTGCTGTTGATGCGCGGTCGGTCGAGGACGGCACCACGCGTTCCGAAGCCATCCGCCGCCTGGTCGAGTTGGGGCTCAAGTTGAAGAAATGAGCATTGCGAAGCCAACTAAACGCGCATGGACCGAAGACGAGGTTGATGAGCTATGTCGCCTTGCGCAACAGAGGATCGGTCTTGGACCAATTGCAGGGGCGCTGCGCCGCTCGACGGCATCTGTGAGACAAAAAGCATTCTGGTTGGTTCTTTCACTGGAATCCAATGTTGCAATCGGGCTGAAGGCAAAGGGGAAATGATGAAGAGAGCTTTAGTACTTCTCGCTGCGATCTGCTTTTCGGCGACCGCATTCGCTCAAAGCTCCCCGCCCAAAGCCAGCAAGAAACCAGCAGTCGCTCAGGTAGCGCCGAAAGCGCCAATGGGCTGCAAGCTCGTTGGAACGGTCAAAGGGACCAAGCTTTGGGCCGGAGACTGCACAGACGCCGCGGAGCTTAGAGGCGCCGCACCTTCGGCCGAGGCCGCGCCGCCATCCCTGCCGGAAGCAGCCGCAGGCGCAATCCCACCCGGTCAAAAACAATAAGCTGGTCCAGGAAGGCGAAGGGAAAATAGATGGACTTGCTGTCGTCGATCAAATTGCCACATTGGCTAATGATCGCAGGCGCTGTTTTAGTGGCGATGGGCTTCTTTGGTCTTGTATTTACTCGGCACAAACAAGCCGTGACTAATCCTGATTTAGAACCGCCTGTACGACACCCCCGGATGCCACCGCTGCCAAGCCTGGTCGATTCTTCGCGCCACAAGGGCAACGGATGACTGTACGCCGCCGCTTGCTGGCGGGTCGAGCTCGGGCTGAAGGCGAAGTGGAAGTGATGTGATGAACGACCATTGGCAATGAAAAGTTTTTCGGGATCGCAACAGCCTTGCAAGATCTTATCAAACGAATTGGCGCCGACCATGTAGAGCGAAGGTTAAGAATTGAAACGGAGCATGAATCCCAGTTGTTTGGTCAAGGATTGATACTCTTCAATCTCGAAAACTGGTACTCGGCGCCGATCATTATCGAAATCGCGCTCAAGCTGACCGGTCTCTACCGCCGTGCCTGCAAGAATGCGGATCGTGTTCTCGTCAGGCACAACACGGTGGTATCAGCCGCGTTGCCTACGAGCTTTGACGGCTTCACCATCCTCCATATGAGCGATCTGCACGCCGACATGAGTATGGGCGCCATGCAGTGCTTGCTCGGCATTGTCGGCGACATCACCTATGACATTTGCGTGCTGACGGGCGACTATCGCGGCAAGACTTATGGGCCCTTCGACAAGTGTCTGGAATATGTTCGTGCCTTGCGCGAACGGCTGACGCCCCCGATTTATGCCGTGCTCGGCAATCATGACAGCATTCGCATGGCTTCAGCAATGGAAGCAATGGACATCCGCATGCTGTTCAATGAATGTGATCCGATAGTGCGCGGAGCCAGTCAGATTTACTTGGCCGGCGTCGACGACCCCCATTTCTATCGAGCCGACGATATTGGGAAGGCCGCAGCGCACATTCCACAAGATGCTTTTTCAGTTCTGCTGGCACACACGCCGGAGATTTACGATCGCGCCGCCACCGCTGGATTTGACCTCATGTTGAGTGGACACACCCATGGCGGTCAACTCTGTCTGCCCGGTGGAATTCCAATCAAGCTCGAAGCGAGATTACCTCGAGCAATGGGTGCCGGCGCGTGGCGGCACGCTGGGATGGTCGGATACACTTCGGTTGGGGTCGGAACCAGCCTGTTACCCGTGCGCCTGAATTGCCCGCCTGAGATCACTTTGCATACTTTGCGTCGAACCAACGCGTCTCTCCGCTAGTCACCGCATGTGGTGCAGAACGCCGCCGGTTGGTCGGGTCGGGCGGAAGTCACCGGGTTCCTATGCACCAAACTGTACAGACGGCCGTCGTCAAGGAGACGTAACCTCCCGCCTTGTTGCGTCATGCTGGAGGGTCTAGCAATGGGACAGAAAGTCCGAATTTCAAAAACAAGCTTGCTTTTGCGATCGACCGAATTCGACTTGTCGAAAAGAATGACTGACTTGCTCAAATTGAGAAAGCAGGTTCACCAAGCTGAAACAGTCGCAGTTCAGAAACATATAGCTGCCCGAGATGGGCAACCTTCTCAAGCCTCGATTAGATAATCATCACCTAGAGGCCGCCTTCGGGCGGTCTTTTTGTTTGCGGTTCCAGAATTAACCCGTAGCGCCGGCATCAAGCTTAACAATCGACTTCCGTTGCGCGGTGGCGAAGATTGCCTAGGCTGCCTCTCACCGGACAATTTCCCCATGTCACCGGCAAAGCCGTCAGGCGAACAAAACTCCGCCTGGCGGCTTTGTTTTGTTCGAGGCGCAAAAATCAATATGCAATGGTTATTGGCTTTCCTGATCATCTGTGTCGCGGTTGCTGCTTTCATGTGGCGATTTGAGCGGCACTTGGACAAGCTAACCGGACCTTGGATTTCGAACTGAACTTCGATCGTCGGACCTTTACCGGTATCCGCTAGTTGTTCGTGATGCGTGTCCGCCTCTTCCGGCTGATTTACCTTACTGCAATCGCGGTCGCCATGTTCGGTTGGATCTGGCTCTTGGTCGTCGTCGCCAGGTGGCTTTTTTCAACCTGACGACGGCCCGCATCCCTGTGAATAACCGGGAGAAGCGCGCCGCAACCTGGTGTAGTCAGCCACCGTTCCGAGCCCCAACGGATTGATAATTTGCCGATCGGCCGGTACCGCGCTTCACTGCCGCATGCCCGCTCGACCGCAGAAGATCACCCTTGGGGAAATGCGCTCGTCAGGAGTGCGCGGCCTCCTGATCTATTGCTCAGACTATCGCTGCAGCCATTCGATCGCGATCAGCGCGGACCGCTGGTCGGATGAGGTCCGGCTGTCGACCTTGAGCCCAAGTTCACCTGCCAGGCCTGCAGCCACCGCGGCGCCGACGTGCGCCGCTGCTTCGACCAAAACCGGCCGGTGAACCGGTACCCGAGCCATGAGATTGGGCGCTGATCACGTATTTTCCCCACCGTTGTTTTGAGTTAGCATCCGGCCTTTCAGTAAGTGGCGTTGGGGATTTAGTCATGTTGGACGAGGAATTTAAGAAGCAGCGCGCCAAAACCGTGCGTGATTTGGCAGACAAAGCGGCCGATCCCTTCATCAAGGGGCGTCTTCTGGACTTGGTAGCGCGATACGAAGACGATGGTATCAGACCTCCGACCACACTAACGCCCAATGATCTCAAGTTCGCAAGCCGCGGTACCGGGCCAGAGCGATAGGGTCCTTGGCGGCTGAGCGCGGCTGGCAGCGCAAATTTGACGATCCGATACTCCTGCCCGACGGGCAAAACGCTGGTCACGCTGCGCGATGCGGCGGCCTTCATAACCGGTCTGCCCAAGAAGGAAGCCGCTCGCCCGGAATGGCAAGCCGCGATCGAGGCGCTGATGTTGGTGGCCGAGCGAACGGGCCGACGATGCTTACGCGTACCGGTATTATGCGGGCGCTGAACCCGCGGTGCTGAGCGCGTGTTTAATCCGAACCGCAAAGACGCACATTGGGGAAAGAGTAACCGGTGTCGCCGATGAGCTCGGCGGCGCCGTCGGCCGTGTCGAGGTCGGTCTGGCGGTGACCAGCGCGTCCGGGCCCATGATGGTCCGGTCAATCGAAAACTGTGCACAGTTGATACAACTTCTCGACTCCATTCGCCTCGGCTGACTGCATCACTTTTCTGAGCCGTCGAGAGATCCCTCAATTGAGGTCTGCACCCTGGTGAGCTTTCTAAAACTATGCTCCGCACTTCTCGCGATCGCGGCAGCAATTCTATGGTTCGCCGCAAGCTTAACGCGCGCACCTAATTAGTCCAATCCCACCCGGGGCCCGTGAAGCGGACGCTCTTCGATCAATTCGATGAAATCCACCAGTCTCGAAACAGAGCAGACGGAATGCTCAGGCAGCGCTTTGCGCCGCCGCGCCGCAGTGTTTCAGGCGATACTGGTTTGGCTCCGACGTGCATCAATATGAAGACGTGAGTTCCCGTGTCGGATCCCCGACAACACGACGACGGTCGGCTTCTGAAAAAATTTCGATCGCCGCGGAATAACAAGCCATCGACGTTGTTCGGCATTGCGGGGAAGGGGATCGTGCTTTTGCTCAAACCAAAACGGTGGGAGAGTAGTCATGCACAGATTTTTCCCAAGCACTTTACTCAAGACCACGATTGTTCTGTCGGCAGCGCTAAGCAGCTTTGCCGCTCACGCCGACTATGTTCAAACCAATCTCGTCTCGGATATTTCGGGGTTTGCGACCATCACGGATCCGGGTTTAATAAATCCATGGGGAGTTTCGCACAGCCCGACAAGTCCATTCTGGATTTCGGATCAGGGGCTTAACCAAGCAACCCTCTATCAGATCAGCGGTGGAAGCGTGAGCAAAGTTGGCCTCACGGTTTCTATTCCTAGTAGCGGATCAGCACAGGGTCCCACCGGCCAAGTCAACAACCCATTTACTTCGGCGGGAAATTCGGCATTCGTGGTGGGTAGTAATCCGGCAAATTTTATCTTTGCTAATCTGAATGGAACGATTTCAGCATGGAACCCCGGCGCCGGTACGACCGCGGTGGTCCAAGCCACGACAACTGGTGCCGTCTACACCGGGCTGGCCATTGCTGGGAACAACGCGGCCACGGCGACCCTCTACGCGGCGAATGGCGCGCAGAACCGGATTGATGTTTTCAATGGTTCTTTCACACCCGTCTCCGCACCGGGAGGCTTTGTTAATCCAAATCTTGCTGCGGGATTGGCACCCTTCAATGTTCAAACGATCGGTGCAAATGTCTACGTGACTTATGCGCCTGCGGGTCCCACGGCCCAGAGTTCCGCGACAGCCGGCATGGGCGCCGTCGCGGAATTCGATGCGAACGGCAATTTTATCAAGCAGCTTATAGCTGGAGGTCCCCTTGCGTCGCCTTGGGGCATCGCTCTCGCCCCTTCAGGTTTCGGCCAATTCGGTGGTGACCTACTTGTCGGCAACTTCAGTTTTGCCCTCAGCGAGATTAATGCATTTAACCCCATCACCGGTGCTTTTCTCGGCAGTATCCCGATTGACACGGGCGCGAACGGTCCGGGCGGCCTTTGGTCGCTCATTTTCGGAAATGGGGTCAGTGGTGGCGACCCCAACACTCTCTACTTTACCGACGGCATCAACGGGGAGATGGATGGCCTCTTCGGCGCCATCAGCGCAGTCCCCGAACCTTCCACTTGGGCAATGCTGTTGCTCGGTTTCGCCGGCGTCGGCTTCATGGCTTATCGTCGGAAGTCAAAGCCAGCATTGATGGCTGTCTGATCCCTGATTATCAGGTTTGAATTCAACGCAACCAAGAGGAAAGCCGATGATGAAGGTCCTCGCCATCGCGTGCGTAACCGTGCTGGCTGTCGTGGCATCCGCCATCGCACAGCAGCCTGCCTTCAAGCGCACCATCCTTCGCAGCATCGATTATCCGGCGGGCTATACCACCGTGACGGTGATGGTAGAGATTGCGCCGGGCGCTTGCGCGGGCAGTCACACCCATCCGGGGATCGACAGCGGTTACGTCATGCAGGGCGACTTCGTCCTCAAAATCGATGGGAAGCCCGAACAGACCCTTAAGGCGGGCGACACATACGAGACCTCGCCCCAGATACCCCACGACGCTTGCTCGGTATCGCGCAACAAGCTGATCGACACCTTTGTCATAGAGAAAGGCAAGCCGCTGGCATCCCCGGCGCCATGATCCGGCGCAGTACGAAACGCGGCTCACGGTTTTGAACAGAAGCCTTATCGATCACCGACGTACCCTCGCGGCGATGTCGATCGCGTCAACAGACCCGCAGGGGACGCTTGTGGTGCGCGTCTGTCCCGTCGCGCATCGATGTGACGCGCCCAGCCCTCAGACGCATCAGCGCGCGTCCCAAACGCGTCTGAGCGCGCGTAAAAGAGATCACTGCTTGAAGATCGGGAGGTTGCAACCCGAGCCAGAAGCCCAGCGAGCTTCCCTGTGCAAAAGCCGTGCGCCGTGCAGTTTGGAATGTAGCTTTTCCCGCAGCATCGCCGCTTCGATCGCATCCATATATCGGGTGGAAGACATTGATATAGCAAGGTTTATTCGGTTCTCAAGCAGATCGCAGTCAACTACTGCAACAATATCCCCCGGTGAGATGGACATCATCGGGCTGGCTCGGCATGTCCGAAAGGTGTTGTAACCAGACATGCACCGCAGCAATGACTGAGCGATGTCCTCATTCTGGCAGGCCGGTAATCCAGGTCGGATAACGCTTCATCCGCGCCTAGCTGTCGTGCCAATGGCGGATTGGGTTGCCCCAATCCGCCATTCAGTATTTTGGCGCTGTGCCAGCTTGGCTTACTCTACTCGACCTGCAGCCGTTAGTGCCATTGCACCGGGGCTCGCGCACAACCAACTAGCAAGCTTCGTATCATCCATCGTCGGTGGAATGCCAGACAGCACGTTCGATGCGGAGGCTTGCGAAATCAGCGTTTGCGCATCTGGCACAAGAAGGAAGCCCTGCTCGACAGCCTTGTTCGCGGCCGCTGTCACAACGCAGACGTAGCCGGCATGAGTACCATACCGCTCCTCGAGCGACAGGCGAGGATCACCGGCTGTTTGGCGGTGTGCTCGCGTATCCCAGAAGGGCCAAAAGCCTCCCGATAGCTGTACTTGCTGGCCCGCATAGAAGGTGCCGGGCGGGATAATATTCCAACCCACATAAGTGCCCAATGGTGCCTGGAACAACAGAGAGGAAACACCGCCGACGTCCTCGTTGCCATCCTTATTCACGCGCGGCACGTACTCCGTAAGCACCCGCTCGATGATCGGCGGTTGGATCGTGGGAATTCCCGACTGTTGCGTGTAGTTCACTTCGGGTCCGAAGTTATAGACAAACGGGGGCCACGCCATGTTTCCTCCAAACGGGAACCCAGGGATGTTTGGAAATCCCTCTGCGGCCTGTGTTGGCGGCACCAACTGTCTTTCGAGGAGCGTGGGATATGTGATGCCCGGAATGCTGGGCGGCATCGGCCTTCCCTTCATCAGTAAGTCGACGAAGTCATCTTGCAACGCATTGTTGGTCTGCGTCTCCGGATTCGGATTGGAAGGATACGTGGCTGATGAACTGACCGGGGTCGTGGCAGGAGGCGGAGTATAGACGAACCCGCCGCCGCCACCGCCGTGGCTGGTGCCTGGCAAGTAGTACCGATGGACATTTCTCGGTACTGGGATGTCGACAGTGCAAATGACGCAGAAGCCAGTCAGATCGGGCGCCATCTTCTCATCATAGAACTCGTTTGAGCCAAACGTCTCAAGGATTTCCGGACATGTGCCGCTCTGTCTGCAGCGGTCGAGCATGCCGCTCGGCGGAAGGTTGCGGGCAAAGTTTGGAAAGTCCGCCCACCACACAGGGGATTCGTCCCCTCCCATGTACAGATTGGGAATGACGTTCTCCTGCGCCCAGCGCTCGTTCGCCCACATCATGCGACCGTCGATTTGCGGCCAGGCGCCGTCAACAACAATGCGGTGGCCCCCCCTATGGTCCTTGTCGAAGTCGTGGCGCCCTTGGTCCTCGTCGAAACCGTGGCCCCCTTCGTCCTCGTTGAAGCCATAGAAGATTGAGCCCCGGATAAAGGAGCCCGACTGGGACGAGCCAATGTCCATCACCTTGGAGACTGTTCCGGCGATCGGGTTGGCAGTGCTCACTTTGTCAGTCAAATCGTACCGAAGGAACGAGATAAAATCTCGCGTCGCTGCAAAACCGACCCCGAGCACAAGTGGGTTCTGCACCTTGAAAACCATCTCATAGAGCAGGTTAGGGTTGAAGCTGCCACTGGTCAGGCAAATAAAATATGGGTTCGGTGTGGCACTGGCCGGGCCGCTGGGACAGTTGGCCCAAGTCCAGTTGGTGATCGGCGTTTTAGGACTATCCACGCCCGCAGTAGTTTGGGACGTCAGGCTCCAGAACTGCGCGCCTGACGTACTCAAGGTCGCGCTTGGGTTGGACGGATTGTAGCCTGCCGGTTGGTACGGCACAAAAGCGTTACCGAAGATAACCAACTGTCCGGTGCTTCCGGTCGTATTTATTTTTATGTGCCCGTACACCTCACCAGTGATGGAATTGCTGCCATTGGCATTCAGCGGCTTGCCATCCTTAGTTGCCACCGGCACCTGAATGACAAAGGCGGTTTGGGGACCAGACGGGTTTGTAGTTCCGTTGCGCGGCGTGCCATAAGGTCCAGAGTTCAGATTAGTGCAGGGATAGAGAGGCACCGGTACCGTCGTGCATTGCGTGAGAAGGTCGCCCTGCCAACCACTTTGTACATAGGTCACACCTGGCAGGAGCGAAGTTATGCTGATGGCGTTGCCGCCACGGTTCGGCACCTCGTAGATCATGAGGCCGGTGCGCTGTGCCGGATTGGTTGGTGTGACAATCTCAAAGTTGGCAATGTAGTCAACCTTGCCGTTCGTTGTTGGCGCAAGATTGATGTCAGTAATGACTGCGTTGTGAGGGTTGTGAGGATCCAGTTCACCAAATATCCGACCCGAGTAAATCGTATAAGATGTCGGGCTACCTCCGACTGGGGTGTACATGGCGGTGGACGTCGAGTCGACGACCAACTGCCGAACCGCAGCTTCACTGGGCGAACTCCAGCCGATCACCGCACCGAGGACCAAGGTGGCCGGTACGAGATACCGGAACAGACTATTTTTCGTGGGACGCATATTCATCACCTCCCTGAATTGACGTGACTGGATGCTTGCGACGAAACTGAGCCCTCCGGGGCTCGCGGCCTTTATCCTCGCGCCGATGACGCTCCCGCAGCCGGGTTGCTCCAATTAATTAGCGCCGAGATTGTAGTTGGTGGTGGTCTGGGTGGTGCCCGCTCCGCCCCATACGTTCTGGGCGAGTGGAACAGACAGCAGCAACGCCGCCCACGACGCAGACACTCCGATCAGAAGTGCGGGCAAAAGGGACAAACTTTTCATGAAACGCCCCCCCTGAAAATTTCCCTGATTTTAGTTGGCTCGGCCTCTGGAAAAAACCCAATCATTAATTACGGCTGCAGCTATTTTACTTGACAAATTTAAAGTGCAGGCCGCTCAGCGCCTCAAATATCTCAAATCAAATGGCCGGACACCGAGCGCTGGCGTCTGATGCGACGTCTCAGTCGGGTCCAGACTGTGTGAAAACCCCATCGATGCTATGATTCCCTTGCTGAATTGCGGGGGGAATGATGAAGGGTTTCGTTCAAGGGGCGGATCGCCAGCAGACGACGCTGTTGCCGGAATGCCTTGATGATTGGGTCGACGAGAGCAATCCTGTTCGCGCGGTCGATGTGTTCGTCGATGCGCTGGAACTCCGCGACCTCGGGTTCGATGGCGTCGATGCGGCAGCGACCGGTCGGCCCGGGTATCATCCTTCGCCGCTGCTCAAGCTCTACATCTACGGCTATCTCAACCGAGTCCAATCGAGCCGGCGGCTGGAGCGTGAGGCTGGCCGCAATCTGGAAGTGATGTGGCTGACGGGACGGCTCGTTCCGGATCACAAAACCATCGCCGATTTCCGCAAAGACAACGGCTCCGCCATCAAGAAGGTCTGCGCGCAATTCGTTGCCTTGTGCCGCAAGATGGGTCTGCTGGCGAAAGCGAGCGTTGCGATCGACGGCAGCAAGTTCAAGGCGGTCAATTCGCGCGACAACAACTTCACGAAGGGAAAGATGGAGCGGCGCCTGGCGCAGATCGAGGAGAGCGTTGCGCGCTATCTGAGCCAACTTGACACAGCCGATCGTCAGACAGCTTCTGGTGAGGCGCCGTCGGAGGAGCTTGTGGCCAGGACCACGCGGCTCAAGGAGAAGCTGATCAAGCTCGAAGAAGAGGTGAAGCGCCTTAAAGCGATTGAGAAAGTGATGCTTGCGGCGCCCGATCAGCAGGTCTCCTTCACCGATCCTGATTCCCGCTCGATGGCGACCAGCGGGCGCGGCTCTGGGATGGTCGGCTATAATGTGCAAGCGGCCGTCGACACGACGAACCATCTGATCGTCGCGCATGAGGTGACCAACGTCGGCACCGACAAGTCGCATCTTGCGAACATGGCCAACCAAGCGAAGGCGGCATTGGAGGCAGAAAACCTCGAAGCCTTCGCCGATCGCGGCTACTTCAAGGGCGAGGAGATCCTCGCATGCGATGAGGCTGGCATCACGGTCACGCTGCCAAAACCCCAGACATCGGAGGCGAAGTCGGAAGGCCGCTTCGGCAAGCAGGACTTCCGCTACGTGGCTGAGGAAGACATTTACATTTGTCCTGCCGGTGAGAAGCTCGCCCACCACTTCACGAACGAGGAAAATGGATTGGTCTTGCGCCGCTACTGGACCAATGCGTGCCGCACCTGCGCGGTGAAGGCTCAGTGCACGAAGGGACCGCAACGTCGCATCACGCGTTGGGAACACGAGCACGTTGTCGATGCCGTGCAGGCGCGCCTGGACAGAAATCCGGATGCAATGCGTACTCGTCGCGAGACGGTCGAGCATCCGTTTGGCACGCTGAAGATGCGGATGGGGGCGACGCACTTTCTGATGAAGACGCTGCCCAAAGTGGCGACTGAGATGGCGTTGCACGTGCTCGCCTACAACCTCACGCGCGTGATGAACCTCCTCGGTATCAAACCGCTCCTCGCCGCGATCCGGGCGTGAGGAGCGTGTACTGTTGTGCGCGCCGTGTGACCGTTCAGGTCGCTCAGCGCGGCCCGAGGTTGCGCCCGGATTGACTCCAGACCCGATGCAGCAAAAATAGGCTCAGCCGGTCACTTCGAGGTCCGTCGCGCCCGGCTGCTGCAGTTATTGGGGTACGAAAAACGTTTCCACACGGCCTGGGTCAAAACCGGAAAAGCTCAGTGCGAGCATATGTTTTCCGCTTTGGCCTCAACAACAGACATGGAGCGATCAGGACGGCACGTCCGTTTCGTGCCGATATTGAAAGTTGAGAAGATCGGCTTATCCCTTCTGGCTCGCTGCTCTATCCTCCGCCCATGATCGTGTGCCGTCCATCCGGCTTCATCGAACCGTGCCAGCCGTCGAAGGTGGCGCGGCCACCGTCCGGCCCGCTCTGGGTTCACGAGATCGAGCACACGGCTACGGCTCATGGCGCGCCGGGATGGCTTGCGCATCCGCTGCTTCACGCGCAACGGCCACGATCGGGCCGACCGCTTCACGGGCATCGCGCCCCGCATCAAAGCATCATCGCTTCTGATTCACGGCGAAGCGGTGATTACCCGCGACGAGGTGTTGCCGTCCGCTGTCTGCCGCCGTCGTTGGTGCTGTCCGCTGTTGTCGTCGTCGGTCGTGATTACGCGATGCGCGCGACGGCCGGCGATGATGACGCGGCGGTGCTTACAAATCATTTTATTAAAATTGGACAATTAACCGTATATCGGGTTCCCGATTTTCGAGACAATTGCAGAACGATATCGTCGGCGCTGCATCACGTCGTTCCTCGAAAGTACCAAAGCCAGCGCGGCAACGTACGGATTGGATTGCCGATGATCAAACATTCTACAGATGGCCTGCTGTTCTTTGATCGTGGTCGAGAATTGCGCATTGTAGCTTACGACGTTAGCCGAACGAACGCCCAAGTGCGTGCAGACGGACTGGGCCTTCTTCCGATACACTTCTACATCACGCTCGACAACTTTCTCACAGTTGCAAAATGCCGTCTTCTTTGGAGGCATCGGGACGATATTGGCGTCGTTTTCGAGAGATGGATTGATATCCCCCAGCGTATCGCGATTGATCAAGCAGGAGCTGGCGATTGCGGTGATCACCGGCACAGATAGCTGCTCGACGCCGGCGTGTTGGTCGTCTTGCGCGCGTCGTGGTCGTGACGATGACGCGGAGACGGTGCGAGCCGCTACCGTGCTTCCGGTGCGTTGCCTGCCGTCGTCGTGATGCGATTGTCGTCGTCGGACGCGATGAGGCGATGAGCGATGCGCGCGACGGCTCGATATTTCGGAAGTCGCACAATTGATGCGACCGAAACAAAAAGCCGCCCGAAGGCGGCTTCTCACTTCAATTCTGATGATGGATCAGGCGAACCTAAATGATGGCTTCGACTTGCGTCGATACGCCATGAAGCCGACGCCCGCGAAGCCAAGGATCATCATCGCCCATGTGGAGGGTTCGGGCACGGCGGCGGTAATCGAGCCCTCTGTGATCAGTTCACCGGGGCTAAACAAACTACCGGAATAATCGACTTGGTTTGCTTCAAGATAATAAGCGTTCGACGATGGGCCAGTGGGTTGGGAATAGACGGTAAACAGATAACCGCCTGCCGAAAACGCAACGCCCAGCCCGTCTACATAAGGCTGCGTCGGAGAAAAAACGTTATCAAAGGTATCGTATGCGCCTCCGCCCCCCGGGTAATAGTAAGGTGAGGCATCCGTAAAGAGGCTGATAGCCTGATTCACCAAGCCGTTGCCTGACAACGATCCTGTGAGCGTCGTGATATTATTTCCGCTTGTCGTCACCTCGCCCGTGACGGTGTAGTCAACCGTCGAAAAGTCGAAGTCGTAAATTGCGGCACTGGCACCCGCACAAGTACCGAAACTTAGAACCGTCCCTAGAAGCAGGGCCTTGATACAATTCACGTTTGTTGCTCCTCATTTTAATATTTTAAGAATTTTTTGTTATATGGGCTGTCCGTGGGAGTCAACGCGCCCATGAACAGTTGGAATGTTCCGGCAAGGTAAAGCCGTCTTCGACCGTGTGCAGCCAAGCGGCCGCGGCTGGCTTAGCCGTCGGCAAGGGCTTCGTCCGAGGCTTCGGCGCCACCCGATCGATCTCGCGCGCGTTAAGCGTTCTCTCTGGGTGATCGATCAAAGTGCGTGCGAGCACGCCCCTTGTAATTTGCGACGACTACCCGCTTGCCTGCGCGCGTGACTACTCGTTTTCCATCCGACGAGATTTGACGTTTTTTTCGCCGTTTTTCTGTCTCGGTGCTGCTGATGTTTCTGACGAGTATTCGCTGTCCAGCGGGCTCGGCTGGTGGCCTGTCACTGCATCGATCATTGACTTGGCCTGTGCATTCGGGTCCGAAAAGGGATGTTGGTAACTCATACTCATTGACCGACCTCCGTCTTCCACGCCCCCAAGCCGTATCCTAGCTCATTCGCTCCGGTTTAGATACCGGGACGTATTGGACGACGGCGCGCCTGTTCGGCTGCGATATCGCAGTTGTTCACATCGGTTCACTTGATCAACGAGTTCGACATGCTACTACGCGGCCCTACAATCATTCTGGAGGACATGAAGTGGCGAAGAAAACGAAGCGGAAGCCCAAAGAGTATACGAAGGACGACGTGAAGCTGCTCAAGGCACATTCCAAAGCCCGCACGCCGGTCGTCAAACTTTCGAAACTGATGAAGAGGTCCGAAGGTTCGTTGAGACAGAAGGCGCTTAGGCTTGGCATTGGTGTGGGTCATCAGCGCTAACTGAGAGCCAGCTACCAAGAAAAAGGCCCCGGTCATGGAGCATGCCGGGGCCTTTCAAGATCATCGGGCCGGGTACATCCGCCGCGCCGCCGATCCTAGCGCTAATTACCACACCCGATCTGGTGCAGAGCGTGGCAGCGATACGACATTGACGTGACCACATTCAATTTGAAAGCTATTGGCGGACAGCTCTCGCTTGCGCCAATCGGCGCCGCGACGACGTTCGGTCTCCAGCGCAACGGCAGCGCTAATGATCCGATCAACCTCGTCGCCCGTCAGCGTGCCCCTTTCAATCAAGTCATCGATCAGCGCCGTTGACGATAGAGAGTAGCGCGCGGATCAACGTTTCGGCTTCCACTTCGGCGAAGCGCAGCAACGCGCGCGGCGAAGCACACTTGACGGATGCGAGCGCGCGCGGTTCGGCCAGATCATGTTCTGCGGGCAGCGGCTCATGATCCGGGAAAAAGACGCGTTCGCATACGGTGCCGGCGACAAGCTCGATGATCAGCGTCTGCGCGCGCATGATCTCCTCGGCACACTTGACACGAGGCGTGCCGATCTCCAGCGGACCAATGGCCTCGCAGATGTCGACGATCTGGCTGTGCAATCGGGAGAGCAGTTGGCCGTCGAGTTCACCAATGGCGGTGATGTTCACCCGCACTTGGCTCTGCTGGATTGTGCCGTCCGGCATCAGGGCAGCATTGATGACGGTAAGACCGCCAAGCACGCGCTCTTGACCGAACCTTTCCTTCACGACGTCGATGCACGCCGTTCAGCACGGGTACGATGACGCTCCGTTCGCTCATCGCCGGAGCAACGGCGTCCATGGCACTGCCAAGATCGTATGCCTTGCAGGTGAGTAGACCACATCATAGGTCCCGTCCAACTGGCTCTGCTGAACAGCCCTGACCTCGGTACGGAGTTCGCCGCCGTCCTGTGTTTTTACGATCAGGCCTTCGATTCGAAGCTGAGCCGCGCGCGCTGACAGGACGAGAAACGTAACGCCGACCCCACCCTCGATAAGCATTCCGCCAAAATATCCCCCGAGCGCGCCCGCTCCCAATATGAGGTATCGCATCTGCTGCCCCAGGCATTTTCCAAAGAACCTATAAAAGCATGCCGAACTGCATTCTGGCTACGGACCGAGTTGTTCATGCCAGCGTTTTAGGGAATCTCTGAACAACCTGACGATCGTGGCACACTTGGATCGTTGATTCGGGGAGTGCTCGGATGGACCAGCTGAGTTTTGCGTCGCTCGACTATTCGGCCAAGAAGAAGCGCACGAAGCGCGATGTGTTCCTGGCTGAAATGGCGGCCGTGGTGCCTTGGGTCGCGCTCGAAGCTGTGATCGAGCCCCATTATCCCAAGGTGGGTCCGAATGGCGGGCGGCGGCCTTTTCCATTGGCCGTGATTGATGCTGCGGATTTATTGCCTGCAGCAGTGGTACAATCTCTCCGATCTCGGCGCGGAAGAAGTTCTTTACGACATCTGCTCGATGCGCGCGTTCGCAGGTGTGGAGCTCGGACGCGACGCAATTCCCGATGAGACGACCATCTTGAACTTCCGGCATCTCTTGGAGCGCCACGAGTTGACGAAGGCGGGATTCGCCGCTGTTTCGGAGCTTCTGGAAGCCCGCGGTGCGCTGCTGCGTGGCGGCACCATCGTCGACGCGACGCTGATCGCGGCATCCCCGTCGACGAAGAACAAGGCGCAAAAGCGCGATCCCGAGATGCGCTCATCGAAGAAGGGCAACCAGTGGTACTTTGGCATGAAGGCACACATCGGCGTCGATGCTAAGAGCGGGCTCGTACATACGGTGGGCGTGACCACGGGCAGCGTGGATGACGCCAAGGTGATGGACAATTTGATCCGTGAGGATGATCGTGCGGTGTACGGCGACAAGGGTTATGCCAACGACCGGAAGCAACGGCAGGCGGAAGCCGCGGGCGTTCTGTGGGCCGTAAAGGCGAAAGCGAAGCCCGGGCGCCCACTGTCGATATCACAACGCCGACGCAACCGTCGGTTCGGGAAAATCCGCGCCAGGGTCGAGCACGTGTTCCGGGTGATGAAATGCCAATTCGGCTATCGCAAGGTTCGCTATCGTGGCATCGCCAAGAACGGCGTGCAGGTCTTCGCGCTGCTCGCGCTCGCCAACCTATTCCTTGCCCGCAGGATACTCGCGTCCGGATGACGAAGCGGGGGCGAAAGCCTCGCTGCGGAAGGTCGTAACACTGCAGAAACCTCGATCAACGACGAAAACCCGGCACCGCCATCAACCCACTGCGAAAAAGTGACGTTGCTCAGAGGTTCCTTAGCCAACGGCAAGTCCGGCCATGGTCTCGCTATGCCGCCGAAGGCGGAAGTGAGCTATCCTGTGGCGACGCAACAGGAATGACGCTGATGATCGAGACCGTCCCAGTTGATCGCCCGCCCGTCGCCAAGCCTGTCTTGTTCGCGAAAAAGCCGCCGCTGATATAATTCAGCGACGGCTTCTACTTGTGTCAGGACCGTCAGAAGGTCAAAACGACCTTGACCTTCGATGGTTAATATCGAGTTACGCCCGCCTCAGCCTTCTGGCGTGGCCTGCCAGCCGCTGTCATATGCCGGTCGATCGGCAGCGCCTCGGCAAATCCCGCGGCTCAGGTCTGCGGTCTGCTCCCCGCGTTCAGCAATCGTGGCGTGGAAAGCCAACTTATTGGCGGATGCTAACAAAAATCCAACGGGGATGTGGCCTAAAATTGCATGGCAATTCCCCAACAGCCGGTGCTGACCGGCAACCCCCTCACCGACCAGCGCATGTTAGCAATTGACGACGCGCGTAGTCGTGCTGCGACACATGAAAGTAAGATCCGTGTACAACACGACCACCGACGACGCCGTCGAATTACGGATAACGCGAGCCTACACCAAACTCCTGAGCATTCCGGAAACCACGAACGGCGCGAGGATCGTTTCGCTGCTTTGTGCGGGAAATTGCGAGATACGCATCTTCAAGCCGTTGCGGGCCGATCCCGCTGAACCATCGTTGTTCTGGATGGAATTGTTCGATTACAGGAGTCAATCCACTCTGGACAGTTGTTGCTGCCGCGATGTCGAGATCGCGGTAGCGGCGTTCAACGATTTTGTCGAACAGGCATCGGGCCCGGATGAATGCTCCCTGAAGCAGGGAGGGCACTGAATTGGAGAAGCCGATGCCGCTGACCCGGGGCCGGCTCCTGGGCTACGATGCCAAACGGATGGTCTTCGTATTCACGATGATGCACGGCGCGCGGATCGTCGATTGCGAAATAAGCTCGGCCGCGCTCGACGACATCGCTGACGAGAAGGGCAGTCGGCCTGGCGAAAGGGAATCGCAATTCATCCGGCTGCGTGAAGCGATCGAGCACGTCACGATGGTAGCTTTCGTCGCGATGGGCATGCCGCAAGACGAAACAATCCGCATTTTCTCAAAGCACGTAAAAACCGCCAAGTCGGCGTTTTGAACTGCGACCTCGCCCGAACGTTCCTGCGGTTCACCCAGGCCGGCGCGGACTTGTTCGCCAGGCCCCCATTACCCAATTTTTCCAGCCGGGTTTTGAGTAACATCCAGTCTTTCGGTAAGTAGCTCGGCGGCCGGCTGGAAACAGTTGGCGAAATTCGCGAGGCTACTGACGCAACGCTGTTGGGCCTGCCGGATATCGGAGAGGGGCCGGGATCATCAGACAAGTTCATGGCGAAGCCGCGTGGCGCGGCAGCACCGCTCGCTCGGTTACCTTGGAGCCATTGAAGGCACGAGGGCCCTCGCGACTATTTCGGTGGCTGTAGCCCGCTTTTGATCCAACCCATTGCTCGATCGCGTCTCATAGGATCGGGGCGGTCGCACTCAAAACATTGCAACACCCGCCGTCCCGTGCCACCGGCAGGCAGTGTCAAAGTCAGATTGGCCCCGCACTTGGGGCAAGTCGGTCGCCCTGCCTCTCCCATCACGGTAAATTTGCCGCCAGAACGGCGTTCCGTCCATTCCAAATGAAGCTCAACCGGGAGAAGACTTTACCGGGCTTGGCTCAGCCGTCAGCCGATTTTCAAGCTCGACAATCAGGTCTCGTACAAGCCGTTCAGCCAACGGGTCGTCGGTCTCGGTCTCAAGAAGCCGTAGCTGATGAAGTCGATGATGAAGGTCTTCGAGCGTTAGGTCCATCTGACAGCCCTTCGTGAAAGTCCAAGTCAGGCGATCGACTTATGTTTCTGGAACTTGTAATTTTCTTGGCGATCAGGTGGCAATGGAATCGAACCGGCGAGGATGGTTAGCAGTCCATTAGGACTGCACGAATTTGATTGTCGAGACAGGCCACTTTCCATCGTGGCCTCTGATGGAAATTCGCAGACCGTGAAGCTCGTCGAGCCAAACCCCGTCCACCGTCCCGGCCTTTCCATCCGTAAGGATTACGGCCTTGCCGACAAGCTCAGACCGGGCCTCACATCGACAGCGCCAAGGATCGTTAACGCGTTGAGCTTCGCCGTCGGCATGGTTGTCTCCGAAATTAGGCCATGCGCGCGGGGTGTTTGGTGCGCAAGTCGTGACCGTTCGGCGCGAGCATAGGGGCTGCTTCCCTTCGGAACCTTCCGGTATTACTTCGGCGGCTGAAAGGGTGCGGCCGAAGCCCTGAGCCTTCAGATGGCGCTGCTCAGCGACCGACTGCAACACTCCTAGGTCCACCCGGGCGCGGCGCGGGAACGGAGCCCCGGCCCAGGCAATCGGCCCACCACAACTCTGCGAAGGCGGCTGGCAAGTCCGGCCGCTGCGGGCTGTCATGGCGTCGGTCGGTCGGCGTCAGCGCGCGGGCAAGTCTGCGGCCGGTAAAGTGAACTTCCGAGGTGGCGTGGCCCAAACAACCGTTTCCGCCGCCTTTTTGGAACCCTCATGACCTCCGGTAAGTTCCTGCAATTGCAGAAGGGGGGTTTTAGCCATGGAAATGGCGCTTTGGACTATTGCGGGAATTGCTGGTCTTTACGTCTTGGTGCGTCTGGCAGCGGCGTGGCTGGTACGTCGCCCAAGAGCCTAAGGCCGCCTCAAAGTGTTCGGGAAGTGGCCGCGCGGGGATGAGCCGGGCGGCTGCTCGTCTACTGCGGCGACTATCGCTGCGCGCATCCGGTGACGATCGACGCAGCCCCTGGCCGGACCACGTTCGGCTGTCAGACCCCGAGCCGAAGTTCACCTGTCAGCCTTGCGGCCACCGCGGCGCCGATGTCAGGCCCATGTTTGAGCCGGCACGCATGGGCACCGGCGGCTAACCGGCATGGCCCGCATCCTTCTCTATGCCAAGCTCGCGGGCGGCAGCGTTAACTCCTCCCTCGGGCCGATGCCCAAGATCTTTCGTCGCAACTTGCGACGAAAGCTGTTCGCAGCGCCCTTAAGGCAGCAGTCTGGTGAACCCCGTCTAGCCAACTCTCGGATTTTCAGCGGACGACTTGCCACGGTTGCTCATTTCTTCGTAGCTCACTTTGGCACCCTCATTGAGACTGCTCAGTCCCGCTTTTTCGACCGCCGAGATGTGCACGAAGACATCCTTGCCGCCGTTGTCGGGTTGGATGAACCCGTATCCCTTCGTCGGCTTGAACCACTTCACAGTACCTGTCGCCACATCCGCACTCCCTGTTTTAATCGACCGAGGCAACCTCAATCTGTCTGACAGTCTACAGCAAGAAAAATCCGCCAGCAGAACCGGCGGCCTTGATTTCGTGAGCAATCAATGCCCGGCGCGTGCTGAGTGGTCGACGACACGCGCCGGCCCTAACCATCCCCTTGGCCCGATAGGCATGGCCAAGATCGATCGTAAGAGCGATTCGTGGCAGAAAACCACCTGCGCATCGGCGGATACGTGGTTCTCCACTGCCTACGTGGCTTTCTGGTCGTCAGACGCTGCGGGTGCCTACGAGGATTGCCAAGCCTCACGGCGGCTTCTGTGCGATGATGGACGACGACGGGGTCATGACGGACGCGCTGACTTGGGCCGGCACCTACCGCGGCATCGGCGCCCGGTTGCTGCGCGAGTACGCCGAACAAATCGGGCTGGAACTGTCCACAATCAATTCCGCCAAACGCCAGGAGTGGGCGGTCTGTCTGCTAATGCCGTCGATGGTTTCATGCCCTCGGATGACCGGCACCTCGGCCGAGATCGAGGAGGAACGGCGACTGCTCTATGTCGCCATGACCCCGTGCAAAGTCCATCTGGTCGCGCCGCAGCGCTTCTTCGTCCAAGGCCAGCACGCGCGGAGCGGTCGTCACCTCTACGAAGACGCGATGCTGGACGCTGCACCCAAACGTCGGCTGACCGTTGATCTGTATCAAGCCACTAGCGTTGGAAGGCCGAGAGGTTGTTCGCTCAGCACCATCGTGGGAGGACGCATGACGAGACGCATCATTCAGCCATGGTCGGCGTCGGAAGATGAGCGACTTCGCAAGCTCGCTTCCGAAGGTCGCAGTCCGGGCATAATCGCGGAAAGGCTGAAGCGGACCCCGGCTTCTGTTCGCGCCCGGGCAAAGACGCTTAGAGTGGTGCTGACGAAGGTGACAGGCGTCACACGTCACCTCATCAAATTGGCGCCCAGCGAACGAATGCAGGCGCTGAGAGAGACGGTATCGGCCGGCGCTGCGGCTAAGGACGCGGGACCAGAGAAGAGATGAACACACCTCAAATGGCTACGAGGATTGTGGCAAACTTGGACATCTCACATTGGGCCATCTGGCCTGTAGAGCCGGGGCTGAAGGTGAAGAGATGACCGACGAAAGAGCATGGCCATCACTCAATCTAACGATAGCGGCCGCCTTCGCCGTGGTGCTGGGTGCATGCGCCGGGTCACAGCAGGCCACCGTAGAAGAGCCTGCGGTTGCCGAAATGCCGGCAACTATTAAGGCTGATCAAATTATCGGCCGGTGGGGCGTGGCGTCTTATCAAGATCCCAAAGACCGGACGCGGCTTGAAGCTGCGGCTAAAGCACAGTGCAAACTGCCCTATGTGATTACGGCGGGCGCGTCGGGCGGCGTGGTAATGCACCTTGCCGACGAGGCGGCGCCTCAAGATCTGCGGCTAAAGGGCAGTCCAGGCGGGAAAAACTATATCGGTCCACCCGGACCTGCTGGTGGAGAAAAGGATCGGGAAGTCATTTCCGTTGATCGTCGGGTGCTGATAACGCGATTTGTCGATCCGGATGCAGCCAAGCGCTACGGCAATATGGTGTACGTTCGCTGTACGTGACGATGGCGTGCCTAATTTGACCCGCGCGCTCCAAATACACCGGCTTGTAGAGCGCAACCTCAAGGTCAAGCCGCGATCGAGACCTGATGCTGGTGGTCGAGCGGAGCGGGCCGACGATGCTTGCGCGGATTGGCGTCATGAAGGTGCGGCACCGACATGAGGTCCGGCAGTTCAATTCCGACGCCACTGCCAGCAACTTCCAGCTTGAGGCAAAAAATAACAAAAAATTGGCTCGCAATCGCAACTGCAAGACACCGGAACTGGGTACTAGAGATCAATGACGTACGACGACGAGGATTGGATAGCTGCCGAAAAGGCACTGGATGCGGCCGGCCGCCTGCCGGTCGGTCGAGATCGCATCGAAGCACTAAAGCACGCCGGCCGACTTCGGTTTTACGCCCACAACAAGCGTTTGGCGAAAGAAGCGAAGCAAGACAGCTGAACCAGCAAATGACGACCGTTCTTTTCGTCTGCCCGAACTGCGGCGCCGGCTACCAAGTAACGCAGGAACGGCTTGCCATGAAGGCCTCAGGGACCTTCGGCTGTCAGATTTGCAGGACGGAGATTTACGCGTGGTCCGGCAACTACGATTATTCCGATTGGAAGGCCTACGAAGCCAACCCCAAGCCGCGTCGCCAGCGCCGCAAAAAATAAACACAAACCCCCGCCGGGTGGCTGGCCACCCCCGAGGTGGTCTCTGCTGGGTTTGCGCCGTTGTGCGGCGACACCGGGAATACTGCCAAAACGGCGGATGCGCCGCAGGTCGCCTAGGCCTAGCCAGCTCATCCTGCGTTGATTAGCGACGGCTTTTCCGACCGTGATCATGTGCATTTGGGTTAGCCAACTCTCAAATTTTCCACGGAGGTTTTGCCCCGGTTTTCCTTCTCTTCGTAGCTCACCTTGGCACCCTCATTGAGGGCCTCGAAACGCTCAATCCCGACCAGCGGCGCGCGGTCGAGCGCGGGGCTGGCGGTGGTTTGGCGGCACCGCCGCTGCCGGTCATTGCCGGCGGGATCCGGAAAGACCAACACCCTCGCCCACCGGGTCGCACATCTGATCGTCGAGGGCGCCGGGGTGAACCAAATCTATGTTCGGTCACCAACGGGAAATCGGTTGGCAACGGCCAATGCGGCGTGTTCGTTTGTCTCCAAAGCAATTTTCTGTGCGAGCATGATGTCGCCAGCTACTAGAGGTCCCGACGGCACGAAACACCAGCCCATGACCAAACGGCCCGCAGCATCAATCTCGTGCACGTTCGTTGCAGTGCCATGGCGTATGCGATAGCGCCTCCCCGTATCGCAGCCGATAACGTCAAAATGCCTGAACACATCGAATTGTGCTTGCTGTTTGGGGGAAAGCCATTTCCGCAGCAAAGTAATGCCGCGCGCCTTCCGGATGTTCTCAATCGCATCGCGCCGTTCGCGCATGGATCGAACCTTGCGCGTACCGTCCGCCCAAAAACGCCAAAGGCTGAGCGGAGCGGAAATCAGCCGGTGAATAAACATGGGCGGTCGTCAGCCGCCAACAAGTCGTGGGAAGATTAGCGTTTCTTCGGCAGTTGGGTCGAACACTCGCGTGACGGTGGCTTTGCCCGCCGCGTCACGAACGGCAGCCGTAAAGCCGGCCGCTGTTAGCATCTTGAACCGCGCCTCTGCTTTGGAAAGCGCATCAGCGTCTTCGGCATTGAAGTAATGTCGGGTGTCGCCGGTATAGTCCATTACGATCTGAGCAGCCATGCTCACGCTCCACGTTCTAGCCCCCTAGAAATCATTAAGCATTGCAGCCCGAATTGGTTGCCTTCAAAATCGCATCAAATAGCAACTTTTCGCGGATCGATGGCCATTGTCTGAATGACCCTTCGATCTGGAGCGTGCCCGCCTCCGCATCCACGAAGACGCTGAGAACCATCGGGCAAATTTGCTCTAACTGGAACAGATCGCCTCTGGATACCCTTCGCGCGAACGCTTCCTGACCGAACTCACGCTGGACGTGCCTGACGCAACCAGCGATCAGGCCGGTGTTCCGCTGCTCGACGACGATTACCTGATCCTATCCACGATCCACTCCGCCAAGGGCCAAGAATGGAAGTCTATCTCCTCAACGTCGTCGATGTCTGCATGCTCTCCGATTTCGGCACCGGCACCTCAGCCGACATCGAGGAGGAACGGCGACTGCTCTGTGCCGCAATGCCCCGCGCAGAGGAAGACCTCCATCTGGTCGTGCCGCAGTGCTTCTTCGTCCACCGCCAGCACGCGCAGGACGATCGTCACCTCTAAGCATCGAGGACGCGCTTCATCCCCCGAGAAGCTGCCCGGTCCGTTCAAGCGCACGGCATGGCCGCTTGCGCCGGCCGGTACCGCGGCACCTAGCGTCAACCAGCGGCCAAGGTGTTTATCAACGCCCGCCCGCGCGGAATGTAGCGATAGACGGATAGGTGTATTCGCGACCGAGCTCCGAGAACATAACTTTTAATCATGGGGTCGAGGGTTCGAGTCCCTCCGCGCTCACCAAATATCTAAACAAATTCAGTGGCTTGCAGACGCATTCGAATAGGATGTGCAATCGAGACTTAACATGTTCGCCTCATGGTCGAGAAACCGCAGGGCGCGGGCCTCTCCAGCGGCGCATCATCGATTTGGCCCGCAATGGCGTAATCGACGCCAAGGCACTAAGCGTGTGATAGGGGAAGTGACGGCCATGCTTCGCTGTAAGGTCAGGTCGCCAGAGCCGAGATCGAAGCGGGGCTGTGAAGCGGGATTGGAAGGTTCGCTAATGTCGTATCGCGTACTGTTGGTTGATGATAGCAAACTGGCACGCATGTCCCTTGCCGCCGCGTTGCGTCGTCTCCGCCCGGACTGGCGCTGTGTCGAAGCTGCCGGGCCCAATCAAGCGTTGGAAATGCTTTCCAGTGAACCGGTGGATATCACGCTGATCGACTTCAACATGCCGGATATGGATGGACTGACGCTGGCCGCATCAATTCGCCAAAGCCACCCTGATATGCCAATGGCCATCGTCTCCGCGAACAGCCAAACGGGTATCATTACTGGGGCGGGAGCACTCAATGTTGCGTTCGTAACAAAGCCAGTCACCGATGAAGCACTCAATGCCTTTCTGTCAGGTGCCAGCTTGCGGTTGCGGAAGACGACCAATAGCGGCTGATGCTGGCCCAATAACGGCTGATGCTGGCAAAGATCGGGATCGAGGCGGCGCGGGCGACGGTCTCGCGACCTTCTTGGGTAAGCGCGTATCCACTTCGTGTCCCTTGTTAACGAGGCGACGCCTCAGAACAGTGCCGTCGTGTCGTGGCGAAGATCGCGCGGGTCGTGCAGATTTGTCACACTCGCTGGAAATGTGCGGTTTGTCCCATCTGTCTTCGGTAGACAGTCATAATTATGGCACTCACGGAGACCTACGATTTCGGTTGGGGACAGTTTGGGGATCGTCGAAGTGCCGAAGTCAAAGCCAGAAGTGTCAGACGACCTGCGGGACGAAGCTGACAGGTTAGTCGATCTTGCGCATGCGTTGGCGGATCTGTTCGGTCGCAAGGCCGTGGTGGTGTGGCCCGACGATACGGAAGTAGTTGTTGAGCCCGGGGCTGAGCGAAGGCTGGACGGCTGAAGGCCGTGTTAGCTGACCGTCACTTGCTCCTGATCGTGCCGGTCTGCCGACCCATCTGGTCGTAGGTCGTGGTGGTGCCGCCGCTGGTGACCGACCGGCCCGTGGTCCTGCCCATAGCATCGTAGAACGTGGTGCTGCCTCTGGTGTCGGTGACCGAGCGTCCAATCTCTCGACCGCTGGCATCCCTGAACGTCTCGATGCTGTTGCTGCTTTGCTGCGCCAGTGCGACGGTCGGCAACAGCAACGCCAGCACGATGGCGAGGCTCACCTGATCGATCTTCATGCCATGTCCTCCGCGCGGATGTCCGAATCGCGTTCTATCGCTCCAGTGGGCGATGATCTCTCCACGTGGGAGATGGATCAAGGTCTTCGGTCCGCATGTTGAGTGGTTCGCATGGCTCAACCCGCCTTGGCCCGACGGGACCGGGCCAGACGCCCCAGCCGTTGAGCGTGGTGCGCTGGATCGGTTGGCGAGGCTTCGGGAGCCCCCGTCGGCTTGGACGCATGGGCGAGGCCCTGACGAGCCGGGAACGCAGCATCGTGCCAGCCGAGTCCGGATGGCGTTCATCTCTCCACGTGGGAGATGGATCACTCCGCCATCAGGTCAGCCATCGCGTCGGCGACGATCTCCTCGACCTGCCAGCCCTCGATCCGCCGCTCGTCGATCAACGCCTCCGCCAGTGCCTCGACCGCTGGCCAATGCTCCAGCATCATCGTCAATGTCCGATCCGCGTAATGCTGCGGGCCGACGCGGTAGCCGGTCAGCCGGAAGATATCGCGGCACACCTCTTCGGCCTTCGTCAGGTCGGCGTCCATGCTGCGACTTCCGCGAACCGCAACGCCTCGCGGCCACCTCGCACGCCGCGAGAGGATCGCCTCGCTGATACCGCCGCTCAAATGGATGCAGACCTGCGCGCTCCATCAGGTCGCGGTAGCGCGGCTTGATGACGTCGATGTGCCCACTGCATCGAATAGACGCTCATCCGACGCAGTTGCCGCCGCCGTCGTCGGTGATCTCGACAAACCGGACCGGCAGCGATGGTGGCGGGTGTGGCAACCACGGAGCAGCGCGGAACGCCAGCATGATGGCGACCGCGTGACCGGCCTCGTGATAGGCGGCGGCTGTCTCAGGCGATGTCCACTCGTGACCTCCAGCCCTTCACGGGAGGCGCGGTGGCCAGGGCGGTTGTCTTGACGGTCTTCAGAACAGACCCGCTTCAGCTTGCTGTCCACCTTGGGCAGCGGCTTGATGGTGTTAGAAGGTCTTGGACCGCGCAGTTGGACCTGCCGAAGAACCGATCCGACTGAAGCCGGGCTTGAGACCTTATCTTGATGACCAATGTGACACCCTCGTTTTTGATCTGAGTCCCCACGGGCAGGAGTTAAACACCCGTGGGGACGCCGTTGAGTGCCCGCCACGCCGACAAGAATCACCGGCTGCGGGCTGTCGGCGGTTATTGGGCTCCGGACACCACTCCGACTGGTCCCGCCGAAGGGTCGAACAATTCAAATCCCCTTGGACACACTCAACGGAATTCCCGGCGCGGCCCGCAGGAGGCGGAGGAAGACCGCGCCGGATGCCTCCCGCTGAATATCATGCAGCGACCGCCTCCGCTGCTGTTCGATCTCGATCATCAGGACGGCCCACGGTGCCGATCCTGACCTGTACACCTCGTCGTCACCGCGCTCGATCGCCGCGCAGATCGAGGCCTCTTCGTCATAGCGAAGCTCGTCAGTTCCTCCTGCAGCGCGTGCAGAAGCTGGTCGCGTTCGCGCGCCGAGATGCCGGTGTCGTTGATGGTCTCCATCAGCCGTTCGGTCAGACGATCAGGCTGCAGCAAGGCCGCCAGCAACAACGCGTTGCCTTCGTACTGCGAGAAGCCGCTCTGGTGGACGCGGTTGGCGTTCTCGTTGCAGCGGATAGAGCACACTGCAACGCCTGACCACTTCCGACGCCGTAATGATCGGCGCGGCCTGCGCCGCCAGTGCATCGACGTGGCGCTTCACCCGGTCGGCGATGTCGTCAGCTCGGCACCGGCGATGCGCTCCACCTTCCCGATCTCGCGCTGCGTCCGCTTGATGCGCTCGCGGATGTCGCCGAGATCGCCGGGACGGGCCTCGACCTACACGAAGACGCGCTCCAGCAGGCAATTCGTGCAAGAAGCGTTTGCAGTCGGAGGCAATTCCCGCCTCCGACCGCATCCGTTGCTCCAGACGCTCGCAGATGACCTGCTGAGCACTGATCGCAGCATCGAGCCGATCCCACTCGGCCAAGAACCCGCTCAGACTCTCGTGTTGATCCCGGCTTCGTCGTGAACGGTTTGCGGAACGCAGTCGCGCCGCTCGATCCGCAGCCGCTGAAGCTCACTGCGGGCAAGCCTCCAGCTTCGTGCTCAGCGTCATGCAAAGATCGTCGAGGCTGGCGATCTTCGCCAGGACGGTGACCGGCAGGTTGCTGTAATCCGTCATCGACGCCACCGCTCTTTGAATGTCCCGGTTGATACTGCGCATAGCTCGCAGCGACGCGCATCGCCACCGCCGAACTTCGGCGGCGGTTCGATTTGTGCGCGGTGCATAAATTACCTGACGGCTTGCTCCAGCGGTCGCCCTTGCCAGCGTTGACCGATCGCGTCGCGATAATTCTGATAGACGGTCTCTCGCACCGCATCGGCCACGTCATCGTCGGCTGAACAGAAAGCCCGGCCTCGCCCGGCAGGATGGCCGCGCCCGTCGGTGATCATCGACCGCTGGCTGAGTCCATCATCATCAGCCCGACAACCATCGCCTCGCCGTGGGCAAGGATGTAGCCGTCAGCGACCTCCGCCATCGTGCCGTCTCTTCGTTTGATCCTCATCGCATAAGTCCTCCTGATACCATGTAACTGTTGTACCGCAAGTTGATCCTGCCTCGCCAGGTCGAGCGGCCCGTCGCCATCGACCCAACTCAGGTCGCGGATGTAGCGCCGACTTGTTGCCATCACGAACCGCCGCAAGGCACGCCATGCTCAACGCGACGACAACGTCGATCTTGTGCGCCTGCTTCAGCTTGTCGAGCTTCCAGCCGCGCGAACTCTCGGTGATGATCGCGTGCGAGATCGCCAACCGCATGCCGCGTCGGGATACAACACCAACTGCCTCGCGCTGATCAGGTCGAACAGGTTCGACGTCGCGGCCGTCAGGTTGGGAAGCGTCTGCGGATATTCCTCAATCGGCAACCGCTCCCGCGCCAGCCGCTGCGACACCGCCGCCATCTGGTACGGATCGAATAATATCTGACGAACGCGATACCGCGCATGCCAGTCGCGCAACGTCTTCTCAATGGTGGCCTCGAAGTCGATCGGATCGCCCGGCGTCGGCGTGAACACCTTGTGCGCGATCAACCGCACGCAGGAGGTCTTGCGATCAAAGGTGCAGGCCACCAACGCGGTGCTGTCGCGCTTGGTCGAGGCATCGACGCCAACCCAGACACTGAGCGAGCGGTCCTTCATCACCGGCACCAGCGAAGGCTGCACGCAACGCATCCCACGCCGCCAGATCGACGAACTTGCTCTCCGGCGACACGAACTGGTTCATGATCATGCGCTGGCAAAGCACACGGGCGCAAGACTGCGCCGCATCTCCGCCAGCCAGCGCTCGTCCTGCCACGGCGCGACCGGCTCGGCGTGCCACGCAGAACAACATGCCATCGCCAGCACGCAAGCGACGGCCCGATCTCAGGCAACGCCATGCCGCGCTTGTACAGTTCTTCCAGCAGCACGCTCTCGCCGCTGAAGCCCGCATAGGTCATCGTCAGGCGGCAACTGATCTTCCTCGCAGGCGACGTGATCAATTCATCCCACAACCGCGTCGCACGCTCACTGATGTAGCCCCAAAGTTCGTCGAAGCAACTGATCACCGGGTTGCCGCCAGCCGCCGATGCCGCGTCACTCGCAATGGCCGTGATGGTCGCATCGAACGCCGGAAACACGATCTTGTCCGCCGTGATCCTCGCCTCGCCCTTCAACAGCGGCGACACCTCGACAATGCGCCTGATCACCATGAAGACGCGGCGACGCCGCCTGATCGAAGTCGTTCGCTGCGCAGAAGCCCTTCGCCGAACCGAGAATCATTGCGCAACAGCACCATCACCAGCACGATCATCGCGGCGAGCGAGGTCTTGCCGCTCTTCTTCGGCGCACCGTAGACAAGCTCGGGATACTTGAGCCGACCATCATCATCGAGCGCGAACGCGTGCGTCATGAACGCGATCTCGGCAGGCAACAACACGAACGGCTTGCCGGTCTCAGGATCGTGCAGCACTTCTTCAACGAAGCTGATCGGCGATGATCGCCAGCGCGAGAGCGTGGTGCTGTCGAGCACGGTCATGTCGCACCGCCACGCAGGACATCAGCGAGCGACGGGCCTGTCTTCGGCTGGCGACGGTCGAGATGCAGCCTTCTCGTCAATGCATCTGCGGCCCTCGTCGTCCTCAGCGCATCATCCGCCGAGACATCAGGATCTCCTCTCAACATCCTCGCCCTCAAGTCCTCGCTCAGCGCGGTGGTCTCGGCGGCTCGGCGGATCGCGGTGGCCATGATCGGATCGTCGGCTTCAGGACCGATGCGAGCGGCGAAGATGGCGACAAGCTCGTGCACCCTGCGACCGAGCAAGTATCGACCATCGAACGGCTTACGAGCCCTCCGTTTGTTCTGCTTCGGCTTGGCTGATGTCACGCGGGTAACGCCGACGCTTCCAGCCGGTGATCCCGTGCTCTCTTGCGTGGTTTCCGTCATGGGTTCCCGTCCACCAGTTCCTTTACGCCACTCTGCCATAGGGCGAACACGGCGCACAAGCTTGGAAATTTACTCAGCAGTTACAGTATGTTTGACGAACGGACCGCATGATTATAAATCAGTTTCCGGGTTTCTCCGCCTTCAGAACATGCGAATTCCAGCGGGATTCCGGTCCGTGTAGGAAATTAAGCCGATGGAACTCGGTCGAGCGACGGTCCTTTCCGCGTCCTCCGCCATGTCTGAGAGGCCTCCGTTCGGTCGGCTCGGTCCCGCTCCGCCGTGGAGCCTGCCTTCCCTCCTGCCGTCCTGCCAGCCGCTTCCGTGCCTGTTGCGCGGACCGGAGGAGAGAGCGGAGCAAGGATAGATAGACCTGTGGTGAGGTGATGTTGTTGTGGGGCGCACCTCCGTCCATACGACCGACCAACTCCAAGCAATGTTGATGTACGTCAACGCCGCTGAGGACGCGGGAATTCGTAATGGTGGTCTGTTCGGTACGATCAGTGCCATCCGGTGTCAGGAGCAACGATGCAAACAAACTGGTTCTACACGGTTTGGCCGTTCATAGGGTTGGGTGGGGCGGTTGTGATGCTCGCCATCCTGCTGCTGACGGACACATTCCGTGGCAACACCACCGTGTCGCGCTGGCGTGATCCTTTGTGGCTTGGGTGGCTCGCAGCGCCCGTTTACTGGTTGCATCAGTTCGAGGAATATAGCCTGCCGGTGCTAGGATTCGACTACTCAATCCAAATGACGGTCTGTAAGAATATGGGCTTCCCGCCGTATCCGGACTGTCCCGTTCCTTTTTCTTTCTACCCGGTTGTAAACATCGGCCTGATGTGGGTGGGAGCGCCGCTCGCTGCATATATAGGCAGGCGCAACGCCGCCATCGGCCTCAGCTTCTGGGGCTTGATCCTCCTCAACGGAGTCGCGCACGTAGTCGGGACCGTCGTCTTACGAGATTACAATACCGGCCTATTCAGCGGCCTCTTCCTGTTTATTCCTTTGTCCGTATGGGTGATCTATGCATGCGGGATTCGCGGTACGCTCAACGGCAAGGTAGTGGGTCTGGCGTTCGGCGCTGGAATTCTCGCCCATATCTTTCTCGGCGTCGGCTATGTGCTTCTGAAGATCGGGATAATCAATGGCACGGGCCTCTTGGCGTACGCCGTCGTGCTCAGTTTCACGCCGATCCTCTTCGCGGCTCTCGGGAGCCGGTTCGTCAAGCCTGAGTTGCTGCCGCCAATGCGATAGTCACAAACGCGACCGCAGCCTCACCACGTTGGTGACGTCGGCGTTCTGTTGCACCGTCGCCGTCACCGCGTCCTGATACGCCGCGAAGGCTGCTGGCCCTTGCTGCCGCTTGAGCCGCCGCTCAAGCTCGGTCGCCTGTATCTGAAGCAGGCGGATCTGCCTCTCGAAGTACGCCGCCGTCGGTGCACGCTTCGGCTTGATGGTGTAGGTCCGCTTCTTCGTCACTGGTTGCTCCTGTGCTGTCGCTTGGTAATCACTGCGTCGGTGTCGTGAACCTGTTGATGCTTCCGATCCGCCAGAACTCTGACGAAGCTGCCGCATCTGCATCTTCATCTTCTGGCCCTGCTTCAGGGTGAGCCTGCGTTTCTCCACACGGTGCGATGCCTGATCTGCCACCGCTGTCGTCACATGCTCCGCCTTGACGAAGCTCTTCACCGTGGTTGAATTGTCTCCAGTGTTTGTTGTCTTTCTCGATGTCTCATCCACATAGAGATGTGCCGCTGGTATGCCAGCGAGTTTCTGAACGGATAACTCTGCCGCATCAATGGGTTGAGGCGGAACATAAGGTGAGACTCTGAGTGTCCGGGTGTCCAAGTCGGTCTCACGGCGCTGATGCAACCTCTGCCTGCGGCGGCGGAAGTGCGTTGCCCGGCTGATCCCTTCGGCTTCCCAAGGCTCCGGAACCGCCGCTCGCGGCACCGCCGGAGCCACGGCATTGAAGTCATCCGCCAGCCAGACGGTCCGCACGCCGCGCCTGCCTCTGCGGAGCGTCTTCACCAAGCCGTCGCTCTCCAGTAGATCAACGTCGCGGCGGATGACGCGCAGTGGGTCTTTGAACCAGCCGAAGAGGTGCCCATCCTTGTAGGCAATACCACCAGCGATATCGCTCACGGTGAGCGGTCTCCCGCCACGACGATGCCACAGCCGAACAATGTTCGCGTAGAGCTTCACCACGCGCTCTGGATAGGACCGAGACATCGCCTTCGTCAGTGCTTCGCGCTGTGCTTCCAGTTCGGCCCGCTCGATGCGCTTCTTCTTGTTGCGCTTGTCGGCGTTGAGCCGCTCGATCTGCTCTGGAGTCTTGTCGCGTGCATGAAACGCCCACGACCTGCATCTCTCGCGATCTTCCCATGTCAGGCCGATGCCTCGCCCGATGACTTCACCGACATTGTCGCGTGTCAGCTTGATGCGGGCAGCGGCTCGCCTGATCTTGCTGATGTCCGCCCACGGCGCGAACCGATCAGCGAACGCGTCATCAATGCCGAGTGCCATCAGATAGATCAGGACCATGCGACCCAAGACATCGTCGGTGATGGTGTAGTCGTTCCAGACGCGCCCGGTCAGGAGCCGATACAGCTTCCGCAGCTTCTGCTGGAGCGACAGCCGCTCGCGTCGGTAGAGCTTGCGGGACTTGGCGTTGCTGAAGGCTTGTGGCATATCTTCCGCGTCCTTCGACGCTGTTGCGAGTGGAGAAGGCTGGCCCTTACCGGCGTGCGCTCCTTGCCCTTGGAGTCCGCGTCGCAAGTCTTAGACGCCGTCGCTTCTGCCGAAGCGGCGGCGTTCTGCTGTTATGGTGGTCTCGCTGCTTCAGCCCGCTGTGCGGCAATCAACTCGGCAAATCGGCGGCTGGGAAACGGACCCGGACCATCAGCGATGCCGATCTGGAAACCGCCGCCGACTTCGCACGCGACGATGATGTCGGGAATCGGCGACGGAACGCCGCGCTGGTCGGGAATAGGTGCAACTTCCATTCGAGCCCTCCTATATCGGCGGCTGTTTGGGCGGTTGCTCCTTTCCCATCCTCTAACATTTGATCGCGTCATCGGGCAAACGTCAGATGTCCGGCGAGGTCGGAACGTCAGTCGCAGCTTAGTATGAGCTTCGCGAGAGAGAACATTTCCGCACGCTCCTTGTCTTCCTCGATCTGGCTTTGGATGACATGCTTGACGTCATCGAACTCCGAGATCAGGTCGTTGAGGTCGTCGGTGTTGGCATCGCTCTTCCTCACGAGAGCATGCAGCATGGGCCAGAACTTCTCTGCCTCAAGCTGATCGTCGTCGGTGTAGTTCGATGCCTTCATTACGTGTGCTCCTTTCTGAGCGTTGAAGATACCTCGACCGGCATCGCTGCCGATGTCATCGCGGCCACGCCTTCAAGATGGTCCGCAGCGACGCTTGTTCGGCGGCGTTGACAACTTCGCAACGCTTCCAAGCGACGGGCTCGATCAGCTTCTTGATCTCGCGCTCGACGCAGTCACGCAGATCGTTCGGGTCCATCGCGTCCAATTCCCAGCACCGCTTGCCGTGGTTGGCCGTGAACCATTTGAAGCGCGGGTCTTTCGCCTTGTCGGCTGCGGCGAACGACGGAAGCCCGACCGCCTGCATCTTCGTCAGGGCGATGCGCTTCATGTCGATGTGGTGCCCGTCGTATTTGACGAACCGTCTCGGCAAATCCACCTCCGACATGAACATGCCGGATGGATCGAAGTCTCCAACATAGAGGATGATTAGCGGCCTGCCGTCATCATCTTCGGCAACGTCGTGCGTGTTGGTGCCGCTGTTGAAACCATGTACCGGGTTAAAGCCGACGGCGTAATGATCAAGCACAGGTTGGAGAACGCCGCGAACGGTGCCCTTCTCGCTCCACACCTGCACGCGGTGCGGCTGCTGGTCCCAGAAGTCGCGGCGATAGGATCGGGCGACGGTGCGGGCATAGGCTTCCGGGTCGGCCCACGTCGCCACGCGCTCAATGCTGCGCGTCTCGTCAACGATCCAGTCCCACGGGATGGTGCCCTGTTCACGCGCGATCAGCAGCAGGCGATAGACGCGCCGCATTTCATTGCGCTCCATCGACGGGATCAGGCCCAGCGTGAACAGCTTGTAGCCAATGCCGCGCCCGATGATCGGCTGCGCCTCCTTCGCGATGTCGCGCATCCTCTCGATCAGGATGGACGATGTCGCGGACATGCCACGGTAGACCAAATTGGTACCTGTACCAATTTGCTTCGCGTTCGCTCTGGTGGTCGGTTTCCTGGACGGCTTGCTGGTCATTGGCGTTCACCGCACCCGACGCCGCTTCGGCTGTTGCAGCGGCTTCTGGGTGCGGATGCTGTTGTTTACGATGTGCTCATTGAAGAGAGGCATTGGCCTGTACTTCACACCGCCAAAGTATGCGAACGGTGCGCCAGTCCGGTCTCGCTTATCGAGCGTCCTCACGGTTTCACCGAGATGCGCGGCGACGATGTCGTTACGCTCGAAGACGGTGTCGCCGACGGTGATGCGCTCGGGCCGAGTATCGCGCCGTCGCTTGTCGAGCGGCTGATCAGTCATAGTGTCGTCATCCCTGTTCGAAGTGTGATGATGACGATGGTAGCTTGCGAGCCCACGTCCTCCTAACAATGACCATTTGTATGATAGGCCCACCGGCCCTACGTAGGGCGATAATTCCTTGAAACGATTTGAGAACTTATTTTTTCAACGCACGCACCAGAAACCGGCCATCTCTCCACGTGCGAGATATTTCTTATATCTCTCCACGTGCGCGATGAAGCGTTGCTGCGTAGGAGATTTCTCACGCGACCGACTTCCCAACGATGGGAAGGCGCGGCCTAACAGGACGAAGCCATCAAAGCCGCCAACGACACGTGTCATTGATCGCTGGCGTCGGCGGTGCTGGTGCTGTCGCGGATCGAGCGGCTCACCGGTGCTCGACCGCCTGCTTCACTTGCGCTGCGCCTTCGTCAGCGACGTGACGTTGTCGGGCGAGCTGTCCTGCGCCGCGTTCTCGATCAGCACGCCGATCTTCTCAGCCGCCGCACGCTGCGGGTCCTGAAACAAGTGGGCGTATCGGTGCGTCGTGGTTGGGCTTGAATGGCCCAACAGTGCGCCGATCAACGGCAAGCTCGCACCACCGCTCGCCAGCGCGGAGGCGTAGGAATGTCGTAGGTCGTGGAGCCGAAGGTTCTTGATGCCAGCGGCTTTGCACAGCGTTGCCCAGCCCTTCTTGATCTCGACGAGGTGGCCTTTCTTGCCTGTCGATGGAAACACGAATTCACCAAGCGCACGTCCCGGCGCGGCTTGCTCATCGCGGATGCTGGCCAGTAGCGCACGGGCCGGTGCGGAGAGCGGGACCTCGTGATGCTTCTCCTGCTTCGTGCTCGAAGGAGGCTTGCTCCACTTGCCATCCGTGAGATCGACGTCGGCCCAACGCATCGACAGCACCTCGCCGCGACGAGCACCAGTTAATAGAAGCATGCGGACCGCGTTGGCCACCTGCCGGTCCGGGTGGTCGTTGAGCGCTGCCACCAGCCGCCCCAACTCGTCGCCGCTCAAGTACCGCCGTCGATGGTGCTCGGTGTTCTTCGCGACGCCCTTCACGGGTTCGTCTTGATCATCTCCCAACGCACCGCGAGCGTGAACATCTTCGACATGATCGCGACGGCCCGGTTGGCGGCATACGGCGTGCCTGCGTCGGTGATCTTCTGGTGCAAGCGATCAATGTCCGCGTAAACGACATCGCCGACCTTGGTGTGCTGACCGAAGTGCGGGGCGATGTGGTTCTTGATCGTGCGCTTGTACTCCTGCGCCGTGATCGGCCTCTTGCGCGGTAGCCACTCCGCCTCGAACCGTTTGATCAGTTCGGAGACGGTCGGCGCGGCGCGCGCGGCCTCGACGTCGGCGCGTGGATCGCCGCCATTGTCGATCTCACGGCGCAGATCGCGTGCCCTCGCCCGTGCCGCCGTGACCAACCAGTCCGGAAACTTGCCGATGGTGAAGGATCGGTCGCGCCCGGACCGGGTGTAGTAGTCCAGCACGAAGGAGCGCACGCCCTTGGCGGTGACGCGAACGGCGAACCCTGCGGCCTCCGTGTCGCGGGTGATCGTGTAGCCCTTCTCCGGCGGCTCAAGTCCTCTGACGATGGCGTCCGTCAGCTTCTGCTTCGCGGCCATTTGCGTGTTCGCCCCATGTTCGAGTAAACGTCGGTATATCGTGTGTAGGATGTTGCAGGATGTTGCAGGATGATATAGTGACGTTGACAGGGCGATGCCATAGGAAACCGCTGCAATACAAGTACTTATTGTATTATCGGAAGACGAACCGCTGACGGCTCATGCACTTGCGGAGGCTTGCGGAAATTGCCGGGAAAGAACTTTTAATCAGGGGGTCGAGGGTTCGAGTCCCTCCGCGCTCACCATCATTGAAACCTCCTATTGAAAGTGTTCGACTATTTGCCCGGATTGGCCAACCGGGGATGTCCCGATCGGTGTTGAACTACGTCGGGCCGACGTTGCCGGAATGAATGTTACGCGGCCCTCGTGACGTGGGCAACGGGCTTGATCGTCATGCGATCGTGGTGAGCTTGAAGGGCCGCACGCAGAACCGACAATTGCTTATGCGCCTTCAATCGTCGGAAGCCCTTGTTGGCCTCGATCATGCCGGCCGCGACCCATCGCAAGGCCATACCGGCATCCCGCCAGCGTTTGACGTTGCGCGTGACGCGGCGAATGGTGCCCATCATGTTCTCGGCGATGTTGGTACAGGCGAGCGATCGACGAAGCTCCTTCGGCAGCTTCAACCGGACGACAGTCAGGATTTCGTCAAGGCCTTCGAGGATGCTGGCCGCTACGCCGGGCCATTGCTGGTCGAGTCGACGCGCGAGATTGCGGATCAATTTTTCAGCCTTGTCGGCGTCATCGAGCTCCCAGGCCTGGCGCAGCACCCGACGGGTGGCCGCATGATGCTCTTTCGGCAGGCGTTCCATGATGTTGCGCGCCTTGTGGATCTGGCAGCGCTGGATCGCAGCGGCCGAACCGAAGGTGCGGCGGATCGCCTTCGACAACGCTTTCGCGCCGTCGGCGATGAACAGTCTTGGCACCGTCGGGTCGAGCCCGCGCGAGACCAGGTTGTCCAGCAGGGCCTGAACCGTTGCGGCATTCTCGGTCGCCCCTTCCACCAGCGCCAGCGGATGCTTGTTGCCTTCGCCGTCAACCCCGATCGCGGCGACCAGCACGAGATCGTCGCCGAGATGCAGCCCATCGATTTGGACCACCAGAAGGTCGAGCGCGGACAGATCGGCAGCCATGAAGTCGGCCAGCCGCGCCGCCGACAGCGCTACGAACCTCCGCGAGGCCGCCGACTTCGAAACCCCCGATCCGGGCGGTGCCGGCACGTCACCCTCGGGCAGCCGGACAGCGCGGCCGAACCGGCGCGTCGACACATTGATCAGCATCAGGTTCATCGCCCAACGACCAAGCCAATCCTCCTCCGCCGCCGTTTCCCAACTCGGGATCGTGACCTCGCGGCCGTCCACGCCTCGGACCCGCGGGCGCTCGACCTCGATCTTGCCGCCGTGGAAGCCGATCCGTCCCCGCGTTCGGCCCCAACGGTGCGCCCGCCGCGCCGCGTCGCGACCGTGGCGCGGCCCGCAGGCCGCCGTGACATCCGCCTCCATCATCGTGCCGAGCGCCTCGATCCCTGCCGCAAGGCAGAACCGATCGAAGCTCGCCCGCACTTCTGCAAACGCTTCGTCCACAGCCCCGGTCGCCGGCGAACCAGCCGGTGTGATATCTCTCGTCATGGCGTTGCTCTCCTTTGTGGAATCAGCACCCCGAGCCTACCGGCTCAAGGTGGGCAACGCCGACCTCTTCAGAAATTCAACAGAACCCGGGACATCCCCGGCCAACCGGCCTTCAAGGTTAGCCAGTTTTCTGTTCGCGTTTCGGACTTGCTCGAACGCCGTCGAGGTCTCGATGCCGACCTTTTGGCGATCATATTCATCAATGTAGGTCTGTATTTCGCGCAGGTCTTTGTGGCCGGACAACGCCCCGATTTGCGGCGCGGTATAGCCGGCATGGACAAGCCGGATCATGAACAGTTTGCGCAATCCGTGGCTGGTGCAGTCCGGCAGTTCGGCGGCATCGCACCACTCGCGCATCTTGTTGCCAAACCCGTTGGCGGTGAACGCCTTGCCAAACGAGGTCACGAGATATGTGTCGGTCCCGGTCACCGGCAGAGCATCAATCGCCGCCTTGGTCTCGTCGAACAGCTTGATCGAAATCCGCTTGCCGCCGGTGGTCGAAGTCTTCTTCGGCAGGAAATTGTTCAAGACGCCGTCACGGATATAGCGCGGTCCGATGCGCACCACGTCGGATTTGCGCACGCCCAAATTCAAATACAGCTCGAACGCCGCGCGCGCCATCGTGCCGACCTTGTGGCGCGCCTCATATTTGGCAGCATCATCCTCGGTCCAGGTGTAGAACCCGCCGGTGTTTTTCATTTTCTGGCGGGTAACGCCCTCGCTCGGGTCGTGATCGATCAGGCCGGCCGCCTTGCAAAATTTCAGGAAGTGCCGCAACGCGCGCAGCATGTTGCGCTGAACTGGCGGCGATTGCAGGCTCGATATATAGACCTGCATGTGCCGTCGTTCTAGCTTGCGCAGCCGCTTGTCCCCATGCTCGGTGCGAAACCGCTCGACCAGCGAGCGCTGGCTCGATCGCGTGCCGTCGCCCAATTCTTTCGTGAAGGCGCCGCTTTGATAGTACGCGACCACGGCCGCGTTGAGGGTGCCGGCCATGGTACGCGACGCGCCGATCACAACCGTCCCCTGATAGGCAGCAAGCGCGCGCTCGTAGACTTCCATAAATGCGGGTGACCACGGCAGCCCCCGCAACGGTACTTTACTGTGCCCCCTGCGCCGCAGATAAAACCTTGGCCGGCCATGGCGGTCAGTGAAGGCGTGTACGTAGCGCGGCAGTTTTATTGGACGTTGTCCCACTCGTTCGGTTCCTGATCTGATTGCTGGGTATTTGTGGATAACAGCCGCATGTGCGCCCGCATCTTCGTCCGGACTGTTCCGTCGGGCAACGTCTCGATCTCGACAACCGGCTCCAGTCCACATTTGTGTGCTTCTCTCACGAAATCCCGAACCGTATTTTGCCTCGCCGGTCTCCGTGCCATGGCGGTTTCCACTTCAGCCGCTGAATCGCTTCTGCTTCGAAGTGGTGGCTACAAGCGCCTTGAGGGCCCGACGAGCGTCAGGACTGACGGAGTCCCTCTCGATCGCAATCCGAAGAATGTCGTTACTGTCCTCCAGGAGCTCATTCCCCCCAGCGGCGATCGCGAGCGAGACGTACAGAATTCCTACGACTTCATGCATGCTGTTCATCTGTTCGCTCCAAAGAAAAACCGCCCGGGCGTGAGCCGAGGCGGTTGGTGGTCAGTCGGGTTTTTCGCACCCTCCTACTTATAGGGAGACGAAAATACCGAAACGATAAAACGCTTTAGAAATCAAATACATAATAGAAATACCCGTAACGGGCTTTACCTATTCGACGTGGTAGCCGCCGCCGGCCAATAGGTCCGCCGCTTGGCCGTCAAAGCCGCTGTCATCGCGTTCCAGATCCAATTCATCGTCCCAATCATGCGGGTACTGTGGGGCGCTAAGCCCCGCTTCAGGCTTTGAGCCCAGCGGTAACCAGACATAACCCTCTTCATCTATATGCCCGCTGAATAGTGACACCTTGCGCTCCGGACCACAGAGCAGGTCCCGGCATTCCTTCTCCGCTATTCTCTCGATAAATGGTCCACCGAGGTTCGACTGCTTCGGGATAATCGCTAGCACCTCCGGCGACTTCGAGTACCCCTCTGTTTCGATCATTGCGCTAAGTGTACCCCCGCCAGGCCAGTCACAGCGGGCCACCGCTAGCTTGAGTGCTCCAGGGATCTTTTCGACGGCCAGAATGCCGCGTGGCGTACCCATGAATTTCACGTCTTTGATGCCGCGTTCTTCCGCCTGCATGTGTAGACGAGCCGCTTCACGCCGGTAGGCATCGAATGCCTCAGCGACGAGCGCCGCGGCGTCCGTTATGCGCTGAGCCCTACGCGCAGCGTCCTCGAATTCGTCACCTTTCTTCCGCAAGCGATACGCCGCCTGCCGGCAGAGGCTGCGACAAAAATCACTGTCGGCTCTGCCCGGGCGGAATTGGGTTTTACAATGCTTACAAACCCGCAACCTCATAGGTGCCTCTTATCGCGGCTCCCCAGGAACCAGGGACGGTTGACGATATCACGACCACGCCGAAACTGGCGTGTAGGTTGGATCACTCCCCGGTGATCCCTAGCCAGCGAGGGAGGGTTTCCTGACCATGGCCGGATTCCGGAAAACCTTTCGCTATCGACCAAACGAAGATTGACACGGCGACGTGGCGCCCCTGACGCATGGTCGCTGGTGGTGCTGGTGATTCGGCAAGCAGACATGTTCTGGACCGTGGTGGCCGGCATCAGCCGCAATGGCGCGGCCTTTTTCTCCTTGAGGTTGGCGGGCTTTCTCTTTGAGCGACACGGCTTCCGTTCGGCGACGGTCTCGTCCCTTCCAGTGCAGCTTTGGGCATATCTGACAGACGTCCTCACCAGGATTCAGTGGTCATCCCAACATGCTGTGGGCCTACCGAACCTAGCCTGAGAACACTGCTGTTACCTAATGGCGAAGAGATGACAATGGAAATCAGCACCTACGGCGTTGAGACACCTGCAGGTATTCGCAGCTGCTCCATTGTGTGCCCCGCCCGCAGCAATTCGCCCACCCAGTTCGGTCGTTTACCTCTTCCCGCCCACGTCTGCGAGGGTTGCTCGGGGTTCTGGAATTTTGGGTAAACCTTGGGGTACCGTCGGCGCTGCCGTTTCTCTATCGAAGAAGGCGGGGACTTTTGGCGGAGTTCATTGAGACGATTTTGTAGCTTTTGTTTTTCGGCCTCGAGTTTTATTGCCAGCTTTGAATTGATTTCCTGATGAAGGGTCCAAAGTTCGTCGATGGGCATCAATTGATAGTCGATACGTTTCATCACTTGCCTCCAGCAGTGACGGAAACTGATCTAAAGTTTTCTGATACGGCGCTTCGATGAAAAAGGCCGCCATAAAAAGACGGCCCGTTCCACATAATCAATGGCCGTTTATTTATGCAAGACGCAAACCGCTGTGGTTCCTGCGGCGATAGGCTATCACGCCAATGCCCGCGAAACCGAGAAGCATCATCGCCCAGGTTGAGGGTTCGGGAACGCCTCCGACGCTCTCGTTAAGGAACGCCTGACCGTTTGCAGAACCTAAGCCGTGTCCGGCATAGCTCACACCACCTGAGAGAGCGCCGGTGGCAAGATTGACAGTGAAAATGTTGGTGCCTTCGACAGCGAACATCGTAGTCCCATCGTAAGCCAACCCAAATACGGTGTTCTGCTGAACGCCGCCTATGGTGAGAAAGCCAACGACAGTTTTGGTATTCACATTGACGAGTTCGTCGTTTCCATTACCGGCTATGGCGGATTCGTACAATGTACCCCCAGCAAAGGCGAGGTCACCGGCGGATGGTCCGGGTAATCCTGTCGAAAAGTTACTCGTCGCGGCCGATGAGGAGGGATTTGCAATGCCATAAACCGTGGTCGTTGCATTCGAGGCGGCCAAAAGACCCGTGCCGTTTCCAACCAGCGCGTTCATTCCACCTCCACCTACGCCGCCGTAGGAGCCAATTAAGCTAGATGTTGAGCTGCCCAAGATATTATTGATCGCATAAAGGCTAGTAAAAGTAGTGCCGTACATTTGGGTTCCGACGAAACCAATGTCGGTAAGAATCTGTCCTGTATTACTAACGTTAGAAACGGCGCCCGTAGTAGTATTCACCAAACCAATGTTGCCAGCGGTATCGTCGACCCACATCAGAGAAGCATTGGCGGCGGAGCCAAAAAACAGGCAGCTAAGAGCCAGCACCGACGTAGTTAATTTCAATCGCGACATGGTTTAATCCTTTGCTGAAAGGAAGTTTAATTTTTGTTATTCAACTATTTGCGGAAGGAAATTTCACTTGAGACGTAATTATTAACCTTTTTATAACGCTATGACAAGTCAGTATCCGGGCGCGACCAGCGGATCTGGGCGTTCATCACAGGCCCAGTAACACCGGGCGCGGAGCTTGCGGCTAGGGAGCGAAACCGCAACTTGATGAACCATCTCCAGATGTTACGTCAGTAACTCGTAGGCGCGTTTGTGACCGGCTTCTACTAGCAAGAAACTCTCTTCCTCCTGCCCATCCTTCAGCAACTCGACCATTTTTCCGTAACCACCTCATCCCGCACCGTCATGTGTGGGAGCTTTGAAGAGCTTCTGAGCCTCCAGCCCAGCGGCGCACACCGCAAGCTGATCCACGAGGGGAAGATTGGGGTCATCTTGAATGTCGGCAGCTCCCTTCGCGTCGTCACCGTCGATGGCTATCTCCATACGTCGGACCGAAAGGCCGAGGGCTGACGCGACGACCGCGTGGCCCGCTTCGTGGTAAGCGGCCCCACGGCGGTCTTGATCGGTCATAAGCAGCTGCATCCTTCTGGCTCATCGTGGCTGTTCCGATCCCCGATAACTTGATTGTGCGCAAGATACCCGCGCGGTTGATTGGTGGTATCCTCAAGTGGTATCACTTGCTCAGCAGCAGAGCTGATTTGCGCTTGTTTTACAGGGATTTTGAGGACGCACTACGTTTCCGCTAGGGAGCGCCATGCCAATTCTGATGCCACCGAGCATCACGCCCACTTCGAAGTCCGTCGGCGAGCACGGCACAGGAAGGCATCGGGCTAGCCCACGCGTCCAACGGACGTGCAGGTTGCGATCAGAACGGGAATCATCAACGGACGTCCATCCCGCCCATTTACGGACGCCAAAGGTGCAGACGGCAACCGCCTACCTCGAAAGCCTCAATCCCGAGCAGCGGCGTGCGGTCGAGCACGGGGGCTGCAGGAGGACTGGCGGCACCGCTGTTGGTCATCGCTGGAGCGCGGGCCCATCGGCTCGACCATTTGATCGTTCAGGGGGCCGACCCACGCCGGATCCTGTTGATGACGTCTTGCCAAAGTCAATCGACCACCGCAACAGCCTCGATTTCGATCAGCCATTCCGGCGCTGCCAACGCTGAGACACCAACGAGTGTGCTCGCTGGCGGCGTCATGCCTTCGAAGAAGGCCGAGCGCGCCTGGCCGATGATGGGCCGAAGCTCCGGCTTGTAGCCGACGACGAAGGTCACAATCTTCACAATGTTGGCGTAGCTCGCGCCGGCCGCCTTCAACGCAAGGCCGAGATTTTGCATCACCTGCGTCGTCTGCGCGGCCAAGTCGCCCTCGCCGACAACCCTACCCTCCTCATCGGTCGATACCTGTCCCGCGATGTAGATCGTGCGCGCGCCTGAGGCGACGACGACGTGAGAGTATGCCGGATTGTGATGAAGACCGCTTGGGCGGAGATGTTCAAGCTTGGGCATGTTCGTGCCTCCCTCCGTGATTGTGTTGGAGCATATCGGCGCGGCGTACTAACCGCAATCACGCCTGCCGGGTTGGCAATTGAAAGAGGTGGTCGCGATCACAGCAGGAATCACCGACCGTCGTCCATTCCAGAAATGAATGGACACCCAAGGTGCAGACCGAAACCGCCTACCTCGAAACCCTCAATCCCGAGCAGCGGCGTGCGGTGGAGCGGGGCTGCCGGAGGATTGGCCGCACCGCCCCTGCTGGTGATTGCTGGAGCCGGATCCGGAAAGACCAACACCCTCGCCCATCTGATCGTGCAGGGCGGCGCCGAGTGAACCAAATCTATGTTCGGTCACCAACGGGAAATCGGTTGGCAACGGCCAATGCGGCGCGCTCGTTTGTCTCCAAAGCAATTTTCTGTGCGAGCATGACGTCGCCCGCTACTAGAGGTCCCGACGGCACGAAACACCAGCCCATGACCAAACGGCCCGCAGCGTCAATCTCGTGTACGTTTGGTGCTGTGCCGTGGCGTATGCGATAGCGCGTGCCCGTGTCACAGCCGATAACGTCAAAATGCCTGAGCGCATCGAACTGTGCTTGCTGTTCGGGGGAAAGCCATTTCCGCAGCAAAGTAATGCCGCGCGCCTTGCGGATGTTCTCAATCACCTCGCGCCGCTCGCGCACGGATCGAAGCTTGCGCGTACCGTCTGCCCAAAAGCGCCAAAAGTTGAGCGGAGCGGAAATCAGCCGGTGAATAAACATGGGCGGTCTTCAGCCGCCAACAAGTCGTGGGAAGAATAGCGTTTCTTCGGCAGTTGGGTCGAACACTCGTGTGACGGTGGCTTTGCCCGCTGCGTCACGAACGGCAGCCGTAAAGCCGGCCGCTGTTAACATCTTGAACCGCGCCTCTGCTTTGGAAAGCGCCTCAGTGTCTTCGGCATTGAAGTAATGTCGGGTATCGCCCGTATGGTCCATTACGATCTGGGCAGCCATGCTCATGCTCCACGGTTCCAGCCCCTTAGAATCATAAGCATTGCGACGCGAGAATGTTGCGTCCAAAAACGCATCAAATAGCAATTTATCGCGCATCGACTGGCGTCGTTGGAAGACGCCCGGCATACCATATCGCCGGACGACCTACGACGGGCCACCAGACCATGCGAACCGGCGTACTTCAGCAAGAGACCTGAGCTGCGGCGGGTTGTCGGCTATGTCGTCGGACCACTTGAGCGGTTCGCTGATCACCAATTCCGGCCGCGAGAATGACGCCCTTTATGTGCCTCGGCTGGTTTGCCTTAAGCCTGTCGCGTTCGATCCAAAGGCCTTCGTGCTCCCGCATCGCGAACAGCCCAACCGTCCAGCTTGACAGTCACGCGAGCCCCGTCGGAAAATGCCCTTTTTAGCGTTGAGTTATGACCGCGTTCCTGTTCCTTTTCGCACCGGCCGTTCAAAAAGCGTCTGGCGAAAGAAGCGAAGCAAGACAGTTGAGCCAGCAAATGACGACCGTTCTTTTCGTCTGCCCGAACTGCGGCGCCGGCTACCAAGTAACGCAGGAACGGCTTGCCATGAAGGCCTCAGGGACCTTCGGCTGTCAGATTTGCAGGACGGAGATTTACTCGTGGTCCGGCAACTACGATTATTCCGATTGGAAGGCCTACGAAGCCAATCCAAAGCCGCGTCGCCAGCGCCGCAAAAAATAAAAGAAACCCCCGCCGGGTGGCTGGCCATCCCCGAGGTGGTCTCTGCTGGGTTTGCGCCGTTGTGCGGCGACACGGGAATACTGCGAAAACGGCGGATGCACCGCAGGTCGCCTGGGCTTAGCCAACTCATCCTCATCAGCGTTATCCGCAGCATATCCACCGGCCGCAAATCGGAAATTGGGGTGTCGGAAGAGCCACTTGCTGCGCACAAACTCACCGGCGCGAAAAAGCCGCCGCCGGGGTTGGTTCAGCGACGGACACATGACCACCAGAAGGTCATTCCGACAGTGCGCCGGAATGATAGAACGGTTACTCTGCAGGCGCAGTTAATCGCACGCCTGTCGGCTCGCGGCGTAACGGTTGCGTCCTTGGTCGCGGGACCGAAGCCCCGCCCCCGAGTACTTTAGGAAGCTCGCCCGCGCGTTCGGCCGCTCCAGGCCGGTGGGTTTGCCGGTCGATCGGGCCACGAATGGGTTGCCAGCGCCGGCCCGATGAAACCATTTTGCCAGACCGCGAAGTCGTCCCGCAACAGTCGCGATCCATGATCCGCTTTGATCAAACAGCGGGGTTCGATCATGTTGGCCCTCATCCTCAACGCGATTTATCGCCAATCCCTCAGGGCCGCCCTTCCCGGCATTTCGAGCCAAGGAGCAAAGCTATGACCGAGATCGTCACGGCGCTGGCGATGTTTTTCAGCATCAGCGTATTTCTGGCTCACGCTTTCGACGTGTATAGGACGCGCTAATGGACCGTCCAGCTTTGCGGACCACCGATCATAGCACCGTTTGGCTAGCGGATTTGATTAAGGCGATCGAAGTAGTCGCTGCTTCGTCCCAGCCGTGTGACCTTGCCACAATGAAAGCGTGGAGCGACCATTTGGCGATGCGCGCCGATGTCAGGCCGATGTTGAGCCGGCGCGCACGGGCACAGGCTCCTGAGCCGCGCTTTGCTTTTCCAAAGCGAGCCGCGGCCAGAATCAGGCGATCGCCGCCCATGAATATCAGCAATTAAGCGAAATGGGACGTTCCGGACGCACATTTGTTCATGCGGGTTGGGTTACGGAGGTAACAGATGACGGATGAACAGCTAGCTCTTCAGGCCGTTAGTGACGCGCAGTGCATTCTAGAAGAATACTTATTACCAAAGCCCCGGAACAACGAGCGCGTTATCTTGGACAGACTGGTGGAAGTGCTTGAGCGGCCGGATCTTTTGGTCGCCGTTAATCGGATGCACCGCGGCTGATAAGCGCGCGGTTGCCGCACCCTTGCTCGTCGGCTCGTGCGAATTCGAGCCAGTCCTCAGCGAGTTTTAGCCACGCTTCCGCATCGATGGAGTTACGGGCTTGGGCCGCCCGGTCCCTGCACACCTCAGCTAGTTGGTAGCAGCGCTGTACACCTTCCGACATGGCAGAATGACGCGAGTTCGCCGATCGCCCCGCCGCAAGGATACTTCCTTCTTCCGACGCTACCAGTCGATTATTTCACGCATTGTCCCTGGCTGGGTGATTCTCCGTGAAGTGTGCCAAACGGGCGACACCGAGCGGCCGCCAGGGTAAACCGGCGGCCCCGAAGCCCGCGCACACACCTCCCCGTCACACTAGGAAGCGCGCTTGTAAGTCCGGGCAGTGCGGGCACGGTGCCCCGTCAGTATTCGGGGAAAAACGACGACGTCGCCATCTCGGAAATTTAGGGCCCTTAATTCAATCCGAGAGATTTCTATTGCCGTTATGTTATCGGCACCCACCAGTTTGTCCCTGGCGATGGCCTGGGCCATTTCGGGGTAGGGAATCGCAATAATGCACTCAAGAGCCATAGGCTTCTTGCGCCCTCGCCTAAACTCACCCACGAACTTCCATCCCGTCCGCATCCCACGAATATGCGCCCAGAACCGCCCGTTTGCCAGTCAGGAACTCATTGTTGGGCTCTGCTAATGGTCCGTTTTTGAGCCTCGGGGCTTAATTTGCGCTGTGTTCACAAGTGGACAGAACTAAGGACGCCGGAGGAGTATTGTATTTCCATCATCGCACCGTCCCGCGGCAGCTATCGATGATGAGAACGCCAGTCGCACTCTCGCCCTCCTCAGGAATGGAGCAGCGCGATGCAGCGACGCCATTTCAAACAAACAGTATCCTTGGATCATCGGTTATCGGATGAGGCGCGGCGGCTACGGAAAGAGGCTCAAGGCATTCCGCCCGGTTACCAGCGCGAGATGCTGATCCGCAGGGCACGTCAAGCCGAGACAGCCGCACACATGACGCAATGGCTTTCGTCTCACGGCCTGCAATCGCCGAAATAGACTTTTGATTCCGGCAATCCAGAATTGAACAAAAACGAAGTTTCCCCGTCTTATTTAAGAGACGATGGGAATGACTGCCATGCCCTCAAAAAACGAACGCGTTGTACTCGAGATGAAGATCATGAAGTACCGGCAATTGGCGAGCCGGATCACTGATGACGAGTTTCTAAAACAGCTCGCGGAGCAGATCGCAGAACTGGAAAAGAAGCGCCGCGAGATTGACGAGTAAGGCCGCCACCTGTCGCGGCCTCGCGGAACGAAATTTGTGTGAAAGGGTCGGTGCTCCGATTCCGGTCCCAGCTCCCAAAGCTAAGAAAACCTACCCACCCTTGGGTTGGCGGTCTCGGCGCTGCGTCCAGTGGCGTCGAGGCCGTTTTTTGGTTGGTTACAATGAGCGCGGGGCTTTGAATTTGCAGGTTTGAAACTGGCAAATCGGGATCGCCGTGAAGGACTATCAGGCCTCGATCGAAAAGCTTCGGAAGGATGCCGCTGCGGCCGCGCTGATCCGCGATCTCGCGACGGATACGACCAAGCGCGAGATGTTCGATCGGCTACATCAACACCTCAACCGGCTGGCCGACGAAGTCGAACGGGCCATGAGATCCGGCAAGGCCGGGTAAGGCCTCGCGGGAACGATCCCTCTATCCTTGTATTGAATTGTTGCCCGTTGCGGGAGTTTCGTTATGAGTTGGGATCGCCCATTCCATCACCCGGTTCCCCTGCCTCGTGGCGCGCCGGCGCGCACACTGCGCGACGCAGCCGAGTACATCAGAAAACTTCCGAAAGCACAGCATGACCGACCGGAATGGCGGCTCGCTATTCAGATGCTGATCGACGCCGCCGAAAACCGCGGACCGATGCTGTTTGCCCGCATGGCATCCTGCGGGCGATGGAGGCCGAAGGAGAATTTGCAGTCCGTCTGCGAAACAGCCCGCCGGCGAATCGGCGGACGTGAGCCCGCGCTCTCGTCGTCCGCAGCATATCCACAGCGTACCCACAGGGCCGATTCTCGGGATGCGTGAGCGTCCACAGGGGCTTGCTGCGCGGCCGTCCACAGGGGCGCGAAAGAACCCGCCGGCGTAAACCCCTGCACGACCGTGATGGTGTGATCAGATTCCAACACCGGCGGAAAATCAGCTCAATCCTTATTCGGAACACAGTTGTGCCCATCGCCATTCGCACGACTTTGGGAAGCTGGTTGGCGATTGAGGGCGTCAAATCACCGAAAACCCGGAGTTGTTATGAGTACGATTCCCCTGGACGTACAAAGACGGTGCGAACGGCGGTGGGCCGCTCGATTTTCCCGGTCAACGGAATCGGTCTCACCTCGAAACCAGGCAAAAGAAAAACCCACCGAGTTGAAGCGGCGGGCTCTACCGAATAGCCCCCTCCCTGCTACGGAGCCCGCTGGTGAGTCCGGGATTTGAGCGATGCTTGTGTCATTTGGCTTGCGAAATCCGCTGTAGGCCGTCCTTAGTCAGGACAATGCCGCCCAGGACTTCCTTCGCGTAGCCGATATCCGTGAGCCGAGATTGAATGCGGGACGGAATGCGATGGGTGATCGGATGCGCGGCGAGCTGCCACAGGGCCTCAAATTCCAAATCATTTAGCTCTGGGGGCAGAATTTGATCCATGCCCCAATATGCGCCCGGCTCGCACGTTTTCCAGTCAGTGAGACTGCCACAACTACCAGAACTTGCGAAGGCCGTGGCTTGAGAGAGTCGCGTGCCGGGCTTTCCCCGACGATCGCACGCTCGCCACGCTGGCGCGGCAGGGGAATCGTTTAAGCTGAGCCGGGCCGCGTAAATGTCAGAAACCGGCAAACCAGGATTTTTGTTTCATGGGCGATCAATCGATATTCGAGCGTCCACCAGGACCTGATCGCCACTCTCGGAGCGGGCGTATCTTCGTCCTGACGTTGCTAGCCGTCCCCTTAACTGTACCTTTGGGCATTTACGAAACTATTCCTGTGAAGCAGCACAAAGCGACCGCACCACCACCAGATCCGACCGCTCAGGCGATCCATGACCTGCAGGCGTCCCTGCAACAGGCTGTCGGTCAACTGGGGGCCCTTCAACAAACGGTCTCATCCGATCGGGCCGAAGTGAAGCGGTTATCCGACGACGTCACAGCACTGAGCGCCAAAATCGGAGTCCTACAACAATCGTTCACGAATACTCAGCAGGCTCCTCCAGTTCAGCCAACAGAGCCCCCAAGGCAGAAGCGCGCGACGGCCCGATAATGGATCACCCGGTCCCACCACCGGCTAGGGTCGCTGGTGCGGGTTCGGCTTGCGGGCTGTCCGGTCGGTCGGCGCCAGCGCTTTGCGATACGCTCCCAAAAAAGATAGTACAGTCAGGGTGGAACTTTAAATGATCGAACGGGTTTGCGCCTTTGAACCGGGGCGGCTACGAATCCGGAGGGTCCGGTTATGTGTACTATCCCTCTTGACCTTGAAAGAAGGTTTGAGCGCCGGTGGGCAGCTAAACTCGCCGCGCCAGGTAGATCGGCCATACCTAAAAGCATCGACTGGAAAGGCACTGTCAACAGCTGGGCCGTTAACAGTTGGACGTGCCCCGCAACAGTAAAAGAAACGAACGATAATGACCTGGCGTGGCCATTCATTCCTTTTCCGGAAGGTTGGTACGGCGCCTAGGTCGAGCCGCATCGGCGCCAGCGCTCGGGCGAATTCGCGCGTCAAAAGAAAGCCTCAGCGAAAGGGGCAAGCTGAGGCCGTTCCAGATCGGTTGGCACCGCGGTGGTGGCGCCAACGAAACCATTTCGTAGTCGTCCGGAAACGGTTGCTGCCTATTAATTGTTCAAACTCCAGCCGCAAAGGCGGCATCGGAAGGCATCAATGAACCATTCGATTTACAACGCCGACAAGGCCACTCGCCTAAAAATTGTCGCGGTCGCCCTGGTGGCGGGAATCGTGATGGCCGGTTTGGGTTTGTTGTCTCACATCGATTCAGAATCGGCAGCCACGCAGACCGCAGGTGTTATCAAAGCTGGCAAGCCGGTGGCAGTTTCGAGTTCGAACACCTCTCTCACGCGCTGATTGCAGTGCTCGCCGGCGCGGTCAGTGTTCGACATCAAACGGCAGCTTCTCCTGGCCGTCGTACCATTCGATCACGCTGAAAAGCATACCTCGCTTGATCATTTCGGCCTCGAGGTTGGCGGCGTGCTTCTTCCACTGCGGCGTTTCGCGAACGCGGAACCTTGGATCCTCGCCGCGCTGCTCCTGCGCATCGTCCGACGCGAGTGCACCGCGCACGGCCTCGTACATCATCGTGAGGCTGCCGTCCGTGAAGGCCTGATAGTCCATCGCCGCTCCAGCGGAACAGCCGCCGCTTGGGGGCAGCGGCGGCTCTGTAATCAATAGGCGTGACCGACCGGTAGCAGGTCGAGATTAGCGTGCCCCCGATCGGTTAATCCGCGGTTACCGGGGGAAGCCCACTTCGGGTACTGGCCTGTTTCGACCCCCAGCGTTTCCATCATCGCAAGTCGGCTTCGGCACTCGAAATTGCTGAACATATTCTCGCGCGCGCGGTGGACGGGGAACGCGACCTAGAGCGCCTGAAATGCGCGGCTTTCAAGAAGCTAGTCGGCGATGCCTCGCGCTTGCAGAACCAGATTGCATGACGGCCAACTTCCGCCTCGGGTCCCAAAACGCTCCCGACCCCCTAGCCGGAATGGGCCTATGGGCGGACTCCAGAAGCTGACAGCGGGGCCTGATAAAAGGCCCTTAGTCCGGCGTGTCCCTACAAGGCGGAAGCCGAAGCCAGCGGCGATCCAGCAACGGCGATGACGATCCAGCGCCGACGCTCTACTAGCTATTCCAATGGCTACCCTCGAACGCGAAAAACAAAAGGGTGGCAACGATGGCGATGACCGCGCCGAAAAAAAGCAAACTAAGCATAGCGCGAACCTTCCGAAAAAAATCCGCAGCAGATCGAATCACATGAATTCACATGAATGTACGGCGCTCCAGAACTGAGCGACTATTGTACCAAGGTGCAGGATCGACGCGGCGAACGTGGTCGCCTTCATCGGGCCAGAATCGCAGTCACAGACTGATGCCGGTTTCGATCCGTGGAGTAAGGCAATGGAGCCTGCAAAACCCCGCAAATGGACCGAAGAAGAGACGAAGCTGCTGATCGAACTCGCGCAGCGGAAGGAAAGCGTGCCAGCGATGGCACGAGAGATTGGACGTCACGTCGGCTCGGTTAGACGACGAGCTCTCGAATTAGGTTTGCCTCTGCCACCGGGCCGAGGTGAGAGGCAGCTTTAGTGCGCGCTGGACCTTGGGCCGGTGGTAGCAATTTCGTAGGTCGACGCCCAGGTGGTAGAGTCTTCTAGGTGCGATTCTCACAATGCCATGCACATGTTGACTACAGAGCTTGACTAGGCGGCCATGGTTCGCGAGCGGAGTGATTGGGGCTATTACGTCAGGGCGATCCGCGATTTAACCCATCCGCCCTCGTGGCGATGGAGAATTATTCGCCGGGGTAATCCGATGGGGGTGTTGCTCGAAGCTGGAGGTTTCAGCACCTATGAAGCTGCGCGGTTCGCAGGCAACGTTGCCTTGGCTGATTTCCTTGAGCAGCTTGAACGCGAGAAACTGCGGAACGACTTGGTGTGAACTCATAAATCCCTGAGCATCGGCAGACGTCCGCTTTGGTCCGCATTAACGGACTCAAGTCGGACATCGCGCCTCGAAGCGCAAATAAACTAGCCTCCTGGCTCAAACCCCTTCGCCTTGAACTGCGATCCGGCCTCCTGGCCCGCGAGGAAATCGATCAAGGCTTTCGACGCGTTCGCGGATGCTAACTCCGCGCCAATAGCGCCGCTGAACTGCGTCATGCTGCCGAGCTCACCCGGTAGTGGGCCAACCAGTTGCGCCCCTGCGTTCGGTACGATCTCCGATGCCTGCGCGATGCCGAGCTCCACCTCTCCCTTCGCCACTAAGTCCGGCGACTGCGCACCGGGCACGAGCGTCGTCTTAGACTTCATCTGTTCGGCGATACCTAAACGCTCGATGGCGCGGCTGGCGACCACGCCACTCAGGCCTCCCTTGGCCGGATCCGCATAGGAGATCGACTTGGCCGACAGCAACGTTTGCTTGAACGCGTCCGCTGTCGAGATATCCGGCTTCGGCGCTCCGGCACGAGCCGCCAAGGCAACCGGAGTACTCGCAACATTGACGATGTTGCCTGGAGCCAGCTTATTCTGCTTGGCAAGGTCGTCCATCATAACCCGCGTCAAGATGATCACGTCGGCCCGCTCGCCGTCGAGGATGCGCTTCTTCTGAACCGCGGCGAGGTCATAACTAATTGTCAGCTTGTTGCCCGTCTTCTGCTCGAAGATCGGCGCAAGCTCGTCGAGCGCATTCGTCAGCGCGACCGAGGTAAACACTTTCACCTCGGCCGCGTCCGCCACCATTGCCGATAGCATCAGTCCTGTTAGAGCTCCGGCGGTCTGCATCGTCAGTGATCGCCCGTTCATGAACATCTCCCGGCCAGTACAGTGACGCGATTAAAGGTCATAACATCCTACTCGACAAGGCGGGGATTTCATCTTTTTGGCGGTGCAGTAAGTTGCGAAAGCACGCAGTCGTAAGACCCGGTCAAAATCTGCCCTGACGGCCCCGAAATCCGACTTCAGTTTTACCCCTGAAAGCGGACTCAAGTCGGACATCGTGTGAGGTCCGGTTGGTGCCATCTAGAGACATGCGGGAGGCAAGGTCGGAATACGCGCACCCAGGCTTGATGTGCTGGCGGCCGCCTCCGAAATATGATGAGTGGCAGCGTAACGCCCGACAATCCGCAGCCCCGAGTCCGCGAGCGCATTCGGGTGCTTGTTCGATCACGTCGCTCGCGCTCGCAGCACGATCACGTCTCATTCAACCAACCAAAAAAGGGGGGCGGCAGAATAATCTGCCGCCCCCTATCTTCGAGAAGATAGCCTACTTCAGGTTGGTCATCGCCGTCAGGTCGGCCGAGAGCTTGGCGATGCCAGCCGCGCCGCACCAGTTGGAGCCAACACCGGTCGGGTTGATCGCGGTGATGTTGTTGGTTCCGGAGCCGTTGAAGGCGCTGGTGAAGGCGTTGCAATCACCCTTCGACAGGTTGGTGTCGGAGTAGCGCAGGTCGAGCGTGAACACCTTGTAGGTAAAGCCGATACCGATGTTCCAGGTGTTGTAGTCGGCGTATTTGATGCCGTTCGGGAACGGGCCCGCAAAGCCGGGATTGGTGAAGGTCGTTCCGTAGAACGAGTCAGACGTTCCAAACCACTGACGGCCAAACTCGCCCGACACGTACATGCCGACGCCGCTGGTGCCGAACACCGTGCTCGGCGCGATGTACTTGCCGGTGACCGAGGAGTAGTTGCCCCAGGCGCCTGAATTCAGGAAGTTCGGCGAATAGTACTCGTTCAATCCGAACGACCAGTTGTCGTTCACGGTGTAGGTCACCTTGCCGTAGACTTCCGCGAAGCTGACGTCTTTCTTCATGACGTTGCCGTTGGGCAGGAAGTTGGCGGCGCATTCCGCGCTGAGCGGCTTGCCGGCGGCGTCAACCGGCGCGCCAAAGTAGCAGGTGCCGCCCGGATACAGGTAGCCCCAGACACCGATGTCGAAAGCGAATGCACCAAAGGTCGGACGAATACCGCCGTAGATGTCCACTTCCGCTGCGGCGCGGTTAGCGAACGAGATGCTCTCGGTGGAGGTGCCGATATAGAGCTGCAAATCTTTGGTGACGTTGTAGCGCGGCTCGAAATAGGCAGTGACCGACGGATTGTGGTTGGACTGAGTAACGCCGCGGAAGATGTAATCGCTCAAAATCGCGCTGCCGAAGGCAAAATCCCAAGGTTCGAACGCCGGCGGCGGCGGCGCTTTGACCGCCTTCAAAGGCATATCAGCCGCAAGGGCAGAACCCGATACCATTGCCAGCGCCGTTGCCAACAACACCATTTTCTTCATAACCATCCCCATTAGTTTGCACTTTAGTTTCGAGCACCGGCCACGACCGCACTTCGGTATCGATCATGACTCAAGGGTTGCGGAGACGTGAAGATGGAAAGTCGAGCATCTGCCTAGGAATTGGGCATTTCCCTACCGATATCATGGTTTTGTTCCGCAGTGTTGCACTACGACCACAGATTTTTGGCACAATTCCCCGGTGTGCTCCTTTCACGACTTTCGGCTACATTATTTCAGTGTATTGCATCATCCTGATTCGACCGCACCAGCCTTAGGCCCTCCTGAATCTGTCGGTGCTTAATCGTGCTGATTAAGACGATGCGCCTAGGACAGACCCAGGGGGCGATGCCATGAATGGGCCAGAGCTTAGACAATGGCGGAAACTCCTAGGCTATACACAGGAACAGGCGGCGAATGAATTCGGAGTAACTAGACCCACGATTCAAAATTGGGAATACCAGGTCACGCCGGTCCCTGTCGCCGTCGATTTGGCTTCGCGGCAACTTCTGCGACGCTGGAAGCAACGCCCCGAATTTGGTCCTGTTACCCTCGTTTACGCGAGCGCTCCGCTAGGGCTAAAATCAGATCTACGGGATCGCCTGCCGACGCTGTTCTGTAAGCGATACCCTGACAATAAGAGCGCGCTTCTTGCGCTCTCAGAATTGAATAACGTCTCGAAAGTTTTTAATCCGCAGATACTCGACGAGACAAGCCTCGTTATTTGGAGTGGGCTCGAGCTGATGGAAGAATCAAAAGCTTTCGCGTAGGAACGGTCAGGCTGCAAGATAGATAGAATATCGGCGAAGAGGCTTTAGATAAGCGCAATCAATTTCCAAAAGTTTAGCTAATAAAAGGCGATGTGTTGGATTCGTGGGATCTAAAGAAGTGGCGGAAGAAACACGGATTCAACCAGTTTGAGGCCGCGAAGAAGCTGGGAATTAATCGCGGCGGCTTCCAAAATTGGGAGCGAGAAGTCAGGCCCATCTCGAAAGCTATCGAGCTCGCTTGTCAGGAGATCACAAGAACTCTGCCAACAGCATCCAGATTTCGGCCCGGTAATCCTCGTATGTGCCGATGGGCCGATATTGCGGCAGTCCGACGAGCCGTACTGTGTCTCTTTACGGCGGTGTGACCTTTACGCCAATAACGAAGCAGCGATCCGGGAAGCCGGTAAGCTGGCACTTGATCCGTTGCTTGTTAATCAATTCATTCTTGCGGAGGACGGCTCTGTCATCTGGGAGGGTCGGGAGCTTTTGGAAGAATGCAGCAGACGATCTTGCGCAAAGCGGGAAGAGTCCTGATTTACAGTCGCTGGGCGATGTCCGAGTCGGGTCCAGACTGTTTGAAAACTCCGATCCGCAACTTGCGCGTAGAATTTCCATCTCGATTTCGTCGATATCGGAATCGATTGCACTGGCAGCCTCTTTCGGAAGAAGGCAATTGAGAAAACAATTCTGCGCATCTGTCGCTCAGGGCGACCCACGGCAGCATGTCCGTTTCGTGCCAACAGGCGTCATCGTGGATTGCGCTCAGGTAGCGGCAAGACTAACGGCAACACATGCGTCAGCCATGCCAAGGCTACCTGTAGGCCGCATAGAGTGCATCCAGCTCACCATCTTCGTCGAATTTGCGAACAAACTGGTCATCGATGAGATCAACCACCGATACATTCAGCACGCGAGGGTCATGGATCGAGATCACTCTCTGCATTTTTGCCAATGGCGCCAATGAAGGGTACGGCTTGCGTCGCAGCTCGGCTAAACTGCTTGCAGCGGTTTCTTCGTCGGTGATGCTGAGGGCTGCGTTGAATGCCTGCCTGACCTTCGCCTTGTTCTGTCCGCCAAGGCAGAGCGCGAGGGCTTCCAGAAGTGCGTGCACGACCTTCGCAACCACATCGCGATTGTTCGACAGAAAACCGTTGGAGACAACGAGCCCCCCGCCAAAGCTGCTTATGTTTGGCGGATAATCTTTCAAGAGGACTGCAAACCCTTTGGCCTGCAGTTCGCGACTTTGCGCGGCTGACACCAGCGCACCATCGATTTCGCCCTGTTCCAAAGCGCGGAAGATTTGGACCGGATTGCCTACGGGCAGAATGGTGATTTCGTCTCGCTGTGGATCTAGCGCCAACTGTTCGAGGGCAAGGATCGTGGATATCCACAGTCCGGCGCCAATCACACGCGCACCAAGGCGCTTGCCGCGCAAATCTTCCGGAGTCTTGATACCGGGTCGTGCAACGAGATGGCCCGAAAGCTTGATGTCGCTGAAAGACGCGACAAGGCGCAAATCTGCTCCTTCTGCGGTCTGCAACAAAGCGGCTGGCTCGCCGATCATCCCTAACGGCATGTCAGCTGTCAGGCGGGGGACCGTTGCGCCCTTGACCGCCACAGATCGAACTTCGACGCCGTGCTTTCCGAAAAGCCCTTGCTGCTCGGCCATTGCAAGCAGGACAAGAAAGGACCCAGTCCCGTCCGCATAAGCAATGCTAACGTCTTTCTCGGCCATGACGGTTTCCTTGCCCGCGGCGAAGTACAAGGGCGCTGGTGTGCCTGTGCCAAAAAAACCGACCGGTCGCTGCGCCCGCACTGTCAGCGGCCACGCCGCAGCCCCGCCAATAAGCCCGATGAATTCGCGTCGCTGCATGGCCGCCCCAAACTCAGTAGACGGCATCCTATCGGCTCAGCGGATGTCCGGGTAGGGTCCAGACTGTGTGAAAACTCCGATCCGCAACTTGCGCGTAGAATTTCCATCTCGATTTCGTCGATATCGGAATCGATTGCACTGGCAGCCTCTTTCGGAAGAAGGCAATTGAGAAAACAATTCTGCGCATCTGTCGCGGAGGCGCGTTTTCACACAGCCTGGGTCAAAAGCTGTCCTCACGACCCGGAAATGCGACTTCCGCTCTTCCCGCAACAGATGGTGTAATCGGCCGGCCCAGCTTGTGGATAGCTGAAGATTTTGGGTGCTGCGCTTCAGGCTGATGGTGAAAAACGAGGTCCTTGGTGACGACCTCAAGCATCAGAAGGAGAAGCGCAGCATGGACCATTTTGGTGGATTGGACGTATCGGTCAAGGAAACCAGCATCTGCATTGTGGATGACACGGGCAGGATCGTGAAGGAAGTGAAGGTAGCGAGCGAACCTGCAGCCCTGCTGAAGGTTCTGGGGAACCCCACCTACCGCTTCAAGCGGATCGGACTGGAAGCCGGGCCGCTGTCGCAATGGCTGTTCAGCGCTCTCGCCGAAGCCGAGTTACCGGTGATCTGTGTCGAGACGCGGCACATGCGGGCGGTGCTGAAGGCGCAGATCAACAAGACCGACCGCAACGACGCGCGCGGCATCGCTCAGATGATCCGGGTGGGACTGTACCGTCCGGTGCATGTGAAGACGCTCCGCAGTCAGAAACTGCGTATGCTGCTGACCCATCGCAAGCTTCTGCAGTCGAAGGCCATCGCCATCGAGAACGATCTGCGAGGTACGTTGCGCAACTTCGGCCTCAAGGTCGGAATGGTTGGCAAGGTGAGGTTCGAGGCCCGCATCCAGGAGCTTGTCGAGAATATCCCCGACTTGGCGGTACTGGTGGAGCCGCTGCTCATCGTCCGGCGGGTGCTCCGTGAACAGATCGTCATCCTGCACCGTCGCTTGCTGGCTATCGTCCGGGAGGATGAGGTCTGCCGGCGCCTGATGACGACCCCGGGTGTCGGCCCCGTGGTGGCGCTGACCTATCGCGCCACCGTCGATGTGCCAGCCCGGTTCCGCAAATCCAAGTCAGTCGGGGCGGTATTTGGACTGACGTGCGCCAGGTATCAATCGGGTGAGATCGATTGGAGCGGTAAAATATCGCGCTGCGGCGACGAGATGATGCGCACGATGCTCTACGAAGCAGCTCAAAGCATGATGCATTCAAAAAAATGGTCATGGCTCAAAGCGTGGGCCATGCAGATCGCGAGGCGCCGCGGGATGAAAAAGGCGATCGTGGCTCTGGCTCGCCGGCTGGCCGTGATCATGCACCGCATCTGGGTTGACGGCACCGAGTTCCGGTGGACCCGGGAGCAAGCCACGGCAGCAGCATGAAAACCGTTCAGCATCAAACCCGATAGGAGAAAACTAGAGCTCCGCCAACCGGTGGAAGGATGTCCCTCGCGGGACGATGGATGAGGTGAGTTCGTATGTCCGCTTGGACCTGCCGTCACACTGACGGCAAGGTCGTCCAAAAGATTGTTCCGCCTCGTCCTCGGATCCCATGGTGGAAGGGCCCAGGTGCCGATTCCGAAGAGAAGCAAGAGCCCGCGAGCGACATCGACACCGCATTGGCGGATAGTCTGAAAGTGCTTGACCTCAAAGGGCCGATTAGAGAAGCGGACATCACGCATCACGGCTGCCAGTTCCGAAAAGTGCCAGTGGCGGATATCCTATTTAGTCTTCACCATGACCACAGCGCCGCTTGACCAGTCGATGTAGAGACGGTGAAAATCCTGCTTCCCGGCCAGTGCCTCCATGAGCGGTGGGATCTTCACCGCATGCTCAGGCGGCCACATCGGATGGGGCTTGGTATCGTCGCAGATGTAGATACCGCCAGGGCGCAGCAATGCGAGCGCTTCGTTCAGAAGAGTGTGCTTGCCGGCCCCGCCATCGGCAAAGATGAGATCGAAAGAGTTCGGGGGTTCACGCCGTATCGTCACAGCGGCATCCTCAGAGAGGATCGTCAATCTCGGGTCCGTTCCCAGATGCGTTCGGGCGATGGCCTGAACCGTGGGATCAATATCAACCGTGGTTAGCCGTGCCGTGGCATCCATGCCGTCCAACAACCAGCAGGTTCCGACGCCCGTTCCGGTGCCCGTCTCAAGCATCCGACCGCCGGGCTTCGACGCGGCCATCACACGAAGCAAGGCCCCCACTGGTGGCCAGCACCACTTCATAAAGCCGATCCTTCGCGTATCGGCTATGATGGCTTCATATGCCTTGGGTGGGGGTTGAAACGTGGACTCCTCCATGAGGTGCCTTTCTCAAAAGCCACGGAAATTTATATCACTGCGGCCTACGCCATCCAGACCAAATGTCGGCTAAGGGTCCAGACTGTGTGAAAACTCCGATCCGCAACTTGCGCGTAGAATTTCCATCTCGATTTCGTCGATATCGGAACCGATTGCACTGGCAGCCTCTTTCGGAAGAAGGCAATTGAGAAAACAATTCTGCGCATCTGTCGCGGAGGCGCGTTTTCACACAGCCTGGGTCAAAAGCCGAAAAGCTCAATGGGAGTATATGTTTTCCGTCTGCGCCCAACAACGGACATAGAGCGACCACGGCGGTATGTCCGAGTTGTGCCAAGAGCGGTCTTCTCGGCTTGATGGCTAACCGCTCGCTGCGAACAGGTCCCATCGACCCGGAAGACCCTTTAGCTCGAACGATCCGCGCTCCGCGAACTTCAGACCAGCGCCTGCGACGAGGTCGGTGACGACACGCGACACCAGTACCTCGTCGGAGCCGGAGTGTGACATGACACGCGCGGCAGCATGCACGGCGATGCCGCCTATATCGCTGCCCCTGACCTCGATTTCGCCAGTGTGCAGACCGGCCCGAAGCGGCAGGCCGATTTCCTTCGCCGCGGAGCCGAAGGTCAGTGCGCAGCGCACCGCGCGGCCCGGCCCATCGAAAGTCGCCAGAATGCCATCGCCGGTGCTTTTCACCAGATGGCCACGATGTTTGTCGACAATCTGCTGCGCGAGTTGGTCGTGCTCGTCGAGCATGCGGCGCCAGCGTTGGTCACCCATCTCGGCGGCGCTTCGCGTAGACTCGACGATGTCGGTGAACAGAACGGTCGCGAGCACGCGCTCAAGCTCGGCTGCGCCGTGATCGCGATGGCCGGTAATAAATTCCTCAATATCACCGAGTTTATTTTCGGGATCGCCGGTCCAGAACGCGTGGTCGCCGCTTGGGTATTCGATGTACTTCACCCTTGGAATTGCCGCCGCGAGCTTACGGGCCAGTTCGACTGGAACTTGAAGATCGGCCTTACTATGCAATACCAGCGTCGGTACCTGCAACGTCGACAGAATTGCGGAAACATCGATCTGACGGTTGAGCTGCAAGATCGTTCGCATCGCGCCGGGGCTGCTTCCCAGCCGCTCGAACTTTCCGAATTGCGCTATTGCCATTGGTTTGCCCGCCTCGCTGGGGGCGACCCTCTTGATTAACTCCCCGGCGCCCCAATGGCTTATGATCTGTTCGAGGCGTGCCTCCCATGCATCATCCGAGAACCGATCTGCGGATCGGCTAAAGCAGCCAATTAAAATAAGATGCGATACGCGCTCCGGATATGTCGCGGCGAAAAGGATGCTCATGCAGCCGCCTTCGGAGAACCCAGCCAAAACAGCGCGCTTCGAGCCAATCGCATCCATGATCGCGCGCAGGTCGTCCATCCGCACTTCCAGCGACGGTGCGCCCGACATGCGATCAGACAGTCCCTGCCCTCTTTTGTCGAACGTCACCACGCGAGCAAAGCTCGCCAAACGCCGCAAAAAGTTGGTGAAACCGGTTAGTTCATGCGCAAACTCGATATGCGAGACGAAGCCGGGAACCAAAATCAAATCGATCGGTCCATCGCCCATCACTTGGTAGGCGATGCTGAAGTCACCGCTTTGGGCGTACCGCGTCTCGGGCAGCTTAAATTCGGTCATCGGGCGAACCTCAGTCCGATCCATTGTCGCTGCCGGAAAAGCCGAGATCAACCCCGCTCTTGATGTCTCTAACGGGTCCAGGCTGTGTGAAAACTCAAATGCTGAACTTGCGCGTAGAAATTCCATCTCGATTTCGTCGTTGCGGAAACCAATCGCACTGGCAGCTGCTGCTAGCAGCAGGCAATTGAGAAAACAATTCTGAGCATCCTCGGCGCAGACGCGTTTTCACACAGCCTGGGTCAAAAGGCGACCTGTCAGCCCCGAAACCCGACTTCCGTTTTGCCCCTGAAAGCGGACCGAAGTCGGACATGGCCGGAGGTCCGGTTCGTGCCAATAAGCGACATCGCCGATCAGCTTTTTTATTCGATGATTTCGTCGGCGCGGCCGATGACCGAATTTGGGACGGTGAGCCCGAAGGCCTTAGCTGTCTTCAGGTTAATGGCGAGTTCGACTTTCGTCCGCTGCTGAACCGGCAGATTTGCCGGCTGCTCGCCCTTAAGGATGCGGCCTGTATAGACGCCAATCAGGCGGTATAGCTCGGTAGCGTTGCCTCCGTAGCTCATGAGACCGCCGGCTGCAACGAACTCACGGTAAGGTGAAATCGTCGGCACCGCATGTCGGAATGCCAGTGCGGCGAGCTCTACGCTTTTGCCGGAGAAAAATGTATCAGCGGTGATTACGAGCCCTCCGGCCCCCCGTTGGACCAAAGTTGAGAAGGCGTCATCCAGGTCGCGTTCAGTGCTTGCCTGAAGAACGTGGATCATTTGCAGCCCCAGGGAATTGGCCGCCTCCCGCGCCTGCCTTCTTTCGGTTTCGACAATAGCTGGATTGTTGAGCGGGTTGATGAGGACGGCCATGATGCTCGTTGTGGGGAGCAACTCGCGCAGCACCTCAAGTCGCTTTGGCGTTATCTCCACGTTCAAGGTGGTCACGCCGGTGACGTTGCCGCCGGGCCGGTTCAGACTGGTGACAAGCCTAGCCTCGACGGGGTTGCCGCCCATCAGGAAGATAATCGGGATAGTCGTGGTCGCCGCCTTTGCTGCCAGTGCGGCGCTTGTGGCGAGGCCGGTAGCGATCACGCTCACCCGACGATCAACCAGCTCGGCCGCCAGCGCCGGTAAGCGGTCGTAGTGATCCTCGGCCCAACGGTATTCGATCGCGACGTTCTGGCCCTCGATGTAGCCCGTCTCCTTCAAGCCAACGCGGAACGCATCGACAACATGTGCGGACACGTCCGCCGATGCGGCATTGAGGAAGCCGACCACCGGCATCGCCGCCTGCTGCGCGCGGGCGGACAGCGGCCACGCGACCGCACTGCCGAGCGTCGCTAAGAATTTTCGTCGTTCGATATGGCTTGCCATCTGGCCCTTCGGTTGGGTCATTCATGCAATGGACGAATGATACCACGCTTCGATCGCTCGGTCCGTGACTAAGGCTGATAGGAAAGCCGCGTAAATGCTCCAAAAGACCGCTTTGGGTCAAACTGAGACCTTGGGGCGTATCTGGGCTAGGTCCGTTCCTCCCCCAACAACAGACATGCGGCGACTGCGGCAGCATGTCCGTTGAGTGCGCCAACTTCAGACATTCGCGGCCTCCTCAGGTCCCACTGCTGATGATAACTTGATTTCCCAACCCCATGATTTGGTCCTCATGAAGCTCTTTTACGCATCCGGCTCATCTTCTCTGCTCCCTCACATCGCCCTTCATGAGGCGGGGCTTCCATTCGAGACGGTCAAGATCGATGAGCATACGAAGGCGATCACCGGCGGAGGCGACTACAGGGGCGTGAACCCCCTCGGGTACGTGCCTGCCTTGGTGCTCGATGACGGGACGCTGCTCACGGAAGGAGCCGCCATCGTCCAGTACATTGCTGATCTCGTACCATCGAAGGAGCTTGCTCCACCGAACGGCACGATTGAGAGAGTAAAACTACAGGCGTGGCTCAATTTTTTCGCAAGCGAGATGCACAAGGGGGGCTTCTCACCCCTCTTCTACAAAGGGGTGCCTGAGAATGGGCGGGACGTGTTTCGCGCCCGATTAAAGGCTCGCTTCGAGCATCTGGACGGGCATCTCTCGGCCAACGAATATCTAATGGGAAGTCATTACTCCGTCGCTGACACGCACTTTTTCGTTGTGTCGAACTGGGCGAGCTGGGTGAATTTCGATCTGTCATCCTACCATGCTGTAATCGCTCATCGGGAGCGCGTCGGCGCACGCCCTGCGGTTGTTGCCGCTCTCAGGGCCGAAGGGCTTGTACCGTGGCCCACTACCCAGCCAAATTGACGCAGATGCGCTCGGACGCCCGACTTTCATTCGGGTCGCCTCCGCCGCGAGGCGGGGCGCCGCATCACTCCGGAAGTCCTGCTTTGCGGAGGCCTTCGACATACAACTGAAGCCCCACCGCATCGCCGCGCACTATCCGCTCAGAAATGCGAAAATCGGGGTCGTGTTCGAGCAGAGCGGCCACGGCCTCCCTTGCCTCTGCTTCGCGTCCCCGATGCGCCAGGGCCGACGCTAGGCCGCTATATGCGAACGGAAAAAGCGGGTTCTGGCTGACGGCCTTCCTGGCTGCCGAGACGGCCTTATCGAAACGGCGAAGGCCGATGAGTGCAACGCACATTCCTCCAAACGTTGCAAAAAGCAACGAGTCAAATGGGCTTAGTCGAATGCGGCGCTCAAAGCTCCGGATCGCCTCTTCGAACTGCCCCGCTATCAGGTAAGCCCAACCTCGCTCTTCCCATGCGCGGAACGAATTAGGGTTTAAGGTGACCGCACGGTCTACCATTTCCCTTCCAGTATCGAAATCGCCGGAAAAGCCGGCGGTTGCGCGGCCAAGCATGCTCAATGCCAAAGTGGCATTCCCGTCGATACTGAGTGCCAACCGGAGATACCGAAATCCTTCTGCAATTTCTGACTTCCGATCGGCCGTCCATCCCTGACGTGCATTTCGGAGGTGGCATTCCCCTGCGAGGGTAGCGGCAAAGCCGCACCGAGGGTCGATCTCCAAGGCGCGAGAGGCTAGCCGAAGGCTCTCGGCCGATCCGTCCCGGGTCCATGACTGGAGATGTTGTGCTCGAAGACAAAGGTCGTAGGCGCTGAGATTGTTCGACCGACGCGCCGCCAAATCCATTTCGGTTTGAAGCAATTTTGGCTGAATGGCAGAGACAACATTCACCGTCACCTCGTCCTGCAGCGCAAAAACATCGCTCAGGTCGCCTTCAAATCGATCGACCCAAAGGTGTGCGCCGGTCATGGCATCAATCAATTGGCCGGTAATGCGAACTTTTCCGGCGGCCTTGCGCACACTTCCTTCCAGGACGTAGCGAACACCGAGCTCGCGTCCGACCTGTTTGATATCGACGGCCCTCCCCTTGTAAGTAAAGCTCGAATTGCGCGCGATTACGAATAGAGATTTGAACCGCGACAAGGCGGTGGTGATTTCGTCCACCATGCCATCAGCGAAGTAATCCTGATCGGGATCGGAGCTCAGATTGGTGAAGGGGAGAATCGCGATTGAGGGTTTATCGGGCAACGTGAGGGCTGGCCTCGGCGGTTCTACCGGGTTGCCGGCGGTTGTCCCGCCTGCGGCTCCCTGCGCTTCCCGCACTGTTCCGACAAAGCGAAAGCCCTTGCGCGGAAGTGTTTTAATGAGGCGCTGTTCCTCGCCGGAATCGCCGATCGTAGTCCGCGCGGCATTCAGCCGCGTCGTCAGCGCTGCATCGGACACGCTGCGCCCATTCCAAATGGCGTTGATGAGGTCGTCTTTGCTGACAACGCGTTCCCTGTTGCGGATCAGGTAATCCAGCAGGTCGAAGACCTGTGGCGCGACGGATACGACATCCGCCCCGCGATGCAGCTCGCGCCGGTCGGTGTTAAGCGCGTAATCCTCGAAGAGATAGCGCAAGTTGCCATTCCTTCTCGGGGGGCACCTCTGAAGTCCCCCGGAGCACGAAGAATAAGCTGCCGATAAGGGAAATGTAAGCCACTAGTTAAGCGCGCGCCGGTACATCTTCCGGCAACTTCACCTGGTGAAACAGTCCAGACAGGACACACCGTAATGAGCACGATCCACGGGACCGCCAGGCTGGGACCGGCAACCGCAAAGCGGCAGGTCTACAGTCCTCTCGAAACATATTGGAATGCATTTCAGGAGTGGCGCAAACGTGAGAGGCTGCGAACCCAGCTGTGTCGCCTGACAGACAGCGAGCTTGTGGACATTGGTATCACGCGCGGTGAGATCGACTACGTCGCCTCGAACCGAGGTATCGACCCGCGAGGCATCCGACCCGCCGAATGATCGTCCGATATCTGGCAGCGGTGGATGGCCGGAATGGACACGACCAGACGCACCATTGCCCGCAGGCCGACTTCCGGTATGGGTCATTCGCGACCGAATTGGGCTAGGTGCCGTGTCCGGTTTGCCCCCGATAGCGACCGCGGGGCGGACATCGGAGGTCGGCCGCTTCGCGCCAAAACCGGGTCTGCTCGCGCATCGCGGGCCATAGCCGCGCGGTGTTCGCTGAATACCAGCGGAGCTGATTAAATCCTGTCTCAGACAGCTAGACGCGCATTCATGAACTTACAGTCGGTGATGCGGAAGACAGGCGCATTGTACAGCTAATCGACGCCGAAACCGGCAATCACCTCTGGGCTGAGCGCTTCGACAGTGGCCCAGTGAGGCCGCGACGCCGCCCGGCTACAAGCGCGCGTGGCGCACCGCGCATGAAACGGCGGCCGGGCTCAAGCCCGCCAGTTAGCGATGATGGTAGCTGGCGTAGTGCCGGTGAAAACGATGGTGCCGGTTATAGCCGTGGTACCGGTGATGGCCGTAGTGATGATGATAACCGTGATGCCGGTAGCCGTGGTGATGCCCGTAGCCGTGGGCTTGGGCAAGCGACGGCACGAACAGCAGCGCGAGCGCGAAAGCGGCAATGGTGGTTTTCATGGCGTGGTCCCTTTCCTCAGAATTGCGAGCCTCTCAGGAGAACCCGTTGCCGATGTACGGACGATGAACAATCAGTTGCTCTGTACGGCATTTTGCCGTATATATCCGCAGGAGGTTCCACCATGCTCAAGACCCGAAAACCCGCCGCCGCTCCAGCGACATCCCGGCTGGAAGCCCGGATTCCGACCCATCTCTACAACGCGATGGAGCGGGCCGCCGAATTGCGTGGCCTGACCGTGACTGCCTACGTCACGACTATCATGGGCGAGGACGCACGGCGCACCATTGAGGAAGCTCACGTCATCCGGCTGTCGCAGGCCGATCAAATTGCCTTTGCCAAGGCGCTGCTCAATCCGCCGAAGCCGAATGCGAAGTTGCTTGCCGCCAAGCGCCGCCACGCCGCGACGGTCAGTTGACCACACCCCGATTTCACATCGAGCCGCTGTCGCCGAGGCACGCCCGCATCGCGTTTTGCTGCGGCAACGACCGCATCGACCGATACTTTCGCGAGACCGTCACGCAGGACGTCAGACGCCGCTACGCCAGTTGCTACGTTGCCGTCGAAATAGAAACCGGCAGGGTTGGCGGGTTCTACACGCTCACCGCCAACGGCATTCCACTCAACGACATTCCCGACGATCTCAAAAAGAAGCTGCCACACTATCCGACCGTGCCGGTCGCCCTGATCGGCTGGCTCGGTCGACATGTCGATTTCAAGGGTTGTCACCTCGGCGAGGCGCTGCTGTTTGACGCGGTTAGGATCATCGCTACCTCAAAAATTTCCTCGCATGCCATCATCGTTGACGCGATCGATGAGGCGGCGAACAAATTCTATTCCAGCTATGGTTTTGTCCCGCTGGCTGCCGGTCACGCAAACAGGATGTATCTTCCGGTCGCAACCGCGCTAAAGGCCATCGAGGGCTGATCCAATGACGTACATACAGGCCTAGGAGATCGAATGCTACGGCCAGATCGTTTCATTGCCACGTGCGCCTCATGGAGCGAATTCTGGGAAGGCACCAAAAGACTTTCATCCACCCGCGAAAAAGGCGCTGTGTTTGAACGCCTGACCCAACTCTACCTTCAAACCGTGCCCGAATATCAATCTGAGCTGGCACACATCTGGACCCTTCGCCAAGTGCCGCCGGACGTGCGCAAGCTTCTCGCCCTTCCAGCCCTCGACGAGGGCATCGATTTCATAGCCCGAACGCGTCACGGGGAATACTGGGCGATTCAGTCAAAATTTCGCAGCCAGCAAGACAAGCCGCTCACTCGCAAGGAGTTGGGCACCTTCACCAGCTTGGCCTTCAATACGTGTAACAACATTGCTTTGGCCGTCGTCGCACACACGGCATCGAAACCCGTCAGCAAACGCCACCTGATGCGCAACACGACCGAGATTGGCCTCGACCGCTGGCAGTCACTGGATCAGGAGGCTTGGAGCCTCATCCTCGCAAAACTGAAGGGCAGAGGCACGGCACCCAAGGCTCGAACGCCGAGGCCCCATCAGAGCGCCGCTGTCGCGGCTGCAAAGACGCACTTCGTCCAGAATGGCGCGGCACGTGGTCGGCTGATCATGCCGTGCGGGACCGGTAAGAGCCTAACGGCGTACTGGATCGCTGAGGGATTAAAGGCCAAGACCATTCTCGTTGCCGTGCCAAGCCTTGCCTTGGTGCGCCAGAGCCTGACCGATTGGACCCGCGAGTTTCTTGCCCATGGCATCAAGCCAGATTGGCTTTGTGTTTGCAGCGATGAGACGGTCGGCAACCTTGAGCGCGATCAATTTGTCGGCGAGGTTTATGATCTCGGTTTGCCCACGCATACTGACACTAATGAGATCGCGGCACTGCTTCGCGCCCGCTCCCGTGGACCCAAGATCGTTTTCACGACCTACCAAAGCAGTGGCAAGTTGGCTGCGGCGGCCCGAAAGGCTCGGATAACGTTCGACCTCGCTATCCTTGACGAGGCCCACAAGACGGTCGGCGTGCATTCCAAGACGTTCGCCACACTGCTCAGCGACAAGAAAATAAAAATCCAGCGTCGTGTTTTCATGACAGCAACCGAGCGGGTATTTCGGGGCGACCGCCACGATGTCCTTTCGATGGACAACGAGAAGGACTACGGAAAGCGATTTTTTCAGCTGTCGTTCAAAGAGGCGATCAGGCAGCGCATCATCACCGACTACAAAATTCTGACAATGACGGTCAGTGACAGTCGCATTCGCGAGGTAATTGATCAGAACCGTATCCTCAATCTGAACTCCGCGACTCGATGAGGCGGAAGCCCAATCTATTGCGGCCGGGATTGCGCTCAAGCGCATCTACAAATGGCATGGGGTTAAACACGCGATTTCATTTCATCGCAGCATTCGCGGTGCGGATCGGTTTCGGGAGCAACAAGACGCTCTAAACCGAACGAGCGGCCTAGGCCCAAAGGCGACCAACCTTCATATCTCAAGCAAGAAGACAGCTGGGCAGCGCAGCGACCTGCTGCGCGAGTTCGCGGTTCACAAGCGTGCGCTCATGACCAACGCCCGCTGCCTGACCGAGGGCGTCGACGTTCCTGCTATCGACTGCGTCATGTTTGCCGATCCCAAGCAGAGCCGCGTTGACATCGTTCAAGCGACGGGACGTGCCCTACGACATCACGAAGGGAAGGACTACGGTTACATTGTCGTTCCGCTCGTTGTGCCGGAGAAAATGGATTTCGAGCAATTCGCCGAGACAACTGCATTCAAACAAGTCGCACAGACGATCACGGCTCTTTCGACACAGGATGAACGTATCGCCGACGAATTCAGAGCGATTGAACGAGGGCGCGTACCGAGCGGCAAGATTGTTGAGATTGAGGGCGACATTCCGGTCGGAATGAAAATGAAGCTCGGAGATTTTGCCGAGGCCATTTCGACGCGGGTTTGGGAGAGCGTTGGACGCGCGAATTGGAGGAGTTTCGAGGACGCTCGCAAATTAGTACGCAAACTAGGCCTAAAGAACATAACGGGATGGCGCGAGTACCGCACGTCAGGAAAGAAACCCGCTGATATTCCAGCTGCACCGGACGACGTATACGCAGCAGATGGCTGGGCCGGTTGGGGTGATTGGTTTGGGACTGGAACGGTTGCCTCTTTCTTGCGTCAATATCGGTCATTCGCAGAAGCGCGGACTTTTGTTCGTAGTCTGGAATTGAAGTCAGGGACCGAATGGTCTGAGTATTGCAAGTCGGGCAAGAAGCCTGCCGATATTCCTTCTAAGCCAGATAGATATGACGATTGGGCTGGAATGGACGACTGGCTTGGCACTGAGTATCGGTCTTTCATAAAGGCCCGAACTTTTGCACGTAGTCTCGGACTGAAATCGTTTTCTGAATGGCGAAAATTTTGTAACTCGGGCAACAAGCCTGCCGATATTCCAACTAGTCCGCGTTATGTCTACGCCCGTGGCGGTTGGTCTGGAATGAGCGACTGGCTCGGAAATGGCAGGGTTGGTCCCGGTCAATATCGATCTTTCGATGAAGCGCGAGCGTTTGTTCGCGCACTCGAATTAAGATCATACGCGGAATGGCTCGCTTACAAAGGCAAGCTGCCCAATGACGTTCCGAAGGCCCCCGATCAACTATACTCGGGAGCCGGTTGGGCTGGGTATAGCGACTGGCTCGGAAATGGCAGGGTTGGTCCCGGTCAATATCGATCTTTCGATGAAGCGCGAGCGTTTGTTCGCGGTCTAAGTTTCAAATCCGCGACCGATTGGCGTGACTATTGCGCGTCAGGCAAAAGGGCCGCCGACATTCCTTCCAATCCAAACAAAGCATACGCGAGAGCTGGTTGGCTGAGCTGGGGCGATTGGCTCGGTACTGGCCGAATTGCTGACGGGTTACAAAAGTATCTGCCTTTCGAGGAAGCACGTAAGTTCGCCCGCAGCCTTAACTTGAAAGACGAGTATGAATGGCGAAGTTATTGCAAGTCAGGCATGAAGCCTGCCAACGTTCCAGCTGCACCAGCACAGAGATACGCGGAAGCGGGTTGGGCCGGAGTTGGCGATTGGCTCGGGACTGGCAGACGTCGCGGCACTAATTTTCGCTCATTCAAGGAGGGACGGATTTTTGCTCGACGGCTTAAATTGAAATCTTATACTGAATGGACCAACTATCTTAAGTCAGGCAAACTCCCCCGCGATATTCCGGCTGGTCCAAATAAGAATTATGCAAGCGATGGCTGGTCCGGTTGGGGCGATTGGCTTGGATACGTGCGCTCAGCACGTCGTAGCGAAGCGCGGTCCAAAAAAGCGACGAGCGAGGCAGCTGTGCCAGCGGATGCCCCCTCCTGACACGCCGTCGAGTTGACTTTTGCGCGGCGAGGCTGCGCGATGACAGCGAAGTCAGGTTTCCAGCTACGATTTATTCACGCGCTGAGAAATCCGTCTAGCCATCCGGCCAACCGCGATTTCGGCTTCGGCTCCGTCGGCCCCTCGGGGCGGAGGCGGTGGCCGTCAACGTAGCTGCGCGGGGCGACGTAGTTTTCCGGCTTGTACGGCCCGGGATACGCTGTGCACATCGCGCGCGGTGGCGTGCGGTTGGCCGAGCGCATCATGCCTGTCTCGGAATCATATTCGCTGTGGCCGCCGGTCAGTTCGAGCGCCAACGCTTTGAGCTTGTACTCGAACGGTGTGTGCGAACCGTTTAGTTCAGCAGAGAGGGCTGCTGACACGCCCGCTTGATCACATTCAATTTCCGTGTCGTGAAAGCAGGCCCAGTGAGATAAGGTAACGTTCGATCAGCGAAGCGAGCGCAACGTGACAGCTCAGTCGCTCAAGGACCGGATAGCGAAGCGGCTCAAGGCCACGGCGCAACCCAAGCGCCGGAGAGCGGACCGCTACAGCAAGCCATCCCAGAACCAGCCGAAGCCGGAAGGCTACTTCCTTGGCCGTCCAACCCTGTACGGCCCTATACTGTCAACTCGCCATCGAGCGCATGGGACAGGGTCTTAGTCTAACAGCACGCGCGGGAACGATCGGCTAGGGGCGCGCGCCGGGAGGCCCTTGGCGTGATACTCTGGGCGGGCGATCAGCCAAGCGAGGACAGCGTGACAGCACAGACGCCCAGGGACCGGGTGGCGAATCGGCTCAAGGCCGCAGGACAACCCCCGCGCTTCGGCTGCAACCCCAGACCTTTCCGATCCAAGCCCAAGCCGGAAGGCTACGTGACCGGCCGGCCGACGCTGTACAAGCGTGAATACTGCCAGGCTGTGATCGACTGCATGGCCAAGGGCTATGATCTGACAGCGTTCGCGGGAACCGTCGATGTAGCAAGAGAGACGGTTTACGATTGGATAGGACGCTTCCCGGAGTTTCGACACGCTGTAAACGTTGCCCGGGCAAAGCGCGTGCTGGCGCTACAAACCAAGCTGTTGACGACCAAAGCTGGAGTTGGCGTGACGGCCGCGATCTTTGCCCTCAAGAACGCTGCACCCGATGAATGGCAGGACCGGTACTACACCGAGACCAAGGTGCATGTATCGATTGATCAGATGCCGGACGCCGACCTCTGGGCCATCATCGAGGCAAACAAGCCTGCCTTGATCGAGGCCAAACCAGTCGAGACCGCGACAGACGTTACCGACTCGGAGCATCGTCCTTTGGTTTCGGGGGCTTCGGAGCGCGAAGGATCGTAACCGGGCCGTCAATATCCATGCCCTTGTAGATCGCCATCTCTTCTTCCTCGGTGTAGGGCGGCTCGTTGTAATAACTGACACCGTCGTCGCACAATTTCCTGACCATGAAAGGTCTCCTGTTGGGATCGGAGCATAGCTCGGTAGCCCTTGCCTTGAACCACTACGGCGCTGATGCGCTGGTCGCCGACCAGTTCAGTACCAAGTAAGGTCCTCGTAGATCATACCGGCCAGTTCGCTCTCGTTGCGCACGCCCTCAAGCTGGCGTTCAATCATGCAATGTTCGGCGCTGCCCTCGCGGGCGACGTTCCGGTACTCAATCAGCCGCCTGATGGTGGCTTCTACCTGCTGGGCGTACTCGTCGTCGTTTTCCGCCTCGTCGTTCATGATTGCTCCTTACCCGCAGATTTATGAGCGGCGACATTGAATCCGCAACAGTCCTTTAACATACCCCTTGACATGTAATAGACCCCTGTTATTACACAGCAACGTTCTTCGCTATGTCAAATCAGGGGTTGGAATCATGAAAACCGCTATCGCCTATGTCCGGGTCTCGACCGGCAAGCAGGCCCGGTCCGGCCTTGGTTTGGAAGCGCAGCAAGCCGCACTGGCCCGGTTCGCCGAAGCCGAAGGATTCAATCTTCTTGAGACCTTTACCGAGGTCGAGACCGGCAAAGGCGCCGACGCGCTCGACAAGCGTCCGCAGCTGGCAGGCGCCCTGAAGCTGGCTGGCAAACACAAGGCGCCGATCATTGTCGCCAAGCTCGATCGCCTCAGCCGCGATGTCCATTTCATCTCTGGCCTGATGATTTACAGGACGCCTTTTATCGTCGCAGAACTGGGCACCGATGCGGATCCCTTCATGTTGCACCTCTATGCCGCGCTGGCCGAAAAAGAGCGTCGGCTGATCTCCCAGCGCACCAAGGATGCGCTTGCAGCGAAGAAGGCGCAGGGCGTCAAGCTCGGCGGCCTGAACGCCAAGGGCATCGCCAACCGTGACGAAGCCAAGGCGCGCGCCGCGGCGTTGCGTCCTCTGCTGGAGGAACTGGCTGGCATGTCATCCAACGCGATCGCCATCGAGTTGAACAAGCGCCAGATCCCGACACCGAACGGCGGCATCTGGCATGCGGGCAGCGTGATCCGGGTTCAGCGCAGGCTGAAGGACTAGCAGCAGTGACAATGATCGATCGCCTGCGATCGTTCTCGATAGTGTGAAACGTTTTGCGATGATGCGCGATGATGCGTCGTTTCCGGAACGGCCCGAAGATTCTCGGCTCGACTCCGCCGGGAGGGGAAAATTTTTCATCGCAAGCATGCTTGTTTCGGCAACACCCCCCACAAACCCGCCACCCCAAAAAAACACCCCCCGGTGTCAGCGCTCTTCGACAATCGGCGCGACGATGCTGATAAACCCGTCCTTGTGCGTCTCATAATCCCGGAACACGCGGCGTGTGAAGGTGACGCGCGCCGTCAGATCTTCGGGGCTGATCCGGGCGTCACAATGCTCGCCGCCACGATAATCGGGACCGACCAGGTCTTCGTAGAAGGCAACGCCGTCGTCGGCAGGGTATGGCTTGCTGTGATCAATGCCGATCACCAGGGCACGGCCGGCGCGCGGCGGTGACAGCCGCGAATGAAGGTCAGGGTCGATCTGGTACCAGCCCTTCGGGTCTTCTAACGCTTCGTCCTGATAATCGTCGTAATACATCGCGTCGGCGCCGCCATCGCTGTAGCTGACGAGCGGCGCGGCGATCGCGATCCAATTTGTGTTGAGCAGATCCCGAATTGCATCCCAATCGCCGGTGGTGGTGATCTCGGTGACTGTCCGGCGCTCGGGGTCGATCATCAGTGCGAGTGCGCGCATGGCGGGTTTTCTCCTTTCTTTCGCCGAGAGGCCGTCCCGGCCCGGTTAGCGGCGCTTTCTGGCCTGTTTCCGGCTCGACTCCACCGGGGAGGAAAAACTTTTGAGATGAAGCATGCTTCTTTTGACATCACCCCCGCAAATCCGCCACCCTCAAAAAACCCACCCCCCGTTGTTTTCGCGTACCTCCCCTAGATGGCCGGGGTGTAAAAATAGCCGCAATTTTTCTGACTTTGCCGGCAGTCGGCCGGCGCGTCTCAATCTGCTTCACCAGATTGAGAAGCCGCCGCTTTCGCGTAAGAACGCGGCGAAGACGGCGACGTTCTCGACAAAGGCTCGACAAAGGGGAGGGTCGCGTGGTTCTTCCGCAAATATGGGGTCCGGCCGTTGGGGATACTCAAAAGCCGCATAGACGGCCGTCCGTCCGGCGTTGATCTCGGCTTCCAGAGTATCCGCCAGGGCGACGGCCCCTGCAGCGTCGAGACCGTCGCCATCGTTAGTGTACCAGCACCTGCATGGCGTGCAGATATCCGGCGCGATCATGTTGCAGTAGCTGGCCAGGTGCGGCCAACTCCAGATGTCATTGCGGAAGTATTCGCCGCACTTGCCAGTCGGGTTCCTGCCGTTGAGATCCATGCCCATCGATCTCTCCTCAATCTACGCCTCGCCAGATGCGAGGCATTGCTTGTTGCCCGGCAGCCGGCCGGGCGCGGTTTCAATTCTGTTCGACTCACCATCGCATCAGCGCCGAGTACTCTCCGTGGTGCGTGCCATCGAGCGCAGGCAACAGCTCCCAGCCTTCCGCCGCGAATCTCGGAACGTCAGCGTGTCGGACATAGCGAAACAATTCCGAGGATTCCGATGGCGCAAGTGTCACGCTAGACGTCACGCTATGGTGGTTACGATGGGCACGCTGCCTACACGTCTGCGAACAGAACCGCGCACTGGATCGTTGTGGCTCATAGGCCTTGCGGCATTCCCCGCAGATTCCAGTCCGTCGAATAGGAGTGACGGTGTCACCGCTACGACAGTGGAAGACCGGGCCGCTACTATGACGGGCATCGAATCTGTACCAGGCGTGGTTGTCCTTGCCGGTGTGCTTGGAACCCGCAATCCATTTGACGCGGCCGATTGCCACGATGTCCGAGCACGAGGCCATGAACGGTGACGCCTGCCGGGTCGACGCCCAATCCGACTCCAGCAGCAGCCATGTCGGCGCAATGTGCTGGAAGTGCTCGATCAGCGCATGCATCACCGGACGGGTGTAAGGCGGGTTTGTGATGATCACATCGGCCGAGCCGTAATGGTCGAGCGCAAAGGCATCCTGACCGTTGCGGATGTCGCCGGCATAGACACAACGCAGTCCGAACTCTACGAGGTGCCGTACCAGGTCGCCAGCGCCGGCACAGGGCTCTGCAAAGCTGCGGATTCCGCGAAGATGCGGGATCAACGGAACTACAGCGGCCCGGGCGTCGGGTAGAAGTCGGCCGCGCGGCGCTCGAAATTGGATCGCTTGCCCATCAGCCAGCCCCTATGGTCAGTGATGTCAACGATCTGGAAATCGACCGCATAGTCTCGTGGGTGAGACTAACAGTGCCTGTGGTGAGACTATGTAGTCTCATGGGTGAGACTGTAGGTCTCCTACAGTCTCGTGGGTGAGACCGTGCATAGTCTCGTGGGTGAGACAGTCTATAGCTATCCATCTGTGCCCCTCTCTGAACTCTCTCGACGGGGACGGAGCGGAAGGATGTCTGCGGTGGTCCAGGCCTCGAAGTCACGAGAGGCTGGCTGGCCGGTGACGTCGCAATCGAACTCGGTGAGCCGCCAGCGTGTGGCCTGGCGCTTGCGGACGAAGTGCCCTTTGGTCACGGCGACGATGAAACCGCGGTCTTGCAAGTGGATCATCGCCCGCGCGGCAGTAGCCGTCGAAACCTGTATGGCCCGAGCCGCCTGCCGTGCCGAGAATCCGATCTGGCCGTTATTGGTTGCCAACTCCGCGGTAGAGCATGGCGAGCTCGATGTAGATGGCGCGCGCGTTACCATCGAGACTCCGCCAGGCCTGGCTCTGCATCATGCCGTAGGTGAGCCGAACATAACGTTCCGCCGTGGCGCGCTTCTTTTTCATGCGGATTCCCTCCGCCGGGCATAGGCGATCATCCGCGACCGCACCCAGCGCCTGACCTCGATCGATGGCTCGCGCGGCACCGGCGCCGCCCCGTAAGGCGGCCAGTCGCCGAACCGGGTGCGGTACTGGTGCGCAACCCATCCCGGCTTGTAGCCGCGCTCGGCCGCGATCGCGGCGAGCATGCCGTGCCATTCGCCGCGGATCTCGGGATCATCGGGATCGGGTCGGGCCCTGCGCGAGGAATCGACGAGGCCGAGATCGCCATCGATCACCTCGACGGCGCGTGGCGATGGCGCCGGCAGATAGCCGCAGCTGAGACAGGCCATCCCGCCGACGCGGGCGGCGCCACACTCCCGGCATTCGACGATCTTTGGCCCGCCCGGCTGGTCGCCATCGCGGGCGGCATGGGTCGGATTCTCCGCCTTGCGGTCGGGGTCGAGCGTCCACGCGACGTAATCCTCGGCGAATCCGAGCCGGTAGGTGGCGCCGGAGTGATCGATGCACGATGCAGTTGGACTTGTCCGGTGCGGGCCGGAGTCCGCGGCCGATCATCTGCCGGTAGAGGCCCATCTGCTTGGTCGGCCGCGCCAGGATCAGGCAGCCGAGCGCCGGCATGTCCCAGCCCTCGGTCAGCACCATGCAGTTCGTGACAACCTCGATTTCGCCGGAGGCCAGCCGCGCCAGCGTGGCATCGCGCTCATCCATCGGCGTCGTGCCGTCGATGTGTTCGGCGCGGACGCCGGAGGCGATGAACTCGTCGCGGATATGGATCGAGTGACGGACGCTGGTGGCAAAGCAGACGGTTTTCCGCCGCTCGCCGAATTTGATCCAGTTGGTGACGATGTCGCCGACCAGTTTCGGCCGGTCCATGCGGTCGGCGAGTTCGCTCTCGACGTAATCGCCGTGCCGGATGTGAACACCATGCAGATCAGGGTCGACGGGCGCATAGACGCGGGTCGGGACCAGGAAGCCCTGCTCGACGAGTTCGCCGACCTGCGGGCACTGGATCATGGTCTGGAAGACGCTGCCGAGGCCGCGGCCGTCGCCACGGCATGGCGTGGCAGTGAGGCCGAGCAGAATGGAATCCGGATAGCGCTCGATGATCGATCGGTAGCTCTGCGCCACGACGTGGTGGCATTCATCGACGATGACGAGCCTGGCCTCGGGCAATTCCATCGTGCCGGCCTTGATGGCGCGGCGATGCAGCGTCTGCACGCTCGCGACCTGCACCAGCTCGAGCGGTCGCGGCTGGTCTCCGGGCCGGATGATGCCGTGCGGGATTCCGCGCAGCTTGTTGCTGGTCTGGGTGAGGATTTCGCGACGGTGGGCGAGAAACAGCGAGCCAGAGGCTTTGCTGCGGGCCTGCTCGACGATCGCGCGCGCGATCACGGTTTTGCCCGACGCGGTCGGCGCGACCATGAGGATCCGGCGCTGCCCCGCCTCGACCGCGCGCCAGAATTCGGCGATCACCTCGGCCTGGTACGGGCGCAGCACCTCGGTCATGGCGCGCCCCGCGATCTCGGATGCTGCAATCCGGCGCCGCGGCCGCTGCGGATGGTGGCGTGCACGCTTCCCCAGCCGTCGTCAGCGGCGAGGCCGTTCGCCACGCAGGCTTGCTGGAGCGCCGCGATCACCTCGGCCTCGGCGAGCTCGCCGCCGGCGACCAGTTGAAACAGGTTGAAGGCGGCGCGGTTGAGCGCGTCGTTGCGGCGGCCGGGCGGTGTGGCAGCGAGTGCAGCGATCTCGGCTCGCAGAGCGGCGTGGCCGTAGGCACCGGCAGCGCACGGCCGCCGGATCGTCGCCACGGCGCGCTCGGTGATCGCTTTACCGGCTTGGTGCGGGCGGCAGTCGATCAGCCATGCCGGTGCGGATTCGAATCGCTGCCCAGGGATCGCCGAGGAAGGCGTAGCAGTGCCCGGATTCATGGATGGATGGCGGCGCGATCACGTAACCGCCATCACCGCGCACATCAATGCCGGGACCGATCCTGCCGGCGCTCGACGGAATCGGCTCACGGATATGCAAACCACACATGGCGACCGCGAGAAGTGATCGACGCTACGCGTTTTCGGAATGGCTCCGTGCTTCGTCTCGAGCGCGCGCAGGCTCGCCTCGCCCTCGACGCCGTCGATGTCGAGCACCCAGACGCCGGAGGACACTCCGGTCGGAATCCCGATGTTGCGCTCGGGATCGGTCCAGTAGCGGCGGATGGTTGCGGGGTTGGTGGTCGCGGCATGGAAGCCGCGCGCGACCGCCGGCGTCTTGCCGCGCGGCACGCAGGGAAACACCGGCAGCCCGCGGGCGGCGTAATCAAGCGCCGCGGCGAGCAGGTCGCTCATGACGACCTCGGCCGGATCGGCATCTGTCCCGCGAAGAAATTTTCATCCTCGGGGTCGGTGACAAGGATCATGCTGCCGGGTTCGCCCACACTGATCCTGACGCTGTCGCCGCGCAGGGCGCCGATCAGTTCGGCGAGATAGCGGATCTGGACCGCGGTCTCGGCCTCGCCCTCGACATCGGCGGCAAGGCAATCCTCACTGCCGTCAGGCGCGCTCAGGTGCAGCCCGTCGGCGTCCCAGCGCAGACTGACGACATGCGTTCGGGTCTGCGGGTCGGCCACCGCCGCAAAACGTGCGAGCGCCTCGCCAAGCCCGGCGCGGCTGGTGGTGACGACGTTCGGACCTTCGGGTGGAATCCATCTGCTCATAATCGGGATAGGTCGCATCGACCTTCGTGCTGACGAGCGCGAATCCCGATGCCCTCGACCGAGAACAGCCGTTCGGATCGGCGCAGTGTCACGTTGCCGGACGCATTGCCGAGCAGGCGGTTGATGGTTTTCACCATCTCGCTCGGGATGATCAGCGAGCGATCCGTGCGAGAGCGTCGTCGTGGCCGGCGTCGTGACACGGCAGAGCCGGAATCCATCGGCGGCGACCGCGGCAAGATTGTCGCCGATGTTGTGCAGGAAAATGCCGTCGAAGGTACGGGCGGGATACCTCGGTCCGCGGCCGCGAACGCCGGCCTTGCAAACAGGTCGCGGGCGATCTTGGCATCGAGCTCGACGCGGCCGGTTTCCTCGCCGAGGATATGCGCGCTCGGGCAGGTCGGCGATCGGAAACACCGGCAGCTTGAACCTGGACCTGCCGGAGGTGACCATTGCCGCGCGGTCGTCAGCGCTGATGGCGATCTCGGCGTCGGCGGGGAAATGCCGCGCCAGGGCCGCGAGCCGTTCCAACGGCACCGCCACCTCGCCCTCGGCCTCGGCCTTGGCGAGCCAGGTCGTGATGGTGGCGTCGAAGCTGGTGGCGGTGATGGACAGGCCATCACTGCTGCCAGCCAGGCGGACGGCCCCCAGCGCGGGAATGCGCTGGGTTTGCCGTTCCCGCAGGGGAAGTGCAGCACATGGCGAGCGCGGCGACCAGCGAGCCGGCCCGGGCCTTGACGAGGCCTGCCATCAGCGCTGCTCGACCGCGAGGAGATCGACGTGGCAGTAGCCACACACGATCCGAAGGTCGCCGTTGTCATGCAGTTCGGCGTCAGTGGCACGGACCTCGCGGGCGCAATACGGGCACGCCAGAGGTGCGAGCGTGACCTTGTGGCCGGCGCAGTAGGCCGCGGTCGTTCGCAGGGCTGTTGCGATTCTGGATTTGAGCATGCTTCGGCACCTCGACATTGAGGGCCGGCGCTTGCAGGAAACCGTGACTGGGAATATGTTCCGAGTTGTCGCTTCTCTTACCCGAATTGCTCCCTGGCCGCGTCGTCCCGCAGACGTCCCGGCCAGGGTTTTAGATTGTCAATTTCAGATGCGAGTTACGGTTGGCCACCGCGAGAAAAAGCTTTTGCGGATCAATGGCGCCATTACGACAGGTTGGCCACGGTAAACTATTGAAACTACAGGAAAGTGCGACTTCCTCCGTGCTCACCAAATAGCCCACTGCCGCAGGCGCTTCTTGAATTTACGAAAGTGCCGATTTGGTTGAATACAACCTGAGATACGAATTAATCGGCGATTAATCAGCATCGCGTGGCGATGACGCCTGTCTCGTCAAAATTGGTGTAAAGTCCGGCGCTGATTAATCAGCAATAGCGTGGCGCGGAAGTGATCGGGCGGCGGCGCATCGCCTGATCTGATCGGCTTGAGCCCGACGCCCATGACCCCCACCCGGTCAAAATCACCTTCGGCGAAATGCGCGATAGCGGCGTCCGCAGTGTGCTGATTACTCCGCCACCATGCGGCTGTCGGAGGTCCTGATTTCATCTGCACTCCGAGATTAGGCCGAAGTTCTCGCGGGCCAAGATGGGCACCACATAGGAACCAACGCACCCCGCCCAGCTTATTGCTGCCGGGCCATGTAGTCCCGCCGATCTCATGGCCCCGGCACGGTACCCGCCACGCCTTCAGCCCCCTCAGTGGCGGGGCCGTGCCAATCTTTTGCCCGGCTCCGGATGTACGCGCCGGGATGTTGGGACAGTCGGCGTCGGATCGCATAACGCGACGCCGACTGATCCGCCTGACGGTGCGGAAACGGGGTCGGGGCGCGTGTCGGGATGAGCTTTTTGTGATGACTGGCCCTCACATCGACTTGCTAAAGGAAAGTCGCCCGTCGCTGGCCCTGTCCGCGACACCGGCCCAGCACACAGCCCCCAAAGCCCTGCTGGGCCGGCGTTGGAAGGCTGGCGGCGGGCGCGATTGCCGCAGCGGACGGAATGTTTGCACGATGACGAAGGCGATCCTGATGATGCTCGCGCTCGCTCTGATGACCGGCGCGGCGTCGGGGCAACAGCAGCGGACGCTCTACAACTCTCGCGGCAAAGTCGTCGGCCGCTCGACGGCGAACGGCCAAGGCACGACGACGCCGTACGATGCCAGCGGCAAGGTGATCATCCGGGAATCCACCACCGGCAACACGACGACCATCTACGATGCGAGCGGGCGGAACGTCGGGCACTACAGCGCGAACCCGAAGCGATGACCCCTACCCCGTCAAAATCACCTTCGGCGAGATGCGCCGAACCTGGATGGCTGCCGCGGCCGCCGTTCGGGAAACCCCAAGGGATTTAGGACGCACAATCCTATTGGCCTATGGGACAAGTTTCACGAGACAAAATCGCGTGTCATGGTCGTAACTACGTTTCAAGCCGTAGGCGATTGTGATGTTCAAAACCTCAATGCGGACCGCAAAACCTCGACTTCTGGGTGAGCTTGGTGACCTATCTCATGCAACGGTCAGCGCGAGCGAGTTCAAATACAGCCAAGGCACCGAGATTTTCGGACAAGAGGAAGCCGCGGAATATATTTATGAGGTGGTTGAAGGTGCGGTTCGGACCCACAAGCTGTTATCTGATGGTCGTCGCCAGATCGGCGCGTTTCACTTGCCCGGCGATATCTTTGGCCTCGAAAATGGCGATGTCCATCGTTTCACGGCCGAGGCCGTCATCGACACCACCGTTCAGCTTATGAAGCGTCAAAGTCTGGAGCGTGTCGCCAAAACCGATCCTGCGATGGTTCGAAGCCTCCGGACCATGACGGCCGACAATCTTGAGCATGTGGAGAACCACATGCTCTTGTTAGGGCGTCAGACCGCGCAAGAACGCGTGGCAGCGTTTCTCACTGAGATGAATGGTCGTGCGATAGCAGGAGGCGTCATAGCTCTTCCGATGGACCGCCGCGATATTGCGGATTATCTCGGCCTTGCCTTGGAGACCGTGTCACGTGAGCTTTCAGAATTTCAACGGAAGGGTTTCCTTACGTTCGCGGGGAATCACCGCGAAATCGTTGTACTCAATTCCGCGGGTCTCGCCGTACTAGGCCGCTGAACTTTAGGTGTCTTCGCGCTCGGTGCCCGTGACGAGACGGTGCGGCGCGAGGAATGGCGCTAACCTCTGATCACAGCAGATGGTTCCTTTGACTTAGCTCAATGCACCCTTGGGTGGTGCGCCGACCGTTGGGACATGAAGCCACCCGACAAACCGCGCATCGACAAGGATGAGCCGCCACCCAAACTGTCGCGCTCAGAGGAAGCCATGCGGATCATCGAAGAGTACTCCGACCACCTGCGGGGGCTGACCCTCCGTTGATCTAGGTCAACGTCAGCAATCCTTTGGCGCTCACGCTATGTTCAGCCGCACCTGAGGCGGCTCCCGTCACCTTTCAGTTCCACAAGCCCAAAGAGGGAGATCCGCCATGCATCCGGGGAAGCGTCTTTCGATCAAGTCAGCGACATTTGCAGGGATTGCTGCAAGCGCCTTGCTGGGGCTTGCAGGCGTCACTCTCAATCCAGCGCCAGCCAACGCGGTCGTGTACTGCACGTACGTCGGATATCCCGGGGGGTGCGTTGCCCGGGCAGGCGTCGTGCTCAGGCCTCGCCCGGTGGCGCGCGCTGCGGTTCGTCATAACGCCGGTGGCAATATGAATGGCGGCGTCAATCGCGTTGGGGTGCGGCGGTAGGCACGAGCGAAGGCAATCCGGAGGGCGACCCATCCTGCTCTGTCCACCCAAAGGGCCGATCAACCGAACTGATCCAGCACCCGGCTAAACGCAGGATGCTTGCGGTTCTTGTTCTTGACCCAGTGCGGCGACCGGCCGGGACAATACGGCCGGTCCTTGAGCTTCGATACCAACCCTTCCAATCCCAGCAAGCAGACGTGCCGGAATAGATCCGGACCGATCTCGCCCTGTTCAAAGTCGGTTATAAAGATGCCGTCAACGCGCCGGGCTAACAGTCGCGCCAGATTGGTCTTGGTGCGGCCCACAACTTGTTGGGCGTTGTTCGCATCACCCGCGGCAAGCGGATCAGTCATTTTCTATGCCAGGCATGTCTCGGCTCGGACGAACGAAGCAACGATGTGGCGAGAAAATTCCTCAACGTGCCCGATCTCGAATTCGATGAAGGCGGCGAGGCAACCACGGAGCAAGTCCTTGCCCTGGCCGACAAGCTGCACACCACGGAGCATTGAACAAGGGAGCAATGAAGGCAAAATCCGAAAAGTAGGCACGCCGAAGAAGCCGAGGAGCATCATGGCCCACGTCGAGGCCTCGGGGACCCGATCGGGAAAAAGCAATACCAGCGTCGGTATCATGAGAGCATTGAACCATCACCATGTCCGGGAGTTCAATCCAGATCGCAAGGACCATTACTCGGGACACCGCAACCTGGCGCGCAACCGATGATGCGGTCCGTATACAATATCGTCAAGGCTCCACTGGGTTGGCTGATCTATTGCGATGGCGTGAAGCTCGGCGGAGTGCATGCGCCCCCGAACGTGGCCGTCCGAACTGCAAGAACTGCGGCGCCGGCTACCAAGTAACGCAGCGACGGCTTGCCATGAAGGCCTCAGGGACCTTCGGCTGTCAGATTTGCAGGACGGAGATTTACTCGTGGTCCGGCAACTACGATTATTCCGATTGGCAGGCCTACGAAGCCAACCCCAAGCCGCGTCGCCAGCGACGCAAAAATAAACAGAGACCCCCACCGGGTGGCTAGCCACCCGGTGGGGGTCTCTGCTGGGGTTGCGCCATTGCGCGGCGGCACCGGGAATACTGCGAAAACGGCGGATGCACCGCAAGTCGCCTGGGCATAGCCAGCTCATCCTTATCAGCATTATCTGCAGCATAACCACAGACCGCAAATCGGAAATTGGGGTGTCGGAAGAGCCATTTGCTGCGCACGAACTCAACGAATATGCGCCCAGAACCGCCCGTTTGCCAGTCAGGAACTCATTGACCAAACTGTCGACTCCCAGGAGATGATCGATTGCGGAATCCTAGCAAGACTGATCGTGCGGGTCCGGTCTGCGGGCTGTCAGGTGCCGGTCGATCGCCGCCTGCGCATCGGCGAGTGGCGGCCGCACGAAAAAACCGCCTGAACACATTTCCGCGCGTGCCGGGCTAGCCCCGTGATTTTTCTTTTGAACCTTTCCTGAAGTCACAGGACATACTGACGCTGGGGGATTTCAGGGCCCAGTATTTAGAACAGCGCCACCTAGTGAAGATACTCCACTAGGCGGCGCTGTTTTTATATTCTTATGCAATCTGTAGTTTTGGAGTCGTGCTGGCGGCGTTAGGCGCCCTGAATTCCCCAGCTGCCGTCGGCTGAGAGGCCCTGTCCCATCCACCGGACAGGGTTTTCTTTTTGACTGGGTCGGAACGAACTTCAGTCATAACGTCCGATGAAGGACGAATGGAATGAAAGGTTGCGGTGTCCGATCTGCGGCAAGACTGGCATGGCCAGCCTGGGTCAGAATGAAGATTCCGAGACGCCAACCGTTCAATGTGTCTCCGATGGCTTTAAAATCGTGACCAACCAATATGGCTCCGACTTCCACTGCGAGACCTGCAACGTAGCGGTATATCCGTAGTTCCCCGGGTTCGGGTTAGAGCCGGGGCGGAAGTTGCTGCTTCCCTCGGCCTTGCTTTATTGGTAACCGTAATTGATGACTAAGTCAATTCGGGTTACCACTAAAAAGAAAAGAGGAAGGCCTGCCACGACGGGGCGCGGTACCCAAGTGGGCGAGCGCTGGCACCCCACTGAGCTCGCGGCGATCGATACCTGGATCGCATCATCACCCGACAAGAACATTACCCGAGCGCACGCCATTCGCCGCCTGGTCGCGCTCGGGCTCAGGGCAAAGACGCCCGAGCAGTCCATCGGCAAGCCCAGCCGGAGATTGCGCGCTCGGGAACTCGCCACAAAGGTAATCGAAAAGATAATCGATCCAGCCGCACCGCCGGAAGAACGAGCCCAGCGCCGGCGTAGGCTTACCAAAGGACCACCGGAGTTTCGCGAAGATCGTATCGACCAGCCAAAGGCGAAGCGATGAGCAATGAGAAAAGGTCAGCCGAGCAACAGGTCGCGCACGAGGCCGATCGTAGGGCCCTCCACCCTCTGGCGACGCGGCAGACCATAGCGGAGAGCCAGGCCGCTCCGGAATTTCAGGAAAATCTCAAACGCCTGAAAGCCGAGCGGCTGGCACGAGAGGCCGCGGGGCTGAAGGCAAAGGGGAAATAATTGCCACCTGAATCCACAGATCCCGCGCCCGATATCCAACTCCGCCGGCTATTGTCGTCATGGAAACTAAGTCGAGGATTCCGCGCGGTAGGTGCGGATCACTATCGTCAGCGGCTAGTCCAGCACGCAAGCCAAACAGATCTCAATCGGGAGTTCGAGAACCGGCGCCAAACCGGCGCGGGATGGTTCTTCCTCGCTTTGCTGCTTCTGGCTGCCATTGATTATTTTTATTTGCGAGTTGGGCCAGCCGCCTTGTAGAGATCGGGCTGAAAGCGAAGAAGTAAGATGGAAAACGAGACAGACCCACTCGCCCATTTTGGCTTAGATGCCATCGACCTGCGCTGGACGCTAAAGGACATCGCCGCCAAACGAAAGTTGATGATCAACAAGCAGCATTTGGCACAGCTGATTGATTTGGGTCTCGTCGAGATGCGGGACGATGCCCCGCACCTCACAGTCGCCGGGCAGAGCACGGTCTGGGAGGATTGACGGGCCAATAAAGACCGCCTTCGGCGCGTCTGCGCTTGCTCTGCCGCCTGAGATGCGGAACAGTCCATCCGCTTTTTTTGCGGAAAGGCGGGTCAATGGCCAGCGCACGATATTCGCGATGCTGCTGATCGTCGTTCCTTTATTTCGAGCGGGGCGGTAGCTGGTTCCAGAATTAACCCGCAGCGCCTGCATCAAGCTTAATGACCGACTTTCGTTGCGCGGTCGCACAAGCTGCATAAGCTGATCCCCGGACCATTTCCCCCACGTTCGGAACCGTACCGGCAAAGCCGTCAGGCGATCATATTCCGCCTGGCAGCTTGTTCAAATTGATAGAGGCCAACTATGCAGGCTACAGTGCCGAGCGAAGTTGCTCAATTTCAAATCGTCTGCAGGAATTGCGACGGCCTTGGCATCATTTTCGAGTTTGCGGAAGATGCACCGACTTCGGCAGTCATCACCTGCCGTCATTGCGGAGCGCCACGCGGCTCGCTCGGCGACCTCCGAAGGCTTTCGACTTTGGCAAGGCAAGATCTATTCGAAATCTGAGGAGACACCGCCGTGCTTCAGATGCACGCAAGGGAAAAACGCCCCGCCGCCTTGCGACGACGGGCGTGGCTTCTTGCCCCCTATCGTCACGCCGCGATTGCCAGGGACGCACCGACGCTCGCTCGTCGGAGGTCGGCGACGTCAACCCTCTATCTTTCGCCTTGAAGCAACCAAAGCGGCAACGTCGTGGGATGGTACATTGGTAGTGCGTTCTATTTTGTGGCGGATATCGCTTGCTCGTCTCAAAAAGACCGCCTTCGGGCGGTTTTTTGCTTGTGCAAGAAGCGACAGTCTCGCTCGAATACTGCTCGGTAGGGAGGAATGCGTCATGAGGTCATACGGGCCTGCATTTGTTGCCGTCCTGGCACTGGCTTTTGCGATCACCATTTCCGTCGCAACGCCACCCGGTGCTCTGAAGCAGGCAACAGCCTTTCTCGGTTTCTGATAACGCGACCGCCTGCTGACAGTAGCTTTAAAACTCGCCTGTCATTGAATCTAATGGCAAGCGCGCTAGTTGGTAGCGCATGCGGCAGCGCCTCTTCCAAGTGATCTATTTGATTACCATCGCCATCGCCACGTTTGGCTGGATCTGGCTTTTGGTCAACGTCACCAAGTGGCTTTTTGCGGCGTGAAGGGCTGGCCGCTCCCCGAACCGTTAACATGGGCGATGCTGCTGATCGGGTTCGCGGGGATTGGGTTTATTGCAAGACTACCGAAACCCGCCGGCGGCATGATCTAATATAATGGGCCTCTGGCGCTCTCGCCCCTAAGTTGCCCGAATCATAATCGCATTTTCTCTTGCTCAGCGTCCCCAGCGCCGAGAACCGGCTTCCAGGATTTCCGCCTCATCGCGGTAATCAATTCCTGGCACGGGATGGGCTGAAATTTGCGTGACGTTCATCGGTTCCCATGTGGTTCGGGTTAGAGCCGAGGCGGAAACAACCACTTCCCCCTCGGCTTGATTTCATGATATCATGAGTTCATGAGCAAGTCACTTCGTGCAATCACGAAATTGCCAAAGAAGCGCGCAGCCACAACTGGTGAGCCGGTGCTGGTCCGTGTTCAACCCAATATGGCTAAGCAACTAGACGACTGGCGCCGGAAGCAGGATGACCTGCCCGGCCGTCCAGAAGCCATCCGCCGGCTTGTAGATCTGGGCCTCAAGAAAAAATCATGAACCGCCTCCGGAAATACATTGAGCGGACGGCTGCTGGCCGAGAACTGCGCATAGCTTACGCAATGGCCGTGACGGCTCTGCCCGATCCGAGGCCTCAATCGCAGTGGCGAGAAGACGCATCGTTCAGCGCGGCCGACGAATTGCTGACAGAGCCCGGGCTCAAAACCTTATTTAAAGCTGCGATCGAAAGAGGTTTTGCAATCGTGCCCAAGTCGGGCTGAAGGCCAAGGGGAAATAGATGGACCTGCTTTCGTCGATCAAATTGCCGCATTGGCTAATGATCGTGGGAACTATTTTAAATAGTGATAAGCTTCCTTGGTCTTGTCTTTACCCGGAACAAGCAAACCGCGACCAATCCTGTTTCAAAGCCGCCTGTACCACGCCCCCAGATGCCGCCGCTGCCAAGCTTGCTCGATTCTTCGCGAAGAGCAACCGATGACCGTACACGGCCGTCCGCCTGCTTGTAGAACTGAGACTGAAGGCGAAAAGCCGCATGGAAAAACGATACAGATCCCCTGGCCCGGTTTGGCGTGGATGCCAACGACCTGCGCTGGACGCTGAAGGACATTGCCGCCAAACGAAGTTGGATGACCAACAAGCAGCACTTGGCACAGCTATTGAGCTGGGTCTCGTCGAGATGCAGGAAGATGTCCCGCACCTTACCGTTGCCGAGCAAAACACTACCTGGAAGGCTTAACGGCGATCAATCTGCGGCCAGTACGCAGCCTGCGTGGCGCCGTCACTGGGTTATTTCGGCCCGCGGCCGCCGCTTTGGCGGATTGACATCGAAATGCTGGGGAGGATTGTGCGGCAGCAGTCCCTCCTGGCGCAGCCGCGCTGCCTTACTGCGTATCGCCGAGCGCTGGCGGCGCAACCGTTTGGCAATTTGCGAAGCCGAATTTGTCGGCCACAAGGTAACAAGTTCGCGGAGTTCCTCGTCGGTCCAGCGGGTCATGGCAGGCCTCGGTCATGGTGGCCCCAGCACCTCGTGCCATGACCGCCGATTCGTGCGGCGCCATTTTGGTGGTTGCATCTTTTTCACAGAGGCACGGCTGCAATCTGATCGACACCAACCGTTGACGCCGTCGCGCATCATCTCGTTTGACGACGTGGTCTGATCAACCACGATGCCCCTTATTAGTGACGGTACCAACTCGTCGGATTGCGATATGGCGGAAGATGCCGTCACAAGCGCCGCTGGTGTCGGCCGCCTGCCCGGCGGGTTCCAATTTCCGCGAACCCTATCAGATATCTTGCCAAGTTACTCTTTCGGTTCTTCAGCATTCTGGCCAAGGGTTAGACTGTACAAGTGTGCCGCCAATTCGGCTTGCGCCACTTTCTCTCGCAGAGAAATTACTTCGGACATTTTCTGCAACAGTCGCTCGCGCGAAATCGGGTGTCAACTCGCAGTGCTGGGTTTCGGTGGTTTTTCTGATCCCATGCAGAGATTTCCCGTGTATCGAAGAAACCTGGTTAGGCGACCAAAGTGCGGCGCCGATGAACGCCGTCTCCAACCATTCGGCGACCTCAAACGCAGGACCGAATGATGTCTCAAAGATGGCGCCACAATAGTTTAGAGCCACACTACAGCCATCTGCTCAACGCAATTGGTTGTGAACTTGCCAGGGTCGAAACGGATTTCATGAATGGGGACCTTCATGAAGAAAACCGACCTTGATGGGATGACCATCGATGATTTGTGGGCGTTGCATTTGGCAATATCCAAGGCGCTCTCTGCAAGGATAATTGCCGAGAAGAACTTACTTGAGAGGCGTCTTTGGGCGCTTAAGCCTGCGGCTAGTAGCGAGCCGCAATCGCGAGCGCGCGAACGTCGACCCTATCCACCCGTGTTTCCCAAGTTTTTCAATCCCGAAGATCCGTCGCAAACCTGGGCCGGTCGTGGCAAGCAGCCGCGCTGGTTGGTGCAGCAACTGAAATCGGGCCGTCATGTAGACGACTTCCGTATTCAGCAGGCCGCTCAATAAGAAGAACTCCATTGCGGCCGCATGGAGGGCACTCGGCTCGAAGCAGCGACAGCGGCAAGTCTACAATGGTCAATGTCTTGGTTCTGCAGCAGCTGCGTTATTTCGCCACATAACGTTATATCCCCACATAAACAGGGCAGCTTCGATTTCTCTCGGGCTCGCTTGGCATTCTTTCGCGACTTGCCAGATTAGCTGCGATGCCCATCGCACCATCGAGGCATGGCAGCGATCTCTGGTTTTGCCGAACAATGCCGGAAAATGAATGCGGTTCGTCTCCGGTCTCCGTTTGGCCTCTCGGTCCACGGCGAAAAGTAATTGGTCGGCAAGATCGTATTGATGAATTTCTCGTTCTTCCGCAAACCTGGCAACGAAGTAGCCGAGCGCACCACCAACTCGACCGTCGTAAATCACCAGCTTCTGTTCGGGGTCAGCGAGGCTCACCACGAACTGGGCATAACCACGAAAACGCCGCGTCGGCGCTGTTTTCCCGCCGAAACGCAATGCGGGTGTGGAGGGGTCAAGGTTCTGCGAGAGGCTTGGCAAAGCCGTCAGGAGGTGGGTGATGCATTCTCCTGGCGGCTTTTTTGTACTCATGTCACGTCCTCTGCACGCAGCGAACGCCAAGGTGACACTCTATCGTGCACTCGATCGTTTTGGCCTTGTCGTTCAGCACTCAAAAACCATGCGGTCAGCATTGTAGCCCTCACCCACCCACGAGCCGAAGAGCGTGCGTGAACTCACCGGCTCCAAAATGCCGGCGTCGCCTTGAACCGCCGCCATCTCTTGCGCAGCGTTTTCGCCACAGCTAGCTGATCGCGGGCTCGCCAGCCGGTCACCGCGCCGATGGCAAAATGAAGCGCAGGCTGGTCGTCCTGGCCGATGGCATCGAGCAGGATACGCGTGCTTGCGATGTCGCGCGCGCGTCCCAGGCTAGCCTGGAGCCTGGCAAGCAGCGCCACATAGCGCTTCGCAAGTGCGTACGTCGCGCAAAGCGGCAACAGAAACTCCGCCGCATGGCGCAGCTTCTTGATGTCAATTCTTAGATCGTGTTGCGCATCGGCATTGAGCTGCCGGAAATGCGCGCCACGCTTGCGCGCCTTACGATGCAATCGCGTCAGAATTTTATCGGCAAGTGTCGCCATCGGCTGCGACAGGACGGCCAGCGCTTCGCTGTCGATCTCGTTGCGCCAGCTGCGGCGTTCTACTAACTGCCCCAGTCCGAGCAGGAAACGGCTGCAACGAGGATCGGCGAGAGCGGCCTGCACGGCGCGATAGCTCGACTTGCGCTGCTGTTCGACCGCCTCGTGAAGGCCGCCGAGGTCAATCTCCGGAGCTTCCATGACCAGGTGAGTGACGATCCCCACGGCGAAAACATCCCAATCCCGCGCCGGGCCGAGCTGCTGCATCAGCCATCTCGCTTCGACGTTGATCGCCCGGAATGCAGGTGACGGAATATAGCGTCGGAACAGCGCACAGATCGTCCGCAAACGTCGCAAGGCGATGCGCATCTGATGCACGCCTTCGGGGTCCGATCCCTCCTCCGCTACGGCGTGATTTCTCAGAAGATGATGCCAGCACGCCCCCACCAGCTGCGCGATGACGTCGTCAACCACATGCTCGGCGCTGATGCCGACTGGTTCGGCTTTCGTCGCCGGCTGCACGAGGTTGAACGCGAGCGCATAGCCGCGTTCCGACTTGCTGCGCATGCCGATCTGCAGCGGCGCAGCGTCAAGCAACTGCGTTCCGAGATCGAACAGGACGCCGGCATTGCCGCTCGTCAACTCGAGTTCGATTTCGGAAAGAACTTCTTGGCGCGTACCAGCTTCGATCGTCCCCTCGTCGAACACGATTTCAACCGACCCATCGGGCAGATCGAGCTGCCGCGCGTGCCGGCGAAACTTCGTTGCGAAAACCGGCACCATCGCGTCGTTGGTCAGCGTCGTCAACGGATCGCCGACCTCGTCAGCGGGGAACCGCGCCAGATCAGGAGTGTCGCCTTCGACCGGCGCTTCCCACTGCCGTCGTTGCCTGATATTGGATTGAAGCCTAAGCGTCTGAATGAACTGTTTGCCGCTGCGCCGCACGCGCAGCGACATGCCATGTTGGAACAGTAGCCGCTCGGGCGTGTCGTAATACACTGTTTCCAGCCGGCGAAACGCGCCCCGGTTGCGCGCATGCTGCACAATGACGGGAGCCTCGCGCAGTTTTTTGAGGGTTCCTTGAGGGGCAAGCAGCCTAAGTTCGACTTGCGCCCCTTCACCCGTTTGCACGGCAATGGCGATGCAAGAATCGCTCACGAATGGTGGCCGCGCGTTCAATGCTATCTCCATTGGGAAGCGTATGAATATTTTATGACAATGGCAGCACGTGTCCAGTTATCAAGTGAATGAGCCTGCAATTGCTTAGAAAGTTCGGGTGCGCCCGATAAGGTGTCCCTTCTAATTGTGTCATCACGGAGCGCTCGATTGGGTTCCCGTCTAGGCCGTGCTGCAAGCCACGCGCTCGGTATCGCCGTCTCCCAAGCATTATCCCTGCCCGTTGACGAGACGATCGAGGACGCCGTTTGCTGCGGTGCATAAGTCTCTTGACACTAAACGGACCAAATGGCCGCCGGTCTGACGATGTTCGTTCTTAGACCGGGAGCGATAGTCAGCGGGCATACCGGCGCGAATAACCCCTCTAACCATGGCTTGTTACAGCTTATGACCCAGGAAACAGCTTGTCCCTTATGTAGCGTGAAGTGGGTGTTAGCCGAATGCCGCGCGGCTTGTGCCAGATCGCTTTGTCGATCTCGTTTTTATCGCCGATCTTCAAGCGGCCCGAGGCCTTACTGGCTATAAAAATTGCATCGCTCATTTTTCTACCAGTGAGGCAATTCTTGGACTTCACCTCTTTCCAAAGCCGGACGGGCCCAAGCCTAAGCTTTGGCAGTTCCTCTTTGATCTCCCTGCGAAGACATTCCTTCTCGGTTTCGCGTGGGCGTCTTCGGCCGCCTGGGAACATCCACAACCGATCGCGTCTGCGCCTGACCAGAAGGACTTTGCCGCGCTTCGCGACGATTAGCTTTGAGGACTTTGCCATTTCGCCAGCTAACTGCCCCTTGCGTTGATGGCAGATTCGTCAATCATTATAATGGCTTCTTTTTAAAGGTGAAGTCAGATTCAGACGACGCAGTTAATGCGAGGGATCCTCCGCTATAACGTCTTCAATAAATCGTTGATCGGGGGACGTTTGGCGGTAGCTTTACTCTTCAACTCGAGTTGGCGGGAAGCAAACGAGCATGGGAACGATGGTTCTGCTTGATCTGATGGGCGGCGTGGCGCTGCTGCTGTGGGGCCTGCATATGGTCCACAGCGGAATTTTGCGCGCGTTTGGCCCTGATCTGCAACTCTTGCTGGCCAAGGCGCTGAACAACCGTTTCGCCGCTTCGCGGCCGGCCTCAGCCTTACCGCGCTGCTCCAGAGCAGTACCGCGACCGCGTTGATAACGATTTCATTCACCTCCTAGGGGCTCGTCAGCCTGGTGCCCATCACTCGCCATCATAAATCAGAGTTGAGTGATACGGCGGCCTTTGAAGCGGCGTTGACGGACCTTTTTCTTGGTCCAGACAAAGGGCTCAGCCTTGTCGTTGTATGCGTTAATGTAGGCATCGATGTGCTCCTGGAGCTGTTTGAGGCTTGTGAAGGAGGCGCCGCTAAGCGACTGCCCCTGCAAGATCGAGAACCATACCTCGACCTGATTGAGCCAGGACGCGCTTGTCGGCGTGAAATGAAACTGCACATTTGGATGGGCTTTGAGCCAATGCTCGTTTTTTTTGTGGGTGTTGAGGTTGTCGAGGATGACGTGAAGCTTCCGGTTCGGAAAAGCCGTGGTGACACTGTTCATGAAGTCGAGAAACTCGACACGGCGGCGGCGTTTTGAATGCGTCGCGATGATCTTCCCGGTGGCGACTTCGAGCGCCGCAAACAGCGTTGTCGTGCCATGCCGCTTGTAGTCATGGCTCTGGCCGGTCAAGGCGCGACCATTGGGCAACTTCAGATAGCCCTGCGCTCGCTCCAAAGCCTGTATCGAAGGCTTTTCGTCCACGCATAGCACAATGGCCTTCGCGGGCGGGGCGACGTAGAGGCCGACAACATCGGCGGCCTTGGCCGTGAAGTTCGGGTCGTTGCTCTCGCACCAGGACTTGCGAACCACGAGGTCGATCTTGTGGCTGCGCAGGAACCGCCAGACATATTGGACGTCAACATTGCCCAGCGCCCCGGCCAGCAGCGGCCCGGTCCAGCGTGCAAACCCTTCCGGTGCCGGCTTGTCCAGCAGCCGCAAATCCGCTTGTCGGTGGCCTTCGTATAGATCGGCTGCTTGCCAGGCCGAGGCTTGTCTTGCAGCCCTTCAAGGCCATGGTCGGCATAGCGATGCCGCCAAAGGCTGACAATCCGAGGCTGGACACCGACTTCCTTGGCGATCGACCGCGTGCTGCGCCCGGCCGCCGCCAACAAAACGATCCGCGCCCGCTTCAAATCGCGCTGCATTGTCACCGGTGAGCGACAACGCCCCTCAAGCACCTCGCGATCTCTCTTCGAAAGGTGGACTTCTCTTGCTTCGGGTATCATCCCGATGTTAAATCACAACTCACGATCTAAGAAAAGTGGGTACTAGGTGCCAATGTCGGCACCACGCTGATCGTGCAGGTTCTGTCGTTCAATATCGCTGCCGTCGCTCCGGTTCTGTTTATTATCGGACTGGTGGCGTTCCGCAGCGGTCCCCGCTCGCGCATCAAGGATATCGGCCGCGTTTCGATCGAACTCGGCCTGATGCTGTTGGCGCTGCATATCCTGCTCGACACGCTCGCTCCGGCCGAGAATGCGCCGGGTGTGAGGGTCTTCATGGACGCCATCACTGGCGACCCAGTGCTCTGCGTTCTCTTCGGCGCGTTTGTGACCTGGGTAGTGCATTCAAGCGTCGCCAGCGTGCTATTGGTAATGTCGCTTGCCTATGCACATTTCGTTTCACCCTATGCGGCGTTGGCCCTGGTGCTCGGGGCCAATCTGGGCAGCGCCATTAACCCGATTTTTGAGGGCGCACGCGCGATAATCCAGCTATCGGCTCCCAATGGGCAACCTCGTCAATCGGTTGGTCGGCGTCCTGCTGGTAACACCATTCCTGCACCCGATCGCGGATCATCTACAATTCTGGCAGCCTGACCTCGCCAAGGCGACCGCCCTGTTCCACGTTGCATTCAACATCGCGAGCGCAGTTATCTTCATAGGCCTGCTCGACAGCATGGCGCGGCTACTCAAGATGTTGCTGCCTAAGCGTGTCCAGGAAACCGATCCGTCCCGACCGCGGTATCTCGACGAGAGTGCGCTCGAGACGCCGTCGCTGGCCTGGCTGATGCGGCGCGCGAGGCGTTGCATATGGGCGACCATGTCGAGATCATGCTGCGGAAAGTGATGGCGGCGATAATGACCGACGACCGAGCGCTTGTCGATCAGGTCTCAAGGATGGACGACATTGTCGACAGCCTCGACAAGTCGATCAAGCTCTACGTTACAAAAATTACCCGCGGCAGCCTCGACGAACGTGAGGGGCAGCGGGCAATGATCTCCTTTGCCATTAACCTTGAGCACATCGGCGACATTATAGACAAGAATTTGAGCGAACTGGCGACCAAGAAGATCAAGCGCCGGTTTCAGTTTTCTCCAGAAGGCGCCGAAGAACTTTCGGTTTTCCACAAGCGCACGATGGATTCTTTGCGGATCACCTTCAGTGTCTTTATGTCCGGCGATGTCGGTGAAGCCCGCAAACTGCTCGCAGAAAAGGCTCTCTTGCGCAGCGTGGAACTCGCAGCCACCGAACGGCATCTTGATCTGCTGCGAGAGGGCCGCCCCGAGTCGATAGAAACCACATCTCTCCATCTTGACGTACTGCGTGATCTCAGGCGGATCCATTCGCATATTTGCTCAGTTGCGTACCCCGTGCTCGACGCGGCGGGCGAATTCGCTGAACGGCGGTCCGCTAAAAGTGGTCCGATTGAACTCTCCAGTACGACCACACATCCAGGTGTATCGAACGTGGGGCGCCCCTTGATTGAATGAGACGCAATGTCAGCTTGTTGGGGAAGATCATCTGACAGCTTCGACTTCCGAGTCTGGATGGCGGCACCACAGACAAGACAATGGGCGCTATATGGCAATCTTGGTCTGATAAAAGACCTCCATGAATTCTTTCGCTGAAATTCTTCCGCCCTTCATGGTACTGTCAAGGGCGGACCAAGCTGGACCGCCGGCTGGGCCGGCGAGAGTAAACAAGCGCTTCACTATGCGTTGGGGAAGCGTCGCAATATCCTTCATGTTGAAGATATAATCGTGATCCAGGATCCCGGCGATCAAGTCTCCCGAACCTTCGTTTAAGAAAAACAGGTTATCTTTGTGGCAGTCCACAGCAACAATATTTCTTTCCGCCAGATTGTTATAGAGGCGGCGTGCCGCGGCTCGCTCCCTTTCGCCAAGCGCGCTCGGAGCCACGACGACGTCGCAATTCGCCCAACGGCCTTTGTAAAGATTTTCGACGACGAGATAGGACGCTTCATGATCGCCGCCGTAATGTGAGGCATGGATGTTTACAGTTGGAATCTCAGCGGGAAACGCCTCGATCAGACGATAGCCTGAAACCTGTCGTACGATACTTGGAGGGCCCGAGCGCGCAAGATGGATCAACTTCAACGCCGCATCCGGGTGACCAATGATCTCGTATAGAAATCCATAATGACCTGCATTACCAATTCGATCGCCGAGTGTGATGGTGCCAAGATCGACGCCCTCATCGCTCGGCGGCAGCTGGATGGTACGACGGGCAAGTTGAGAGAGACCAGTCAAGCCGGGCCGAAGCTTGTCGCCTGAGATGATCCCATCGTCGTCGACCAAACTTTGAGTTCGATGCGCATTTTGCCACAGATGCATATCTGCCCTTCCGAACGTCGAATCGTCCAATCATGGATGCAGCTTGGAAAAGTGGACATTCCAGCTCCGTCTTCACGCTCAAAGACGCCGTATCGCTTGCCTATCTACGGACCGCCGTAAGGGCGGCGACGACCTGTTCTATCGTCGACGAGCCCATACCAATGAACGAGGGAAGATATATCCCTCGTTCGGAGAGCCTGATTGATTTGGGAAAGGTCTGTCTGATGCCCGCCTTTGGCATGATTGGTTGCCGATGTAGGGGATGGAAGAACCGACGCGTTTCGATCCCGTTCCGCTTTAGCTCCGACTGAACCGCCTTTCGATCCAATCCGAACTCGTCCTCGATCAACACCGCGTAGACCCAAAAGACATTCGGCCCCCACGCCGTGTCCGGGGGGGTGGCGATGCCGGGAACATTGGCGAGGAGCGCATTGTACTGGCGTGCGATTGCGATTTTCGCCTCGACCGCTTCGTCTAGATGCTGCAGCTGCACAACGCCCATCGCCGCCTGGAGATTGGTCATGCGATAATTAAACCCGATGTCGTCATGGATATAACGGCTCTCCTCGTCTGCACCGAAACAGAGATTGCGTTTTGCCTTCAGGCGTTCGCACAGTTGGGGATCATTGGTGACGACCATACCGCCCTCGCCTGTCGTCAAGACCTTATTCGCATAAAAACTAAATATTGCGATATCACCGAACGACCCGATCGCGCGACCGAATGCCCGGGCTCCCAACGCCTCAGCCGCATCCTCGACCACGCAAAGATTGTTGCGCCGCGCTATGTCGATGATGCGATCGACCTTGGCTGGATGTCCATAAGTGTGCACAACGAGAATCGCCCGCGTCTTCTTAGTGATCGCCCGCTCTATAGCATCCGGGTCGATATTCCACGTGCCATCCGCGTCGACCGGAACGGGAATCGCACCACAAGCCAAGACCGCGAGCACTGGAGAAATCATGGTAAAATCAGGGACGATGACCTCATCATGCTTCTGGAGATCGAGAACGTTAAGCGCCAGGTGAATCGCTGCTGTACCGCTGCTTACCGCTACTGCGTGTCCTACGCCGATTTTCTCCGCAAACCGTTTCTCGAACTCGTCCAAAAACGGACCTTTTGACGATACCCAGCCGCCGTCGATCGCCTCGCATAATTTCGTCTTCTCTTCGCCCCAGATGTAGGGCCGGCTTACCGGGACGAGGACAGCCATTGCAGCCCCATTTCTACTTATCGGTAAATGGCGGTACCATCGACGAAGTTTTCCCAGCTCCAGCGGGCTCCGTTGGCAAGGAACCAGTCAACAGTGATTTTTAGTCCCTCGTCAATTCCCACCATGGGTTTCCAGTCGGTGTACTTCCGTAATTTCGTATTGTCACAGCGGAACCGGTCAATATCCCGTCGCCGGAATCTTGTCGGATCCGCAACTATTTGAAGCAACTCTACTTCCATGATCTCTGCAATTTTGCGAGCGAGCCATTCGACGCTGTAGCTCGTATCGGAGCCGACGTTGACTACTTCTCCGTTTGGCACATCCGATGTGAGTACCGAAATAAGTGCTTTGGCCGTGTCATGCACGAAAGTGAAGTCTCTTTCGGCTTTGACATTACCCAACGAAATGCGTGGGCCACGATTCAGTTGCGCAATTATCTCGGGGATTACGTATGGTTCGGTTTCGCGCGGTCCGTAACAATTGAATATCCGCGCGATGACAACTGGAACTCCATGCTCGAGATAGTAAGTGTGGCATAGCCGATCGGCGGCAGCCTTCGAAACCGCGTACGTATTGACAGGATTTAGAAGACTTTCTTCGGTGCATTTGGCGCTGCGTGCGTCGCCATACACTTCGGTCGATGAAACGTATACAATGCGCTTAATCGACAGTGCCTGCGCCGCCCTAAGGACATGAAGTGTGCCTCCGACGTTTATATCGAAGAACCGTGCAGGCATAATATAGGCGGTGGGGACGAACGTGTCGCCAACGCAATCAATAATGTATTCGACCTGATGGTCCCGAAGAGCCTTGAACAATGACCAATCGTCTTGCACGTCGCCGTGAATGACGGTGAGAGGACCGGCGAGACCGGCAACGTGAGCCGGATGCCCGTGCAAGTAATTATCGTAGCAGACAACAGTGCTACCTTTTTGGAGCAGTTCCCTGACAATTGCTGAACCGACAAACCCGGCGCCACCGGCCACCATTACGACACGGCCTGTCAGATCACGCACGGCGCGCCCCCATCAAACCGCGTTGACGGTTTGTTCTTTTGTGACAGGCAATCTGCAGTTGTCGGCTGAAATATGACAGAAATTTGACGCCCGGCCCCCATCGTCTTTACCGGATTGTCAAAAAACGCTTCGGGCACCGGCCCTTGATCGTATCCGCTACGCGACGACGGCTGCAGTTCCCTGCCGGTATTCCGCCTCAGTTGGCCCTTCCTCGGGTTAGATCCGCCCAATATCGGCACATTCGGTTCGTTAGGTATGGAGTGATGCTCTCGTAATCCCGGGTCTCGCTGGAATGTTCAGTATCAATGAAGGAAAATTGACCTTGTCTGGTGAGGGCAATGTTATCTGGCCGGCAGCTAACGCCTCCAGCGCCATCGATGATTGCGTACAGCTCGTCAAGATGACCCTCCGTGACTGAGTTAAGCCAAGCGTGTTCATTTTCCCTTCGCGAGAGTAAATCCTGGTACTCAGCGACCAGGATCATGGGCTGGTCGTCGAGACCGCAAGAAGGATGATAGGGTGGATAGAACAGCCACTTGTGAGGCACCTTGAAGTGCCGAATTCCACGCTCCTGAATAACCCCGCAAATCCGGTCGGCCTGTCTGCAACGGGTCGGAAAGCCTTTCCATCCGCGCGATTTTTCTCGTTCGCATTTCCGTTCTTCGACAAAGAATACCTTGAAGATGTATGTGGCAAGCGCGGGGTGGGTCGCGACACGCATGAGGCTTCGCAACTTTTTTACTCGTACCTCGAAGCCCGCTTCGTAAAAGGCTCCTTCATTGTCGATAATGCTCGAACGGCGACAGAGCGTTTCGAGTAGCGCTCTGGCTGGATGAACCGAAGGCATAAGTTGAAAAGTCATCATGTTCACAGTCGCAACGCTCGCGCGATCTCTGCTTCGTGCCGGTTATACCATTGCAAAGCCTTGAATGGCCGCTTCAGTTCATGAACGGAGGCCGTAGCCTCGGTTCGCTTATTGGCACTCTGGAATGCCCTCCACCAAAACAAATCTGCTGCTTCTGCCATGGCAATCGCCGGTATCAGCGCGATCTCCTCGCGCGACAACGGAGCGATCTCGTGGTAGACGCGTAGAAAGTGCCGTGCGGCTTGGAGATCCAGCTTGAAGCGATGCTTCCGGTTTGCGCACTCGTAGCGTAGGGCGATGGTAATATCCCGGATCGCGGTATCCGAGCAGCAGTGCCCAAAGTCGATTATTCCGGTGAGCCGTCGGCCAGAAAATACTGCGTTCGCCACGCACATATCTCCGTGGATGGGAAGGCGGGGTAGCGCGTGATACCGTGTGCAACGGTGGTACTCCAAAATACCGATGCACTCCTGAACACGCGCCGCGAAAAAACGGCATTGTTCGTCTAAAGAATCCGTCAGCTTCAGTTGCAAATGCCTGAGCGCATGCACAAGCCACGGGTCTTCGAGTGCGATGGGACTCTTTTTCACTTGCCGTAGAGAGAACCGCCGGGCCGCATTATGAGCCGTCGCCATGGCGTGCGCCATCTGGGCAATGACGTCCTCCCGGAGCGGCCGTGAGTTGGACCCTTCAATATATTCATACAGCCAAACATAAATGCCGCTTTTCTTCACGACGGCGCAGCCGGTCCGAGTGCGGAGGGGGTGAGGTAGGCGGTACGGAAAGCCTTCGCGGCCGAGCGCTCTGATAAACGAATGCTCAAACTGGATATCGCGGCGGGAGCGGCCCTTGGACACGCCACGTACAACGACAGTCCCGGTGGCTGTGCGCACGATCCAGTTATCGTTGACCTCGCCGCCCTTGGCCTTTCGCGTATCTCTTACGGCGCCCAGACCATACTCGTCTACGAGCTCTTGAAGATCAAATTCCGTTGGCGCGTTATAATTCATGCCGGCAATATTTCTAGCGCTCCACGAGGGAAACTGCTATCTTTGAGCCATGGCCAGCGAGGAAATTACGGCCGGCTCCATGATGTGTCAACCGGACGCTCGGCGCCCGGCAGGACTCGGAGGTACAAGCCATTCCTACTTCCGCAGCCGCATCCGATGCATCCATCGCCTTCGATCCTTCCAGCATGCGGGAAGCGGAGCTTGGGCCTCGCTTGTGTCAACAAATTCACGATGTGATTGATGGCAGGAGTTTTTTCGACAAATATGCCGTGGCTGCGATTAGTATGCGCGTTCTTCTCATGATAGGAGCCATCCAGGATTACTTTCGTGAAGAGCTACCGAACGACAAAGCTGCTCTGCTCGACAATTTGCACTCCGTCCTAAGTGAGTTGGAGGACTCCGAGTTTTACGATCAAAAAATCCGAACATTTTTTGAAGAATGCATTCGCTACGTTGAGACCACGCCGGCGGCGGATGCACTTCAAAGGCTCGGATGGGAGCGCGAGGAGTTATCTGGGCTGGTGCAACGGATTCCGACCATGCTCTGTAAAGAAACCCTCGGTTACTACAAGTGGCTGGCGAGGACATTCGAGGAGCCTGGAGACATCGTGGAGTTGGGAAGCTGGATGGGGTCCTCAACTGCGTGCCTAGCCGAAGGGCTCTCGCAAAACCCGGACCGGCAACAGAAAACTATTCATGTTTATGATTCATTCGTTTGGCGCGATTGGATGAAGACTTATACGGAGGATCCGGAACTGCTGGCAGCGAACATTCGCGAAGGTGAATCGTTCCTAAAGCATTTCTGGGGTTATGCTGAGCCCTTCCGAGACCTGATCGATGTGCATCAGTCGGTCTTGAAGATAGGCGCGGAGAAATTTGCTCGTCCGGCTCTCGAGTGGGGGGGCGGGCAGATCGGAATTCTGGTTATGGATTTCGCGCACGACCGCGCTTCGAATGAAGCGATGTGGCACGTATTTAGCCCGAGCTTCCAAAGTGGAAGCACGATTGTGGTATTCAACCAGTTCGGAAATATTCCAGCAGGCCAAGTCCGTGAATTTTGCCGCGAAAAGGCGATGGAATTAACCCCGCTGCACAAGCCCTGCAGCTCCGCGAAGGCGTTTCGATATCAAAAGGCCATCGCATGACGCATTTTGAACGCCTGCCGAGGCGTTCCATATAGAGGACCGCCATGGAAAGGCCGTTGGATATCGTTATAAAAACTCGAGCACCGGATTTAGTTCCGTTTCTTCAGTTGCAAACCGATCTGGCGAGCCACAGCCGCGTGCACGGTCGCATTTATGTCATCGTCCCTAGCCACGAGCGCGATCAGTTCGCGGAAGTAGTCGGAAAGAGTACTACCCTCCTGACCGCGGAGGAGGTCGTCAGAGCCGCGGGATTTACCGCAGAGTTTCCAGACACGTGGTTTACGCAGCAAATCATAAAGATCGTCGCTGCGAATATCATCGACCATGAGCACTATCTCATCCTGGACTCCAATACGCTCATTGGGTTTGATTTCGACGAGCACCACTTTCTCTCCCATGGGGAGTATGTGTATGCCGTGAATGATTTTCGCGACGTTGCATGGGAACTGCAATCACGAAACTTCCTCCGTCTGCACGCTCCTTGTCACCTCGCCGGATTTCGGGCCGCAAACCAGATTTTTTCAAAGCAAAATGCCCGAGCGCTGATCCGCCATGTCGAAATGTTGCACAGTGATAATATTGTGGGCGTTTTACTCAAATACAGTGACGACTTAAACTCGCAGTTCTGGACCGAGTTTGCGCTATATGGCGTGTTCGTACAGTCACTGCAGGTCTCGCCGGGACATTACTTCGAAGAGCGCCTTGATCTAATCCACTTTAGCGCACGCCGGAATTTTGACCATTTTCTGCAGGATGTCCAGGCGCAGGCCCCGCTAATGATCAAATTCAACAAACGGCGTCCTGGGCAATACGATCTCGACATTAGAGAATACGCGCGGCGCGTCGCCGACATTAAGAGGGCGTATCAGCGGCGTTTGGAGGTGAGAAGCGCGGGTTGAGTTATAGGCACGGATTTCACACATGCTGACCATTGGCCCCTTCACACCGGCGAGAAAACTGAAAGCGGAAAACCTTACTCCGTGGCAGCACCACCGCGGAGGTTGGAAGTTTGTTTGCGGCTTAATTGCCAAACACCTGCATTGCGAGGATGGAGTACGCTTTATTGATTCAGTGGAAGACGAGGTGGCCAAGCGCAGGATCGTCACGGAGCCATGGGTGGGTTTCATCCACCAGGTGCCCAAACATAATTTAGAGTGGTTTCCGGATTTGGAGCGATTGCTAAAGGATGAGTATTGGAAGACGAATGCACAGAATTGCCTTGGCCTCTTCGTCCTGTCGTCTTATGTGAAGGATTACCTGCAAAGCGCCGGCTGCGAGATCCCAATTGCACGCATCTCTTATCCCGCGGAACCCACCCAACGGCTTTTTTCCTTGGAACGCTTCCTCGCTCGCTCACCAAGGCGGATCGTATGTGGGGGCGAGTTTCTTCGAAATTTCCAGTCCTACTACGACTTGAAGGCGCCAGGCTTTTCAAAGCAACTGCTTGTGCACGAGGGCTTCAAGTGGGCGTCGATAGTGCAGAATGATTCGGTTACTCCACTTGGCCGGGTCACGGACGATGAATATGATTCGTTGCTGGAGGACAGCGCCGTCTTTCTGAATCTCTTGGACGCCCCGGCCAATACGACCGTGGTAGAGTGCATCGCCAGGAACACCCCCCTCCTCATCAACCGCTTGCCCGGAGTGGTCGAATATCTTGGAGAGGATTATCCTTTCTATTATTCCTCAATTGAAGAGGCGGAAGCCAAGCTCCAGCAACCTGCCTTGATCCGAGAAACGTCGGAATATCTAAGTCGTTCTCCGATGAAAGCAGCGCTAACCGGAGAATCTTTCCTTTCGGCCCTGCAGAATTCTGCCATTTATCGCAGTCTGCCATTGCCAGCAAGCCAGTCGCCGACGCTGAAGACCTTCGACGTCTCGGTGGTGATCTGCTCCTATAAACGCGTCTACAACATGGATGCACTGCTGAAAGCTTTTGCCGAGCAAACCTTCGCCGGCAGCTTTGAGGTCATTGTTTGGAACAACAACTATGACGCTCGCCAGGAGATAGATGACCTTTACGAGAAATACAAAGCTCAGATCAACTTGAAAGTCATACACTCGACCGAGAATTTTTACTGTGTCATCAGACTGGCGATTGCCAGCCTTATTCGAAGCGAATTCATTCTTGTCTGCGACGATGATGTAAAGCCTTTGCCAGGCTACATCTCGTTGTTTATGGAAAAAGCGAGGGAGTACGGACCCAAGTCTGTCCTTTGTTGCCGCGGTCACGTCTTCAAACCCCATATCTTGGATGAGGAGGAACCGGAGCGGTTTTGGACCGATTACCAGCATCTCACCTTCTTCGATGAATCCAAAAGCGATCGCCAGGTTCACTTCCTCCATGCTGACAATTGCTTGATCCCCAAGCGCCTAATGCAAAAGGCGCTTGCCCACCCGATGGAGCGTTATGAGTTTGGGCTGGTCGACGATTACTGGTTGTCGTTTGTGTTCTCCCACATTCTCAAAGTTCCGATCTGGAAGATTGAGGCGACAGCAGCCATCTCATTTACCGATTGCGCGGACGATCCGCAGAGTCGCACTTTACCATAATCCCAAGGTTATCGAGCAACGGATCAACTTTTACATCCATCATATGCGTTTGGGTTGGCCTTTTGCTATGCAGCGCTCTGGAATTGGAAGGTGTGAGGCAGCAGCCGAGCGGAGACTGATAAGCGAGAAGAACGCGTGTTGGAATTTCGGTTTTGGCGGAATCAACATGTTCTCGGAGGCCGACGACGCGGACTTCGAAAGCGCGCACAAGGCAGGCATCACCGTCGTTCGGTTTGGCGCAGTGGGAGATGCGCAGGATTTTCGTTACCTGATAGATGAAAAGGGCGAGCAAAGTCTAGTATGCGAGCAGACGATTAATCGGCTGGTCGCGGGAATTCAGCGTGCGGCAGATCACGGGATCAAGGTTATCGTTGCACTCGGGCACGTGCCCGGAAGAATCTTTGCACTGGATTCCGAGCAATATGACTTTCGGCTATGGTGCTCGTCGGAGTATGGCGACCGTTACGTCGCCCTGTGGAGCCTACTGGCGCAAAATCTCCGGCATCTTGAGAATGTGGTGGGCTACGATCTTTTGAATGAACCCTTCACGCCAGACGATGTTGCCCAGGGATATCTCGACGAAATGTCAGCGACCTATGCCGGGACACTGAACGCCCTCTACCAAAAGACCATCGGAGCAATTCGAGAATGGGATTCCGAGACGCGGATCATTCTAGAATCGACCTACTGGGCGAGTCCACGCACGTTACAATTCCTTCAGACTTACGACGACCCCGGGATCGTCTACTCATTCCACATGTATGCGCCCCCCGCCTACACGATCCGCGGGCTGAACCGTTCCCGCTTTGCGTATCCCGGCCTGATCAGGAATTGGCCGGATTCAAAATGGGGAGACTCCATCTTTTGGGACAAAGAGACGATCCGGACCTTCCTGGGAGAGGTGAAAGATTGGCAAACCAAGCATGCTATAGCGGACCAGAATATCTTCGTCGGGGAATGCGGCGTTTGCCGAGAGGTTGCCGGCGCGCAACGCTATCTCTTTGATGTGCTCGATATTCTAGGCGAATTCAGGTGGAGTTGGGCCGTTTTTGCCTTTCGCGACGCCGAGTGGGACGCGATGAACTACGAACTCGGAAATGAGCTGCAGAATATGCTTAACACGGAGGGGAGCGAGTTCTTCGCTCGACTAAAGTCCTATTTCAAGTGAAATTAACGACTCAACGAGAATCGTGACTTTTTGCAATTTGAGCGTTTCACCGACTCTGAATATGTCTGCCTATTGGTGAAGGCCGGAAGCGATCAGCCCATAGTCAAAGTGACGCGATTGGTAGATTCAAGATGCGGTGCGGTGGCGTTAGATACGCTTCGACGCTGCGCTTTTGGACCGCGGCCTGCCCAATGGTGATGTCAAGGAGGGCACGCCTCGTTTGTTAGGGTAGGGCCGTCCGGGTTGACGAGCAAAGCGACGGCAATCGTCGCGGGCACCAGGCCGTGTATAATCTCCAGCTTCTTCGCACTGAGCTCATTCGGTCGATTGAGGTTGGGGACGAGACCGACCTTGATCGGATCGGCCCCCATGCCTGCAAAAACGATCGGGATCGTCGCCGTCGCCTTTTGGGCCGCCAGTGCCGAAACGCTCCCGCCGTCGGCGACGATGACGTCCACCTTGCGGCTGACGAGGTCGGCCGCCAGCGCCGGCAACTGCGCGTAGCGGTTCTCGGCCCAGCGGTATTCAATTTTGACGCTGTGGCCCTCGACGAACCCGGTCTCGCTTAAGCCGCGCCGGAATCCCTCCAGGTAGAGTGGGCTGGACTCTGGCGTGGTCGCGCCGAGAAAACCAACCACGGGGACCGATGGCTGCTGTGCGCGCGCCGCGAGGGGCCACGCCGACACCGCGCCGCAAAAGAGCGTAATGAAATCGCGACGTTTCACTGGGCAAGACCCCCCGTGCCTCCGGCTGAAAGGATAGCTCGCCACAGCTATGGCAGGAACTACTGCGCCGCGGGATTTCAATCCCGGCTATGTCGCCCTCGGGTCCAAAGAACGAACCCGCTCACGCGGGAGGTGCTGGCGGCGCGGTCGGGGGGTACGTCTTCGGCGGTAACTATTTGAACGAGCACAGGTGACGGGCGGTCGCTCCGTCTTGAGGATCGGGGGTTCACAAACTCCAACCTCAAGACAGGAGCTCCCAATGAGCGAGAAGCCCATCAACCCGCTGCGCCGGCGCATGATCGAAGACATGACGGTGCGCAACTTCGTCGAGAAGACGCGCAATGACTATATCCGACGCGTCAGGACTTTCACAGCCTTTCTCGGCCGCGCGCCAGATACGGCCACGCCTGAAGATCTTCGCCTTTTCCAGCTACACCAGACACAGACCGGCGCCCGGGCACCAAGCATCAATGGCTCGGTTGTGGCGTTGCGTTTCTTCTTCACCGTAACGCTCGACCGCCCCGAGCTGGCAAGGTACCTCACCTTCGTGCGGGAGCCGCGCAGGATCCCGGTAATCTTGAGCCTGGAGGAGATCGCACGGCTGCTGGAGGCGGCCCCCGGGCCGAAGTACAAGGCCGCGCTGAGCGCCGCTTATGGCGCTGGACTGCGGGTTTCCGAAGTCGTGGCGCTGAAGGTGTCGGACATCGATTCCGAGCGGATGCTGCTGCGCATCGAGCAGGGCAAGGGGCGCAAGGATCGTTTTGCAATGCTTTCCCCGCTGCTATTGGAGCTACTGCGCGATTGGTATCGTATCGCCCGGCCCACGGTCTGGCTGTTTCCGGGCCGTGATCCGCTGCTGCCGCTGACGACGCGGCAATTCAATCGCGTCGTTCATGTCGCGGCCGATCGGGCGGGGATCAAAAAGCGAGTGTCGCCTCATACATTGCGACACAGCTTTGCCACCCACCTGCTCGAAGAGAAGACCGATGTCCGTTTGATTCAGGTTTTACTCGGGCATGCCAGGGTGGACACCACCGCGCTTTACGCACAGGTGGCCACCAACGTGATCCGCGCGGTCATGAGCCCGTTGGATCGGCTCACGCCGCTGACACCGGAGGACAAGCCGCCGGCATAAGCCACGGCGATCATGGCTCGCCCCGCCCTTCAGATCGCGGATATCTTTCGCGACTACGGGCCCGCCTGGCGTAAAGCTAATGCAGGTCACGTCAGCCTTGGCCAGTTGAAGGTGATGTCGGCGATCGAGAGCTGCCGCACGGTGGCTCTCGGCGGCCATGTCATGCGTTGCGAGGACTGTGCTCACACGCAGATCGCCTATAACAGCTGCCGTAATAGACATTGCCCCAAGTGCCAGGGCTCGCAGGCGCTGGCATGGATGAAGCAGCGCAAGTCAGAACTGCTGGACGTCCCTTACTTTCACGTCGTGTTCACGCTGCCGGCGCGGATTGCCGCAATCGCCTACCAGAACAAGGCCGTCGTCTACAATCTACTGTTCAAAGCTTCCTCACAGACAATGCGCACGATTGCAGACGATCCCAAGCACCTCGGCGCCAAGATCGGCTTCACCTCGGTGCTCCACACCTGGGGCTCCGCGATGACCCATCATCCACACGTCCACATGATCGTGCCGGGTGGTGGGATATCGCTCGACGGCACCCGCTGGGTCGGCTGCCGCCCAAACTTTCTCTTGCCGGTAAAGGTCCTGTCCCGACTGTTCCGCCGCTTGATGCTTCAGATGCTGCTCGCCGCACACGAGACCGGCCGCTTGCAGTTCTTCGCCGACCACGCCCAACTCGCTTGCAAAGCCGCGTTCAAGGCCTATCTCGCGCCGCTGCATCGGACCAAGTGGTTCGTCTATAGCAAAAGGCCATTCGCCGGACCCGAGCAGGTACTCGCCTATCTGTCCCGCTACACCCACCGGGTCGCGATCTCCAGCAGCCGCCTTATAGCCGCCAACGCGACCGGCGTCACGTTCAGCTACAAAGACTATCGGATCGAGGGATCCGGCCGCTACAAGAGCATGACGCTTAACCCGGGCGAGTTCATCCGCCGATTTCTCATCCACGTCTTGCCGAACGGTTTCCACCGCATCAGGCACTGCGGGCTGTTGGCGAGTGGGACCAAGGCCGAGACCATCGCGCGAGCGCGTGAACTGATCGATGCGGTACGCCCTGCGCAAAAAGCGCAGAAGCAGCAGGCTCCCGATAGCGCCACGGCAAACGACCAGACCACCCATCCGTGCCCGTGTTGCGGCGGGCGCATGAACATCATCGAGACCTTCAACCGCGGTTCGACACCTCAATACAGACCGCCGCCGCCAACCGTGATCAGGATCGATACGTCATGATCACATGGCCAACCTCACAGATTGAAAATCCCGTTCTTGATCGCCGGCCCTCGATCCGTAACGGCGGTGTTTGCGCAAATATGCTTTTACGAAGTCACACTCGCCATCGATCTTGCTGGCTTATCCCAGATTCACCTACCTGCGACCGACCCATCATGCGCCGCTACGTCGTCAGCCAGCACACTCATCAGTGTCGGTTGCCAGCACGCACTTCCGTCGTACACAAAAATCCATAGCGCAGCGCTCGCCGCGCCACCGCCTGACATTTCCCGCGGGTTCCTTCCTTGGCGGCTTTCGGACGCCGGCCTCGGTCCAAGCCGCAGCGCCGCGATCGGCCGGCATCCGAAACCCTCAACAAACTCAGAAGTCCGGGCATTTAACTGGAAGGTCTGCTTCGCCCTCAAGATCGGACATCGCCAGCTGGGCTCGTCAGGTCCGAAAAGTGACAACGGCAGACAGTTGCCTTCGGCGCGATCCGTCAGTTGCCGAAAGACCCTTTAACGCTCACGCTCCCAATTGAGGGTGCCTACAACTCGCTTGCCGGGAAGAACTGCGCTGGCCTGTTCGGCGGTTCGAATGGAGAGCTTGTCTCCTTCCAGCTTGAAGAACCGGACTTGGGACGTACCGGTCAAAATCTCGTTCCACGATAGATCGACGTCGGTCGTAAGCTTGTCCCCGTCGATGGTAAATTTTCCGGTGTAGACCATCAGCGATTTGAGGAGCGCGGCCGAGTCCGCATCATTCGTTGCCGGCTTGCGATCTGGCCTAGCGATCATGAACGCCGAGAACCCGTCCTGCGTAAAGACCGCCCTACCTTTGGGATTGGGACCGAAAGGCTCTGTAGCGTCTCCGCCAATAATCTGAATCGTCCATGAAGTTAGTTTCCAACTACCAGCAAGTCGTCCCGCGATATCCTCCGCTAGGGCAAATCCCGATTGAAAACAGAAGCATACAGCGACAAGGACACCGAGACGTATCATTTCGCCCTCCTTCCACTACATAACCGGTGCATCAAGTAATGAGCAGACTACCCTGAGCGACAAAACGCACGAGAGCAACACTTCGATGTCCGGTCGGGGTCGCCAAGACGCCGGACGGCGATAGAAGAAGTTATTCGTCCAAGACTGTTTTAGCCCTCAAACCCGTAAGCGTACTCAACTCAGTGAACGAACTGAAGGATGTAATTCTCGCCGCGTTTCGATCATTCGCGTTTTTACACAGCCAGGGTCATACCCGGACGTCGCGGCCTTGCGGCGGGATGTCCGTTCTGCCCCTGCCGGCTCGTTAGGCAGCCGGCTTAGGTCCGTTTCGTGTCCAGGCCGTGTGGAAACGTTTTTCGTACCCCAATAACTGCAGCAGCCGGGCGCGACGGACCTCGAAGTGACCGGCTGAGCCTATTTTTGCTGCATCGGGTCTGGAGTCAATCCGGGCGCAACCTCGGGCCGCGCTGAGCGACCTGAACGGTCACACGGCGCGCACAACAGTACACGCTCCTCACGCCCGGATCGCGGCGAGGAGCGGTTTGATACCGAGGAGGTTCATCACGCGCGTGAGGTTGTAGGCGAGCACGTGCAACGCCATCTCAGTCGCCACTTTGGGCAGCGTCTTCATCAGAAAGTGCGTCGCCCCCATCCGCATCTTCAGCGTGCCAAACGGATGCTCGACCGTCTCGCGACGAGTACGCATTGCATCCGGATTTCTGTCCAGGCGCGCCTGCACGGCATCGACAACGTGCTCGTGTTCCCAACGCGTGATGCGACGTTGCGGTCCCTTCGTGCACTGAGCCTTCACCGCGCAGGTGCGGCACGCATTGGTCCAGTAGCGGCGCAAGACCAATCCATTTTTCTCGTTCGTGAAGTGGTGGGCGAGCTTCTCACCGGCAGGACAAATGTAAATGTCTTCCTCAGCCACGTAGCGGAAGTCCTGCTTGCCGAAGCGGCCTTCCGACTTCGCCTCCGATGTCTGGGGTTTTGGCAGCGTGACCGTGATGCCAGCCTCATCGCATGCGAGGATCTCCTCGCCCTTGAAGTAGCCGCGATCGGCGAAGGCTTCGAGGTTTTCTGCCTCCAATGCCGCCTTCGCTTGGTTGGCCATGTTCGCAAGATGCGACTTGTCGGTGCCGACGTTGGTCACCTCATGCGCGACGATCAGATGGTTCGTCGTGTCGACGGCCGCTTGCACATTATAGCCGACCATCCCAGAGCCGCGCCCGCTGGTCGCCATCGAGCGGGAATCAGGATCGGTGAAGGAGACCTGCTGATCGGGCGCCGCAAGCATCACTTTCTCAATCGCTTTAAGGCGCTTCACCTCTTCTTCGAGCTTGATCAGCTTCTCCTTGAGCCGCGTGGTCCTGGCCACAAGCTCCTCCGACGGCGCCTCACCAGAAGCTGTCTGACGATCGGCTGTGTCAAGTTGGCTCAGATAGCGCGCAACGCTCTCCTCGATCTGCGCCAGGCGCCGCTCCATCTTTCCCTTCGTGAAGTTGTTGTCGCGCGAATTGACCGCCTTGAACTTGCTGCCGTCGATCGCAACGCTCGCTTTCGCCAGCAGACCCATCTTGCGGCACAAGGCAACGAATTGCGCGCAGACCTTCTTGATGGCGGAGCCGTTGTCTTTGCGGAAATCGGCGATGGTTTTGTGATCCGGAACGAGCCGTCCCGTCAGCCACATCACTTCCAGATTGCGGCCAGCCTCACGCTCCAGCCGCCGGCTCGATTGGACTCGGTTGAGATAGCCGTAGATGTAGAGCTTGAGCAGCGGCGAAGGATGATACCCGGGCCGACCGGTCGCTGCCGCATCGACGCCATCGAACCCGAGGTCGCGGAGTTCCAGCGCATCGACGAACACATCGACCGCGCGAACAGGATTGCTCTCGTCGACCCAATCATCAAGGCATTCCGGCAACAGCGTCGTCTGCTGGCGATCCGCCCCTTGAACGAAACCCTTCATCATTCCCCCGCGATTCAGCAAGGGAATCATAGCATCGATGGGGTTTTCACACAGTCTGTGTCAGTAGCGGAAGTAGGAGCGCTACTCGATCACCTCGTCAGCACGGGCGAGAAGCGCAGACGGCAACGTGAGACCAAGAGTCTTGGCTGTCTTGAGATTGATCAACAACTCGTACTTGGTAGGCAGCTGCACCGGAAGTTCTGCCGGCTTCTCGCCCCTGAGAATGCGATCGACGTAGCTGGCCGCGCGCCGAAATTGGTCGACTCGATCAGGTCCATAAAAGATCAGGCCACCGCTACTTACGTTGGACCGGTTGCCGTAGACCGCCGGCAGCTTATACCGGGCCGCAAGTGTGACGATTAGATCGTGATGGATCGATACACCGGCATTCGGAGTCACGATCAGACCGCTATTCCCCGAATTGGCTAGCGCGGCGATGGCGCGCTCGATCTCGCCGGGGTTGCGCACGCTGACGGAGTTCACCTCCACCCCCAGCGACGAAGCCACGGCCTGTATCGCACCAAATTGCGCTATTGCGGCAGGATTGGCAGGATCCCGAAGGATAGCTGCCCGCTTAAGGCTCGGCTCGATCTGTTTGAGGAGCTCTAACCACTTGCCCGTAAAACCGTATTCAAACAACATAAAGCCGGTGGTGTTGCCGCCTGGCCGGGCGAGGCTATCAACAAAACCGGCTCCGGCGGGATCCGTTACACCCACGAACACAATCGGCAGCGCGCGGTTGATATTCTGCAACGCTCCCACACTCATGGTGCCACTAGCTAAAATGATGTCTGGCGCTAGCTCGACCAATTCTGTTGCATATTTGCCTTCTAGTTTGGCATCGTCTTCACCCCATCGGATGTCGAACCGAAGATTGGGACTCTCAGCCCACCCGAATTGTTGCAGGGTTTGCTGGAACGTTGCGATACCAGCTTGGCCTTCTGGATCGTCCACTGATCGGTTCATTAGCACGCCGATCCGTCGCATCTGCGCGGGTTGTTGCGCTCGCACAGCGAGCGGCCATCCAGCAGCCGCACCACCAAGAAGCGTGATGAATTCGCGCCGTTGCATGTGGGTTCCGGAGAAGACGGCCTTGTAATGTCTGAAGCCTAGCACTTTGCGACCGGACTTCGAGTGAGAAATGCCACACAGCCCCATCAGAAACTGATTAGGCTCGATGTCGCAGATGGGTCCAAAAGCTGCCCTACCGTCTCGGAAACGCGACTTCCGGTCTCCCCCGAATAACGGACATCGCCGACCCGACCGGGCATGTCCGTTTCGTGCCAAGAGCGACCATTGAGCATTGAGCGGACACCGCCGATGTGAGTAAGTCACTTTGCCGATCACCATGGACGTCGTTCTAAGTGACCAATATCTTGTGCAGAAAGATGCGGCTCTGACCCGGTGGGTAGTCGTTCAGTATGCCAAACACAGCGTACCCGTGACGCTCGTAGAACGCACGCGCCTGAAAGCTGTACGTATCCAACCATGCCCCACGACAGCCACGGGCGCTGGCCTCTTGCTCTGCCTGAAGCAGCATTTGTCGACCGAGACCATTGCCGCGCAACGTGTCGGGGACAAATAGGAGGTCGACATGCAAATGAGCGTAGTTTGTTGCACCCCACAAGCCGCCTACGACTTCGCCGGTATCGGGATCGGAAAGTATGATCACGAGTGGCCGATAATTTTCGGGTTGGCTGGCCCGACTATTGTTGAATTTGATCAACGGACCGACGATAGCCTCTCTCACGTGAGGTTCGGGCGTCTCGGTTATTCTAATCGTTGGTTGCATAGCTTCCTCTAAAGAACGTCTGGCCTTCGCTCTCCGCAGAATACAACGAAGCAGAGGTCTTTAATAACGAGGCCGCAGGTCCGCTTAGGGTCCAACAACGGTCCTGACGGCCCTGAAACGCGACATCCGTTCCCCCCCAATACCGGACATGGCCTACCAAGGGGGGCCATGTCGGTTTCGTAGACCTAGGTCTCTCCCGCCAGCGCCATAGCCCGCTGCATGATCTTCGGATCCTGCAGGGCGCTGGTCGGCTCCATCAGATGCAAGACCCGCACGCTGAGGCGGTGAACGTCGGGGTCAACTTCCGCGAGGCGGCGGATCGCGCGGCTGACTCTCCAGCGTTCGTCAAAATCCGCCGGCCGCCGGCCTTGCGTGCTTGGAAACGCGAGGTCGCGGGTCTCCATGACGGACCACGCTTGAGCGTTGAGTTCGAAGCATCCGGCGAAATAGGCCAGCGCCAACCCCCGGAGTGGATTGCCGCGGCTTGGCGCGCTTTGCTTCAAGGCGGCGCGCAACGCGAGGGCCTGTCCGGCTGCAAGGCTTATGCCCTGTCCATACATCGGATTGAAGCTCGTAAAGCCCTCACCCGCCGGCAGAACGCCGTCCGGAAAGCGCTCCATGCGATCGTAGCGGCGCCAAATTCCGGTTGGGATATTGTAGGAGCGCAACTGGCCAACAAGCTCGGCCTCCGCCAGCCTGTCATGGACGACCGGATGGGCGAGACCACGTGTCCATTCCAGGAAGCCTTCCAGATCGCGGGGAGCAAATTCGCCGCCACGCCCGTAGGTGGTTGCGATCCAGTGGCCGCCATCGACGGGTGAGATGTAGGCCGCACGTCGCGAGGGAGGAATGGCGAGCATCAGGCAGGCCCAGGAACTGTCGCGCCATTTCGGCGGCGGCCGGAAGGTGCCAGAAGTGTAGCCCATGTTGATGTCGAGTTGCTGTGCCTCGACAGCGTCATAGCCTTGTTGCTGCAACCAGCCCGGCAAGCGGCTACCACGACCCGAACAATCGATCACGAGCTCCGCCGAAATCGTTTCGTCGCCGCCGGCGTCGCTGTTGAGGGCAACACCGCAAACGTTGTGGGCAGCGTCAGACAGGAAAGAGACCAGGCGCGTGCCCTCGCGCAGTGTCACGTTCGGTTTGCGAAAAATCAGATTTCCAGCGACATGCTCAAGCAATGGCCGCGTGACAGACGGCGTCAAGATCCCGACGTCCCGGATCGGCGTCGGCCCGACCATATCGTGGAACCAGATGTCCTGATTTCTGCGGATACGGACCGCGCCGGCTTCGTACAACCGCCCGATCATTCCGGGAACCAATTGGTCGAACGCCTCGACAGCATAGCCGAGAAGCGTATGGACGTGTGCGCCTTGCGGCACCCCTTTGCGCAGCCCTGGATGCGTTGGCAACCTGTCGCGCTCAACGACGACGACATTCTTGAAAAAGTCCGACAATGCGGCCGCGGCGAGCAAGCCGGCCAACCCGGCACCGACGACGACCGCCGTCTCGCCTGCACTAATCTGATGGGATGCTTGTTCAACCATGTTGCCTCCGTTCCGATGCAGTCACGTGGTCAAGTATCCCCTGGATGGACAGTTTGTTTGCCTGTCACCAGCTCAAGGCCGACCCTGCCCATTGTTTGGGGAAGAACGGATGCGGCTGAGCGCGCCCAGTTTATCCCAGGCCGGCACGGAGTATCCAGACGCGGCGGGGCAATCCCCGCGTTATGACCGCAAATAAATCGACCGGCGATGCACTCAGCAGCAGCAATAGCGACTATCTGTCATGAAATGATCGGTGTCCGTTGTGGGTCCAGACTGTGTGAAAACTCCGATCCGCAACTTGCGCGTAGAATTTCCATCTCGATTTCGTCGATATCGGAATCGATTGCACTGGCAGCCTCTTTCGGAAGAAGGCAATTGAGAAAACAATTCTGCGCATCTGTCGCGGAGGCGCGTTTTCACACAGCCTGGGTCAAAACCGGAAAAGCTCAATAGGAGCATATGTTTTCCGCTCTGCACCCTGAAAGCGGACGTAGCGCAATGCAGTTGGCATGTCCGAAAGCCATGAACCGACATTGACCTTCGCCTAAATCTGGTGTGCCTCAACCGCATCCTCGTTCCATTCAATGCCAACGCCTGGCACGTCTGGAATATGCAGGTGCCCGTCTTTGATCGCGTACGGCTGCTGCAAGATTGGATCGGCCCAATCCTGCCATTCGAGCCAGTGCGCCGTCTCGGTGACCCGCATGACGTGGGCGGCCACCTCTGGATAGAGATGTGTGGACATGGGGATGCCCGCCGAACCCGCGATGGCCGCAGCCCGCATCCACCCGGTGACGCCGCCGATGCGCATGAAATCAGGCATGACAAGGTCGCACGCCCCGCGCTGAAGGGCCTTGTGCATCTCGCGCGGGCCGTAGAAGTTCTCCCCGATCTGCAGCGGCGTCTTCAGTTCGGCCGCGAGCCGGACATAGCCGTCGAGATTGTCGTAGACGATCGGCTCCTCGATCCAAGCCAGCCCGTGGTCGTCGATCATGTGGCAGCGCTGAAGCGCCTCGGCCAGGGTTAGCCCCTGATTGAAATCAACCATCAAATGAATGCCGTCGCCGACGGCTTTCCGTACAGCATCCAGCGTCGCAAGATCGTCGGCAATACGTTCGCGCCCGAGCCGCAGTTTAAGGCCGTCAAAGCCGCCCTCATCGCGAAGCTCGATCGCTTCGGCGGCGACCGCCGCCGGCTCACGAAGCCACAGTCCATTGCTGTTGTAGGATTTTACAGGGCCGACGGATCCCCCCAAGAGAACGCAAAGCGGTAAGCCTGCCGCCTTCGCCAGCGCGTCCCATGCAGCCATGTCCAATGCCGACACGGCGATCATAGACATGCCCTCGTAGCCAACGAAGTGGAGGGATTTTCGCGCTGCGTCGTACAGTTCGAACGGCGCAACGCGACGACCTTTGAGCATTTCGCCGAAATCCTGCAGCGCTGGAATCAGATAGCGCATGGACTTGACGACGTAGGGTTCGAGATAGCTGCGCCCAACGATTCCTTCCTCGGTGTACAGGTCGATGAGAACAAGCGGCCAGTCCGTGAGAGTGGCGATGCGTGCAACAACCGGGCTCTTGAGTTTGAGCAGGACGGGGCGTGCCCGGACGCCCTTGAACGTCAACTTCGGAACGTGCATGCGCAAAACCTCGCCTCGTTGTGGCTTTGCCGGCCGAACGATCTTCAGACATTGCGGTTCGGCCAACTCAGCGTCCAGCGGCTTCACTCAGCAGGCACCCGACTTCTCGCCATCTCGATTTGCGTGTCGTGGCCTTGCAACAGCGTAACCAAACCCGCCGCGATGTAGCAGGCTGCGAGCGCGACGAGACCCAAGGTAGCGGCGCCAGTTGCATCCTTGATCCAGCCGATGGCGTACGGCCCGACGAAGCCGCCGAGATTGCCGATCGAGTTAATCAACGCAATGCCGCCTGCGGCAGCAGAGCCAGTAAGAAATGCGGTTGGAAGGGTCCAGAAGGTGGGCAGAGCGGCATATGTAGCCATCGCACAGATGATGAGAGCTATGGCCGCAAGCGTTGGGCTGCTCAAATAGGCTGCAGCCACCAGCGACAGCCCACCCACGATTGCCGGGCCTGCCACATGCCAAACGCGCTCCTTGGTGGCGTCCGAATGGCGAGTCCACCAGATCATCGCCGCGATCGCGAACGCATACGGTACCGCGACGAGGTAACCGGTCAACGCGTTGATGGGGATTCCTGTGACCTTATCCAGTCCTATGTCTGCCGCCACACCCTTAACGATCTGTGGGAGCCAGTAGCCCAGGCCGTAGTTCCCGGAAACGAGCCCGAAGTAAACAAGGCTAAGGCCGAGCACGCGACGATTTGTAAGCGCTTCGCGCAGCGAGTAGTGGCGGATCGCCTCGCGGTTCCTCCGCTCATCATCAAGCCTTGTCTGAACAGCAATCCGCTCGTTGGGCTCAAGCCACGCCGCATCTTTGGGTTTATCGGTCAGATAGCTCAGGACCCACAACCCGACGATGATAGATGGCACGCCCTCGATGATGAACAACCATTGCCAACCGCTGAGGCCCATCACGCCATTGAAGGTGTCAAGGATGAGCCCCGATACCGGGCCACCGATGACCGACGAGAGTGGGATTGCGGCCATGAACACACCGACCCAGCGAGCCCGCTCGGCACCGGTGAACCAATAGGTGAGGTAGAGAATGATGCCCGGGAAGAACCCAGCCTCCGCGGCACCGAAGATGAAGCGCATGAGATAAAAGGTTCGCGCGCTATCGAAGAATGAAAGCCCTGCGCCTTGTAGCGTCGCCGAAATCCAGGGCACGAATGCAAATGCTGCGGAAATCAAGCCCCAGGAGATCATGATTCTGGCAATCCAGCGCCTAGCACCAACCTTCTCTAAGAGCAGGTTGGAAGGGACCTCGAAGATAAAGTAGCCGAAGAAGAAGATGCCCACGCCGAACCCGAACATCTCGGCGGTTAGACCAAGCTCCTTGTTCATCGTAAGCGCCGCGAACCCGGCATTGACGCGATCAAGATAAGCGACGAAGTAGCATAGAATAAGGAATGGGATGAGGCGCCAAGCGATCTTGCCAGATGCCTTTTGGACGACGCTATTCATCACATGTCCTCCAAGGATGATGTTGGCGCCATCCGTCAGCGGCAAGTCGATCGCACGCGCGCATGGGCCTCTTTTCTTGGCTGTCGCCCCGGCATTTGAGCCATGAACAAGATTGTTGTAAACTCACTATGCAGTATACATTCGAGGAGGCGTCAATCGATGTCGAGGTCTGCTGAACGCACTCGAAGGCGCATTCTGGATTCTGCCTACGCGTTATTTCGCCGTAGGGGCTTTACCCGTGTAAGCATGGATGAGATCGCCGCCGCCGCCTCAGTGACCAAACGTACGCTATACTATCACTTCAAGAGCAAGGACACGCTGCTTGCTGAGGTGCTCGAAGCGCAGCACGTCCTGGCGCTTGCCGCTTTCCGAACCTTTGGCGACCGGCTCAGCGGGTCTCCCGAAGCCATCATTGACACGTTGTTCAAGGATCTGGCCGTCTGGTCGGACACGCCACGATGGGCGGGTTCTGGCTTCACGCGTCTCGTCATCGAGCTCGCTGATCTCCGCGGGCATCCCGCACGTCTCATCGCACGCCGGCACAAGGCCATGCTTGAGAGCCACCTTGCCGAGCTATTGGCGAAAGCCCATGTCAAGTCTGCACGAGAACGTGCTCGCGAGATCTGGCTGTTGTCCGAAGGCGCAATCTCTTTGATACTCGTCCATGGTGATCGCACCTATGCTGCGGCCGCGGCGAAGGCGGCTAAGTCACTCATCCAAATCAATCCACCAGATCGCGCGAGCAAAGTCCGTCGGCCCGAACAATCAACCTGAAGCAGCACCGATGACGTCGCCTTCGGGTCCAGGCCGTGTGGAAACGTTTTTCGTACCCCAATAACTGCAGCAGCCGGGCGCGACGGACCTCGAAGTGACCGGCTGAGCCTATTTTTGCTGCATCGGGTCTGGAGTCAATCCGGGCGCAACCTCGGGCCGCGCTGAGCGACCTGAACGGTCACACGGCGCGCACAACAGTACACGCTCCTCACGCCCGGATCGCGGCGAGGAGCGGTTTGATACCGAGGAGGTTCATCACGCGCGTGAGGTTGTAGGCGAGCACGTGCAACGCCATCTCAGTCGCCACTTTGGGCAGCGTCTTCATCAGAAAGTGCGTCGCCCCCATCCGCATCTTCAGCGTGCCAAACGGATGCTCGACCGTCTCGCGACGAGTACGCATTGCATCCGGATTTCTGTCCAGGCGCGCCTGCACGGCATCGACAACGTGCTCGTGTTCCCAACGCGTGATGCGACGTTGCGGTCCCTTCGTGCACTGAGCCTTCACCGCGCAGGTGCGGCACGCATTGGTCCAGTAGCGGCGCAAGACCAATCCATTTTCCTCGTTCGTGAAGTGGTGGGCGAGCTTCTCACCGGCAGGACAAATGTAAATGTCTTCCTCAGCCACGTAGCGGAAGTCCTGCTTGCCGAAGCGGCCTTCCGACTTCGCCTCCGATGTCTGGGGTTTTGGCAGCGTGACCGTGATGCCAGCCTCATCGCATGCGAGGATCTCCTCGCCCTTGAAGTAGCCGCGATCGGCGAAGGCTTCGAGGTTTTCTGCCTCCAATGCCGCCTTCGCTTGGTTGGCCATGTTCGCAAGATGCGACTTGTCGGTGCCGACGTTGGTCACCTCATGCGCGACGATCAGATGGTTCGTCGTGTCGACGGCCGCTTGCACATTATAGCCGACCATCCCAGAGCCGCGCCCGCTGGTCGCCATCGAGCGGGAATCAGGATCGGTGAAGGAGACCTGCTGATCGGGCGCCGCAAGCATCACTTTCTCAATCGCTTTAAGGCGCTTCACCTCTTCTTCGAGCTTGATCAGCTTCTCCTTGAGCCGCGTGGTCCTGGCCACAAGCTCCTCCGACGGCGCCTCACCAGAAGCTGTCTGACGATCGGCTGTGTCAAGTTGGCTCAGATAGCGCGCAACGCTCTCCTCGATCTGCGCCAGGCGCCGCTCCATCTTTCCCTTCGTGAAGTTGTTGTCGCGCGAATTGACCGCCTTGAACTTGCTGCCGTCGATCGCAACGCTCGCTTTCGCCAGCAGACCCATCTTGCGGCACAAGGCAACGAATTGCGCGCAGACCTTCTTGATGGCGGAGCCGTTGTCTTTGCGGAAATCGGCGATGGTTTTGTGATCCGGAACGAGCCGTCCCGTCAGCCACATCACTTCCAGATTGCGGCCAGCCTCACGCTCCAGCCGCCGGCTCGATTGGACTCGGTTGAGATAGCCGTAGATGTAGAGCTTGAGCAGCGGCGAAGGATGATACCCGGGCCGACCGGTCGCTGCCGCATCGACGCCATCGAACCCGAGGTCGCGGAGTTCCAGCGCATCGACGAACACATCGACCGCGCGAACAGGATTGCTCTCGTCGACCCAATCATCAAGGCATTCCGGCAACAGCGTCGTCTGCTGGCGATCCGCCCCTTGAACGAAACCCTTCATCATTCCCCCGCGATTCAGCAAGGGAATCATAGCATCGATGGGGTTTTCACACAGTCTGGGTCGAAAACGGAAGTCGCGGCCTTATGAAGGGATGTCTGCTTTTGCCCGTTGAGCGAACATCGTCAAGCTGGCTCGGCATGTCCGAAAAGTGCGGTGGACGGCTCCGGGTTGGCAAGAGCTTTTTTTCACGTTTTGCAGCATTGGTCGGTGCCGCCATGTGTTCGGCCTCTAGGTGCGGCTCACATGACCAGCTATAGCCCGGACGAGCGAAGATATCACTGCGCTCAAACGGGCTACTCGCTGTTCGTGATTCGCCCCGGGGAGGAGCTTACTTTTTGAACCTCGCCTGGATACTGGCCAGGCCTGCTTCGTAGACGCCACTCAGGGCGTCGATCGCATCCTTCTCCTTGCCGGTATCCGGCGTGTAGGTGCCGGTCCAGGTCACAATGGAAATGCCGTCACCTTTTGCCGTGACCTTGATCGTCGATTTGTAATTCGTGACCGGCAACGGGCTCGATACGAAAGCGTAGGAGTAACTGTACTCCTTCTCGTTGCGTGCGGTCTGCGTCTCCACGAACGACGCCTTGCCGTCCTTGGTAACCAGCGTCCGGGTTGGCGGCGACTTGCCGTCTTCGATGCACACGCCGACCGGCGGCAGCCAGTCCTTGATGGCACAAAACGAACCGATCACCGACCACACCGCCAAGGGCGCGCCGTTGACCTCGATGCTACGGGTCAGGTTGGCGGCGGAAACGGGCATGGCGCCGAAGCCCAGGGCGAGGGCGCCCAGCGCCGCGGAACGAACCAATCCGTTGAGCCTGCGTGCCGTCATGTAATTCTTCACGGGGTAGTCCTTTCATCTTGAAAACTGCCGGAATGCGATCCCTGCGATGGCCGGCGGAACGCCGGCGTGAGGCAACACATGTCCTGCAGGCGAGCGTTTGCTCGCAGTCCCGGTTGATTATCGATCCCCGCCATGGGCGGCCAGTTCTGGAAATGAACCTGGTCAGATACAGAATTGAACTAGGCTGCCCCTCGGTTTGGGCCTAGGTTGCCGACCTCGCCTGTCTCGGAGGAAAGCATGACTATCGGCAGCTATAAGCAGTTCTGCCCGGTCGCGATGGCCGCGGAAATATTATGCACGCGCTGGACCGTGGTGCTGCTTCGCGAACTCGTCGCCGGTTCGACGCGCTTCAACGAGCTGCGCCGCGGCGTTCCCCGGATGTCGCCGGCATTGCTGTCGCAGCGGCTGAAGGAACTCGAGGTGGCAGGCATCGTGACCCGAAAACCGGGTCCGGAACGCGGCATCTTCGATTATCAACTGACTGCAGCTGGACGCGAACTCGGGCCGATCGTAGAGGCCTTCGGCGTCTGGGGTCAGCGCCGCATCGAATCGCATTCGTCGCTGCAACATCTCGATGTCCAACTGCTGATGTGGGACATGCGGCGCAATCTGAACACGACGCCTATGCCGAACAAGCGCAGCGTGGTGCAGTTCAGCTATCCCGAGCTGCCGGCGACGCAACGATCATGGTGGCTGATCGTCGATCCCGAGGAAAGCGTCGATCTCTGCTCGATCGACCCGGGCTTCGATGTCGATCTCTATGTGTCGGTCGATCTGCGGACCATGACCGCAATCTGGATGGGGCTCGACACCGTTCGCGTCGCCATCGCCGATCGCCGCATGATACTGACCGGCAACCGGCAGCTCGCCACGGCCATGCAGAGCTGGCTCGGCCTCAGTCCTTTTGCGAAAGAGCAGAAGCTTGCGAGCTGAGGCGTGATCTCGTGGCCAGTACAGTCCCTGTATCGGCCCGCTTCACTTCCTGAACTGGACCGCCGCGGCGCACCTCTGGCAAGCCGGGATCGGACCTCCCATTCACGCGGAGGCCGACATCGAGCCAGGAGAGATACGAAATGACGGCGTTTTTGATCGCAGACATCAAGGTGACGGACGACAAATGGGTGCCGGATTACGCGGCCTCCGTTCACGACCTCGTGCACAAGCATGGCGGCAAATATCTATCGCGCAGCGGCAATGTGAAGACATTGGAAGGCACGCCGCTGGATACGTCGCTGATCGCTATCATGGCTTTCCCGTCGGCAAACGCAGCAGAATCCTTCGTTACCGATCCCGCCTACATCCGCTATGCCGCAGCTCGACGAGGCGGCAGCGAAAGCCGTTTTCAACTAATCGATGATACCGATCTAGCCGGAACGATTGCGTATCTCGCCAAAGCGTGAACCCTCGTGACGGTTTTGAATTGCTGACATATTAGGGTAGCGGTCCACCCAACATAAAGCACGCCGAGTAACTTCTGGCTCCAGTCTTTCCCGGCTGGGGCCGGTGCATTTGGGAAGTCGGCAGTCCGTCATACTGCCAATTGCGCCCTGTTGTGCCCGCGCGACCTCTGGCGCCTTCAGATGCCATCCTTCGGCCTCTCAAAGCTGACTACATGACGGCGAACGTTATTAGGCTCGTGGCGCGATGACTAGCGTGCTGTAGCCGGTCCACAGCACCTGAATGCCGATGCACAGGAGAATGAAGGCGGACAACCGCATAACGACATTGACACCGTTCTCGCCTAATAGGGCGGTTGTACGCTTGGCGAAGCGGTAACAAAGATAGACCGTAAACGTGAGCGCGACGACCCCCGCGATAGCCGATCCGCTGAGTAGCGCAAACTGCGATAGTGTAAGGGGTCCTTCGGGCCGCTGGCTCCCCAACCCGATGGCTACCGCGATCGATCCGGGGCCGACCGTGAGCGGCATCGTTAGCGGATAGAAGGAATCGATCGCCGTCGAATGGCTTCTCGTCTCAGAAGAACGCTTATCCTCGGGTTCGACGCCGTCGTGCAAGAGCTTCCAGCCGAACGCGATCAGGACCAAGCCGCCAGCAATGCGGACCACCGGCAGCGTGATGCCGAAGAATACGAGTAGATGCGAGCCGATCAACATAGACCCTGCAAGAAGCAGGACGCTGTTGATAGCAACACGACGGGCAAGTACGGTACGCTCACCTTCCGTGCAAGAGGACGTCAGGGCGAGAAAGATCGGGGCGGTCCCGATTGGGTTCAGGATCGGAAATAATCCGGCAAAGACGAGCAGGAAGGCGTTGGCGAAAGCTGTCATAACAGAAAGTATACACAAAGCGCGTGAATCCGCTTGGTTGATCTGCGCGCAGGATTGGCCCCGGCCGCTCTCGGGCCAAGGGTCGACTTCTGAAATTGGGTCAAAAGCAGAAGTGGCTCAATCGGCACGGCATGTCCGTTGCACCCTCAAGAGGGACGTCGCCAGGTCGTCCTAGGAGGCCCGTTTCGTGCCCCAGCCTACTTAGCCGGCTGTATTGCGGGTTCAAAAATCAAGCCGTCGGCGTCCGACCTGACGAGCCGCAATTTGCCTCTGCGCGCGCCGGGCGGGAGCCATGGCCATTGAGGACCCGAACATCGCCAACGGACGCATGACGTCCTCCGTCGGCTGGAAGAACGGCGGTATGGCTGCCGGGGCGACGGGGCGTTGACGGCCTCGGCTCGCGACGACCGTCCCGCCTGATCCCATTTGCACGACCGTCGCGGTCACGTTGCGAAGGGTGCAGCGGCAGCCGAGCGCGCTCGCGGCCGCCGGCGATAGATCCAGAAACGCGCCAGTGAACGGACCGCGATCGGTCACCGTCACCTGGATCGACCGGCCGCCGCTCTGGACCATCAGCACCGTGCCGAAAGGGAGCGTCCGGTGTGCCGCCGTCATTGCGCCACAGTTGAATCTCGCCCCGGAAGCTGTGCGACTTCCGCACAGGTGGTCGCCCCCGCCGTAGTATGTGGCGGTCCCGGAAAGACGATGCGCCTCGGCCACGGAGGAGAGCGAGAGAAGGGCGATGCCGGTCGCGACAATGCGTTTCATGCTGGATCCCTCGGGTATTGTGGAAAGAGGCGGCCGCGACGCCATTTTCTGCTTTCGACGCTGATGACCGCCGCGACCTTGGTCCGCTGTTCTTAACCGCATGGTTGAAGCTGGAGCCACCGAGCACACGCCATCGGCGCCTCCTCAGTGCGTTGATCTAAATCAAGGCTGCATGTCCGCGTCCGAGCAACCTGTAACGAACTGGAGATCTGCTATGGAAAGCAAGAACCCATTCGATGCCGTTCGATCAATGATGGAAGACAATCTTGCGAAAGTTGGGAGCGCGACAAAGAATTATCTCGACTTGCTGCAAAAGAGCATGCTTGCGGTGCCGAACGCCAATGAGGATCAAGTAAACGCTTTCAAAGCGTATATTGAGCGACAGGTGGCCGCCAACCAAGCGTTCGTCAGCAAGCTGTTACGTGCCAAAGATATTCAAGAGGCGATACAAATTCAGGTCGAGTTTTTCCAGTCTCAAATGAGAGCAGCAGTCAACGATGCGACGCAGCTTACCGATAAAATAGCTACGGCGCCCAAGCCTTCAGCGGGTTAAGGCCAGCGCGTTTTAGGGCAAAGCCATTTAGCAACAGCAAGAGCGCTTTTGAACCATTTCAATTCGGTTTGGCCCCGCGCATCTTTGTCCCAGACAAACCAAGCATATGCAGTCGTACCGCTGCCCCTCGGCGCCACGCCGCTCGGGTAAAAGGTTATGCGCTCACTAAAAACCCAGACGCGAGCTGGCGGTATCTTTGCGAAGATTGTGTCAGCTCTATTCGCGCCCTCAAGAAATGCCAAACGCAAAAGTAGGGCAAATTTTCGGGTTGAATGTTTGACGCCGCTTGCAACGAAACCCTCAGCACAATTGTAGGGCGGATTGGTTATGATGTTTTCGGCCGACCACTTAGGCTCTAGAAAATCAAAACCGACTTCTCCGTATCCACGGTCGTACAAATCAGAACTGCGGACCGGCTGACCGGTCTGCTCTAGCACACGCGACATGGCGCCATCGCCGCACGCGCTCTCCCAAATCTCGCCACTGAATTTTTCGTTGTCGATCAACGCGAATGTAGCCCAAGCTGGCGTCGGGAAAAAATCGGGTCCGCTGAGATCGGCAAACCTTTTCATTGTTGGTTTGAACCCGCCATTTAGATTGTACGTGGCGTCCGTCATGCAAATCTCCTTGCTGGCGACACAGTAGCATAGATTAATCAGCAAGGGTTTTGGTAAGTCATTTTGACTCGCCTGCTACGGGAAAAACTCTGCGCGTAGACGAGGGGTAGCCACGAACGCGCGGTCGATCTGGCCGAGGCCGGGCTCATTGGCCTGGCGCAACTCAAGCATGACCGTAAGTTGAAAGACGGAAAATTATGGGCTCGCACCTGAACCGTGGCCGAAGTAGTTGCGTGAGATGTAGGATTGTTGGCTCAAGTCCGTTGGGTCAACGGCGAGCGGTTCGTCGTCCTCAGCCCGGCGCCGATGTTTTTGCGCACGCTGGTCGCGGCGGAAGCGGCCGATGAGAGGTGACGACATGGTCCGCAAATTCCCACAGCAGGAAGCCGAGGAATACGTTGACCGGCTGGCGGCAGTCACCGATTGGCTCGGCATTCAGGTCGAGCAGTACCCGGCATGGACCGTGGCCGCGCTGGAACGCGAGCTTGCTTTGATGAACAGGCTGGCGCGGCCGTTCCGCGAGCGCGGGGATAAAAACGCCGCCGCGCTGTTGAAGCAGATCGACGCGCGCAGCGCCCATTTGCGGAGACTAATCCAACACTGGTCGAACGTGGCATCATGGCCGCACTCCCTTAGGTGATGGGACCGTGATCCAGATCAAGTCGGTCGCTCGATACCGCCAAAAAGTCGCGCATGCCACTTGAGCCAAAACGGGCTTCAGCATCGAAGTGGCTGGGATCGCCGCTATCGTTCTCAGGTGGCTGTACTCGCCTACTTGCTGTTTTCCGTTTGGAGAACGCACGCCGATCTGGAACAGCGCCACTGCTTCTTCCGCTCCCGGCGCACCGCTCGCTGGCCGGGTTCTTCGACTTGAGCCAGGTCTTCATCTAATGTTGGGCGGAAGTTCAGCCGCAAGTCAACTTCACCACGTATATCGCACACCAGCGGCTCCGCGAACGCCATCGCGCCTGCCGCCGTCGGTGTTGCCGACCGCGAACTGATAGTCGGCATTACCGAAGAAGCTGACATTGGCGTTCATCCTCACACTCAGGCCACCGCCCAGCTGCAGGCGCGTGGCCTGTTCCAGTAGCGGCACCAGATCGACGCCGGAATACACAGCCGTCGCCTGCGCCCCCCAGTCTCGCCAGAGATTGGCGCGCACATAAGGTTGCCACACCTGCCCGGCCTCGCCGATGATGGTCCATTTGCCGCGCAGGCCGATCCGCCCGCTCGCACCTGACGTCGTGCCGAGCGCGACCTGACCCAGGCCGTCATTGGCGTCGTCGAACGATACACGTTGCCAGACGATCTGCGCCTGCGGCTCCAGCACAAAGCCCGGTCCGAACATCGGCAGCTGGACCGGAAAGCCCGTCTCCAGCGACGAGAGGAAGCCGAAGCCGGAGGTATCAAGCCTGGCGAATTGAGTTGACGCCGCACCTTGATAGTGCGTCGCCTGCGCCACCGCGTCGAGGTACCAGTCGTGGGGGCCGTAATGGGTCCAATAGGCCCCGCCCGACCAGGCATCAAGATTGAGGCCGCCGGTGTGGCGAAGCAAATAGGCGGTCGCCGCCTCGTTGGTGACGAGGCCGCTCACATCGACATTGGCATTGGCATATCCGACATAAATGCCGGCGGCATCGCGATGGCCCGGCAGCCATTCACCGCGCCACAGATCGATGCCGCTCTGAAAGCCCAGCAACTGGCCGGAGGCGCGCGGATCGGCGAACGCCTTGTAATGGTTGTCGATCTGCTGGCCGAGAACCCGGCCCCAGACCGAGGGCCCCCAGCCGGTGTTCAGGCAATCGGTCGGCGCTTTCACCGGCGCCTTGCGCCAGATCCCGTCCGGTGTGCCGCTATCGGCTGGGCATGTTGTCCCCGTAATTGCGGCTAGCGAAGTATCGCCGACGCGCTCGTGCAAAGTGCCGAGCGTCGTCATCCCCAATTGCCGGGCGATCGGTTGAACCACGCCGTAGGTCGCGATCTCCGGCCCGATGATCGGGAAGACACCGGGCGGCAGCACCTCCGGCGGCGGAGTGGTCGGCAAGGTTGGCGGCTCGACCGGCGGCTCTACCGGCGGCCCGACGGTGAAGTCCGAGCGGAGGAACCAGTCGCTGGTATTGCTGCTGCCGCTGACGCCACCATGGAAGAGATCATAGGTGAAGGCGCCGGCGCGCACCTCCGCTCCAGCAGCGAGCGTGAAGGCGCCGGCTGCCGAATGGCTGGTGTCGAGCACCTGCACCACCAGGATCCCGTTGCCGCCGGTCAGCGCACCTGTGCCGGCGGCGTTGCGGATTAACATGTTTGTCGCGCCGAGCGGGCCGACCGACGTGCCGTCTACGACCAACGTGTCGGAGTGCGTTGCGGCGCCGCCCTCGTTGAGGACCGTGTCGAGCTTCAGCGTGCCGCCGTTGGAGATGAAGGTGCCGGGGCCGGCAACCCCAGCCTGGCGCGCGCCGGTGATTACGAGCACATCACCAGCGACGGGGTTGCTTTGCAGATCGATGGTGCCCGAGTTGGTGAATGTCGATACGCCGATCAAGTGGCCCTGCAACGGCCCGTTGGCCATGGCGTTGTTAGCGTTATTGAGCGGGAGATACTGCCCCGTGCTATCGAGGTTGGTGGCACC
>CAWILG010000045.1:0-10447 GCA_963836765.1 uncultured Alphaproteobacteria bacterium
GCCCACCCTTCTGTAACGGGCCTCGATTAGTCAATCCCTTTTGCGTTATCCGCTCGCCGGGGTCTCGCTTCTGTACGGGGTCGGCGCACGGCCGCCACCTGATGGGGTTGGAAGAGGATAGGTCGACCAATCTACGTTCGCGTGCTCACGAAGCTACCTGGTGGGCAACGGCCTGACCTGATCCATCGTCCCGACGAAGGGACTTCGCTTCGAGAAGGCCTGGTGTCGTGACCCGCCCGAAAACTGTTGCGCCTCTCCCTGTTAGGCTGCTGCTGCAGCGGCGTTGAAGGGTTTTCCGTCGGCGAGCATGCGATGCATGATCACCGCGAGCCTGCGCGCCAACGCCACCTTTGCTTTGCTCATGCCGGCGCGTCTGGCGATTCGCATCGCCCAGCTCTTCAATTGCGAACAGCCCTTGAGCGGCTTCGTCAGCATGACGTGGGCGGCCTCGTAGAGCGCGGTGCGCACCGAGCTGTCGCCGATCTTGCTGATCCGGCCGGTGTAGTCGGTCTCGCCGGATTGATGCTTCTTCGGGGTTAGCCCGTAATGGGCTCCTGCCTGCTTCGACGATTTGAACCGGGTAGGGTCGTCGATCGCGCTGGCATAGGTCAGCGCCACGATCGGGCCGACCGCCGGTGTCGACATCAAAAGCCGTGCCCGCGTGTCGGAGCGCGCCATCTTGCGCACCTGCTTCTCGAAAGCTGCAAACTCCTTCCGCAGCACCGCACGAACCGTCAACAGCGCCTTGGCGATCACCTGGAGGTGCGGATGGCCCACCACAAGCTCCTCGATCCGTCCCGCGAACTCACGCTCCGTCGTCTTGCCTACCTTGAGACCAAAGCCGCGCAGGATCCCGCGCAGGCTGTTCTCGACGTCGTGAAGCTTCGATTGCACCAGCTTCCGCGCCGTCAGCAGCGTTCGGGTCTCTTGCGCGCTGATCGATTTGCAGTGTACCGGCCGGAACCAGCCCAGACGCATCAGTTGCGCAATCCCACGCGCGTCGTTGCGATCCGACTTCACCGGCATCGCCTCGAACGCCTTCCGAACGTGCCGCGTCTCCAGCAGTTCGACCGCTAGCCCAGCTTGCCGCATCGCCGCAAAAAGCCACTGCGACAACGGGCCGGCCTCCAGCCCGATCCGCTCAAGGTCAAAGCCATACGAACCGAACCAGGCGATCAGTGCCTCCGGCTCGCTGGCTACCCTGGCCTCGCGCAAAATCTTGCCGTTTGCGTCAACAACACACACACTTGAGCATTCCAATGACACGTCAATTCCGGCATACTGGTTCATGGTCGTCTCTCCTCGATGCTTGGAGCGAGGCTCATCCCTCAACTCCGTCACACCATCAATGTGAGGGACGACCGCCCGCACTCCAAGCAAGCCGCGCGCAGCGCGCCATCAATAGCGCCGTAGTAAGCGCGGCTTGCTTGGAGGGCGGACTCGGGGCCCGTTACCCCATCTACGAACCCAGGTCGCCCAAAGGCGCGCATGACAATGGGGATCGAGACAATGAAGAAATTCTTGCTCGGAACAGTCGGGTTGGTTGCTTTTGGGACGGCCGCTCCCGCCACGGCGCCCGCCGAAGGCCTGTTCGATTTCTTCTTCGGCGCGCAGAAGCAGCAGGCGCGGCAGGCGCCGCCGCAAGGCAATTCCTTCTCCGATCCGTTCGGACTGAACCAGCAGCCGCAACAACAGGCGCCCGCACCGCGCGTCGCCGGCTACGGACCTTCGTTTTGCGTGCGCAGCTGCGACGGGAAATATTTTCCACTGACCTTGCGCGGCAATGCTACGCCGGTCGCGCTGTGCCAGGCGTTTTGTCCGGCGAGCGCTACAAAGGTCTTTTACGGCGGCAATATCGACGACGCGACCGCGAGCAATGGCGAGCGTTATGCCGATAGCGAGAACGCCTTTGCCTACCGCAAGGCGTTGCGCGCCGATTGCACCTGCAATGGCCGCGATCCTGCCGGCCTGGTGCCGGTCGATCTCACGCTCGACACCTCTCTGCGCCCCGGCGACGTGGTGGCCACCTCTGATGGCCTGGTTGCCTTCACCGGCGTCAGGCTCGGCGCCAGCCAGACCGCCGACTTCGCCCCCGTGGCGTCCTATCCAGGGCTGACGCCGACGTCCGCGCCCGGCTCGGGGAGATGAAGTTGGCCCCGGTGACCGCCGAAATGGCTAGCGAGGCCTCCCTTCGGTCGCAATGACGGAAAAGCCTACCGCCCCACAATCACGCTCCAACGGCCTGTGTCTGAGCCGGGGGGAAAAATTCGCCGAAAGCATGCTTTCATTGCCGATCGTTTCCTGATGATGCTGCGCCCAGCACGTCTCTAGCCATTCTCAAGATAATCGTTATCGGCGTCGGCTGTGCCGTTTGGTCGAAGTCAATGTCCCTGGCCCATCGGGACAATGACCGTGAGGGCAATAGTCCCGAGAACGGCCTCTGTCGTAAGGTTGACGTGTGGGAACTTTCAAGCACGTTCGGTACTGGCGGTTCGATCAAAGTTGCGGGCAGGGGGCAAATGGAGTGAGGAATGCCCCTGGCGCGATATTTTCTATATGTTGGCGCAGCATTGCTCGCGCTGCTGTTTATTTCGGATCAATACCTTCCGAAATTGCGGGCGGAAGACCGGGCAGAGTCTCGTTCGGCTATCATTTACATTCACTCCGACCAGAAATGGCCCGAGCGGATCGTTTACGATACCAGCCTCCCGACCGTCGTTCCCGCGCAAATCACAAACATCGAGGCCAATGTCGCGGCCCCCGAAATAGTCGCCTCCACCGCAAAGCGGGAGGCATTTGCGCAACTGCAACCGTCCAGCCAGCTATCCGATGCTAAAAAGATAGAGCCGAAGCTGCAACGTCACCACAAAATTGCGACGAGACGCGCCGCCCCGCCGGCACTCTTTGCCGGACGGCAAATGCAATTTGGCTGGTTTGGCAACCGCATCTGGTGAAAGTCCAAAAGACCCAAGGCAACGCGATGGTGTCGCGGCCACCGCTTTCATAACCCCCCGAGGATCCCGCATGAAACGCACTGTCGCGAGCATCGTTCTTCTCTCGCTTTCTTCCGTTGCTGAGGCACATCGTCTCTCCGGGACCGCCACCTACTACGGCGGGAGCGACGGCCTGTGCGGAAGCCGCACGGCTTCCGGGGGGAGATTCAACTGCGGCGCAATGACGGCCGCCCACCGGACGCTGCCTTTCGGCACGGTACTGATGGTCCAGAAAGGCGGCCGGTCGATCCAGGTCACGGTGACCGATCGCGGTCCGTTCAATGGTGCGTTCCTGGATCTATCGCCAGCGGCTGCGAGCGCGCTCGGCTGCCGCTGCACCCATCGCAACGTGACCGCGACGGTCGTGCAAATGGGATCCGGCGGGACCGCCGTCGCGAGTCGAGGACGTCAACGCGCCGTTGTTACCGCAGCCATACCACCGTTCTCCCAGCCGACGGAGGACGTCATGCGCCCGCTGGCAATGTTCGGAACCACAATGGCCATGGCTCCTGCCCGGCGCGCGCAGAGGCAAATCGAGGCTCGTCAAGTCGGACGCCGACGGCTTGATTTTTGAACTCGCATTACCAGTTGTCTGAGTAGACTGGGGCACGAAGCGGACCTTCGGCCTGACGACGTCCGCTTCTCTAATCGGCCCTTCGGGGTCAAGCACTTTCAGACCATCCATCAATGCGGTGTCGATGTCGCTCGCGGGCTCGTGCTTCTCTTCGGAATCGGCACCTGGGCCGTTCCATCATGGGATCCGAGAACGAGGCGGAACAATCTCATGGACGACCTCATGGACGACCTTACCGTCAGTGTGACGGCAGATCCAAGCGGACATACGAACTCACCTCGTCCATCGTCCCGCGAGGGACATCTTCCCACCGCTCGGTGGAGCTCGATTTTCTCCTATCGGGTTTGATCCTGAGCGGTTTTCATGCTGCTGCCGTGGCTTGCTCCCGGGTCCACCGGAACTCGGTGCCGTCAACCCATATGCGGTGCATGACGACAGCCAGCCGACGCGCCAGGGCCACGATCGCCTTCTTCATTCCGCGGCGCCTGGCGATCTGCATGGCCCAGGCCTTGAGCCATGACCACTTCTCTAATCGGCCCTTCGGGGTCAAGCACTTTCAGACCATCCATCAATGCGGTGTCGATGTCGCTCGCGGGCTCGTGCTTCTCTTCGGAATCGGCACCTGGGCCGTTCCATCATGGGATCCGAGAACGAGGCGGAACAATCTCATGGACGACCTTACCGTCAGTGTGACGGCAGATCCAAGCGGACATACGAACTCACCTCGTCCATCGTCCCGCGAGGGACATCTTCCCACCGCTCGGTGGAGCTCGATTTTCTCCTATCGGGTTTGATCCTGAGCGGTTTTCATGCTGCTGCCGTGGCTTGCTCCCGGGTCCACCGGAACTCGGTGCCGTCAACCCATATGCGGTGCATGACGACAGCCAGGCGACGCGCCAGGGCCACGATCGCCTTCTTCATTCCGCGGCGCCTGGCGATCTGCATGGCCCAGGCCTTGAGCCATGACCACTTTTTTGAATGCATCATGCTCTGCGCAGCTTCGTAGAGCATCGTCCGCATCATCTCATCGCCACAGCGCGATATTTTGCCGCTCCAATCGATCTCGCCCGATTGATACCTGGAGCAGGTCAGCCCAAACACCGCCCCGACTGACTTGGATTTGCGGAACCGGGCTGGCACATCGACGGTAGCGCGATAGGTCAGTGCCACCACGGGGCCGACACCGGGGGTCGTCATCAGGCGCCGGCAAACCTCATCCTCCCGGACGATCGCCAGCAAGCCACGATGAGCAGCGGCTCCACCAGTACCGCCAAGTCGGGGATATTCTCGACAAGCTCCTGGATGCGGGCCTCGAACCTCACCTTGCCAACCATTCCGACCTTGAGGCCGAAGTTGCGCAACGTACCTCGCAGATCGTTCTCGATGGCGATGGCCTTCGACTGCAGAAGCTTGCGATGGGTCAGCAGCATACGCAGTTTCTGACTGCGGAGCGTCTTCACATGCACCGGACGGTACAGTCCCACCCGGATCATCTGAGCGATGCCGCGCGCGTCGTTGCGGTCGGTCTTGTTGATCTGCGCCTTCAGCACCGCCCGCATGTGCCGCGTCTCGACACAGATCACCGGTAACTCGGCTTCGGCGAGAGCGCTGAAGAGCCATTGCGACAGCGGCCCGGCTTCCAGTCCGATCCGCTTGAAGCGGTAGGTCGGGTTCCCCAGAACCTTCAGCAGGGCTGCAGGTTCGCTCGCTACCTTCACTTCCTTCACGATCCTGCCCGTGTCATCCACAATGCAGATGCTGGTTTCCTTGACCGATACGTCCAATCCACCAAAATGGTCCATGCTGCGCTTCTCCTTCTGATGCTTGAGGTCGTCACCAAGGACCTCGTTTTCACCATCAGCCTGAAGCGCAGCACCCAAAATCTTCAGCTATCCACAAGCTGGGCCGGCCGATTACACCATCGCCGGGCAAAGCAGACATCTCGCGATCCGCGCGGGAACTTAATTTCCGTGTGCGTTCGCATCCGAAAAATAGTGAGTCCGGCAATCAGGTGCAGCACGCAGATAAGCATCAGTTGACTTAGTTCACCACTGGAACAGAATGATGCTTTCACCAAAAAGGAGGTAGTGATGACCCGCCCTTTGATCGCTTTGGCTATCGTCTTGGCATGTAGTACAGCCATTGCCGATGATATGAAAATGCCCCTCAACTCTGGTGACCTCAAATGGGGACCAGCTCCTCCCACGTTGCCGAAGGGAGCGGAACTCGCCGTTCTCTCAGGAGACCCCTCCAAAGATGGTCTCTTTGTTATTCGCCTAAAAATGCCGAGCGGTTATAAATTTCCCGCGCATAATCATCCAACGGATGAATACGTTACGGTCATATCCGGCAACTTTCACGTCGGAATGGGCGACAAACTCGATGAGAAAAAAGCAAACGAGCTAACGGCGGGCGGATACGTCGAAGCACCTGCCAAAATGAACCACTACGGTTGGGTAAGCAGTCCCTCTGTCGTTCAAATTCAGGCGCAAGGGCCATTCGGGATAACTTACGTTAATCCAGCCGATGACCCGAGCAAGATGTAGCCTTCTTGGATTAGCACAAAGCGCGAAACCCGAGCCGGTCGAAGCCGGCTCGGGTTCAGCAGGAAAGATGGCAAGCGGCCAAGGTTGTTCGCTTCCCGGAGCAGCGCTTCAAGGCACGGGCCGTGTGTCTGTGTCCGACTTAAGTCCCAATGCGCTCCAAAGCGGACATCGGCGAAAGCTCAGGCTTCGAGCCAGTAGGTTGAACCGAGGCGGCAGCCCGCCCCTTTCGTCAGATGATCCTCGATGTCGCTCGCGACCTCTTCACACACCGACGCCAACTCAAGCAGCTCGGTTTTGACAACCGGATCGTCGGCCTGCTCGGCAAGTTGCCGATACTTGGCCGCTTCGTCCCGTAGATAGTCGGGCCAATCCATGCTGCACAGTCACAATGGGGTCGAGATGACGAACGCACGGCCAAAGGTTGTCCGCGTCCGCCCCATGCAACGTAACAGACCGCCTGTTCAGGGAGGTGAAAGTGGCCGCCCGAAGAACATCGGCTGGGTCTCAGGCGAACCGCAACGTAAGCTGACGCGCTGGATCAGTGTAACTGCGAACGAAGTCACGGACGTGTTCGGGAACCACTGCGCCTTCGATGTCGCAGCGGGTCTGGATTTCTGCCGCGACCTCTTTAGACAGGTCGTCTGACCAGTGTTCAAGGGTATTGAACGCAACAACCCGAACTGGGTCATTGAATTGACCGGTCAAGAACTCGGCGATGACGGTTTCAACGTCGGTCCGTTCGACCTCGGCTTCGCGGTAGACGCTCCCTTCCCTGAAACGGTCGACAACAAGGTATACAGTTTGATCCGCGCCGTAGGGCACGATCTTCGGCGTCCAATTCGACGTGCGCATGACTGTGATATCCAACGCGACAGGAACCCGGCCGGACTCAAGTCAACTCCCGCCAATTGGTTCCCGTCACCGGAGCTACGCGTCGTTAGGTTGCGGAAGCCCCCCGCGCAAAACGTGGCTTGGAGACCGGCCTTGACGACCCAAGATTGCTTCTGCGTTTGGTGTATGAGCAAAGCCAATGGAGCGCATGGGCCGCAATAGCTGCGGGTCTTGCGGCGATCTTTGCAATTGCTGACGGGTTGGTTCGATAGCGCTTGTGACCCCGACGGCCGAGGACGCCGTAGCACCTCGGCACAATGTACTTCAGGACACTATCTCTGTTTTCATTCTTGAGGTTGCATGCCTCGGTACCAAGGTCACTCCGAGGTACCTCAGCCCCTGTTAGGCCCCAGCGGTGAGGTTCGCGACGATAGTCCTTAGCTTTGGTATGGTGGGCTACATCGTGTTTTTCCGTTGATGAACGCAAACCACAACATCCGCGTCGGACCGACCGACGAGCGGGCAATGTCGGGATGGCGTTGCATTGCGGTACCGATGGCGGCGACCTCACCTGCCTCGCTTGATGTAGATCAAAGCCGTGGTCCGATTGCTGCCGCCAACGATGATGCATGGCACTTGATCCGAGACAGGCGTCCATCATCGAAGCAATCGCGACTTGGGGGGCGAGTTAGTGACGTACTAAAACGAGGTACGTCCAAGAATTCACGTAAAGCCTCTTGACCAATTTTCATTGATCACCTCGGCATTCCGTTAACGGTTCAGGAGTTAGAGCTATGAAGTTAGGCAGTGACCGTTCGGAATAGGGGATGGATCAATGGCCGGATACCAAATTATTCACATCGAGAATAAATGGATCGTCTGTTTTGAACAAATGAGACTGATCAGTTTTGATCGCAAGTGGATGGCACTGAAGACTATGCACACTGCGGCGAGGCTCATTGAAGGCCCAAATTCGCGACGGGCGAACGTGCTGGCGAGCCCGCAGGAATGTGCCAAGCATCATCAACAATCTTGCGAAAACGCTTGGTCCAATCGCTGCCGCGCCGGGTAAGGACCTTAACAGCCTGATTGGCGAGGCTAGACGAAGCCGGGGAAGGACGCCTTGACGCCGACGGGCTTCGCTGGGAGGGCACCGCAAACTCCGGGTGCTCAAGCTCAGTTGCGCACCACCGGAGCCGGATAATCCGGAAACACGCCCGGCATCGGCGCGAGGTTGCCGACATAGCGGTTGACAACGCGGAACAGCTCCGCGATCGCGGCTTGGTTGGTGGTGATACTGTAAAGGTTGCACATGCGTCAGAGCTTCTTGCTCATCGGATAGCCAGTCGTCGTGCCAAATTCTCTGACCGGCGCTCCTGTCAAAACATATCCGTTAGAAACGTAGAACTGGCGCGCAGTCTCGGTGCTGGTGAGGATGCATTGGGAGCTGCCGCGCCGAAACGCCCGACCTTCAAGGACGCCGAGCATCGCCCTACTTACGCCTCGAAACCGAAACTCCGGCAATACATAGTTGAGCCCAATTCGACCGACATCTGTGACCGAGGCGACCGAGACAATCTGGCCCTGCTCGACCGCCACAAGGAGAGAATTGTCCTGCAGATCGATCCAAGAGCGAAAATGTTCGGGCGTTTTGTTTGCTAGCCAGCGCGCCAAAATTGCGGGATCGTTTCTATGATCAGCATGGCAAAGCTCTGCGATTGAGCGCTTCATCACAACGCAGGCTGCTTCCGCATCTTCCGGTGTCGCATCTCGTATGAACAATAAAATTGTTGCTGCGTTGCTGCTGTTTATCGCTCCCCCGGCCAACATGTTGACGGTGGATTGCTAGCGGATATCTTCGTCATTCGCAGCGCCACCAAATGGCTCCGCTTGTAGGCGTAACCCCGAACTTCAGAGCACTGGCGGCAGCGCATGTAGCGTTCGAGTTCGTGAACCGGCGTTGTCTTGGTTCGCCGCACGATGTCGAGGGCAACGGTCTGATGCGTGTTGCATCCAAGGCATTTCACTTCGAGATAGCCAAACCCGGCGTTGATCGCATCGCCGAACGTCGGCGATGGCTGCGCCGGACCCTGAAAACCGAGTATGCGCGCGTTCCATGCCGCGACCCGAACGGACGCGCCGTAGATCGTCTCGCGTGATTTGGTGCCCATGCGAGAAAGGATGCGCCCGGCCGCGATGGACAAGCAAGCCGCTACAGATTGCGGTGGATAGCGCGCCGGGCACAACGGAGGCGACGACGCGGCCAAGGTCTCACCGCAAGGGCCTGCGATGTCCGGCAGCCCAGAAGATGGGGTAATCGGCCGGCCCAGCTTGTGGATAGCTGAAGATTTTAGGTGCTGCGCTTCAGGCTGATGGTGAAACGAGGTCCGTGGTGACGGCCTCAAGCATCAGAAGGAGAAGCGCAGCATGGACCATTTTGGTGGATTGGACGTATCGGTCAAGGAAACCAGCATCTGCATTGTGGATGATACGGGCAGGATCGTCAGGGAAGTGAACAACGTCAATCACGGACTGCTTCTGCCCATCCTGCTACACTGCCGCGACGATCAGGGCCGTCCGCCGCTCGGACCGCCACGAGTGGACGTTCTGCGCAACGCCTACGCCGATATTCCAGCGGCCGTCGAGGCCATCCGCCAGTACTGGATGCCGATCCGCTACGCACGCGCCCGCTGATTCCCGCAGACGTGGGAGCTCATGACGGTTACCACCAATCCGCAGACGGTCCATGACCCGAATTACTGTCTTCGCTGACCAGGCCGCTCCCCGGGCAGTAGGTACGGCTCGCATCGTCAATTCGGTGGCGATCGCACGGGCAGATAGGCCGGACATGCCTTCCAGAAGGGGGCGCAATGACTCAGCGCGGGCTGCTGAGTCGTTTTTATTTACCAGAGCCTGTTTGGCGTTACCCAACACGACGCCGCGTCTACGGGCCGCTGCAAGTGCCTGGCGGGTACGTTCAGAAACCATCCGTCGTTCTTGCTCGGCCAGTGCGGCGTAAATGTGCAGCATGAACGGATCTGCGTTCCGGCCCAGTTCAGCAACGATGAACGGCACGCGTTGGGCCATTAAGGCGGCGATAAAAGCGACATCGCGGGAAAGCCGATCCAGCTTGGCCACGACCACTGCGCATTTGTCTTTCCGAGCAGCCTTTAGCGCCTTGGCTAATTCAGGCCGACGTTCCAGTGCGTCCGCGCCTTTGCCGGTTTCGATCTCGATATGCTCCGCTGAGATCGTGAGACATTCGTCCTCAGCGAACCGGCGGACTGCGGCCCGCTGAGCATCCAACCCCAGCCCCGATCGGCCCTGCTTCGGCGTACTAACGCGGTAATAGGCGACGACGTTGACCGACATTCTTCCCTCACGTGTGACAAGCGAACGAGCGTTAGCTTGTCACACGATCGTGGTGCAAATGAATTGTGATTGTCGGACGTGAGTCAAATTGACTCATCTTTTGTTTCCTCAAGTCGTTACCTGACATCGGG
>CAWILG010000046.1:0-19482 GCA_963836765.1 uncultured Alphaproteobacteria bacterium
CGAAAACGGAAGTCGCGGCCTTATGAAGGGATGTCTGCTTTTGCCCGTTGAGCGAACATCGTCAAGCTGGCTCGGCATGTCCGAAAAGTGCGGTGGACGGCTCCGGGTTGGCAAGAGCTTTTTTTCACGTTTTGCAGCATTGGTCGGTGCCGCCATGTGTTCGGCCTCTAGGTGCGGCTCACATGACCAGCTATAGCCCGGACGAGCGAAGATATCACTGCGCTCAAACGGGCTACTCGCTGTTCGTTGTCTGCGCCGGGAGGCGCTTACTTTTTAAACCTCGCTTGGATACCGGCCAGGCCAGCTTCGTAGACGCCACTCAGGGCGTCAATCGCATCCTTCTCCTTGCCGGAATCCGGCGTGTAGGTGCCGGTCCAGGTCACAACGGAAACGCCGTCACCTTTTGCCGTGACCTTGATCGTCGATTTGTAATTCGTGACCGGCAACGGGCTCGATACGAAGGCGTAGGAATAGCTGTACTCCTTCTCGTTGCGCGCGGTCTGCGTCTCCACGAACGACGCCTTGCCGTCCTTGGTGACCAGCGTCCGGGTCGGCGGCGACTTGCCGTCTTCGATGCACATGCCGACCGGCGGCAGCCAGTCCTTGATGGCGCAGAACGAACCGATCACCGACCACACCGCCGAGGGCGCGCCGTTGACCTCGATGCTGCGGGTCAGGTCGGCGGCGGAAACGGGCATGGCGCCGAAGCCCAGGGCGACGGCGCAAAGCGCCGCGGAACGGACCAATGCCGTGATCCTGCGTGCCGTCATGTAATTCTTCACGGGGTATTCCTTTCATCTTGAGGACTGCCGGCATGCGATCCCTGCGATGGCCGGCGGAATGCCGGCGCGAGGCAACACATGTCCTGCAGGCGAGCTCTTGCTCGCGATCCCGGTTGAATATCGATCCCGGCCATGGGCGGCCAGTTCAGGAAATGAATCCGGTCAGATACAGAATCTGAACTAGGTCCCCCTCGGTTTGGCCCTAAGTTGCCGATCTCGCCTGTCACGGAGGAAAGCATGACCATCGGCAGCTATAAGCAGTTCTGCCCGGTCGCGATGGCCGCGGAAATATTATGCACGCGCTGGACCGTGGTGTTGCTTCGCGAACTCATCGCCGGTTCGACGCGCTTCAACGAGCTGCGCCGCGGCGTGCCTCGGATGTCGCCGGCATTGCTGTCGCAGCGGCTAAAGGAACTCGAGGTGGCGGGCATCGTGACCCGTAAATCGGGTTCGGAACGCGGCGTCTTCGAATATCAACTGACCGCGGCGGGACGCGAACTCGGGCCGATCGTCGAGGCCTTCGGCGTCTGGGGCCAGCGCCGCATCGAATCGCATTTGTCGCTGCAGCATCTCGACGTCCAGCTGCTGATGTGGGACATGCGGCGCAATCTGAACACGACGCCGATGCCGAAGAAGCGCAGCGTGGTGCAGTTCAGCTATCCCGAGCTGCCGGCGACGCAACGGTCGTGGTGGCTGATCGTCGATCCCGAGGAAAGCGTCGATCTCTGCTCGATCGATCCGGGCTTCGACGTCGATCTCTATGTGTCGGTCGATCTGCGGACCATGACGGCAATCTGGATGGGGCTCGACACCGTTCGCGCCGCCATCGCCAATCGTCGCATGATACTGACCGGCAACCGGCAGCTCGCCACGGCCATGCAGAGCTGGCTCGGCCTCAGTCCCTTTGCGAAAGAGCAGAAGCTCGCGAGCTGAGGCGTGATCTCGCGGCCAGTACAGTCCCTGTATCGGCCCGCTTCACTTCCTGAACTGGCGCGCCGCGGCGCACTTCTGGCAAGCCGGGATCAGACCTCCCATTCACGCGGAGGCCGACATCGAGCCAGGAGAGATACGACATGACCGCGTTTTTGATCGCAGACATCAAGGTGACGGACGACAAATGGGTGCCGGATTACGCTGCCTCCGTTCACGACCTCGTGCACAAGCATGGCGGCAAATATCTATCGCGCAGCGGCAATGTGAAGACATTGGAAGGCACGCCGCTGGATACGTCGCTGATCGCTATCATGGCTTTCCCATCGGCAAAAGCAGCAGAATCCTTCGTTACCGATCCCGCCTACATCCGCTATGCCGCAGCTCGACGAGGCGGCAGCGAAAGCCGTTTTCAACTGATCGATGATACCGATCTAGCCGGAACGATTCCGTATCTCGCCAAAGCGTGAACCCTCGTGACGGTTTTGAATTGCTGACATATTAGGGTAGCGGTCCACCCAACATAAAGCACGCCGAGTAACTTCTGGCTCCAGTCTTTCCCGGCTGGGGCCGGTGCATTTGGGAAGTCGGCAGTCCGTCATACTGCCAATTGCGCCCTGTTGTGCCCGCGCGACCTCTGGCGCCTTCAGATGCCATCCTTCGGCCTCTCAAAGCTGACTACATGACGGCGAACGTTATTAGGCTCGTGGCGCGATGACTAGCGTGCTGTAGCCGGTCCACAGCACCTGAATGCCGATGCACAGGAGAATGAAGGCGGACAACCGCATAACGACATTGACACCGTTCTCGCCTAATAGGGCGGTTGTACGCTTGGCGAAGCGGTAACAAAGATAGACCGTAAACGTGAGCGCGACGACCCCCGCGATAGCCGATCCGCTGAGTAGCGCAAACTGCGATAGTGTAAGGGGTCCTTCGGGCCGCTGGCTCCCCAACCCGATGGCTACCGCGATCGATCCGGGGCCGACCGTGAGCGGCATCGTTAGCGGATAGAAGGAATCGATCGCCGTCGAATGGCTTCTCGTCTCAGAAGAACGCTTATCCTCGGGTTCGACGCCGTCGTGCAAGAGCTTCCAGCCGAACGCGATCAGGACCAAGCCGCCAGCAATGCGGACCACCGGCAGCGTGATGCCGAAGAATACGAGTAGATGCGAGCCGATCAACATAGACCCTGCAAGAAGCAGGACGCTGTTGATAGCAACACGACGGGCAAGTACGGTACGCTCACCTTCCGTGCAAGAGGACGTCAGGGCGAGAAAGATCGGGGCGGTCCCGATTGGGTTCAGGATCGGAAATAATCCGGCAAAGACGAGCAGGAAGGCGTTGGCGAAAGCTGTCATAACAGAAAGTATACACAAAGCGCGTAAATCCGCTTGGTTGATCTGCGCGCAGGATTGGCCCCGGCCGCTCTCGGGCCAAGGGTCGACTTCTGAAATTGGGTCAAAAGCAGAAGTGGCTCAATCGGCACGGCATGTCCGTTGCACCCTCAAGAGGGACGTCGCCAGGTCGTCCTAGGAGGCCCGTTTCGTGCCCCAGCCTACTTAGCCGGCTGTATTGCGGGTTCAAAAATCAAGCCGTCGGCGTCCGACCTGACGAGCCGCAATTTGCCTCTGCGCGCGCCGGGCGGGAGCCATGGCCATTGAGGACCCGAACATCGCCAACGGACGCATGACGTCCTCCGTCGGCTGGAAGAACGGCGGTATGGCTGCCGGGGCGACGGGGCGTTGACGGCCTCGGCTCGCGACGACCGTCCCGCCTGATCCCATTTGCACGACCGTCGCGGTCACGTTGCGAAGGGTGCAGCGGCAGCCGAGCGCGCTCGCGGCCGCCGGCGATAGATCCAGAAACGCGCCAGTGAACGGACCGCGATCGGTCACCGTCACCTGGATCGACCGGCCGCCGCTCTGGACCATCAGCACCGTGCCGAAAGGGAGCGTCCGGTGTGCCGCCGTCATTGCGCCACAGTTAAATCTCGCCCCGGAAGCTGTGCGACTTCCGCACAGGTGGTCGCCCCCGCCGTAGTATGTGGCGGTCCCGGAAAGACGATGCGCCTCGGCCACGGAGGAGAGCGAGAGAAGGGCGATGCCGGTCGCGACAATGCGTTTCATGCTGGATCCCTCGGGTATTGTGGAAAGAGGCGGCCGCGACGCCATTTTCTGCTTTCGACGCTGATGACCGCCGCGACCTTGGTCCGCTGTTCTTAACCGCATGGTTGAAGCTGGAGCCACCGAGCACACGCCATCGGCGCCTCCTCAGTGCGTTGATCTAAATCAAGGCTGCATGTCCGCGTCCGAGCAACCTGTAACGAACTGGAGATCTGCTATGGAAAGCAAGAACCCATTCGATGCCGTTCGATCAATGATGGAAGACAATCTTGCGAAAGTTGGGAGCGCGACAAAGAATTATCTCGACTTGCTGCAAAAGAGCATGCTTGCGGTGCCGAACGCCAATGAGGATCAAGTAAACGCTTTCAAAGCGTATATTGAGCGACAGGTGGCCGCCAACCAAGCGTTCGTCAGCAAGCTGTTACGTGCCAAAGATATTCAAGAGGCGATACAAATTCAGGTCGAGTTTTTCCAGTCTCAAATGAGAGCAGCAGTCAACGATGCGACGCAGCTTACCGATAAAATAGCTACGGCGCCCAAGCCTTCAGCGGGTTAAGGCCAGCGCGTTTTAGGGCAAAGCCATTTAGCAACAGCAAGAGCGCTTTTGAACCATTTCAATTCGGTTTGGCCCCGCGCATCTTTGTCCCAGACAAACCAAGCATATGCAGTCGTACCGCTGCCCCTCGGCGCCACGCCGCTCGGGTAAAAGGTTATGCGCTCACTAAAAACCCAGACGCGAGCTGGCGGTATCTTTGCGAAGATTGTGTCAGCTCTATTCGCGCCCTCAAGAAATGCCAAACGCAAAAGTAGGGCAAATTTTCGGGTTGAATGTTTGACGCCGCTTGCAACGAAACCCTCAGCACAATTGTAGGGCGGATTGGTTATGATGTTTTCGGCCGACCACTTAGGCTCTAGAAAATCAAAACCGACTTCTCCGTATCCACGGTCGTACAAATCAGAACTGCGGACCGGCTGACCGGTCTGCTCTAGCACACGCGACATGGCGCCATCGCCGCACGCGCTCTCCCAAATCTCGCCACTGAATTTTTCGTTGTCGATCAACGCGAATGTAGCCCAAGCTGGCGTCGGGAAAAAATCGGGTCCGCTGAGATCGGCAAACCTTTTCATTGTTGGTTTGAACCCGCCATTTAGATTGTACGTGGCGTCCGTCATGCAAATCTCCTTGCTGGCGACACAGTAGCATAGATTAATCAGCAAGGGTTTTGGTAAGTCATTTTGACTCGCCTGCTACGGGAAAAACTCTGCGCGTAGACGAGGGGTAGCCACGAACGCGCGGTCGATCTGGCCGAGGCCGGGCTCATTGGCCTGGCGCAACTCAAGCATGACCGTAAGTTGAAAGACGGAAAATTATGGGCTCGCACCTGAACCGTGGCCGAAGTAGTTGCGTGAGATGTAGGATTGTTGGCTCAAGTCCGTTGGGTCAACGGCGAGCGGTTCGTCGTCCTCAGCCCGGCGCCGATGTTTTTGCGCACGCTGGTCGCGGCGGAAGCGGCCGATGAGAGGTGACGACATGGTCCGCAAATTCCCACAGCAGGAAGCCGAGGAATACGTTGACCGGCTGGCGGCAGTCACCGATTGGCTCGGCATTCAGGTCGAGCAGTACCCGGCATGGACCGTGGCCGCGCTGGAACGCGAGCTTGCTTTGATGAACAGGCTGGCGCGGCCGTTCCGCGAGCGCGGGGATAAAAACGCCGCCGCGCTGTTGAAGCAGATCGACGCGCGCAGCGCCCATTTGCGGAGACTAATCCAACACTGGTCGAACGTGGCATCATGGCCGCACTCCCTTAGGTGATGGGACCGTGATCCAGATCAAGTCGGTCGCTCGATACCGCCAAAAAGTCGCGCATGCCACTTGAGCCAAAACGGGCTTCAGCATCGAAGTGGCTGGGATCGCCGCTATCGTTCTCAGGTGGCTGTACTCGCCTACTTGCTGTTTTCCGTTTGGAGAACGCACGCCGATCTGGAACAGCGCCACTGCTTCTTCCGCTCCCGGCGCACCGCTCGCTGGCCGGGTTCTTCGACTTGAGCCAGGTCTTCATCTAATGTTGGGCGGAAGTTCAGCCGCAAGTCAACTTCACCACGTATATCGCACCCCAGCGGCTCCGCGGACGCCGTCGCGCCTGCCGCCGTCGGTGTTGCCGACCGCGAACTGATAGTCGGCATTGGCGTAGAAGCTGACATTCGTGTTCATCCTCACACTCAGGCCGCCGCCCAGTTGCAGGCGCGTGGCCTGTTCCAGTAGCGGCACCAGATCGATGCCGGAAAACGTCGTCGTCGCCTGCGCCCCCCAGTCTCGCCAGAGATTGGCGCGCACATAAGGTTGCCACACCTGCCCGCTGTCGCTGACGATGGTCCATTTGCCGCGCAGGCCGATCCGTCCGCTCGCGCCTGACGTCGTGCCGAGCGCGACCTGACCCAAGCCGTCATTGGCGTCGTCGAACGACACACGTTGCCAGACGATCTGCGCCTGCGGCTCCAGCACGAAGCCCGGTCCGAACATCGGCAGCTGGACCGGAAAGCCCGTCTCCAGCGAAGTGAGGAAGCCGAAGCCGGAAGTATCAAGCCTGGCGAATTGAGTCGACGCCGCGCCTTGATAGTGCGTCGCCTGCGCCACCGCGTCGAGGTACCAGTCGTGGGGGCCGTAATGCGTCCAATAAGCCCCGCCCGACCAGGCATCGAGATTGAGGCCGCCGGTGTGGCGAAGTGCATAGCCGGTCGCCGCCTCGTTGGTGACGAGACCGCTTACATCGACATTGGCATTGGCATATCCGACATAAATGCCGGCGGCATCGCGATGGCCGGGCAGCCATTCGCCGCGCCACAGATCGATACCGCTCTGAAAGCCCAGCAACTGGCCGGAGGCGCGCGGATCGGCGAACGCCTTGTAATGATTGTCGATCTGCTGGCCGAGGACCCGGCCCCAGACCGAGGGACCCCAGCCGGCGTTCAGGCAATCGGTCGGCGCTTTCACCGGCGCCTTGCGGAAGATCCCGTCCGGTGTGCCGCTATCGGCTGGGCATGTTGTCCCCGTAATTGCGGCTAGCGAAGTATCGCCGACGCGCTCATGCAAGGTGCCGAGCGTCGTCATCCCCAATTGCCGGGCGATCGGCTGCACCACGCCATAGGTCGCGATCTCCGGCCCGATGATCGGAAAGACACCCGGCGGCAGCGGCCCCGTCACCGGCGGCTCAGGCGGCAGTATCGGCAGGCTCTGGCGGCATCCGACCGGCGGCTCTGCGGTATCGGTCCGACGGTGAAGGTCCGAGCGCAGGAACCAGTCGCTGGGATTGCTGCCGCCGACGCCACCATGGAAGAGATCATAGTCGAAGGCGCCGCCGCGCACCTCGACCGCGCTAGCGAGCGTGAAAACGCTGTCGGGCGAACGGCTGGGGTCAAGCACCTGCACCACCAGGATGCCGTCGCCGACGGTCAGCGCACCTGCGCCGCCGGCGTTGCGGATTGACATGTTTGTCGCGCCGAGCGGGCCGACCGACGTGCCGTCTACGACCAACGTGTCGGAGTGCGTTGCGGCGGGGCCGCCCTCGTTGAGGACCGTGTCGAGCTTCAGCGTGCCGCCGTTGGAGATGAAGGTGCCGGGGCCGGCAACCCCAGCCTGGCGCGCGCCGGTGATTACGAGCACATCACCAGCGACGGGGTTGCTTTGCAGATCGATGGTGCCCGAGTTGGTGAATGTCGATACGCCGATCAAGTGGCCCTGCAACGGCCCGTTGGCCATGGCGTTGTTAGCGTTATTGAGCGGGAGATACTGCCCCGTGCTATCGAGGTTGGTGGCGCCTGTCACTGCGGGGAGTGCCAGCGTTCCATTGTTGGTGAAGCTGTTGTTTGGGCCGGCGCCGAGGTCCGCGATGGCCACCCGGAGCGTATCGCGGCCGCCCCCAGTTGTGTCTGCGAAGTGCCTCAGGTCGAACAGGCCATTGTTGACGATGCTGTTATTGCCGCCAACGAGTTGCACGAAGCCCGTGATGGTGCCGTTGTTGGTGATGCTGGTGTTGTTGCTGCCGGGGAAGAGCGGACTGCTGGCGACCGCGCGATCGGACAAGGCGCCGATGCTGCCACCATTGGTCAGGGTCGCGGTACCCCCTGTCGAACTCAGGATAACGCCGGCGCCGGGTAGACCGAATGTCGGCCCAACGCTGGCAAGGTCGGCCTGCCAGCCGCCCATCACCGATCCGCCTGACGGAATGTTGACCGTCACGTTGCCGCCCCCGGTTCCGTTGATCCCGGTGCTGACAGCATTGATCGCGGTGCTGAACTGTCCCGTGGTGGACACATTGGTTGCGTTGACCTGCACCGGGCCGGTCGTCGAAGCGGCCCAGATGCCATGCGCTTCTGGGCCTAGCGTTGAGATCGGGCCCGACGCCGTTACCGTGATGGGCCCACCTGGCGTGAGTATTGGATTGTTTATGATCATATTGTTGTTGTTGAGGATATTGCCGCTGTCGGCGAGGATGCCGAATGCGCCGGAATTGGTCGTCGTTATTGGCCCGGAGGAATTGACGGCGACGCTGCCGCCGACTGACGCAGCAGCGATGCCGATGCCGTTCCCGCCCTCGGTCGTAATGCTGCCTGGGCTCAATAATGATACGGAGATTGGCGCGTCGGCGAAGCTGAATGCCCGAATGCCGAGACCATCATTGCGAAGATTGGGATCGGCCGCGGCGGCACCGAGTATGTTGATCGCGGACTGCGCGACCACCGTTACAGAGTTATTAGCGGCCGCAGAACCAGATGTCTCAGCGGCGATCCCTGGTTTCAGTTTGTCCCCAGGGTTCACGATCTGAACGATGATGGTCGTGCCTGGATCGGTGGTCACTGTGGCCGAGCCAACAGGACCACCTGATGCGAAAATACCGTTGGCAAAAAATCCTTCCGCGGTGATTGTGCCACTGTGGAAGAGGACGGTCGCGTTCCTCCCGCCTTGAGCGAACAAACCACTGATACCATTAGGGATGCCGGAGCCGACAACGTCGCCCCTGAGATCCCCTCGAGCTTCAATGAAAGCGTCGCCGGCCCCATTGTTTACAGCTTGGATCACAGTCGCACTAGATCCACTCGAGGTTACACCCGGACCATTATAAGTGACGCTCGCGAGGTCGCCGCGGGCGATTGCTACTATTCCGTTGCCGACCACTTGAATTGGGCCCGATGCCGTGATTATCGCACTACCCGAACCGTTGTCCGTAGTTGCAACCAGTCCGTTAACCCCGGGGACGTTGGCGGTAATAGCGGCGCCGTTCGCAGTCAGTTCAGCTTTACCCCCTCTATTGTCGACAATTACCGCCCCTAGTTGTGCCCCCGAAAAGGTGACGTTGACGTCTGAATCGAGGTTGACGTGCAGGTCGGTCGCGGGCGTGGTCTGGAGGTAGGAGATGCCTCCCGGATAATTGTTGCCAGCCGACGTGCAGGTAACGCTGACCGCAAGTGGCCCGCAGGCCTGCGCCAGCGCCGGTCCCGATATGCCCAGCGACGAAGACGCCAGCGCGGAGGCGGCGAGAAGCCAAGATTTTCGACGCTTCACGGTGACGCTCGATAGCAGCCGACTGATCGAAACATCCGGCAGTTCATGGCACTTGCCATCGACGTCCACGGCTCGACCACGACACGTCATCGCCTGCTCCCATCGAGGCCAATTGCCACGGTTCGGACGCAAAAAATGTACTCGCGTTACGCCGATCTATCCGAAAGGCGGAGCGCACAAAAAATCAGGGTGCAAACTCAACTAGCAAATCACCAGGACCACAATCGTGTCAGCAATTGCCCTAAGTGTGGCGAAGGTGGACGCGCGGTTTAGTTTCCCGATTGCTGATGCCCCCGGGGCACAAAATAGACAGGAACGCTGACCAGTCAGTTGCTTGGCCGGCTTTACCGACGGGCAGAACGTCGCGATGGAGTTGCGCTGGGCCGGCCTAATAAAGGTTCGGATCGTCGGACTTCATTGAAAGTCAGGCCCGCTGAATTTTTAAAATTGTACGGGACTGAAACCGGAGCGGGCCGCTTAACGCGAACGGAAGGGTTGTCGTTCGCAGTCAGTGTTCAGGGCCAGATAAAATCTGTCCGGTACGTTCAGCAGGCGGCGTACCAGCCGTTGGGAAAAGGAATAAAGGGCCAAGCCAGCCAGTTATCGTTTGCCGCTTTGGGGGCCCGCGTTTGAGAATCGCAAGCGAGCCAAAAGACGTTTCGTAGCGCGGGCTCAAGCGTCACTATCTCTGGCAATCCGTTGAAGTCGGCTTTCATGGCCATCACTCCTCGGTTGGCTTGCTTACACTCGATCCACCCCCAAATTCCTGTCTTCCCCACCACCCCACCATATGGCGGAAGTCCCCGATCGCCAAGCTATGACAAGCGCGTTCCCGCAGCTATTGCCCTTGGCCATTGTCTCAAGCGGAACCGACATTGAGCGAGGTGGGGCGGGCGGCAAGAACCGGGAACGTCCTGATCGCTCGTTTTCTCCAACACAAGGCGGCAAGTGACATAGCGAAAATTTTGTCGGGGAGCGTTGCGACCGCGGCCGCGCTTCATGTTGGGGGGTGGCAGGGGGCGGATCAAGGGCTGGACCTGGTTTGAACGGGCTCGCTTTGCCCGCCGATCCCGGTCGGCAAAACCGTTGCGCGCGCTAAGCTCTTCGCAAACAATTGCCAAGAGCACGACGCTACGAGCAGCATCGTTCGGTTGCCTACGGCTGCTTCACAGGCTTGGGTGAGACACGCGTCCACTCAAGCCCGTCGAGCAGCATCGCGAGCTGCGTCGCACTCAAATGCACCACGCCGTCGCGGATCGGCGGCCAGGTGAAGCGCCCCTGGTGCAGCCACTTCGTCACCAGCACCATACCGCTGCCGTCCCACGCCAGAAGCTTTACTCTGTCCGCGCGCTTGCTGCGGAATACGAAGACGTCGCCGCAATACAGGTTCGCACGTAGCGCTTCGCTCACCAGCGCCGACAGGGTGTGCACCGACTTGCGAAAGTCGACCGGCTGTGCCGCCAGAACCACCTTGAGGTCTGACCGTAGCGCAATCACCGGATCCCTCGAAGCGCCGACAGCACCACCGAAAGCGTCGCCGGATCCACTCCCGGCTCGACCCGGATGCGCGCCCCGTTCATCTCGATCTCGACCACTCCACAGACCTTGGCCGGCGGTGCGGCAATCTCCAGGGGCTTCATCGTAACCGGCGAAATGCACTCGGACGCGCCAGCTCTCCCGCCATCGCTCTCGGCACCAATTTGGATCGGCACGAAGTTCTGGGCTTTGCCGGCCACCGCCGCCGCAACCTGGCGTCGCCACACTGTGAGCAGTCCACGGGAAACGCCATTGCGCAGCGCCACCTCGGAGACGTTCGCACCCTCCTCAAAGCTCTCCGCCGCGATCCGGGCCTTCTCCTCGCTCGTCCACCGTCGCCGCCGGCGCTCCCCGGTGATCACCTCAACGCGACGATAAAGTCACCTTCCTGCCTGGCATCAAGCATGGCATTTGCCATCGCTTCACCTCCACCCATCAGCTCATGCCAGGCTGTATCGCAGGCGAACCCCGCGATGACGAGGTGGGGCACTCATGCCGGTTACCCTCGTTTACTCGGCAAGGGTGCGCTGTGCCACCGCAGTTCCGGGCCTTTTTTCAGTTTCAGGCCACAAGCTTTCGATGGCGCCTATTAGCTGATATTGTTGAAAAAGTATTTTTGGGGTGACGAACGAAAATTTTTAGAGCACCTGATGTGCTTTTGCGCGCGGCGACGTGAGGGACCATATCGTTTAATCCAGAATCGACCACGGACCTCCATAGTGGAGCTGAAGAGCGACGCAGCAGCAGAGAAGTCCAAAGATCAACTTTCGCGAGGTTTTTAGGGTTGTTCGATTTTCGACTTTTGCAACAATATCCCCTCAAGCGGACGTCGTCAGGCCGAAGGTCCGCTTCGTGCCCCAGTCTACTCAGACAACTGGTAATGCGAGTTCAAAAATCAAGCCGTCGGCGTCCGACTTGACGAGCCTCGATTTGCCTCTGCGCGCGCCGGGCAGGAGCCATGGCCATTGTGGTTCCGAACATTGCCAGCGGGCGCATGACGTCCTCCGTCGGCTGGGAGAACGGTGGTATGGCTGCGGTAACAACGGCGCGTTGACGTCCTCGAACTCGCGACGGCGGTCCCGCCGGATCCCATTTGCACGACCGTCGCGGTCACGTTGCGATGGGTGCAGCGGCAGCCGAGCGCGCTCGCAGCCGCTGGCGATAGATCCAGGAACGCACCATTGAACGGACCGCGATCGGTCACCGTGACCTGGATCGACCGGCCGCCTTTCTGGACCATCAGTACCGTGCCGAAAGGCAGCGTCCGGTGGGCGGCCGTCATTGCGCCGCAGTTAAATCTCCCCCCGGAAGTCGTGCGGCTTCCGCACAGGCCGTCGCTCCCGCCGTAGTAGGTGGCGGTCCCGGAGAGACGATGTGCCTCAGCAACGGAAGAAAGCGAGAGAAGAACGATGCTCGCGACAGTGCGTTTCATGCGGGATCCTCGGGGGGTTATGAAAGCGGTGGCCGCGACACCATCGCGTTGCCTTGGGTCCTTTGGACTTTCACCAGATGCGGTTGCCAAACCAGCCAAATTGCATTTGCCGTCCGGCAAAGAGTGCCGGCGGGGCGGCGCGTCTCGTCGCAATTTTGTGGTGACGTTGCAGCTTCGGCTCTATCTTTTTAGCATCGGATAGCTGGCTGGACGGTTGCAGTTGCGCAAATGCCTCCCGCTTTGCGGTGGAGGCGACTATTTCGGGGGCCGCGACATTGGCCTCGATGTTTGTGATTTGCGCGGGAACGACGGTCGGGAGGCTGGTATCGTAAACGATCCGCTCGGGCCATTTCTGGTCGGAGTGAATGTAAATGATAGCCGAACGAGAATTCTGCCCGGTCTTCAGCCCGCAATTTCGGAAGGTATTGATCCGAAATAAACAGCAGCGCGAGCAATGCTGCGCCAACATATAGAAAATATCGCGCCAGGGGCATTCCTCACTCCATTTGCCCCCTGCCCGCAACTTTGATCGAACCGCCAGTACCGAACGTGCTTGAAAGTTCCCACACGTCAACCTTACGACAGAGGCCGTTCTCGGGACTATTGCCCTCACGGTCATTGTCCCGATGGGCCAGGGACATTGACTTCGACCAAACGGCACAGCCGACGCCGATAACGATTATCTTGAGAATGGCTAGAGACGTGCTGGGCGCAGCATCATCAGGAAACGATCGGCAATGAAAGCATGCTTTCGGCGAATTTTTCCCCCCGGCTCAGACACAGGCCGTTGGAGCGTGATTGTGGGGCGGTAGGCTTTTCCGTCATTGCGACCGAAGGGAGGCCTCGCTAGCCATTTCGGCGGTCACCGGGGCCAACTTCATCTCCCCGAGCCGGGCGCGGACGTCGGCGTCAGCCCTGGATAGGACGCCACGGGGGCGAAGTCGGCGGTCTGGCTGGCGCCGAGCCTGACGCCGGTGAAGGCAACCAGGCCATCAGAGGTGGCCACCACGTCGCCGGGGCGCAGAGAGGTGTCGAGCGTGAGATCGACCGGCACCAGGCCGGCAGGATCGCGGCCATTGCAGGTGCAATCGGCGCGCAACGCCTTGCGGTAGGCAAAGGCGTTCTCGCTATCGGCATAACGCTCGCCATTGCTCGCGGTCGCGTCGTCGATATTGCCGCCGTAAAAGACCTTTGTAGCGCTCGCCGGACAAAACGCCTGGCACAGCGCGACCGGCGTGGCATTGCCGCGCAAGGTCAGTGGAAAATATTTCCCGTCGCAGCTGCGCACGCAAAACGAAGGTCCGTAGCCGGCGACGCGCGGTGCGGGCGCCTGTTGTTGCGGCTGCTGGTTCAGTCCGAACGGATCGGAGAAGGAATTGCCTTGCGGCGGCGCCTGCCGCGCCTGCTGCTTCTGCGCGCCGAAGAAGAAATCGAACAGGCCTTCGGCGGGCGCCGTGGCGGGAGCGGCCGTCCCAAAAGCAACCAACCCGACTGTTCCGAGCAAGAATTTCTTCATTGTCTCGATCCCCATTGTCATGCGCGCCTTTGGGCGACCTGGGTTCGTAGGGTGGGCAAAGGATCCCCGCGCCGCACCCGCCATCGGCGTAACGCAAGAAATGATCTTGCGCTCGCTGCCCGCCCTACGAAGCTAAAAATCTAGTTCAGCAAATCCGGCTTGGTCACGGTCTGTCGCACTTCCGCGCCGCAGTCGGAGCATTCATTAGGTAAAGTCGATCTTCGCCATTCTCCAATGAGGTGCGACGTCCTTGACGTACATCGGCAGGCCCACACAGCTTGGGCAGATGATGAAAGGTGGTTCGGCGTCGTGATGGTGGATATAGGCTGGCATGTCGGCTCCCCAACAAGGCATTCAGCTGTCGTCCCCGACCCGAAAAGCAGCATACGCCTCCGCGGCTGCCACAATTATGATGTCTAGCGAACACAGAGGGAACGACCGCGCATTCCCAGCGTGTGTGACAAATCTGCACATCTCGCCACGACACACCACCGCAGCGTTGTGAGGGCGCGCGCCTGTTGGCGGTTACACAGGACACGAAGTGGATACGTTGACGTTCCGCGACGATCCTTCACTGCATTGGACGTGAAGCGGCGGTCAGTGACCGTGAAGTCGTCCGGCGGGGTGCTGCCGCAGCATGCAGCTTCCCCGTAAATAGGCATCGCAAAACGCGGGGTCCGCATCTTCCGTCAGGAGGGTGCGCGCCTTTTTTGCTGGAAGTTCTCGTTGTCGATGGCCTCAAGCACGGCTTCTTTGAAATTTCGATCGCCGGTGAGGTTGTTAACGGCGGCAGGCGCCAGCTCGTAATTGGCGCTGGCAAAAGCCACAAGTTCTGCCCAGATCATCAATTGCAATGCGGATGATCTGCTGGCAAAGGCCGGGCGGCTCTCCACCGACATAGCGGAAATCATCAAGCGCCGTCCGGTCGAACTTGCTGCACTCCTGCGGAACACCAAAGACCTCACGGCCGAAGAAATCGTCTGGCTGGCCCGGCAAGCGGAGAAGGCGAAGGACGACTGATCGCTAACGACGGCTTCGAAGTTCGGATTAGGAAACGATGGCTAAACTGCAAACCAATCCAACGTTCCAGCGTCCAAATAGCGGGCAACTCCGCGAAGCACTGGACCTAGCACGACACATGGTTCGATATGTGTCCAGGAACGGCAGCGCCCACCAGCGAAAATATGCGATAATCCAGCGACTTGCTGCACGGTGCTGGTAGATGCGGGATCGCGAGCGGTTCTAAGATACCAGCAAAAGAGGGGGCTCTCATCAAGAACGGACAAGTCGCGGCTACCGCGCCGAGAACGAAGCCAACATGGTTCCGACCGACGAAACCATTTTCCGCATCCGACGAAAACGTCCTGAAACAGTCGCGGCGCTATTCATGCGGTGCCGGCGAACGGGTCGATAGTAGCTTGCGCGGCATATCAAGCAGGGAACAAGGCGATGATCGAGGTCGTGTCGGCTCTACTTGCTTTCTTCAGCACCAGCGTTTTCCTGGCTCATGCGATTGACGCTTATCGAGCCCGCGGCTGAAGAAATGATCCATTTGCGGCTTGTTGTTTCAGCCGTTCTAGTCGCCGCTATTGTGGCAGGGTGTTTCACCTATTTCGTCATGCCGCTGTTGGTCGCCGAATCTGAGCAGCGATTGCCGCCAATCGTGCCCGATATGATGAATTGTCCCGATCCGCAAACTTCGGCGAATATCGATCAGCCCAGAAGTTCGGAAGACCAGGCAGTTGCTGCCTTCCAGAGAGCCGCCGAGGCAATCCTAAGGCGAGCGCCGAATGCGCAGGCGTCGGCCGGTGCCGATCAGCCACCAATCGCTGGGCATATCCCGTTGCCAAAGAAGCGCCCTCTCTCACGCCCATGACTTACAGAACGCCGGGTGAGTGTGTCCATCGTGCTGAAGCTCCCTCAAGTTTGGCATTTAGCACCCGGTGAACCGAGGATCTTGCCCCTCGTGCAGTGCCGTTAAGTACGCCAAGCCGTATATCGTGAGCTGCTCGGCGTCGCGTTGGCCAGCCGACGCTAGAGTTTCAATATATCGGCTAATTTTTTGCCGTGAATCCGCAGCTCGCTCGACATCAAGCGGGCGCATCGATTGGTAGGTGTTTAAAATAAGTTCAATCACATCCTTCATCAAAAAACTCCAAAACGTACGGCAGGGGACGCACTGCAGCATTTTGGATTTTGGCCGTCAATCCCCTTTGGACTGCCGAAAAGAACGCGGGACCTAAGCTCAGGCCCTCGTTACCCGCAGCATATCCACAGCACGACAAACGTCGGAAACCTAAATTGGGTAGCCTCTTGCTGCGGACGAACTCACAGGCGCCAAAAAAGCGGCCGCTGCGGCTGGTACGCCGGCTCTTCTCGGTACACATTACCACTAGAAGGTCATCGCGACGGTGCGGCGGAGTGATAAAGGCGGCTTACTCCGCAGGCGCAGTGAATCGCACGCCTGTCGGCTCGCGGAGGATAACCAGCTTAGCAGCCACGCATCTCAAACATGGCCATGTCACAAAGTAGCACCACATCGGGTTGAACCTAAAATGCGGGACAAGGGGTCCACGTAGATTGGGGTCTACATGATCTGGCTGCTCGTTTTCGTCTTGATTTGTGCAATCAACGTCGTGGCCGTGCCCATAGCCGATATCTCGACAGGCTCGAAGCGAGATCGGACTCTACCAGCTATTTCTCGGCGGTTCCCCTGACTGCGTTGATCAAGTGAACTCTGTTGACCATTTAGCGGCGGAAAAGCATCGCAAACTCCGCGAGCCTCGCACCGGGCGGGGATCGGCCTCATGATGCTAGCCGACGCAAGGACATTGCTTAGTTTCAACGCGACGACGCCGCAACCAACGACGTTCCGGCAACAGGACCTTATCCGCCGTTCCCGAATCCTCTACCTGAGACATGATGATCCTGGGCTTCGCGGGGGTTGGCTTCATGGCGTATCGCCGACGCAATCAGGGTGCATCGTTTACCGTGACCTGATCAACAGCCTCGATCAGAACTGCAGAGAGACCGCGGCGGTCTTTTTGTTTGAAGATCGCCCGGGCTATCGCCACGCGTGACGTCGAAATGCTGGCGAGGATTGTGTGGCAGCAGTCCCTCCTGGCGCAGCCGCGCTGCCTTACTGCGTATCGCCGAGCGCTGGCGGCGCAACCGTTTGGCAATTTGCGAAGCCGAATTTGTCGGCCACAAGGTAACAAGTTCGCGGAGTTCCTCGTCGGTCCAGCGGGTCATGGCAGGCCTCGGTCATGGTGGCCCCAGCACCTCGTGCCATGAGTGCCGATTCGTGCGGCGCCATTTTGGTGGTTGCATCTTTTTCACAGCGGCACGGCTGCAATCTAATCGACACCAACCGTTGACGCCGTCGCGCATCATCTCGCTTGACGACGTGGTCTGATCAACCACGATGCCCCTTATTAGTGACGGTACCAACTCGTCGGATTGCGATATGGCGGAAGATGCCGTCACAAGCGCCGCTGGTGTCGGCCGCCTGCTCGGCGGGTTCCAATTTCCGCGAACCCTATCAGATATCTTGCCAAGTTACTCTTTTTTTCAGCATTCTGGCCAAGGGTTAGACTGTACAAGTGTGCCGCCAATTCGGCTTGCGCCACTTTCTCTCGCAGAGAAATTACTTCGGACATTTTCTGCAACAGTCGCTCGCGCGAAATCGGGTGTCGACTCGCAGTGCTGGGTTTCGGTGGTTTTTCTGATCCCATGCAGAGATTTCCCGTGTATCGAAGAAACCTGGTTAGGCGACCAAAGTGCGGCGCCGATGAACGCCGGCTCCAACCATTCGGCGACCTCAAACGCAGGACCGAATGATGTCTCAAAGATGGCGCCACAATAGTTTAGAGCCACACTACAGCCATCTGCTCAACGCAATTGGTTGTGAACTTGCGAGGGTCGAAACGGATTTCATGAATGGGGACCTTCATGAAGAAAACCGACCTTGATGGGATGACCATCGATGATTTGTGGGCGTTGCATTTGGCAATATCCAAGGCGCTCTCTGCAAGGATAATTGCCGAGAAGAACTTACTTGAGAGGCGTCTTTGGGCGCTTAAGCCTGCGGCTAGTAGCGAGCCGCAATCGCGAGCGCGCGAACGTCGACCCTATCCACCCGTGTTTCCCAAGTTTTTCAATCCCGAAGATCCGTCGCAAACCTGGGCCGGTCGTGGCAAGCAGCCGCGCTGGTTGGTGCAGCAACTGAAATCGGGCCGTCATGTAGACGACTTCCGTATTCAGCAGGCCGCTCAATAAAGAGAACTCCATTGCGGCCGCATGGATGGGCGCTCGGCTCGAAGCAGCGACAGCGGCAAGTCTACAATGGTCAATGCCTTGGTTCTGCAGCAGCTGCGTTATTTCGCCACATAACGTTATATCCCCACATAAACAGGGCAGCTTCGATTTCTCTCGGGCTCGCTGGCATTCTTTCGCGACTTGCCAGATTAGCTGCGATGCCCATCGCACCATCGAGGCATGGCAGCGATCTCTGGTTTTGCCGAACAATGCCGGAAAATGAATGCGGTTCGTCTCCGGTCTCCGTTTGGCCTCTCGGTCCACGGCGAAAAGTAATTGGTCGGCAAGATCGTATTGATGAATTTCTCGTTCTTCCGCAAACCTGGCAACGAAGTAGCCGAGCGCACCACCGACTTGACCGTCGTAAATCACCAGCTTCTGTTCGGGGTCAGCGAGGCTCACGATCTTCGTCATCGTCGAGTTCATTATCAGATTTGCACCGTCAAACAACTCAAGCGAGGCCTGTTCGTCTTTAATCAGATCGACGGCGTTCGAAAGCTTGGCAGAAATCTCGTCCGCGTTTCGTTCGATCCACTCAAACGTCCGCTTCTGTCGATGCTTATTATCAACACCGCCCCAATGCATTATCGCCTGCAAGATGGCGCAAACATCATTATTGGAACCCTCGTGAATAGCGGACTGTAGATCGGCAGCGAGTCGCTCTAACTCGGCCTTATTCTCTGAAAAGTTTTTTCCGCTCCAGGCGTATTTCGATACCGCATCCGCCAGACCAACGGCTGACCATTTACCATCAACCATTCGGGACCATCCCCGCGATTTTCCTCTGGAAGGAACGACATAAGAATGCTGACGGTTTCCTCCCCACTCATGGGCAAGGAACTGGCAAAATTCGCGTATTTGCTCATGGTTACGAGTCGCGCGATTCTCCCGCTGCCCATACGGGGTTAGCGTAGATAGGTGCGACCGTGGGGGCACGGAGCATGCGCCCGCCAACACTGGGAACGTTTCCGCCATGATACTGCAACTGCGTTATCTTGCGTGAACGACGTTTTTGCGGATCAGGTTCGATAGTTGAACCAAAAGCCCTCGAAGCCGGGCATTCTCCTCAAGCAGCGAGTAAACCTCTTCGGTGTGTTCGCCATCCCAAAGTGGAGGTTCATCCTCTCGAAGGGCATTCTCAAGTAGCGAGAGAGAGTTGTCGGCAGGTTCGGCAACCCAAAGCGACGGTTTAGCGAGGTGGGCTTGCTTGTCGCACAGTGGATGAACTGTTCCCATCACCAATACTCCAAATCAAATAACCAATGTACCCCCAGTCGCCCTATCCA
>CAWILG010000047.1:0-12170 GCA_963836765.1 uncultured Alphaproteobacteria bacterium
CGCCGCACCCGCCATCGGCGTAACGCAAGAAATGATCTTGCGCTCGCTGCCCGCCCTACGAAGCTAAAAATCTAGTTCAGCAAATCCGGCTTGGTCACGGTCTGTCGCACTTCCGCGCCGCAGTCGGAGCATTCATTAGGTAAAGTCGATCTTCGCCATTCTCCAATGAGGTGCGACGTCCTTGACGTACATCGGCAGGCCCACACAGCTTGGGCAGATGATGAAAGGTGGTTCGGCGTCGTGATGGTGGATATAGGCTGGCATGTCGGCTCCCCAACAAGGCATTCAGCTGTCGTCCCCGACCCGAAAAGCAGCATACGCCTCCGCGGCTGCCACAATTATGATGTCTAGCGAACACAGAGGGAACGACCGCGCATTCCCAGCGTGTGTGACAAATCTGCACATCTCGCCACGACACACCACCGCAGCGTTGTGAGGGCGCGCGCCTGTTGGCGGTTACACAGGACACGAAGTGGATACGTTGACGTTCCGCGACGATCCTTCACTGCATTGGACGTGAAGCGGCGGTCAGTGACCGTGAAGTCGTCCGGCGGGGTGCTGCCGCAGCATGCAGCTTCCCCGTAAATAGGGATCGCAAAACGCGGGGTCCGCATCTTCCGTCAGGAGGGTGCGCGCCTTTTTTGCTGGAAGTTCTCGTTGTCGATGGCCTCAAGCACGGCTTCTTTGAAATTTCGATCGCCGGTGAGGTTGTTAACGGCGGCAGGCGCCAGCTCGTAATTGGCGCTGGCAAAAGCCACAAGTTCTGCCCAGATCATCAATTGCAATGCGGATGATCTGCTGGCAAAGGCCGGGCGGCTCTCCACCGACATAGCGGAAATCATCAAGCGCCGTCCGGTCGAACTTGCTGCACTCCTGCGGAACACCAAAGACCTCACGGCCGAAGAAATCGTCTGGCTGGCCCGGCAAGCGGAGAAGGCCAGGGACGACTGATCGCTAACGACGGCTTCGAAGTTCGGATTCAGGAAACGATGGCTAAACTGCAAACCAATCCAACGTTCCAGCGTCCAAATAGCGGGCAACTCCGCGAAGCACTGGACCTAGCACGACACATGGTTCGATATGTGTCCAAGAACGGCAGCGCCCACCAGCGAAAATATGCGATAATCCAGCGACTTGCTGCACGGTGCTGGTAGATGCGGGATCGCGAGCGGTTCTAAGATACCAGCAAAAGAGGGGGCTCTCATCAAGAACGGACAAGTCGCCACTCTCGCGCCGAGAGCGAAGCCAACATGGTTCCGACCGACGAAACCATTTTCCGCATCCGACGAAAACGTGCTGAAACAGTCGCGGCGCTATTCATGCGGTGCCGGCGAACGGGTCGATAGTAGCTTGCGCGGCATATCAAGCAGGGAACAAGGCGATGATCGAGGTCGTGTCGGCTCTACTTGCTTTCTTCAGCACCAGCGTTTTCCTGGCTCATGCGATTGACGCTTATCGAGCCCGCGGCTGAAGAAATGATCTTTTTGCGGCTTGTTGTTTCAGCCGTTCTAGTCGCCGCTATTGTGGCAGGGTGTTTCACCTATTTCGTCATGCGCTGTTGGTCGCCAATCTGAGCAGCGATTGGCCGCCAGATCGTGCCCGATATGATAAATCGTCCCGATCCGCAAACTTCGGCGAATATCGATCAGCCCAGAAGTTCGGAAGCCAGGCAGTTGCTGCCTTCCAGAGAGCCGCCGAGGCAATCCTAATGCGAGCGCCGAATGCGCAGGCGTCGGCCGGTGCCGATCAGCCACCAATCGCTGGGCATATCCCGTTGCCAAAGAAGCGCCCTCTCTCACGCCCATAACTCACAGAACGCCGGGTGAGTGTGTCCATCGTGCTGAAGCTCCCTCAAGTTTGGCATTTAGCACCCGGTGAACCGAGGATCTTGCCCCTGGTGCAGTGCCGTTAAGTACGCCAAGCCGTATATCGTGAGCTGCTCGGCGTCGCGTTGGCCAGCCGACGCTAGAGTTTCAATATATCGGCTAATTTTTTGCCGTAAATCCGCAGCTCGCTCGACATCAAGCGGGCGCATCGATTGGTAGGTGTTTAAAATAAGTTCAATCACATCCTTCATCAAAGAACTCCAAAACGTACGGCAGGGGACGCACTGCAGCATTTTGGATTTTGGCCGTCAATCCCCTTTGGACTGCCGAAAAGAACGCGGGACCTAAGCTCAGGCCCTCGTTACCCGCAGCATATCCACAGCACGACAAACGTCGGAAACCTAAATTGGGGTAGCCTCTTGCTGCGGACGAACTCACAGGCGCCAAAAAAGCGGCCGCTACGGCTGGTACGCCGGCTCTTCTCGGTACACATTACCACTAGAAGGTCATCGCGACGGTGCGGCGGAGTGATAAAGGCGGCTTACTCCGCAGGCGCAGTCAATCGCACGCCTGTCGGCTCGCGGAGGATAACCAGCTTAGCAGCCACGCATCTCAAACATGGCCATGTCACAAAGTAGCACCACATCGGGTTGAACCTAAAATGCGGGACAAGGGTTCCACGTAGATTGGGGTCTACATGATCTGGCTGCTCGTTTTCGTCTTGATTTGTGCAATCAACGTCGTGGCCGTGCCCATAGCCGATATCTCGACAGGCTCGAAGCGAGATCGGATTACCAGCTATTTCTCGGCGGTTCCCCTGACTGCGTTGATCAAGTGAACTCTGTTGACCATTTAGCGGCGGAAAAGCGTCGCAAACTCCGCGAGCCTCGCACCGGGCGGGGATCGGCCTCATGATGCTAGCCGACGCAAGGACATTGCTTAATTTCAACGCGACGACGCCGCAACCAACGACGTTCCGGCAACAGGACCTTATCCGCCGTTCCCGAATCCTCTACCTGAGACATGATGATCCTGGGCTTCGCGGGGGTTGGCTTCATGGCGTATCGCCGACGCAATCAGGGTGCATCGTTTACCGTGACCTGATCAACAGCCTCGATCAGAACTGCAGAGAGACCGCGGCGGTCTTTTTGTTTGAAGATCGCCCGGGCTATCGCCACGCGTGACGTCGAAATGCTGGCGAGGATTGTGTGGCAGCAGTCCCTCCTGGCGCAGCCGCGCTGCCTTACTGCGTATCGCCGAGCGCTGGCGGCGCAACCGTTTGGCAATTTGCGAAGCCGAATTTGTCGGCCACAAGGTAACAAGTTCGCGGAGTTCCTCGTCGGTCCAGCGGGTCATGGCGGGCCTCGGTCATAGTGGCCCCAGCACCTCGTGCCATGACCGCCGATTCGTGCGGCGCCATTTTTGTGGTTGCATCTTTTTCACAGCGGCACGGCTGCAATCTGATCGACACCAACCGTTGACGCCGTCGCGCATCATCTCGCTTGACGACGTGGTCTGATCAACCACGATGCCCCTTATTAGTGACGGTACCAACTCGTCGGATTGCGATATGGCGGAAGATGCCGTCACAAGCGCCGCTGGTGTCGGCCGCCTGCTCGGCGGGTTCCAATTTCCGCGAACCCTATCAGATATCTTGCCAAGTTACTCTTTCGGTTCTTCAGCATTCTGGCCAAGGGTTAGACTGTACAAGTGTGCCGCCAATTCGGCTTGCGCCACTTTCTCTCGCAGAGAAATTACTTCGGACATTTTCTGCAACAGTCGCTCGCGCGAAATCGGGTGTCGACTCGCAGTGCTGGGTTTCGGTGGTTTTTCTGATCCCATGCAGAGATTTCCCGTGTATCGAAGAAACCTGGTTAGGCGACCAAAGTGCGGCGCCGATGAACGCCGGCTCCAACCATTCGGCGACCTCAAACGCAGGACCGAATGATGTCTCAAAGATGGCGCCACAATAGTTTAGAGCCACACTACAGCCATCTGCTCAACGCAATTGGTTGTGAACCTGCCAGGGTCGAAACGGATTTCATGAATGGGGACCTTCATGAAGAAAACCGACCTTGATGGGATGACCATCGATGATTTGTGGGCGTTGCATTTGGCAATATCCAAGGCGCTCTCTGCAAGGATAATTGCCGAGAAGAACTTACTTGAGAGGCGTCTTTGGGCGCTTAAGCCTGCGGCTAGTAGCGAGCCGCAATCGCGAGCGCGCGAACGTCGACCCTATCCACCCGTGTTTCCCAAGTTTTTCAATCCCGAAGATCCGTCGCAAACCTGGGCCGGTCGTGGCAAGCAGCCGCGCTGGTTGGTGCAGCAACTGAAATCGGGCCGTCATGTAGACGACTTCCGTATTCAGCAGGCCGCTCAATAAAGAGAACTCCATTGCGGCCGCATGGAGGGCACTCGGCTCGAAGCAGCGACAGCGGCAAGTCTACAATGGTCAATGTCTTGGTTCTGCAGCAGCTGCGTTATTTCGCCACATAACGTTATATCCCCACATAAACAGGGCAGCTTCGATTTCTCTCGGGCTCGCTTGGCATTCTTTCGCGACTTGCCAGATTAGCTGCGATGCCCATCGCACCATCGAGGCATGGCAGCGATCTCTGGTTTTGCCGAACAATGCCGGAAAATGAATGCGGTTCGTCTCCGGTCTCCGTTTGGCCTCTCGGTCCACGGCGAAAAGTAATTGGTCGGCAAGATCGTATTGATGAATTTCTCGTTCTTCCGCAAACCTGGCAACGAAGTAGCCGAGCGCACCACCAACTCGACCGTCGTAGATCACCAGCTTCTGTTCGGGGTCAGCGAGGCTCACGATCTTCGTCATCGTCGAGTTCATTATCAGATTTACACCGTCAAACGACTCAAGCGAGGCCTGTTCGTCTTTAATCAGATCGACGGCGTTCGAAAGCTTGGCAGAAATCTCGTCCGCGTTTCGTTCGATCCACTCAAACGTCCGCTTCTGTCGATGCTTATTATCAACACCGCCCCAATGCATTATCGCCTGCAAGATCGCGCAAACATCATTATTGGAACCCTCGTGAATAGCGGACTGTAGATCGGCAGCGAGTCGCTCTAACTCGGCCTTATTCTCTGAAAAGTTTTTTCCGCTCCAGGCGTATTTCGATACCGCATCCGCCAGACCAACGGCTGACCATTTACCATCAACCATTCGGGACCATCCCCGCGATTTTCCTCTGGAAGGAACGACATAAGAATGCTGACGGTTTCCTCCCCACTCATGGGCAAGGAACTGGCAAAATTCGCGTATTTGCTCATGGTTACGAGTCGCGCAATTCTCCCGCTGCCCATACGGGGTTAGCGTAGATAGGTGCGACCGTGGGGGCACGGAGCATGCGCCCGCCAACACTGGGAACGGTTCCGCCATGATACTGCGACTGCGTTATCTTGCGTGAACGACGTTTTTGCGGATCAGGTTCGATAGTTGAACCAAAAGCCCTCGAAGCCGGGCATTCTCCTCAAGCAGCGAGTAAACCTCTTCGGTGTGTTCGCCATCCCAAAGTGGAGGTTCATCCTCTCGAAGGGCATTCTCAAGTAGCGAGAGAGAGTCGTCGGCAGGTTCGGCAACCCAAAGCGACGGTTTAGCGAGGTGGGCTTGCTTGTCGCACAGTGGATGATCTGTTCCCATGACTGATACTCCAAATCAAAAATAACCAATGCACCCCCAGTCGCCCGATCCAAAATGATTTGAGTCGGGAGGCAAATTTAAGTCCAAAGATTGAAAGGCTTGGGGCACGTCGCAACGATGCCGCGTTAGCGCCAGGAAATCTCCGGTGTGTTAAGGGCCCGCTATATCAATAGGACACCGATGTTGTCCTTTGAACCCGGCACACTCCGCACGGCTTTGGAACTCAATTGCGGACCGGCCAGTTAGGAAACCTGAATTGACCAAAGCCGACGAGCAGATAGATCAGGATTACGGAAATTACGTCGATTGATGCCTGGAAGCGGGCTGACGAAATCAGCCACTCCGACGTCACGCTGGCCCCGCGATCTCAACGCCTCGCACCCGGTCGCATCGCCCCCGCGTCGCGCAGTGGCTTAACTGCTTCATCTCGAATCGGTGTCTCTAAAACGAAAGCCCAAAAGTCAGGCACCACGAACTGGGCATAACCACGAAAACGCCGCGTCGGCGCTGTTTTCCCACCGAAACGGAATGCGGGTGTGGAGGGGTCAAGGTTCTCGCCGCCGAGAGGCTTGGCAAAGCCGTCAGTCAGGAGGTGGGTGATGCATTCTCCTGGCGGCTTTTTTGTACTCATGTCGCGTCCTCTGCACGCAGCGAACGCCAAGGTGAACACCTCAGCCACGTCGACACCGTCGGATGTCAAGGCCAGCATTGTTGGCCGCTTGATCCAACCCTCACTATCCGCCGCTACTGAGTTAATGCAACGACCGGACAATCCGAATTCCTTGCCGCGCGCGGGCGCCTCTTTGAGGGCACGCACATGCCTAACCGCGGCTGATCATGAATGCCATGAACTGGATCAGATGTTGCGAAGACTCTCAGCTGAGCCTTTCCACTGCTCTACGTTGTCCGCGATCAAGCGGGTAGATTTCATGGCGGCTTGGCTGAGCTGGGCGTAGCCGGAAATCTGACGTTGCACACGCTCACCTTCGGCATGGAGCAGGTCGCGCAGGCTTTGGAGTTCTGAAATCAGGTTTTCGATTTCGCGAATTGAAGCGCCGGCGACGCGTTGGATCAACGAATTGACGTTATTGACGCTGACCTCAGGGCTCTGCTCGGTTACGGAGTTGATGCTTCCCGGCGGACCCGAAGTGGGTCGGCGCAGATTGGCAACATCATTGCGAACGAACTCGCGGATGCCGGCCTCTACATCCGATACCGCTGTTAAATTGCTCTGCTCTTCAGTCAGATCAAGTTTTTCTGTACCCGTGGTAGCGTTCATCGGATATCCCCATGCTACGGGTTGTGCGAGCGCACTCCTCTCGTCAGAAGCTCCTATATAACAGTGCGGGCAGGTTATTAATGCGGGGTTACTTTCGCTCACAAGTGGATCGCTTCTTGAGTACCGGCCGAACTTTGCCAACCACCCCAGTCAACCGGGCCCAACTTGGGCGTCGATGACCCTGCGATCGATGCCGCCCCGCTCAAGGCTGAAACGGGGTTCAATTCCCCAAGGGAACGCCAGTTATCATATTGAAATTATTAAATTATGTTTATTGCGCTGGTCGGCGCCAAGATCTTCCCACAGTTTTATCCCACGAGCGGAAGCCCATTCGCCGCGCCAAACACCATTGTAGCGCGCTCGACAAAGCGGACTTGGCGAACCCAGGTTTCGCCCTTGATCCGCCCCCTGTCACCTCCGACATAAAGCGCGGCCGTGGTCGTAACCGACTACGCGGATGTCATAGTTTGGCGAGACAGGAGTTTGGGGAGTGGATCGACTGTAAGCACAAGCCAACCGAAGAGTGATGGCCATGCGAGCTGAGTTCAACGGATTGCCAGAGATAGTGACGCTCGAGCCCTCGCTGCGAAACGTCTTTTTGGCTCGCTTGCCATCCTCAAATGCGCGGGCCCCCAAAGCGGCGAACGACAACTGGCTGGCTTGGCACTGCCCGAAACGTGTTGTGTGTACCGAAAACTTAAGCTCGGGCGTAGTGGTGGTGAAGTCTGCCGAGGATGGCGTGTGATTTGATGCTTCCGATTCGCTGAATTTGGCGAGTGACCGACGCATCCTTGTTATCGATGCGTTCTGATATCGTTGTAGTAGCGTGCGTACGATTTCAGTATTTGGCGCAGATGAACCTCGACGAAGACAATGATGTGGTCCACACATTCACGCCGGATCGATCCGATCAGCCGTTCGGCAAAGCCCTTCTGCGAAGGCGAGGCTGGGCGGTAGGCTTGTCCCGGATGCCTATGGCGCGCAATCGGCGTGTGACGACGCTGCCATAGATCCGGTCGCGATTGCGGATGAGGTAGCGCGGAGCCTCATCCCAGGGAAATGCCTCCGTTATTTGACGTGCAACCCATTCGGCCGTGGGATTTGCTGTGACGTTGATCCAGACAAGGTCTTTGCGGTCGAGCCGGACGATGACGAAGGCATAGAGCAGGTCGAAACCGATCGCTGGAACAACGAACAGGTCTATGGCGGCAATGTCCGGCGCGTGGTTACGCAAGAAGGTTCGCCATCCCTGGCTGGGCGGTCCCCGCCGCTTGACCATGTACTTGGCGACGCTCGACTGCGCGACCTCAAACCCGAGCTTGAGCAGATCGCCGTGAATGCGTGGCGCACCCCAAAGCGGATTCTCCATGCTCATCCGCCGGATCAATCCGCGCAGCTCCGTGTCGATCTGCGGTCGCCCTCCCAGTGGGCGCGACTTCCAACCCCAGTAGCAGCGAAAGCCGGCCCTATGCCAACGCACGAGCGTTTCGGGCCGGATGATGGTGAGAAGCTACAGGATTGACGGAAATCAGCGATACAGCTGGATAAAGAACCAGCGATCATGGTTCGTGAGCCGGACGCGACCATGCAGCCTACGCCTCAAGACAATCAACTGATGTCGAAGCACCGCGTTCTCAGCTTCAAGCCGCAACTTCGACTTGAAGGGCGAGGCCAGGACGGCCAGCGAAACAGAGCAGCCCGATCATTCCGCCAGCTTAGGCGATTCCATCACGTCATCAACACGGATAAGGTTTTCGGTACACACAGGTGGAAAGATGTCCCTTGCGGGACGATGGATGAAAGTGAGTTCGTATGTCTGCTTGGACCTGCCGTCGCACTGACGGCCAGGTCGCGGTAAAGATTTTTCCGCCTCGTCCTCGGATCCCATAATGGAAGGGCCTAGTTAGGTGCCGATTCCGAAGAGAAGCACGAGCCCGCGAGCGACATCGACACCGCATTGGTGGATAGTCTGAAAGTGCTTGGCCGCGAAGGGCCGATTAGAGAAGCAGACATCCCACCGCCAAGGTCGCGACTTCCGTTTTTGACCGCCGGCCGCACGCGGCGTCCCGCCATACGGACCTAAACTAACGGCAACACGATATCGGCCCCTACCTTCCGTGGTGCTGCTCGCGGTCCAGTCGGATGATTCAACTGCACATTGTTGAGCAGATTGTGGTTCTCAATGGCGTTTTGTCATACTAAAGTATTTTCAACGATTAGTTTGAAGGTCTCTCTCAAGGTCTCAATACCAAAAAGATCGGTCAGCAGCACTGACGTGCCCGGAGTTCACATGACCGTGGTTATTGACGCAAACTAGGGAGGTAAAACAATGACTACCTTTGACGACAAACTTAGACTCTCAAGAAAGGTCTTGAAGAATGCTGCCACCGCCATGCTCGCCGCCACAGCGGTCGCCGCGGCAACACCTGCAAGTGCGGACAATTGCTCGAGCTTGGCCAGCAGTTTCCATCGGCCGAATACAACCATAACAACGGCTCAAACGGTTCCGGCGGGGACGTTTGTCACACCAACCGTTCCGCCCCAATCAATAACGGGATTGCCGCAATTCTGCCGGGTGGCGGGGTTCACGACGCCGACCAGTGACTCCCACATCCAATTCGAGGTTTGGATGCCGTCGGGTTGGAATTTAAAATACCTTCAGGCAGGCTGTGGTGGCTTCTGTGGCTCCATTTCATATAGCGGAATGGCCGAGCCGCTTCGCAGAGGGTATGTAGTCGCGGCGACCGACGACGGCCATGAGGCCAGCGGCATCGATGCGAGCTGGGCCGCAGGCCATCCCGAGAAGGTGGTCGATTTCGGATATCGATCGCTCAAGGAGACAACCGATGTTGCCAAGGACCTCATTCTTGCGTTCCAGAAGATTGGTCCTCGTCGCTCCTATTTCATGGGCTGTTCGGATGGCGGTCGCGAAGCCTTGATGGAAGCGCAACGCTTCCCGCAGGACTTTGATGGGATCGTGGCTGGGTCTCCGGCAAATTTTTGGACCCACCTGATGGCCGGATTTGTCTGGGACCAGCTGGCCCTCACCGCTACCTCCAGCGGGGATCTTTCGCAAGCCGACCTTAACGTCCTCAGCAATGGCGTATTGGCACAGTGCGCCGGGCATGACGGCGGGATAAGCACGGATCAATTCCTCAACAATCCGCTGGCCTGCCGCTTCAACCCGGACAAGCTGTCGTTGACGAAAGACAAGGCGGAAGCAATCGAGAAGATCTCATCCGGGCCGCCTGGCATCTTCCCGGGCTATGGTCCGGGCGGCGAGGCGAGCAATCCCGCTGACTGGCCGGCCTGGATCACGGGTAGCGGCGACCCAGCCTTTGGATTGCAGGAATTGTTCGCGAGCAACTACTTCAAGTACATTGTGTTTCCGAACTCCGGGTGGACCCCGAACTCATTTAGCGTTGCTGAAAACGCCCATCAGGCGGATGTTCGGACCGGCGCGATCTTGAATTCCGTCGACCCCAATCTTGGTGCCTTCAAATTCCGAGGAGGCAAGTTGATCCAATATGTCGGCTGAAGTGCACAGCGCCATCTCGCCGCGGAACGACATCAATTATTATAGGGCCGTGACTGACCGTGATGGGTGGCAAGGAAGAAACCCAGGAGTTTTATCGTCTCTTAGTCGTTACGGGAATGGCTCATGCTCCGGCGGACCGGGTCCAAATGCCTTTGGGCAAATATCCGGGTTAAACGGCCCGAGCCCCCTGACCCCGCGGACGATATACTCTCAGCCCTCGACCGATGGGTGGAGCATCGAGTTGCGCCTGATAAGATCATCGCGACGAAATGCGCGAACGATGTTCCAGCGCAGGGCATCGCCTTCCAGCGGCCGCCTGCACGTTCCCGAAGATTTCGGAATATAAGGAATGTTCAGCACGACCCTCGCATCCAGTTTCGAATGTGTCGACCAAGACAAAGACCACGACAAAGACCTCGGTAAGCAAGCCGCCGATCAGTAACACAAGTGTGATCGGCCGGAGGCGCACTGACAGGAACGCGCCCCGGCCACTCCCTTTGAAAACAGCGGTTTGTCCAGCATCGATCTCCGAGCCAGCACATAGGCAATGATGACCAGGCATTGGCTTTTTTGCGTATCGGCGGAATCGAAGACAGCTTGCTCGCCGTTTGATCCACGACCAACCGGTTTAAATCGAGAACCGCCTTCGAGCGGCCTTTTCGTTTGCGCAAAATTATTATAGATTTGGTGAAATTTCCGAGGCGATGATGGAGAAGCTGTTACTTGTCGGCAGCACTAGCCTGCCAGCCAGGCGATCGCCTGATCGATCTTAGCGGCAAGATTCCGCGCGGGATGCGGTCGATGGACTTCGTTGTGTCACTCGAACCGTTTTACACGCAGTTTTACATTTACCAGCCCGGCTTCCCCGATAGCCTTCAGCACTGCTGCGGTGGCAAACCTTCGGGGGTCTTACGGATACCGATCGTGGACGGACGCTTCTGCGTCACACAAAGCCAACCACAAATGAAATGGACAGTTCATGCCTCTTAAGGCCCGACATCGAAATGTGATAAACCCGCGCGAGCAGAATGTTCATCCTGTCCCTGTCGGAAACTAATTCGATTGGCAAGTGAAGCCGATCACGAATGTTTCTATCTTATGAGAGAATTTGCAGCCTGATCTGATCGGCGCTGGTATTATTGTTCCGATCGCGGGGCCTCGTTGGCAGGCGAGATCTTGCTCCTTCGGCATCAAGATGAACATGCTGAGGCGGCATTCGTCGGAAGAAGCAGACGTTCAGCGCCATGCACCGCTTGATCTTTGCCGAGCTGTATCGATTGGCGCCAACGGTCACGTTCTCGCCGTTTAAAGCCAGATACCGTTGTAAAGTGGCACCGCGACCAGTTCAGGTCGTGCTGGCGCTGGAGGTCGCGACGCCGTGGTGGCCGGCCAAACTCATCGACAGAGATACGCAAGCTTATCCGCGAGATGAGCATCGCCAACCCGTTGTGAGGAGCGCCGCGGATCCGCAGAAAGTAGATCTAAGCTCGGCGTCGAGATCGGCCAGACGAACGTCGCCGGGTATCTGGAGGCCGCTTGGCTTGTGTTAGCGGGGGAGCAAGTGGTTGGATGGGGAGATATCAGCTCAGGTGGCCCGTGGCTCCGACGGGTCGGTCTAGCTTGTCTAGCGTTGTTAGTTTAGGCGTATCGGACAAAGTCGTCAAGCGCCCCTATCACACCGAGGAGCAGACAGAAGGAGAAGATCACGATCAAAAAGAGGCGTTCGCGCCTATCCATGGCTAATGAACAACCCGGTTTCTTTTAGGTTCCGGGTGATTGTGTCGCAGCTGATGGCCAACTGCTAACGACGTTAGACGCCGTTACGTGACGATATCAATCAGCGATTTCGACTTTGCTATTCCTTGA
>CAWILG010000048.1:0-710619 GCA_963836765.1 uncultured Alphaproteobacteria bacterium
AGCGGATTGAGCACGATGTCGGCATGGGTGCCGTCCTCGAGGAACGGCATGTCCTCGATCGGAACGATCTTGGACACCACGCCCTTGTTGCCGTGGCGGCCGGCCATCTTGTCGCCGGGCTGGATCTTGCGCTTCACCGCGACGAAGACCTTGACCATCTTCATCACGCCGGGCGGCAATTCGTCGCCACGCTGCAGCTTTTCGACCTTGTCGAGGAAGCGCTGTTCAAGGCCCTTCTTCGATTCGTCGTACTGCTTCCGCATCGCCTCGATTTCGCCCATCAGCTTGTCGTTCGGCGAGGCAAACATCCACCACTGCGACCGCGGATGCTCGTCGAGCACCGCGCGCGTGATCTTGGTGTCCTTCTTGAAGCCCTTCGGACCGGCGATGCCCTGGCGGTTTTCCAGCAGCTCCGCGAGACGGCCGTAGACGTTACGGTCGAGGATCGCCTGCTCGTCGTCGCGGTCCTTGGCCAGACGCTCGATCTCTTCCCGCTCGATCGCCAGCGCGCGCTCGTCCTTGTCGACGCCGTGCCGGTTGAACACGCGGACTTCCACGATGGTGCCCTGCACGCCCGGGGGCACGCGGAGCGAGGTATCGCGGACGTCGGAAGCCTTTTCGCCGAAGATGGCGCGCAGAAGCTTTTCTTCCGGCGTCATCGGGCTTTCGCCCTTCGGCGTGATCTTGCCGACCAGGATGTCGCCGGCGCGTACTTCCGCGCCGATATAGACGATGCCGGCTTCGTCGAGGTTCTTCAGCGCTTCTTCCGAAACGTTCGGAATGTCGCGGGTGATTTCCTCAGGACCGAGCTTGGTGTCGCGGGCCATCACCTCGAACTCCTCGATGTGGATCGAGGTGAAGACGTCGTCCTTCACGATCCGCTCGGAGAGCAGGATCGAGTCTTCGAAGTTGTAGCCATTCCACGGCATGAACGCGACCAGCACGTTGCGGCCGAGCGCGAGTTCGCCGAGATCGGTCGAGGGACCGTCGGCGATGATGTCGCCCTTCTTGACGATGTCGCCGACCTTCACCAGCGGACGCTGGTTGATGCAGGTCGACTGGTTGGAGCGCTGGTACTTCATCAGCCGGTAGATATCGACGCCCGACTTGGTCGGATCGAGATCTTCGGTGGCGCGGATCACGACGCGGGTGGCGTCGATCTGGTCGATCACGCCGGAACGGCGGGCGGCGATCGCAGCACCCGAGTCACGGGCGACCACGCCTTCCATGCCGGTGCCGACGAACGGCGCCTCGGCGCGAACCAGCGGCACCGCCTGGCGCTGCATGTTCGAGCCCATCAGCGCGCGGTTGGCGTCGTCGTTCTCGAGGAACGGGATCAGCGCCGCGGCGACCGAAACCAGCTGCTTCGGCGACACGTCCATGTAGTCGACCTTGTCGGGCGTGATCGGCAGCACTTCGCCGGCGTGACGGCAGACGATCAGGTCTTCGGTGAAGCGGCCCTTGGCGTCGAGCGGCACGTTGGCCTGCGCCACGCGATAGCGGCCCTCTTCCATCGCCGAGAGGTACACGACCTCGTCGGTGACGCGGCCGTCCTTCACCTTGCGATAGGGCGTCTCGACGAAGCCGTACTTGTTGACGCGCGCAAAGGTCGCGAGCGAGTTGATCAGGCCGATGTTCGGGCCTTCCGGCGTCTCGATCGGGCAGATACGGCCGTAATGCGTCGGATGCACGTCGCGCACTTCGAAGCCGGCGCGCTCGCGGGTCAGACCGCCCGGTCCAAGCGCCGAGAGACGGCGCTTGTGGGTGATTTCCGACAGCGGGTTGGTCTGGTCCATGAACTGCGACAGCTGCGAGGAGCCGAAGAACTCGCGCACCGCGGCGGCCGCCGGCTTGGCGTTGATCAGGTCCTGCGGCATCACGGTGTCGATATCGACACTGGACATGCGCTCCTTGATCGCGCGCTCCATGCGCAGCAGGCCGATGCGGTACTGGTTCTCCATCAATTCGCCGACCGAGCGCACGCGGCGGTTGCCGAGATGGTCGATGTCGTCGATCTCGCCCTTGCCGTCGCGCAGGTCGACCAGCGTCTTGATGACGGCGAGGATGTCTTCCTTGCGCAGCGTGCGATGGGTGTCGGGCGCATCGAGTTCGAGGCGCATGTTCATCTTGACGCGGCCGACCGCGGACAGGTCGTAGCGCTCAGCAGTCGAAGAACAGCGACTGGAACATGGTCTGCGCCGAATTGATGGTCGGCGGCTCGCCGGGACGCATCACGCGATAGATGTCGAACAGCGCGTCTTCACGCGTCATGTTCTTGTCGGCATGCAGCGTGTTGCGGATATAGGCGCCGACATTGACGTGGTCGATGTCGAGCAGCGGCAGTTCCTTGTAGCCCTGCTCGTTGAGCGCCTTCAGCGACTTCTCGGTGATTTCCTCGCCGGCTTCGGCGTAGATTTCACCGGTCTTCGGATTGACGAGGTCTTCGGCGAGGTAGTTGCCGACCAGCTCTTCATCCGACAGACGCAGCGCCTTGAGGCCCTTTTCCTGCAACTGGCGCGCCGCGCGCACGGTGAGCTTCTTGCCGGCCTCGAGCACGACCTTGCCGGTGTCGGCGTCGATCAGATCGTTGATGGTCGAATAGCCGCGGAAACGGGTGGCGTCGAACGGCACGCGCCAGCCTTCCTTGGCCCGCTTGTAACTGATCTTCTTGTAGAACGTGGACAGGATCGTCTCGCCGTCGAGACCGAGCGCGTACATCAGCGAGGTCACGGGAATCTTGCGGCGGCGATCGATGCGCGCGAACACGATGTCCTTGGCGTCGAACTCGATATCGAGCCAGGAACCGCGATACGGAATCACGCGCGCGGCAAACAACAGCTTGCCGGACGAATGGGTCTTGCCCTTGTCGTGGTCGAAGAACACGCCGGGCGAACGGTGCATCTGGGAAACGATGACGCGCTCGGTGCCGTTGACGACGAAGGTGCCGTTCATGGTCATGAGCGGGATATCGCCCATGTAGACGTCCTGCTCCTTGATGTCCTTCACCGACTTGGCGCCGGTTTCCTCATCGATATCGAACACGATCAGGCGCAGCGTCACCTTCAGCGGCGCAGCATAGGTCATGCCGCGCTGGCGGCACTCGTCGACGTCGTATTTCGGCGGCTCGAATTCGTAGCGGACGAATTCCAGCATCGAGGTGCCGGAGAAATCCGAGATCGGAAATACCGAACGGAACACCGCCTGCAGGCCCTCGTCCAGCCGCCCGCCGACCGGTTCGTCCACCATCAGGAACTGGTCGTAGGACGCCTTCTGAACCTCGATGAGGTTCGGCATCTCGGCGACTTCCTTGATGTGTCCGAAGAACTTGCGAACGCGTTTGCGACCGGTGAATGTCTGCTGCGCCATCGTGGCCTCTCATTTTCGTCGCCCTTGATGGGCGAACCTTCCGAAGCGCGACTGCCATCGCCCCCGGGTTGAATTTCGATTCGCTTCGCTGGAACAAAGCCCAAATTCAGGAATTAAGTCCCAAACCCGTTCTCCACGACCTTCAAAACGCAAAACGACGCGCGGGCGCATGACTGCACCCGCCCGTCACAACTTTCCGCTTCACGGACTGAAAAAGCCCGAAATTTGACTGTCTCCCAACGGCTTACGCCGAGAACCCTGCCGTCCCCGCCGCCTACCGTGTTTTCCTGCTGCCGCCCCGATATGGGGTGACAATAGTGGAGATTCGAGGGTTAACCCCGCGAATCCCCACACATTTTTGTGTACTCTTACTTCAGCTCAACCTTGGCGCCAGCCTTTTCGAGCTGGGCCTTGATCTTCTCGGACTCGTCCTTGTTCACGCCTTCTTTGACAGCCTTGGGCGCGCCTTCGACGAGGTCCTTGGCTTCCTTGAGGCCGAGGCCGGTGATGGCACGGACTTCCTTGATGACTTCGATCTTCTTGTCGCCGGCGGCGACGAGCATGACCGTGAACTCGGTCTTTTCTTCAGCCGGAGCAGCGGCGGCGGCAGCGGGACCGGCAACGGCCACGGCAGCAGCGGCGGACACGCCCCACTTTTCTTCCAGGAGCTTTGCGAGCTCGGCAGCTTCGAGCACGGTGAGGCTCGAGAGGTCGTCGACGATTTTCTGTAGGTCAGCCATTGATCTGTTTCCTTAAACGTATTGGTTCGAACCAGGTTTGATTTGCGAAGGGTCAGGCCGCTTCGCTCTTTGAGGCATAGGCCTGGATGACGCGCGCGAGCTTGGCCGCGGGCGCAGTCGAGAGCTGAGCGATCTTGGTCGCCGGCGCCACAAGCAGGCCGAGGATCTTCGCGCGCAGTTCATCGAGCGACGGCAGGGCGGCGAGCGCCTTGACGCCGTTAACATCCAGGACGGTTTTACCCATCGAGCCGCCGAGAATGACGAACTGTTCGTTCGCCTTGGCGAATTCGATGGCAACCTTCGGCGCCGCTACCGGATCGTTTGAAGTCGCGATCACGGTCGGTCCCTTCAGCAGGGAGCCGATGGCAACGACGTCTGTGCCTTCAAGAGCAATTTTGGCGAGACGGTTCTTCGAGACCTTCACCGACGCGCCCGCCTGCTTCATCTGCATGCGCAGCTTCTGCATCTGGGCCACGGTGAGGCCGGAATAGTGGGCGACGACTGCGACGCTCGTGGCCTTGAAGACCCCGTTCAGCGCCTCAACCGCGTCCTTTTTTGCCGCTCTTTCCACAGCAAGCTCTCTCCGGTTGGCGGCCTTCGCGCTTTAAAGCGAGACCGCCGGGTTGCACCCATCGTCCCGCCCAAAACCTGACCTCAAGACTTAAGCCTCAAGACACGCCGGGCGCGACGACATTGAAAAGCCTGCCCTCCCGAACCAGATGGCGCGGGGTGTCGAGGTTCGAACCAAACAAGCCCAGCGTCGCGGTTAGCGACGTTAAGCGAAATCCGGTCTTCACCCGTCTATGCAGGCATTGAATTAAGCCATTGAAAAACCGAAGTTTATCGCAGGCGCCTGCAGTCTCGGACAGGATCGAGGCCAATCGGCTAAGCCGACGACCCCTGCCTTCATTCCACCAAAGCGACGGGTTTTCTTCCTTTCGAGCAATCCATGCGGATGTCCTGAAAGGAATGATCTCCTACCGTATCGGGTTTTCGGAATGCGAGCACGGACCTGCCAGCAACCGCCAGCACGCCCGGAAACGGCTCTTTAACGAGTCTCGCCCGGCTTGCCAAGAGTAAAATTCAGACCAGTTCGGAAAACCCGATTTCACCCGTAGTGCGCTCAAACGGGACGCTGGACGACAGCAGAAATAGAACATAACATGAACGACGACTCGTAACGGAAGCATTCTGAAAAATGCTTCAGCTCAGGAATGCAAATGACTGGTCCGAAAGACAAGACACTTTTTGACGCGACGCTGGTTGGCCTGGCTGGCCAGACGGAGCACGAGCGATGCAAAATAGTCGCCTGGAACAGCGCCTGCTTACTCGAGGGTAGTTCAGACCGTATCGATTGGAACGGTCGGGTTATTCGCTGGACGGAGTACGGCAAGACCACCGCGTACGGATGGGAAATCGATCAGGCTACACCTACGGCCGTTGGCGGCCTTGAAGTCTGCGGCAATTTTCGCGCCCGGCACTGGCTGGGTAGCCGCGGCATCGGCGGGCTCCCGGGTGGATCGTTCAGGCCCGGAAACCCGGACGCGCTTCAGGCGTCTCGCACCTCGTAGGGAAGCCCCTCCCCGGCAAAATACGCCGCCAGATTGGCCATCACGCAGTCCTGCATCGCCACATGCGATTCGAGCGTGTGGCCACCGATATGCGGCGACAGGACAACATTCGGAAACGCGGTCAGCGCGTCCGGCGCATGCGGCTCTTTCGCGTAGACGTCGAGCCCGGCGCCGGCGATGGTTTGCTCCGACAGCGCTGCGATCAGCGCCTTTTGGTCGATCACCGAGCCGCGCGCGATGTTGACGACATAGCCGTCCTTGCCGAGCTTTCGCAAAATATCGGCATTGACGATGTGGTGGGTGTCGGCGCCGGCGCGCACCGCGACCATCAACACGCTGCACCATTCCGTCAGCGCTTCCAGGCTCGGAAAATACTGATACGGCACGTCGTGCCGGCTGCGGCTGAAATAGCCGACCTCGGTCTCGAATGAAGCCACGCGCGCGGCGATCTTGCGGCCGATCTCGCCCATGCCGTAGACGCCGACCTTGCGCCCGCGCATGCCGGCCTGCGGGCGCATCATCGGCGACGGCTTCGCGGCGGCCCAGTCGCCGCTCCTGACGTAATTGTCGGCGACCGGCAAGCGGCGGATCGCCGCCAGCATCAGCGTCACCGCAATATCGGCGACTGACGACGCGTTCGCACCAGGGCTATGGCCAACGGTGATCTTGCGCCGAGCGGCCGCGGCGAGATCGACGCCGTCATAGCCGGTGCCGTAACAGACGATGGCGCCGAGTTTCGGCATCATGTCCATCATGTCGGCACCAAGCGGCGTGCCGCCGGCGGTGATCATGGCACGAATATCCGCGAGTTGGTCGGCGCCAAACATTTGCACCGGCGGTTTGCCCGCCGCATCCAGCAGTTCATAGCGTTCGCCGATACGGAGCATCAGCGCCTTGGGGAAGCGCGAATAGACCAGGACTTTTTCGGGCATCTTAATTCCTGCGGGCTGTGCGGACGAGGCGTCCTGAGCTTCGAAACGGCGCATGTGCCGCGCGAGTATTTGTGACTTTACTTCAATGTGCCGGGTTCGTGTATCATGCCCGGCAAGCGCGCATGCAGTTCCGGAAGCTCAGCCATGTCTTCCTTTAAAAGATCGTCCTGGTTCGAAAAATCGCCTTTCAGCCGCCGCACGGCGCTCACAGCGCTCGCATCCGCGCCCGCGATCGTTTCATCGGCACCGCGCGTGTTCGCACAAGCTCCAGCGGCACCGGCCGCCGCGCTAACGCCGGCATGCATCCTGACACCGGCGGCAATACCGGGTCCGTTCTACATCGATCCAAAACTGCTGCGTGCCGACGTCACCGAGGGAAATCCCGGCGTGCCCCTGCGGCTACGCTTCGTCGTGCTCGATGCCGCCGATTGCACGCCCATCTCCGGCGCGCGTGTCGACATCTGGCACACGCGGGCGGATGGCTATTATTCCGGCTATCCCGGCCAGGGCGACAAGCACAATGTCGATACCTCCGGCGGCACTTTTCTGCGCGGTACCCAGATCGCGGACCCGCACGGCGAAGCCGCCTTCCGCAGCGTCTATCCCGGCTGGTACGGCGGCCGCACCGTGCATGTGCACTTCAAGATATTCATCGGCGACAAGGACATACTCACCGGCCAGATGTATTTCCCGGATGCGTTGAGCCAGTACATTTTCGCCAATGTCGGCGCCTACAGCCGCAAGGCGCCCCGCAACACCTTCAACACCAACGACGAGTTCGCGCTGTCGGACACGACCCATGGCGGGTTTTGCGACATCCGCGAACAGGCCGACCATTATCTGGCGACGTTGATCGTCGGCGTCAGCCGCACGGTCGCAACCTTGCTCGGCAAGACGCCGACACCATATGCCCTGCCCCGTGCGATCGTGCCGGGCATTGCGCCGGCCAAGCAGAGAAATAGCTGAACACACGCGCCAACGAAAAACGGCGAAACAGCTTTTCGCTGTTTCGCCGCCAATTCGTCAGATGCGCTGCGAGAATTAACCGAGCAGCGTGCCCGGCTCGACCTTCACGCCCGGGCCCATGGTGGAGGAAACCGCCACGCGCTGGATGTAGGTGCCCTTCGCGCCGGCGGGTTTTGCCTTGGCGACCGCGTCCGCGAGCGCCTTGACGTTCTGCACCAGATTCTCTTCGGAGAACGACGCCTTGCCGATGCCGGCCTGCACGATGCCGGCCTTCTCGACGCGGAATTCGACCGAGCCGCCCTTGGCGCCCTTCACGGCGGCGGTGACGTCCATCGTCACGGTGCCGATCTTCGGGTTCGGCATCATGCCGCGCGGGCCGAGCACCTTACCGAGGCGGCCGACCAGCGGCATCATGTCGGGGGTGGCGATACAACGATCGAAATCGATCGCGCCGCCCTGCACCTTCTCGACCAAGTCTTCGGCGCCGACAACGTCGGCCCCCGCAGCCCTGGCTTCATCGGCCTTGGCGCCGCGCGCGAACACGCCGACCCGCAGGGTGCGGCCGGTGCCGTTCGGCAGCGTCACCACGCCGCGAACCATCTGGTCGGCGTGACGCGGATCGACGCCGAGATTGATCGCGATCTCGATCGTCTCGTCGAACTTCGACTTGGCGCGTTCCTTGACCATCTTGATGGCATCCGCGAGCGGATAAAGCTTTTCGCGGTCGACGCCCTCACGGGCCTTCTTCAAACGTTTTCCGATTGCCATGATCCGTTACCCCGCAACTTCAAGACCCATCGAACGGGCGGAGCCCTCGACCATCTTCATGGCCAACTCGATGGAGTTGCAATTGAGATCCTTCATCTTCTTCTCGGCGATCTCGCGCACCTGCGCTTTGGTCACCGCGCCGGCCTTGTCGCGACCCGGGGCTTTCGAACCGGACTGGATCTTGGCGGCCTGCTTGAGAAAGAAGGACATCGGGGGGGTCTTCATCTCGAAGGTGAACGAACGATCGGCGTAGATCGTGATCACCACCGGAATCGGGGTATTCTTTTCTTCCTTCTGCGTCTGGGCGTTGAACGCCTTGCAGAATTCCATGATGTTGAGACCGCGCTGACCAAGCGCGGGACCGATCGGGGGCGAAGGATTCGCAGCACCCGCCGGCACCTGCAATTTCAGGTATCCGGTCACTTTCTTTGCCATACGTCACTCCTCATGGTGCTCCGGAGGATTCCGGAAGCTTCACAGGACCGTGGTGCGGTTCAATGGACGACTGGCGATCGTCCATCTCCTCCCACGGCACTCCCCAAGCGGCGTTGCCGCTTGAAAACGATCAGACCTTCTCGACCTGACCGAATTCCAGTTCGACCGGCGTGGCGCGACCGAAGATCGACACCGCGACCTTGACGCGCGAACGCGCCTCGTCGATTTCCTCGACCACCCCGGAGAACGACGCGAACGGGCCATCGGCCACGCGGACATTCTCGCCGATTTCGAACGACACCGACGCCTTCGGACGTTCGACGCCCTCCTGCACCTGGTGCAGGATCCGCATCGCCTCGGCTTCCGAGATCGGCATCGGCTTGTTTTCGGCGCCGAGGAAGCCGGTCACCTTCGGCGTGTTCTTGATGAGATGAAACGCCTCGTCGGTCAGTTTCATCTTCACCAGCACGTAGCCGGGGAAGAATTTTCGCTCGGCGTCGATCTTGCGGCCGCGGCGCACTTCGGTGACCTTTTCGGTCGGCACCAGCACCAACTCGAACAGTTCTTCCAGCCCGCGCTGCTTCGACTGTTCGCGGATCAACTCCGCGACCTTCTTTTCGAAGTTCGAATAAGCGTGGACGATATACCAGCGTTTATCCATCGTTTGAGTTCCGGTGCTCATCAGTGGACACCCAGCAAGAAGGTGACGAGGTAACGGATGATCTGATCCGAGGCGAAGAAGAAAATCGAAGCCAGCGCAACCATCACGAATACCATGATCGTGGTGATCGTCGTCTCGCGGCGCGTCGGCCAGGTGACCTTGTTGGTCTCCGAGCGCACTTCCTGCAGGAATTTGAACGGGCTGAAAGCCATCGTTGGGTATCCGCGTCCTTTGTGAGACGATTGTCTGATTTCAAGAAATCCGAACAGCCGAATTAGGCCCAGCCCTCTCTCGAAGGATGAGCCGCCAAGCGGGCTCGATTGTTCGGGGGAAATTTAAAGCCGCGCCGGATATCCGCAGAGCGGGCCGGCAGCAGGTGGCGGCTATCTACTGCCAGTTGGGCAAAAGGTCAAGGTATGGGGACCGCGGAGCCACAATCGCCTATTCCCGCCCCAACCGTCTGCGCTTGTGCCCTGGGTGCCCAATTCGCGGGCATCACGTCATCGCGATCATCCGCTCTGGCGCCTCACGGCTGCGGCCCATTTATTGACGCATATTTATCACCTCATCTGCCGTCGCGGGATCCACCAAAGGAGCGGGAAGTCGGAATGCCGTCGTATCGAATTTGCCGCAGGATCGCCGCGGCCGCGTTGCTTCTTGTGCTTCCAGCCTTTGCCTTTGCTCAGGGTACCCCGCAACAGCGTGATGCCTGCACCCCGGACGCCTTTCGACTTTGCGGCGCCTATATGCCGGACCCGAACGGCGTGGAAGCCTGCCTGAGGGCCAGTGGTCCGCGCCTCAGCCCGGCCTGCTATGAAGTTTTCTTTCCACCGCAGGACGACCCGACCCCGCAGCCGGCCGCCCCGCGGAAACGCCGCAAGCCACAGCCGCCCCCACAGGAGGACGAAGATTAGCCACATCATGTTGCGCCGTTCCGAGCCGTTCCGGAACACGGATGGTTAATCGCCGCTAACGCCGCATCTCAAATCCGAACGAGACCGCGGTCGGCTTCTTAAAAATTGCCGCGCATCGTGTGCGTTCCATCAAAGGGGCAATGAGATACCCATGGCACTGCTTGGCGAAGACCAGGAAAAGCCGCCGGTCGACCCGGTCTGGACGGTTCTCGACGCCGCCAACGATCTCGGCGACACCGCCACGGTCGACGCTTGCCGGAGGGTGATCGATGCGAATCTGCGCGGCGCCGCTCCCGCGGCATCGGACATGGCGGTTGTCACCGCGTTTTTCGGCTAGTTGCGGACCGAACCCGGAAGTCTCGACAAGTCTTTGATTTTGCTGGCAGGAGTGGCAGGGCTCGAACCTGCGACCCCCGGTTTTGGAGTTCGGCTGCTCTTATCTCAAGTAAAATCAGTTCGTGCAAGTTGGCCTTTGTTTACAATGCTTTCTTGCATCGACCGTTTCAGTTGGTGTGGACTGAAACAAGTACGTATCAGGCAGTTCGGTAGCAAAATGGTAGCAAGCCGTTCGCGCCATGTTCACACATAGACGCCAGCCTGCTTTGCGCCTTCCGCCCTTGCCGCTGTCTAACGCCAGCCGTCCGGAGATCACTCGCCAGCGACTTGCGCTGGCTGGCTTAGCTGCAGTCCGAACCCGGGTTGACCGATCGTCGCGCCTGGTCAGCTGCCCACCTATGTAGCCGCAAAGGAAAGCAACACCGAGTTGTTTATCACGCCGCTCAGTTGATCCTGCAAAGCAGCGAAAAGATGCACCACCCTCTCCGATGGATGACGACCGCAGCGCCATCACCTTCTGGCTGCCGAAGCCCGATGGCCGTCGCGGGGAAATGGCTAAGGCATTTCAGCTTGGGAATTTAGCGACTTCACGCTGAATCACCCAAAACACCCCAATATCTCGGAACGGTGCGCCGTAGGACCGCCCGAGAATCCGGTGTAGAACGTTCACTTCCACGTTGTCCAAGCCAGCACTTACAAGCATCGTCACACTCTACAACGAGCCTAGCGTGGGGCGAGTAAAACTGCATGGCTTACTGGTGGGTGTCGCAGAACAAAACGCATCGGCAAGAACGGGACGGAGGCTATCGTCATTTCTCAACTACTGCCTGGTAACCAGCTTGCAGCGGCCGGGATATACGCAAATGCCTTCGTGCCAACACTGTTGGACCAGCACCGAAGCTACCTAGCGCACCACCGCGAGAACGTGTTTGTCACAGCGTAGGGCCAACCCCATCCGACACTCGTCAGCCGCCAAGTTTCCGAAGATCCCGCTCCGCCCCCTCCCGTCCTGGTCGGTCTTGGCATCCTCGATCCAATGCTTGAAAATCAGGATTTGCTTTTCAGGCACGGCGCCCGCTCGTCGGCGTCAGGGGAGGATTTAAGGAAGAGCGTCATGGCTCAAGGATATGGTCACGACGCAGGCAAATTATCGTTGGCTCGGTGCATCAGATTGTCATTAGCCGAGGTCGTTGTCGTTGGCATATCGAGAAGATGCCATGCTCCTGCTGCCACTCGCGGAACTTGCTACCCGGCTATGGGCGGCTCAGGATTCGTCATGGGCGGATTAATTTCTTTCCGTTCACGCGCTTCATCGGTGAAAAGCCCGGGGTGCGGCTCAATGTGGCGATGTTCCAACACACACTCTATAAAATATTCTGCCTTCAATTGCCCGCCGATATTTTGGGTTACGACTCGAACGTCGCATATTAGCAAGTCGCCTTTGGAAAAGGAGACCTCGTTCTTGTTCACCTTGGCTAAGAAGTCTTCATCTACAACGGTTGCGTTGAGCGTGCTCTTACCGTCGTGGAGCCTCCATTTGTTGCCGCTCTTGAACGATAGGCTCACAATTGAGAACGGTCCGCGGTATCGACTTTCAAAGACACCGTCCTCGCGTTCAGGCGGAGCTAAGAAATAGTATCCTTCAGACTTCGTAATTTCTTCAACAGCGCGGCCACTGCCGATAGCAACTGTATCGTACCCATCCTTCGACAGAGGTTCAGCGACGACCCTTTCGAGACTCAGTCGGACATTCAAATCAAGCGCCAGACGAGCGACTGGCTCGTCGACCTCAATCGTCTTACCGTCGATTTCGACAGTGACTAAGTTTCGGTCGCTTTTCTTAACGGAAGTCGGACGCCTGCCGCGGAGCCATTTGACTAAGTGGATCGCCCCAATTGGGGCGCTGACACCAGCCGTCAGATAAGCCACTAGGTTCGCAGCGGCAGTTGCCTCTGGTCCAGCCAAAATATCAACTATCGACTTCACGAAACTCAAGTCGATATCAAAAATGATTAAGAAGGAGCCTGGGCTCGTAGTTTTGATGCGAACTTTGACGGCAGAGTTGTCCCCATTCACAACTCTATTTGCAGATTCGATCAGCTGCCCCGCGGCGAGCAACGCTGGCGCAAGATCGCGGACGTCCATCGTACCGGCGTCAACTGCGAAGCCATCGTACTTGAGGCTAAATTCAGCGTGGCTCATGTGTTGCCGGCGCCGGAGATATACGGATAACTCGCCATTTAAGCCCCCAAGTAGCTAAAGAGGCGAAGTTCTACCGACTCCCGTCAATGGTCAAGTGAGCAGAACCGTGCCCACCAAGTTTCAGCCTGAGCGAATTTACGTAGGCAGTGAACCGAATACAAATCGAGAAGAAATATAAGGACTCGCTTCCCGAGCTGTCCCTGTACGACGAGATAGGCAAGGAGAGCTACTTTGCGAAACCGAGGCGTGCTGTGGTACGCTGCGAAATGTTTCGTTCGGCATGACAAGTTTCTTGAAAAGGGCAAGCTTGAAATCTTCTAGAAATCTATGATCGGTGTGCTACTCGGACTATCAATACTGCTTGCCGTGTTTGGCGGTATAACACTCGCAGTGATTCGGCTCATGAGTTGGTTCGCGTCGCGCCGTTAATCAAATCACGGGTGCTTCTCTGTCTTGGAGGCACGATCCTCCGCAGCGATGGCTTCTTTCTCACACATGTATGCGCCGCGCTTTGTGGCCCCATAGCTCCTGGTCCCCGCGAAGTGGTAGACTTTGGAAGGCAAATTTACCCAAACAACCGTGTCAGAAGGGCATCGAGCTTTTGCGGCTGCCTCATCCGCGAATTGCCCAGTCTCTAGAGTTGCGCTGCCCTTAGACGCAGGCGATTGCTCAGCTGGCACCGAAACCGGCGCGGCGGCGGTTGGAGCGGGCTTCTGCGCAGGCTGAACCGGTGCAACTGGTGACGCCTGCTTGGGTGCTGGCGCAGGTTCGGTCGGCTTGCTTTCTGGAGCTGTCGCCGTGGATGCGGCACCTCCTGCCTTGCATTGATCAACATAGACCTTTTCGGTGACGCCACGGGCTTGCATACCTACCTTGTCGGCCCTCCATTCGGCGATGCAATCCTTAGCGGTCTTCTGCGAGGGTGACGCGCTGGTTTGGGTTGGAGGTGCTGCAGGTGCCGGTGTTGCGGCGGTCGGCCGTGACGGAGGGGCGGAAGCCGCTGGCGTCGCCCCCGCCTTGCATTGTTCGACGAATGCCTTTTCGGTCACGCCGCGAGCTTGCATGCCGGCCTTGTCCGCGCGCCACTCGGCGGTACAGTCCTTCGCCGTTTTCGAACCGGTAGCCGTCGTCTGGCGAGGCGCGGGGGGTTGCGCTGTCTCTGCCGGTTTGGCTGCTGGCGCGGCGGCGGTTGGCTCCGCCCCGCCCTTGCACTGTTCAACGTACGCTTTTTCCGTTACCCCACGGGCCTGCATCCCGGCCTTGTCGGCGCGCCATTCCGCCGTGCAGTCCTTCGCAGTCTTGGCGAACGCTGGCCCTGCGTAGAGGCTGCACACAACAGCGGCGGCGAAAAGCAGACCATTGTGGATCTTCATGTCCGTTCTCCTGGGTCCGTGCCTGCTAACCCGCAGGGGTCAATTCATGTCGCGGGGAAGTGATTGCTCGTACACCGCGACTGAACCGCGGGCGCCCGGTTGTAAAGAAGCCGCTGCAGCTGTTCTTCTCGTCACACCGATTGCATTCGTCGACAAAGCCGTTTTTCCAATCCGAGATGGACTGGAGCGCATACGGCCAAACCGACTCGGGAAGGACGCATTTGGGTAGGTTATAGATCGATACGTTGACGCCAGCGGCACTCAGGTGGTCAACGGCCCTTGCGAGGGCGTCGCCGTAGTCCACCGGATCCATCCAAAGCATGGCATCGTTAGCAATGGCGAAGCCCGTATTTTCGAGGCCCATCAACGCGACGTGATCGACAAAGGGCAGATTGCGAGCAATCCACCGGCCCGTTTCCTCGATGATCGGCGCTGTCAACGCATGCAGGACGACACGTATTTCGACGCGCTGGCCCCGGTCCTTGAGCTTGAGAATGCCGAGCACGGTTTCGTCAAAAGCGCCCTTGGCCTGCACGACGTGATCGTGGACATGATCGACCGACGCATAGACCGGGATGGCGGCCATAAGATTGGGGTGCCCGATGTCTTTCCAGGCGTCGACAATCTCCGAGTTGGCGAACGCCCGGCCATTCGTCAGTACTTGGATGGCAGTCGTTGGGAGCCGGTCGCGGCACTCCGTCAGGACGGCGATGAAATCTTCACAGTCTGACAGGGTCTCTCCCCCGGTGAACGTGAGCGCGCGGGTTGCCGGGTCGATGAGTGGCAAGCTCTCTTTGATTTCACTCAGGATCCACCGGTCATCGACATCTTTCGGTGGCTGCGAGCACATCAAGCAATAATTGTTGCACCGTTCGGTGACAAGAAATGAGTTGTGCGTGGAATTTCGGCGAAACAGGGTGCGGAATTTCTTGGATGAATGATCGAACCCGAGAACGTCACCGTCCCCGAGATAATTATATTTCAGGGGAACCGCGACCAGCCGTCCGTCGAATGTGCTAGGCAAATCGATTGAACCGTCTGAAACCAAAAAGATCGACGGCCAATTCGCTTCTATCGCGCGCAGGACTTCGACCGACGTTCTAGCGAGCGCAAAATCCGCCGCGTGACGTTCGGCGCTGCTTTAAATCGCCCGAAGCCGGACGACCGAGCGCGCTTTGTCTGTGCAAAATCCCGCGCTATGCGAGGCTGTGCCATAGAGAGGAAGAGTCATGACGCGGCCCACCGGCGCAAGATGGCAGCGTTTTCGGGGGAGTTTTCCAGAATATTCAGCAGCAGGCCCATGATGCCCTTCTGCCTCGCGCAAAACGCTGACAGCGGCTTGATGCCCAGGGCGTCACCCTGCGTGGCGTGATGATAAACGGGGTCCGCTCCGCAATGGCTCTCATAAACGCAGGTCGAGCATTCAGGGGCACATTGCGTGAGCGAGGACGATATCGCACCGATCAGCTTGTCCGACAGGATGAGCGAATTGTAACTGTCCTGGTCGACGTGACCGAGCCGGAACGCGTTGTCGCCCGTCTCGGCAAGCATCCTTCCTTCATCCGACGCGAAGACGCTGCCGTCATAGTTGTAGACCAGTGCGCCAAGTCCAGCGCCGGCCGGGCTGCGCAGGTCGACGTAGCCAATGGGACGATCCGAGAGCATCCGCGTGAGAAGCAGCGCGGCATAAAACTCCCTGAACGGCGTGCCCTGCCGATTGATCTCCAGAACCCTGCGTAATCCCCGCTCGTAGAAGCCTAACCACTTTTGCGCATCGTATTTCGCGAACTGCTTCGTCTTGATCGCGAAGCCGAACGGGGAAAGGGGACGCAGGAAAATGCCGTCCAACCCGAGTTGCAGATATTGGTCAATGATATCATCGACGCGATCGAGGCTCGCTTCCGTGGTCGTCATCAAGGCTCCGACCCTATCCGGACCTAAAATCTCCTTGGCTCGCCGAATGCCGGCAACAGCCAATTCGTGACTGTTTGCGCCTGGTCTGGGACGGTTCTTGTTGTGCAGATCGGCGGGACCGTCGAGGGAGGTCGAGAGCAGGATGTTGTTCGCCTTGCAAAACTCGAGAACCGCGTCGTCCAACAGCGCCAGATTTGACGCGATGACGAAGTCGACCTTTTTACCGGACCGCGCCTGCGCGGCCGCAACAATCGTCCTGATCATCGGAAAATTGAGAAGCGGCTCCCCACCCTGAAACTCGATTTTGATGCGCCCCGCCGGGCTGGCGAACGCAATGTCCAGCGCACGCATCGCGGTTTCTTCACTCATATCGAAGCGCGAGCGGTCGGTGCTTTGACGCGAGACCTGGCAATAAGGACAAGAGTGCTCGCACCGCAGCGTCACAACAAAGATATGAAGCGGGGTGACCTGCTGCAGGAACGACATTCGACTTCTCAGCCGTGCCGCCAAAAGCTGCCGTTGCGCTTTCTGGTGGGTCCCGGTGATCAGATGAGCGGCGTAGGCTTTTTCATAGAGGCCGTCGCCGGGTTGTATCCGGAGATCGACCAGCCTGTTCAGCTCGTCCTCGGTCAGTCGACTGAAATCGCCGACCATGTTGGAGACGAGATACTGGTTTGTCCCGGTGCGCTCAAGATTGAACGGCAGCAACGAGAGTTCTCCCGTCGCTGCACTGAAGGCTTCAGGAGCTAAAAAACGCGCCATGGTGCTCCAGCTGGAATTTATCCGGCATCTTTTTGGGTAGCGGCCAGGGACCCGAAGGCCAGTGCAAGAATGACGTGGCGGACGCCCTCGGTCTTCTCAGCGACACGGGCCCGCAAATTCTCATCGGTGACGAGGTTCAGGAACCGTTCCTTCAGATCGTCGGCGCTTAACGCAGCACCTCTTTGCGGATTGGGCGTGGGCGCGAGACGGCAGACATAGCGGTCCCCTACCCGGTCAATCCGGCAGGTCGCCGCTCCAATCAGGCGATAGGCTGCCGCGTCCAAGGCCGCGAGGGTCTGGACGCTCGAATTAAAATCGACAGCTACCTCGACTGGAGAGAGCGCGAGATCCTTAGCGGCTTGAAGCATGGGACGCATGTGAAGCGTGCGACGCGTGGGAGGCGTGCTGCGCGACGATTGTGCCGTCGGCCTGCTTCGTCATGACGAACCCGAGAAAGTCTTCGCCAGCCTGAAAGTGGGCATTTGCGATGAGCTTCGTTGAATTGAGAGCTTGCTTCGCCTGAGTGTCAGAGCCGTCATTGACGACGGCTATTTTCGCTTCCGCCCCTTGCACGGCCAGACCCGAAAGCGATGCCAGCGCTGCGCCGATTGAAAGCAGCGACTTAGATTTTTCAGCCATTTTAGTCCCCCAGTTTGATTCCCCAGCTATGTACATCTTAAAAGCGACGGAGAGTCTCACGCCTGCGATCCCATCTTTGACAGTTCTTGGAGAGCCTGTAGCTGTGCCGCCTTGAGTGCGTCCAGTCTGTCATTGGTATCTGATCGCATTAGCTTGATTTGAGTGATCAGTGACGTTTCTTCATTTCCCACTAAGGCCGTTTGGATGCCAGAGAGCAGGCGAGCTAGATCAGCGCCCGTGACTTCGCCGTCTTCGCCCGTACCATCAACGACGGTATGATCAAAAAATTGATGTCGAAATTTAAGCAGGAGCGCGCCGCCGACCCCCGCAACCGAAGCCCAAAACGCAGTCTTTAAACCACCGAGAAGGGCGGGTACGCTCGCTTGAATGTTATTGGCGTCGAATTCAGAAAGGCCAAGTGCGATGCCAAGAAACGTGGCAAAGATGCCGAGTGTTGTGAGAATCGTTGGCCCGAACGAAACCGCCTTCTCATTGTAGAATATGTTGAACAAGAGCCAGAAAGCGAAGATTGTCGCCAACATAAGCTGTGTATGTTCAGGCAGAGCCCAATACCAATTCTCAAATTGATGCCAATATTGTTCGAACTTCATGATTCCCCCCAACCCCAAGTGCAATCTAGGCCAGAAGACCTGGCGTTGTCATTAAAGAAGGTGTCGCTTAGCGCAACCGCGCCCCTAGGTTTTGTCGCACGGAGGCGAGCAGCGTCTACACGCGCGATCCCTACGCACCCGGCACAAGGTGATCCTGCGCAGATGCGACCGTCCGTCATTCGTATGATAAATTGAGCTTTCCGACGTAGTTAGGCCTCTACGAGCCTGCAAGCGCAGCCAATTGCGATCATGCGCCAAACAGTTGTCTTAGGTCGCCAGTGAAGCCCGCACTTTTGACGACTGCGGTTCGCTCAGGGTGTCAAGTTGGCAGCAGGCAAATTTGATTTTGCTTGAGGGCGAGCGTGCTTCAACGCGCATGCGTTAGACCGCGTTCAGCTGCGTAATGAAGATAAGGTGAGTACATCAACGCGCGACAGTCGTCTTCTGTGGTGCGGCGATCTGTAACCATGCGCTGTAGGCCGCAAGCGCGCTGATCTATCCGGTTAGCGGTTAGATCTCGTCGGACTCTTCGGTCTTCGGCTTCATCATCACAGCGAGCGCTTGGCGGCGCTTTTCGATGATGCTGGGGGTGTCTTTGTGGATTGCGATCAGCTCTTTGAGGTTCTCGATCCCGTCATCGGTGAACGCCATCACCCCGTCTTCACCGACGCCGACGACCCATAGCTGTCCATCCTCGGTGTCCATTTCTTCGGCGACCTCGAACAACCATTCCTCGTCTTCACCGAGCATCTCGGCGACATGGCTGAGAGTGAACACGTGGCTGACTTTGTTGACGTGCCCCATCAAGCCGCCTGTGCCGCAAGGCCTTGCTGTTGCGCAGTCTTCCAGTTCCAGGGCAGCAGCTCATCGAGCCTGTGGGCGGGGTGGGTGGCGATGCGAGCGAGTACATCGGCGAGCCAGGCCTGAGGGTCGACGTCGTTCATCTTCGCTGAGACGATGAGACTATACATGGCGGCGGCTCGGCGCCCTCCGCGGTCGGACCCGCAGAATAGCCACGACTTTCTACCCAAAGCGATGCCGCGCAGCGCTCGTTCGGCGGCGTTGTTTGAGAGGCAGACGCGGCCATCGTCGAGGAAGCGTGTGAAGGAGCCCCAGCGCTTGAACATGTAGTTCATGGCCTTTGCCAGATCGTGACCGCGGGAGAGCTTGGCGCACTGCTCGCGCATATAGGCTTCCAGATCGGCAACCAACGGCGCGCTCTGCGCCTGGCGGACAGCCTTTCGGTGGTCGGCGCTTTGGCCATTGATCGAGCGCTCGATTACGAAGAGGGCGTCGATGCGGCGCACGATCTCGATCGCAATCGGCGAGAGGGCGATCTCCTTCTTGCCAGCAGCCTTACGTCGCGCGTTTTCCTCCAGATCCGCCATGGCGAAGAACGGGCGCCGGGCATGGATCCAACAGGCCGCTTCCCTGATAGGCCCAGGACTTCGCTGGGGCTCGTAGAGTTTGGTGTATCCGCCGAAGGCGTCGGCCTGGAGGATGCCGCTATAGTTGGCCAGATGCGCCTGCGGATGCTCCCCCCTTCGATCGCGCGAGTAATAGAACATTGCCGCCGGCGGATCTGAGCCACCGAAGGGGCGGTCGTCCTTCACATAGACCCAGCATCGGGCGACATCGCACTTGCCCAAGGCCAGCACGGGCACGGTGGTGTCATCGCCGTGGAGGCGTTCGGCTGCCATGACATGAGATTCGACAAGGCGAAGGAGCGGATCGAGCGACGCGCAGACCGCCCCGACGGCGTCGGCCATCGTCGACAGCGCGATCGGCACGCCTTCCAACGCATAGCGTTCAGCCTGGCGGTTCAAGGGTTGGTGCTGGCCGAACTTCTCGAACATGATCATCGCCAGCAGGCTTGGGCCAGCCCAGCCTCTTGCCACGGCATGGAACGGTGCCGGCGTCTGGCTGATCTTCTCACAGTCGCGGCAAGAGAACTTCTCGCGCACCGTCTCGATCACCTTCCACTGACGCGGCACCAATTCCAGCGTCCGGGTCACGTCTTCCCCGAGCTTGCGCAAGCGATTGCCGCCGCAGCATTCGCACGCCGTCGGCGGATCGATCACAACGCGCTCGCGGGGAAGATGGTCGGGGAAGGTATTGCGTTCGCCGCGCGTGCGCGTAAATCCGCGCACAGTCGTCGTCCTGGCGACGGCTTTTTCGGCCGCAAGCTCGTCTTCGGTGGCGCTGGATTCCAGCTCTTCAAACGTCAGCGTCAACTGGTCGATCAGCCGAGACGAGCGTTCCGATCTTTGCCCGTAGATCTGGCGTTGCAGCTTGGCGATCTGCAGCTTCTGCTGGGCAATCAGCGCACTGTCTTCCGACGCCTTCGCAAGGGCGACCGCAAGTTCTGCTGCGATATCCAGAGCCTTCGCGCGTTCGCTCGCCAACGCCACTTTCAGAGCGGTTATGTCTTCGGGAAGAGCGTCGCGAGGCGTGTCCATACAAACAAGAGAATCACAATTTCAGTGATTTGTGGCGTCCTAAAATGCGTGTCGTCCCACATTTTTATTTCGTTCAGCCGGCGCTCTTCGGTCGCCATGTCAGTTGCGGATTTCTCCAGTCGATCCCTTCCAGCATATAAGCCATCTGAGCCGCTGAGATCGACACCGCGCCATCCGACGCCGAGGGCCAGATAAACTTGCCGCGGTCCAGGCGCTTGGCGTACAGCGACAAACCTATGCCATCATGCCAAAGAATCTTGGCGAGATCGCCCCGACGCCCGCGGAAGATATAGAGATCGCCGGCATGGGGATCACGCTTAAGGCTCTCCTGAACCGTCAAAGCCAGGCCCTGCATGCCGCGGCGCATGTCGGTGTGGCCGGTCGCGATCCAGACCCTGACGCCGCTCGGTATCGGGATCATCGCCGGCTCAGAACATCGAGGACCCGCCCCAACGCGTCAGCGTCGACATTTTCGTCAACGCTGACACGCTTGCCGTCACCGAGCTCGATCTCGATCACGCCGTGGCGTTTCCGGGCCGGTATCGCCGCCGGCGCTTGGATCGATTGGACGCTTTCGGCCGCGGCGACCTGCACCGCCACAAGGCGCGGTCCCGCCGAAGCGACAGTCGCTAGGCGGGCCCGCCGCCGCCATGTGAACACCAAACTCGTTGCAATGCCGTGCCGCCGCGCGATCTCCGTCACTACCGCGCCAGGCGCAAGCGTCTCCTCAATGATCCGCATCTTATCGTCGCGAGACCAGCGACGGCGACGCTCAACACCGCCCAGAACCTCTACCCGCATCTACCGACCTTAAGGCTAGCCTTAAAGCTAGATTCTCGCCGGATACCTGTAATCGAACAAGGCGGCCCACCCCGGAGGAATACGGCGATCTGGGTGTTATTTCCACTTTTATAGCTACGAGACCTTAGAGACTGGTTTGCAATTTACGGCATAAGGCGCCCAGGGTTCTCCACGACAATCAAAACGGTCGCGCGCATTTCAATCTGACGCCAGTTTTTCAAGAAGCAGCTCATGCTTGGAATTGTCTATGGACCATGACTTAAAACGCTTGAGGAACGATTGACCGAGCAACAACGGTCCCTGAGAAGGCGTAACACTGCCCTTCACATTCTGTAGAACAATGTTGCCGATCTTGAGGGACCTAATCGTGAATGTGTCCGACTTCACCGTTGACCCGTCTGCCAGCCTAAACCACTCTTGCCCAAGAAGATCCGCCTCTTGAATGGTGCCTGCGCGCTTCAGCGTGGAAAAGACACCCGCAGGCACAACGACAACAGCCGCACCACTATCTACGGTAAAATCCAGCGTCATTGCACCGTTTATCTCGACAGGCACGACAAGTGTGCCATTCCGCGCTTGCAGCGGTAGCGCTATCCGAACAGGCAGACTTCTACGCAGTTCGGGCATGAAAGCGAAGCCAGCGCCCAAGGTTACAACCAGCAACACGACGGCAATGATCTCGTGAAAATATCTATGCCAGACCGGCAGACCGCTCGCGTCGTCAAGGACGCCCAGCAAAATCTTCGGGTCTGCAGGGGCGCGCAACGGCAGCGCCGCATCTTTCAGCAAATCGGCCAGCTTAATGGTCTGTTTGGACACTGGAGCCCGCAATTTCGTAATTCCTCGGGGAAGGCTACGCTATCCGATTGCCTTCCCGGCGTCGAAGTTAATATGACGGCTGGCGCGCTCTAACAACAATTTGGCGGACCTTAACAAGACGCAGGCGAGCTCTATCGTGGCGTAGTCGACCCAAATAATCACAGCCCCAGGAATGACAGCGCATTTCCAAGGCGCTAAGGCGCTAATTTGGGACGGGGTCGCAGCGCAAAGCTGGTGCGCACATCAGTCTGAGAGTAATACAATGAGTTTCCGAGCATTCAGCACTGTTCTCTGGTACGTGTCGGCGCTGAGTATTTTTGGAATTGCTGTTGAGATCATTCTTTTCCGAAATGGCACTCCGCCAATTATTGGCAGCTTGTTCACCCGGCCAAATTTCATCGATAACTTACCCCCCATTCTCATCCTTCTTCTCTTTATCTGGGTATTGTTCGAGCTCGGCATCAAGCACAGACAAATACGGCGCGAGCACTCGGAACTTGCCCGACTTCAATCAATCCTGTCCCAGGCAGACACGGGCTTATATACGCCAAAGGTTTTCGACCTCCGGGAGCCCCGCGCCATTCGCCGCGCCAATCTCATCATCGAATGCAGTCAGCGCGATCCTTCAAGCTTGCATGATGCGGTGCCTGCCGCAGCGGCACTTGATGCCAGTAAGCTGGCCGCCAGCTATACGCCCTTGAATGTCTATGCCTGGATTCTCCCGGTGCTCGGCTTCATCGGGACCGCCAGCGGCATGGCCTCATCGATCGGCGGGTTCAGCGCCGCTCTTCAGGGCGGGCAAGGCCAAATCGAAGCCCTCGCAGGCGAACTGGGGCAAAAGGTCATTCCGGGGCTGTCCGGGGCCTTCGCAACGACCATCTTGGCGCTGGCTGCGGCCATTGTCGCATATCTTTGTACAAGTGCGCTGAGGGGATGGGACCAGGAAGCGCTCGACGAACTCGACCGGCACTGCATTGTCCTGCTATCGCGTATTCCTCAACCAGAAGGGCCGGAGGGAAAGAAGATCGTGGCCGCCCTCGACCACATATTGGAGCAATTGCGCAACGTGCTTCAAATGCCCATCAGTCTGGATAGTGCCGCGAATAATATCAAGTCGGCGTCAGAAACACTGGCTTTGGCCGGCAGAGAGTCCGCGTCCGCAGCAGTTTCGATCAGCAGGGCAGTTTCCGACTTGGTCGCAGCAAGCAACGAGCGCGCCGAAACGTTGAAATCTGAAGGACGAGAAAATGAAAACATCATATCGGCGATCAGAGACCTGCAGAAAGTAGTTGCGGCCAAAAACGAACCAACTGAAGCCTCTAAGCAAGACTCCGTCGCTGAAGAAAAGTCGATAGAAAACACGGCGGCTGGGGACCTAATAACAGCGATCAGGGATCTGCAGAAAGTGGTTTCAGCGCCCCTCCAAATTACTTTGTCGCGGAGCTAACGATGAGGTCTCGCTGGCAGCGAAGTCGCGGGGAAGATCCGCAAGCCCCCATCGAGATGCGGTTCATCGATATGTTCATGGCCGCGCTTGGTAGCTTGGTATTTCTTGCTCTACTGCTCGTATTTCTTCTACCAAAGAGCACCCAGCAGGGTACCAATCCGGAGTTAAAAAAGAAGGTCGATGAGCTCACTGCCCAGAACCAACAACTGAGGCAGCAAATACCGACATCGCAAGCTGGCGGCGCAAACACAGAGGAAAAGAATATAAGTAAGCGATGGTTGGGCGTTTTTCTTATGGTGAAGGGATGCCGCTCCATCGAGCCCGAAATGTATGTGCGCTGGGAAGGAGGCGTCCTCAATTTTGAGACCTTTCAACCTGTTTCTAAACTACCCGAATTCGATGCAAGTGACGTCAGTCACAATCGCGATACGCTCGTCGGGCACAAATATTTTGACATCGGAAACGGAGCGGACATAGCCACCATCATGGCAAAGGTCCAGGAGTCGGATACTGCCGGTCTGGAGGATTTCAACAAGGATGGATTGAACGCCAAACTATTCTATGGCGTAAGCAGGGCACCCGGCAGTTATTCTGTTTATGTCGGTCTCACCGACCCGCGCGCACTGGGCGAGCGAGAGTGCGCAATCCAGCCATTCTATTTGTCGTCGAGGGGCCTCATCCCAGCAGACAAGATCACGATAACGCAGCAGCGGCCATTCGCGTGGCTGCGCCATTTTAGTATCGAAGCGGACGGAACGACGACGTTGAAGACGTCCCCTTGGGAGGATGAAGAATTTAAGCGAGAGCTGGCGGAGTTCTCGAGCAAACAAAGCAAGCTCCTGTGCGAGCGGAAGTCACTCTGCGGCACTATAGATGCACATTATGCGCTGCTTGTTTCGCGAACACCAACCGCGAAATTGCTATCCTCGAAAGAGGAGGCCGTGCTCAAGCCGAAGGACATCTTTAAAGAATGCGATGAATGTCCCGAGATGGTAGTTGTGCCGTCGGGCAGGTTCATAATGGGCTCCCCCAAAGGCGAGGCGGGGGGCAATAACGAACGACCGCAGTATCCAGTGGCCTTCCCGCATCAATTCGCGGTGGGGCGCTACGCGGTGACCTTTGAAGAATGGGACGCATGCGTCTCGGACATGGCCTGCGAACAGCGGTCGGATGCGGGATGGGGTCGCGGGCGGCTACCGGCGATCAACGTCTCATGGCGTGATGCGAAATCCTACGTTGCATGGCTGACAAACAAGACGGGCAAGCCTTATCGGCTCCTCACCGAAGAAGAGCGCGAATACGCAGCCCGCGCGGGCACCGAAACACCATTTTGGTGGGGCAGAACAATTTCTAGCAGTCAAGCCAATTATGATGGCGGGTTCGTCTATGGCGAGGGTGCGAAGGAACAGTTTCGCGAACGAACAATGCCAGTTGATAGCTTCAATCCAAATCCTTGGGGCCTCTACCAAGTTCATGGAAACGTGAGTGAATGGACTGAGGACTGCTACAAAAGGCACGCGCCGACGGCTCAGACAAACAGTGATTGCTGGTTCCGTGTCCTTCGAGGCGGTTCATGGTGGAACAGTCCGGCCTCGCTGCGCTCGGGCTCCCGGGACTGGCACGAGGCTGACAGCAGCGACAACAAAATAGGGTTTCGGGTTGCTCGCACGATTGGCATTGTTGCTCCATCGATTGTTCGAACGAGGACAGTCGTTCCATCGCCGGATCAAGACACTCGCGGTGGAGGGCGATGTGTCCGCGAAGGTCGCGCCGGTGACTGGTGTCCGTGACCTGCGTTTGCGAATGTGGACCCGTTGTACAAATGAAAACGCTTTTGCTCATATCAATATTTATGCTGGCCTTTGGACCGGCTCACGCCTTCACAAATGAAGTTCCGTCTAACACGTTGTGGCTCGAGGATATGAACCAAGAGGACTACGTTTGTGGGTCAATACAATTTTCAATCCGTCCTAAAGACGGATCGGTTGTGTGGAAGCAAAAGAATATGCCATTCGAAACTTCGCCGATAATCGGGTGGGCTCCACAGGAAATTGAGTGGCGATTGCCCTCACCCCACGCACCACCGATAATTGAGCGGCGATTTTTAGAGGTCTGGTTTGGTCCTAATATCCATTTTGTGCAGCGCACATATGGCCCGTTTCTCGTTGAGGGGTCTAATTCGTGGCTGTGCATTCGGGAAATTGATCCGAAGCTAGACGTAACGCCGGGGGTGACACTGGACGCTGATGGTAAGGCTCGTTTCAACCCGTAAAAATACTGCTCGCGTAACCGAACCTCTGACAACTGGTTTCGACGGCAGCATGCTGACTTCATCTACGCTGTTTGTTTCTCTACCTCGGCAAGAGTATCGGCTACAGTTGGGCTCGTCCGTCAACGCAGGGCGCGAATTCATGGCGAAGAAAACGAGCAAGCGTGCGTCGCGACAGACGGTCCTGGCGATCGACATCGGCGGTTCGCGCGTGAAAGTTATGACCAACAGGGACCGAACCAGGCGCGCAATTGCGTCCGGTCCCGATCTCTCCGCGAAAGCGATGGTGACGAAGGTCAAGGCGCTGACGAAAGACTGGTCCTATGACGTCATCTCGATCGGATATCCGGGGCCTGTGATCAACAACCGGCCCTTGTCGGAGCCTCACAATCTCGGTCTCGGATGGGCCGGTTTCAATTTCGAAAAGGTGTTCGGCCGCCCGACGAGGGTCGTCAACGATGCGCTGATGCAGGCGATCGGCAGCTACCAGGGCGGCCGGATGTTGTTTCTGGGCCTGGGAACGGGTCTTGGTTCCGCGATGATCGTGGATGGCGTCCTGGAGCCGATGGAGCTCGCTCACCTGCCGTACCGCAACGGAAAGACGTTCGAGCAATGCGTCGGCGCCGCTGCCCTCAAGCGCGTCGGCAGGAAGAAATGGCAACGCGACGTCGATGACGTCCTGAAGCGTCTGCTCGCCGCGCTGGAGCCGGATTACGTCATGCTTGGTGGCGGAAACGCCGACAAGATCGACAAGCTGCCGCGCAAGGTCCGCCTCGGCGCCAACACCAACGCGTTCGAGGGCGGATTTCGGCTGTGGAAGAAGGGAGCATTCAAACCGCCCGACGTACGGCGATAGAGAATGCCGGAGCTGGCGGCGTCAGCGCAAAGGTGCGTGAGCGAAGCGATATGCGATCAGTGCAGCTTGCCGAGAACTGAAGCGAAAGGGGACGGTGAAGATCTCGCAGCCGAACTCGTCGGTGGACCTCGTAGCGTCCAAGGCGCTCAGCTTGTCCAGCACCGTGCCTTCGAGGAAGCGTCGCAGGCCGTCGACATCGGCGGTGGCTGGCTCTTCGCCTTCTCCAAGTTCGTCTGTCCGGTACGAACGCTGGATCAAGGTCAAGAACCGGCAGCATCCCGCGTTCAGCAGGGTTCAGGATCAGTTCTGAAATAGCGCCGGCACTGGCGCATGCGACCCTTTGAGATCCCAGAGGACAATGGATTCATCGCAGAATGCGTGAGACTTTTGGGATTGCGGATTAGAAACCAAAGATCGGCACCCACAACACCAGAGGCAGAATGAACAAACCGAACAGACGATACCAATCAATCACGGCTTATCCTCCCTCTGCAGAAAGTAGCAAAGCTTCTTGTCCTCGCTGTACCGGCCGACAATTCCATCACCATAAATACAAAAACCCCAGTCTTTTAACCTCTTCTCTATCGCGTCGGAAGCGGCGCATATTTTAGCTGTTTCCTCTTCTAACCGTTTATCTTCCTCATGATAAAGGCATTGATGTTTCAACTTCTCATATTTAACGACATCCTTCCTGTGCTTCCGCGGTGGCTCCCCCCGAATGAACCCGCAGGCTGAAATCTTCGATTGCACCCTCGTCCGTAAGAGATTCACACTCCGGGTGGCTGCAATCGAGGCCTGGCCTAACCTCCCCGCCCCGTTTGACACCAACCATCTCCCTCCGCACCACCTCACGGCTCCAGCGCCTAATGCGACTATCGCTGGTGTACGTCTTGACCACGGCACGTCCACGTTCATTGAAATAGACACCACGACAGACTTTGGTCATCGCCCAGGCCGCAAAGAAGGGGCACTCTGGAATACAGGAATACTTTTTATAATCTTTATGTTGCTCTTCGGGGGTGAGTTTCGCAGCATGGCCTGACGAGGTGAAAACTCCGAGTGCGAGAGCGGTAGTAATTAGCAAGCGTTTCATTGTGCCACCTTATTGGTCAGGGGTTTTGGGGCTACGAGTTTATATCGTGGCGTTGGTTCTGTGGCCTTCTGTGACTTCTTCCATCGGCTCTTTAGAAGCGCAGCACCCAAAATCTTCAGCTATCCACAAGCTGGGCCGGCCGATTACCTCATCTATTGGACGAAACGGACATGCCGAGACGGCCTGACGAATGTCCGCTCACCGGGGCAAAGCAGCCCGGCCAGGTGTTCGCTTAAAAGTTGGGAAGGTGGTCATGACTGCAGCATGCTCTTGATCGATGACGCCGAGAAAGGGTCGCCGTGCTTGTTGATGTGACCGGCCTCGAACAGCCGGGCCGAGATCTCGCGATAGGACAGCCGCTCCTGCTTGTGCAGCAGCTTGGCGGCCGCCACCACCTCGGGGCGCAGCTCGCTATGAGACCTGCGGCCCTCAACCTTGACGCCGGTTGCACGCTTGCGGTCGCGTGCCGCCTTCAGCTTGGCCACCAGCGAGGTCTTCTCGAACTGGCTGATGGCGCCAAGCACCTGCCGAACCAGCACGGCCGTCGGCGTGTCCGTCAGAAAGAAGTCAGGTGCGCTGGCAGGTACCAGCTCCACGCCGAGCGTCTTCAGGTAGTCGTGGCCGGTGAGCTGCACGATGAGGTCGCGGGCGAACCTGTCAGGGCTTTCCACGATGATCGTGCGCACGCCATTGCCTGCGATTCGGTCCAGCATGGCCTTGAAGCCGGGACGGTCGTCGATCGGGTCGGCGCCGCTGACGACGTCGTAGAATTCATCGACGATCTCGTAGCCGTTGCTTTTGGCAAAGCCCTCGATTGCCACGCGCTGGCGCTTGTCCGAAGTCTTTGTCGGACGTTAGACCCTTACTGGCATTGGTCGGTGACGAGGTCCGTAGGTAAGCAACCGCCGTTATCTTCTTGCGAGCCATAGCTAATTTGCCTTTGGTGTTCACGATACTTCAGATATATGAACACTCTCGGTGTTTGGCAAGGCTGGTTCGGCCTATTTTCTCGTTGGTGATCGGGACCAATCCGGCCCTTGAGACCTTGAGGCGGCCATGCGGGTCGGTGTGTGCGACAGCTAGGCTAGGTAGTAGTGATGCTGAAGGCATCGTGCTGGTCGCCGGTGCGGCCCTCATTGGCGAAGCCGCGCTGCATTAAGCGGCCGAACGCGCGTGGGGCTTGAATGCCGTCACGGGACTTCGGCAGGGGAACGTCGCGCGAATCCCCATTCTTCGTCAGGGTTGACCGCAAAAGACCTGGTTTTATGGGTTTGTTTTAGGGCCTTTGGGCCGGACCTCGGTCGTGGCGGTACGCAAACCGCGGCCCGCCCAGGGTCAAAGGCAGGCCCAGGTCGTTCTCGGCGGCGTCGAGCCGGTCCAGCAGCCAGGCGTACCTGGCCGCCGACATCCCCGCCGGCTTCTCAGGGTAGGGCTGGCCGATACCATCCGGGTCGCTGCCGAGCTGCCGGCGGCATTTGCGCACGCGCCGCCAGGCCCGCTCGCGGTCGTCCAGATGCTCGGTTTCGTAGGCGAGATCGTAGGCCTGCCGGGACCGGAAATGCCGCGCCCCGGCAGGCAGGTAGAGCTTACGCACCCGCCACCCCTGGGCGGGGCAGACAAAACACCATCGCCGCCCACCGCCCGGGTGGCGGACTGTGGCGAGGGAAATTTCGTCGTCGATGTCGCGCCGCTTGCCGGACCACCGATTGGTGATGGTGCCGCGCACCCGCATCCAACAATTCGCGCGGTCGCGGGTCGACACCTCGAAGGCGATGGTGAGAGCGTCGTCGTCGGGGGGTCCGAACTTCATCTTGCCGTCAGCGTGGACGTCATCCCGGATGGCGCCGGCCCGGACCAGGGGCCGGATGTCGAGCGAGAACGTGGTTTCGACCAGAGCGCGGCCGCCGGTTCGCATGGGCCTGTATTACCAAATCGTAGCGACAGCCTCAACCACAGCGAATGCTGCGCTCGCAACGGCGCATTGGGCACGTATGAGGGAGTGTTGGGCAAGTATGTCGGGCAAGTATGCGCTCCCGCTCTGGCTGGGTCAGACTTGGCTGCCTCTCTTGTTGATCGCACTCCACCACTTAAACCAATGCGCCGCGCAAGCTTCGTGCAGCGGCTCGCGGCCAACCCCTTTGAACAGGCCTTGCATCAAGTAGACCGCGTCGTCGCCGCGCTGGCCGCAATATTCACAAGCCGCATCCGGCTCCACCCCGATGACCTCATAGCCATCTATGGTTTTCGGTCGGTGGGTGTCGCTCATGTTTGGCCCCTCCCGGTTCGCGCCAACTTTCTCGTCGGAAGGAGGGGCTTCTATGTGCCCCCCTGGCAGCGACCATAACGACCTGGAACCCGGCCCGAACCCGTTGCGCTCGATCTTCACTCCGAGAGCCTCGCGGGCCGAGCGTATGGCCTTGGGTGTCAAACCGCGCTCATGCGCCACGCGGCTGACTTCAGTCGCCGGCACCGGGGCGCCGACCAATGCGGCCCGCAGAAACTCCATCGCATCCGCCTTGGCCGTTCGGGTTTCGGCCCCGGCTGTCTCGGCCCTGGTCATTGTAACTTACGGGTGTGCGTATCCCCCTCCTGTTGGCGCAGGCATCGCGCGTCCGGCGCGGCGAAAATCACGCGAATAATATAACACAAAAGGCGCGCACCCTGCTGACGGAAGATGCGAGGAGAGCGATGCGTTTTGCATAGATCGCGACGCCTGCTTCGAAAGCTGCATGTTGCGCCAGCAACGCCCGCTTCGAGGCGCGCTACACTCGCCACATGCCGCTGGTGCTGCGCGCGAGATTGTCGTCGCCATGCCGCCCAGAGAAGGCCGCGGAGGCGGAGCTGTCGCGGATGTCGCGGATTGTCGCGGATGCCAAAAACGCATCCGCGACAGGCTAACCCTCTATAAAATAACAATAAATATATATATGTCTCGGATGTCTCGGATGTTTTGGGGTTTATGTACGCCCGCGCGGAGAAGGGGTCTCCCGAGCCGGCCGGCGCCGGCACATACACCTTCTCTCCGCGCGCATCCTCTCGAAGACGATTTTATCCGCGACATCCGCGACAATGCCGAATTACCCTTGTATTTCAGATGGTTAGCATGTCGCGGATGCCCAAAAACGCATCCGCGCAGCATCCGCGACAGGCGGGATCAGTCCGCGACACGCGCTGGCCGCGCTACTTCGTCTCTGCCCAGGACCGGCCGATCTTCACCGCGACGAGGTCCCGCAGCGGCGCGCCGGGGAAGGTCGCCGCGAAGGCGGCGGTCATCGCCTCCTTCAGGAGGATCCGCGGCCCGCTCGGCATCGGCTTCCGGCACTTCCAGCACGATCTCGTCGTGCGGCGCCGCGACCGGGCCGCCATCGATCCCCGCCTCGAACAAAGCCGCGTCGATCATCGCCAGCGCCAGCATGAAGGCGTCGGCGCAGGCGCCCTGTATCGGTAGATTGAGGCACTGGGTGTAGCGGTAACCGTCCGCATTCCAGTGGATCTCGTGAACGCGACCGCCCTCGCGCCCGATCGGGATGCGGCCGCTGCGCTCGCAGGCGCGCGCGAAAGCCCGGCACCAGCGCGCAAAGTCGGGATAGGCCGCCTCGAAGGCCCCGATCCACTCCTTCGCCGTGGCCAGGTCGAGGATCAGGCCATACTGCTCCCGCGCCGAGGCGACAAGACCGTTGGCCCCTTGTCCGTAGAGCCGGCCGAAATTCACCGGCTTGGCATGCTTTCGATGCCGTTTGCGCTCGTCCTCGGGCAGGCTCAGCCAACCCGCCTCGTCGAGCCCGAGCATGGTCCTCGCAGTGAGCGCGTGCAGGTCTTCGCCGCGCTCGAAGGCGGCAGTCATGGCCGTCGTCCGCCGAGATGATGCGCGGCTGCGCGCATCTCCATCGAGGACCAGTCGGCCGCAACGAAGACGTATCCCGCCCGCGCCACGAACAGCGTCCGAAAGCTCGGCAACCCCTCGACCGGCTGCTCGTCGGGAATGTTCTGCATGTTCGGCTTACTGCAGGTGCTGCGGCCGGAGATCGCGCCGGCAATCCTGTAAGAGCCGGACTGAAAAAGAAGCTGAGTGATTTCAGCCAGTTGTGATTCCTTCGGATTTGCGAAGATTCGAGGGAGAGCACGATGGTTTGGACTGAAATCACTCGTCGACAATATAGACGCAAGGGCCTGCGGTATGAAAGCGATACGACGGATGCGGAGTGGTTAGTGATGGAGTCGCTTCTGCCGCCTGCTTCAGCCCTCGGGCGTCCGCGTGCAACAGACATGCGAACGGTGATAGATGCGATCCTCTACATTGCGTCCACCGGTTGCCAATGGCGGCAGTTGCCCAAGGACTTCCCACCCTACTCGACGGTGCAGGGGTATTTCTACGCGTGGTCGCGCGGTGGAATCTTCGCCTCGCTCAACTACACTCTGGTCATGGCGTCGCGCGAGGCGGCTGGCCGAGAGGCGAGCCCGACGGCCGGAGTGATTGACAGCCAGTCGGTAAAAACCACGGAAAGCGGTGGCCCACGTGGCTATGACGCAGGCAAGAAAATCAAGGGCCGCAAGCGCCACATCGTCACCGACACCCAAGGCAACCTGGTCGGGCTCGTCGTGCACGAAGCCAGCATTCAGGATCGCGATGGCGCCCCGTGCGTCCTGGCTTCGATCCGCTCGCGCTATCCCTGGCTGCGCCACATCTTTGCCGATGGTGGTTATGCCGGAGATAAATTGCGCAAGGCTTTGAAGCGCATCGGCGAATGGACGATAGAAATCATCAAACGTTCCGACACGGCGCAGGGCTTCGAAGTTCTGCCCCGCAGATGGGTCGTCGAACGAACTTTCGCATGGCTCGGCCGCTGTCGCAGACTGGCAAAGGACTTCGAAGCCACCATCGCCAGCGCCGTCGCTTGGGCGCTCGTCGCCCACATCCGCACCCTCACGCGACGGCTCGCAAGATCTTGAGATTAAATGCAATCATTATGAGTCAGACATAAGAGGCGTGAATGCGGCCGGTCACAGGCGAGATCTGCGCCGCCAGGCGCTCGCCATAGGTTGAGAGCTGCTTCTCGATGCGGCTGATGTCGACCAGCGCCTGGAGCAGCGGATAGGCGGCCGCGCCGGCGGCAAGGTCAACCCGCTTGGTGCTGAGCTTCCCGCTCTTCGGCGTCCGCGGCCAGTCCTGTTGCTCCTGCTCCGCCAGCAACTCGGCGAGCAGCGCCTCGATCGCCGGCGCATTGTCCGGCACGCCCGCTCGGCGCAGGTCCGGCCGGCCAGCCTCCTCGCACGCCGTGGCATAAACACCGGCCAGCCGGGCGCGCTCGGCCTTCAGCGCGGCGATCAGCGCCGCGTGCGCCGTGGTGTCCAGCAGGATGCCGCGCAACTGCATGCGCACCACCGCAGGAATGGCGCCGACCTGAATGTCGTAGGCGGTGCGGCGCTCGCCGAGCAGCGGCAGCACCGTCTCGGCGAGGTGCCAGGTCACGACCGCGTCATCAGCCGCGTAGGTGACCTGCGCGAGGGAAAGATGCTTCGCGCCCCAGTCCGAGACCTGCAGGGCCTTGTCCAGCGTCAAGGCCGAAATAGCTGGCGGCCGCGGTCTCCAGCGAGGTCGCGTTCGGACCGTTGAGGAGGCGCACGGCTTGCATGGTGCAGTCGACGCCGACAGGCTCAATGCCGCGCTGGGCGAGATAGCCGAGGTCGAACGCCGCGTTGTGCATGACGATCGGCCGCTCCCAGACCGGCGCGAGCACGGCCCAATCGACCTTGTGCAGGTCGATCACGGCGACGCGGGCGCCGCCGCCGTAGAGCTGGCAGAGCCGCGCCGTTGAACGGTGCGGGTCGAGACCGGCCCGCTCGGCGTGGTCCGCGGCGCTCTGCAGCGCCGCCAGCTCCGCCTTGGCGATCGCGAGCGCCGCCGCCGCCGCCGCCGCGCCGTCTGCCCCCCGCCGCGCCGCGGCGCGGCGCTCGGCGCAGGCCTGAACCTTCCCCTTCGCCTCGGCTACCCGGCGCAAGAGATCCGCAAGCCGCGCCCGCTCGCTCGGCAGCGGGGTGGTCTCAAGGTCGACGGCGATGAGGCCTTCTCCCGCATCAGTGATGATCTCGGCGACGAGGGCGGTCGCCGTCGCCGCGTCGGTGGCGTAGGACGGCCGCACCTTGAAGTGAGCCAGGGCGGAGCGATTCGGGGACACCTGATCCATGTGGGTCATGCCTCCCCGACTGGCTCAGCCTCGCTCGGGCGGGTCCGGCGCTTCGCCGGCCCGTGCCCGTTGTGAGCGCCGTTTCCCCGCAGGGGTGCCTGTGGCCCCGTGCCCCGTTCTCGCCATCCGCCGCAAGGCCGGCGCATCCTCGGCTGCGGTCTCGATCGGCTGGTCTGCCGCGGATGCCCCGCGCCGCGCAGCTCGCGGCGCCGGCCGCTTTGGCGGTCTCGGTCGGAGTCTTGTCGCTCAAGGTAGCGCCAGCCAGGCTTCGCGCAGATGATCTTCCGTATAGCCCTTGCGGAGCGGGCCTTTCCCCTCCCGCCATTCGCGGGAACGGCGGAGCGCCGCCGCCTCTTCGGGATTCGCGGGCCGCGGCAGGAAACCCTTGAGCTTCTCCCGCAGCCAGTAGCATCGATCTCGCGGCCGTTGTTCGCGCGCCTGCCAGGGCGCCTCCTCGATTTTCAACAGCGCGGCCAGCAGGGCCTTCGTATGCATGCGCACGACCTTCTTCTCGTCGAAGATCTGCCAGATGGCTTCCAGCAGCTGCAGGAGAGGTTGTTGTCCTCCTCGCTGAGCCCTTCCATCGCCGCCTGTCGGACGAGGTCCGGCCATATCGCCGCCGGCCGCTTCTGCGATGATGAACAGGCCGCGCCAATTGTCGCCGGTTCGGTTGAACAGCTCCGGCGGCATGGTCACGGCCGGCAGCTCCGTGAGGTCGGCGGCCCAGCGGGCGAACTTGCGCCGGCATTCGATGAGGACGGGGCTGTAGCCGTTGACCAGATGCTCCGGCTTTTCTTCCCGGGTCGCCTTGTGCAGGGGGATCGCGATGCTGCGGTCCTGCAGGGTCTCGGGGAGGCTCTTGAGCCCCGCGAAGGCGATGCCCGTGAAGGTGTTGAACTGGACGGGCACCCAGCCCCCGTCATGGCGTCGGGACGGACCGGATGACGTAGGCCGTCCGCCGCCGGTGGCCGCTGTTGAGGATGGCGAGCAGATCGGGGCTGCTGTTCTTGTTGACGACGTTGTCGGCTTCGTCGATGAAGAGGGTCGCGCGCGCGCTGTCGATAATGCGGAAGAGCGACGAGGCGCGTGATCGAGCCGGCGAGGACCGGGTTGGGCGTGGGGTTGTCGATGCATTCGAGCAGGGTTGATTTGCCGGAGCCTCTGATCTTCGCTCCGAATGCCGAGCCGCGGCGCGACGTCGATGCCGAGATCCGCGCGCGGCAGCAGGTGGACATAGCGCGCTCCAGAGCACTGCTGTCGCCAGCCGGTGCTTCGGAGCGATGACATAGCGCGCGAGTTCCTCGAGCGCGGTGTCGAGCACTGGCCCGATGTCCGTGACCGGTTCGAGCCAAGGCTGGTCGTCGTCGGGGACCGGCGGGACTTCTGTGCTTCCCGGCGTCTCGGCCCAGCGTTTGCGCGTGGCTTTCCGTTCTTTGTCCAGGGTGTCGAGCTTGCTGAGGCCGAGCAGTTTCAGGGCCGTCGTGCGAGCGCGATCGTAGGCAATGTCATCGAGCTTGCAGACCTCGTCGAGAAAGGCGGCGTTGTCGAACTTGCCGAGATCGCAGCGGGCTTCGGTCAGGAGCTTCTTGAGGGCGTCGGCGTCCGTCGTGCTTGAGAACGTCGTTCGGATCGCAGCCGATCGGCGGCGCCGTCATCCTCAGCAGCAGGCCTTGCCCGAGATAGCGCACGACGCCGCGGTGATAGGCCTGCGCGGCCGCCGGCTTGGCGGCCGGGTCGTCGCCGTCATGCGCAATCGTGATGGTCTCGACCGTGCGCGGCAGCGGACAACGCCCGTAGGCGCCGACCGCGCCGACGGCGACGACGCGGTCCGCGCCAGTGAGGGAGATCGCGAGCGCGTTCTCAAAGCCCTCCGCCACCACCATCTCCGGCCCAGTGCCGAAGTCGAGGCGAAGCAGCGCACGACCTTTGGTGCGCCAGTCCGGCGGTCCCCGGCGCGTCTGGCGGGCGGGTTCATGCGGCGATTTCTCGCCGGTCGGCGTGACGAAGGTGAAGTGCAACCCCAGCACGCCTCCGGCCTCGTCGGTGTAGGGGAACACGAGCGCGCCTTCCGCGCCGCGGTGGTTGGGGAGCCAGCCCATCCGCTCGACGATATCAGGGCGGAGCTGCGCCGGATCGATCCCGCGGCCGACCAGGTAGGCCGCCGCAGGCGTGCCTGCGATCGGCAGGCGCGCCGCGTAGATGCTATCGATGTAGGCGCGTCGCTGAAGGGTGTCGGCGCTGTCCTCTCCCGCGCCGTCATCTTCGTCGGCGCCGCCGCACGGGCCGCGCTGAGGATGCTGGGCGAGCCAGCTCTGCGCCCAGGCGACCGCCTCCTCGGGCGTGCAGGCTCGGTAATGCGCGATGAAGGAGGCGGCGCCGAAGCCGCCTTGCTTAGCCTTGAAGTCAAACCATCGGCCGTTCTTCGAGATCTTCGTGGAGCTGCCTACCCGCCAGCCGTCTCCGTCTGGGGTGACGGGCTTGCCCCGAATGGCGCCGCCGATGTCCGGCAGCTGCGAGTTGAGCAGGGCGATCTCCGCCGCGGAGAGGTTGGTGTGGCTCATTCCGCGCCTCGCCGATCGTCGAAATCAGCGGCGGCATGCCGGGTGGCGATTGGGATCTCGGGCGACACGCCCTTTGCGAGCAGGATGCGGGAGGCATCGAGAAGCGGCAGCCGGGAAAGGTCGGCGAAGAATAGGCCGTGCCGGCGCACGCCTTGCCTGTCGAAGGGGGTTCTGGAGACGCAGAACATGGCTCCGTCCTCGGACATGAGGGCCGGACTTGCGAAAACGTGGTGCAGCCAATAATTTGCCGGGGTTCGGTGCCTGCAAAAGGTTCAGCGGCCGTCTGTTTTGCGCAGCCGGCCGTTTATTTTGCCGTGTTGATCTCCGCAATGCCGAGCCGCTTCCGCAATGGCGCGCAGATAATTTTGAAGCGCTTTTTGCTCCGAAGTACGTCGAGTTCGCCCCTCCCGATCGCCTCATAAATCCCAGCCAAGCCAGTCGGCCAGACGCCGGTGTTGTTCAACTCGCGCGGCGTGCAAGTCGTGTTGAGAAGCGGCTTGATGTCCTGCTTGCGGATCATATCCAATACTCCCATGCGATATCAAGATATCATAAACGATATTAAGATATCTTGCTCGGACCAATTGGTCAACAATCTAACTTGCTATCATCAATGGCTGTATGATACTACTTGATGTCAATTACGACGATGGGGGCACAAATTTGTCCAAACTCACTAGTTTCCGCACAACGGACGAAATCCGCGACAAACTGAACGAGGCAGCGAAGGCGCGCGGGGTTTCGATAAATCAGGAGATCAATGATCGGATTGCGGCGTCATTCGACCGGCAGCCGGAGCGAATTTACTCAGACCGCGGCCTATCTGGGCTGGTGCAGCTGGTCAGGGTCGCGATGCAAGGCGCTGGTCAGCGCGCCGCCTTCCTCAAAAAAGGTTATTTTGGCGTGGATCCCGTCCGTGTCGACGACCTCCGGCTCTGGTTTCACGATCCCTACGCATTCGACCAGGCAATACGGGCGGTCGAAGCCATCCTGGAAGCGTGCCGGCCGCCAGGCAGCCCCGAGCCGCCCTCATACGAGGAGGCCGACTTTGTCGCCGGGATGGGCCGCGTTGGGCGCGAATGTGTCCGCAAGCTCCTCGCCGAAATTAGGCAGAATGCACCGGGCAGCCTCGGCGAAGAAGTGCGCCGCGATCTCGACCCCGCCTTGCTGAAGCAACTCGAAAGCGCCGAAACGGGAGCAGGCAAATGAAGGGCAGCATCAAGGAACGCTCGACGGGACGATGGGCGATCATCCTCGAACAACGTGATCCCTCCACCGGCAAGCGTAAACGCAAATGGCATTCATTCAGGGGCACCAAACGAGAGGCGCAAATAGAATGTGCTCGGCTGATTACCGAGATTGAGGCCGGCGGATATGTCGAGGCTTCCAAGCTGACCCTTGGACAATGGGTTGATCAATGGATTGAGGCTGGCGCTCCGGGGCGCCGCCGGAAGAAGGTTAGCCAGCGGTCGCTCGAGCGTTACGGGCAATTGCTACGGACGCATGTCAAGCCGGTGCTGGGCAATACGCTGCTCCAGAAATTGCGGGCACCGGAAATCGACACGCTCTACGCCAACATGGCGGATGCCAAACTCATAGCGCCACGTACCCAGCATCATGTTCACACTGTTTTCGGTGCCTGCCTGGCGACCGCCTACCGCAAGGGACTGATATCCGCCAACCCAATGGTGCGCGTCGAACAAGTCCCCACGCCAGAGAGTTTTGATCCCGACGAGGAAACCGATGAAATCGGCGAGGGTTTGAGCGAGCTGGAACTGGCGACCTTGATCGCCGGGTTTAAGTCGTCATCCAGCCTGTTCGCCATTGTCGCACTGGCAGCCGCCAGTGGCGCGCGCCGGAACGAACTGCTGGCCTTGCGCTGGACCGATCTAGATGTCGTCAAAAAGACACTGCGGATTGAACGGGCTTTGGAGCAGACCAAAAAGTTCGGGATACGGATCAAGCCGCCGAAAACCAAGCGAGGGTTTAGAACCATTGACTTGGACGACGGAGTGATCGCCGTGCTGCTAAAGGAAAGGGCGCGGCACCAGCGGCTCTGCGCGGGCATTTCCGATGGGATAGAGGTTGATCTATCCCTGATCCGGCTGCCCCACGACGCGCTGATGTTTCCCGCCATCTCGGTATCATTCACCGCACCGCGCCACCCGCGCAATTTTTCAAGGGATTTTGCGGACCAGGCCAAACTGCTCGGCTTTGGCAAGACCCGGTTCCATGACCTGCGCGGCATCCATTCCACCGCCCTGCTCGACGCTGGAATACCTGTGCACACTGTCGCCCAGCGGATCGGAGACGACCCCGCTACCCTCCTGAAGAGTTACACCAAGCGAAAGCGGTTGAACCAGGCCAGCGAAAAGCTGTCCGATACTCTCGCGGGTCTGGCGGCTGGATTTCTTAGTGCGGATTGAGCGGTAGCAAAAGCGGTAGCAAAAGCGGCCAAGAGGGATCGAAATATCCGCTAACTACTTGATTTTGCTGGCAGGAGTGGCAGGGCTCGAACCTGCGACCCCCGGTTTTGGAGACCGGTGCTCTACCAATTGAGCTACACTCCTGCAGGGAACCGTGCGTCGCCGCCGGTTCGCGCCGTTTCAAGCATAGGCCGTGCCCCGATTGCAAGGGCGAAGCGGTCACACCGCGCCCCGGTCCGGCAATCCTTCCGCCTTATCTATGGATTGCCAACGGCCGCGCTTGGCTGCTGATTGCGCCGTGGCGCCAGCGCGCATTCGCGGTTTTCGCCGGTCCCGGGCGCATTCTCGAAGACGCAACGGCTTGGCGGATTACCGCAGACCTTGTCCATTTCCCTGAAGCCTACGCAATGGCCGTCCGGGCTCCGATATCCCGGGCCACCTTTACAACCACACCCGTGACACGCTGGGCGCTCCGGGCAGGCCGTATGGCCGACGGACGCCGAGCACGCCGCCAGTACTGCAATCAGCATCGCAGGGAGCGTTCGCGACGCACGCGCCTGCATCATTCCCTCCCGGCCCGACAACGCCTTAACAAATATAACTGCGCTCTCGGGAAGCATCTATTCAACCCGCGGGTTCTGCGTCAGACTTCATCCCCAGCGCAAACAACAAGAGCAGACGGGAGAGACCATGACCCCCCAGGCCGCCGCCAGGCAGACATCCGCCCCGCAGACCCCGTCCCTCCCTAGCGCCAAGCCGGAGCAGATCGGGCTCTCCGCCGTTCGCCTGCAGATTCTGTCCGACGCGTTCAAACGCGAGGTCGACAGGGGCACCCTGCCCGGCGCGACCGTGCTGGTGGCGCGCCGCGGCCAGATCGGCTGGTTCGACGCGATCGGCCGGCAAAGCCCCACGGCCACAGCGCCGATGACGCAGGACAGCCTGTTCCGCATCTTCTCGATGACCAAGCCGATCGTCTCCGTCGGCATCATGGTGCTGATCGAGGACGGCCATTTTCTGCTCAGCGACCCCGTCGCAAAGTTCATCCCGGAATTTGCCGACCAGAAAGTCGGCGTCGAACGCGACGGCGAACTCGAACTGGTGCCGCTGAAGCGGCAGATGACCGTGCAGGATCTGCTGCGGCACACCTCGGGCATCACCTACGACCACACCGGCAACGGCCTGGTGCAGCGCCTGTACCAGCAGTCGCGGCTGCGCAGCCGCAAGATCACCAACGCCGAACATGCGAGCCTCGTCGCCAGCCTGCCGCTGATGTGCCAGCCCGGCGCGGAATGGAATTACAGCCGCTCCACCGACATCCTCGGCCGCATTATCGAAGTCGTCAGCGGCAAGTCGCTCAGCGCCTACCTCACCGAGCGCATCCTGGCGCCGTTGCAAATGGCCGAGACAGCGTTCCACACGCCCGAAGCCAATGCCGGCCGTCTTGCCGAGCCGTTCCCGATCGATCCCTGGAACGGCGACAAGGTGCAGCTGTTCAACATGCTGGAGAAGCCGGTGATGGAATCCGGCGGCGGCGGGCTTGTCTCGACCACGATGGATTATGCGCGCTTCAGCCAGATGCTGCTCAGCGGAGGCACGCTGGACGGCGTCAGGATCATCGGGCGCAAAACGCTGGAGCTGATGGCGTCGGATCATCTTGGCCCCGGGGTCAAGGTCAACTCGCCCCTGATGCCGCCCGGCCACGGTTTCGGGCTCGGCTTTGCGGTCCGCACCCATACCGGAATTGCGCCGTTCACGGGTTCGGCCGGTCAGTTCTTCTGGAGCGGAATGGCCGGCACGTTCTTCTGGATCGATCCGAAGGAAGACCTGTTCGCGGTGTTCATGATGCAGGGCCCGGGTCAACGGCAACACACCCGCTCGCTGGTGCGCAATCTGGTTTACGCCGCGGTGGAGTGAGATTCTTTGCCGCGCCTGCAAAAATAATCTCCGTCGTCCCGGCCAAGCGAGCTCTTGCGAGCGCGAGCCGGGACGACGAGATAGTTTGTAATCTCAACTGATCGTCGCACCGCCGTCGATGACGATGGTCTGGCCGGTCATGAAGTCGCCGGCCGCCGATCCCATAAATACGGCAGCGCCTGCGATCTCGTCGGGAATGCCGATCCGCAGCAGCGGCGAGCGCGCGGTGGACGCTTTCAGGGTTTCCGGATTGTCCCACAGCGCTTTGGCAAAGTCGGTCTTGATCAGGCCGGGCGCGATGCAGTTCACGCGGATGTTGTGCTTGCCGTATTCGCAGGCGAGGTTGCGCGCGAGCTGCATGTCGGCCGCCTTCGAGATCGCGTAGGCGCCGAGCACGGTCGAGCCCTTCAGGCCGCCGATCGAGGAAACGATGACGATCGAGCCGTCCTTGCGCTCGATCATCTGCGGCACCACCATCGAGATCAGCCAGTTGTTGGCGACGATGTTGTTGTCGAGGATCTTTCGGAACTGGTCGTCGGAAATGCCGCCGAGCGGACCGTAATACGGGTTGGACGCCGCATTGCAGACCAGCACGTCGATCTTGCCGAAGGCGCGGTTGGATTCGTTGACCAGGTTTTGCAGGTTTTCCTTGCTGGAAATATTCGCCGCGATCGCAACCGCGGTCCCCTTGCCGAATTTATCGTTGATCTCCTTGGTCACCTGGTCGCAGACATCCTGCTTGCGCGAGGAGATCACCACCTTGGCGCCGTGCTCGGCCATGCGCTCGGCAATGGCGCGGCCAATGCCGCGCGTCGAGCCGGTGATGACGGCGGTCTTTCCCTTCATGTCGAACAAGGTCATGTTTCTCTCCCAGATCTTGGATTTTTGTTTCGGCATTGAGCTAAGCAGCGTTCACGGCGTCAGACAACAGCGCTTCACGCCAGCTTGGTCTCCGGCACGACTTCCGGCCCGGCAGGCTGATGCATCGCGGCGTGCGAGGCGTCCGCGATCCACGGCTGCTGGTTGATCATGGGAAGCCGCCAGTTGCTGTGATCCGCGCTGGCGAAATGATCGAGCCGTGTCACCGAAACATTGTCGACGTCAAAGGCGAGGCCCTTGTCAGGCTGGCCACCAAGCGCGAGCCCGATCGCCGCCTTGATCGTGCCGCCATGGGTGACGGCGATCACATCCTTGCCGGCGTGTTCGCCGTTGATGCGCTCGATCGCGCCACTCACGCGGTTATAGAGATCCATGAAGCTTTCGCCACCAGGGGCCGGCTCGTCGATATCCGCGAACCAGTGGCTGCCGACCGGCCGGCTGGCGATGAACGCCGCGCGGTTCATGCCCTGCCATTCACCGAGATGCTGTTCGGCAAAGGCGGCTATGTGCGGCATCGCCGCAGGCTTTGGAAATCCCGCGGCCCAGATCGCATCGGCGGTTTGATGCGTACGCTTCAGGGTGCTCGCATACCAGACTGCGTTGCGCGGCAGGATTTTTCCGACCGCTTCGAACACGACCCGATCGCTGGTGTCGCAGCCGAGATCCTTCTGCCCGTAGATGCATCCATTATCTTCGCGCACCGGCGCATGACGCACCCACCACCACCGCGTCGTGACCACGCCTGCTTTACCCGGATTGGACATCGCCAAGACCCTTCCATAGTGTTCGCCGTCGCTGTACGTCAGAGCGCAGATCGCCTCAAGTCACTTGTCGTTTCAAGTGACTTTGCGCGTTTGAAATCTTGTTTGAATTCCGCAAGGCGGCAAGTGGGCTTGACGCTTGATGACACCACAGGGAGAAACTCATGGGCCGCCTCGAAGGCAAATCCGTCATCATCACTGGCGCCGGAAGCGGCATCGGACGCGCAGCCTCGCTGTTGTTCACCAAGGAAGGCGCAAAACTGATCGCGGTTGATCGCAGCGAGAGCGTCAAGGAAACCGCAAAGCTGGTCGGCGATGCCGGCGGCACCGTCGAGGCCGTGATGGCAGATGCGGGTTCCGAAAGCGACGTGAAGGCTTTCATCGACAAGGCGGTGTCGAAATACGGCAGGCTCGATGCGATCTGGGCCAATGCCGGCGTCAGCGGCGGGCTGGTGCCGCTGGCCGAACAGACCGTGGAACAGTGGCAGGAAGTTTTGCGCATCAATCTGATCGGACCGTTTCTGGCGGTCAAACACGCGATGCCGCACATGATCCGGCAGAAGTCGGGTGCGATCGTCCTCACCGCGTCGGTCGCAGGCCTCAAGGCCGGCGCCAGCGGCCATCCCTATGCCGCGAGCAAGGCCGGCGTCATCAGCCTGGTGCAGACCACGGCCTATTCGCTGTCCGGTACCGGCGTGCGCATCAATGCGGTTTGCCCGGGCCTGATCGAGACCGGCATGACAAAACCGATCTTCGACAATGCCAGGCAGCGCGGCACCGACGGCAAGATCGGCCAGCTCAATCCGTTGAAGCGCGCCGGCCAGCCGCATGAACTGGCGGCGATGGGATTGTTCCTCGCCAGCGACGAGGCGTCCTACGTCAACGGACAGGCGATCCCGGTCGACGGCGGCCTCACCGCGTCGATGCCGTATGCGGGGAAGCCGGTTTAGGGCTTGAGCGCCGTCATTGCGAGGAGCGAAAGCGACGAAGCAATCCATTCTTTCTTTGCGGGGTGAGATGGATTGCTTCGCTTCGCTCGCAATGACGGGGCCAAGTGTGAGTCCGCACTCTCGCGACGCAACGCGCCCGAGCTGTTGAAAAATTCTCCGCCCAATCGAGGGCGCAGGGAACGCCGGATGCTTGCTGCACCCGCGGTCTCGCGTGCAAATTGTGCATAAGAACACGCACACGAGCATACAGGCACAGTCGGAGCATTCCGGCGTCCCTGCGCAATGGTCTTACGGCTTATGCCGTGCTCTCCTCGGCGACGAATTCGTCTTGTCACCGTCATCGGCGGATTGAAGGTCTTGCCGCCCCCGGTTGGGTTCGAAAAACCTCCGCCGACTTGACACCAGCAACGGGTGCCGGAACCACACGGTTTTGCCGTACGCTTTGACGTCGCTCGTCTGGCCTGATGACGATCGCTCACGGCAAGGCCGCCCTGCAATCGATCTTCACGCACGACGCCACCGCGTCCACCGCATCCCGCCCAACGTTCGTGACGATGGCCAACGCCCCTCTTCCCCGGGACAGGATCTATCTCAAGACCTGATTTGGGGTATTTTGAAACAGGAATATTTTCCTTATGAAGGCTTGACAGCTTTTTTGATTTGCCCGTCGGGGCAAGTCCCGCCTTCACTTACGCTCCATCACACCCAAGACTACCCTCCAAAAAAAGCAGCCTTGAATCTGACTTGCTCTTCAAAGGGAGATCTGGGTCAAACTCGGAAGTATCCCCGCTTGCACGGCACCTCCGCCGCGGTGAACACGCCTATTCCTCCTCCACACCCGGAATTTGCCGCAGCATGAAATGACCGAACGCCGAGGCGATCGGCTTGGTGCGGTCCTCCTGCCAGGCCTGCGCCTCGAAGGCGACGACGCGCCGGCCCTGCTTGACGATCGACACGCTGGCAAAACTGTCGAGCGCCCGGCCGGAGCGCAGATAATTGATGGTCAGGCCGATCGGCTTTGGCGGCGCCACGCTGAGTTCGCGCGTCACGCCGACAATCGCTGTGGTTTCGAGGAAGGCGCCGGTCATGCCGCCGTGGATGGCGGGCAGCATCGGGTTGCCGATGATTTTTGGCGAGAAAGGCATCACCAGCGTGTCACCCTCACCGATGCGGATGCCGAGGCAGCGCGCGAACGGGCTATCGGCGAACGGGCCGGCCGGATCCTCCGGTGCTTCGAGCGCCGGCGGCGCGCCGCCAGGCAACCGCTCGTCGGTCAGCATGTTGGTCCGGTTGGCGCCGACCATGAAGCAGGCCGTTGCGGTGGCGACGGGATCATCCTCGGATTCCTGGTAGGCGGTCGAGCGCACGAAGGCGATCGACCGGGTGACGCGCGAGCAAACCGAATGCGCCTTGATGTCGAGGCCCGGCGTTGCCGGCTTCTGGTAATCGATACGCAGGTCGAGCGTGGCGATCGCGCGCGTGCCGGCGAGCGCGAGCTGCACCGCCATGCCGCAGCTCTCGTCGAGCATGGCGGTGACGACGCCGCCGTGAAGCACGCCGGTCGCGGTGTCGCCGACGAAGACGGGGCGGTACGGCAGGCTCGACCAGGCCTCTCCGGGGGCGGCGCGGTCGAGCCGCAGTCCGCTGCTGTAGCCGTAGACCGAGCGGCGGCTTGTGATGGCTTCGGCCAGTTCGTCAAACGGCAGCGGCGTGTTCAGGTTCGGTGCTTTGGACATGCCGGTGTTCTAGACCAAATTGCGAAGCGAGCAATGGCGCGCCTGCGATCGGGCGCGGCCGCCGATCAGCCATTCGTGACATGCATCGCAGGCGTCCGTCCGGCGTTCCATCGGCCGCCGATCGCCCGCTCGATCTGTCCTGCGAGCTGTAGCAGCAGCCCGTCATTGGCCTGCCGTGCCTGGGCCTGAATGCCGAGCGGCAGGCCGTTCTCGTGTTCCGCCATCGGCAGCGAGATCGCGGGAATCCCGCACAGATTGGCGAGCGGCGTGAAAGCGAAATTGCGCCACAGACTGCCGAACCAATCCAGCACCGATGGATTGTCCGAGATCGTCAGATATTCGATCGTGCCGACTTTCGGCGTCGGCAGCGCGGTAATCGGCGTTAGGATAATGTCCCAATCCTCGAAAAACGCGCCGAAGCCGCGCGACGTGGTGTTGAAGACCGCCTGCATGCGCGCGCGGTCGGCAAACGAAATGTGCCGGCCGGCTTCCCAGATCCGGATGTTGACGGGCTCGACCAGACCGGCCGGCGGCGTGTCCAGCCCGCGCGCCGCCAGCATGTTGCCGATCACGACCGCAAAATTACTGATGTAGCAGGTGGTCTGCGCGGCAAAGGCGGCGCGATAGTCGACTTCAGGCAACGCGTAGTCGACGCGATGGCCGAGGCCTTCGAGAAAGCGCCCGACCCGCTCGAGTTCGGAAGCGATCTGCGGTGTCGCGCGATAGTCGCCCCATTGGTGCGAGAGTGCGATCTTAAGCGGTCGCGGATCACGCTTGATCATGTCCTGGTAAGGCTCAGGTGAAGTCCAGAACGGCATGAATTCGCCGGGTGCAGGACCGCGGCACGCGTCGACCAAGGCAGCGGTATCGCGCACCGAACGCGACTGGCAGCCCTGGATCGATACCAGCCCCGACAAATCCGAAAGCTGCGGCGCGAGCGAGAACACGCCCCGCGACACTTTGAGGCCGATGTTGCCGTTGACCCCGGCGGGAATGCGGATCGAACCGCCGCCGTCGGTGGCGTGCGCGATCGGCACCGCGCCCGCCGCGACCATGGCGGCGCTGCCGGCCGACGATCCGCAGGTCGTGTAGTCCGTGTTCCACGGGTTGCGCGTTACGTAGACGGCGGGGTTGTCCGCCGAACTGCAGACGCCGAACTCCGGCGTCGTCGTCCGCCCCATCAGGTTCAGTCCCGCGGCGCGCAGCTTCGTCGTCAGGAACGTATCGGCGGTGGCGCGATTGCCGCGCATCAGCAGCGAGCCCATCTCCTGCAAGCGCCCCTGCATCGTCGGGCCGAGATCCTTCATCAGGAACGGCAGGCCCGCAAAGGGCCCGCCGAGATTGGCGCCGGCCGCAGCGGGATCGGCGATTGCGTCCTCGAACACTTCGACCACGCCCGACAGCACGGGATTCACTTTTGCGATGGCGGCGGCCGCCTGACGCGCCAATTCCGCTGCGGTCAGTTCGCCTTTGCGGACGCGCGCGGCCAGCGCCACGCCATCGTGCTGCGCCCATTCGTTCCAGCCCATCGGCAAATTCATGCGAATGATTCCCTTCGATGCGAAGGCAACCCTAGTTTCGTGCCGTGGCAAGTCAATCAATCGCGCATGCACGCGGGGTTGGCGCCAGCAAGCAGCGACGGCGAAAGCAGAGCCAATCAGGATGGCGTCTTTGACGCACGTACGGCGTGAATCAGAAGCCTGATGATCCCGACCACGGCGATCACGCCGCCGACCAGGCTGCCGGCAAACGCAAACAGGCCTAGCCCGACCGGCATCGCATAGCGATCATACGCTTCGACGATCCATAGCGGCACCCATGACGCAACCGCGATGAACGCGCCCGCGAAGGCCGTAATCAAGCTTGCTTTCATCGTGCTGTCATTCCCGTTGCGCCGCCACGATAGCACGCCGAGCGCGGGTCCTGAACGATCTCCGCTTCAGGGCGGCGTGCAGACATCGCCGGGCGCGCGCATCCGATCCACCAAATGCCGTGACCAGCCTTGCCGGTACCGTCAACCCCAGATAAGCTGCTTGCGAACGTTCGCGCTGAAAGGGGCTGCCATGAAAGCAATTTTCTGGTTCTTCTCCCTATCGCTCCTGATCGTGTCCGGTCCGCCGGCTTTCGCCGACCAAAAGGTCGCGACGCAGATCACGATGGTTTTCACCGGACACAACGCCGAACAATTCGGCATCCACACAGTGGCCCCTACGGTCAATCCCGCCAAGTGCCCGCTGCCGGATTCGGGCTATGCGACCGACAGCAATCAGCCGGGCTATCGCACCTATTACGCGGCCGTGCTGCTGGCGTTCGCGGAGCGGGCGGACGTCGAGGTGGTGGTCGATGACGAAGGATGCGTCGCGGACCGGCCCAGGCTGATAGGTCTCAACATCCTGCGCTGATGAAATTGAAGATGCGCGCCGGTTTGGCCCAGTCAAATCGCGCGCCGGATCGTATCTCTCGCGCGAAGGGAAAGAGCATGGAGCGGGCCCGCAATCGCGCCGTTCGACGCCTCATCTTCAGCCTGTCGATCGCCCTGATGATCGGCGCGGCGGCATCGTCATCGCTGGCGGACACTGTTGTGCCGGGTCCGGTCATCGTGTTGCCGGACGATGTCGTCATCCCCGTCCCTGCACCGCCGTCAAATGCCGATCCGATGAATCCGGCGTCGCCCGCAGACGTGGTCACCCAGCGCTACAACAATTTGCGCACCGGAACGACCCTGAGCGGCGGCCTCGATCAGTTTTCTGTTTCCGATCCGCGTTTTGGCTTGCTCGGGCATCTGGAGGTTCGCGGCGTCGTGCTCGCGCAGCCATTGTACCTCGCCAGCGTGAATTTTCCGCAAGGGCCGCGATCGGTGGTGTTCATCGCGGACTCGCTGAATTGGGTCTACGCATTCGATGCGGTCGCTCTGACAAAGATCTGGGACCACCATCTCGGCGATCCCTACAGCATCAACGATCCCTGGAACCCGACCAATGCGGACCGCCCGAATTGCCTGGAAATCATGGCCCAAACCGAGCAAGACAATCTGCTCGATCTAAACAAGCAAACAGTGGCGATCGGCATCGAGTCGACGCCGGTCATCGATCTCGCGAACTCGCACATCATCGTGAGCTATCGCGGAGCGGAGGGTGATGGCGGACGGCCGCGCATTGCCGCGCTGAACCTGTTCGACGGAAATCCCGCCAAGGGTCCGGACGGCCGCGACCTCGATCGACAACTCGTGGACGACCAGCAGTGGAACAAGGTTCACCGCAACCGGGCGAGCCTGTTGTTGGAGGGTGGCCACGTCTATGTGGGCTTCGCGGGCCGGTGCGAGAACCTGGACTCTCCCGTGGGCAAACTAACCTATCAAGGCTGGATCTATGCGTTGCACGCCTCGACATTGGCCTTTGCGTACCGTTACCGCAGCATCGAGCCACCGGACGGCACCCCGCCGAACGACCCGACTCTCGATCCGACCGGCGGCGGCGGCATCTGGCAGGCGTCAACGGGCATTGCCGCCGATGGCCACGGCAATCTGTACTTCGCGACGGGCAATCAGACGCCGTGCGGCGTTCCCGCTGACGACAAGAAGCCTCTTAAATGCAGCCCACCGGACAGTTCGGGCAAGAACCTGTCGGACAGCATCGTTCGCTTGCGCGTCGATCCCGCACCCGGCGACCTGCCGGATTCCATCACGATGACGCCCGCGGACTGGTTCATGCCGTATCGCAAGACGTGGCTCGACGTCACCGATCTGGACTTCGCCGCAGCGGGCGTGGTGCTGATTCCGAACAGCCGGTACCTGGTGGCGGGCGGCAAGTCGGGAATGTTGTACGTGCTCGATCGCGACCATCTCGGCAAGTTCGACGGCAGCACGCCGTTCGATGCATCGACCGTCGCCGGCCCTCCCCCCGATCACCTGCCACCGTTCCACACTTCGGGGGATCCGGTTGGCGTCGACGACGCCAGGCGAGACCATGTCGTGCAGAAGTTCAGCGCAGCCGAGAACAAGTACTGCGCCGACCATCCGTCCGGGTTGTTCTGCCTCGGGCCAAACGAGATCTACCCGGCCCCGCTGGAGCCGCTCCCAACTGGTGTCACAATGAATGACTGGACGCCATGGCCCCATATCCATGGCACACCGGTGTTCGGCGCGTTCCCCGACGGGCGTACGTTCCTCTATCTCTGGGCCGAGAAGGACCGCCTGAAGTCATTCCGGTGGTGGGGCAAGCGGCTCGACCCGACCGCGACGGCGATCGCAACCAACAAGGCGGGCGCCGTGGTGCTGGCGCCGCCGTATCTGCGCGAGAGTCCGCCGAATCTCCCTACCAATGGAATGCCCGGCGGGATGCTCGCGCTGAGCATCAACTCCGCGCAAGCCGCCGCGGGCGTGCTGTTCGCATCCGTGCAGCGCTGCCGAATGGCCAAGCAGGACAAGGCGTTCCAGACCAGTCGGGACGACCCGGGTTTCCACGAATGCTCGGTCGACGATTGCAGCACCTCCAAGGTGGACTCGTCGATGTGCGGGGAGCAACGCTTCGGGATCTTGCGCGCCTTCAATCCGTTCACGTTGCGCGAATTATGGAACAACCAGAGTGACCCATCCGTAGCCGATGAGGACAGGAATTACTGGTTCGCAAAGTTCGTGCCGCCGACGATTGCAAACGGACGCGTGTTCCTTGCGACAGGATCGAAACGCGTGCAGGTGTACGGGATCAAGCCATAGCGCGGTTTCGAAAAAGCGTCAGGGCGGCGTTCAAATTGCTTTGAAGCGCCGCCCTGATTTCGTGTTGCCAGCCTGGAAGGCCGCAAAAGCCTTCCCGCCGGGATCAGGCGATATCGAAGCGATCGAGGTTCATCACCTTGGTCCACGCCGCCGCGAAGTCTTTTGCAAACTTCTCCTTCGAGTCCGCGCAGGCATAGACTTCCGCGAGCGCCCGCAACTGCGAGTGCGAACCGAAGATCAGATCGGCACGGGTGCCGGTCCACTTGACCACCTTGGTCTTGCGGTCGCGCGCCTCGTAAAGGTTCTCGGAGCCGGCGACCGGATCCCACACCGTGCTCATGCTGAGCAAATTGGCGAAGAAGTCGTTGCTCAGCGTGCCCGGCCTGGTGGTGAAGACGCCGTGCTTGGAGTTGCCGGCATTGGCACCGAGCACACGCAAGCCGCCGACCAGAACCGTCATCTCGGGTGCGGTCAGCGTCAGCAGTTGCGCGCGATCCACCAGCAGCTCTTCCGGCGACATCGGGTGCTTGCCGCGGAAATAATTGCGGAAACCGTCGGCGGTCGGCTCGAGCGGAGCAAACGAATGCGCATCGGTCTGCTCCTGCGAGGCATCCATGCGGCCTGGCGTGAACGGCACCTTGACGTCGACGCCGGCGTCCTTTGCCGCCTTCTCGACCGCGGCACTGCCGCCGAGAACGATCAGGTCGGCGAGCGAGACTTTTTTCCCGCCGGCGTTGAACTCCTTCTGGATCGCTTCGAGTTTCGAAAGCACCTTTGCCAGTTCAGCCGGCTGGTTGACGTCCCAGTCCTTCTGCGGGCTGAGCCGAATGCGAGCACCATTCGCGCCACCGCGCTTGTCGGAGCCGCGGAACGTCGAGGCCGACGCCCAGGCGGTCGAGACCAACTCCGAAACGGAGAGGCCTGCGCTGAGGATTTTGGTCTTCAGCGCCGCGATGTCCTGCTCGCTGACCAATTCATGGTTGATCGCGGGAACAGGGTCCTGCCAGATCAGTTCCTCCTTCGGAACCAGCGGCCCGAGATACCGCACGATCGGACCCATGTCGCGGTGGGTCAGCTTGAACCAGGCGCGGGCAAACGCGTCGGCGAACTGATCCGGATGGTCATGGAAGCGCCGCGAGATCTTCTCGTAGGCGGGGTCGAGCCGCAACGCGAGGTCGGTGGTCAGCATCGACGGCGAATGACGCTTCGATGTGTCATGGGCATCCGGCACGGTTCCGGCACCTGCGCCGCCCTTCGGGGTCCACTGATGGGCACCGGCCGGACTCTTGGTCAGCTCCCATTCGAAGTTGAACAGATTGTCGAAGAAGTGGTTGCTCCACTTCGTCGGCGTCTGGGTCCAGATCACCTCGATGCCTGAGGTGATCGCGTCACCGGCGATGCCGGTGGCATATTTGCTCGACCAGCCGAGGCCCTGCGCTTCGATCTCCTCGCCTTCCGGCTCGGGGCCGACCAGGGTCGCGTCGCCGGCGCCGTGGGTTTTGCCAAAGGTGTGGCCGCCGGCGATCAGCGCCACGGTTTCCTCGTCGTTCATCGCCATGCGCGCAAAGGTCTCGCGGATGTCGCGGGCTGCGGCGAGCGGATCCGGCTTGCCGTTCGGCCCTTCCGGATTGACATAGATCAGGCCCATCTGCACCGCGCCGAGATGACCACTTAGCTCGCGGTCGCCGGAGTAGCGCTGGTCGTCCAGCCATTTGGCTTCGGGGCCCCAGTTGACATCAAGCTCGGGCTCCCAGACGTCGGCGCGGCCGCCGGCGAAACCGAAGGTCTTGAAGCCCATCGATTCCAGCGCGACGTTGCCGGCGAGGATCAACAGATCGGCCCAGGAGAGTTTCTTGCCGTATTTCTGCTTGACCGGCCACAACAGCCGCCGCGCCTTGTCGAGGTTGGCGTTGTCGGGCCAGCTGTTGAGCGGCGCAAAACGCTGCTGGCCGGCTCCGGCGCCGCCGCGCCCGTCGCCAATGCGATAGGTGCCGGCGCTATGCCAGGCCATGCGGATGAACAGCGGCCCGTAATGGCCGTAATCGGCCGGCCACCAATCCTGCGAGTCCGTCATCAGCGCGGTAAGGTCCTTGATCACGGCATTGAGATCGAGGCTCTTGAATTCCTTGGCGTAGTCGAACGTTTCGCCCATCGGATCGGACAGGTTTGACTGCTGGTGGAGGATTCTCAGATCCAGCTGCTTCGGCCACCAGTCGCGGTTGCTCGGTGCGGGCTGCCCGCCTGAAAACGGGCACTTGGTTTTGTCATCCATATTCGCCTCCTTTGGTGGTGGTCTTGATGCTTTCCACCCTGTGCCGTCGTTCTACGCAACGCAAGCGATCAGGTAAAGTTGACTATTTTGATCGCTGCAATAAGATATTTTGATGGGTCATATTACGTTCAAACAGCTGCGTTATTTTGACGTGCTGGCGCGTCATTGCCATTTCGGCCGCGCCGCCGAAGCCTCCGCGATCTCGCAGCCGGCGCTGTCGATGCAGATCCGGGAACTCGAGGAAACCCTGGGCGGGGTGCTGCTCGAACGCGGCGCGCGACAGGTCGCGCTGACCAAATTCGGCGAAGAGGTCGCCCAGCGCGTCCGCGACATCCTGCGCTCGGTCGATGAACTCGGCGACTTCGCGCGGGCGTCGCGGGACCGGCTCGGCGGCCGGCTGCGCATCGGCATGATCCCGACCATTGCCCCCTATCTGCTGCCGACGGTGATCGGGAACCTGACCAAAATGCATCCCGAACTCGACATCCACATCCGCGAGACGGTGACGCCAAAACTGATCCAGGAACTCGCGGAGGGCCGGCTCGACACCGCCATCGTCGCGCTGCCGGTGTCCGAACCTTCGTTCACCGAGGTCGCCTTGTTCTCGGAAAACTTTCTGCTGGTGCGGCCGGGCGCCGACGAGGGAACGCCGCTGCCTTCGAGCGAAAGCCTGCGCGAGATGCGGCTATTGCTGCTCGAAGAGGGACATTGCTTTCGCGATCAGGCGCTGTCGTTCTGCAACATGCAATCGACGCCGCCGCGCGAGGTGCTGGATGCGAGTTCGCTGTCCACCCTCGTTCAAATGGTCAGCGCCGGCATCGGCGTCACCCTGATTCCGGAAATGGCCGTCGCCGTGGAGACCCGCTCGGCGCCGGTGTCGGTCACGCGTTTCAAGAAACCGCAGCCGTCGCGAACCATCGGCATGATCTGGCGCAAAACAAGTCCGCTGGCGAGACAGCTGTTGGAAATTTCCGAAGTGGTGGGCTTGTCGGCCGAAACATTGCGCAAGCAGCACGCCGCGGGATCGTCGTCGCGCGGTCGGCGGAACTGAGCGCCGAAACGAAGAAGGCGCGACACCCGGAGTGTCGCGCCTTGCTTTTTAAACCGCCCCGGCCTTTTGCGCGTATTCCCACGACGCCTGCGACAGCGGCACGGTGCGCTTCGCCGACTCGATGGCCTTGGCGTTGGCGGCGGTGCCGTCGCGGATCCGCCCCGCAATACCCTGGGTGATGCCGGCGAGGCGGAACAGGTTGTAGGAGAAATACCAGTTCAGGTCCGGTACCGCCGTCCCGGTCACATTGCAATAGATCGCCGCCGCCTCATCCTGGCTTGGAATATTGAGCGCCTTGAGGTCGGCATTCGCAAGACCCGGCATGGTCCATTGCATCAACAGATAGGTGAAGTCGGCCATGGGATCGCCGAGCGTCGACAGCTCCCAGTCCAGCACCGCCTGCACGCGCGGTTCCGTGGCGTGGAAAATCATGTTGTCGAGACGGTAATCGCCGTGAACGATCGACACGCGCTTCTGTTCGGGCACGGTTTTCGGCAGCCACTCGGCGAGCTTTTCGAATTCCGGAATGTGCTGCGTCTCCGACGCGCGGTATTGCTTGGTCCAGCGATCGACCTGGCGAGCAAAATAATTGCCGGGCTTGCCGAAATCGCCGAGACCGATCTTGTCCGGCTCAAACAGGTGCAAATGCGCCAGCGCCTCGATCTTGCTGGTGAAGATCTTGCGCCGATCATCCGGCGTCTGGCTCGGCAGCGAAGGATCCCAGAACACCCGGCCCTCTTCCATCGACATGATGTAGAAGAAGGAGCCGATCACGCCGTCGTCGGTGCACAGCGCATAGGCTTTTGCGACCGGAAAGCCCTGCTTGCTCAATGCGGCGATGACACGGAATTCGCGATCGACCGCGTGCGCCGACGGCAGCAGTTTGCCGAATGGCCGGCGCCGCATCACGTAGGAACGGCCCGGCGTATCGAGCCGGTAGGTCGGGTTCGACTGGCCGCCCTTGAACTGCAAGACGGTCAACGGACCCTGATAGCCTTCGACGTTTTCCTTCAGCCAGCCGTCGAGGCGCATCTCATCGATGCGATGCCGCTCCTCGACCGGCCTCGTACCCGAAAACTCTTCGTCTTTCCTGACGCCGTCCGCCACGATGACGCTCCCTTGCGATTTCTTCTTAAATACCTTTGGGGAGCGTCTCTGCAGCCGCTCCCGTTAGTGCGACGTGTTTGCATACTTCCGAAGTTCAAGTCTGGCAATGGCGCGGTTATGGACCTCGTCCGGACCATCCGCCAGGCGCATCGTGCGCATCGAGGCGTAGTCGCGCGCCAGACCGGCATCGTCGGAAACGCCGGCGCCGCCATAGGCCTGGATCGCCTGATCGATGATCTTCAGCGCCATGTTGGGGGCTGCGACCTTGATCATGGCGATCTCGAGTTGCGCGGTCTTGTTGCCGACCTTGTCCATCATGTCGGCGGCCTTCAGACACAGCAGGCGGTTCATCTCGATGTCGGTGCGGGCTTCGGCGATGCGCTGTTCCCAGATCGAAAACTCGACGATCTTCTTGCCGAACGCGGTGCGCGACGACAGCCGCTTCACCATCTTCTCCAGCGCCTCTTCGGCCTTGCCGATGGTGCGCATGCAGTGATGGATGCGGCCCGGACCGAGCCGGCCCTGCGCGATCTCAAAACCCCTGCCCTCGCCGAGCAGAATGTTTTCGGCGGGCACGCGGACGTTCTCGAGCAGCACCTGGGCGTGGCCATGCGGCGCATCGTCATAGCCGAACACCGGCAGCATCTTTTCGACCTTGATGCCGGGCGTGTCGAGCGGCACCAGGATCTGCGACTGCTGCTGGTGACGCGGCAATTTGGGATCGGTCTTGCCCATCAGGATCGCGATCTTGCAGCGGGGATCGCCGACGCCGGACGACCACCATTTGCGGCCGTTGATGACGTAATGATCGCCGTCCTTCTCGATGCGGGTTTCGATATTGGTGGCGTCCGAGGAGGCCACCGCCGGTTCCGTCATCAGGAACGCAGAACGGATTTCGCCGTCCATCAACGGACGCAGCCATTTGCGCTTCTGCTCCTTGGAGGCATAGCGCATGAACACTTCCATGTTGCCAGTATCAGGCGCGGAGCAATTGAACACTTCCGACGCCCAGGAGATGTGGCCCATTTCCTCGGCGAGCGGCGCGTATTCAAGATTGCTCAATCCCGCGCCGCGGAATTCGTCGTCCTCATGCGCCGACGGCGGCATGAACATGTTCCAGAGGCCCTCGGCCTTTGCCTTCTTCTTCAGATCCTCCAGAACCGGGATCACCTTCCAGCGCGGACCTTCCTCGTCCTGCTTCCTGTAGATCGGCACCGCGGGGCGGACGTGCTTGGTCATGAACGACTGCACGCGGTTGAGCCAATCTTTCTGGCGGTCTGACATATTGAAGTCCATGGAACGCTCCTCACCTTTTGAAATCTTTGGCCGGCACTGTCTGCCCGCCCCTTTGCCGCCGCAAGATCATATCGCGCGGGGCAATGGCGGTGACCGGTAGCCGGGTGAGCCAAAATGACGGCGCGCAACGAACGCGATTGACATTTCCGGCCCTTCAAACGATAGTTTCATACAACTGTTTGAATTGCAACTCCCTGCGAGGGGGTGACCCATGGCGAGTGATCATACCCGCAATGCCATTCTCGCCGCCGCCGAGCGGCTCTACGCCGATCGCGGTTTTGGCGACGTGACGCTGCGCGACATCGTGGCCGAGGCGAACGTCAACCTCGCCGCGGTGAATTATCATTTCGGCTCCAAGGACGAACTGATCGCCGAGTTGTTCGTCACCCGCAGCCTCGCCACCAACCGCGAACGTCTCAATGAGCTGAAGGCAGCGGAAGAAAAAGGCGGCGGCCGCGCCAGCATCGAGGCCATCATGCACGCACTGGTCGGGCCGACCTTGCGCGGCTGCCTCGGGCCCGACCGCGAAGGCTCGACCGCGGCGCGCTTCATGATCCGGGCGTCGATCGAATCCGTGCCGCCGATCCGCCGCATCAAGAATCGCGAGGTCGATCATTTACGGAAATTCGCCGCCGCGATGCGCCGCGCCCTGCCCGGGCGCGACGATTCCGAACTTTATTGGGGCCTGCACTTCGCGCTCGCGATGTCGCACCACACCATCCGCGAAAAAGAGCGGCTGACGAAACTGTCGGAAGGCCGATGCGACCTCAACGACGTTCAGGCGATCGTCGACCGCGTGGTCGCGGTGTCGGTGATGGCGCTGACGGGGAATGGGGCGACGAACAAGGCATCGGCCAGGCCAGCGGCGCCGCATGGACGGCTGACCCGGCAAGATCTGTAAGCTGGGGTAGATACGTCAGTAGCCTTGCCATGCTGAGCGGCGGATCGACCCACTTTCTCGTCGCATTCTCGTCACATCCATGGTAAAATAGTGACCTCAGAGCACATGGAGATTGCGACCATGGCCTCCGATATATTTCATAAGATTCACGACTTTGCCGGCGAGGCACTCGCGCACAAAGTCGATCACGAGTTTCTCAAGTTTGGCGACGATTTCAATCGTATCGGCGATGCGTTCAGCGACCTTACCGCGGATGCGTTGACGTTGGGCGACCACAAGCTGGCGCACGACGGACCGAACAACCACGACATTGACTTCATCGGCCTGGATTTCATCAAACTTGGCATTGACACCATCAAGCTCGATGACGTGCTGCACAAGTTCGACGACATCGTGCTCAATTTCGCCGATCAAACCCTCAAGCTCGATACCGGCGACGCGGTCGGCGAGCAAAACCAGCTGAAACTCAGCGACGATTTCCTCAAGCTTGATACCGATTTCCATTTCACCGGACTGGACTCGATCAAGCTCGGCCTCGATTTCCTCAAGCTCGATGTTTCGAATACCGAGAACTCGAACCAGGCTGTCCAGAAGATAGCCGGCGACTTCTCCAGTTTCGGCGACGACCTGCACAAGGTGAGCGATGACTTCGTCAAGCTCGGGGCGGACTTCATCAAGCTTGGAGAACTCTCCGACCAGCACAAGATCGACGATGCGTTTATCAAGCTCGCGGGCGCCACGATCAAGGTCGCAGACGATCTCCACAAGGTGAGCGATGACTTCATCAAGATCGCTACTGACATCAGCCAGTCGGGCGACAGCGCGCAGACGCTCAAGTTCGATCAGATCGCGCTCAAATTCGCCGACGACTTCCACAAGCTGGATACCGACCTGCATAAACTCGATCTGGATGTTCGGCCGCTCGGCAACGACTATATCAAGCTTGCGGATGCACTCCACCAGCCGTCGAGTCCAGCCGACGGGCCTGGCGCCAGCGATTTGCTGCATCAGGTTCTGACGCACGTGCATGATTTCTCGTTGCTTTAGCGCAGGTCGCGCTAGGCGATACCGAGCCGCTGAAGCAGCGGAACAGTGTGCTGGTCGATGTGCGCTGCCTTGGCGGCAAGCGCCGTGCGGGTTTCTTCCGGGGAGAGTTTCCTGCCATCCTTTTCGAACGCCTGACCGGTCATGGCGGCAAACCCGGCAATCAGCGCTATCGGATCGGCCACTGCCTTGCGTCGCGCTTGCAAATAGAGCTGGGTGAATGGGTCGACCCGAACGCCGCCTCCCGTTACGGGGGAGGCCAGATAACCCAGTGGTGTTTCTTTTGCGCGCGCCATCACGGCTGCATTGAACGCTTGCGTTGACTGTGCCCGCTCGGCTTGATGCTCGGCGGGCAGCGCGGGTTGCAGGTCCCCTCGTCCAACCAGAACCTTGATGGCGTCCGTCAGCGACACCCACTCCAGGCTGGATTTCGGCAAGCGCTCCACGAGTTCGCGAACCGTGATCGGCCCATCCGTAAGGGCCTCGATCACGGGCCGGTAGACATCGGGCCGGAGTTGAAGTTTTCCGAGCGGCGTTTCGAATGTCAGTTCGACATCTTCGGACGGGTTCGACAGCACGAAACGGGACGCCAACCACCGCTCGCGCACCGGCAGCGGCGCCAGAGGCGTGAATCCCTTGGCGAACACGTCGCGCCGGAATTGGCGGCCGACGATCATGTCGCGCACGGTTTCCCTGATCAACGGGTCCGCGATCTCTGCAAGCAGGCCCTGCTGCTCTTCGGTGAAATTGACGCGGTCAACGTGATCCGTGAGATGCGCCGATCCCAGATAAGTGAGCTTCGCGTCGGCGAGTTCGCTTGCCAGATCCGCGAAGGAGAATGCCTGCCAGTCCTGCGTAAGCAGTTCATGCGCCAGATAGGACGCCGGAAGCTTCCTCAACCGCTCCAGTTGAGCCGAAACATAGGGATACATCCGATAGAAATGAGCACCGGTGTCCTTGAGCCGGTCGACCAGCGCGAGAGCCTGCTCGAGTGCCTTTTTCGACGACGCCTGACGAAGTGCCGCCTGCTGTTTGACCATGAGCCGCCGCAGCGGCGCCATCCCCGCCCAGCCGGGCATCGCGTCATACGAAATGTAGACAAGGCCGCCGGATTTTAGCCGCCGCCGGATGAAGGCAACGAGCGTTCGGCGGTTTTCGGCGCTGATCCAGCTATAGACACCATGCATGCATATGATGTCGAACTCCGGTACGGAGGGGTCGTTCAACAGCTCGGCAAAATCTGCTTCACGAAATTCGATATTCTTCAGCCCGGCCGCTAACGCGAGTGAGCGAGCGCCTGCAATGTGGGTCGGATTGAAGTCGGCGGCGAAAACCCTGGTGGCTGGATTGGCGGCGGCGACAAGATTTGCCGTGAATCCCTGTCCACAGCCAAGATCGCAATAGGCAAGCGCCTCGCCGAAACCTCCGGGAGCTGCAACGTCTTTCGCCAGGGCCGCAAAGCCCAGCATCGCAGGCGTTTGGACACGACAGAAGTCATGCACGTAGGCCGTATCGGTGACGTACCCGGATCCCCAATCAGTCATGCTCAGCCTCGGGGGAGGAATGCAACGCTTGAGCTCGGCTGCCATCACTCGCACATCTGCGCCGGCGCATCAACCGGGCCATAAGCCGTCGCCAGCTCCCGGGGCTGCTATGTGCAGGATCAGATCATCGCGATGCAATCGATCTCGATGTCGAACGGCCCGGTCCATTCGGGAATGCAGACGAAGATGCGCGCCGGCGGATCGAGCGGGAAGTAGCGCGCATACACCGCGTTGACGGCCTGAAAATGTTTGGCCGAGGTGCAGAAGACGTTGCACTTCATCACATTGTCCAGCGACGCGCCGGCCGCCGCGAGGCAAAGCTTCATCTGTTCGAGCACGAGCTCGGTCTGGCGTTCGATCGGTGCAGCGACGATCTCGCCCGTCTCCGGATCGAACGGCGGTAGGCCGGAGACGAAGATCATGTTGCCGGCGCGCGTCACCGGTGATCCCGGCGGCGATCCCCACCGTTCGAGATAAGAAGAGATCGGTTCGACGCGGAGCGCTTCTCGTTTCATCGCAGGCCACCTTCGGTTGGATCGACGGCGCAAGACTAGCGTCTTGCGCCGCCATCATGCTTCGAAAATGGTCGAAGTGTCCTTGTCCGGGTCAGACGATCCCCTGCTTCTTCAGCGCCTCGACCTTGGCCTCGTCATAGCCGATGGTCGCCAGCACATCCCTGGTGTTCGCTCCCAAGAGCGGCGGCGCGCGATAGTCCTTCACCGGGGTGCCGGAGAACGTCAGGGGATTGCGGATCAGCGACAGCGCGTGTTCGAAGGGGTGGTCGACCTTGATCTCCATGCCGCGCGAGCGGACATGCGGGTCGGCGAATACCTGCGCGAAATCGTTGATCGGCCCGCACGGGACGCCGGCCTTCTCCAGTTCGTCCAGCCAGTACGCGACCGGCTTCTTCAGGAACAGGCCGGCGAAGATCGCCATGATCTCCTTGCCGTGAACGACGCGATCGTTGTTCTTGAGGAATCGTGGATCGGTTGCCAATTCGGGGCTACCGAGCACCGCGCAGGTGCGCGCGTACTGCCCGTCGTTGCCGACCACCAGCATCAACTCGCCGTCGGTGCAGCGGAACACGCCGGCGGGCATGCCGCCATTGCCCCAGGTGCCGCGGCGCGGCGGCGTCTTGCCGTTGACGAGATAGATTTGCGCCCAATGCGACAGCGACGCGATCACGGTGTCGAACAGGCAGACGTCGACATGCTGGCCCTCGCCGTCATTGGCGTCGCGATGATAGAGCGCGGAGAGAATCGCGATCGATGAGTTCATGCCGGTCATGTAGTCGACGATCGAGGGGCCGACCTTCATCGGGCCGGCGCCGGGCTCGCCGTCGAGATGGCCGGTTACGCTCATCAACCCGCCCATCGCCTGCAGGATCGCATCATAGCCGGCGCGCGGCGCGTAGGGTCCGGTCTGCCCAAAACCGGTCACCGAGCAATAGATGATGCCGGGATTGATGGCCTTGATGGTGTCGTAGTCGAGCTTGTAGCGCTTGAGATCGCCGACCTTGTAGTTCTCCATCATCACGTCGCAGGATTTTGCCAGTTCGCGGATGATCGCCTGGCCCTCTTCCGTCGCGATATTGACGGTGACCGATTTCTTGTTGCGGTTGGCGCACAGATAGAACGAGTTGTTGTTCTTCTCCTTGCCCTCGGGGTCGACCAGATAGGGCGGGCCGAAGGCGCGCGCGTCGTCACCGCCGCCGGGCCGTTCGATCTTGATCACCTCGGCGCCGAGATCCCCCAGCATCTGCGCCGACAGCGGGCCCGCCAGCACGCGCGTCAGATCAAGAATTTTGATGCCTTGGAGTGGCAGAGCCGACATAAAACGTTCCTCCGGAACCTTGTGACCTTGTCGCGCGGGAACCTGGTCCCGGCGCGGTGCGAAACAGAGCGGATACACTATTTTGCGGCGACGAGCCCTGCATTCCCGGCATGTCGCCATCCGCCTGCGGCTTGCGCGGCGATGAGGATCACCCTGGCGGATTGAACGTCCGCGCGAAGTAAACCGATTGCGACCTCGACCGGCAAGATCGTTCCCGACGGGCGCACCAAGGTCATCCAGCCGTTCGAGACGGCCGTGGTCCGCGCCATTCACGTGCAGGACGGCCAGCGCGTCCAGGCCGGCGCGTTCTCATCGAGCTCGATCCGAACTGGGCCATCTGGAAAGCGACCTGCTCGCCAGCGAGATCGAAATCGCGCGGCTGCGCGCGGCTCTTGCCGGGGGTACCGACCCCGTCAGCAAATTCGTGGCTCGCGATCGCGCCAAGTCTGACCTAATTGCAACCGAGCTGATTGCAACCGCTCAGCGATTCCTGGCGACGCAGGTCGCCGAGCAGAACGCCAAGATCGCCTCCATCCGTTCGTCCAATTCGAGGGTATGATACACCCTCACCGGCGGAATCCTGGTCAGTGTCAGTTCGCAAGAAAACGAGGAAGCGTATCATGCGTTTGTCAAAAGTCGCCGCTTTGGCGCTCATCGTTGGAGCTACCAGCTTCATGTCCGTGTCTTTAGCGCTGGCTGCTTCCGATTGTCCAACATTAGCAGAACTAGTGGATTGGGGGGAGAACTCGACCGGTGACATTAGCCTCGCGTCTGGGGGAAGTTGCCTATTTTCGATCAGGATCCGCGGCACGGCGAGTGGCTCGGACGTTTTGCAAAAGCCGGTACACGGAAAGTTGAAAAAAATCAACATCACGACTTACGAGTACAACGCGCAGGCTAGATACAAGGGAAGCGATACTTTTACGATCAAAGCAACCGGTCAAGGGCCGACGGCATCTGGCACGTCGGTAATTACCGTGCATGCGACGATCAAATAAGATTCGTCGCGTCCATTGCTTGGCCAGAAGTTCACAGCTCCCGCGCATACAAGCCAATGCGATGCGGGGGCGACCTGACAAATGCTAACGGGTTAACCCATCAGCAATCGCAAAAATCGCCGCAAGACCCGCAGCTATTGCGGCCCATGCGCTCCACTGGCTTTGCTCATAGACCAAACGCAGAAGCAATCTTGGATCGTCCAAACCGGTTTCCAAGCCACGTTTTGCGAGGCCGGGCTTCCGCAACCTAACCCGCGCCGACAAGAACCAGAGGATCGCGGCGACAGCGGCAAAGGTTTCCGAAAGAACTTCGAGTGCCAGTTTCATGCGCGTTTCCCGTAGCGAGGTTGCCCTGGAAAAAAAGCCCCGGACGATGCCGGGGCTTTGAGTTCATTGGAGATACCTAGCAGAAAGAGATCAGTATTTCGCGACGACCGGGCTGCCGTAGCCACCGAAGCGGTAGTTGATGCGCAGAGTGACCATGTCCACATCCTGGGTGATCCGGTCGTTGAGAAAACCGACAAGACGCGGATCGGTGGCCGTGAACGAATTATTCGCGTGGCCCATGAACAGATGGTCGTATTCAATACCGGCGGACCAATTCGGTGCGAAGCCATACTCCCATCCAACACCTATGGTGCCACCCCAGCGGGTCGCGCTTTGCGCGGCCAGTTCGGTGCCGGTGGGCGTGTCAAGGATGCTGAAGCGGTTGTCTGTCACCGCCGCGCCGCCCTTCACGTAGAAGAGTGACGCATTCCAGGCATAACCGATCTGGCCTGTGAAGAGGCCGATGCCACTGGTCTTGGTGCGAGTGGAGAGCGTAGGATCGAGGAGGCTGACGCGCTGGTTGCTGAGATCCGCCCAATCGCCCTGAGCTTCCAGGCCGAACACCCACTGGCTGGATTGCCAGCGATAACCGAGCTGACCGCCGACGAGGCCTCCGGACCGATCGCGACAGCCTTGAGCGAAGTCTACCCCGGCCCCGTTAAAGAAATCCACGCAGTTATGGCTGTCGCCCCAACCGCCATTGGCGCCGATATAGAAACCGCTCCAGTCATAGATGGCAGCAACGACAGGAGGCGGCGCCTTGTTGTAGGGCCGCGCAGCAAGATCCGCAGCCGACGCCGGAGCGGCCATCCCGAGAGCAGCCAACCCGACCGTCCCCAGCAAAAACTTCTTCATCGTGATGTCTCCATCTGGTGCTTGATTTGCGACCACCGAGCAAAACAAATTCGAAGTTCTAATTTACGGGATCCACTAGCCAAAGCGGCGTGCCTTAGTGGCAACAGTCCATTTTTGAATTGTGACGGACCTGTGACAAGCTGGGATCGGGCGGCACTACACCGGAGGATGTGATCGTCGCGACGATTGCCGGTTGCCGGTGCGGCGGGCTTCATGTGCGGGCTCCGATGCCGCCAGCGCGCTGGCTTCGCTGGATCGCGCGGACGGGTCGGTCGAAACGCTAACGAAGACGACGCAGTTGCGTCCACTATTGGACAGACCCGCGACCCCGCCATCCTCGAACATCGCGCGTTGAGGGTGTCTGGGTTTCAATATGCAGAGCTCGATGTCGAGAAGACTTGTCGATACCCTGGGCATAGCGGCGATGGTTGTGGTCTTGGCGTATGCCCTGTTCGGGCCGCCAATGTAGGGCCAGTGTTTCGAGCACAGACGGTTGGCGGTGGTGTTGCTCTGGTGACGCCGGCATATTTCGACCCCTGTTGGCGGGCCTTGAAATCGAGAGCGGCCTAACAGCTAACCGGCAAGCAAAAACCCCCAGCGTGTGACCGCTGGGGGCGTTTTCAAAATATGAATAAGTAAACCAATGGATCAGCAATAGCCGACATTCCCTGTCGCCAATGTGAAGCGGTTCACAAAGAGGCAATAAAAGCCGTCAGCCCTGCCGAGCGGGCACGGCGCTTGCTCGGCCGAAGGGGGCACCCGAGCCTTAACCTCCCGGGTGCATGGCCCAGCGCATGTCCATACCCGGCAAACATGCGTTGGGCCGCCTCAGTTGGCGGCGTCCCCGCCGGCGGCTTACTCAGCAGGGGCAGCGAATCGCATGCCTGTCGGCTCGCGGCGGACAACCAGCCAGCCAAAGAGCAGCATATCAGCCAGCACAACCAGCGAAGATACCGCGGCTATCGGTTCACCGATTGCATGTCCCGAATGGACCAGGGCGACGCCGATTGTCAGAATGATCGTGCCTACAATCCAGACCCAGACCTGCAATGAGGCCAAACGGCTACGGTCGACCGCCGGATGCAGGTGGTAATAGATGCCAAAAAGGAAAAGAGACACCCAACCCAGTAGATTAAGGTGGGCATGGGCTGGCAGCGTTGAGTGATCTTGGGTGATCCCCATTGCGATGCCCCAGATCATGCCTGCGATGCCCATCATCACAGCCGCGCGGAAGCTCAGTTTCGAAGCCGTCATTTCAATTCCCCGATGTGCCCGATTCGTCAGGGTAGTCAGGGAGACCCGCGCGGTGCAAGACGCTGCAACGAAAAACCCGCCGGGTTGAGCCGGTTGGCTTGATCCCGGCCCCAGCGGTGTGAGTGCGGGACCAAAGCCCCGCCCGCCGAGCCCAACCCCCAACACTCTGCCGTGAACGAAACTCTTTGTCTGAGATCGCGAAGCCGTCCTGAAACAAAGCCGTCTTATCTTTTGGAACAGTTTAACACCCATAGGGAGTGAGGAATGCGTACTCTGATTTTCGGCGCCATTTTACTCGCAGTCGCCGCTGCAGGGTTTCACACCCTGATCTCGTCCTCTCTTGCTGCAGCTCGGGATGCCAGGGCAGCGACATTTTCCGAACGATTTGCTCCAGTGCTCGAGCCCCAATGAGAAAGCTCGCCGGCGCTCTCGCGTCGGCAGAGTAACGGTTACGTCCTTGGTCGCGGGACCGCCCCGCCGCCCGACTACTGTAGGAAGCCAACCGGCGCCTCAGGCCCGTGGGTTTGGCGGTCGATCGGGCCTACGAATGGGTTTCAGGGCCGGCCCGATGAAACCATTTTCCCAGACCGCGAAGTCGTCCCGCAACAGTCGCGATCTACCATGTGCTTTGATTAAACAGCGGGGTTCGATCATGTTGGCCCTCATCCTTAACGCGATTTATAGGCAATTCCTCAAGGCGGCCCTTCCCGGCATGAGACGGCATCAATGAACCATTCGATTTACAATGCCGACAAGGGCACACACCTGAAAATTGTTGCCGTAGCCCTGGTGGCGGGAATTGTGATGGCCGGTTTGGGCTTGTTGTCTCACACCGATTCAGACTCGGCGGCCACGCAGGCCTCAGGTGTTGTCAAAGCCGGCAAACCGGTGGCAGTTTCCAGTTCGAATACATCTCTCACTCGCTGATTGCAGTGCACGCGAAAAAACCGCCGCTGTTGCAATTCAGCGACGGCTTCCACTCGTGTCAGGACCGTCAGAAGGTCAAAATGACCCTGACCTTTCGATGGTTAATATCAGGTTACGCCCGCCTCAGCCTTCTGGCATCCGAAGCGATCTGCCGGCTGGTCGAGCTGGGGCTGAAGGCGAAAGGTAAGTAGGTGTGACCATGGCGGAAGATGGCAGCGATCCAATCGAGCCGCTATATTCCGCTGAAGACGAGGAATCTCTTTCTAAAACGTTTGATAACTACCGGAGTGTTGCCTACCCGAACCTTATGATCTTCGTCGAAAAGGATGCCGTTCCACCGTTTCGTTTTAAGGCCGGCGGTTGGGACTTGCTGCAATCTTCGATCGACCTCGGGCCGGCGATGAAGACCCGTATCGCTGAAAATGGCTTCTTTTTGTGCCGCCTGAACGATGATGAATCCAGTTGGACAGAACTAACGCATCCCCCGGACTGAGGGTCGGGCGGGGATCGGCCGGAGCCGAGTCGGCGATGAAATCTAGCAGGGATAGCGAAATAAAAGCGCGCTATGCCCTGGCCGTTCTCAGGGTCGCAGAAATGGCCGACCGAGAAACGGCCGCGCGATTGGTTCGAGATCTGGCAAAGGATTTTCCCCACCCGGACGAAAAACGCGAAGTCGCGTCGCTTCACTTCGAAGCCATCGAAGCATTCGAAAAATTGGCCGATGGCCTTGGTGTCGCTGCGGTGGCGCCCTCTTCTTGGAAGCCAGCTACAGCAGCAGCGTCCAAATGGCTCGGCGTAGTGGAAAGAAACTAATGGGGGCAACGCTCCTGCTCCCCGCTGGTCACCGGACTGGATGCGGTGCGCGGCCTGCAACTGAGACATTGCTCTCGCCTCACGGTTGCGGAATGATGATCCCCCTAGAAGCCAGCAAAGCAGGATAACCATGTCCGCGCCGCGGGAAGATAGATTTAAAATTACGTCCGTTTGGGCCGACCAACCCATGTTGCAGGTCGAATTGAACAGCGGCCTACATGACGATTGGCGAATTGTGACAGTCTTTTTCCAACCTGATTTCAAAGACGCGCTAGGAAACGACCATCGCGCCTCATATGTCACGGTGTGGGAGCGCAAGGACGCCTAGAGCCTTCAATGAACGGCATCGGCCGGCGCACGATTATTGCGATGCTACTGACCGCCGCCCTTTTGCGATCTGATCCCTGTTAGGCCGCTAGGATGGCCTCCTGGTCGCTTGAGTTTGAAGACCCGATCCCGCCGCTCAACGGCCGAACGCTCGTCACCCTGCGTGACGAGACGACCTACGTCACCGGGCTGCCGAAAAAGGAAGCCGCATTACCCGAACGGCAAGCCGCGATCGAGGCGCTGATGCTGGTGGTCGAGCACGGCGGCCCGACGATGTTTGCCCGGATCGGCGTTATGCGGGCGCTGAACCGGAAAGACCCGCATTAGTGACAGCGGAAGCTATCAAGGAATCGATAGCGTTAAGGTCAGGGCGATATCCGCCTTTGTGCGCATAACGGACTTAAGTCGGACATCGCGCCAGTTCGAATAGTGCCCAAATGCGGACATCTGGATCGCGGCACGATGGGCCGATAGATTGATTTATCTCAAGACTGTATCCGAAACGCGGCCCCAGCTTACATTCGGAAGGCAGCGATACGTCCAGACAATCGGCAGGTGAAGCATGTACCGGCATATTCTCATTCCGATAGATGGGTCGGATCTAGCGGAGCATGGGGTGGCGCATGGGTTGGCGCTAGCGAAATCCCTTGGAGCCAAGGTATCTGTAATCTTCGTTGTGGAACCGTTTTCAGAAATGACGGGGCGGTTCCTTGAAGCAGTCGCAAGATATGCTGAGCTGCGCAAGGAACAGGCCACGAGCGTGTTGGATCGCGCGGCAAATGCGGCCAAGGAGGCTGGTGTTTCCTGCGAGACGATTCAAGTGCAGAACGAGCAACCCTATCAAGCCATCATCGCAGCAGCCGAGGACAAAGGCTGCGATCTCATTGTTATGTCATCGCATGGGCGCAGCGGACTTTCCATGCTTCTAATCGGCAGTGTGACAAACAAGGTGCTGACCAACGCGAAAACCCCCGTACTGGTTTGTCAGTGAATGTGCAGACCGCTCGATGGGTCACGGTTCGGGTCAAAACCGGAAGTCGCGAACTTTGCGGCAAGATGTCTGCTTTGCCCCGGTGAGCGGATCTGGTCACTTCGCCATAAATGTGGCCCATCGCCAAGTTTTACCCAGCGAGCGCACGCACCCATGTCGTCGCGGTTGATCAGACCGCCGCTGGTTCGCAAGCCGGTGGACTGGGTTCCCGACGCGGGACGGATGCAAGGCGAACACGCGAAAGTGGCTGCGCGGCGGCTTACTTCACGACCGACGAGCGATCAGCGATGCCGGCTTCGACCTCGCGGACCATGGCTCGCAAATCAGTCGCCAGTCGCTTGAACAGTTTGCCCTTGTTGGGATCGCTCGCCAGTTTGGCTATGAGGTCGCAATCCTCGGCCTCGGTGAGCAGCCTTTCCAATGTTGCATTCAACTCTCGCATCACGCGCCCCTACCCTCCGAAAATTCAAATCCATTTTCTGGGTCCCGTCTGTCTGGTAGCGGACAAATCGCTTGGAATAGTTGCGGCGATGATCGCCGCCTGGGACCGGTTTTGTCGTGCACCGGACAGACAGGAAACCAGCCCGCTCGTATTCTTTCCTGAACCGTCACCTCCGAGCGTTCCGAGCCGTGCCGCTTACTCCGAAACAGCGTCACAAATTGCGGATGGCAGATAGAACCCTTGATGCCGCCTGGATCACCGTGGTGATCGAGGACCTGCTAGAGGCGAACCCAGAAACGACCCTGCTTGAAATCGACCAGGAACTCCGCGATGCTGGCTCGCAAAGTTATCTGATTGCCAGCCCCGGCAAATTTCGGGTGGTCACAGGCGGCAGGTTGACGATGCTGCGCGCGGTTGCGGCGGTTGGCATGACGGTCGAGCAGAACCGGACGGCGCTGGCGGGAAAACCCCTTTCCACGACTTAACCGCGGCTCGCGCGCGGTTGGCGCCGGTGGTGGTACTTGCAACGCAAGTCCGCCTTGCTCTCGAAAGCCGACATCGGCCATGTCGGCTTTGTGCCCAAAGAACGAACCCGCTCACGCGGGAGGTGCTGGCGGCGCGGTCGGGGGGTACGTCTTCGGCGGTAACTATTTGAACGAGCACAGGTGACGGGCGGTCGCTCCGTCTTGAGGATCGGGGGTTCACAAACTCCAACCTCAAGACAGGAGCTCCCAATGAGCGAGAAGCCCATCAACCCGCTGCGCCGGCGCATGATCGAAGACATGACGGTGCGCAACTTCGTCGAGAAGACGCGCAATGACTATATCCGACGCGTCAGGACTTTCACAGCCTTTCTCGGCCGCGCGCCAGATACGGCCACGCCTGAAGATCTTCGCCTTTTCCAGCTACACCAGACACAGACCGGCGCCCGGGCACCAAGCATCAATGGCTCGGTTGTGGCGTTGCGTTTCTTCTTCACCGTAACGCTCGACCGCCCCGAGCTGGCAAGGTACCTCACCTTCGTGCGGGAGCCGCGCAGGATCCCGGTAATCTTGAGCCTGGAGGAGATCGCACGGCTGCTGGAGGCGGCCCCCGGGCCGAAGTACAAGGCCGCGCTGAGCGCCGCTTATGGCGCTGGACTGCGGGTTTCCGAAGTCGTGGCGCTGAAGGTGTCGGACATCGATTCCGAGCGGATGCTGCTGCGCATCGAGCAGGGCAAGGGGCGCAAGGATCGTTTTGCAATGCTTTCCCCGCTGCTATTGGAGCTACTGCGCGATTGGTATCGTATCGCCCGGCCCACGGTCTGGCTGTTTCCGGGCCGTGATCCGCTGCTGCCGCTGACGACGCGGCAATTCAATCGCGTCGTTCATGTCGCGGCCGATCGGGCGGGGATCAAAAAGCGAGTGTCGCCTCATACATTGCGACACAGCTTTGCCACCCACCTGCTCGAAGAGAAGACCGATGTCCGTTTGATTCAGGTTTTACTCGGGCATGCCAGGGTGGACACCACCGCGCTTTACGCACAGGTGGCCACCAACGTGATCCGCGCGGTCATGAGCCCGTTGGATCGGCTCACGCCGCTGACACCGGAGGACAAGCCGCCGGCATAAGCCACGGCGATCATGGCTCGCCCCGCCCTTCAGATCGCGGATATCTTTCGCGACTACGGGCCCGCCTGGCGTAAAGCTAATGCAGGTCACGTCAGCCTTGGCCAGTTGAAGGTGATGTCGGCGATCGAGAGCTGCCGCACGGTGGCTCTCGGCGGCCATGTCATGCGTTGCGAGGACTGTGCTCACACGCAGATCGCCTATAACAGCTGCCGTAATAGACATTGCCCCAAGTGCCAGGGCTCGCAGGCGCTGGCATGGATGAAGCAGCGCAAGTCAGAACTGCTGGACGTCCCTTACTTTCACGTCGTGTTCACGCTGCCGGCGCGGATTGCCGCAATCGCCTACCAGAACAAGGCCGTCGTCTACAATCTACTGTTCAAAGCTTCCTCACAGACAATGCGCACGATTGCAGACGATCCCAAGCACCTCGGCGCCAAGATCGGCTTCACCTCGGTGCTCCACACCTGGGGCTCCGCGATGACCCATCATCCACACGTCCACATGATCGTGCCGGGTGGTGGGATATCGCTCGACGGCACCCGCTGGGTCGGCTGCCGCCCAAACTTTCTCTTGCCGGTAAAGGTCCTGTCCCGACTGTTCCGCCGCTTGATGCTTCAGATGCTGCTCGCCGCACACGAGACCGGCCGCTTGCAGTTCTTCGCCGACCACGCCCAACTCGCTTGCAAAGCCGCGTTCAAGGCCTATCTCGCGCCGCTGCATCGGACCAAGTGGTTCGTCTATAGCAAAAGGCCATTCGCCGGACCCGAGCAGGTACTCGCCTATCTGTCCCGCTACACCCACCGGGTCGCGATCTCCAGCAGCCGCCTTATAGCCGCCAACGCGACCGGCGTCACGTTCAGCTACAAAGACTATCGGATCGAGGGATCCGGCCGCTACAAGAGCATGACGCTTAACCCGGGCGAGTTCATCCGCCGATTTCTCATCCACGTCTTGCCGAACGGTTTCCACCGCATCAGGCACTGCGGGCTGTTGGCGAGTGGGACCAAGGCCGAGACCATCGCGCGAGCGCGTGAACTGATCGATGCGGTACGCCCTGCGCAAAAAGCGCAGAAGCAGCAGGCTCCCGATAGCGCCACGGCAAACGACCAGACCACCCATCCGTGCCCGTGTTGCGGCGGGCGCATGAACATCATCGAGACCTTCAACCGCGGTTCGACACCTCAATACAGACCGCCGCCGCCAACCGTGATCAGGATCGATACGTCATGATCACATGGCCAACCTCACAGATTGAAAATCCCGTTCTTGATCGCCGGCCCTCGATCCGTAACGGCGGTGTTTGCGCAAATATGCTTTTACGAAGTCACACTCGCCATCGATCTTGCTGGCTTATCCCAGATTCACCTACCTGCGACCGACCCATCATGCGCCGCTACGTCGTCAGCCAGCACACTCATCAGTGTCGGTTGCCAGCACGCACTTCCGTCGTACACAAAAATCCATAGCGCAGCGCTCGCCGCGCCACCGCCTGACATTTCCCGCGGGTTCCTTCCTTGGCGGCTTTCGGACGCCGGCCTCGGTCCAAGCCGCAGCGCCGCGATCGGCCGGCATCCGAAACCCTCAACAAAGGCGGAAGTCGTCACGGGGTCGTTGTCCGTTAGGACAGTAGTGCCCAGCACTGCCGGAGGCCAGCGAGCGCCGCCGCACCTCGTATGGACGACGGCTTGCTGTCATTCGCTGCTTACCGATCGTAGGTTGCAGGTGGCATCGTTGCCCAGATACTCGTCAGCGTCTTGGGGGGATCGTTCTCCTGGCGGGCATGGCTTGGATTGCTACATTGTGCCGCAGCCTTCCGACCTTGTTCGGGGCCGAAACGCATGTGATCCGGATCGGAAAAGACGTTTCGATGATCGAAGGGCAGTGATCCACACTCACCATCGGTTCTTGGGTCCATCCGCCGCGCACCCGACACCCACCACGTAGCAGTCACAATTCAAAACGGACTGTTGCCATTCAGGCACAGGTGTCCGGGGAGCAAACCGCGTAGCCTACAGTCACAGGTTGGGAGTCCACTTCGCTTAGCGATCGCAAGATGCGACGGGATGGGGAGGATTTACAATGAAGAAGTTCTTGCTCGGAACGGTTGGTGTCGTTGCTCTCGGGATGGCCACGGGACCAGTCGCCGTTAGCGGGGCACGGGCCGCTGATCTTCCCGTCAAGGCCAAGGCGGTCGAATACGTCAGGATCTGTTCGCTGTACGGCGCTGGCTTCTTCTATATCCCGGGCACCGATACCTGCATCAAGCTTGGCGGTTATCTGCGTGTTGACACCACCTTCAATGGCGGCATTCACGGACAGCCGGCATGGTCGGGCGACATCGGGCAGGACAATCGCTATCGCGACTACTTTGCGTCGCGCTCGCGCATCGCATTGACGGTCGATACCCGCACCGCCACTGAATATGGCGTTGTCCGTACTTTCGGTCAGGCCGACATGCAGTTCAGCACGCAGGGCAGCACCACCGTCAACCCGGCCAACTTTACCGCTTCGCCATCCGCAGGCACCCAGACGTCGCTCCTGAACCAGCCGGGCGAAGGCTATGTCGCGATGGAATATGTCTTCATCCAGTTCGCCGGCTTCACGTTCGGCAAGTCCGCGTCAGCCTACGCGACGCCCTGGCAGGGTTTCCCGGGCAACATCAGTTCGAACCTGCTCGGCGGCCAGAATACCGATACCGGCGTCAACAACATCCAGTACACTTGGGAGTTCGGCAACGGCGTGTCCGGCAGCATCGGCCTCGACGATCCCGTCGTCTGGGACCGCACCGCGGTCTACAATCTGGCGCTCGCGCTGAATGCCACGCTGGGCGGCAGCAACGCCTATGCGGGCGTCCACGCCCCCGACGTCGTCGGCAAGATCCGGGTTGACCAGGCCTGGGGCTTGTTCCAGGTCTCGGCTGCGGCGCACGAGGTCTCCGGCTCCTACAACATCCTGAACGCTGCGGCAGTTCCGGCCGGTGCGATTGGTCCTGCCGGTGCGGCGCCGACCGCGCTGTCGGAAATCTCCGGCCATCCCGACACCAAATGGGGCGGCTCGGTCATGGCCGCACTGCAGATCAAGAACATCCCGACTGGCGCCGGCGACGATATCAAGATGGACGTGAGCTACGCCAAGGGCGAGACCAAGAACGTGATCGCGACCAGCGGCGCTTCGCCAAGCTTTGCGATGTTCGGCGGCACGAGCCGGGCGGGCGCCTATCAGAGCGTCGGCTTCGGTGCGACTACGGATGCCGTGTATCTCCCGATCGCAAACGGCGGCGACGGTTCGCTGCACCTGACGGAAGCTTACGGCATCCGCGGTGCGTACAACCACAGCTGGGATCCGTACTGGTCGTCGAGCCTCTATGGCAGCTACTCGGCGGTCCGCTATGACGGCACGGCAAAGGCATTTATCTGCGCCAACTACACGACGCCCGCCAAGGCCGTCAGCGCGGATTACAGCTGCAATCCCGACTACAATGTCTCGCAACTCGGTTTCATCACCCGCTGGACGCCGGTCAAGAATCTGACGTTCTCGGCCGAAGTCCAGTGGTTCCACCTCGACCAGAAATTCACGGGTGCAGCGACACTCGGACCGTCCGCACCCAAGCCTGTGGCCGTCTACGAGTTCAAGGACCAAGACACAGTGCATCTGGAGCTTCGCGTCCAGCGTAATTTCTGAGTTTCGATCAGATCGGAAGCCCCTTCACACCTGAACAAGAAAACATTGCACATCTGAATAAGCGCCGCACTGGCTCAAACCAGCGCGGCGTTCGCCGTTGACGGTCAAGCAACCTAACGACCGCGGCCGATTACATCACAAGCCGCAGGTTTGGAGAAATGATTGGTCGGATTCACAGATGGCCCCACGTCGAAGACCAGAGCACGCTTCCCCGGCGGGGCTTTTCAATTTTTGGAATTGCCGTCATTTAAGGTGCGGGGAAGGTCCCCCGTTGCCAGGAAGTTGGTAGCGGGTCCAAGCACCCGCGACTGGATCAAATGTCTCGGTCGTGACGAGACAACATTCGTAGCAACGGAACACCCGGATTTCAGCAGCTTTCGCGGTACGCGGTACGTTGCCGATATGCTTCATCTGCTCTGCGCACAGGTCGCAGTTCCGCGCCGGCATCTGGCGCAGTGGATCGACAGGTTCGAGCATCGCAAATCCCCATGGATCGAATCAACAAACCAATGATGGCGGTTTGCTGCGTCACCGCTATTGTCCCAACGGGCAGCCGCAGCAAAAAGACCAGCATTTCAGCCGGCTCAATTTGCGGAGAAGTTACGCTGCGAAAGAACACGGAACCGAATCCATAAGTGGACTGAAGGAAAACTCGCAATACGACGCGAAGTAGGCCGGGCGGCTCTCGTGTGTCTTGCCCTCAAGCAGCCCGAATCGCGGTCGCAATTCATTTCAACGATGCGCAGTCGTCGGCGGTAACCTCAGACTCTTGCCTCATCCGAGATTTCGAGCCCCCAGCCCCCAAGGATGGGGCTTTTTCTCGTTCCGGTTCGTTACCGGGCAGTCACGATGTCCGCTTTGCTCGCAAGAACGAACACCGTAAGACGGATTATACATGTCAGTATTGTGCCACTCACGCGCGCAGCAAACAGCTTAATGACTTGATCATCTGGTCGGCGCGAGCAGCAGCGTTGGCGACACGTCGAGGCCGAGTTTCCCGGTGCCACCAGCGTTTGCGGGACAGCAATCGGCGCCCTTACGCAGATCGAGAATCAGTACCACGAACATCAAAGCGACCAAGACTGGCGTCCCGATCGGCCACGCTGTTGATCTGGGTCAACGTATCCAACCGAGAAGGCATGACTGTCGTTTGTAGCTAAAAATAGGAGAGCACTCATGATCAGGTTGTTTGCTGTTGCTGCCTCTGCCCTAATCATCGCGACATCGTCGCAGGCCATGTCGCCCGCGCAGCTTAATCAGCCGGGCGGCATGACCACGCAAATCGCTTTCTTCTGCGGGCCGGGCAGAACATTGGTTGGCGGTGTCTGCATGTCTCGTGTCGCCAAACGCCAATTGCGAAGGTGTGCGGTGTGGGGTGCAGGACACGTTTGCCGTAGGTGGTATTGAGCCGGTGTCGAACAGCCTATCGTTGATCTCGTCCGATGTCCGCCTTGGGTCACGTGAAGATATCCATGGCCCGAGAAGGGATACAATGAGTGTGTGACGCGGATCGTGTGACGCTGATTACCGGTGCAGCGGCTGGAATAGGCACCGAACTGGCGCGCGTTTTTGCATCAAAGCGCCATCGACTGGCACTTGTGGATCGACGCGCGGATCGCCTGGCGGCGTTGGCGAGGGAGATCGTCGCCGCCGGCGGCACGGCACCGATTTTGATTCCTTGCGACCTTGAACACTCCGACGCTTGCGACAAAATCGCCGCTGCCTTGGCCACGGAAGGAGTTGAGGTTGAGTTCGTCGTCAACAATGCGGGATTCGGTCTCTTTGGCAATGCGATCGAACTGGATCGGGCAGAGCAGCTCGGCATCATCGCCGTCAATATCCGCGCACTGACCGATTTGTCGTTACGGTTTTCCGACAGCCTGATCCGGTATCGCGGCGGTATCCTCAATGTCGGTTCGCTTGCCGGCTTTCTGCCGGGCCCCGGGATGGCGGTGTATTATGCGTCCAAGGCATATGTCCTGTCGTTCAGCGAAGCGCTCCGCCAGGAACTCGCTCCGTGCGGAGTGCGCGTGACGACGCTCTGTCCCGGTTCGGTTTCGACGGAGTTTCAGGTGCGGGCGGGAATTAAACCTGGACTTGAGCACGAAATGCTCAACATCTCAGCATCTGACGTTGCGCAGGCAGGATACCGCGGGCTCATGGCCAATAAGCGCGCCGTGCTGCCAAGCCTCGGCACGAGGATTATTCCGTCTTTGCTGCGGTTTTTTCCGCGCGGGTTCGTCCTGGCAGCGATCGACCGCGTTCAATCCCGACAGGGCAGATAAAGATTTGCCGTCACCATCGCGGTGAGGGCCTGGGAGCTCTGGACCGGGATATCTGGCGATTTGCTGACGACCCCACAGCAGAGCCGCGGCGCCACGTTTGTCGATATCTGGAGAAGGTCGCAACCCGGGTTCGCTTGCTGTTGCGTTGGGTAAGCAGAGACTGACTGCCATATCGAGCATGATCGGGGTCGTGGTGCCCTTCATTAGGGTCGGGCCGACCATCGCGAGCCCTGCATTCCGTCGCGCTTGGTGGCCCAACTTCATTGCTTTAGCGCTTCTGAAGCCGGCCCCCCTCGCCCGCCCCCTTCGCAACCCATTAGTTTGATTTTTGTCTGACGTACCGGCCGGGCGCGGGCTCGATCACGGGGAAAGTAGCGTTGCCCAGTTCCGTCGGAGCTTGGACGGTGCCGTTGGAATGGGCCTTCATCCAGCCATCCCAATCGAGCCACCAACTTCCTGGCTTCTCCTCGGCGCTTTCAAGCCAATTCTTCGCATCGCAATTCAGATGGTCATTGACCCAATAACTCCGCCTGTTGCGCGCCGGCGGGTTGATCACGCCTGCAACGTGACCGCTGGCGGCGAGCACAAAGCGCTGTTCTCGTCCCATGAGGTCCTTTGACCGATACGCGCTCTGCCAAGGCACGATATGGTCCTCGCGAGAGGCCAGCAGAAACATCGGTACGTTCACCTTCGAGAGGTCAATCCGTTCGCTACATTGCGTGGTGGCGCCGGGCTCCTTGATCTTGTTCTCAACATAGGCGTTGCGCGCGTACCAGCAGTACATTGGCCCCGGCAAACTGACGCTGTCCGAATCCCAGTAAAGGAGATTGAAAGCCTCTGGTGTTGCACCCTTAAGATAGCTATCGACGACATAGCGCCAGATCAAATCGGTGGCGCGCAGGGTTCCGAAGATAAAGGCCAGTTCCTTGCCAGGCAGAATACCGCCCCTTCCGATCGTCGCTTCGCGCAGCGCGACGGAATTCTGGTCAATCAGTAGACCGATTTCCCCGGTATCTGCGAAATCGATCATCGTGGTGAGGAGCGTTATGGTCGCGATCCTGTTTTCTCCGCGCGCGGCGAGAACCCCCGCCGCACAGCTCAAAATGGTACCCCCGACGCAAAAGCCGAGCGTGTGAACCTGATCGGCATTGGCAATATCGCGCACAACCTCGATGCTCTTGAGCACCCCGAGGTTCAGGTAGTCGTCCCAGGTCAGATGCTGAGTCTCGGGAACGGCGCTGCGCCAGGAAATCAGGAAGACCCGATGCCCCTGAGCGACCGCATATTCGACAAACGAATTTCCAGCGCCAAGATCGAGCAAATAGTACTTGTTGATGCAGGGCGGCACCATCAGGAGCGGCGTCTTCTCGACGTCCGCTGTTTGTGGCGTATATTGGATGAGCTGAATCAGTTCGTTCTCGAATACGACCGATCCGGGCGTTACTGCCAGATTGCGACCCACCTCAAAAGCGGATTCGTCGACACGAGTGATCCGCCCTTTTTGGAGATCTTCGATCAGGTTTTGCATCCCGGCCGTCAGGCTCGCTGAACGCGTCTGGATCGCGGTTCGAATGACTTCCGGGTTAGTCGCGGGGAAATTCGACGGACTCATCGCATCAATGAATTGACGCGCATAGAAGCGAAGCTGCAGCTTTGATTTTTCGTCGACCTGGGCTTGATCGACGAGCTCAGCCAATTGCTTTGAGGTCATCAAGTAGGACTTCTTGATAAGTTGGTAGTAAGGCGACTGATTCCAGGCCTCGTCCTGGAACCGCCTGTCGCGGCCCGACCGCCCGGCGCCCGTTGCAGACGCGTTGCCGAGGGCGCCTTTCCAGAAATCCACAATCGGAGACCAAAGCTGCCGTTGCAGATTTGCTGCGACAGCAAACGGCGATGAGGCGTCACGCGTGGCAGGCTTACCCTCAACGCCCATCGCGCTGGTGAGCGCATCGTCAAACTGTTTCATCGATTGCTGGCCGGCGCGCATCAGGCTCTCAAGATATGCCGATGATGACGAGCTATCCATGTGAACCTCCAACGAACGGTTCTCTCTGTAGGGCGCGATTTTGTTGCAGTGCGCACGCGTCATCGTTTGACATAGGTCAATAAAGGTCGGCGCGGCCTCGAGCACGCTGCTCGGCAGCCGGAAGCCGGGAGCAAGGCTTCAAGGCTTAATGCTGCGGTGCACGCTGCATCCATTGAGACAGACACTGTCAGCTCACTCGAACCCGGTACGTACCCCGGCCGCGAGGCATCATGGATCATCCGCTCAGACGTCCGGAAGAAATTCTGGCTTATCGATCACTCAAGAAGATCCTCGCGGCAAAGCCGAGATCCCTGTGGACCGTCGGCCCCAAGGATAATGCCCTGGCCGCAATACGCCTCATGGCCGAAAAGAACATCGGGCTTGTCCTGGTAACGGAGCATGGGGCGATCGCAGGCGTTCTTTCCGAACGTGATTGCTTGCGGCGGCTGGTGCTTGCCGGGAAGCACCCAGAAATTACTCCAGTAGCCGACATCATGGTCCGGGATGTCATCAAAATCGATCTTGCCAAGACGTTCGCCGACTGTCTGAAGCTGATGCACCAGCATGGCATTCGCCACCTGCCGGTGGTCGAGAACGATATTCCCATAACCGTTATTTCGATCCGTGATCTGTTGGCCGAGGCCGTCGCACACCACGCCAGGATCATCACCGAACTTGAGCGCGAACGCATGACCATGTTGACGTCGACGGCTTGAGCAAATCTGGATCCATTGGCTTGCCCGTGGAAAGGGAGCGTCGCTATGAATCTCCTGATCGTGCTGGCCGCGCTGGTCTTTCTGATGTTTGTGGCCTACCGCGGCTACAGTGTCATCCTGTTCGCTCCCGTCGCTGCGCTTGGCGCGGTCTTGCTGACCGATCCCGCGCTCGTCCCGCCGCTATTTTCCAGCGTCTTCATGGAAAAGATGGTCGGCTTTGTGAAGAATTACTTTCCCGTTTTTATGCTGGGGGCCGTCTTCGGCAAGGTCATCGAGTTGTCGGGTTTTTCCAAGTCGATCGTCGCGGCCGTCATCGGCATACTCGGTCGGGAGCGCGCCGTACTATCCATTGTCGTCGTCTGCGCAATCCTGACCTATGGCGGCGTGTCGCTGTTCGTCGTTGTGTTCGCGGTCTATCCGTTCGCGGCCGAGATGTTCCGGCAGGGCGAGATTCCAAAACGGCTCATCCCCGCCACGATCGCGCTCGGTGCGTTCAGCTTTACGATGGATGCCCTGCCGGGAACGCCGCAAATCCAAAACATCATTCCGACCACGTTCTTCAATACGACGACGTGGGCTGCCCCGGTGCTGGGGCTCATCGGCAGCGTTTTCGTTTTAGGCGTTGGTCTCGCCTATATCGAGAACCGCCGACGCGCGGCACAGAAGCACGGGGAAGGTTACGGCACGGAACTTCTCAACGAGCCGGAGCCATTCGAAGAGCAGGAATTGCCCAACCCATGGATCGCCATCGCGCCGCTGATCGTGGTGGGCGTCACGAACTTGCTGTTCACGTATCTGGTGCCTCGGGCTTACGGCGCGAAGCACGAAGTCACACTCGGCGGCCATGCGATCGTTACGCAGATTGGTCCAGTGGCTGCCATATGGGCAGTCGAGGGCGCGCTGCTCCTTGGCATATTAGCGGTGTTCATCTTTGCCTGGCGCCCCGTGCTTGCCAAATTCGCAGATGGCAGCAAGGCGGCGGTCGCCGGCGCTCTGCTCGCCTCGCTCAATACTGCGTCCGAGTATGGGTTCGGTGGAGTGATTGCCCTGCTGCCGGGCTTTGCGGCGGTTTCCGCCGCGCTCAGGGCAATCCCGAATCCGCTGGTCAATGAAGCCGTCACCGTGACGGTGCTCGCCGGCATCACCGGCTCGGCCTCCGGCGGCATGAGCATTGCCCTTGCCGCGATGTCCGATGAATTCATTGCAGCCGCGAAGGCAGCAAACATCCCGCTTGAAGTCTTTCATCGTGTCGCGGCGATGGCGAGCGGTGGCATGGATACATTGCCTCACAATGGAGCCGTGATCACGCTGCTTGCCGTTACAGGCCTCACCCACAGGCAGGCCTACAAGGACGTGTTCGTGATCACGTTGACGAAAACTGCGGCGGTGTTCGTCGTCATCGCGTTTTACTATTTGACCGGGATCTACTGACATCCCCAGCCTACAGTGCTGTCGCACGCCAATGGATGTCAGCAATCAACGAGGCAAAAGCCTGTGGAGGACGCATGTCGGCCGATGCGGTTCGTCTAACGCTAGCGCCCGTCAAGGCACTGGATAGCGGCAAGATAGTCAGCGCCGAGGAAGCAGCCAGCCTGATACGAGACGGGGACACGATTGCCACGGGCGGTTTTGTCGGCATCGGCTTCGCCGAAGAAGTCGCTTTGGCAATAGAGGCACTCTATCTCGCGAAGGAGGGGCAGACGGTTCCCGCCACCGACAAGCCGCGCAATCTCACTCTGGTCTATGCCGGAGGACAAGGTGACGGCGGCGACCGGGGGCTCAATCACCTGGGGCACGAAGGTCTGGTGCGCCGCGTGATCGGGGGGCATTGGGGGCTGGTGCCGAAACTGCAGCAGCTGGCAATTGCCAATCAGATCGAGGCCTACAATCTTCCTCAGGGTGTGATTTCGCACCTTTTTCGCGACATTGCAGCAAAGCGCCCGGGACATCTCACACGCGTGGGGCTCGAAACCTTTGTCGATCCGCGCCATGGCGGTGGCAAGATCAATGAATGCACCAAGGATGATCTCGTGCGCCTGATCGAGATCGAGGGCGAGGAGTTTCTTTTTTACCGCGCGTTCCCGATCGATGTCGGAATTATCCGCGGCACGACGGCAGATCCGGACGGAAATATCACCATGGAGAAGGAGGCACTCACTCTGGAGGCGCTGGCCATCGCTATGGCGGTACGCAATTCCGACGGCATAGTCATTGCACAGGTGGAGCGTATTGCCGAGCGCGGTTCGCTCAACCCGAGGCAAGTCAAAATTCCGGGAATCTTCGTCGATTGCGTGGTGTTGGCCAAACCGGAACATCACTGGCAGACCTTTTCAGTTCAGTATGACCCGGCGTTCAGCGGTGAAATTCGCGCTACTATGGGGTCGGTGACCTCAATGGAAATGAGCGAGCGAAAGATCATTGCACGGCGTGCGGCGCTCGAACTCGATGCAAACAGCGTTGTCAATCTCGGCATTGGCATGCCGGAAGGTATCGCAACCGTCGCCAACGAAGAAAAAATAGCTGATCTGCTTACGCTGACTGCTGAACCTGGCGTCATCGGTGGCGTGCCGGCAGGAGGCCTCAATTTTGGCGCGGCGGTCAACGCACAAGCTGTTATCGATCAGCCCTATCAATTCGACTTTTATGACGGCGGCGGGCTTGACGTGGCTTTTCTTGGACTCGCGCAGGCCGACCGCGAAGGTAATCTGAATGTGAGCAAATTCGGTCCGCGCCTCGCAGGCGCCGGCGGCTTTATCAATATCAGTCAGAATGCCAAAAAACTTGTGTTCGTCGGCACTTTCACGGCGGGGCGCCTCCGCGTGGCTGTCGAGAACCAGCGCCTGCGTGTGGTCAAAGATGGTGACGTGGTCAAGTTTGTCGGAGAAGTTGAACATCGCACGTTCTCCGGCCGCTATTCAGTGCGTCGTGGGCAACCCGTGCTTTATGTAACCGAGCGCTGCGTGTTCAAATTGACACCGGACGGGCTTGAGCTGATTGAAGTCGCCCCCGGCATCGACATCGAGCGTGATATCCTCGCCCGGATGGAATTTCGACCAATCATCCGCAATCCGACTATTATGGATCGGCGCATTTTCGCGAGCGGTCCAATGGGCTTGCGTGACCAGCTGCTGCGCATGCCGGTCGAGCGACGCTTCACGTATCACCCCGGTGAGAACCGGTTCTTTGTCAATCTCGAAGGCCATCGCATTCATAGCCACGAAGACGTCGAAGAGATTCGACGGATCGTCGAAAGCGAATTGGTCCCCCTGGGTCGAAAGGTCTACGCCGTCGTCAACTACGACAACTTCGAGATATTCCCCGACATCATCGATGAATACTCGGCCATGGTTAGCGATCTGGTTGATCGTTTCTACTCCGGTGTTACCCGTTACACGACCAGCAGTTTTCTTCGCGCCAAGCTGGGAGATGCGCTGAAGCAACGCGCCGTGGCCCCTCACATTTACGAAAATGCAGAGGAGGCAACTACCCATCTGCGCGATCTGGAAAAGAAGAAAACAGGTTGAATTGTGAGCAGCTCAATCGACGACGTGATATCCGCCGTCGATGTAAATGGTATCGCCGGTAATCAACCGGGCTGCATCGTGAGCCAGAAATGCCGTAGCAGCGCCGACGTCCTCGATGCTTACAAGGCTGCGGGCGGGCGCTTTCGCCTTTGCTTTTTCAAGCAACTTGTCGAACTCGGGGATGCCGGAAGCGGCCCGTGTCGCAAGCGGGCCCGGGGAGATCGCGTGCACGCGAATGCCCTTTGGGCCAAGCTCGGCTGACAGGTATCTTACCGCGCTCTCCAGGGCGGCTTTCGCAACTCCCATGATGTTGTAATTCTTCACCACCGTCTGGCTGCCATAGTACGTCATCGTGAAAAGAGTGCCACCCTTCTTCATCAGGGGCTCCGCGAGCTGGGCCATTCGCAGGAATGTCCAGCAGGAGACCTGCATGGTGGTCAGAAAGCCCTCGAGAGGCACGTCGACAACTCGTCCATGCAGCGCATCCTGGGGCGCAAATGCTATCGAGTGCACAACGAAGTCGAGCTTGCCCCACTCCTTTCCGATGCGCTCGAATACCGCCTCCATCTGACCCGGAACGCGGACGTCAAGCGGCATGACGATCGGCGCCTCGAGCGCACGCGCCAGCGGATCGACGTGCTTCTTGGCTTTCTCGTTCAGATAGGTCACAGCCAGATCGGCGCCGAACGCACGGAAGGCAGCGGCGCAACCCCAGGCGATGGATCGATCGTTCGCGATCCCGACCACGAGTCCCTTCTTGCCCTCCAGCAGCTTGGCCTTCACGGCAGGTATCAGCCGGGCTTTGCCGTTCAGCGGCATGTCGATCGGTTCGCCCCTCACGTGCCTTTCGGCCGCCTGTTTGAGGTGGGCGAAGGCCTGGCGTCGGTCCTTCGCCTCGGCGGTCCTCGCAACCTCGACGCCGTTGATCTTCAGCTGGCCTTCGCCCCAGGGAGCGACGTTGATCTCGAACTTGTCCTTCCCGATGGTTGCAAGGAACTGCTGGACCGTTGCGCCTTTTCCCACCGGCAGGTCCTTGTTTGCTTCCCAATTCGCCGCACCTAGTGGCATGACATTCATCCTTTGGGAGTTCGGTTCGACGACGCGGTGCGTTTCCACGCCGCTTAATTCTCACGACGACCGAGCCTGATTTCGCAATGAGCGTTGGATTTTGATCTAGATCAAGGGCGCGTGCCCCCTTTGCAAGCGTGACCAACTGAACAGCTGCGTGCGCTTGCGCGGTCTTGTTCGTTTGATCCGAATCCCGCATTGCAGTCGCTCGGAATGCAGCCCTTGAAACTAGTTCTCGCCAGGAGGCGGCGCGCCAAATGCGGCCCGGTAGATCGCCCAGTACAGAGCACCAACCAGGCCAGCGCCACCCACAATGTTGCCGAGCGTGACGGGAATGAGATTGTGGACGATGCCAGCTATCGAAATGAGTGAGGCGTCGAAATTTGCCGGAACGTTACCCGTCTGGACCATTAGCCAGGCCAACGGCAGAAAATACATGTTGGCAACGCAGTGCTCGAAGCCAGCCGCTATGAAGGCGGAGACCGGCAATATAAGAGCGAGAATTTTATCGGTGACGGTACGGCCCGCATAGGCCAGCCAGACCGCCAGGCAGACGAGCAAATTGCATAGAATTCCCTTGAAGAACAGTGTCACGACATCCGGCTGGATCTTTGCAACCGCCGTATTCAATATCGACAATCCGATTCTACCGCCATTCATGTCGAGGTGATGTGAAAAGAAGACCAGGACCAAGAGCCCGAGAGAACCGACCAGGTTGCCGAAATAGACGATGACCCAATTACGCAGCATCTCTGCCGTCGAAACTTTTCGGCTCGCCCACGCCATTACAATCAGGTTGTTGCCTGTAAAGAGCTCGGCTCCACCAACGATGACAAGCGCCAGTCCGAGCGAGAACGTCAGCCCCCCGAGAAGGCGGACCGCGGCAAAGCTCATTCCCTGGTCGCTGGCAACAATAGTATAATAGAGTGCTCCGAGGCCGACGCTGCCCCCAGCAACGATCGCCAGCATGAAAGAGGCCAGAAGCGGTAATCTTGCCTTTTTGACCCCGACTTTTTCGACTGCCTCTTTGATCTCGGCCGGGCTATAGGCGTTCAAATTGAAGATGGGTGGCTGCGGCACGCGTGGTCGGTCGTCCATCCTCCAACTCCTCTAGCACAGGCTTCAGCTATGATGGACGGTTGCCCGAGAACTTCTTGAAGGGTTCGAACTCCCCGGAAGCTGAAGCGCTAACCGCCGTTGCCGATCATCAGAAGACCGACGATCTGCGCGGCAATAACTTTCACCAGCGTCATTGAAGGAAAGATCATGGCATACCCGATATCGGGCCGCTCGGTCGGGGCCATCTTCGTCGAGTAGACGAGAATGGCTGGATTTCCTGTTGCACCGGACGCGACACCAACGAGGTCGTCGTATGGAATTTTCATCAGATAATGACCGACGAGCAGGACGATGAGCACGGTCGTCAACAAAACTGCGACACCGATGAACAGCATCGTTAGTCCGGACTCTGACACGGTCCGGACAAACGGCTGGCCGGCGTTGACGCCAACCGTGGCAAGAAACATCGCAAGACCGAAATTTCGCAGTACGATGTTGGCCGGCAACGGCATGGTCCACAGCATCGGACCGGTACGGCGCAGCTTGCCGAGGATGAGAGCAACGATCAGCGGTCCGCCGCCGATGCCAAGCGTCACGGTGCCCACACCGGGAATGGGGATCGGAATGAGGCCAAGAAGAACGCCCAGAACCATGCCAATCCCAAGCGAGACGTAGCTGAATTCCGCCGCGGCCTTGACCGTATCGCCGAAGTGACGGCGGATTTCCTCTTTCCGCTCCGGAGGCGTCAGCACTCCGACCCGGTCGCCAAATTCCAGCATCAGGTCGGGGGCCGGTACAAGGTCGGCGTCATATCGCCGAACGTGCAGCAGATGAGTTGGATAGCCGGCGGGCATCGGAAGGCGAGCAAGCGGAATACCCACCGCGCTGGCCTTGCCGACGAAAACCCGGATGTAGTCGAGGTCCACGCGGTCGCTGGCCAACCGGCCCGGTTCAAGTTTTCCGAGTTGAGCCGCGGCGGTTGCAATCGCCTCATTGTCTTCGGCCACCACCAGAATGGCGTCTCCTGCCGCCAGAACCGTGTCATCGGTCGGAACGAAATTGCGTCCGTCCTTCCGAACCATGGTTACCTGCAGGCCGCTTAGCGCGTTTGGCATCAATTCGCCGAGAGGTCGACCGGCGAATACTTCCCCAATCGAAATCTCTCCCATGTGGAAGCGCTGCGTCTTCGCGGGGAATTTTGGCTTCACGATCTGTGTCATGAAATAGATGCAGAGGATCGGGCCGATGACGCCGAAAGGATAGGCGATGGAGTAGCCGATCGAGGGATCCTTGCTCTTGACGACGTCGAGTGCGGCCTGGAGGGCTGCCGTGCTCGTCATCGACCCGGCGTAGAGGCCAAGAGTATGTCCGATCTTGATGCCGAAGATGTGCCCCAAGCCGAGTGCGACCAGCAAACCCGCCAGACACGCAACCAAGGCCAACAGATTGTACTTCTGACCGGCGCCGACCATGCCCTCGAAGAATTGGCGGCCATAGAGGATGCCGATCCCGTAGAGAAACATGATCAGACCCGTCAGGCCGATCGGCCCGATGATCTGAGCCTTTGGCGCGAATGCGCCGATGGCGAGACCGACGAAGAGAACCGCGCCGACGCCAAGCGAGAAACCGAAGATGCTGATCTGGCCCACGAGGTAGCCCAATCCGATGGCCAGGAAGGCGGTCAGAATCGGCTGGCTTTCGATGATCCCGCGAGCAAGGTCCAACATGTCAGATCTCCCCGGATCGAATGCCCGTCGCTAGCGGGCGTGACAGCCCGCGGCCTGGAATTGTCCAATCACTCGATTGACCAGTTCCCGGCTCGGTGCCTGAGTGTCGATATGCTTGTAGTCGAGGCCCATCGCCGTCCACTTGAAGGCGCCCATCTGATGGAACGGCTGGACCTCCACCCACTCCACGTTCTTCATCGGCGCGACGAAACGGGCGATACCATCGACGTTGGCGGGATCGTCGGTAGCGCCGGGAACGAGGGTGAACCGCACCCATACCGGCTTGGATAACGAAGCAAGGCGCTCCGCGAAGCGCAGGGTGGGCGCCAAGTCCCGGCCCGTCACACGCCGATAAGTGGCAGGATCCGAGCTCTTGATGTCCAACAGGACGTGGTCGACCACCGACAAGTAGGAATCGTCGGCACGATCGCCCAGAAATCCTGATGTCTGGATGGCTGTGTGCAGCCCCATTTGCTTTGCACCGGCGAATATTTTCCGGGTGAAGGCGAGCTGCACCATCGGCTCACCGCCCGATATCGTCAGGCCTCCACCCAGGCTCCGGATGGTGGGTGCGAAGTCGCCGAGGCGACGGAGGACATGATCGACCGACACGTAGGTGCCGTCCTTCAGATGCCAGGTGTCCGGATTATGGCAGTACGTGCAGCGCAGCAGGCAGCCGGAGACGAAGAGGACGATTCGCAGCCCCGGCCCGTCGTAGCGCGACGAGGTTTCGTAGGAATGGCAATAGCCGAACGAACCCTCTTCGTCCTTGATGCTGTCTTCATCCGGGGCGTCGGGTGAAATCCCGACCCGGAGGTCGTGACGACTTCCGGGTTCGAGCGGCTGAATCGTCGACATCGCGGCACCAGCTAGATTTGGCCGTGGAAAGTGCGGCTGATCACATCTCTCTGCTGTTCGGGCGTTAGCCGAACGAAGTTCACCGCATATCCTGACACTCGAATCGTGAGTTGCGGGTACTTGTCCGGATTCTTCATCGCATCCTCGAGCGTCTCCTTGTCGATGACGTTCAGGTTCATGTGGAAGCCGCCGCGGTCGAAGTAGACGTCGAAAGCCTTGACCGCCTCGTCCACAAGCTGTGCTTCGGACAAATGAGCCTTCTGCGGTGCGACTGATACGGTGTAGCTGATGCCGTCTTGCGCGTCCTTGTAAGGAAGCTTTGCGACCGACAAGCAGGACGCGAGCCAGCCATGGCTATCCCGGCCGTGCATCGGGTTTGCTCCTGGGCCGAACGGTTCGCCCTTGCGACGGCCGTCGGGGGTATTTCCCGTGGCCTTGCCGTACACGACATTGGAGGTGATGGTGAGGACGCTTTGCGTGTGTGTCGCATTTCGATAGGTCGGGTGCTTGCGGATCTTCTCCATGAAACTGGTGACGATGTCGGACGCGATCTGGTCGACGCGATCATCGTTGTTGCCGAATTGCGGTGTCGATTTGTTACCTTCGTTTTGAAAGTCGACTATCAATCCTGTCGGGTCGCGCGTGACACGCATTTTTCCGTACTTGATCGCGCTCATACTATCGGCGACCACCGAAAGGCCGGCGATCCCGAACGCCATCGTTCTCAAAATGTCGCGATCGTGAAGCGCCATTTCCAGGCGTTCGTAGAAGTACTTGTCGTGCATGTAGTGGATGCAATTCATCGCATGGACGTAGGTGCGGGCCAGCCACTCCATCGTGGAATCGAACTTGGCCATGACGTCGTCGTAGTCGAGGAAATCGCCGGACACCGGCAATGTCGGGGGTGCAATCTGATCGCCCGACACCTCGTCACGGCCGCCATTGATCGCATAGAGCAGCGCCTTTGCGAGGTTGACCCGGGCGCCAAAAAACTGCATCTGCTTGCCGAGCCGCATGGCCGAAACGCAGCAGGCAATACCGTAGTCGTCACCCCAGAACGGCCGCATCAGGTCGTCGTTTTCGTATTGCAGCGAGGAGGTGTCGCGGCTGACCTTGACGCAGTAGCGCTTGAAGGGGGTCGGCATATGGTTCGACCAGAGAACCGTGATATTCGGTTCGGGCGCGGGACCGAGATTGTAAAGCGTGTGCAGCATCCGATAGCTGCTCTTGGTCACCAGGGCGCGTCCATCCAGATCCATTCCGCCGACGCATTCCGTTGCCCAATAGGGATCGCCGCTGAACAGCGCATCATAGTCGGGCGTACGGAGGAACCGAACGATGCGGAGCTTCTGCACCAGCTGGTCCCAAAGCTCTTGCGCCCGCGCCTCGTCGAGAATGCCGGCCTTGAGGTCGCGCTCGATGTAGATGTCCAGGAAGGTAGAGATGCGTCCGATCGACATCGCCGCGCCGTTGGCTTCCTTGATTGCGCCGAGATAGGCGAAATACGTCCACTGGAACGCTTCCTGCGCATTGGAAGCCGGCTTCGATATGTCGTGACCATAGAGTTTTGCCATCGAGACCAGGTCGTCGAGAGCACGCATTTGTTCGGATAATTCCTCGCGCATCCGGATGATTTCGTCGGTCGGCCACATGTCGTCGATCTGCGCCCGTTCCTCACGCTTGGCTTCAAGCAGCCGATCGACCCCGTAGAGAGCCACCCGCCGATAGTCACCAATGATACGACCGCGCCCGTAGGCATCCGGCAGGCCGGTGATAATCCCGGACCTTCGGCAACTCATGATCTCCGGCGTATAGGCATCGAACACGCCGTCATTGTGGGATTTGCGGTATTTCGTGAAAGCTTCGTGTACGAGCGGATCGGGCTCGAATCCCGCGGCTTTGATGCCTGCCTCGACCATTCGCAGTCCACCGAAGGGGAAAATCGCCCGCTTGAACGGCTGGTCCGTCTGAAGGCCCACAATGATTTCATTTTCACGATCGATATAGCCGGCTTTGTGGGCGAGCAACGTCGACGGGGTTTGAGTATCGACCGCGAGCACTCCCTTCTTTCGCTCGTCGGCGAAGTACGGCTGCAGTTTTGCCCAAACGGCTTTTGTGCGCTGCGATGGCCCTGCGAGAAAATCCTCGTTCCCAAGGTAAGGCTTGACGTTCCGGACGATGAAATCCCGTACGTTGATGGAAGTTTTCCAATCGCCGGGGCGAAAGCCGTTCCAGCAATCGCCACTATCAACTTCCTTCCGTAGAGCTGCGCTTGCTTTCATGGTGTGTCTCCCAGCGGTGCGCGTGTGGTCGCGGTGGCGCGCTCGCGGCCGACCAGGACCGGCGCGCCTCGAAGCATGTCAAACATGATAACGTTGGGTCTACCGCGCTTGATGTAGGTCAAGCCTCAGCGAAGCATGTTTTGATGGTCAGGCAGCGGCGTTGACACAAAAAGCCATCCACACGGCACTGGCGGGGGATCCGGCAGTGCTGCGGCTCTGCCTCGACCGAATTGCCCTGCCTGCAACGATCAATCGGTGCTGTTCCCATTCGCTTCGTGGAAGGCCTTGATCCAAGTCAATGGCTGGATGTTCGCCCCGAACAATGAGCAGAAACTGGAGGAGCCTCGCTATGGAAAGCAAGAACCCATTCGATGCCGTTCGATCCATGATGACGGACAATCTTGAGAAAGTCGGGAGTGCGACCAAGACTTATCTCGACCTGATGCAAAAGAGCATGCTCACCGTGCCGAACGCCAATGAGGATCAGATAAATGCGTTCAGGGCGTATATAGACCGACAGGTGGCTGCCAACCAGGCATTTGTAACCAAGCTGTTAGGCGCGAAGGATATTCAAGGGGCTGTGCAAATTCAAGTCGAGTACTTCCAGTCCCAGATGAGAGCCGCCGTCACCGATGCGATGAAGCTTACGGACAATATAACGACATCGTCCAAAGGCCCCGCTGGTTAAGAGCCAGAGGCACACAACCGACATTGCATTGGGCTGACGGTCGCGCCGCACGATCCGAGTAGCTACCAGCGGGCGTGTGTAAGCAAATTGCGCCGGTCCAGGAGACGCTCTGATTAACCAAGTGAGGAAATCCAGCCGTGCGACCGGTTTCGATGAGAATGTATGATGCGTAAAGCCCTGATTATCGTGGCAATGACGATCTTTGTGTTTGGCTGTTTTTGGCAATTCGGACGTTGGTTGTTGAGGTGGTCCGGGTACGGTCTCGGTCTGCGCACCCTGCCTGGTGGCTACTATGCCTTCGTCGAGAGTTTTGCAGAGAAGATCGCGAGCGGACCCAGCGTGGGGTGGATTGCCGGGCCATGGCTCTTGATCAGCATCGGCTTGACGAGCCTAATAATTCTTTATTCGTGGACGACTGAAAAGAACGCCCGCGGCAAATAGGATTTTCACCTCAGCCCTCAATGCCATTGTCCGAGCTTCGACAGAAGCCGAAGCTAATACAGCGTTGGATGGACTGGGTCGCTTCCGTTGACTTGGACCAACGGATGTCCGTTCCGGGTCCAAAAGCAGAAGTGGCTCAACCGGCACGGCATATCCGTTGCACCTCAAGAACGGACATCGCCAGGCCCTCCTAAGGAGGTCCGTTTCGTGCCCTAGCCTACTCAGCCGGCTGGTATTGCGAGCTCAAAAATCAAGCCGTCGGTGTCCGACTTGACGAGCCGCAATTTGCCTGTGCACGCGCCGGGCGGGAGCCATGGCCATTGAGGACCCGAACCTTGCCAACGGACGCATGACGTCCTCGGTCGGCTGGAAGAACTGCGGCATGGCTGCCGGGACGACGGGGCGTTGCCGGGCTCGACTCGCGACGACCGTCCCACCGGACCCCATTTGCACGACCGTTGCGGTCACGTTGCGATGGGTGCAGCGGCAGCCGAGCGCGCTCGCAGCTGCTGGCGATAGATCGAGGAACGCACCATTGAACGGACCGCGATCGGTCACCGTGACCTGGATCGACCGTTCGCCTTTCTGGACCGTCAGTATTGTGCCAAAAGGCAGCGTCCGATGCGCAGCTGTCATCGCGCCGCAGTTGAGCCTCGCTCCGGAAGCCGTGCGGCTTCCGCACAGGCCGTCGCTCCCGCCGTAGTAGGTGGCGGTCCCGGAGAGACGATGTGCCTCAGCAACGGAAGAAAGCGAGAGAAGAACGATGCCAGTAGCGACCATACGTTTCATGCTGGATCCTCGAGGTTGGGTAGCGCGACGCCATCGCGCTGCCGCTGAAAAAACTCGTCGAAAAGGTCGACGATCCCCGAGCCGGCAACCGTGTTGATCGGCAAACGCGCCGGAAATTGGGCGGAATGGAACCGGACGTAAGACAGCAAGTACCTAGCGGGCCTACTTTTGTTTGCTCGGCAATCCGCCTCGCATATATACCGGCGAAATTGATTTGAACGTTATCCCGCCCTGCGAGGCGTCGCAGACATTTCCTCTGGTCTGGCGGTGAGTGAAAAATAACGCATAGGCGGCTCGCGGTGAGCCAGGACTGACGATTGCTGATCCAATTACCCCAGTGCCCGGACCAACCCGCGTGCTCAAGCGCGAAAATATGGGGCAATGACCGGTAACGGTACCTGATGCGTTTTCAATCCCGCATCAACGCCCCCGGGCCTCCCCTACCCTCGCCGCCGGCGCGCGCCTTTGTCGAAGCGCAATCGCAAAACAAAACATGCTTTCGGCGAATTTTTCCCTCCCCGGTGGGCAGGGGGGCAACCTTTCACCGGCATGATCGTCGCTCGGCTCCAGGAGAACGCAGATTTAGCCGCACACGAAAACAGAGCCGGCGACGACTCCACGTCACACCCTACAAAAGATAATCGTAAGTTTCCCGCCGTGACATTCCCGGCGCAAGCCGCAGCCTTTTACATATGGACATTGGAGCGGGTGAAGGGAATCGAACCCTCGTATTCAGCTTGGAAGGCTGCTGCTCTACCATTGAGCTACACCCGCGCTTGAGGGATCACCTAACACGCCATGCGGGCGGCCTCAACCGCCCTCACCGGGCGCAAACAGCTTTGTTCCGTCAGCGTTTTCAGCCGTTCCGGCCCTTAACACCGGCGGATTCGCTGCCTATACTGGGATTTCCACAACCAACGAAAGGAGGTGATCCAGTGTCTCTTACCAAGCGCTGTCACCTCGCTGGGATCGCCCGCTAAGCTCACCTAGGGCTTGGCATCGGGGCGCTCTCAGCCCTGGACCAGCGAGTTCAAAAGTTGGGGCGCGGCGGGAGCCATCTCGCCGCGCCTTTTTCGTTGGCAGATATTGTCTAAGCCATCCGCCGCTGCCGGATTCTTTCCCAGACGGAGACCCCCGCGATCATCATGCCGAGGACCCAGGGCACCACGGCGCCGTATTCCTCGACGCTGAGAAGCAAGGAAAGAACGCTCGTCATCAGACAGAGTATCTTCGCCATCCCGCTTTGCCCGGCCAGCGAAAGCAGAAACGGCAGGAACAGAACCAGGAGCATGCCGGCAGTCGCGGCGCTCATATGCAAAATCCCGCTTTGAAAATGCGCGATCAGAAGCCGCATAGATTGACCGATCGCGGGCGCGGGCCGCGCCGGCTTTCAACGATCTGCTCGCCGCCGTTGGTGGCTGAGCTGCCATAGTAGCGGTGGTGACCGCTGGTATCATGCCAGTCGCCGGCCTGCGACGAAGCGGGCGACCGGGCGGCATCGCTGATGATCGTGGCTGGCTTAATTTGCATGACCGTCTCCAAGAATGCTGCGCAGTTCCTGCGTTCTGCTCATCAGTCGTGGGGTTCCGGAGGCGCGTTCAAGGGCGCCCGGATATATCGTGTTTCCGGATTGTTTCGTGGCAGCCTGCAACCGAAAACCCTTGCGAACGCCACAGCCGAATGTCGGGAAGCGGTCGCATCAAACGTCCTCCGGCGAAATCCGCTGGATTCCAGTTTGCGTTTTCTTGACGCGAACCGGTATTCACCCCCGGATCAAGTCCGAGGGCATGCTTCGCTCGAAATCGCTCTAACCAAACGGGGTATCAATGCTTTACGCCATCCTGGCCTATCACGTGGAAGCCGAAGTCATGTCCTGGACTGCAGAGGCGGATGCGGCGCTCATGACTAAGCTGCAAGGGGTGCATGGCCGGCTCAACCAGACCGGCCGGCTCGGGCCGGCAGCCCGTCTGGGGCGGACCGGGACGGCCCGCACCCTCCGGGGTCCGGGCGCCGGCACGGTGATCGATGGCCCGTTTGCCGAGACCAAGGAGCAGTTGCTGGGCTTTTACGTCATCGACTGCGCCGGCGAGGAGGCCGCCGTCCAGGCCGCCCGCGACCTGCGCCGCGTCAATCCGTCAGCGGTCTACGAGATCCGCCCGCTCCTGCTCTATCTTCCCGGCGTGTCACTCCCGGTCACGGAGGCCGCCGCCGAACCAGATCCGGCCTGACCAGCCGCGGCCGCTAATCCGGTTTTGCCAGGCGGCCAAGGAAACCATCGATTTCGCGGGCGACGATGATCGCGGACCGCTCGTCCATATGCGAGGCGTCCACCCATCGCAGCTCGGGTACATGGTAATCGATCTCGGGCCATTTTTCGCGATCGGGAAACGCCTTGTGCGCCAGCGATCGCGCTGTTTGTGCAAAGTGCGAATCGTTCAGATTGCCCGGGTACGGCAACTCCACGAAGTAGATCCGGCACCCTCTGCTCTCGAGCTTTGCGACCAGATCGCGCAGCGTCTCGGCATTGGTGGCCATCTGCTGGTCGAAGCCGTGGCTGCCATATTCGACCTCGGTCTCGTCGAGCGAGGCCTTGATGTCGTAGCTCGACGCAGGTTGTCGTGGCAGCCGCGCGATATTGTCGCTCTCGGACTGGTATTTCAGCCAATAATAAATATAGGAAATGGCAACTCGATATGGCCTGAACCAGCGGAATGGCGCGGAATCGTTATTGCCGAACTTTTCGACCAGCACGGGATCGAGCGGCCGGGAGAGGATATTGGTCTCGACCACGATGATCCGCGGCAGCGCCGGATAGCTGGCAATGATCGCAAGTCCGGTAATGGGAGAACCGCCCCCGATCGCGACATTGCGCAGCCGGGTCTGGAAATATCCTTCATATACCCTGTAGATCATCGAACTGCCGACCAGCGCGACGTCGGGCGTTGGCTCGAGCGCGTACCTGCTCAGCGCGGGAAAACGCCTGTCGTCGTAGACGCGTTGGTAGAGTTGCGGATAGTTCAGCAGCACCGGAACGATGCAGGCCAGCACCAGCAGCAGCGCGACGATCAGGGTGGGCCGGAATTTTCCGGCACGGGGTGGGGTCATCTGCGGGCGATCATGAGGGGCGTTGAGCTTGCAGCAGCCGGTCCGTCTTCGCTCTCGCTGCGCTCAAGCTACGCCGGACACGCTTCGCCTTGACGGTCTTGCGTGGCTGCGCCACGCGTAGCCTGTCAGGGCGAAGCGTGGTGGGGGAAGAAGGACTCGAACCTTCGAAGTCATAAGACGGCTGATTTACAGTCAGCTCCCTTTGCCACTCGGGACACTCCCCCGCTTAACAGCATCGCAAGCCCGACCGCTCGATTGGCGGCGGATGAGGCCATGGATGACGTTAATACCGGGCGCCGATGGCGAGCTCCCGGTCGGGCGCGTTTATGGGGGAAGCGGCATGGCAAAGTCAACCAATGGCGGGGGGTAATTAGAGCGTTTTCGAACGAAGCAGGAACCGGTTCGCGTGAAGAAGATGCGTCAAAACAAGAATTTAGAGCTCCCGTTCTTAATCCGTCAGAACTGGAACTCTACTCCCTCCAAATGCCCAAATTGCCATAATCCGGAACCCGTGACACAAGCTCAGCCATGAGCGATCGCGACCGAAAACCGCCGTTCCGCCGTGGCGGCGGCAAACCCTTCGAAAAGGGCCGAAAATCGGCCCGCCGGCCGGTCTGGCGCGATCGGGGCGGGGGTTCGGACGGGCCGGTGATTCTCTATGGCTGGCATACGGTGGCGGCCGCGCTGGCCAACCCGCAGCGCGAGATCCGCAAGCTGTTTTTGACCGCAAACGCCGCCCGCCGCCTCGCCGACGAGAAGATCGACACAAGGGTGCCGCCGGAAATCGTGCGGCCCAATGTGATCGACCAGCGGCTCGGCCCCGACGCCGTACATCAGGGGCTTTTGGCCGAGGCCGAGCCCCTGCCCTCGCCTGACATCGATGAGCTGACGCAGGAAGGCATCGTGCTGGTGCTCGATCAAATCACCGATCCGCACAATGTCGGCGCGATCATGCGCTCGGCCGCGGCCTTTGCGGTCAAAGCCATCGTCACCACGGCCCGGCATAGCCCGGAGGCTACCGGGGTGTTGGCGAAATCCGCGTCCGGCGCGCTGGAGCTGGTGCCGCTGGTCACCGTGCAAAACCTCGCACGCGCGCTGAACGAATTGAACGACCAGGGATTTCTGACCGTCGGGCTCGACAGCGAAGGCAGCGAGGATCTCGGCGTGGCCGCCCTGCGACAGCCGCTGGCGCTGGTGCTCGGCGCCGAGGGCAAGGGCCTGCGGCAATTGACGCGCGAAACCTGCAGCGTGGTGGCGCGGCTCGACATGCCCGGCGAAATCAAGAGCCTCAACGTTTCGAACGCGGCGGTGCTCGCGCTCTATATCGGCGCCAGCCGGCTTGGCCTGATGGGTTGAATTGAAAATAGAAGCGCCCGCTCGCGTCACACGAGCGGGCTTATTGTTTGGACAGTCGTTTGTTTGGCGTAATAAACCATTGCGGGACCGGTGTTTTTTGCTTTTTAGCCGCGTCAAAGTCAGCCGCCAAAAATCACCCAAAACCCGATTTGGGTGCATTTTTGGGTGCACTTGAGAATGCGGCATTTTACCGACCTCATGGCGAGTCCACTGGTGCGCCTTCCGCCGCGCCGCTATCCCGGCAGCCCGCCGCCGCGAATAACGCATAGGCGGCGCGCGCTGCGAATCCAGCGGCCATTCCAGGGCCGGTTGACCATTTCCCGCGCCAGGACCACGCTGCACGGCCATGCGCCACATGTTCACTCAGGTGCCGATGCTCACCGGCTACGCCGGGATCGCGCATGTCGAGGTGAGCCTGCCGTTCGTGGCCGAGCTCGTCGACGGGGAGAAATACTACATGGAGCCCAGACGCCTCGAGGGCACCGAACTGCGCCGCCATCGTGCGCGCGGGCCAACGCTGCGCAGCCTGGTGAAGCTGGCGCTGGCTTGCGACAACGCCGAGCAAATGGGCAAGAAACTAAAGCGGCGCTTTGATCGAAGCTTGCGGCGCCAGGGTGTCCGGCCCGCCGACGCCACCGCCGAGGCCGAGCTCGACAGGTTCCTCGGACGACGATGACGGCCACTCCGCAGAAGATCACGTTCGGCGAACTGCGCGCATCCGGCGTCCGCGACGTGCTGATCTATTGCCGCGATCACCGCTGCAGCTACCAGGTCGAAGCCGGTGCGGATGGCTGGCGGATGACGTTCGGCTGTCGGACATCGAGGACCGCCCTGTCTGTCAGGTTTGCGGCCGACCCGGTGCCGACGTGCGGACGAACTTTCCGCCAGCGCGCATGGGCGCAGACACTGCCGTCAGTTAGGGTACGTTCACCGCCGGCATTGGCGCAGGCGGCCGAGGCACGAACCGGTCTGGCTGCCCCCGCGCCACTACCGAGAGCGTTACAAAAATGACAACGGCCGCCGCAAGCCCGCGCATCGGTGGAGGATAACACTGGCGTCTTGTCAATAATATGAAAGCTACGCGGAGCCTCCCCGCGGCATATTAGCGAACCAGTGAACCGTTTAGCACGCGCCGCACACTCACATTACAGTAGGTACTGACAGTGCGACCGGAGGGGTAGCATGGATCGTCGTTGTGCCGTGCTGCTGATCCCATTAATCGGCTCTCTTGCGGCTATTTTGTACGTGACATTGCCGGCGCAGGCGCGTGACCTTGACGGCCGGTATGCAAACTCCCCGCTAAAGCCATGGTTCGATCAGCTAAAGAGCCAGACTGTGTGAAAACCCCATCGATGCTATGATTCCCTTGCTGAATCGCGGGGGAATGATGAAGGGTTTCGTTCAAGGGGCGGATCGCCAGCAGACGACGCTGTTGCCGGAATGCCTTGATGATTGGGTCGACGAGAGCAATCCTGTTCGCGCGGTCGATGTGTTCGTCGATGCGCTGGAACTCCGCGACCTCGGGTTCGATGGCGTCGATGCGGCAGCGACCGGTCGGCCCGGGTATCATCCTTCGCCGCTGCTCAAGCTCTACATCTACGGCTATCTCAACCGAGTCCAATCGAGCCGGCGGCTGGAGCGTGAGGCTGGCCGCAATCTGGAAGTGATGTGGCTGACGGGACGGCTCGTTCCGGATCACAAAACCATCGCCGATTTCCGCAAAGACAACGGCTCCGCCATCAAGAAGGTCTGCGCGCAATTCGTTGCCTTGTGCCGCAAGATGGGTCTGCTGGCGAAAGCGAGCGTTGCGATCGACGGCAGCAAGTTCAAGGCGGTCAATTCGCGCGACAACAACTTCACGAAGGGAAAGATGGAGCGGCGCCTGGCGCAGATCGAGGAGAGCGTTGCGCGCTATCTGAGCCAACTTGACACAGCCGATCGTCAGACAGCTTCTGGTGAGGCGCCGTCGGAGGAGCTTGTGGCCAGGACCACGCGGCTCAAGGAGAAGCTGATCAAGCTCGAAGAAGAGGTGAAGCGCCTTAAAGCGATTGAGAAAGTGATGCTTGCGGCGCCCGATCAGCAGGTCTCCTTCACCGATCCTGATTCCCGCTCGATGGCGACCAGCGGGCGCGGCTCTGGGATGGTCGGCTATAATGTGCAAGCGGCCGTCGACACGACGAACCATCTGATCGTCGCGCATGAGGTGACCAACGTCGGCACCGACAAGTCGCATCTTGCGAACATGGCCAACCAAGCGAAGGCGGCATTGGAGGCAGAAAACCTCGAAGCCTTCGCCGATCGCGGCTACTTCAAGGGCGAGGAGATCCTCGCATGCGATGAGGCTGGCATCACGGTCACGCTGCCAAAACCCCAGACATCGGAGGCGAAGTCGGAAGGCCGCTTCGGCAAGCAGGACTTCCGCTACGTGGCTGAGGAAGACATTTACATTTGTCCTGCCGGTGAGAAGCTCGCCCACCACTTCACGAACGAGGAAAATGGATTGGTCTTGCGCCGCTACTGGACCAATGCGTGCCGCACCTGCGCGGTGAAGGCTCAGTGCACGAAGGGACCGCAACGTCGCATCACGCGTTGGGAACACGAGCACGTTGTCGATGCCGTGCAGGCGCGCCTGGACAGAAATCCGGATGCAATGCGTACTCGTCGCGAGACGGTCGAGCATCCGTTTGGCACGCTGAAGATGCGGATGGGGGCGACGCACTTTCTGATGAAGACGCTGCCCAAAGTGGCGACTGAGATGGCGTTGCACGTGCTCGCCTACAACCTCACGCGCGTGATGAACCTCCTCGGTATCAAACCGCTCCTCGCCGCGATCCGGGCGTGAGGAGCGTGTACTGTTGTGCGCGCCGTGTGACCGTTCAGGTCGCTGAGCGCGGCCCGAGGTTGCGCCCGGATTGACTCCAGACCCGATGCAGCAAAAATAGGCTCAGCCGGTCACTTCGAGGTCCGTCGCGCCCGGCTGCTGCAGTTATTGGGGTACGAAAAACGTTTCCACACGGCCTGGAGCGGCAGGGGACTCTGCTGTTCGCATGTAGACGGCTACGTTGTCGAGGAAGCCAACTGGGAGTCAAAGGACGGCCATTATCGAGTGCGCGTTCCGAAAAACCCCGCCTCCGCTGAAATGCTGTGGGTCGATGTGCCAGTCGATGCCGTGATCGCCGAGCCAAACAGGACCGGGCGGACCATGGTCTGGCCGGACTATACGTTTGTCCAGGGTTATTCAAATGAACCGGTCGGCGAACCAGTGTTGATCCGCTGCTTTATGCCGGGGAACATGACTTAGATCAGCAGCTAGGGGGCCAACCAGCCGGGTATGCGCTTCGCAGGTTCTTCCGTCATGGCTTCATCCCCTCCGCGGCCCGAACTGTGCAGTAGAACGGCGCGAGCTGTTATGAACCAGTTCATATGACCGGAGAAAAGCCGGGATGCGCAGTCGATCGCAATACGAATTCGGCGTCGACCGGCGTAGGGTCGGTCAGAGGCGTCAGGACGAATTTCATCATCCTTGCTTCCGTCCTCGCGACGGGACGTGACGGGCGGCTTTAGTTTGAAGATTGATATTGACCCGTGTGGGAACCAACCGCCACAACCTTTGTTTGTGTCGTGGGCCACGCCGCCGTCAATCCCGTGGCCCGGGGCGGCCCCGTCTACTTCAGCCCCCAGCCCAAAGACGGGGCCGCGCTTCGCCCGTGCGGGCGCCGGTCGCCTGCCGCTACCTGCCGGATGTCGGATGGCGATGCTGTTGCTGTCGTCAGTCAGGGGCGAAGGGGAAATGTCAGAGATGCTGACAAATACCGCTTGTCAGGTTGTGGGACGGCCCATAAGCTCGACTGATATTTAATGTTAATTTTGGGGCTTTAAATGAAATCACAGATTTTCGTTGCCACAATCGGACTGGGTTGCTTCACCGCCGGGGCGTTAGGCATATCGCCCGCGAAAGCCGATCTTATCATCCCACCACCTCCACCACCTATTTATTCGATCCAATTGGATGGTCCCGGAAGCGTCTCCTTTGCGGACACGCCACGGTCTGCTTCGTATTCCCATTTTGGGGGCGCAATCTCGGTAAATGAAGCTGCGGCCGCCTTGGCGTCGCCCGCAGTTAGCGCCGGCATTTCGTCCGGCGGGTGCACGTCTGGATTTGCTGGTTCGGGGTGCGCTGGCGGATTTTACACCGTCATCTCTAAAATGGACTACTGGCTTCATATAGGTTCTGGAAGTGGACTTGTTGATTTTGACACGAGCGGCTCAAATCTTCTCGGAGAGCTTGGATCAGGTTTTGCAGAAGTTAAACTGTTCGTACCTAGTGGGGTGCAGGGATTCAATGCTTGGACACAACTGCAGTCCGACGGAACCGTAACATGTAGCGCCGATGGCTGTGTTAGAAGCCATCAAGCCGTTAGCCTGGGCGCAGGGAACTACAAGATCGAAATCCTCGCGACGGCTTCGTTGTCCACCAACCGTTTTTCGAGCATTGCGGTCGATGCAGATCCCTACATCTATATTGATCCTGTGTTTGGGGGAGACCTATCTTCGCTCTCTGTCAGCGATGGCGTCGGCAATTCTCCGAGCGCCGTCCCCGAACCATCTACATGGGCGATGATGCTCCTTGGCTTCGCGGGCGTTGGCTTCATGGCCTATCGCCGGTCGCGCAAAGACAACAACCTCGCGCTCGCTGCGGCCTGATCAACCTAACTCGCGACACGTGATTGAGAGCCGCCTTCGGGCGGCTTTTTCGTGTGTCGCTATCGCGCTCCGACGTGGTGATGACGCGATGCCGTGATGCCGTCCGCCATCAGTCGCCTGTCCGCGTCCTGACGCCTGTCGCTGTCGTCGTCGTCGGTCGTGATGACGCGATGCGCGCGAAGGGCTTGCGATGTCCGCATTAAGCGACATGACGGGCCGGACATGCATCACCTAAGACAGCACGTCGGGCCGCGCCTGTCGTGGCCGCACTCGGGAGCTACTGCGTACCGACCACTCCGGTGAACGCTCCATCGCCCGTGGGGTTGGCGTTCAAACGGTTGTCTTTGTACGAGAGCAGCACTCCGCCGCCGGTGGTGAACAGCCCGGTGGCGTTGCCGGTGATGACCGACCGCCCGACGAGCATGCCCGCACCCGATCCGCCTGCGACCAGACCATGGTTGTTGCCGCTGATACCGGTGTTATCGACCGTGAGCACGGTGCTGGACCCGGTGGTAGAAACGGTAATGCCATTCTGGACGTTATTGGTGACGAAGCTGTCTTTCACGAGAGCGCGAATGATACCGCCTCCGGTGCCATCGGCGACAATGCCGAAGAAGTTTCCGTCGATCCGGCTTCGTTCGATGGAAACGTCAGCCGTGACACCGGAGCTGGGCTTGATGTAGATACCCGCAGTGGTCCCTGCGGTGCCTATTTTGGTGAAGGCGCTATCCGCAACAATTAGTTTGGCCGGCCCGGTGGGGATGAAATTGATACCGTTGTATGTACTCCCTTTGGTGTTGTGGATCCTCATATTTTCGACCTGAAGGACGCCGGCGCCATTAAAATTGATGAGGCCGAGTGGAGGTCCGTTGTCTACGAGGCCGTCAAAATCGAGATCCAAGCCCTTCAAGACGACAACATCCATGGCAGCCGTAGTGATGTTGACAGTTCTAACGTTCATTTGCCCAATCGTCCCAATGCAATTGACCGTGATCGAATGGGTGATGTTAATAAGTGAACCAAAATTGCCATTGTCTACGCAGTTGATTTCGCCGCCTGCTAGGGTCGCATTGTAAGCGGCTATAAAGCTCAGGCAGGGCGCACTGCGGGAGCAGGCGGTGCCCGTCCCATTGGAGGCAACCCACGACTGGGGATTCTGGGCGTGGGCGTCCGGTGACCCGAACACCGCCATTGCAGCGATTGCCGCAAGAGCGAAATGGATTAACGAAAATCTGCGCATGGCTATTCTTCCTCCCGGTTGCAAAAGGCTGCCCTCCCGTCTGGAGGGTTCCTTGAGACTACTGGCAAACCGGAAAGTGGAGGAAGGACGAAATTGCAGCCGCAGAGAGAGATCGTACCGGCGGGGTGTCGCGGTGGTGACGTGATCTCCGCTCTCGGCGTGCGCCGCCGTCTGGCAACGCGGTCGAGGTGACGTGGCGCGCTGGCGGTGACCGTCGAGAGACGGCGGCCCTCCGACGATGGCGGGTGACCGTCGCGATGGTCCGCAGGTAAGAGGGAAATCCTCCGGGGGGACCGCGCGACCGCATTTACCGAGCGTATCTGCTGCGAGAAAATCGGCTCGCGCTTCAATACCAAATCGCCATATCGAGGCCACGGGCGTCTCGCTCCGTCTGCAACGGGAAACGATTACCTTCGCGATTTGCGATGCGCGTTGCTGTCCAAAGGGCGGCACAAGCGTCGAGGAAGTCATCTCGTCCAACCTTTAAGCCAGCAGGTAATCTCTCCACATACTCAGTCGGAAAACCACCTTGATGAACGAGGGCAGCCACCCTTTCCTTCGTACCACCGCCTGTCTTCTTACTGTGGAGCATCGGCGCTTTCCCTTTCATGGCCCAAAAGGACAGCTCCGGGTGTACCTCATAGATCGTCTGCTGCCGTTCAGCGGTCATGCAAGCATCGACCTCCTGTAATTTCTTTGACAAGCCCCACGCCTGAGCGCTCACACCAACCCCTCCGCCTTCCCGGTTAAGTCGGTCAGCTTCAATCCGCGAAGACCCTTTTAAGCAAGAGCGACCCAATGCCGAAAATACGGAGGATGCCTTTTGGCCGAGAACACTCCGGGCCTGCTTCTCGCAGGCCCGGCCACCTGTCGGAGTGAACTCCGGCAACCCGATTGGGATGTCGACGCAGATTATCGTGGGGCGCTCCGGGAGTTCCAAAAGCGAGGAGAACGTCGGCACGATACGCTGTCGTCTCTCGCCACTACCAAGGTGCAGCAGAACCACACACCACTTGCTCTTGAACCCGTCCACTCCCGCCACCCATTCCAGTTTCAAAGTGTGCATGTCTCGCCGCCTTTCCGCCGCAGCATCGATTATCCTTATCTCCAGCGCGTCGGAGAGCTTCTCCGCATGGCGGGATCTTGTCACGTTGGCTTGCTCAAGACACCGGCTTTAGGCCGAATTTGTTCGTCTCTGGGAAGTGAGCTATCCTACCGCGACGCAACCGGAACGAACACGATGGTTGAGACCGTCGCCATTGATTGCCCGTCCGTCGCCGAGCCCCCAACCGTCACCGCATCAGCCTTGGCGCTGCACCTCGATTGCAGCCGGACCTACATCGGCAAGCTCGAAGCTGAAGGCGTGATCCAGCGGCAACGTGACGGCTTCCCGCTCGATCAGAGCCGAGTTGCCTACCTGCGATACGTGCGGCGCGAGCGGCAGCAATCGCCGCGCACCGAGGCCGACGCTGCACACGTTGCGGCCAAGACCGAGATGCTGCAGTTGCGGCTGATGCAGGCCCCGCGCGAATTGATGAGCCGTGATGCGCACGAAGCCATGATCGACCAAATGGCTGGCCTTGTATTGACGAAGCTCGGCGGCTGGCCTGCGCGCGTTGCCGGTGCAGACCTGCGACGGAGAGCCGGAGCCGTGCTGCGCGAGTTGCGCACCGAGATTGCCGAAGCCTGCACCAAGCTGGCGGACGAACAGGGTGAGCCGCCGCTGGGTGAACAGGATTGACGACGGATGTCTGCTTCGCCCCGGTGCGGACATCGTCAGGCTGTCTCGGCATGTCCGAAAAGTGCCTCAACCGGAAGTCGCTGGACTATTCGATCACCTCATCGGCGCGGGCGAACAGAGTTGGCGGTACGGTAAGGCCAAGCGCCTTCGCAGTCGTCAGATTGAGGATCAATTCAAACTTGGTGGGCTGTTCGACTGGGATACCGGCGGGCTTCGCTCCGCGCAATATCTTGTCGATGTAATCGGCACTCCGCCGCCAGAGGTCCACAAAGTCCGCGCCATAAGACATCAAACCACCCGCAACCACGAATTCCCGTGCCCCGTGCATCGTTGGAACACTCGCGCCTAACGCCACGGTGCTTATGCGAACTGCATGGACCAACAACAGCGAATTGACGACGACATAAAGCGCATCCGCGCGCGCTTTCAATGCGTCGATGGCGGGGACGATATCATTCGCGCTGAGGATTTCGAGTGGGACAACCTGAATGTCGAATGCCTTTGCTGCTAGCTGAACTTCGCGCGCCTCCGCAGCGGCGGAAACGTTCTCGGTCCTAACCATCATCGCCAGCCTGCGGAGATCGGGCGCGATTTCGCGCAAGAGTTCTAAGCGTTTGCCAGCGAGATCGGGGGTTTGGTTCGACCATCCGGTGATGTTTCCGCCTGGTCGGGCCAGGCTCGCGACGAGACCGGTACCGACTGGATCTCCCGCCGCCACGAACACTATCGGAATGTTCGACGTTGCCTTCTGAGCCGCGATGGCGGGCGGAGTTCCTGCCGTAAAAATTACATCGACCTTGAGCCGAACAAACTCGTTCAAAATCTCGTCGAAGCGTTGTGCTTCGGCCCAGCGATATTCAATCACGACAGTGCGGCCTTCGGTCCAACCAAGTTCGCGCAGCCTCTGCGTCCAAGCCGCTATCCTTTGGCCGAACGAAGCGGGTGTGCCCGGGACGAGAAGCCCGATAGTCGGTAGCTTCGCTGGCTGCGCGAGCGCAACAGTCGGCCATGCTGCGGCACCGCCGAGTGCCGCGATAAACTCCCGCCGTTTCATTGACTCCCCCAAGAGGAACATTTTGCCGAGGTCTAAAGCCTAGCACTTTGCGACGGGGCCGCGAGTGGGAAAGCAATCGGCCCAAGGAGCTGCGACCCAATGTCCGGTTGGGGTGGCAAAAGCCGTCCTGACAGCCCAGAAGTCCAACTTCTGCTTTACACTGGTGCGCAGGGTTGGCGCGCCAGTCGACGCGGGCGAACCGTTCCCCAAGGAGGTGCTGAGCCGCCTTCGTTTGTGCCCGACACGTCATCCACCGCAAGCTGTAGCGGCTTGCCTCTCCCTCGCGGTCCGGCGATCCTCACTCGCATGGGCACCAAGTCACGCGAGACGATTTTACGGCGCGTCCGTTCGGGCGGCGGCAGAACGGGCCGCTGAGGCGCGCAAGCAAGCCGACCGGCTCGCGGTCGAGGCGTGGAATAAGCGCATGCTCGGCTTCCAAGGTCCGGCGCAGCCATCGCCCGCGCTCGGGGACGCAATCAACGCCGGGTTCGGCTACCTCGAAGTGAAGTGCCTTGGTTGCAGCACGCACCAGACCGTCGCGCTTGACATCGTGCGGCGACCGAAGACAACGCCGGTCCATGAGCTGGAGCGCTACATGCGCTGCAAAGATTGCTCGCAGGTTCGCGGCTATGCCTACAAGCGCAGCCATCTCGTGGCGCTGCGATCAACCAAGATTTCAGCCAATGACCCGCTATCGACATGGTGGCCCGGACAGCGGTAACATCACGCTCATGACAACTGAGGTCGAAGAGGATGTTTATTCGGAGCGCTATGTCGCGTTTCTCGACGTATTGGGCTTCAGCGAAATAGTGCGCCAGTCGGTAAATCTACCCGGGCAGGCGCAAAAGCTGATCGGCACCTCAGACCTCCAGCGATGTCCGCAATTCGGTCGCTATCGGGGGGAAAGAAGACGTAGGGCGGACACGCCATTTCGGTCGAGAATGACCCGGAGCAGAGATATTGAGCTTCCTAAAGCCATAGCTCTTGCTCATACTGGAGATTGCCAAGGGCAACTATTTTACGCCGACATTGATCAGTAAAGGAGCTGCTTAATTATTGAGTTTTTGGAATTACTGGTGCATCAAAAAAAAAAAAAAAAAAAAAAAAAAAAAAAAAAAAAAAAAAAAAAAAAAAAAAAAAAAAAAAAAAAAAAAAAAAAAAAAAAAAAAAAAAAAAAAAAAAAAAAAAAAAAAAAAAAAAAAAAAAAAAAAAAAAAAAAAAAAAAAAAAAAAAAAAAAAAAAAAAAAAAAAAAAAAAAAAAAAAAAAAAAAAAAAAAAAAAAAAAAAAAAAAAAAAAAAAAAAAAAAAAAAAAAAAAAAAAAAAAAAAAAAAAAAAAAAAAAAAAAAAAAAAAAAAAAAAAAAAAAAAAAAAAAAAAAAAAAAAAAAAAAAAAAAAAAAAAAAAAAAAAAAAAAAAAAAAAAAAAAAAAAAAAAAAAAAAAAAAAAAAAAAAAAAAAAAAAAAAAAAAAAAAAAAAAAAAAAAAAAAAAAAAAAAAAAAAAAAAAAAAAAAAAAAAAAAAAAAAAAAAAAAAAAAAAAAAAAAAAAAAAAAAAAAAAAAAAAAAAAAAAAAAAAAAAAAAAAAAAAAAAAAAAAAAAAAAAAAAAAAAAAAAAAAAAAAAAAAAAAAAAAAAAAAAAAAAAAAAAAAAAAAAAAAAAAAAAAAAAAAAAAAAAAAAAAAAAAAAAAAAAAAAAAAAAAAAAAAAAAAAAAAAAAAAAAAAAAAAAAAAAAAAAAAAAAAAAAAAAAAAAAAAAAAAAAAAAAAAAAAAAAAAAAAAAAAAAAAAAAAAAAAAAAAAAAAAAAAAAAAAAAAAAAAAAAAAAAAAAAAAAAAAAAAAAAAAAAAAAAAAAAAAAAAAAAAAAAAAAAAAAAAAAAAAAAAAAAAAAAAAAAAAAAAAAAAAAAAAAAAAAAAAAAAAAAAAAAAAAAAAAAAAAAAAAAAAAAAAAAAAAAAAAAAAAAAAAAAAAAAAAAAAAAAAAAAAAAAAAAAAAAAAAAAAAAAAAAAAAAAAAAAAAAAAAAAAAAAAAAAAAAAAAAAAAAAAAAAAAAAAAAAAAAAAAAAAAAAAAAAAAAAAAAAAAAAAAAAAAAAAAAAAAAAAAAAAAAAAAAAAAAAAAAAAAAAAAAAAAAAAAAAAAAAAAAAAAAAAAAAAAAAAAAAAAAAAAAAAAAAAAAAAAAAAAAAAAAAAAAAAAAAAAAAAAAAAAAAAAAAAAAAAAAAAAAAAAAAAAAAAAAAAAAAAAAAAAAAAAAAAAAAAAAAAAAAAAAAAAAAAAAAAAAAAAAAAAAAAAAAAAAAAAAAAAAAAAAAAAAAAAAAAAAAAAAAAAAAAAAAAAAAAAAAAAAAAAAAAAAAAAAAAAAAAAAAAAAAAAAAAAAAAAAAAAAAAAAAAAAAAAAAAAAAAAAAAAAAAAAAAAAAAAAAAAAAAAAAAAAAAAAAAAAAAAAAAAAAAAAAAAAAAAAAAAAAAAAAAAAAAAAAAAAAAAAAAAAAAAAAAAAAAAAAAAAAAAAAAAAAAAAAAAAAAAAAAAAAAAAAAAAAAAAAAAAAAAAAAAAAAAAAAAAAAAAAAAAAAAAAAAAAAAAAAAAAAAAAAAAAAAAAAAAAAAAAAAAAAAAAAAAAAAAAAAAAAAAAAAAAAAAAAAAAAAAAAAAAAAAAAAAAAAAAAAAAAAAAAAAAAAAAAAAAAAAAAAAAAAAAAAAAAAAAAAAAAAAAAAAAAAAAAAAAAAAAAAAAAAAAAAAAAAAAAAAAAAAAAAAAAAAAAAAAAAAAAAACCCAGGCTGCGTGAAAACGCGCCTCCGCGACAGATGCGCAGAATAGTTTTCTCAATTGCCTTCTTCCGAAAGACGCTGCCCGCGAAATCCATTCCGATATCGACGAAATCGAGATGGAAATTCTACGCGCAAGTTGCGGATCGGAGTTTTCACACAGTCTGGACCCGCAGCAGACCTTTTAGACCATTCCTCCCTCTGGTCGAGAATGGCTAGCTATGATCATATGAATTGACTGAGGGGTGCCCAATAGGGTGATCGAATGAGGCGGAGGGAGTTCATTGCTGGGGTTGTGGCTTTGCTGCCGTCGACTGTCCTTGCCCAACAGTCAGAACCCGTCCGCCGCGTGGCCGTTCTAATTGCTGAGACGACGGATGATCCCTATTACGAAGGACGATTTACAGGGATGAAGGACGGGTTGCGGGACCTCGGCTGGATCGAGGGTCAGAACCTAAGACTTGATGTTCATCGAACTCCCCCTAAGGCAACTGATCTCCGCAAGCATGCAGACCAGTTGCTAGCCGGACGACCGGATGTTGTCGTTACATCAGGTGGTACTGCGACGGGGATAATGTTGCAGGCGACCAGCACCGTCCCAGTTGTATTCATGGCAGCCGTTGATCCAGTGGGCGCCGGATTTGTCGAGAGCCTTGCGCATCCGGGTGGTAATGCCACTGGGTTCGCGCAGTTCGAGTACGGTCTGAGCGTCAAGTGGCTGGAAATACTCAAGCAGGCCGTACCAGCAGTTACCCGGGCGGGCAATCATCAGGGGATGAAACGGTCGCTGCCGGGATCGGGCAATTCGCGGTTATTCAATCGGTCTCCGGCTCTCTCGGTGTCGATGTTGTTCCGATCGGTGTGCAGGACGACCGTGCAATTGAAACCGGGATTGACAAGATCGAGCGTTCTCAGCATGGGGGGCTGATCGTAACTGCGAGCGCAGCCGTGACGGGGCACCGTGAGATTATTATCAAACTGGCGGCGCGACACGGCTTGCCTGCTATTTATCCGCACCGGACATGGGTAGATAATGGTGGTCTGAATACCTCAATGAGCCGATCTGGTCGCATCATCGTAAAGCTTGCCGCCAGTTACGTGGATCGTATTCTGAAAGGCGAGCGGGCCTGCCGATCTTCCGGTGCAGGCGCCGACGAAATATGAACTCGTCATCAATCTAAAGACCGCAACAACACTGGGCCTCACGCTGCCGCCAGCGCTGCTCGCTCGCGCCGACGCGGTGATCGAATAAGACTTGTCACTTCCGGTTTTGGCACGATCCGGACCAACCGACCCGGTGTGGGGATGTCCGTTGATCGGGGCACACCGGAAGTGCTCGACGACGAGCCAAAACGGCGCTTTTGGCCCTGAGCGGACTTGGCAGGGGGCCCGATTGCAGCCACTCGACGCTAAGTTGAAGGCTGACTAGGATAGCTCGTTCCGGGCAACTCGTTTATGCTGGCCGCATATAGCTGGAAATAGCCACGGAGTAGGAAACATGAGCGAAGAAGGTGCTCACACGCGGCCTGCCGTCCCTCTCGCAGCTTCCCTTACCCAGTTCACCGAAAAGCTGATCGCACGACGAGGCGTCGAGCAATCCAATGTCCTGTTCGGAGGCCAGATAGGCCCCGCTACAAAGGCCTTGAGCGCGAGGACCAACGCCATCGGTGTCGGCGACAAGGCACCGCACTTTTCGCTGCCAATGGCAGAGGGCGGAATGTGGAGTCTGGGGGAGCATCTTGCCCTGGGCGAGTGCGGCTCACTGGTCGTGGTGTTCTATCGCGGCACCTGGTGTACCTATTGCAATCTCTATCTCCGCGGATTGCTCGAAGTTCGATCGCAGCTGTCCGACGCCAACGCCGCCTTGATTGCGGTGTCACCGGAGGCCGCACCAGCTTCCGGTGACGATGCCCGCGCCGAAGACGCGAAATTTCCGGTCCTAATCGATCATGGTGGCAAGGTCGCCGAACAGTTCGGCCTTACCTTTGAAATGGATGATGCTGCCAAAAACGTGCTGAAGAGCTCCGGTCTTGATCTCGAGAAACGAAATGCCGACGGGCGATGGATACTTCCTGTGCCCGGGACATTCGTGATCGATCGCTCCGGCAGTGTTGCCTACGCTCATGTCGATGCAGATTATCGCACCCGGCCTGAACCGCAGGAGATCGTTGAAATGTGCCGGTCACTGCGGAGCTAGCCGGTATCGCATCGACGTGGGCGACAGATTAATCGAATCGAGACACAGCACGCTTCCGCAGATGGCACTTTTCGGACATGCGGCGTCGCGCTGACCATGTCCGTTGATAGGGGCAAAGCGGACCTCGCGCTTGGCGCATCGAAATCCGGAAATACACCCCAACGCGACAATGAGCCTCCAGCCCAAACGCGGCCCAATATGCTCTGATGAGGGCCTAATATCTGATTGCGGGGCGTTCAGTGACCGGCGAACGCGTTGATCGACGGCTAGCGGCTGTTCTGGCGATGGATGTCGCCGGATATAGCCGTCTGATGGGTGCTGACGAAGAAGGCACGCTGGCCCGGCTAAAGGCTATCAGAAAGGGCCTTGCTGACCCCGCTATAGCCTCCCATCGAGGCCGCATCGTCAAGACGACCGGCGACGGCATGCTGGTCGAGTTCGCCAGCGCCGTGGACGCGACGCTGTGCAGTCGAAGTTCAGCGGCGTATGCCGAACAGAACTCCGGTGTGCCGCAGGATCAACCGGATCGAATTTCGTATCGGCATCCATGTCGGTGATATCATCATTGATGAAAACGACATTTTCGGTGACGGCGTCAATATTGCTGCCCGGCTTGAAGGCATTGCCGAGGCGGGCGGTATCTGCATGTCGGATGACGCCTATCGGCAAATCCGGGGCAAGGTCGAGATTGCCTGCGAGGACCTTGGGCCGCAGACCCTCAAGAACATTGCCGAGCCAATGCGCGCGTGGCGGGTTCGAGCTTAGTGGCCAAAGCGCTCTGAAGGCGCAACGGGTTCGCCTGCAAGCTCCGGCACTCGCGCTCCCCGACAAGCCCTCCATAGCGGTGTTGCCCTTCCAGAACATGAGCGGCGACGCGGAGCAGGAATATTTCGCCGATGGCATGGTGGAGGATATCATCACGGGACTGTCGCGGTCAAAATCGCTATTCGTCATCGCCCGCAATTCGAGCTTCACCTACAAAGGCAAAGCCGTCGACATCAAGCAGGTCGGCCGCGAACTTGGTGTGCGTTACGTGCTGGAGGGAAGCGTCCGCAAGTCCGGTAATCGCGTTCGCATCACCGGGCAGCTCGTTGATGCCGCGACGGGTAACCACATCTGGGCAGACAGATACGACAGTACACTTGAAGACATTTTCGATCTGCAGGATCGCGTGACGATAAGCGTAATAGGCGCAATCGCGCCTCAACTTGAGCGGGCCGAAATTGCGAGGGCTCAGCACAAACCGACCGAGAGCCTACAAGCATATGATTACTATCTTCGCGCCCTGGCAAATATTTATCGCTTTACGCGAGAAGCGAATACAGAAGCGCTCAAGCTCACCCAGACGGCCAACAATCTCGATCCCGACTTCGCAGCCCCATTCGCGCTGGGGGCAGATTGCTTTGTCCAAAGGTGGGGGTTTGGCTGGAGCAATGGTGGTGCTGAAGATATAACGGAGGTTCGGCGACTGGCGAGACGGGCCATTGAACTTGATAAAGATGATCCGTCGGTGCTTGCATTAGCTGGGCGCGCCCTCGGGCTATTCGTCGGAGAAGTGGAGGAGGGTGCGGCGCTACTGGCGCGGGCCATAAGCCTCGATCCAAATCTGGCCGCTGCACGAATTTGGAACGGGTACGTACAGCTTTGTCTCGGTGACAAAGACGCCGCGATAGAACAATTCCAAATCGGTTTACGGATGATCCCCTCGATCCGCGTATTTTTTTGGCCCAAAATGGAATGGCAATGGCGCATTTCTTAGCTGGTCGGTATGAAGAAGGTTCCCTGTGGGCGAAAACTGCTCTGCAGCAGAACCCCGATTATGTAGGTGCACATCGCGTCCTGATGGCATGCCATGCGATGGCGGGACGGGTTGAAGAAGCACGACAGGCCTGGGCGGTCGCGCGACAGATCGACCCCACCCAGCGCATCTCGACTGTTATAAACAGATGGAACTTTCGTCGACCCCAAGATTTTCAACGATATGCGGAAGCGTGCCGGATAGCGGGCATGCCGGAATAACTGCGCGTCGCCTCGCTACTATTCTTGCTGTGGCGGCCTACTCGCAGCCTCATCAGTGCCGATGAGGCGGATGAGCGACCTGCGGCGCGACGTTGTCCTCATGTCTGGTATTGGCAGATATTGTTGAAAAAGTCTTTTGGTGTAGCGAACGAAAATTCTTAGTCCGCTCATGCGTCTTACGCGCGGCGACGTGAGGGACCATATCGTTTTACCCAGAATCAATTACGGACCTCCGTAACGGCTTTGAAAAGCGACGCAGCAGCGGAGAGGCCCAAAGACCAACTTTCGTCTAGATTTTTAGGGTTGTTCGATTTTCGACTTTTGCAACAATATCAGAGGCAAAGCGGACCTCGCGCTTAAGCGCGTCAAAATCCGAAAATGACCCCCACGCGACATTAGCCTCTAGACACAACGCTTCGTTTTGCCCCATCACAAAGTGCTAGGTTTTAGAAAACGAGGAGGTGCCGTCACATTGTCGGCGCGTCTGCGACGAAGCAGATAAGAATAGGGAGAGGATCAAATGTGGATAATGACGAACAACAGCTACCTGTCGATCGTAAGCAAGGATTGTGGCCCGGCTGCACTGCTAGTCAGGGCTCGACGCGCTGGCGACATCGAGAAGGTATTGCCAAATGCCAAGGTAACCCGGCAAACCGACAGTGATTATCTTTATCGGGCAATTTTGCCACGCGATGTGGTGAAACAGGCGTTGGCCGCAATGATCGACCTTATCGATTACCCGAACTTCAAGGATAGTGTTGAAGACAGGTCATTGCATGCGGCCTATGTCAGTGTCTGGTGTGCGATGGCAGGACTACAACATCCGCCGCCTGAGATAGAGCGAGCGACCCATGCAAGGTCAGCACTAACCTCGAAAAGCACAGCGTAGCGCCCAGTAAGCTGACGTTATCGATCCAGCGGTAGCCGGCGCAAGGACCGGAATTGCTCGGACCTTGTTTGAGGATTGCATCAAAGCGTTAGCCCCTCGAACCTTGCGAAGCTTACCGCTATAAGCATTATCCTGTCTTAGAAGCCAGCAAAGCAGGGTTGCCATGTCCGCGCGGCGGGAAGATAGGTTTAAAATTACATCCGTTTGGGCCGACCAACCCATGCTGGAGGTCGAATTGAACAGCGGCCTACATGACGATTGGCGCATTGTGACAGTCTTTTTCCAACCCGATTTCCAAGACGTGCTGGGAAACAACCATCGCGCCTCATTCGTCACGGTGTGGGAGCGCAAGGATGCCTAGAGGACCTAAGGGCGAGAAGCGACCCCCCACCGCCCATCCGCCGACGACGCCTGCGCCATAGGCCGTTCTTCTCATACGCGCCCACCTCGGCGCTGGTCCGCTAGCGCGAACAGCTTTGTGTAAACATCGTCCAGGTCAAGTTCTTCGATCTTCAGGGCTTCACACATTCTGGCCCAAACGGTTTTCAACCTGGTGTCAGGATCAAAATCAAGACACTCGATAACTGCCGTGACAAGTACATACAATGCTTCGCGCTGGCCCTCGGTCCACTCAGAAGATGGTTTTATAACATCCGACAGATCCAAGTCCTAAAAAAGCAATTGCTCTCCGGTCTTGGAAGCCATCGTCGAAATATCCCATCATCATCGTCACAAGCGGAAGCCGTGATCCACCAGTAAGGGCCAAGCGTTCCTTTCACCGGCTCAATACCGTCAAACTGATCATGCATTTCTTCCGCAGTGAATTGCTTGACCACCTTGAACCGCAGGCCATCAACGTCAACGTCAGCAAATACAATAATCGCCTGCAGCACCGAGCTGCCGTCTCTGCGGGCTCCGTGGTCTAATCCTTGAGCAGATAGTTGAGTGCACCCTGACTCAGCGCAAAGTCGCCACCGCTACTCCACTTCACAATCACGCACAACGTCGTGAGGTTTGCGTTATATGCCAGTTTGTTGGGGGATATCTGTTCACGCTGGAGAACGTCATAGGACGCATGCACCCATGATGGGCCGTCGAATGTGGCGGTGAGTTCGATGGTTGTTGTATCCATATATGTCCTCCGTGAGTCACCGGCACGGGAGGGAGGCATTCAGCCGGCAGATGCCGCAGGATGGTCCTCCAGTCGCGCCTTCGGACGGCCTTTCTATCAATATCGGCGGGAACCAATCGCCCGCTAGGAACCCCAGTTATCGCGCCGCGTTAACCTTTATGCCCAAGCAGATCGCTTTTACCTTTTGGTCCTTGGTCGCCGGTTGCATATTCTCGTTCGGCGTCGTGGCGGTAATGATCGCTCACTGAAACGAGTGGCCAATTTCTCGGCACAGCTTAAATCTTGCTGCTGTGGGTGGCATGATGTCATTGGGCGGCGACTTCGTTGGCAACGAAGCAGCGACAAAGAAAAGGGCGGCCATACCGTGGCCGCCCCGTCCTTAATCGTTGGACCTTTGATTACCTCAGCCCCATACCTGATCGTCAGTGGCGGTAGTAGGCTTGATCCACCAGTAAGGGCCGAGCTTGCCTTCTTCTGGACTGATATTCCGAAGCTGGTCCGTTGCTCTTCCGCCGTCAATTGCTCGACGATCTTGTCGCCGTCCATCAATACGACAATCGCGGACTGGACCGGACTGCCATTTTTCCGCTTTCCTAATCCGAGCAACCGAATTAGGAGATCGAGCAGGCCCTTACTAAGCGCATAGTCTTCACCGCTACGGCTGCGCTTCACGATACCGATCAAGGTCGCGCGATCTTTGTCGTAGGCAAGGCGGTTGGGGGTTATCTTAGCCTGCCGACAAAATTCATAGGGCGCGTAGTCCCATGAAGTGCTGTTTTCGATAGTAGACATATTCAATTCTCCTCTCTCTTGAAAATTTATCGCGCGCGTATTGTTGAATTTGTTATTGCGTTTTATCAACGCGCCCGGAGAGCCACGGCGGAACACGGGGAGCCACGGCTAAGCACGGGGAGCATCGGACGCGTCGCCATCAACTTTTGTTACGATGCGTTAGGTTTGGTCGTCGCCTGGAACTGGCCCGCCGCTTTGCGCCGCGTCGCCAAAAGGATGCTCGTGCTCGGCATGTATTCATAAAACACGCCGTGCGACACGTCCCCTCTGCCCCCCAAGAACGGACATTCTATGCGGCGATCTGCATGTCCGCTTTGTGCGACATCACGCTTCCATTCGATCACCCGTCGCCACCGGCGAACACTGCTGCGATGGTCATTCGGGCAGCCCGGCTTGCCGCAATCCTTCTTCCAATCGCGAGAGGTCTTCGGCACGCCGATAAGGGCCCCGCACATCGTTGAGATTGGAAACACGTAGCGCGGGATTGAGTTGCCGCAGTCGAGCCATTGCCTTGTGTGCTTGCTCTGACCGTCCGGCCATTGCGTTGCTTGCTGCGGCGATGCGCAATCTAGGTTGAAAGTCCGGATTGCCCTGCAATGCCATTGCCGCCCGCGATGCCGCTTCGTCATAGCGGCCCAGGTAGAAATGTGCATGCGCGGTCCCGACTTGCATTGCCGTCAGCCGCGGATCAAGTGGGCTCAGGCGCATGGCATGCGCGAAGCGCTCGAGCGCCGCTTCCGGCTCGCCGAGCCAGATTTTGGCCCAGCCGCCGTACATCCATGCCTCGGCCAAATTGGAATTGAGCACAAGCGCGCGATCGATCAAGGCGGCGCCTACCCCAAGATCGCAAACAACATAAGCTAGCGCCCACCCGCTGGTGGCGAGTGCGATCGCGTCATCCTTGCCCAACTCAACAGCCCGCTGAGCGAGCCTCGTCACTTCCGCAATCTCGTTCGGTGTGTCTGAAATCCAGCCATTGCCCTTGGCAAAGGCGTAGCAATTGGCGGCACGACCGTAGGCGGACGCAAAATCGGGGTCGAGCTCGATCGCACTGTTGAAAAGGCGCAGTGCCTCGGCGTTCGCTTGCCGGTTACCAATCTGATAAAGCCTGGCCAAACCGCGTAAATAGAGGGCATAGGCGTCGAGGCTCTCGGTCGGCTTGCGCTTGGCACGCTCGATCTCGGCTTTTTCCACCGCTGGCGCGATCGCCCCGACAACGCTCTCGGTCACCTGGTCCTGCAGATGGAAGACGTCGTCGAGCCCACCATCAAACCGGTCTGCCCAAAGATGCGCGCTCGTGGCGGTATCGACGAGTTGTCCCGTGATGCGCACTCTGTTTGCCGCCTTGCGAACGCTCCCTTCCAGCACGTAGCGCACCCCAAGCTCGCGCCCGACCTGCTTCACGTCGACGGCGCGCCCCTTGTAGGTGAAGCTGGAGTTACGGGCGATGACGAACAGCGCCTTGAAACGAGACAGCGCCGTGATGATGTCCTCGACCATTCCGTCGGCAAAGTATTCCTGTTCCGGATCGCCGCTCATGTTGGTGAATGGCAGCACAGCAACGGAAGGTTTGTCGGGGAGCGGGAGTGGCTTTTGGGCCTCCAGGTGCGAGGGTACCCCGCCCCGTGCAACCAGATAACCGTTCGGTTTTACTGCGTAGACGCGCACGGGGCGGTCGATGTTCTTCAACTTCTGCTCCCCAAGATCGGCGATCTGGACCGCGACTTTGCCCCGAACCTGATCGTAGGCAGAAGACGAGATGCAGATGCCACCGGGCTCGGCGATCCCCTCAAGCCTTGCAGCGACGTTGACACCGTCACCGAGGATGTCCTCGCCTTCGATCAGGATGTCTCCAAGGTTGATCCCGATCCTGAACAGCATACGGCGATCAATGGGCACCTCCGCGTTGCGCTCGGCCATCACAGCTTGCATGGCGACAGCACACTCGACCGCGTCAACGACCGAGGGAAACTCAAGCAGCACGCCGTCCCCTGTGGTCTTCACCAGACGACCACCGTGCTTTGCGACGAGTGCGTCGGTGATAGCCCGGTGTTCGCGGAGTGCGCGGGCGGTGCCTACTTCGTCGAGGCCCATTAAGCGGGAATAGCCTGCGACGTCAGCCGCGACGATTGCGGCGAGCCTGCGTCCAACACGACCTGGTTGCTCTTGCGGCATTAGCCACGCACGCTCCTCTCGCGTGGATATTGTACCACAACCCCGCTCGCCCAGTTGCCGTGGACCACCGGCATCTCTTCCGGCTCCGGACCGGGCCGCCGTACCCTCAGGGAAGAAAACGTGTCCTACGGACCCCTTTTAAGGCGAGGTTTAGCCGGGGGTTTTAGCCGAAAACCCTAGAAAGCGTAGTAATATCAACGGGGGTTGCGGTGGACGCGGCCGCATCTAATGGCCACTTCTGTTGTTGCGCACCAGTTCGACCGCGGCGAGCATGGAAGTCATGCGTGACGTCGTCGCCGATGATGATGGCCTCGCCGTCGATCAGGAACGATTGCGCGTTGAGGCGGTGTGCAGCGTCGACGATGGAAGGGAAGCGGTCGGTCCAGTCGTGGCCGTTCCTGGTGAAGCAGCGGACACGCTGATCGTCCCGGCGCACCATGAGGCGTAGCCGTCATGCCACGGCGGGATGAAGCCGGAGAGGTGCCGCATCTAACCGGCGGTCCCCATCTTGGCCGGACGCGGAGTTCTCGGCAGTGATACCGGGGTGATGTCAGGGGATGGCGTCCCGCTGGAGCGCGCCCGGATCCCGGCATCGGCCTCGGCCTTGAATGAGCGCAATCCGTCCAGCCAGCTTAGATCGGGATGACTGACCAGCAGCCGGGCCTCTAGCTCATCCAGCCCGGCGCGATAGGACTGCCATTCTTCCAGCGATCCTGACGGCTCGGGCGGCACGATAAGTGCGGGCACCCACGGTGCGCGCAGCTTGTTTGAAACCATCAAACCCAACCCTGTTCCCCCACCTGACTTAGACGCGGTCGCGCAGCGGCCTGAAATAAGACGATGGACCAAGGCCAGTCCGGGCGCGTTTTTGTCGGTCAGCCTGACCGATGGCATCTAATCGGCGGTGCCCATCTTGGCCGGGCCGAACTTCGGCCTGATCTTCCCGCCACGTCGGCCGGTGCAGAAGAACTTCGGCTCGACGTCCGACAGTCGAACGTCATCCGCCCAGCCGTCAGCATTGATCTCGATGTGGTGGCTGCAGCGGTGATCGCGGCAACTCGTGCTTGATCCCGGATGCGCTGGAGACCTCCAGACAGCACAAAGGCCCGGCGAGCGTGGGGCTCGATCCGGGCCTTTGAAACTCCGCTCGCAAAGGTGGCTCAGGGATCAATCCGCCACCCGTCGAGACGCCGGCTTCACGCCAGCAGATTCGCCTGAGTCGGGTGTCTGAATTGAGTCAACATGGCGAACAGTTCGCGGCGTGGATGCTGCAGCGCGCGCATGTATCCGACAGCCGGACGTCGTCGGCCCAGCCGTCAGCATTGGCTTCGGTGTGGTGCGAACAGCGGTGGTCGCGGCAATAGATCAGGATCTCGGTGACGCCTTGGTTGCGGAGTTCGCCGAAGGTGATTTTTTGCGGGGTGGGGTCATGCGGGCCACTGTACTGTACGAAGGGACACTGGACTTCAGGACAATTGTCGCTGACTTGGTTCCTGAGTTTAGATGGGTGCGTCTTGAGCTTGGATGGCTTGGGTACCGAGACCCCCATTACCCCGGTAGACCAAACCTTCCCAACGCGGCCCCGGTCTCACGACTGGGGCCTTTTTTTTTGCAACCGCGCTGGCCGTCACTCATCGCGGAATACACGAGGACTGTCGCCGACGCCGGATGCGCGCATCTCGCCGAAGGTGATTTTGACGGGGGTGGGGGTCATGGCTTCACTGGCTTCAGGATGAGATGATATCCGATCCGGATCGCGTTTTCTCATCTGCACCCAGAAATGCACCCAAATCGAGTTTTAGGGCTCCACACGGCGGCAGTAAGATTGCAAAAAATGCAATGAGTGGCTGTGCTGCAGCAGTTTATTGCATCAAGCAACGGGCTGGCCACAATAAGCCCGTTCGTGTCACGCGAACGGGCGCTGAGAATTTTAGTCTACGTTGTCAACCAGTCGTAGCTCAGTAGTAGCGGCGCATCGCGCGATGGCCGTAGCCACCCCCGCCATAGCCATAGCGATGCGCGCCGTAGCCATAGCCCATGCGCGCGCCGTGGTAGTAGCCGGCATGCCCGTAGCCGACATGATGATGGCGGTACGCGCCGTAGCCGTAGCCACCGACATGGCCGGAATAATAGGGGTTGCCATAGGATACGGAGGTCTCGTGATAGCTCGGCTCCGGAGCCCAGGCGCCGGGACCGGTATAGGTCGGGCCCTGGTTGACGTAGTAATATTGCTGCTCGGGATCGGCGAGCCGCTCATGGGCCCAGCCGCCGCCCCAACCGCCGCCGCAGGGGTTGCAGCCGGAATACTCGGGGGTCACGACCGGCGCGACATAGACCTGCGGCTGCCAGCCGCAAGGGTTGAAACCACACGCCATTGCGGGCGCGGCAACCAGCACGGCGACGGCCGCGACCAATCCTGAAATCATGTGACGCATTACTCTCTCCTGTAAGTGTTTTCTTGTGGACGTTGGCTTCTTCAAAGTTTTCTTCGACGTTTTCCTCGGAAGTTACTGCGGCATCCCCCGATGTCTGCGGGTGAACGTTCGGTGGCGCGCCGGGGAAACCATCGCCCTGCGGCGCATAGATGATCGCGGGCGGATCGACCGGCACATCGGACTGCGCCGGCAACGGCGCCGACTGTGCCGACCAGGATTGATGATAGCTTTCGGCGGGCTGCGGCAATCTGCGGCCCGGCGGCGGTTCGATCTCCAGACGGCCGTAGCCCGGCATCTGGCCCGCGCTGGGATAATAGTGGCCGACATTCGGAACCGGATCGATGACGCGGCCACCATAAATGGTCGGCTGCACTTGCCAGTTCTGACCAAGGCCCCATTCGCCTTCGATCACCGCATAGGATGCATCGATGCCGTTAATGATGACCGGCACGCCGACGCGGCCTGGAACGACGATGTCGAAGCCGCCGCCGGCAAAAGCCGCCGACGTCGTCGCCATCAAAATTGCCAGTGTCACGCGAACGCGCATTGCTTGGAGTCCCGACCGCTCTGGCCGCAACCTAATCCAACGCGCGGATCCAAGGGTTAAAGCGCCCGACCAAACTGCCGGTAAGCCTAACGCGCCAGCATCCGCGCTTGTTCAATTGCGACAGATCGCAATCAGCAATTGTTAACGCAGGCCGGCAGCTTGGGATAACCGGCCTACGCGAACACCGCTTCGACAATCGTCCTGACACCGATCGCGATGGTGACGAGGCCGACGCCGGCTTGCAGGCCGCGATTGGCAAACGTGAGCCAGCGCGCCGAGACCGCGATCGGTACCGCGATCAGCGTCGACAGCGCGCCCATGCCGATCATCGAGCCGATCCCGAACAGCGCGACATAGCCAAGTCCGATGGCGGGGCTGGATGCCTGCGAGACCGTCAGCACCAGCAGCGCGGCGGAGCCGGCCATGCCGTGCATCAATCCGACCAGCAGCGTGCGCCAGCGAAAGCCATGTTCATGCGCATGCACGGCGCGGGCATGGGCGACGGTTTCGCCGGCATGGCTGTGGGCGTGGAAATGCACCGTGCCGTCGCCATGGCCATGCCGGTGAAAATGCACGCGGTCGCGCCACAGCCGCCACAGCACATGCGCGCCAAGACCGACCAGCATGATGCCGACAGCGGTCTCGATCGGGCGTGCGATCGTCCCAGGGATCGCGTGGCCCAGCAGGAGAGCGGCGCCGGCGAACGCAAACAGCGTCAGCGTATGGCCGAGTCCCCAGGTCAGCCCGTGCTTGACGATGTCACTGATATGGCTGCGGCGCGCGGCGATGCTGGAGACGGCAGCGATGTGATCGGCCTCGAGCGCGTGCTGCATGCCCAGCAAAAACCCAAGCCCCAAAATTCCGAACATATGCCCCCTGCCAGCGTTGCCGCCGCATCAAACACCAGATCCCAGGCTTTGTCAGGCCAACACTTCATCGAACAAGCTTTGCATCGACGCCCATGAGCGGCGGTCGGCCTGCGCATTGTAGAGCGCCGTGCGCAGCATCGTACCGTCGGCGGCCGGGTTGCTGAAACCATGCATCGTGTTGCCGTAACTGATGACCTGCCAGTCGCGCACATCGGCGGCGCGCATCTCGTTCTCGAAATCGGCGACCTGATCGGGCGGCGCCAATGGATCGTCCGCGCCGGTCAAGACCAGCACACTCGCCTTCACCGCTCCCGTGACAGCCGGGAGTTTCGTCGTGAGCACGCCGTGGAAACTCACCACGGCTTTGAGATCGGCACCCGCGCGCGCGAGTTCCAGCGCCACCGAACCGCCGAAGCAGAACCCAATCGCCACGAGGCGCTGCGCGTCGACTTGCGGCATCGCCGCCAGTGTGTCGAGCGCAGCACGGCCTCGGGCGCGCAATTTTTCCGGCTCGGCGCGAAGGCCGCCGACGAGGGTGGCGACCTCCTGCAGGTTCCTAGCCTGCCGCCGCTCGCCGAACATATCGGCAGCGAGCGCAACATAGCCGAGGCCAGCCAGCCGGCGCGCCCGTTCCATGGCGAAATCACCCAATCCCAGCCCCTCGTGAAACACCAGGACACCTGGGTGCGGCCCAGAACTCTCATTCCAGGCGAGATAGCCGCGCAAATCGGCTTCATCGCTGCGGTAATCGACGTCGCGCGTCTGCATGAAATCCATCGGTCCCTGAAATCGCCCGAAAACCGGAACTTCACACCGGTTTGAAGCCTGCACAACCAAAAATCGGAACATCGACCGGCGGCATCCGTTATTTTGCCCCCTACCGCTTCCGACTCCGGAGAACCCGTATGACGAAATTCAGAATTCTCGGCGCCGCCGCGATCCTCGCCACCGCGCTGGCGAGCCCTGCTCTGGCGCAGGAGGTGATCCTCAATCCCGGCAAATGCGCGCAGTACTATCCAAGCGCCAATTGCCAGAATTACGGGCCAGGTAATCCCTATACCGGCAGCTATCAGCAGCATGCCTACCGGCACAACGGCAACTGGAACGACAGCTACAACCGCCGGGACAGTGACCGCTGGAGCGATCGCAACAACGGCTTCTGGGCGGGCGACGCCTATGCGCGGCAGAACGGTTTTGTCTGTACGCCCGGTACGTATTTCCGCGGCGAAGACGGCCGCCGGCATCTCTGCCACTAGGACTTTCGCGCTTTGAGGCGAAAAAGGCGGCTGACGGCCGCCTTTTTTTGTGCGCAGGCATGATGCAAGGAGGCTTCGAGGTTCTGGCTCTTTGCGGACAAGTCTGGTATTCGGGCCGCCGATCCCCTCAATTCGCCGGTTTAGCTCAGCGGTAGAGCAGCGGTTTTGTAAACCGAAGGTCGGGAGTTCAATCCTCTCAACCGGCACCATTCCATGCCAGTCCAATCGGAGACTGGCCTCGGCGCAGCTGGCCTCCTCAACCGAGCCCGCCCGCGATGGTTACCATCCGGATAACCCTCGATCGCGCATTGTCCGCAAACCACGGCGGCTTCTTCAAGATGGCACCTTTAGGAAAGGGGAAAGCGCGGGGGCGCGGCGGGAATTCGGGACTGCGCATGAGCTGGGGCATTCCAAAACCAAAATCCGCGCCGACAAAACGGCTGCTGGCGCTCGGCCTTGCGGTGACACTGAGCTTTTCGGCCATCTGCGGTGGCGTGCTCTGGACCATGGGCGAACGCGATTTCGAGCACAACCGGACCGCCGCGGCCAACCTGGTCGCGAGCATCGCCAGCGAAATCGATCGAAACATCGAGCTTTACGATCTTTCGCTGCAAGCGGTGGTCGATGGAATCAGGCTGCCCGAGATCAACAGGATCGCGCCGGAGTTACGTCAGGTCGTCCTGTTCGACGGGGCCGCCACCGCCAAGGATATGGGCGCTATTCTGGTGCTCGATACCAGCGGCACCGTCACGCTGGATTCCCGCTCGCTGGCGCCCGCCGAAAAGAATTTTGCGGGCAGCGATTTCTTTCAGGCTCATGTACATCGCGCGGATGCCGGACTGTTCATCAGCCGGCCCTGGATCGGCGATGACGGGCAATATTTGATCAGCTTCTCCAGACGCATCTCCAACGCGGACGGATCGTTTGGCGGCATTGTCACGGGCAGCATGCGGCTCAGCTATTTTCACGGGTTGTTCAAGAAGCTCCGCCTCGGGCCGAAGGATTCGATGAATCTTGTGAGCGCGGACGTCACCATCCTGATGCGGGCGCCGTTCGACATCGACACCATCGGTCAGAGCTTGCGAAAATCCACGGTTTTCACGCAATTTCCTGCCTCGTCGGCCGGCTTCTACAAAACCGTCTCCATCCTCGACCATGTGGAGCGGGTGTTTGTCTATCAGCAGGTCGGCAGCCATCCGCTGCTGATCATCGAGGGCGTCTCGCTTGAAACCATCTACGCGGATTGGTGGCGGGAGGTATCGCTGATCGGGTCGCTGATGGCCGCGTTGTGCGCGATCGTGATCGCGCTGACGCTGGTTCTGGTCGCGGCCCTGAAGCGGCGCTCGGCGGCGGAAAATCAGCTTGCCCTGCTTGCCAGCACCGACAGCCTGACCGGGCTCAGCAATCGCCGGCGGTTCGACGACGTGTTTGCAAATGAGTGGCTGCGCGGCCAGCGAAGCAAAACGCCGATCGCACTGCTCATGATCGATGCCGATCATTTCAAGGCCTATAATGATGCCCATGGCCACCAGGCGGGAGACGCGGCACTCGCATCCCTCGCGGCGTGCATCGCAGGCAGCGCCAGGCGTGCTTCAGATCTCTGCGCACGCTATGGCGGTGAGGAATTCGCGGTGCTGTTGCCGGGTGAAACGATCGAGGGCGCTTTGGGGATCGCCGAGGAGATTCGCTTGAACGTGCTGTCGTTGCGTGCGCAACAGCAGGGACGCTCGGACGTGTCTCCGACCGTCAGCATCGGCGTCGCTGCGATGACGCCGCAGGCGGGCCTTGCGCCCCACGACCTGATACGATCGGCCGACCTGGCCCTCTACGAAGCCAAACACGCCGGACGCAACCGCAGCGTCGCGGCGCCGAGCATCTTGCCGATGCGAAAAAAAACTGGCGGCCTGATTGGATTGGACATTATCCGAAGACGGTCATCCGCAGAACAAAACTGCTTCGGCGCAACTGCAATGAAGAAGAATATTCCCGCCGCGTCCTGACGATTAGCTCGTCGGCTCGTTATCTTGCGGCAGCGGCAGGCCAAGCGCACGCCGCCGGGATTGCATCGCTAATTTTTCGGCGAGCGCAATCACCTCACGACGCCTGTCCGGGTCCGTGATATGAAAAAACGCCTGCATCAGACGAAGGCCTTCCGCATCCGAGGCGTGACTGAAATCCCGCACAACCAGATCCTTCTTTCGATTGATCAAGAGGGCTGCAATGAGACGACCATTGGGCGACATGTGCGCCGACATTGCAAGATATGCCGCTTCGCGAGACCATGAATTTTTGGCCCATCTGCTGAGGATTGCGGCGGCCGAAGCCAACGCCAGCGCGCCCGGCGAGATCTTTGCGCTCCCCGCCATCGCCCAGAAGGATCTGGTCATCGGTCTCTGGGATTGGGACGTGCCCAACAACATCCGCCATCTCGACGAGACCGGCGCCAGCCTGTTCGGCTATCCCAAACGGGCGCAGTTCAGCGAGCAGGAACTGACAGCGCGAATTCATCCCGACGACGTCGCCGAATGGCGCCGCAAGGTTCTCAAGACCGCGACGACCGGCGGCACCTACTCGCACCAATACCGCATCATCCGCAACGGTAGCGTGATCTGGGTCCGCGCCAAGGGACAGTGCACCCTGGACAAATCCGGCCGGCCGGAACGCTTTCCCGGCGCGATCATCGACATCACGGCGACCAAACGCGCGGACTAAGCTGCCGCTGGAAATGGGTGGTGTCACCCTTTTATCACCTCGCACGCAAAACTGATGCCAAAGCCGCGCAATCTCACGGCGTATGCTTGATTCCCCGGGGCGCTTTGCTGAAATGCTGGTTGGGTTGAGGTGTGCCATGAAATGGATGAGAGAACGCGATCTCCTGATCGCGCAGACGATGGCGTTCGTGCAATCGGTGACCGGCAAGAAGCCGGACGGCCGAGAAGCCTGTCGTGACGCCGGGCGCTTTCGAACCGGTCGCCACACGCGTGCCCTCCGACGCATCGACGGCCATTCTCGCAGCCGCGCCGATCGCCTGATATCGAGGCCGGTGATGGCCGAGCCCGGCCTTGCCGCGGTAGCGCCAGCTGTCGAGAAGCGGAGGCCGGTCCAGATCGCGCGCGACCGGAGCTGCGCGAGCGACTTCCAGTCCGAGATTCCGGTCCGCGGGTCGCCAATTTCCGCGCCCATCAGGAGCGGTTCAACCGGGAGCGCGAGGCCTATTGCAGCGCCACCATGGCCAAGGTCCACGCCGCGCTGCCGACGAGCACCGGACCCCGCGGCTGGGCAAGTAACGCCAGCCGCGCGTTCCGGTCTGCGCGAAATCAGCTTCTGCCGATCTTCTCCAGCACCGGCAGCAGATGCGTTCAGAAACGCCTCCGGATTTTCGCTCATCGGGAAGTGGCCGAGGCCCTTCATGATGGTGACCTCGCAGCCCGCGATGCTGTTGGCCACCGCCAGCGTTTCCTCCGGCGTGCAGGAATAGTCGTATTCGCCGGACAACAGAAACAGCGGGCAGCGCCTGGTGTCGATCTGCGCGACCCGGCCGCGGATGTCGCCGTCGAGCTTGTAGAAATACAGATCGCCTTTGAAAACGCCGGGACCGCCTTGCATGTAATGCCACAGCGTCTCCCAGCGCTCGCTTGTCCGGCGCATCGGGGCCGACCAGCCCGGAGACGATGGCGGCGGCGACCTCGCCGCCATGGACGTCGGGACGGTGCAGGAAATTGAGATCGTAATAGGGATCGACATGCGCGCCGGCCTGCAGGCCGATGATGGCGCGAAAACGCTCGGGATGTTCGAGCGCCAGATGCAGCGCGATGCGGCCGCCGATCGAGCAGCCGATCAGGATCGGCCGGTCGAGTTCGAGCGCGGCCGAGATCTCCAGGATCATGGTCGTGTATTGCGCCGAGGTGAGCTGATACTCCTCGTCATGCCAGCCGGCCGGCGGCGACGATTTGCCGTGCCAGGGCATGTCGAAGGCGATGACGCGATGGTTGCGCGTGATGCGCGCGTCGTTCATCAGCGCGCGGTATTGCCGCCCGTCGCTGCCGGCGGTGTGCAGGCACAACAGCGGCGTGCCCTCGCCCGCCTCCTCGACATAGATGCGGTGCGGCCGGCCGAACAGATCGAGATGCATGTAGCGGCCGATGATCGGCTCGAATGTCGCGCTCATGCCGCCGCTCCTTCGCGTACGCAGCTTGGCGAGCGCTTCCTTGAAGTAGCGCAGATTGGCCATGAAGACCTGGAGATTGCCTTCGGCCTTCAGCACGCGCCGCTTGATCAGCGCCATCAGGTCGTTGGAGCCGGGCGGCGGCCGCATGCTCCAGAATTTCTGCCATTCCTCCTCGGATGCGCGCAGCGCAAAGGCCGACGACGGCATCACGAACGGCCCCCGCGTCACCGACACGATGCGGCCCTCGAAGATCGAGATCAGCCAGGCGGTCTGGCCGACCTCCAGAAGGAATGTGGTCGTCAGATACCGGCCGCGCCGGACCAGCCCCTCATCGCCATTGACCCGCTGCTGCAGCGCCTCGATCATTCCCGTCCCGCCCTTTGGTCTCAGCCAGCTGCCATTCGCAGATCGCGGCCGTTACGGTCGCATGATGGCGTGTGGTTATGGCGGTGGGGTCAATCACCGGCCGGTCAGCATGGGCCCTAAAGCCAGGCGCATACCAGCGCGACATTGGCCGCGCAGGCCGCCAGCAGCGCGACGGTGAGCGTGAGTTGGACACGCTCGCAGGAGGTCTGGAGGATCGTTCTCATGGCCGGAAACATCCGGCGATTCTAGGCCGGGAGTCTCGGGGATTCTTTTTCGCGGGATTCACCACTCGTTAAGGACTCAGGGACTCCCGCAAAAACGGGCCGAAACGGGCCGATTTGGCCCCTTTGTCAGCCCACGAAGGCTGGCATGCCGGCCGAGCCTGAAACCCGGACGCGTGCTGCCGCGTTGACGGTTTTTAGCGGAGCAAACGATGCCCTACGCGCTGTTCTGTAACGACGCCAAGCTGAGCAAGGCCTATCCGACCGAAGCCGACGTCTGGAAGCTGGCCAGAAGTGCGGCCTCGTGGTCGACGCGGTCTCGGAGGAGGAAAAGCCGGCGCCGCGGCCGGTGCTGGACAATGATTACGAGATCAGGCCCTGCCAGCCCGACCCGCATGAGGATCCCGCCAAGAACAAGGCCGACGCCGAGCGCGAAGCCGCGGACAGCTGGAGCTGCGACAGTTGGGGTCTGTGAAGGCTCGATCGGCCATCCGCGGCGAATCGCCGGGCCGAACGCCGGTGAGCGACGCTCTACGGCGTCGCGGTCGCCAGCGAGGCCTGTTCCGAAGCCAGCGAAACGCAGGCCTTGCGCCGGTGCAGTCCCCTGATCGCGCCGGTCACCTTGAGCACCTTCCCGACCGGACAGGAGGCGTCCTGCACGAAGGCGATTTCATAGGGGGCAAGGATCAAGCGGTTCGGATTTCAGGACGGTCTGGGCAAGGCACGGCAACGCCACCGCGGAAAAAATCAGCCCTAACGCAAAAGCACGCATGTTCGTTGTCCAACCAGCCGGCAGAACCATAATAGCCGATCATGACGAAAAGTTGCGTGCAGCTGCAAAAATTATTTTTGGCAGCGCGGAAGAACGCGGCAGCGTCTGTCGCCGTCGGCGCGACTCACAACAAAAAGGCCGGCGTGAAGCCGGCCTTTTCTCGTCTCGCGATAGCGAGCGCGTATCAGTATTTGGCGGCGACCGGGCCACCCCAGCCGAACCGGTAGTTCACGCCGACCTTGACGGTGTGCTCGTCGTTCCGGAAGCTGACGCCGGCGATGTCGGCCGGGCCGGAGGTGAAGGTGGTGTTGCCGAAATTGTAATACTGGTACTCGGCCTTGGCCGACCAGTTCGGCGCGAACATGTATTCGAGGCCGGCGCCGACGGTATAGCCGTCCTTGTGGTTGCCGTTGGTGGTGAAGGCCGCCGGCACGCCGGCGACGGTGACGCCGATATTGTTGCTGTCGCGCCAGGCGTAACCGCCCTTGGCGTAGAGCAGCGCCGGACCCCAAGTGTAGCCGAACCGGCCGGTCACCGAGCCGAGCTGGTCGGTATTGGAGGTCACCAGCGTACCGGCCGGGAACAGCACGCCGTTATTGTTGCCGCCGGTCAGCCAGCTGTACTGGGCTTCGGCGCCGATCACCCAGTTCGGCGCGAACTGATAGTCGAAGCCGCCCTGCACGCCGCCGAGGAAGCGCGCGTCGCTGCCCTGCAGCGAGTTGTCGCCGGCAAAGGCGCCGCCGACATGGCCGCCGATATAGAAGCCGGTCCAGTTATAGACCACCGCCGGCGCGGTATAGGCCGGCGCCTTGGTATAGGTGCGCGCCGGCATATCAGCCGCAAAAGCCGGTGCCCGCGAATGCGGCCAGCGCGGCAGCGCCGAGCAAAATCTTCTTCATGTCTGTTCCCCGTTACTAACGTTGCGCTATCAATCCAAACAACGTGACCTCAATTAGGTTGCTTTGCGGCAATGCCGGAGCACCGATGGTTCGCAACTGTGACGGCGCGGCAACAAAGCGTTTTGGTTCCCTCGCACAGAAGGTTTTTTTGCCCGTTAAGCAGCCGGTTTCCCGCTTAGCGTATGTCGAAGATGGCTAAGGCAAGGTTCAAGCCTCGCCGAAAAGTGATCGGATTTCGTTCACCTTTTCGGCTCAAGCGATCCGCTCACCCGGCAACCGCAGCGCCGCTACCGCGTCATCTTTTCCAGATCGCGGGAATGGCGCATAGACCGCGCCGGCGCAGGGCTCGCTGGCGTTCTCGACGATGCGGTCGAGCCGGCCATCGACATAGAGGATGGCGCGCTCGCGCGGCTCGCGATAGCTGCCGTCGGATTCCCGCGGGGTGAAGCGCAGGCAGCTGACATAGCGCAGCCGTCCGCCGACGGTGCGCTGCACCGGCTCGGCCATGGCGGCATCATGCACGCCGACCGGGTTGTTGAGATAGGTCTTCATGAACGCCAGCATCTCGGAGCTGTAGTTATTCGGAAAGGGCTGGTTGGCGACGCCGCGATCGTCGGTATAGGTGATGCGGCTTGCCGTCGTCGCTGCCCGCGCAGGCCGCAAGCGCGATCGGCAGCAACAGGATCGCCGCAAATTTTGCTGATGTCCCCAAGCGCAACTCTTCCACTCTGCCCCCGGGATTCTCTTAGACCGCCCGGCGGCGAAATGGAATTCGCATCTCGGTTATCAACCGGGTCCGGCGCTCTGACGAGCTTAACGCGGCTCGGCATCACAAACGCAGTACCGGCCCACGGCCATTGGGGAAGCAATGGCGCGACGGGCCGGGCCTGATATCCGCCGGCGCGGCGGGGCAATGTGGATCGAACCGCGCCGGCGGATCAGTTTCAGCCGCGCTTGGCGGGCGGACGTCACGTGCTTGACCGCGAACTTCGGCGCGGCGTGGGTCTTCAGCGCGCCCATGTGCTTGTGGTGGCGATGATGGGCATAGTGCTTGTGATGATGGCGGCCCATGCTGGCATTGGCGTTCAGCAGCTTCGACTTCGACTGCTCGGCCTTGATCACCGGTGCTGCGCGTCGTCTTGGTGACCGGCGCCTGGGTCGTCTTCGTGACGGCGCAGGGGCCGTCTTGTCTGCTGTCGCGGCAAGCGCGGGAGCGGCGATGACGGAAACGGCGAGCAGCGCTGCGGAAATGGTCTTGAGCATGGTTGTCTCCTCTTTCCAGGGGATCGCGGGGGTGGCCGGTCGGGTGGCCGGGCTCGCTGATCATGCAGACGACCTTAGTGAGCGCGCGCTGAACCCATCCTGAAGCGCGGTGACGGACTTCGTTCATCTGCGATGACATGTTTGTCATGTTCCCCAGGCATCGCTGCCTCGCGCAAAATCCCCCGGAATCGCCGGCGACTGCCGGGAATGTTCCGCAACCGCCGGGTGTTCAAGTCAGCAGGCTTCGGTGTAGGATCGCCGACGGTCGCGGAAATCAGGAGAGATGAATGCGCAAGATTGCGATCAGGCTTTTGACGTTGGCGATGTTCACGGTGGCGCTGGTCGCCGTGCCCCTGCTCTCGGCCTACGCCGCGGGTAGCGACAATCCGGCGCCGCCGGCCTCCGACACCAAGAAAGAGAAGAAGAAGGGCGACAAGAGCTCCGCCATCGACGACCCCAAATTCCTGGCCGGTTATCGCACCGCCTACGCCACGATCTATGACCGCAACGATTATGCCGCCGCCATCGAGCAGTTGAAGGCGCTGGGACATGACGACCGCGCCGACGTCGCCAATCTGATCGGCTACTCCTATCGCAAGCTCGGCGACTACAAGGTCTCGCAGATCTGGTACGAGCGCGCGCTCAAGGCCGACCCGAACCACGTCAAGACCTGGCAGTATTACGGTCTGTGGCAGCTCGAACAGGGCAACCGCGACCAGGCGCAATATCATCTGAACCGGATCGCCGCACTCGCCGGCACCGGCAGCGAGGAATATCGCTCGCTCGCCGCCGCGCTCGAAAAACCGCCGGGCACCGGTCTCGTGTACTGAACGACGTCAACAGGAGAGACGCATGAAAAAGTTCGCGATCAGGCTTTTGACGCTTGCCATCTTGTCGCTCACGCTGGCGGCAGCCCCCGTCTTCACCGCGGTCTATGCCGCGCCCGACAACGATCCGCCGACGCCGCCGCCCCCGACCAAGGGCAAGAAGGCGAAGAAGTCCGAAATCCGCCCGGGCATCGAAGAGACCGCATTCGCGAGAAATTATCGCGCCGCCTATGCCACGATCTACGATCGCAACGACTACGCCGCCGCGATCGGCCAGTTGAAGGCGCTCGGTCATGACGACGTCGCTGCCGTCGCCAACCTGATCGGCTATTCCTATCGCAAGCTCGGCGACTACAAGGTCTCGCAGATCTGGTACGAGCGCGCGCTCAAGGCCGATCCGAACCACGTCAAGACCTGGCAGTATTACGGCCTGTGGCAGGTCGAACAGGGCAACCGCGATCAGGCGCAATATCATCTGAACCGAATCGCAGCGCTCGCCGGCACCGACAGCGAGGAGTATCGCTCGCTCGCGGCAGCGCTGGAGAAGCCGCCAGGCACCGGGCTGGTTTACTGATTGCGCCCTGGGCGCCACTGCAAGCCAACTGGTTGCGCGAACCGCGTGGCCAGTCCTCATTGCAGGGATGTCTTCGGGGATGACACGGGTGCAGCGACCTGCGGGGTCGCTGTCGCCACGCGAACCGTATCTCCTGCCGTTAATGTCTCCGGAGGATTGTTGACGATCCGGTCGGACCGGGACAGGCCCGCAGTGACCTCCACACTGTCACCGAGATCGCGGCCCAGCCGCACGCTCCTGAGGACCACCTTATTGTTGCTGTCGAGGGTCGCGACCTGCGAGCCCTGATTCCCGGTCACAAGCGCAGTAGACGGAATTGTCACCATATTCGCGTCCGTCGGAATTTCGAAATGCACATTGCAATAACTGCCGCCGAAGAATTTTCCGGCTGCATTGTCGGCCTGAAGCTCGACCTGCATGCTGTGCGAACTGGGATTGATGGCCTTGGAAATATGGGAAAGTGTCGCGTCGAATTGCTCGCCCGGATATTGCGGCATTTCGAATGTCGCCTTCATTCCCACAGTGAGTCCGGCCGAGAACGATTGCGGCACCTGCACGTAGATGCGCACGCGATGCAAATCGGACACCTCGAACAGCGCCTGACCGGAACCTCCCGAGTTGATCAGCTGCCCGAGTTCCACGTTTCGCGCGGTCACGACGCCATCAAAGGGCGCGGCGAGCGTCTTGAATGATTGCATCGCCTCGAGCTGCCGGACGTTGGCTTCGTTGGCGTCGACGACAGCCTGCTTCGCCGTCGCGTCGGCGGCAGTCTGGTCCGCAAGCTGCTGGGCGATCGATCTGAATCTGCTGGTGGTGTTCGACGCCATCATGCGGGACCGGTCGGTGACGCGGGCGGGGCAGCGACTGGGGCTCAGCCAGCCCGCGATGAGCCATGCGCTCACCCGGCTGCGTCACATGTTGAAGGACGAATTGTTCGTCCGGAGCCCGAATGGAATGGCGCCGACGCCCCGGGCCGAGGAGCTCGCCACGCCGATCCGGATTGCGCTCGACGGGTTGCAACAATCGCTGGAACCGATGCAGTTCGATGCGTCGAAGGCGACGGCGACGTTCCGCATTGCCGTCAGCAATTATGCGGCCATCGTCCTGGTGGCACCGATCGCGGCACATGTCGCCAGGATTGCTCCCGGGGTGAGGCTGGATTTCCGTCCGAGTGGCACGCTGGACGTTTTCGATCAGCTCGATCGAAACGAACTGCATCTGGCGATGGGTCCATCGACCAGCCCGGGCGAGCGTTTTTCCCGGCGGCGGCTGCTGCAGGATCAATTCGTCGTGGTGCATCGCAAGGATCATCCGGCCGCCAAGGCGCAGGAATTATCGACAGAGGAGCTGGCAACGCTTCCCCAGCTAGGGATATCGTCTGCTCAATTCGGGACCGATTTTGCCGGGAACGGCCCTGGACAATCGAAAGCCGGCGTCAGACCGGTGATGCGCGCGCCATTTTTGTCGGCGGCGCAGATTCTCGCGACGTCGGACCTGGTGTCCGTGCTCCCCCTCAACGTCGCCAAAAGCATGGTGAAATCTCACCACCTCGATTTGCATCGACTGGCGCGTTCGCCCAAGCCGATCGAAGCCGCCATGATCTGGTTGCGACGGCTTGACAACCAGCCCGCCCATGCATGGCTGCGGGACGTTATCGACCGTGTAGCCAATGACTTCCGTGCCAAGTGACTTCCGCGCCAGATGAACCCTCGGGAAAACTCCTGAAAAATCTTGTGCTGCCATCGGCATGCGCTAGACCACGCGCTCGAAATGAACGCAGCGGCAGTCCATCTCGTAGTCGAGTCCGACCACCGGCGGGCGGTTGAAGTGCCAGGTCAGGCCGCACCTCAACACGCCGCGGCGGCCGAGTTCGCTTTCGAGAGTCGAATAGACGTCCTCAACAGTATAAAGCTGCACGCCGGTGGTCTGTTTCCAGCTGCCGCCGAACGCGCTCATGCGGCGCTCCATCTCATCCAGCACCCATTTTGCCTTCGCCAGCATGCCGGCGGGGCTGGTGTCGCCGGGCGCGACAATATGGTCGCGGTAGTTCGCCTTGCCTTCGACGGACTCGCCGCTGCCGGCAATCACGAAGGATTGCGGCCCGTGCGCAGCCGGCACGGTATAGGCGAACGCGTGGAAGCAGGGTTCTGCGGGTGGATCGATCTTCGGGCAGACATTGCTACGCGCCACCGGATTGACGCCATCCTTCATCACGCCCCATTCGATCAGCGTCTTGATGTAGATCTCGTTGAAGGCCTTGAATCCTTCTTCCGAAAACGGCGCCGGCGAACGCAATTCGCAGGCGCCAAAGGCGGTGAGCGGACGCCCGGCGTCGGTAAGGATTTTCGCGATCCGCTCAAAGCCTGCCTTCAGCGGCACCGGATCGGCGAAGCGCACGCGTTCGATGGCGAAACCTGGCAGTGCTGCGATGCCGCAGGAATACTGGCTGACGCCCGGCATGAAACGATAGCCACTGTCTTGCGCTTCAACGGTCTTGATCATGACGCCTCTTTCAAAATCGTGGTAACAGTGCACTAGATTGGATGACGTTGTCAGTGCAGCAGATTGACCCATCGCACCCTGGCTGGCCACATGGCCCGCCGCACATACGCGATCGGGACAGGAGAGCCTCATGAAACCGATCTCGCTTTTTCGCCTGTTCTCCCTGATCGGTGCGGCCGCCCTGCTGACGGTCGGGGCAGCTTCCGGCGCCGAGCTGCGCGTGATGATCTCGGCCGGTTTTCACGGGGCCTATTCGGAGCTTGGCCCGGCGTTCGAGCGCGCCAGCGGACACCATCTGGTCACGACGCGCGGTCCATCGATGGGAGATTCGCCGGAGGCCATTCCCGCCCGGCTCGCGCGCGGCGAGGCCGCCGATGTCGTGATCCTGGATGGCGGCGCCGCCGACGAACTCGGCAGGCGCGGACTGGTGCGCGCCGACAGCAAAATCGAACTCGCGCGCTCGCTGGTCGGCATGGTCGTGCGCGAGGGCACTGCAAAGCCCGACATCGCCACGGTCAACGCCTTCCGCAACACGCTGCTGGCGGCAAAGTCCATCGCCTATTCGGACAGCGGCAGCGGCACTTATCTGTCGACCACATTGTTCGCAAAACTCGGCATCGCCGACCAGATCGCGGGCAAGAGCCGAAAGGTCCGCGGACCGCCGTCCGGCGAACCGGTCGCCAGCGTCGTCGCGCGGGGCGAGGCGGAGATCGGATTCCAGCAAGTCGCCGAACTGATCCATGTCGCCGGGATTACCTATGTCGGGCCGATTCCGGCCGAGCTCCAGCCATCGTTTTCTTTCGCCGGCGCGCTGACGAGCACGGTCCGGGAGCCGGAGGCGGCCACTGCCCTGCTCCGTTTCCTCGCCTCGCCCGAAGCCGCGCCCGTGATCTCGAAGGCCGGGCTGATGCCGCCTTCGCCGCGATAATTCAGGCACGATGCGAACCGCGCCCATGGATCACTCGCCGTTGAAATAGAGCTCGCGCGCGGTCGCGCCAAAAATTTTCGCGCGCGCGACGGCGTCGGGGATCGCCTCGATCAGCCAGTCGATGGTGGCGCGATACGGAAACCGGCCCTCGTGGCCGACGAACGGACAGTCGCTCGCCCACACCAGCCGATCGGCGCCGGCAACGCGCAGAAGTTCGCGCGCGTATTCTGTTGCCTGTGGCCCGAGCCGGTAGCCGCCCGATAGTTTGACCCAGGTACGGCCCTTGTCGATGGAACGCAGCAGCGCCTTGAAACCTTCGCCGTTGATGCTGGATTGCGGATCGGGACGGCCGAGATGGTCGACAACGATCTTGACGCCGGAGGCCTCAAGCGTGGGCAGGATTTTTGGCAGGTCTTCGCCCTCGACATGGGGATGAACGTGCCAGTCGAGATCAGCGAGGCGGCGAAACAGTGCGCGATAGTTGAAGGTGGTGATATCAGGCAGTTTCGGCAGGCCGATGAAGGGAAGCCGCACGCCGACGAAACCGTCGCGGCCCATCGCCTCCAGCGTATGCCGCTCCACCGGGCCGTTGAAGATCGCGGTGCCGCGCAGCCGCGTGCGGTGGGCGCGAAGTGCTGCGAGGATATAGTCGTTGTAATCGCCCCACGGGCTCGCGGCCGCGATCACCGCACGATCGATGCCGTTGTCGTCGAGGGTCGCGATCAATTCATCATGGGTAAAGCTGTATGTCGGCGCATGGCGCGGATTGTCGATCAGCGGCATATCCGAGGTGAAGACATGAACGTGGGCGTCGATCTTGAAACTGTCGGGCATTGTGCCTCTTTTATCTGTTCAGTTTGGCGCGAGACCGGCCTTCTTCACCACCGCGGCCCACATATCGATATCGGATTTCAGCCGCGCGTCGAGCTCTTCCGGCGATCCCGCCGCCGGCTCGCCACCGAGCTCGATCATCCGCTTCTGGAAATCGGGATCGCCGATGATCGCACGAACATGGCCATTGAGGAAGGCGATGATCTCGCGCGGCGTGCCGGCCGGCGCCACTAGCGAGTTCCAGCCGTCCACCGCGGCATCGATGCCACTCTCGCGCAGCGTCGGCACGTCCGGTTGTTGCGGCGAGCGCTTGCTGCCGGACGAGGCGACGGCGCGGAGCTGCTTGCTGTCGATCTGCGACTTCAGCGCGGCGTAGGTTTCGATGCCGACCTGGGTATCGCCCCGCAGCAGCGAGGTCTGGACCTCGGCCGAAGTGCGATGCGGCACCACCGTCATCGGAATCCCCGCGGTGGCGCGCAGCAGTTCACCGGTGACGTTCTGGGTACTGCCGGGACTGATGGTACCGACGTTGAATTTCTGCGGATCGACGCGGGCGGCATCGAGCACATCCTTCAGCGTATGCATCGGCGAATCCGCCTTCACCAGCAGCAGCAGGTCGAACAGCGCCAGCGTCGAGATCGGCGCGAACGCCGTGGCCGGATCGAACGGGATCGATTTGAGCAGCGATTTCGACAGCGCGATGCCGCTGGAGAAGACGAACAAGGTATAGCCGTCCGGCTCCGCCGAGGTCACGGCGGTGGCGGCGATGATACCGCCGGCGCCCGGACGGTTCTCGATCACCACCTGCGCGCCGGTGCGTTCGGTGAGTTTCTGCCCCAGCAGGCGGACCGTGATATCGGCGAACCCGCCGGGTCCGAACGGCACGACGATGCGGATCGGCCGGTTGGGATACGGCGTCTGCGCGCGCGCGGGCAAAGCAGCACCGATCGCGAGCGCGATCAGCATGCCCAATGTTCTGATGAACCGGCGTCGCGCCTCAATCAATATCCCCGCCCCCACCGATAGCAGAAGCGTTCGACATTGGCGGCCAGGCTCGCTTCATAGTTCGCCCATTTCTCATGTGTCGGCAGCTTGACCTCTTTCATCGCGGTGTCAAAACACTTGCCGGCGTCGGCCGCCTCTTTTTTACTTTCGCCGACAGATCCTGCATGTGGGCCATGTCGGCTTCAACATCCTTTTTGTTACCGAAGCGCCCCCCCGCTTAGGGATGGCCCGGGATCATCCGGTCCCAGTCCAATGCCACCCTCCCCGAACCAGGACGCGGCCCGCACAGACAGCGCTTCGCGATCCCGCGGCGCGAGTTGCCCGGGTCATGCATCGATCTTTCGCCCCCAAAAAGCAGAGGGAGCAGGGAATGCCGGGTGCTTGCTGCACCCGCGGTCTCGTGTGCAAACATGCACAAAGAAACCCACACGAGCATACAGGTACAGTCGGAACACTCCGGCATTCCCTGCGCAATGGCCTTACGGCTTATGCCGCGCTCTCCTCGGCGACGAATTCGTCTTGTCACCGTCGCTGCCGGCTTGATGGCTGGTCGAACCGGTTGGATCGATTTCGCCACCGACAGCTTGACACCAGCAACGGGTGCCGGAACCACACGGTTTTGCCGTACGCAGCCACCCACGCCAAGGGCCTCGACGGATTTGGTACCCGTCCGCCGAAGCTTTAGCGAAGGTGGAATCAGCGCCGTTCGTCTGCGCGCGGCGTGAGGCTCACAGGTCTCTCGACCCGCCCTGCCCCAGCCCTGCGCGCCCGACGCTGCCGCGTCCACCGCATCCCATCCCAACGTCCGTGACGATGGCCCACGCCCCTCTCTCGGGACAGGACGGCAGGATTCAAAGACTGATTTGGGGTATTTTAAAAGAGGATTATTTTCTTATTGGAGGCTTGACAGCTTTTTCTGATTTGCCCGTCGGGTCAGGTCGTGAATCCACAAATTTGATGTTGCGGCGATCAAAAGCCCCACTTACCGGGGCACGACGGCCTTCGCATTTCCAGCTGAAAAAAGCGCCGGCACGTCGAACTTGCCGGTCTGCAGGTCATATCTGCAGCGCCAGCCGTTCACCACGCCGGTCTGCATGGGTTTGCGACCCTTGACGTCGGCATCCCCCGACAGGGCGATCAGAACATAGCGGTTCGCCGGCCAATCGACGCCGTGCCCGCGATAGTTGTCCTCAAGCCCTTTCAGCAGATACGCCGAGTCGTGATACTCCGGCGCCTTCACGAGCTTTCGCCAGTCAGGCCTCGTCTTCATATAGTCCCACGCCAGGTCGCCGAGCGGCTTCTTGCTGGCGGGCACATAGCCCTGCGGCGTGAGGCGGTACAGATGGAGCGTGGAGGTGCCCGAGCCGATCTTTTGCACGCGAACGATCCATTTCAGATCGCTGGTGAAGATAAAATCTGCAGCATAGTCGGCCAGCTCCGGATCGAGCAGCGTGAGTGCGCCCTGCCGGCGTACCCAGAACTGCCATTTCCAATCCTCGGTATCCTTGTTCAGATATTGCTCGATCGCTATCGCGCCGTCCGGCGATTTCTGGGTGTATTTCTCTTCGATCTTGTAATCCGCGGGCGGAGCCGCCGGCGGCGCGGCGGCCACTCCAGTGCAGACGCCGATGCTGCAGGCAACGAATAGGCCAATCCAGGATATCCTACCCTTCATTTTCTGGCTCCGTTGATCTCGGTCACGCAATTAGTCGCGCATGGCCCGATCAAGTTCATCGTGGGCGCACTGGCGGCTTGCGAATTCGGCGAGATATTCGCGTGCTCTACCGGTTCTAAGTAACCCAGCAAACGACGGAGCCCCTGTCGGGAGCGCGACTTGAACCTTGTTACCTTTGCGTTCTACTAAGATCATGAAGATGATCTAAAACTCATTGGTCGAATAAGCTTTTCAAGATCATCTCTCTTCGCGCTATTGGAAGGGAAATCGCGATGAGACTGGTTCTTGCCGCCATGGCATTAGTGGTTGGGTTTGGCTGTTCTGCGGCCGCCGGCGAGCAGCCGCTCACCGAGCTTTTAGCGGCTTGCGATCAAGCTGCTGCTCATCCGTTTGATAACACGCGGCCGGCTGGGGTTCCCGGTGTAGGTTATGCAAAACTCGTCCCGGAAACGGCAATCAGTGCCTGCAAGGAGGCCGCAACGGCCGCTCCGGACGATGCCCGGATTGCGATGCAGCTCGGCCGGGCTTACGAAGCGGCGAAAAATTTTGATGCGGCGCGGATTCAATATTTCGAGGCGTATCAACATGGCAATGCCCAGGCCGCAGCCGGTCTCGCGTTACTGTATGTAAATGGAGAAGGTGTTCCCAAGGATGAGGCCGAAGCGGTCCGGCTGTTCAAAATCGCGGCAGACCTCGGAAATGCCATGGGCCAAAACGGTCTTGGCTATCTCCTTGCACAGGGGCGTGGTGGTCCCAAAGACGATATTGAAGCCGCCCGGCTATTCAAGCTTGCCGCGGATCAGGGCTACCCCGCAGCCCAAGAAAATCTCGGTCGCCTCTATCGGGCGGGGCGCGGTGGGTTGCCCAAAGATGAAGCTGAAGCTGTGCGTCTCTTCAAACTTGCTGCCGATCAGGGCCATGCAGGAGGACAGGCAAGTCTCGGGTTTGCCTATCTGAGCGGGCTTGGCGGACTGAAGGATGCACGCGAGGCCGTGCGTTTGTTCAAGCTCTCGGCAGATCAAGGTAGCGCTGTGGGGCAAATATATCTTGGACTCGCCTATGAGCGAGGGTTCGGAGGGTTGCCGAAAGACGAGCGTGAAGCCGTGCGGCTGTACCAGCTGGCCGCAGACAAGGGAAATGCCGCCGCGCAGGGCTATTTGGCTCGTATTAATGGCGCCCCGACCGCAGCAAAATGATGCTAGGATTGCGATGGGCGCTTCGTCATGACTCGAATCGTACATCAACTCCCAAAAAGACGAGTTCTTGCTCAGCCTCGCGCGATGGAGCAGCTCGAACAGGTGTGCCGATGTTGTTTCGGATAACTCTGTGGGTTCCGGTAATCATCATCGTTGTGTCAGGTGCGGGCTCGAATGATGCGTCGGCCCTTCGCTGCAGTCGCAACAGTTCAACCTGCCGAGCACAACCGGTAGCTGAGGCCAGCAATTATGAGGCCAGGCATCACGTGCGTCGTCCGGTTGCTCGCTTCCACCTGAGGACCACCGACTGCTCCGGGTTCGATCACGGCCCGCTCTATGGTCCCGAGCTCTGCAATTTTCCCTATAATTGCGAAATGTTCGACGGCGCCTGCGGTGGCAGTCGGGCTTTGGCAAACACCATCGGCAAACATTAGAACGCTGCAGAGGAGACCGCTCTGGGTCATTCGCGACCGAGTCAGGCTCGCAGCAAATCGGACCATGTTCGCTATGCCGCCGAAAGCGGAAGTGAACTCGGAGTTAGGAACTGCAGTGACGATGCCGGTGCATTCAATTGGCTTGCCCGCCTCACTTCATCAGCGCCTCGACCTCGCTCCGGAACGCCTGCCTAGCGCCGTCGCGGGAGTAGAACATGTGGCCGCCGGGATAGACCGCGAGTTTGACCCTGGCGGGGCCGGCAAAGGCCGGCAGCTGGTCGAGCGCGATCCTGGAGCCGAAATAGGGCGTGGCGAGATCGAACAGGCCGTGTCCGATCAGCAGCTTCAGCTTCGGATCGAGCGCCAGCATCTGCCGCAACTGCGTCACCGACTCGGCCGGATCGCGGCCGAAATCCCACGCCCGGTTCACGCTGTCGCTGAGCAATTGATAGGAGCCGTCCGGCCGCCAGTTCAGCTTGCGCGTGGTGAGGTCGACCGCGGCGCTGGTCAACGGCGCCAGCAGGGGATCGCCGGAGGGATCGCCGAAATGGAAGTAGCTTGAATCCGGATAGGGATCGAAGCCTTCGACCGAAGCATCGTAACGACCGGTCACCTTGCCGTTGCGCCGGTCGAATTCCCGGCGGAATTCGCCGACCTCGAAGCGTCCGCCGAGCCTGCGGCTCACCGCCTGGTCGATGCCGGTCAGGCCGCAAACTTGTCGGCGAGCCGCGTGGTGGCCTCGGTGTCGACCTGCCCCTTGAGAAGGTCGGTGAGAAATTCGCCGCGCGCGTAACGTTCGACGTCGGCGAGATCGTTCCGCGTCACCGGCCCCTTGGCTTCTCGCGCGACCGCCGCCATGGTCGGCAGGCTCGCGACATATTGCAGCATGCTGGAGCCGGAATAGTCGCGGAAGTCGAGCACCGGCGAGAGCAGGATCAGGCCGCGCACGCCGACGCCCTGCTGGGTCTGCAGATTGTGCACGATCTTCGGCCCGCGAATGCCGCCATAGCTTTCGCCGGCGACGAATTTCGGCGACAGCAGGCGGTCGTATTTCTCCAGCCAGCGCCGGATCACCAGCGCGATCGAGTCGACGTCGCCGTCGACCGAATAGAACCGCTTGCGTACGTCCTCGCCCGAGTCGCAACGAAACGGCTGTAGCCGGTGCCGACCGGATCGATGAAGACGAGGTCGGTGAAGTCGAGCCAGGTCTCGGCATTGGGCAGCAGATCGGGCGAGGCGGAAGAAACCGCGCCATCACCGCCGATCGGCAGCCGCCATGGTCCGGCGTCGCCGAGTTGCAGCCAGGCCGAGGAAGCCCCCGGCCCGCCGTTGAACAGGAACGTCACCGGCCGGTTGGCGCTTCTCGGTACCGTCGAGCTGGTAGGAGATGTAGGCGATGTCGGCCTGCGGTTCGCCCTTGTCGTCGAACAGCCGGATCGAGCCCGCGGTCGCGGTGAAAGCGAGCGTGCGGCCGGGCAAGGCCAGGGTCTGCTTGGTGGTCGAATCCGGCGGCAGGCGATGCTGCTCGGCGGCGGATGGCGTGTTGCCGGCGGCAACATTGCCGCGTCCGCCTCCCTTCTGGCCTGACGGTGATGGCGATGGCGATGGAGACGCCGTCGCCGCAGGCTGGGACTGCGGCTGCTCCTCGTCCGCCCGCGCTCCGGTGGCCAAGAACGCTGCGAAGAACGCGGCCATCAACAACGCCAGCAGCGCGACTGCGACGCCCGTGTGACGCCGCGCCAGAAAACCGATGGCCATTGTTGTTCTCCCTGCTTCCCGCGATCCGGCCAGATGCTATTGCTACGGGTTGTAGCACAAGATTGCGACATACTGGCGGCGTTCGCAATCTCCCAAGGACCGCGAAGGACGCCCAAGGACGGTTCAGGGCCATCTCGACAACGCAGCGCAAGGTGTATAGACGAGCGCGGCGCGCCCAGTGCCCACGCATGAGATGAGTACGCCGCCCGATGACCAGCCCCAAGCGATATGACCGGATCGCCTTCGTCGCGAGCGCAGGCGCCGAGGCGCAGGCGGCGCTGGCGCAGCTGACCAAGCTCTACGGCAATCACGATGCCGGCGATGCCGACGTCGTGGTGGCGCTCGGCGGCGACGGCCTGATGCTGCAGACGCTGCACGCCCACATGCGCTCGGACAAGCCGATCTACGGCATGCATCGCGGCACCGTCGGCTTCCTGATGAACGAATTCACCACGCACGATCTGCATACGCGGCTGGCCGCGGCGCGCGAATCCCTGATCAATCCGCTTTTGATGCGCGCCACCGACGTCCATGGCGCGGTGCATCTGCATCATGCCATCAACGAAGTCGCGCTGTTTCGCCAGACCTATCAGGCCGCGCGGCTGCGCATCCTGATCGACGAGCACGAGCGGATGGCGGAATTGATCGCCGACGGCATCCTGGTGGCGACGCCGGCCGGCTCCACCGCCTATAATCTTTCGGCGCAGGGACCGATCCTGCCGATCAACGCGGCACTGCTGGCGCTGACCCCGATCAGCGCGTTCCGGCCGCGGCGCTGGCGCGGCGCCCTGCTCCCCAACACCGCCTTCGTGGTGATCGAGGTGCTGGAGGGCGACAAGCGCCCGGTCGCGGCGGTCGCCGACCATGACGAGGTCCGCGACGTCCGCCGCGTCGAGGTGTTGTCCGACAAGACGATCTCGATGCGGATGCTGTTCGACCCCGGCCACAGCCTCGAAGAACGCATTTTGCGCGAGCAGTTCGGGCACTGAAGCCGGCTCGTCCCCTGCCGCCGTTTCGCAACCATTCGTTAACCGGCGGCGCGATATGGTTAACGCCGGGTATACCGTTTTGCCTCGGTATGCCCTTCAGGGCCGGACCATGTATCGCATCGACTTCAACAAGCTGCGATTTCTGATTTGCGACGACAATCCGCATATGCGCCGCATCCTGCGGACGCTGTTGCATTCGTTCGGCGCGCGCGAGGCCTATGAGGCCGAGGACGGCGCCACCGCGCTCGAAATGTACAGCCATTACGTTCCCGACATCGTCATCACCGACTGGTCGATGCCGATCTTCGACGGCCTCGAACTGGCGCAGATGATCCGGCAGCCGGAATCCAAGGGCAACCCCTACGCGCCGATCATCATGCTGACCGGACATTCGGAGAAGCGCCGCGTGACGGTGGCGCGCGACGCCGGCGTCACCGAGTTTCTGGCCAAGCCGATCTCGGCCAAGGGGCTCTATCAGCGCATCCTCAACGTCGTCGCCAATCCGCGCCCCTTCATCAAGACCAAGACCTATTTCGGCCCGGACCGCCGCCGCAACACCAACAACGCCTATATCGGTCCCGAGCGCCGCGTCGGCGGCGAGGTGGAAGTCATGCAGCAGCCGTCGCTGCTCGACAAGGCGCGGTCCAGCGTCTAGCGCGCGAGTGTGAGGAAACCATCATGGCGAAAGAAAAGCCCGGCAAGCTGCAGGTCAAAGCCTTCGCCGATCATCACGTGATCACGCAGCCCAATCCGCTGCGCAAGGTGTTGCTGCGCGTTCCCGAAAGCGACCTCGACGATCCGGTCGGGCGCGCGGAAAAGGCGCTGGCCGGACTGTCGGGCGAATTCAAGAACTGGATGACGATCGAAGCCGACCGGCTCTCCGCCGCCCACGCCGCCGTCCTTCGCGACGGCTTCACCGACGAGACCCGCGAAGAGCTGTTTCGCGCCGCCCATGACATCAAGGGCGACGCCGCCACCTTCGGCTTCCCCTCCGCCGGCGCTGCCGCCGAGAGCCTGTGCCGCATCATCGAACACGCCCCCGATCTCGACAAGGTGCCGGCGGATCTGATCGCCCATCACATCAACGCCATTCAGGCGATCGTGCGCGAGCGCACCAAGCTCGACACCGCCGCGATGGCGACCGCGCTGAGCCGGCAGCTGCGCGGCATCGCCGACGAATTCCTCACCCACGCCAATCGCGACCGCCCCGAGCATCTCGAAGCCATCCTGGCGCCGAGCATCGTTCCGGCGGAGTGAGGACGATCCCCGTTGTCGTCCCTGCGAACGCAGGGACCCATACGCCGCGGCTTATCCGTGGAATGCATGTGGCAGACGTCTTTTTCAGCAATTGACGACGGTGGTTATGGGTCCCTGCGTTCGCAGGGACGACAGCCGATGTGTTGCTGAAGCGTCGGCTTACGCCGCGATCAGATCGTGCCCGAGCGGCGCGATCGCTTCTTCGGCCATCAGCTCGTCGCAGAACATGCGGGCTTCCTCGCGCGCCAACTCGGTTGCGAAGCGGCGCAGCAGGATCAACAGCGGCTCGGCGGCCTGGCGGTCGGTCTCGCAATGGGTCAGCACGCGCTCGACCATGCGCCGGCGCAACCGCGCCGCGCCGCCGAGCGTGTCGACATAGCCGGTCTCGTGGCTGACCTCGAGCGCCACCCGGAAGGCGGCGAAGGTCGATTCCGGGAAACCGGCGCGGATCAGCAGCGCCTGCAGGCTGGCGCCGCCGCGGTCATGCAGCAGCGCGGAGACGCGGGCCTGCGGCAGGCCCGACAATTCGGCCAGCGCTGCATCGAACAGTTCGAGATTGCCCGACAACAGCGCGCGCAGGATCAGGCCCGCGGTCAGTTGCCCGGTGGCGCGCAGATGCCGCACCAGGCCCTGCATGTCCTCGCCGCGCGAACGCGCCGCGATGTTGACGGTCGAGCGCTCGCGCGCTTCGTTCGCGATCCGCCCTGCCCGGTCGGCGCTCAGCCAGTTGCGGGCGACGACGAATTGCGCCAGCGTATCGGAGAGTTTTGCGACCAGCGCCAGCCGCGTCGCGGCCGGCAGGCCTTCCAGCACCAGCATCGATTCCCGGATCGCGGCGAGATGGCCGTGACGTTCGACGATGCGGTCCCAGGAAAACGGCGCCAGCTCCGCATAGGCATTTTCGATCAGTTCGAGCGCCGCGGCCGCGCGAGCCGACTTCGGCAATCGCGGCGCAGACCGAGGGCGGCAGATTGATGCGGCGGGCGATCGCGCATTGCATCTCGCCATTGCCGGTCGCGACGATGTCGACGAGATCGGCGTCGATCAGAAGCGGTGAATGTTCGAGGACCGGCAGCGCGATCGACGGCTGGTCGAGCGAGAGCGCCTGCACGATGGCGGCGGGCGCTTCCGCGCTGCGCGCAAACACTTCCGCCATGGCCTGGCGCACCAGCGGCGACGGATCGTCGAGCAGCATCAACAGCGCGCCTTCGGCGGCGGCGCGATCGTCTTCGGAAAGATCTGAAATCAACCAGGCCCGCGCCAACGACCGCGTCGCCTCTGCCCGCTCGCCTGCCGGAGCGGTACGTATCCAACTGATGAACTGCCGAACGATCATGGTCCTGCCGGCTTACGCAACCTGAAACGACACCGTGACGCGATGCCACTGTCATAGAAAATAAACCATGACGCTTAACAAAGGGTTCACCATAAACGGCTGGTTTTATTGACGTTTTGTTAAGGGTGCAGAGCGCTGCGCAAGCACGGCTGCGCAGATGCGCGTAACGGGCGCCCGGGGGCTGAAGTTAGCTGCTGAACGTGCCGTTGCGGTCGCTGAAGAGATCGAGCCGGCCGGGCGCGCGGACCTCGGGGGTCTGGCCCGACAGCGATGACGCCGCGCGTCGCCGACGCAACCGAGGTCAGCGACGACGACCGCTGCCCCACAATTCCTGCACCGCCGGCGAGATCGGCTGGGCGCGTTCGCCGGCCTGGAACAGCGAGCGGAAGATCGGTTCGGGCTGCGCTGAAGCGGTCTGCGATGTCGCGGCCACCGGCGTCACGCTGCGCGAATCCGGAAAGCTCGAGAGATAGGCGGCGTTGTCGATCGCAGCGCCGGCGTCGGCGCGGCGCTCGCAACCGCGACGCGGCCTGCGGATGTCGCCGCCGACGGCCGCCATCGCGGTGCGCGTCGCCTGCGAATTGGCGGCGCCGGCGTAGCGCGAGGTCAGCACCGAATAGACTTCGGAGACGCTGCGCGCCTGCCCGGAGCGATCGTAGAAGATCGAACGGTTGGCCGCGGCGGCGTTCGGAAACATCCGCGCGGCGGAGGCCTGCGGATTGTCCTCGGCGTTCTGAGATCAGCTTTGCCGGCGCCGCCGACGCCCATGAAATGCGCCATGTACAGTTCGGCGTCGGTCGGGCGGCGGCCGATCTTGCCGGTCAGCTTGAAACTGTTGGATTGGGTCAGCACCCCCGCCATCGACGAGGCGGCGTCGGGATCGTCGCGCAGCTTCATGATCGCGGCGCGCGCGGCGGGATCGCTGACCGAATAGCTGCCGGACGGAGTTTTTGGTGATGGCGTCGGCATATTTGCCGTAGCCGAGCTGGCTGCCGGCTTCCTTCACCGTCCCGAGCCAGGTCTGGTCGATGAACTGAAACAGCCCGCGCGCCGACGAGGTCGAGGCGGCCGCCTTCGGATTGAAGTTGGATTCCATCTTCGCGGTGGTGAGCAGATATTCGAAGCTGGCGCCGGTGGTCGAGGCAGCCTGCTTGATCGAGCCCGCGATCTTCACGCGCGTGGGATCGACACCTGCCGCAGCCGTGGCGTTTAATGTGTCGACCGACATGTCCTTGGTGCCCCGCTCCTCGCGAAACGACCCCGCGGCCTGTGCGAGCTCGGCAATCAGCGCCTAATGCCGCGTCACACTGCGGCAATTATGGTTAATGGCGGGTTAACGCCGCGCCTGCCCCGGTGCCTTACGGCTGCGCCTCGTAATAGCGGGCGACCTGGTCGATCTCTTCCGCCGTCATCTGGCGGGCGATATTGCGCATCTGCTGGCTGATGTCGTTGCGCCGGGTGCCGGACGCAAAGGCGTGCAGTTGCGCCTTGATATAGACCGCGGACTGGCCGCCGAGCCACGGGCTGCCGGCCTTGTTGTCGATGTCGCCATGGCAGGAGCCGCAGGGCGGGATGTTGCGCATCGGCGCGCCCGTCGTGACGATCGGCGGCGGCGCGAGCTTCGGATCCAGATTGTTCGACGGCACGCGCGGCAGATAGGCGTAATAGGCCGCGACATCGAGCATGTCCTGGTTGCTCATATTGGCCGCGAACGGACTCATGACCACGTTGACCCGCGCGCCGGTCTTGAAATCGTTCAGTTCCTTGTAGGTCACGGCGGCGAATTGCCCGGCGAGGTTCGGCGAATTGGCGTCGCTGACGCCCTGCGGCCCGTGGCAGATCGCGCAGCGCTGCGCCAGCGTCGCGCCGCGGCCGATCGAGACCTGATTGGGCTTGGTCAGCATCTCCGACGTCATCACGACATTCGAGGTCTTGAAGTCGGGCTGGATGGCAGTTGCCTTGCGACGAGGCGCGCGGCACGCCGGCGGCGCTGCAGATCGCGTCCCAGATGCCGCTGAGCTTGAGATCCGGCTGCGCCAGCGGCAGCCAGATCAGGCCGGCGAGCGCCGCCAGCACCGCGATGGCCGCGGTGACGCCGACGCTGAGCGCCGAACCAGGGATTGCGGAACGAGAACAGCGGCTGCTCGCTCATCGGCTGGCTCCGACATAGACCGCGGGCACGTTGGTTTCCTTCAGCACCATCAATTGCGCGATCGGATAGCCGTAATTGACGACGGTCAGCCCGATCATCAGCGCGAGCCAGAGCCCAAAACTGTTCAGCGCCACCGGAATCCGCGCCGGCATGTGCAGGGGCACGCGAAGCGGTAGGCGCCCGCCTCGCTCGCCGGCGCCCGCTGGCCGCGGATCAGCACGGACAGGAACAGGATGCCCGACATCAGCAGGATCAAGCCGCCGACCGCCGACATCGACACCGAAAACGCCTGCGGCGAGATCGCCGGATTGGCGTAGTCGTAGAACGCCATGCGGCGCGGCATGCCGAGAATGCCGACATAGTGCCACGGGAAGGTCGTGACGATCATGCCGATGAACCACAGCCAGAGCTGGGTTCGCATCAGCCCAAAGCTTTCCAGCGCGCGGCCGGTCAGATGCGGCCACAGATCATAGGCGATCGCGAAATACATGATGACGATGGCGCCGCCGAAGATCAGGTGGAAATGCCCGGTGATCCATTGCGTGTTGTGGATGCTGGCATCGAGCTGATAGCTCATGTTGATCAGCCCGCCGGCGCCGCCGAAGCCGAGCATGACCAGCGACAGCGCGGTCGCCAGCATGATCGGGTTTTGCCAGGGCAGCGCCCTCACCCATCCGAACGCGCCGCGTGCCGCCGCGCAGGCGGCTGGCGATCTCGGCCGAGGCGCAGATCGTGAACACCGTCAGCAGCGTCGGCAGCGCGACGAGGCCGGTGAACACCGAATGCATGAACTTGAAGCCGGCGCCGACCTGCGGATCGGCAAACAGATGATGCACGCCGATCGGCATCGCCACCACGACGAACAGGATGAAGGAAATCCGCGCCATGGCGTCGCTGTAGAGCCGGCCGCCGATCGCGCGCGGGAAGATCGTGTAATAGGCGATGTAGGTCGGGATCAGCCAGAAATAGACGATCGCATGCAGCGTCCAGGAGAAGAACACGCGCGCCAGCCCGGCGTCGATGGTGGACCTCAGGCCGAGCGCGACGGGCAGGATCTGGAAGATGATTTCGAGCGCCGCGCCGACCGCGGTCCAGCCCCAGAGATAGGAGCCCGCGACATTGGCGAACATCGCCAGCGGCACCGGCTTGTCGGGATTTTCGCGCTTCCAGATCGCCAGATTGATCGACATCAGCGCGACCCATATCCATGAGCCGACCACGACCATGACGACGCCGATGTAATAGAAGGGATTGCCGACCATCGGCGGATAGAACGTGTACAGCACCGAGGCGAGCCCGAGCGAGACCGGGATCATCGCGACCACGGCGCCGACGGCGACCAGGAAGAAAGCCCGCCCAGGCCCAGCGGCGGCCGATCAGCGGCTTTTCCAGCGCGGCTTCGGTGATGGCATAGCCGAATCCCATCGCGATCAGGGTCGGAAACACGTAGCCCATCGCCGAGCCGTGCGCGGTGACCGAGCGATAGTAGAATTCCGGATTGAAGTGCCAGGCATTGAGCGGGCTGCGCACGAACATCTGCCAGGCGCCGAGCACCAGCGCTGCGCCGAACACGATGAAGGCGAGCCAGAAATGCGCCAGGATCAGCCGCTTGTTAGTCAACACAGGTCAGCCTCCGCTTTGCCGCCGCCATGTTGAGAAACGCCGTCTTGTCGACCACCTTGACCTTGCCCCACATGCCCTGATGCCCGATGCCGCAGAATTCCTGGCACGGCATGACGTGGTCGCCCGGCGCCTTGAAGCGGATCGGCAGCGCCGAGACATAGCCCGGCACCAGCATGGTGTTGATGTTGGTGCCCTCGATCAGCAAGCCATGCACCACGTCGGCGCTGGTGGCGCGGAAGTTGATCGGCGTTTCCGAGGGCACCACGACGCATTGCGGCGTGAAGGAATATTGCTGCCCGATCGCGCGCACCGTGACCGAGCCGTCGGCCTCGACCGCGCTGCCGAGATTGCTTTCGATGAATTCGCCGGAAAGATGCAGCGTCTTGGGATCGGCGGTTTCGACATGGCCCTGCGGCATCGTCGCCTGATGGATGCCGATGAAGGTCGCCATGCCGACCAGCAGGCCGACGATCACGATCGACAGCGTCGCCCATCGCCGCTCGATGCGGGCCGCGACCGCTTCGCCGATACCGTGATCCGTCTCAGCCGTCATGCGTCACACGCTCCGCGGCAGGAAGACGAACAGATAAAACGCAAACCACAGCGCGATCACGATCGCGGTCGCGATGCCGGCCACCGCGACGGCGCCGCCCGGACCGGAGCGGACGATGGCGTCGACCGCCTCGTCTTCGGAGCCCAGCGTGGTCGCTTGCGGCGGGGATGAATTGATCATGACGCGCCTCAGTTCAGCGTTGCCGCGCGAAGTTCATTGGCCTGCCGCGCCGAGACCGGCTCGCCGCGATTGCCCCAGGACGTCCGGATATAGGTCACGACGGCCGCGACCTCGTCGTCGGACAGCCGGTGCGCAAACGGCGGCATGCCATAGGGCATCGGATTGCCCGCGGTGCCCGGCGGATAGCCGCCATTGAGCACCATCCGGATCGCGTTGACGGCCGAAACCATCTGGATCGACTGGTTGCCGGCGAGCGGCGGATAATGCGGCGGCATGCCGAGCCCCACCGCGCCGTGGCAGCTGGCGCATTCGCGATCGTAGATCTGCTTGCCGAGGCTGAGCAGCAGGCTGCTCTCGGCCGAGGGCAACGGCGCCGCCGGCTTCTCCGGCGAGGTGCCCTGCGCGAGGCTCTTCAGATAGATCGCCATCGCGCGGGTATCGTCGTCGTTGAGATATTGCAGGCTGTTGTAGACGACTTCCGCCATCGGCCCGTAGACCGCGCCGCGCGTCGAGACGCCCTTGCGCAGATAGTCGGTGATCTCCTCGATGGTCCAGTCGCCGAGGCCGGCTTCCTTGTTCGAGGTCAGCGACGGCGCGTACCAGTTCTGCATCGGAATCAGGCCGCCCTCGAAGGCCTGCGATTCCGAACTGCCGCCGAGCGCGTTGATCGCGGTGTGGCACATGCCGCAATGGCCGAGGCCTTCGACCAGATAGGCGCCCCGGTTCCAGTCCGCCGATTTGGTCGGATCGGGCTTGTACTCGCCCTCCTTGAAGAACAGCGTGCGCCATCCGATGATCAGCGAGCGGTTGTTGAAGGGAAACTTCAGATCGTGCGGGCGGTTGCGCTGCTTCACCGGCGGGATCGAACGCAGATAAGCGTAGATCGCGTCGCTGTCTTCGCGCGTCACCTTGGTGTAGGAGGCGAACGGCATCGCCGGATAGACCAGCCCGCCATCCGGGAAAGCGCCCGTTGTGCATCATCTGGTAGAACTGGTCGGACGTCCACATGCCGATGCCGGTTTGCGGATCGGGCGTGATGTTCGAGGTGTAGAGCGTGCCGAACGGCGTCTTCATCGGCAGGCCGCCGGCAAAGGTCTTGCCTTCGCGCGCGGTGTGGCAGGCGATGCAGTCGCCGGCGCGGGCGAGATATTCGCCCTTCTGGCGATCAGCGCCGCATCCTGCTGCGCCGATCGCCTGCGTCGCGCCGATCAGCAGCAACATGCGGCGACAAGCCGGGAGCAGAGCTTTCAAGGTTCTCGGCATCGTGCGCGATCTCCCTTCAGTTCGGCTCGCTGCCGCACGCCAGCGGCATCGGCAGGCTGCCGTGCTTGGCAAAGGACGGGTCCGATCGGCGCCGGGCGCGACGACAGATAGGCGGCGACCGCCTTGACGTCGTCTTCGGTCAGAAGGCCGGCGACGATCTGCATGCAGTCGGGCGCGGCGGCGGTTCGCGTGCCATAGCGCCAGCCGCCGAGCTGGGCGCTGATGTAGCTGGCGCGCAGGCCGAGCAGGCCGGGGATCGCCGGCTCCATGCCGCCGAAGCTCGGACCGTGGCAGCCCGCGCAGGCCGGAATGCCGCGCTGCGGATCGCCCTGGGTCGCGATCGATTCGCCGCGCGCCAGGATTTCGTTGCTGACGGTGGGAACAGCCGGCGGCGGAAACGGCGGCCGCAGCGAGGCAAAATGTTCGGCGATCTGCTTCAGATAGGCGTCGGGCAGAAAATCCAGCAGATAGTTCATCGGCGGGTATTTGCGCCGCCCGTCGCGGAACGCCACCAGCTGATTGTAGAGATAGCCGGCGGGCTTGCCGGCCAGCCGCGGGAAATAGACGTCGCTGGTGCCCTCGCCTTCGGCGCCGTGGCACGACGCGCAGGCGAGCACGCGCGCCGCCATGGTGTCGGGCGCGCGCTCGGCGGTCTGCGCTTGCGCCGGCACCGAACGGCAGCGCGATCGAAGCGAGGAAGGCGAAAATATCGGCAGAGCATCGATGCGTCACCGTCGCTGACCCCATCTCGACGACGAGATGGAACTTTGCACATCGCGCGGACGAATGGCAACGAAGCGCGCGGCTTCGAAGCACCGCGCGATTCGATCCAGGATCAATTGAATCTATTTGCGATAGACTTTGGCCGGATCGAACAGCCGGTCCGCATCGACAAATGACAATCGTGTGTCGCCATCGCCAGCCGTCGACCTTGCGGTAGAAGCACGAGTGCCGCCCGGTGTGACAGGCGGCGCCGTGCTGCTCGACGCGAATCCAGATCGCGTCCTGATCGCAATCCATCCGCATCTCGACCACGCGCTGGGTGTGTCCGGAGCTTTCGCCTTTGCGCCACAGCGCATTGCGCGAACGGCTGAAGTACCAGGCCTCGCCGCTCGCGATGGTCTTGCGCAGGGCCTCGTCGTTCATGTGCGCGACCATCAGCACGTCGCCGGTCGCGGCATCGGTGGCCACGCAGGTCACAAGACCCGACGCGTCGAATTTGGGCTGGAATGCCAGCCCTTCCTCGCGGTCGTGGGTATCTGCAGAAGTCGACACGGGCAGCCCTCGCGAAATTCTGAAGCGAGGTTACCGGTTCGGTCCTCGCACCATGGACAGGAAACGCGCCTGCTCCGCCGGATTGTCGCGGAACATGCCGGTATAGCGGCTGGTGAACGTCATCGCACCGTGCTTGGCGACGCCGCGCACCGACATGCAGGTATGCTCCGCCTCGATCACGACCGCAACGCCGCGCGGTTTGAGAACTTCGTCGATCGCGGCCGCGATCTGCGCGGTGAGATGTTCCTGGGTCTGCAGGCGGCGCGCGAAGATGTCGGTCAGCCGCGCCAGCTTCGACAGTCCCACCACCCGTTCGACCGGCGTATAGGCGATATGCGCCTTGCCGTAGAACGGCATCATGTGATGCTCGCATTGCGAGGTGAATTCGATGTCGCGGATCAGGACGAAATCGTCATAGCCGGCGGTCTCGCCAAAGGTGCGGTCGAGCACCTCGGCCGGGCACTGGTGATAGCCCTGATAGAGTTCGTCGAAGGCTTCGACCACGCGGCGCGGCGTATCCAGCAGGCCCTCGCGGCGCGGGGTTCTCGCCGATATAGCTCAGCAGCGTCTGCACCGCCGCTTCGGCCTCGGCGCGCGACGGGCGCGGCTGGTCGGCGCGGACGGCGGCGGCCAGGAATTCGGCAGGATCGAGTTCGGCGGGGCGGGTTTCCGGCGCCTTGACGTCCGGCGCCTTGATATCGGGGCGGAGGGATTTGATCAATGCGTCCATGTCTTCTCCGTTCGACCGGTCGTTTGGGACCGGAGTGTCACCGGGCAGACGGGGCGGTTTTGCCGCCGGGCGCCTGAGTCCCCTCATGTTATACGCCGGCAGCCCGAATTGGCTTCCAATTCGGCCGCCTCGGCGACACGGCCGGACTGTATTTCCGCCGTTGCCTGTCCATATATAGGACGGTGAAACCCTGCCGCCAAGGGCGCTTCTGCCGCGCGGCCCCGGGACCTCGATCTATGCTGAACGACATCTACAACAAGCGGATCATCGAACTGGCCGGCAATATCCCCCGCCTCGGCCGCCTCCCCGACCCCGACGCCAGCGCCACCGCCCATTCCAAACTGTGCGGCTCGACCGTCAAGATCGACCTCAAGATGGACGGGCCCGTGGTCACCGACTTCGCCCATGACGTGAAAGCCTGCGCGCTCGGCCAGGCCTCCTCCTCGATCATGGCAAGCCACGTCGTCGGCTCGACCGCGAGCGAGCTGCGCGAATTGCGCGAGACCGTGCGCAAGATGCTGAAGGAAAACGGCCAGCCCCCGCAAGGCAAATGGGCCGACATCGCCCTGCTCGAACCGGTGCGCGACTACAAGGCGCGCCACGCCTCGACCATGCTGACCTTCGATGCCGTGGTCGACGCGATCGGCCAGATCGAGGCCAAGGCGAAGCAGCCGGCTTCGGCGTAGGGGTATCACCTCGTCATTTCCGGCGCGTCATCGTCCCGCGAAGCGCGGCGCGATGCCAGCTACGCCGAGAATGTCTGCGATTGATCGCTGAGCGTCTACGGCGATACTGGATCATCCGCCTTCGCGGATGATGACGCATGCCTGAGACTTACTTCTGCCTGAGCCGGCGCCGTCGCCGCACCGCCGGTCGGCAACCACCGCCTCGGCGGTCTTGGTCGACTTCGCCGGCTGCGGCGGAGCATCGCCTTCGACCGCGCTGAACTGACGAAGCGATCCTGGGTCGGCTTGGACTTCAGCTTCGGCCACCGGCATCGACGCATTGTCCTGCGGCAGCACGTCGGCGACCGCCTCGGTCGTCACGAGATTGGTCAGCCGCAATTCGTCGCGCGACAATTCGTGCAGATCTTCCCACGGCGGCACGCTGAGCGCCAGCGACAGCAGATCGCCGGCGCCGCCCATGTCAAACGTGTATTTGGCGAGACGGCCGATGTCGCGCTCGACGATCATCAGGTCCTGCGCGGTATAGCTCGCGGCCTTGGCGTCGTCGGCGCGGTCGCCCATCCAGATCTGGTGCACGCGGACATGCGCCGCCTCCGGCACGTAACGGGTCTTGCCCGACAGCAGCAGGAACACGCACATCAACTCGCAATAGGCTTCCGGCACCACGCTGGCGCGTTCGCCCTGCGCGGTCTGGGTCCGCACGCGTGACGCCGACCGTCGTCAGCGCGCCGAGGCTGCGGAAGCGCCGGCCGAGCGCAATGGAATCGTTGACCGAGCCGCCGCTGGAATCCAGCACGATGGTGGCGCCGCCAAGCTGGCGACCGCGCGCGAATTCGTCGAACTCCTTGGGACTGTCCGAGGTGACGATGCCGACGGCCGAGACCCAGCCCTTGCAGTCGGGCTGGCACGCGACCCAGCTGAAGTGCATCGGCAGTTTGCGTTCTTCGAGGGTGACGCCGGCATGCGCCGAATTGCCCAGCGTCGTGATCGCGCCAGGCAATACGAGACACAATGGCGGTGGCGCCGAGGAGCGCCCAGCCGCGAAATTCAAGCGACCTCACAAACCTCAATTTGGTTCCTTCCCCCAAGCCCCATAGACGAGCAGCGGCAACGGCCCCAATTCAACGCTACATGATTCTGTCATCGAAGCGTTATCAAAACGGTAACCGTGCTGACCCGTATCGTCCATAGGACCTTTGCTGCAGCGCCACCGTAAGACACTGCGATATTTGCGAACTGTGGCGCAAATATCTGCGAGCACTGGGTTCCTTGCTTGGGAACCGCCGCAAAACTACGCATATGATTGCAGCATGTCGCCCACAGAATCATTCATCACCGCATTCTTCACAATGTCCCGAATGTGCCAGCGGCGTGTCCGGCGGCTGCCGCGCAATGCCGGCCGCGCGCTGATCTGGATCTACCGGCACACGCTGTCGCCGCTGGTCGGCTACAACTGCCGGCATCTGCCGACCTGCTCGGTCTATGGCGACGAGGCGATCGAACGTTTCGGATTGTGGGGCGGCGGATGGATGACGCTGGCGCGGCTGTTGCGCTGCCAGCCCTGGGGCACCTCCGGCATCGACAACGTGCCGCTGGCCAGGCCGCCGGGCGCGCGATGGTATCTGCCGTGGCGCTACGGGCGCTGGCGCGGCGTCAACGCGCCGTAGGATTTCTGCTGCGCTGCACCGTTTGCATGCGCAACCAAGCGCATTGCTGCCACGCGCGGAACTTTGGTTCCACAATCGCATTGATTTGATGCTTCCGCAGGGAGGAAACCAACAATGCGCTGGAAAATCAGCCATCACGGTCACGATCCCCGGCAGATCGATCTGCTGGCCGTGCTCGCGCTGCTCGATCGTGATCGTCGCCGCCTGGCATTATTTCGACGGCCAGTTCCCGAACCGCAGAGCACGACAGCCTTCATCGTGCCGAGCCAGAGCGTGCGATGGTGAACGCGCTATTCGCGACAAGGCTGTAGCGCCCGAACCAGAAGAAGCCGCCTCTGGGCTGCGGCCTGGACCGGCGCCGGCGGCCGAGGTTTTCGCGGACGCGGCGGCGGCGGCGGCGGCTCGGTCGATGACGTCGCCTCCGGGCTCGGCGGAGCCGTCGTCGGGCAGCCTGACCGACAGCAGCAAATTCGATTCATGCGTGCGCCAGCGATAGCCGATGCCGAAATCCATCGGCTGCGCGCGGCTGAACAGTTCGGCGTAGGATTCCTGATACCGTCCGGGGAATTCGCGATCGGCCCGGCATAGCGGCCGAACGGGAAGAAGCGCCATTTCTTCGGGCTGTAATAGGCCAGCGGAATTCCGGAATCGTCCTGGATGACGGTGGCGCTGTTGGCGAGGATGAAGTCGCGCACGGTGGTGAAATTGCCGGAATGCAGCAGATAGGACGCGCTCTTGAGCAGGCTGTTGCCGGGCGCGAGCGTCGAGCAGAATTTCAGGAAGCCCGACTCGCCTTGACGCCGGGATTGGAAAGATCGGTCGAGAAATAATACAGCGTCTTTTCCACGCCATCGCTGCCGGCGAAGATGATGCGCGCGCCGCGCACCGCGTTCGGTCCCGGATTTTCGTTGCCGAACGACGCCGCGCCCTTGTCGTCGAGCGCGACCGGACGTGACGCTGCGGATGGTCTTGCCCGAGCGCGCCAGGAACACATAGAGGATCGGCAAGGTGCCGCTGATCTGGCCGGCGTGCAGATCGACCTTCATCTGCTTGGTGATGAAGAAGCTGAAGCTCAGGATCGAACCCAGCGAACGTTCGACATTGTAGAGCGCGGCACCAATGCCGCCGCGCGGCAATTTCGTCAGATCAGGCACCGAGCCCGGCGGCTCGAGCGCGCTCAGCACATAGGTCGTCGCCTTGGGATAGAACGCGTTGGCGTAGAGGAAGTCCGGACCTGAGAACATGTAGAACATGGTCGGCCGCGGCGCCGCCAGATTGGTCTCCGACCAGGCGCGGATTTTCGAAAGCTGGCGCTGCTCGAGCTGCGCGAACGCCGTGATCGAAGAATTTGGCGTGGCGCTGCCAGGACGGATCCCTGGTCAGCGGCGTCAGCGGCGAGTCGGCCGACGGCATCATGCCGGCGAGAAATTTCGCGGTATCGTCGGCGGTTGCGGTGTCGGCGGCGCGCACGGGCGAGTGCGGCCGCGAACAACAACGCGGCCGCAAGCGCGCAAACCTCTTACAGACTGAAGCATGTTCATTCACGACCCGGGACTGCGGCCGCGGGGAGCGCTTGCCCGCTTGCGGAAAACGGCGTAAATCAAAAGTCCTGAAATCATGATCAAAATACCAAGGGCCGACTGCAGCGGGCGATCCGTCAAAAGATAGTACATCATGAAGCCGGTCACGAGCAGGAAAACCACAGGCGTAACCGGGTATCCCCAGGCGCGATAGGGCCGCGGCAGGTCGGGATGCGTGATGCGCAGCTTGATGACGCCGAGCACGGTGAAGAACGAACAGAACAGCAGCGCGAACTGGATGAAATCGAGCACCGCCTCGAAGCTGCGCGTGAACAGCATCAGGCTCGCGACCGTGAGCTGGAACAGGATGGCGTAGGCCGGCGCGCCGCCGGTCGATCGACGCGCAGAACAGCCGCAGCGACCGGAATGTCCTCGCCCATCGTCATCATGACGCGCGGCCCGATCCACATCATCGCGCTGATCGAGGAGATCAGCCCGATAGCAGATCATCGCGCCGACGATGCGGCCGCCGAACTCGCCGAAAATATAGCTGCCGGAGATGCGGGCGACGTCGAGTTGGCCGGCCAGTTTGTCGATCGGCGCGGTGTGCAGGAACACCGCGTTGAGCGCGACGTACAGCACCAGCACGATCAGCGTCCCCGCCAGCATCGCGCGCGGCACGTTGCGCTCGGGCAAGTGCATCTCGCCGATGATGTAGGTCGCAGCGTTCCAGCCCGAGAACGAATACATCACGAACACGAGGCTGATCGCGAACGGCGCGCTGGCGATGTGGGACAGACGCCGCCGACGACGGCGCAAACGACACCGGCTGCGGCGTGCCGATCACAAATCCCGCCGACCAGGAAGGCTACGATCAGCACCACCTTGAGGATGGTCGCGATCAGCTGGAAGGTGCTGGAGTGCCTGACGCCGGTGAGCTGCACCAGCGACACCAGCCAGACCACGCCGACGGCCAGCGCCAGCGGCGGCGCATCGGGAAAGACCGACTTGCCGTATTCGCCGAACGCCATCGCGGCGAGCGCGACCGGCGCTGCGAATCCGACGGTCGCCGATACCCAGCCCGCCAGGAACCCGAACGCCGGGTGGTAGGCCCGGCCGAGGAAATTGTACTCGCCGCTCGAGCGCGGAAACATCGCGCCGAGTTCGCCGTAGGAAAATACCCCGCACAGCGCGACCACGCCGCCGACGGTCCACAGCAACAGGATCGAAAAGCCGGAGGGGATGTCCTTGACCTGAAAGCCGAGGCTGGTGAAGACGCCGACGCCCACCATGTCGGCGACGACGATGGCAAGCCGCGACCAGCACCGAAACAGTCGAGCCGCCGCCGGGGAGCGGGCGGGACCATGCCGCGCTTCCCGTTTCTGATGCCGCCATGTCGACCGTACCTTCAGCGCCGCACGCCTGAATCCGCTCATGGTGCAGGCTGGCGCCTCTCAATTCAAGCAGCGTTAACAATGATTTAAATCGGGAGAGGATTTAGGTATCTAAATACCTAAAACAATATTGGGGGGCCGCCGTGGCACTACGGTGTTTGCGAAAACACGGTCGCAGGCTCACAATCGCGACACGATTGCGTGGTCTCCTTTAAGGCTTCCGGAGTGGGGAGTTTTTCCGGAAGCTTAACGTCGCCTAAACACGTAGCGAGCATACGCCGGTTCGCCTGGTGGTTCTTGGGGCAGTGGGTGGATGGTCGGAGCAAATCCGAAGTTCCAGATGACGTGATCGTGCGCGAGCCGGGTGGCATCACCCGGACGCGCCGCCGCATATCCGGCACCCATCGGGTGGCGCTGGGTCGCGATCGCCTGCTGTCGTTTGTGCCGCTGTCTCTCGTTCTGGTTCAATGCGGCAAGGCGCCGAGCGCCGGCATGCTGGCGGCGAACACCCACGGCTGCGTCGGGCGACAGCTTCGACGACCGCTTCCCCAAGCCGCAATTCAATGACCGCTTCCCGACCGCCAGCGAAAGCCTGGTCCAGCGGCAGGTCGCCCTCGCCCCGCCGCAGCGCACGGTGCGGACCGAGCCGGTCCGGGTGGCGTCGCTAAATCCGACGCTGACCCTGCCAAAGCCGACCGAGCGCGAAGAACTGACCACGCTGGTCAGCATGAAATCCTCCGCCTTCCCCTATTTCGGCAACAATCCGCGCTCCGATGCGCCGTTCCTCAACATCTGCAAGCGGCGAGCGCAAGGGCCATCGCAGCTATGGCGGCCGGGTCTACTGGCAGGACGAGACCTACAACGACAGCCGCGTGCTGGTGCACGTCCCCGAGACCTTCGACGCCCGCAAGCCCGGCGTGATCGTGGTGTTCTTCCACGGCAATGGCGCGACGCTGGAGCGCGACGTGCGCGACCGCCAGTTGGTGCCGCAACAGATTTCGGATTCCGGCGTCAACGCCGTGCTGCTGGCGCCGCAGCTCGCGGTCGAACGCCGCCGATTCCAGCGCCGGCAAGTTCTGGCAGCCCGGCGGCTTCAAGCGCTTCATGGATGAATTGGCCAGCCACCTCGCCCGCCTCTACGGCGATCCGAAGTCGGCCAGGCGTTCGCCAACATGCCGATCGTGATCGTCGGCTATAGCGGCGGGTTCCTGCCGACCGCCTGGAGCCTCGAGGTCGGCGGCATCCACCAACCGCGTCCGCGGCGTGTTCCTGCTCGATGCCGTCTATGGCGAACTGGACAAGTTCGCGTCCTGGATCGAGAACAACCGTTCCGGCTTCTTCGTCAGTTCCTACACCCGCTACACCAAGCCGCGTGACCGGGAACTGATCGAGATGCTGCGCGACAAGGGCATCACCGTCACCGAAAACATGGACGGGCCGTTGCGGCCCGGCAGCGTCGTGTTCGTGCAGACGCCCGATGGCATCACCCATCGCGATTACGTCACGCAGGCCTGGACCGAAAATCCGGTCAAGGAAGTGCTGGTCAAGATGGCCGAATCGCCGGCGCTGACCAGGATCGCCAAGCGCGCCCGTCGCAAGCGAACCGATAGATCGCCGTACGTGCGTCCGACGCCGTCGACCGTTCGCATCTGCGCCTGTCCCATCACATCGTCAGTTCCGCTGATCTGAAAATGTGATGTTGATGGCCGCGCGATTTGCGTCACGCCGCATTGTTCGACACCCGCCTGCGCCATAGGGTGCAGCGCGTGTGGGGACTACAACTTCCGGGGACGGGTTTTGCAGGAAGGCTTATACAAGGTTGAATTTCATACTGTTCATGGAACCGGCTCCGGCGTGATTTACGCCATCAACGGCAAGCTTCGGGGCGGCAATTCGGCCTTCGCCTTCATCGGCAGTTACACCGACAAGGGCGACGGCATTCAGGTCAAGGTGACGACGCAACGCCACAACCCCGATCCGGCATTCAAGCCGCTGTTCGGCACCGACATGATCACGCTGACGCTGAAGGGCGCCGACAATGGCGGCATGGTGGACTTCGAAGGCACCGCGCTGCAATTGCCCGGCGTCACCTTCAAGGCGATGCTGACGCGGATTTCGGACTAGAGCCGTTTCGGCCTGGTCAGGATCACCATCGTCAGCGCCAGTGCGACAAAGGCCGCCGCGACATAGCCCGTCGGCGTGCAGAAGATCGCGCGCGTAACAGCCAGCCGCCGATCGCGGAACCGACGGCCTGTCCGACATAGAGCACCGAGGTATTGAGCGACACCGAGGCGGAGGCAAGCGCGGGCGCCGCGCCGACCAGCCGCACCTGCTGCATCGAATTGGTGGACGCAAAGCCAAGTCCCCAGATCGCGACCGAAGCCGCCATCAGCGGATAGATGCCGGCGCTGAGCGCCCAGCCGGCCACGCCCGCCAGCAGCAGCACCGTGAACAGCACCGAGGTTTTCCAGGCGCCCCAGGAATCGACGATGCGGGTTGCGATCGCAATGCCGATGAAGCCGCACACGCCGTAGCAGGCAAACACCAGCCCGATCGCGTCCGGCCCCGCGCCGGTCAGCTTCGCCAGCAGCGGCCCCATGAAGGTGAACACCACGAACTGGCCGGACATCTGCAACGTCGTGATCGACAGCAGCAGCATGATCATCCGGTTGCGGCCGACATCGGTCCAGGTCTTGAGATCGACCGGCGCGCCGACCAGCCCGCCCGGCAGACGCCACGACCAGCAGCAGGAAACTGACGCAGCCCAGCGACGCCGATGCCGCCATAGGCCGCGCGCCAGCCATAGCGGCTGGCGATGAACGTAATCAGCGGCAGACCGATCGCGGCCGCCAGCGACCAGCCGAGAAAGATGTAGGCGATGGTGCTGCCGCGCTTTTGCTCCGGCACGATCAGCGCCGCGGTGCCAGCCGCCTGCGGCGTATAGAGCGCGCCGACCGCCAGCATGATCAGGCGAATGACCAGCAGGCTGGTATAGTCGGGCGCGAAGGCGGAGGCGGCATTGGTGAGCGCGAGCACCGCAGCGTCGCCGTCAGCAAGGTGCGGCGATCGATCCGGCTGGTCAGCCACGCCGTCACCGGCGAGCCGACGCACAGCACGATCGCGCCGAAGGTGATCAGCAGACCCGCGGTGCGGATGCTGACGCCGAGATCGCCGGACAATTCCACGAGCATGCCCGCCGGCGCCAGCACCGAGCAGCCGGTGACGATATTTCCGAGCATCAAGGCGGTGGGAGCGAAGCGGCGGACGGGCGGACTTTCCATGCAACTGCATGTAGGCGACGCGTGCGCCGAAGGAAAGTGCAGCGACGCAGTTATTTGGCAGCGCCGTCGCGCGCCCCGATGGTCTGCAGCGGCGCCTTGGAGGTAGCCGTCGTGAAGGGAGCAGCCGTGAAAGGCACCGCAGCGAGCGGCGGCACTGGCTTTGCCGGCGGACAGGTCGCAAGCAGGCTGTCCAGCGCGCCGGCCAGTCCTTCGCTGGAGAATGTCGCGGTATGGGCGAGCCGGCGCCCGTCCGGCGTCTGCGATGTCTCGGTGAAATCGAACTGCGGCACATCGACGAGCGATTGAAGCAAAGTCCGGTTCATGCGCACGCCCCAGATTTCAAAGCCCTGACGTCTCGAGCGGGGGCGATCTGAAGTACAGCGAGGTCGCAGCACCGTTGGAAATCAGCACCGTTGGCAAGACCAACGAAGTCGCCGGACGCTGGAAATCGAGTTCGAACTGGTCGGTACTGAAACAGAACAGCCGCCATTGCGACAGCCGATAGGATTTATCGCCGCCGTCGTCCTTGTGGCTGGCGACCTTGCGCACCGTGCTGCGGCCGATGTTTTCAAAGATCCACGGTGTCTCCACCCGTTCGCGGCGGTCGATGCCGAAGCGGATGATTTCCTCGCGCGTCAGGGCATGGATGTCCTCGAATTTCACGGTGCTCGCGAGATCGAGCAATCCGATATCGACGCCCATCCTGACAATATAGCTCGCGACCATGCGGTCGGCGCGCTCATGCCCGCGCACGGTCGCGGCGGCGCGCATTTCCTGGGTCGGCGCGCCAAGGCCGCTGAAATGCACCACCACTTTCGGCGAATGGACCGCCAGCACCGCATCGGGAGCGATCTCGCGCGTGGTCGCGCCCAGTATCAGATAAGGGCACGCCGAGTTGCACATCGCGCCGCGGGTCCAGAGATCGCCATGGAGTTCGCGGCCGGATTGCTTCAGCTTGAGGCAGACGTCGCTGTCCTGCGCCTCGAAGCCGCACTCGTTCACCACCGTGCGCGCCACCCGGGCGATGACCGGCTTTTCGCGCAGCATGGCGCCCATCGCCAGCGCCTGGTCCAGATTGCCGCCCGGCGAAGAGAAATAGATCGGCAGGTTGCGGCCTCTGACTTTCTGGAGGAATTTCCGGAAGCGCGGCGCAGCACCTGAATCGACCTGCCCCTCGACCGCGATCCAGCTATCGCAACCGCGGCCGCACGCGTCCGGCGCGCCCTTGGCCACATAGAAGGTCATCGGCGGCACCGGCGCTGCGCGGAGCGCCGGCCGTGTAACAGGTACCGGCCGCGCGAAGGGCGCTGGTCGCACCATCGGCGCGGGCCGCGCTGTGGCGGGCGCCGGTGGCGCGGCGGGAACAGCCAGAGCAGGTCCGCAAACGAGAAAAAGCGCTGCAGCCGGAATTATGCGGAAGGTCATGAAAGATGGCGCGCTCAAGATAATCCCGGGGGAAATCGAATAGGCCGAAAAAGGCTAACAAGCCGACGCTACCAAGTCCATGCAATGGCAACCAGTGGCTGCATGAAATTGTTGAATTGAGCATCGTGGCCACGGCATGTCGCAGAGGTCGGGTGGCGCCGTCGGCGCGTTCGAGCCGACGCCGTTGGTCGGCCATTTTCTTGATATTGCCGGATTGCAGGAGCCGAATCCCCTGCTATACCGCTGCTTCCCGCTTACCTGCGCTCGTTCGCAGGAGTGAGCTAAAGGAGACGAAAATGCCTGACAGCAATACCCCCGCATCGGGATTCCAATATGGCCTTGCGAATTTGAAACCGGCCGAACCCGAGATGAAAATCGCCGCTCACCTTCCCCGACGGCGCGACGCGCGAATTCCCGTAAGGACATCACCGGCCTCGAAATCGCCAAGGGCATCTCGCCGTCGCTGGCCAAGCGCACGGTGGCGATGGCGCTCGACGGCGTGGTCGCCGACCTCAACGATCCGATCTCGCACGATGCCAAGATCGAATTCATCAACCGCGACGATCCGCGCGCGCTGGAACTGATCCGGCATGACGCGGCGCATGTGCTGGCCGAAGCCGTGCAGTCGCTGTGGCCGGGCACGCAGGTCACGATCGGCCCGGTGATCGAGAACGGTTTTTACTACGACTTCTTCCGCAACGAGCCGTTCACGCCGGAAGATTTCGCCGCGATCGAAAAGAAGATGCGCGAGATCATCGCGCGCGACAAACCCTTCACCAAGGAAGTCTGGGATCGCGCGAGAAGACAAAACAGGTGTTCCGCGACAAGGGCGAGGCCTTCAAGGTCGAGCTGGTCGACGCCATTCCCGGCGACGAGCCGATCAAGATCTATTTCCAGGGCGACTGGTTCGATCTCTGCCGCGGCCCGCACATGACCTCGACCGGCAAGGTCGGCAACGCCTTCAAGCTGATGAAGGTCGCAGGCGCCTATTGGCGCGGCGACAGCAACAATCCGATGCTGACGCGGATCTACGGCACGGCATTTGCGAAGCAGGAAGAACTCGACCTTTATCTGAAGCAGATCGAGGAAGCCGAGAAGCGCGACCACCGCAAGCTCGGCCGCGAACTCGACCTGTTCCACTTCCAGGAAGAAGGCCCCGGCGTGGTGTTCTGGCACGCCAAGGGCTGGACCATCTTCCAGGCGCTGATCGCCTATATGCGCCGGCGGCTGACCGGCGATTACAGCGAGGTCAACGCGCCGCAGATTCTCGACAAGGCGCTGTGGGAAACCTCAGGCCATTGGGACTGGTATCGCGAGAACATGTTCGCGGCGCAATCGGCCGGCGACGAGGCCGAGGACAAGCGCTGGTTTGCGCTGAAGCCGATGAACTGCCCCGGCCACGTGCAGATCTTCAAGCACGGCCTGAAGAGCTATCGCGACCTGCCCTTGCGCCTGGCCGAATTCGGCGTGGTGCATCGCTATGAGCCGTCGGGCGCGATGCACGGGCTGATGCGCGTGCGCGGCTTTACGCAGGACGACGCGCATGTGTTCTGCACCGAGGCGCAGCTCGCCGACGAGTGCCTGAAGATCAACGATCTGATCCTGTCGACCTACGCCGATTTCGGCTTCGAGGGCGAACTCACGGTCAAACTGTCGACCCGGCCGGAGAAGCGCGTCGGCACCGACGAGATGTGGGATCACGCCGAGCGCGTGATGGCGACCGTGCTGTCGGAGATCGAGGCCAAGGGCCACAACCAGGGCATCAAGACCGCGATCAATCCCGGCGAAGGCGCGTTCTACGGGCCGAAGTTCGAATATGTGCTGCGCGACGCCATCGGCCGCGACTGGCAATGCGGCACCACGCAGGTCGACTTCAATTTGCCGGAACGGTTCGGCGCGTTCTACATCGACGCCGACGGCTCGAAGAAAGCCCCGGTCATGGTGCATCGCGCGATCTGCGGCTCGATGGAGCGCTACATCGGCATTCTGATCGAGCATTTCGCCGGCAATTTCCCGCTCTGGCTGGCGCCGGTGCAGGCCGTCGTCACCACGATCACCTCCGAAGGCGACGAATACGCCAAGGTGGTCGCCGCCGCCGCGCGGCGCGCCGGCCTGCGCGTCGAGATCGACCTGCGCAACGAGAAGATCAACTACAAGGTCCGCGAGCATTCGCTGGCAAAGATCCCGGCGCTGCTCGTGGTCGGCAAGAAGGAAGCCGAAAGCCATTCGGTCTCCGATCCGCCGCCTCGGCAGCGAAGGCCAGACGGTGATGCCGACCGACGAGGCGATCGCTGCGTTGGTCGAGGAAGCGACGCCGCCGGACGTGAAGCGGGCACGGCTGGAGACCTGATGGCCGACGAGCAGGAACTTCCCGCTTTTCCGATCCGGGCTTACCAGTTGATCCCCGATCCCAATCAGCCGGCTGTGGTGGCGCTGGCCATCGAGACGGATCAGGGCCACAGCCTGTTTCTGGCCACGCGGGAGATTCTGGAGGATCTCGGCAAGGATCTTCTGGAGCGCGCGGCGAAGATGCCCTTCAAACGGCATCAAACCTAGCCGCGATCAGCTCTGCGATCGCATTCACCCTGCCGGAGCAATCTCACTCGGCGGCGGCGGCCCGATGAGTTTAGAAGCTTGCTAGTCTGGCTCGCTTGCCAATGTCATCCGTTCACCCGATATACCCCGGGCGCCGCCTCGCTGCGTCCGCTCAAGGAAGACAAATGCCCGACGCCATTGAACTCCTGAAAACCCGCCGCTCGATGAAACCGCGCGAGATGACGGCGCCCGGTCCCTCGCCCGCCGAACTCGATACCATCCTGACCATCGGCGCGCGGGTGCCCGATCACGGCAAGCTGGCGCCATGGCGCTTCATCGTGTTCGAGGGCGAGGCGCGCGACCCGTGCCGGCGACGTCATCGCAGGCGTGTTCGCCAGAAAAAATCCGGGCGCGCCGGCAGCCGATATCGAGGTCGAGAAGCGCCGGCTCACCGATGCGCCGCTGGTGATCGGCGTCGTCAGCTTTACCAGGCCGCATCCCAAGGTGCCGCCGTGGGAGCAGGAACTGTCGGCCGGCGCGAGCGCCATGAACATCGTCACCGCGGCGACCGCGCTCGGTTACGGCGCGTGCTGGCTGACCGGCTGGTTCGCGTTCGATCGCGACGTGCTCGACGGACTCGGATTGAAGCCGGACGAAAAACTCGCCGGCCTGATCCATATCGGCACGCCGACCAAGCCGAGCGAAGACCGTCCGCGCCCGGCGCTGTCGGATATCGTGACGCGGTTTTAGGCCCTACGCGGCTTTCGACGCCCGCCCCGCGAACCCTGACAACAGCGCGGCAATCTCGCCTGCCGGCCGAGCCGCGCTGAACAGAAAGCCCTGCACCTCGTTGCAGCCTTCGGTCCGCAGCCAGTCCAGCTGGTCGACGGTCTCGACGCCCTCGGCGGTGGTGGTGATGTTCAGGCTGCGGCCAAGGCCGGAGATCGCCCGGACAATGGCGACGCAGTCGGAGCGCTGCGCCAGATCCTTCACGAACGAGCGATCGATCTTGATCTTGTCGAACGGAAAGCTTCGCAGATAACTCAGGCTGGAATAGCCGGTGCCGAAATCGTCCATCGAGATGCTGACGCCGAGTTCGCGCAGCTGATGCAGGATCGCGAGGTTGGCTTCGGTCTCGGCCAGGAACACCGATTCGGTGATTTCCAGTTCGAGCCGCCGCGGCGACAAGCCGGAATGCGCCAGCGCCGAAATCACCGCCTGAACCAGGTTGCGGCCGCGGAACTGGACCGGCGACAGGTTGACGGCGACCTTGACGTCGGCGGGCCATTTGACCGCTTCGGAACAGGCCTGCCGCAGCACCCACTCACCGAGCGGGATGATCAATCCGATGTCCTCGGCGACCGGAATGAACTCCGCCGGCGAGACCATGCCGTTGTCGGGATGGCGCCAGCGCAGCAGCGATTCAAACCCGCTGATCCGGTCGGCGGCGATATCGACCAGCGGCTGATAATGAAGTTCGAACTCGCCATTGGCAAAGGCCCGGCGCAGATCGCGCTCCATGTCGCGGCGGTTTTGCGCCTGCCGGTCCATCTCGCGCTCGAAGAAGCGATGGACGCCGCCGCCGTCAGACTTCGCCCGGTACAGCGCCATGTCGGCGTTGCGCAGCAATTCCTCCGACGTCGTGCCGTCGCCTGGCGACAAGGCGATGCCGATGCTAGCGCCGACGACGACCTCGAGGCCTTCGACGTCATAGCGGGCGCTCAACACGGCGATCATCCGGTCGGCGAAATCGCTGGCCTCCTTCGGCGAGACGTCGGATGCCAGCACGATCGCGAACTCGTCGCCGCCAAGGCGGGCCGCGAGATTGTCGCCGCGAACCTCGGACCGCAGCCGCTCGGAGACCGCTTCAACAGGCGGTCGCCGATCGGATGGCCAAAACTGTCGTTGACGTTCTTGAACAGGTCGAGATCGACGCACAGGACCGCAACGCGCTTGTTGCCGGGCTGGCTGCGTTCCAGCGCCTGGCGCAGCCGGTCCTGATAGAAATCGCGGTTCGGCAGATTGGTCAGGCCGTCATGATGCGCCATGTGGGCGATCCGCGCCTCGGCCTTGCGGCGCTCGGTGATATCGACCGCAGCCACCAGATAGCCGTCGCGGCCGTCGAACACGACCCGCCGCCCGAAGGTCAGCACATGGACCTCGCTGCCGTCGGCGCGGATATGCCGCCAGTCGCGGGCGGAATGATAGACGTCGCCGATCTCCCGCAGCGCCTCGCTGTGGGATGCCCATTCGTCTTCCGGCCAGATCTGTTTCAGCTTCATGCCGAGGAAGGTTTCGCGGCGATAGCCGTAGCGTTGCACCGCCGCGTCATTGACGCTCAGGAAATTCGTGGTCTCGGCGTCGAACACCCACATCGGCATCGGGTTGTTGTCGAACAGCAACCGGAACGAAACTTCGCGCCGCTTGATCGCCGTGACGTCGGATACCGTCAGCGACAGCATGTCGCCGAAGGCGGTCGCGCCCAATTTCAGGCAGCGGTCGTCGCTGTCGATTTCGAATTGGCCGCCACAGCCATTGCCGATGATGTCGCGCAACCGTTCGATCACCTCCGGCGATCCCAGCAGGTTTCCGCCGCTGCCGAGCCGGCGCCACAACAGCTCGGTCGAGGGCTGCTTGAGCAGCCGCGACGCGCCCTGGTTGAGATGGACGATCTGGAAATCGAACGGCTGTCCGTCTGCATCGCGGATCGCCGCCAGCGACAACACCCCTTCATCGGTGGCCGAGAAGATCGTATCCAGGAGATTGTACTGCGTGTCGCGCTCGTTGACATAAGCGCCGATCAGCGTGCTGCCCCAACGCGAGGACGTCGGCATCGCCAGCACATCATAGGTCTTGACCAACCCGTCGCGCACGCAATGGGCGGCAGCGAGATAGGGACGGCCGTTGGCAAGCGCGCTCGAGGCGGCTTCGCCCAGCGCGGTCGCGCAATCCGGCGGCAGCGCGCTTAAGGGAATATCCCACCGATCGTCGTTGAGCCATTGCTGGATGTAGCGGCCGGTGTGCGATACGCAGAGCGTTTCGCCATGGTCCCTGAGCAGCACGATATGATCGGCCAGCCGGCCGAGGCTGCCGAGCATCACGTCTTCGTACCGCGGCAGGCTTTCGCCCGGGCGCAACGCGGCTTGCCATTTGCGTTGCAAGACCGGGACATCGCCGAACATCTCGGTATTGAATTTTCCGGACGACTTCTTCGCCGCAATCATGACTATCCCCGCAACCCCGACGCTTCTTGCGCCGCATCCAATTCTGTCGGGCTTAAGGGGATGTAAAAATTGCGGGCACGGTACGCCGGTGCGGCGATTATGACAGTTTAAAGTCGCGCGATGGTTAGTCGGCGTTAGAGACTATGACAGTTGCAAGAAACCTACTGCGAGAAACATACTGCAAGAAACCTACTGCGAGAAACCTACCGCGCGACGACCTCGACTTCGCCGTCGACGCCGTTGACGACGTTGAAGGGCCGCTCGAACACCTTGCCCTCGTTCTTGGCGATGGCGCGGTATTCGCCTTCGGACAGCACCACGCGCGGAAACGCGCCGATCAATTCCTTGATGACGTCGCCGCCCGGCGTAATCACCGACCAGGCGGTGTTCGCCAGCGCTTCGCCGCCCTTGTCGCTGACCAGTTTCAGCGTAATCACCGCGGCGCGATGGGTGACGATCACGTCGGTGAGCTTGCCGGCCTGAACGCGGATATCCGAACGCACCACGGAATTGGCGTCGCCGTAGTTGGAGATGATGTAGTAGGTCCCCTCCGGCAGCAGCGCGACGTCGCCGGCCGCGACGTTGGGCACCAGCGCACCGCGTTCGGAGGTTTCGAACTGGCTGCCCTTGTAGATCGCGAACGAAATCTGGTTCTGCGGAATCTTCGACGTGCCGACACGGCCCTCGATGCGTAGTCCGCCGGCCGGCAGCACGAAGGCTTCGCGATCGGTCTCCGACTTCAGGCTCACCGTGCGCACCGCGCTGACGAGGCCAAGCGCGACGTGGACGACATAGTTGCCCGGCGGCAGCACGATGTTCGGCGTCGCGCCGCGCTCCTCGCGGATCAATTTGAAGGTGCCGGTGTCATCGGGCTTGTCGGCGAATACCCGCCACACCAGCCCGCTGTTGATGACCGGCAGATCCTTGCCGTAACGCGCCGTCAGCGACAGCACCGCCTGGCCTGCCGTCGACGCGCCCGGCGGCGGCACCACCGGGGGAATGGTGGCAATCGACGGCGGCACGATGGTCGGCTGGGTCAACGGCGCGGGCAGGCTCGGGATCGACGACGGCCCGGAGGGCGGCGCCAGATTCATTGCCGGACCCGACGGGGCGTCCGGAACCGAGGCCGGCGGCACCGGCGGCGGGCGATCGCTGAACATCTGGGCCGAACCGGCGGCCGGAAATCAGCAGCGCGGCCGCAAGCGCCAGCGCCGGGAAAAGCCGCCCGGCCCGCCCGTATCCACCGATACCGTTACCCCTCGAAGTCATGGCCATGCTTTTCACCGAAAACGCGGCAAATTCAAGCCTCCAGACCCGACTAAGGCGGGTCCGCCATGGAACCGGCAGCAGAGCCCAAATGTTAATCGGCGGTCGTGGTCCAGTCACATTCCCTGCCTACGCCAGCTTTCGCCGGGCATAAACCATGCATACGGAAATGCCTGGGGGCGAATCTGGCGGGGCCGCGTCGCGGCGCATATCGTCGGCCGCAGGAGAGTTTTGGTGTTGGATAACTGGATGGGCCGCGGCCAAAAGGGCTCCGACGGCCGCGACAAGGTCGGGCTCGGCAGTATCCGCCGGCCGGTGATCGGGCTGGCGCTGGGCGGCGGCGCCGCGCGCGGGCTCGCCCATATCGGCATCGTCCGCACCCTGGTCGCCCACGGCATCATTCCCGACATCGTGGTCGGCACATCGATCGGCGCCGTCGTCGGTGGGGCCTACGCCACCGGGCATCTCGACACGCTGGAGGAATGGGCGCGCAGCCTGCAGCCACGAAACATCCTCGGCTATCTCGACATCCGCCTCAACGGCTCCGGCCTGATCGGCGGCGCCAAGCTCGCCGCCCAGCTCGAGGCGGCGATGGGACAGGCCCTAATCGAGGACCTGCCGGTGAAATTCGCCGCCGTTGCGACCGAAGTGCGCACCGGCCACGAGATCTGGCTGACCCATGGCCGCATCGTCGATGGCATGCGTGCCTCCTATGCGTTGCCTGGGATCTTCTCACCGGTGATGGTCGGCGACCGCTGGCTGGTCGACGGCGCCCTGGTCAACCCGGTGCCGGTGTCCGCGGCACGCGCCTTTGGCGCCGAGATCGTCATCGCCGCCAATCTCTCCAGCGACATCTTCGCCCATGGCACAACGATCTATTCGCACGGCCCGTCGGCCGACGTCTCTGTCGTTCCGGAGCCCGAACCCGAACCGCCGAAACGCGGTCTGGGAAAGTTCTTCTCCGCCGAACGCACCATGAAGCGCGAATTCTTCGGCAGTGGCGGCCGGCCCGGCATCTCCAGCGTCATGGTCGACGCCTTCAACATCATGCAGGACCGCATCACCCGCGCGCGGCTCGCCGGTGACCCGCCCGACCTGTTGATCTCGCCCCGGGTCGGCGAGATCGGCTGGTTCGATTTTCACCGCGCCGACGACCTGATCGCGCACGGCGTGCGGGCGGCCGAGCGCGCCATCGATTCCATTCAGGAGGCCATCCACATCCTGGCGCCGCCGTCGCCGGCCGACGCCGAAAAGGCGGTCGAAAAGGCCAAGGAATAATCAAGGAATAATCAGGGAACCATCAGGCCGTCTTGATGTAATCGCGCAGCGCTTCCTGCTCGAGTTCGAATTCCCTGACCCGCCATTTGACGATGTCGCCGATCGAAATCAGGCCAACCACCCTGCCGTCTTCGATGACAGGCAAATGCCTGAACTTGCCCAGCGTCATCATCTCCATGATGGCGGCGACCGTGTCCGACTGACGGCAACTGACGACCTTGCGCGTCATCACGGCGCTGACGGGTTCGTCGAGCACCGCGGCACCGCGTTCGCCGAGCACGCGCACGATGTCGCGCTCCGACAAGATGCCTTCGAGGCAGCCCTGGTTCATCACCAGCACCGCGCCGATCTTGCGCTCGCCCAGCATCTTGATGGCGGCCGACAGTTTGGCGTCGGGCTCGACGCTCAGGATGTTATGGCCTTTGGTATCGAGAATTGAACGTACCGTCATTGGCGCCTCCCTGAATCCGTTCGTGCCCTTTGGCGGGCTCGACTTTGTTCGCGAGTCTTCAATCAACAGCGCCGCGCCGATTTCGTTTCAGGTCGCGGTAGGAAAGCACGGCTGTCATGTCGGGCAGCAGGCTTTGTATTCGTCACAACATAAGGAGATGATGGATGAAATCGCCCTGCGCTGCAAGCGGCGATCAAACTTGCCAATCACACTTGGCCGGATCCATCGCGCGACGACGCATCTGCAGCATAGGGGGAAGCACGCGGCACCGGATCGAACAGCGAAAACAGCATCAGCCCGGCGAGGAATCCGCCGATATGCGCCTGCCACGCGACACTGGCGCCGTCGGCGCCGATCGCAATCGATCCGATCCCGAAAATGATGTTGACGCCGAACCAGACCGCCAGGAACCCGAGCACTCGGCCGTTGCGCAACGCGTGCGTCAGCGAGAGCGCCGGTACTTTCGCCGCGGCGTCGGCATCGCCCCGGCTGAACGAAAGAAAACTTCCCTGCACGAAGGCAAAGCGAATGGCGGCCGCCATGGCGCCGGACACCGATGCCGAGGCGCCGATCATCGGTGCGATCGCATGCTCATGGGTGAGCAAATGCGCCAGCGCGCCCGCCGCCGCCGTCACCGCCATGAACAGGAAGAACCTGACGGCGCCGAACCGGCGCGCCAGCGCGCTGCCGAACGGCAACAGCCACAACACGTTGAAACCGATATGGCTGAGATTGGCGTGCAGCAGCGAATAGGTCACGAAGGTCCAGACCTTGGCGCCGGCGCCGCCGGGAAAGGTGATGTCGAGCAGCGTCGAATCGTAGCGTTTCGGAATGAAGCCGAAGACGTCGATGGTCCAGTTTTCGAGTTCCAGCGGCAGCAGCACCCGCAGGTGAATGACCGCGAGCAGCGCGACATAAGCAGTCAGCGCACCCGGCAGGGTCAGGATCGGCTCACGCGGGGTGTCCGGCGGCAATTCTGGCGGAAATTCGGATTGGGATTCCAAGGGTCGAAGACCTCAGACGACGGCAAATCAGCGATCAGCCCAGATAGGCGGCTTTACCCGCACTGTGCAAGTGCACAAACCGCAACGAAAAAGGGAGGGCTCTGAGAAAGCCCTCCCTGATCTGCCGATCTTCTCGCGCGCCCCAAGGGAACGGGGACACATCCCCACCCCTCCCCGCGCGATGACCAAACTGTTTGACGCCACCTGTGTACCAACCGCGCTGGTAACCTGGAGATAAGCCGGCGCGACCTGATGCGTTCCACCCTACTCACGCCGGATCGCGATCGCCAAGCTCGTAGTTAATTTAACCTTAACAACGCAAACCCGCCCCAAAACCCGCCAAATCGCGGCTGCGGCATGGACGCTGCAAAGCCAGTCCTGCACAACAAACGAGGGAAGGCGTGTGCGCGAAAGCGGGACAGAACTGTCCCGCCGAGGCAGGCGCTGGGCAAGGATCACGTATGAAACATCCATCGAGCCGCGAGTTTTTCGCCTATTGGGACGCGAAACGCGGCACAGCGCGCGCACCCGACCGCAGCGAGATCGAACCCGGCGCGGTACGCGAGCTGCTCGGCGATATCTTCGTGCTCTCCTACGATAACGAGGCCGGCTATCCCTTTCGCGTCGCCGGAACCCGGGTCTGCGCCCTGCTCGGCCGCGATTTGAAGGATCAAAGCTTCTCCAGCCTGTTTGCCGAAGACGGCCGGCGCGAGATCGAAGACATCATCACCTGCGTTGCCGAGGAAACCCTGCCCGCCATCGCCGGCATCACGGCTGCCTCCGAAGACGGCCAGCCGGCCCACCTGGAATTGCTGCTGCTGCCGTTCAACAACCGTGCGCATGCGCCGCTCAGCCTGACCGGATCGCTGGCGCCATTCGAAGGCGATCTGGGCAGGCTGCGGGATTTCAGGCTGACCTCGTGGCGCTATCTGCACCGGCCGGAACGACTGGTCCCCCGCGCCCTGCGCAAGCTCGCGATCGCCCGCGGCTTCATGGTGTATGAAGGGCTGAGCTAGCCGCCGCGAGCTGTCAACGCGACAGCAGATTGGTCTTTGCCAGGTCCAACACCTCGTCGCCGCGGCCGCTCATCACCGCTTTCAGCACCCACAGGCTAAACCCCTTGATCTGCTCGACCGTGATCGTCGGCGGCATCGACAGTTCCTGCGTTGCCGTGACGACGTCGAGGACCGCCGGCCCGTCGTGGGAGAGCACGTCGCGGATCGCTGCTGACAGGTCGCCGGGATCGTCGACCCGCACGGCGTGAATTCCCATCGCGCGGGCCATGGCCGCAAAATCGGGATTTTGCAATTCAACGCCGGTCTCGATAAATCCCGCAGCCTTCATCTCCAGCGCGACAAAACCCAGTATGCCATTGTTGAAGATCACGATCTTCACGGGCAACTTCATCTGCGTCAGCGTGATCAAATCGCCCATCAGCATGGCGAACCCGCCATCGCCCGACATCGAAACCACCTGCCGCCCCGGCTGCGCGGCCTGAACGCCGATCGCATGGGCCATGGCGTTGGCCATCGAGCCGTGGACCCAGGAGCCGACCAGCCGCCGCCGCCCGTTCACGACAAGATATCGCGCGGCCCAGATCGTCGGCGTGCCGACGTCGGCAGTGAAGACCGCGTCTTCAGAGGCCTGCTCGCTCAGCAGGCGCGCCAGATATTGCGGGTGGATCGGCTTCTGGCCGGGTGTACCGCGCGCAAGTTCGTCGAGCCCTGCGCGGGCCTTCCTGTAATGGCTCACGCTGTCGTCGAGATGTTTGCTGTCGGTCTTGGCCGACAGTTTCGGCAGCAGCGCGTCGATCGTGGCGCTGACATCGCCGACAATGCCGAGGTCGAGCCTGCAACGCCGTCCCAGATTCTCGGGCCGGATGTCGATCTGGGCAATTTTCGCATCGGCCGGCAGAAACTGCTTGTAGGGAAAATCCGTCCCCAGCATCAGCAACAGGTCGCAGGCGTGCATCGCTGCATAGCCGGACGAGAATCCGATGAACCCGGTCATGCCGACATCGTAAGGGTTGTCGAACTCGACGTGCTCCTTGCCGCCGAGCGCATGCACCATCGGGCTCTTGAGTATCTCGGCAAGCCGCATCAGGCGGCCATGGGCGCCGGCACAGCCGCGACCGCAGAACAGCGTGACGCGCTTTGCGCCATTCAAGAGTTCGGCCAGCGCCGCCAGTTCCGGTTCGGCCGGCCGAACGACGGGCACCACCGGCAGCAGTCCGGCATTTGGTGAAATGCCCCGCTTGGGCGCCGGCCGCAATGCGACGTCGCCGGGGATGACGAGAACCGCCACGCCACGCTTGCCCACCGCGGCGCGAATGGCGTTTTCCAGCACGTATGGCAGTTGCGCCGTATCGGAGACCAGTTCGCAATAGTGACTGCATTCCCGGAACAATTCCTGAGGATGGGTCTCCTGGAAGTAGCCGCCGCCGATTTCACCGGACGGAATCTGCGCGGCGATCGCCAGCACCGGGGTGCGGCTGCGATGCGCGTCGAACAATCCGTTGATGAGGTGGAGATTGCCCGGACCGCACGAACCCGCGCATACCGCGAGCTGGCCGGTGATCTGCGCTTCGCCTGCGGCTGCGAAGGCGGCCACCTCCTCATGGCGAACGTGGATCCAGTCGATCGTCTTTCGTTTGCGCAACGCATCGGTCAAACCGTTCAGGCTGTCGCCGACCACGCCGAAGACGCGTTTGACCCCGGCCTGGACCAGCGTTTCCGCGATGAGGTCGGCGACATTGTCGATCCGCATGATGGCTATCCTTTTTCCGCGCCGCTGGGATACCGCAACTGACCCGCTGGGTCAGGACGCGTCATGATGTGCGGCGCGATACAATCGCACAAGGCCATTGCGCGATCACAGATTTGTGCGGCAAGGACTGTTGCGACCTGGCGCCGATATCAGCGGCCGCTGAACCGCGCCGCGCGTTTTTCGAGAAAGGCGTTGCGGCCTTCGAGCGCGTCGGCGCTCCGGCGTATTTCCGCCTGCATCTCGATTTCGCGGCGGAACTGCTCGGCGTAGCCGGAATGTTCGCTTTGCTCGATCAGCTGCCGGGTCGCCACCAGCGCCCGCGTCGGGCCGCTTGCGAGCCTGCGCGCCAGCGCCAGCGCGCCGTCGAGCAGGGCTGTATCGTCGAACACGTCGCGCACCAATCCCCATTCCCTGGCGCGATCGGCCGAGAGCGGCTCGTTCGTCAGCATCAGCTCGAGCGCGCGCTGCCGGCCGACCAGGCGCGGCAACAGCCAAGTCGAGCCGAGATCGGGGACCAGCGCGATGCGGCTGAATACCTGGATGAATGTCGCCGAGCGGGCCGCGACGATCATGTCGCCGGCCATCGCAAGACTGAAGCCGCCGCCCGCCGCGACGCCGTTGACGGCGACCACGACCGGCACCCGGCATTCCCGCAGCGCCTGAAACGCCGGCCAGTAATAACGCATCACGCCGGCGACGATATCGTCGCCGAGGATGGCTGCTGCTTTAAGATTTCTGGCCGGAGCAAAAGCCGCGGCCGGCGCCGGTCAGCACCAGCGCGCGAATTTCGGGATCGCCGGTCATCTCGCCGATGGCGGCCGCCAGATCCCCGAGCAGATCGGGCGTCATCGCGTTCAGGCTACCGGGCTCGTCCAGCGTCAGCACGCCCACGGCACCATCGCGTTCCCGCCTAACTCCCGGCATGGCATTTCTCCCTGTTCCCGTTGTTGACCGGCGCGATCACTGCCCCGCCATCAGCGGCTTGACGGCTTCGCCATTCGGCGCGAGTGCCTCGACGTGATCGGAAATTACAAACGACATCAGGTCGCGTCCGACGATCAGCGGGCCGTTGTAGGTGGTCCGCGTGCGGGCGACCAGCACGTCCTCCGTCACATCCTGCACCGGTTTCACCGTCGCGAACACGATGTGGGAATAGACCGCAAGCTTCGGCTTGGCGCCGGCAAAGATTTTTCCTGCCTCTTCGGGCGGTGTGTGATGGTCTTCGATCGCACGGTAGTTCGGATAATCCTTCAAAAGCGCCGGGTCGATCACGGCGACTTCATGGATCAGGAGATCGGCGCCTTCGGCCGCCTTCTCGACCCGCGCATCGGGCTTGGTGTCGCCCGACAGCACGAGCTTCTTGCCGTCGAACTCGACAACATAACCGAACGACGGTTTGATCTTTTCGCCGTGATTGACCTCGATCGCGCTGACCTTGACGCCGTTGCGATCGTAGACGAGGCCGGGTTCGACGTCCCTGGCGGCGAAGGCGACGCCTTCTGGCGGATAGTTCTCGTCATCGATCCGGATGCGGATGTCCTCGGAAAACGCCTTGGTGAGATTTTCGGTCATCGCCACCGTGCCCTTCGGCCCAAAAATCACCATCGGCGATTTGCGCGAGGCATAGGGTGTACCGAGCCAGCCGGTCAGCCACATGTCCGGCAAACCGACGACGTGGTCGGAATGTAGATGGGTGATGAAATGCGCCGTGATCGAGCCGAGCGGTATCCTCTTCTGAAACAGCCGAATGGTCGAGCCGCGGCCGAGATCGAAGATCAACCGCTCGGATCCTGCTTCAACCAGCGTCGAGGCGCTGAAACTGCCAAGCCGCGGAGTCGGCGTTCCCGTACCGAGCAGTGTCACCCTCATTTCGGCGGCGCGGCCTCCGCCAGCGAAGAGGCAAGCGGCGACGGACAGCACAACGCCCAGTTTGAACCGCATCGAACATTTCCTCCGGGCCGCCAGCATTGGTTGATCGGGCTGTTCGGGCGCTGCGCAAACTTATATTTAGGGGAGCCGATCGAGGATGCCAATGCAGGCGCCGGCGCGGTTCTGTGCGAACGCTCGCGGGTCATTCAACACCCTTGGGGCGTGATGTCGCACCACCGCCGGGAAATTCTTGCCGTCTCGTTCACGGCCCTGTTTCACCCCGGGTTTCATCTTCAGTGCGCGGCCAAGTCACAACGCTGCCCACACTTGATGCAACCGCTGCAACCCGCAGTAACCTCTCATTAACCCTGTCAGCCGTAGGGTCGGAAGACACCGAACAGGCCGGTTGTCGGGTGGCGAAGATGTCGTTTGCGCAAAAGAAATCGAGTATTCCGGCCGCCCAGGAGCGACGCCGCTTCCAGCGGGTGAAGGTCCACCTGCTCGGCCGCTATATGCTGCCGGACCGGCGCGAATTTCCCTGCCAGATTATCAACATGTCGCCGGGGGGCCTCGCTTTGCTGGCGCCCGGCATCGGCAATGTCGGCGACCGCGTGATCGCCTATCTCGACCATATCGGCCGGGTCGAGGGCAAGATCACCCGCATCATCGACAACGGCTTTGCGATGACCGTCGTCTCGACCGCGCGCAAACGCGACAAGCTGGCCGCCCAGCTCACCTGGCTCGCCAACCGCGACATCCTCAATTTGCCGGAAGACCGCCGCCACGACCGTATCGTGCCGCGTAACCCGATCGCGCTGCTGACGCTGGAAGACGGCAGCCGGATGACCTGCCGGATCATCGACCTGTCGCTGTCGGGTGCTGCGATCGCCGCGGAAAACCGCCCGCCACTGAAATCGCTGGTGATGCTCGGCAAGGTGCAGTCGCGGGTGGTGCGAAACCTCGAGGAAGGTTTTGCGCTCGAGTTCATCCACGAGCAGAACACGGACACGATCGAAGACGCGGTTACCAACAAGTAGTTGGGGCAGGTCTTTCATTCGCCCCGCTTGGCCGGTTTCGACAGATAGTCCTGCGATTGCGCCTCGCTCTTCAGCGGCGTGACCTTGTCCGGGTCGATCCGCACCATCAGGTAGTCGATGTGGTCCTCGATCCTGGTGAACCAATGGCCGGTGCCGGCCGGGATGACGACGACGTCGCCGGCCTTGATCTCGTAGGCGATGCCGTCGCGAACCTCAGACCCGTTGTTTCCCGGACCGTTGAATTCGACGACGGTGCGCATGGTCGCCGGCCGCCGCTGCCGGTTGACGATATCGGGGCCCAGCACCAGCGTCGCAGCCCCCGACAGCACATGATAGACCTCGCTGATCTGGTCGTGTTCGGCGACTGAATCGGGATTCGGCTTGTCGAGCTTGCCGCGGTGAACCATGCCGATGCCGATATTGGCCTTGCCGATATCGATGTCCCGCACCTGCTGATCGAGCAGCTTCTCCGCCAGCGCCTTCTTCGTATAGGCCTCGAGTTCGCTCACCGGGACATAGGTGCCGGGGCACATCGGGCAGGTCGGCTGCGGATCGGTCGGGTTGATCCTGATTTGCGGCTGGGCTTGCGCCTGGACCTGGGCCGGCGCCCCGATCAGCAGGCACAATAGCGTTGGCAGACCCCAGACTGACCGTTTCATGCACGCCTCCCTGATTTTTTCGACATGCATGCACGGACTGCAGGCGTTGCCAAGCGCGCCGTTGTCAGCGCGAACGCGCATGAACGGAGACAGCGTTACCGCGCCGTAAATGGCGGCGCGCCTGCGACCACCCATTTTCGGCCGCGTACGGGGCTGCACCGGCGTTTTCCGGAGCCACTCCTGAAGCACCGACGGCCAGCGGGCGCGGTTAATGGCGGGAACTTTTACGGTGACAACGCGCGGCGTAGCCGTGCTTTCCGCGTTAACGCGTAAAATTTGAATCAATTGCAGTTGTTTCAAATTTTATTCGAGTTTTATTCAAGTATAGATCGAATTATCGGCAGTCTTTACTTGTATTCACGTCAAATGTACTTGGCATACTTAGCGGCGGCGCAAAACCTTTGTGTGAAACATGGTCCCAACAAGAAACGGGGGCCACAATGTTGTTCAGGGGACAGGGGAAGGGACTGGCGATCGTCGCCGTCCTGTTGGGAATGAGCGTTTCAATGAGTGTCTCGGCGAAAGCCGGCGATGCCCTCTATGCGAGCCTTGGCGAGACTACGCGTTCGCCGATCGGCTGGGTCGAATTCTGCGCCGAGAATCCCGGCGAGTGCCACGGCGGCGCGTCACAGCCGCGCGACATCGTGATGTCGCAGACGGCATGGCGGGATCTGCTGCGGGTCAACAAGTGGGTCAACGAGACCGTCAAGCCGATCACCGACATGGATCATTGGGGCGTGATCGAGAAATGGTCGTTGCCGACCGATGGTTACGGCGACTGCGAGGACTACGTGCTGCTGAAGCGCAAGATGCTGATCGACGCCGGTTGGCCGCGCGAGGCGCTGTTGATCACGGTGGTGCGCGACAAGAAGGGCGAAGGCCACGCAGTGCTGACCGTGAAAACCGACAAGGGCGAGTTCGTCCTCGACAACCAGAACAAGTCCGTCGTGGCCTGGACCGAGACCGGCTACCGCTTCGTCAAGCGTCAGTCGCAGAGCGATCCGAATGTGTGGGTCTCGCTCGGTGACAACCGTCCGGCGGTCTCAACCGCCAGCTCGCGCTAACACAAGGAATTACGAACCCGCGACCCGGTCACATCCCCACCCCTCCCCGTCCCAGACCGGTTCGCGCGCGGCCAGCCTTCCCCCAAGGGCTGGCCGCAACTTTTTTGGAGACCAGAGGCGTTCCGAGCGGAGACAGTGCGGGTGCCCGCTGTTGAGAAGCCGTTTTGCGGCAAAAATCGCGACTTTTGGGCATTTTGTCCGGAATCTGGCAAATCCCGGGTTTTAGCCCCGCCAAGGTTGTGGTAATCGGGAACTTTCAAATTACGTCGGGCTTTGGAGTCTCATGATCGAACTCGCCCCCCGGAATTCCGCCATCGCGCGTATCGGCGTGCAACCTATTGCGATCGGCGCCGTCGCCCTCATCCTCGTCGTGTTCGGGATCGGCTCCATCGCGCTGTGGCGGGCCTATACCGGCAACGCGCCCGAATCGGATCGCGTCGTGGCGACCCGCCAATTGCAGGCCCGCACCGCGCAAGCGTCCGAGCAACTGGTCGAAAAGACCAAGGGGCTCGAAGCCACCCAGCAGGAATCGATCGACCAGCTGCAAGTGGTCCAGGACCAGCTGCAGACCGTGCGTCGCCTCCTCGCCTCGCAGCAGGCCGACACGAGGAAGCTTTCCGAGCAGATGGGAAGCCTGACCGAAGCGATCGAGGGGCTGCGGCAGTCTTTCGCGAGCGCGCAGGCCAACGAGCCGGCAGCTGAGCCCGACCCGCAAGCGCTCAAAACCCCACGCGAGCGTGCACCGCAAGCGCGGCAAAACCAACGGCTGACGGCCGCCCTGCCTTTAGACGTATCGGTTGCCGGAGAGGCCACGCGTTCAAGCGTGACGGCCGGCCTGACCGCCCCATCCCGCGATTTTTTGCGCCGTATGTGAACTGGTTCACATATGCCCGTGAGATTCCGGGTCATGCTGCAGTTCACCGGATGGCGTGAGCCGATTTCAATATCCGGGGCTGGCAAGGTCGTTGACGGTATACTACGTCGACGGCCTTGTTTTTTGTGCCCCTGCCACGGCCGCCTTACCCGCAAAAAACCCCGATATCAGGCCAATTCTCGCAGGCAGGTGATTTGCGTTCGCCCCGATTTGTTTGCTGAATGCGCCTCCTAAAAAAGAGGAGAGCCCCATGAGCGCCGAACCCCTGCTGACCTCCGACGTGGTCGGACTGACCAAAGTCGCGCCGCTTTCGCGCCGCGGTTTCATGACCGCGTCCGCCGCCGTGACGGCCGGCTACACCCTTGCCGCCGGGCCGGTGCGCGCAGACGTGATCACGACCGACACCAACGGCCTCACCGCCGGCGACGCCAAGATCAAGGTCGCCGACGGCGAGATGCCCGGCTATTTCGCGCGGCCGGCCGGCGTCAGCAATCCGCCCGTTGTCCTGGTGGCGATGGAGATCTTCGGTCTGCACGAATACATCAAGGACGTGACCCGGCGCCTTGCAAAACTCGGCGCGTTCGCGGTGGCGCCGGACTATTACTTCCGCAAGGGCACTGATCTGACCAAGATCACGGACATCCCGCAGCTATTGCCGATCGTGAATTCGAAGCCGGACGCGGAATTGTTGTCCGATCTGGACAGCACGGTGGCCTGGGCCAAATCGCAGGGCGGCGACACCTCCAGGCTCGGCATCATCGGGTTCTGCCGCGGCGGACGGACGGTGTGGGAATATGCCGCCCATAGCGGCACGCTGAAGGCGGGCGCTTCGTTTTACGGTCCGCCGGTCGATCCGCCCAACCCGCTCTGGCCGAAGAGCCCGACGCAGCTCGCGCCTGACATGAAGGCGCCGGTGATCGGCTTTTACGGCGAGGCGGATACCGGCATTCCGATTGCGACCGTGGAGGCTCTGAAAGCGGCGCTGGTGGAGAACAAGAAAACCGCCGAATTCCATCTCTATCCCGGCGCACCGCACGGTTTCCACGCCGACTATCGCGCCAGCTATCGCAAGGAAGCGGCCGACGACGCCTGGAGCAACATGCAGGCCTGGTTCAAGAAATACGGCGTGTTGAGCTAGCCGGCATTCGCCGCCTGGCGCCGAACACCGACAGCGCGCAGCGAGACCGCTGCGCGCGGTTTGCCCCGAACGGGCTAGCCGAAGTGATCGCTGGAGAAGCGATCGCTATTGCGATGCAGCTTGGCGATCCGCGGCTCGATTTCCCAAAGCATCCACACAAAAGCCGTTCCCAGACTGACGACGACACCCAGGAACACCAAGGTCAAAGCCGGAGTTGTGAGCATGTTCAACATCCCTGATGCGATGCAAGCGGCGTACCAGCAGACGAATAGCGGCCTCGGTGACTGAAACACCGGGGCCGCGGGATTCATCCCGATATCCGCGTAACCAGGGTTAGTTACAAACCTGAACCTGCCGGATACGCCAGCCATACGGGGTCAGTACCTGCTGCTGGGCGAGGTAGCAGCCGCCGTCGCCGTCATAGTAGCCGTCGTCGTAGCCGTAATCGACATCGTACGGATAACCGTAATCATAGCCGTAGGCTCCATAGCCGAGGCCGAAGCCGATGGCTGCGGCGGCAATCGGGAATCCGCGATGCCGGAATCCCGGGTGAAAGCCGCCATGGAAACTGTTGACGCCGAAGCTGCCGCTGCGAAACGCGCCGGCGCCGATCGCGGCCGAACGGAAGCCGCCGGCGCCGATGGCCGCGGCACGGAAACCGCCACCGCCCATCCCGAATTCCACCGCCATGGAAGCCACCACCGCCAAACCCGCCACCGTGGAAACCGCCACCGCCGTGGAAGCCACCGCCTCCACCAAAGCCGCCACGGGCCGAAGCAGCCTCCGGCGCCAGCACGGCTACCGAAGCAACCGCGAACAACGCGATCATCGCTTTGCGTAACATTGCCGATCCCTCCATGATCACTCGTGTTCAGATGCTTGACGGATCCTCGCAGATCCCACACCAAATCTAGGACCAGTTCCCGGAGATCGCTTGGCCTGTTTGCTCACATCTGCGCGACCGGCGACGGCAAGTCAGCAGCCACGGCAAATGCTTTTCAGCTTGCGATCAATCGTCTTGTTCTCCTCCGCGATCGTCGAATCCGTCTTGGTCTGCGGGGCTGATCCCGTGGTCATGCCGGGCGCCGTATTGACGCCCGAGCCGGAAGATTGAGCCGTTCCAGCGCTGTTGGTGCCGGGCGGCGGTGGCGAGCCGACGGCGCTTCCCGTGCCGGCAGAAGCTCCGCCGGCAGCGCCGCCAGCACTTTGTGCAAACGAAATGACAGGCAAAGCCAGAATTGCGATCGCGGCTGCAACAGATGCTTTCTGCATCGCAAATCTCCTTTTGGATATAACCGCGGTGCAAAGCGCTTGTTCCTCAACGAGGCGTCCGCAAGCAAGTCGCCACCGCGACCGAGGCCCGGCACCGCGATCCTGCGCCGGCCCCTGACGGGATTGTCGACGGTATCAACGATCGCTTCGAGCTGCTGCTCGCGCGCCGGCGCTATCGGCGCCTTAAGTTTGCAACCGGTAGGAATAGCGAAGCGATCTCTATATGCGTTTCAGGAAGCATCACGGTTGAGCGGTGGCAACGCGAAGAAGGCCTCGCGCCAAGCAAATGGGGTGAACAATGCGTAAACTGATCGCCTTTGACGACGACACCTTCGGCCAGCTCAAACAGCTCGCGCGCGACAGGATGGCGACTTTTCAGGAACTGGCCGACGAGGCATTTGCCGACCTGCTGAGGAAGCATGGCATTCCCGTCGACCTGAAGGATGCGCTGCGCAAAAGCGCCGCGATGGACCAGGCGCCGGCAAAGAGTAAAGCGCGATCAGGTCCCGCGCGAAAAGCCAAATCGTGACGACCGGCCCCAATCATCCGGGCCGCTCAAGCCGGGGAAATCCGCGACCGCGTCTTCAGCCGATCTTCTTCAGGCCGTTTTTGAATCGCGGCCCGTTGAGGGCGTAGAATTTCGCCGCACTTCCCATCGCCGTCACCTGTTCGGGCGAAAGCGTGCGGATCACGCGCGCCGGTGAACCGATGATCAGCGAATGCTCGGGATATTCCTTGCCTTCGGTGATGACGGATCCCGCGCCGACGATGCTGCCGCGGCCGATCCTGGCGCCGTTCATGACGATCGAACCCATCCCGACCAGCGCGCCGTCCTCGAGCGTGCAACCATGCAGGATGACGTTGTGACCGACGGTGCAGTTCTTTCCGATCACAAGCGGAAAGCCACGGTCGGTATGGCAGGTCGAATTGTCCTGCACGTTGGAGCCTTCGCCGATCTCGATCCACTCATTGTCGCCGCGCAATACCGCGCCGAACCAGACGCTGGCCGAGTTCTTGAGGCGCACCTTTCCGATCACGGTGGCGGTGTCGGCGATAAAGTAGTTTCCGTCCGCGGGAAGATCGGGCGCCTGCCCGTCCAGTTCGTAGATCGCCATCAAAATCTCCTGTTCGCGAAGACCTTATAGCGTTTCCGAGCGAGGTGGATACCGGTTCGCGCGAGGAAAATGCGTCAAACAGCGGACTAGAGCGTGATGCGGTTTGGTTGAATCGCGTTGCCCGTGCGCTCTTTACCTCTCCCCTCCGGGGAGAGGTAAACCTTCGATGCCGCTCCAGTTCAGCCCTAATCCCATCATGCTCTAGGCCAGCACCCCGGCGGCGCGCAGCGTCATCAGGAAAAACGTGCCGGACATCAGGCTCCAGAACCCGGCAATGACGGTCGCCATCATCACGAATTCAAAGCGGCGGCGTTCGATCTTGGCGCCGCGCAGCGTGTTGCGCATGATGATGAAGGGCGCGGCAAAGACCAGGAACGGGACGGCGGCAAACGTCTTCGGCGCGACCCCCTGCTGCAGCAGTCCGAAACCCGCCGGCCGCGCCGCCATCGCCTGATAGCCGCTGGCAAGCGCACCGGCCAACGCAAAACCGATGCAGAGGGAAAACAGGGAATTCAACGCATCGGGGGACATGCACACTTCCGCTACTCGACAAACCGCGCTTTGCTTTCGCAAAATTGGCGGCCGGCCGCCACAGCATCCTTAAGGAAAGGTTAACAACAGGCCGCCGCGCCCGCGTTTGCGCATGGCTCGCGGGATCCTGAATTCGGTGAAATCATGCGGAAGCCGGCTGGCGCATGGCATATTCAGGCGGTGATTCGGCCCCAGCTTCGAACCCCCGCGATGCCTCGTTCATGACCTTTCTTTCGACTGCCCAGCACATTGCCCGCGACACGCGCAAGGACCCCCGCGGCCACATGGTCCTGATCATGGTCGCGGGTATGGTCACCCTCGGCGCGATCGCGCTGGTCGCCTTTCTGCTGTGGCCGACCTGGGCAAACGATCCTTCGAGCGGGCCGGCACGATTGCCGGTCAGCGTCGGCGCAACATTGTTCAATGTGCCGACGATTGCGGTGCGCATGAAAATCCAGCGCCACACCGGTCCGCAGGAGCGCGTCGATCTCAGCTTCCTGTTCCCTTCACTCGAACCGCCCGAGACGCCGAAACACGTCAGCGCCGACACGGTCGAGGAAAAGCCTCAGCCGATCGACCGGATATTCCTGTCGATAGCGGCGCACCACGACACGCTGGCGCCCGACACCCGCGTCCGCACCATCTATCCGCGCTATCTGGAGCAGGAGGCGACGCCGGTCGATGACGGATTGTCGATGCGCGCGTTTCGCGACGGCTCACCTTACAGCAACGAAGACCTGTTCCTGGCCAGCGCGCCGAGCCTCAGCGCGCGCTGCACGCGTGATGGCGAAACGCCGGGAATGTGCCTGAGCGAGCGCCGGGTCGACGGCGCCGACCTGACGTTCCGCTTTCCGCGCAGCTGGCTCGGGCAATGGCGCGACGTCGCCAATGCAATGGACCATCTGACGGTGCAGTTGCACGGGCCGAGGGGCTAGCGGCGGTTTCGCCGCACTCAACCCGGATCGGCCAGATCTTCCTCGAGGATCGCCATCTGAAACTGGAATGAGCGATCGTCGTCTTCGTCATCGACGAACAGCACGCCGATGAACTCCTCGCCGATATAGACTTCGGCCGAGTCATCCTTTTTGGGCCGCGGCACAACACGAATCTTGGGATTGCCGAACACGCGCTTGAGATAGGCGTCGAGCTTCCTGACTTCCTGAACGTCCACGGCAGTCTCCAATCGGATCTTTGGGTTTCCGGGGAGTTTTAGGACGAGATGACGCAGACCGCCAGAGCCTTTTCGGCCCTGAATGGACAGTATCTGCGCCAAATGCCGAGTTCAGAATGCGCCTGACATCAAAGCCCGATCGCGCCCAGCATCTGATCCATGGTGCGTGACGGCTCGGCGCAACCGGCCTCGCCGACGATCTTGGCGGGAACGCCCGCCACGGTGACGTTGTGAGGCACCGGCTTGACCACCACGGAGCCCGCGGCGATGCGCGCGCAATGACCGATCTCGATATTGCCGAGAATTTTCGCGCCCGCGCCGATCAGCACGCCGCGACGGATTTTGGGATGGCGATCCTCGTTCTCCTTGCCAGTGCCGCCAAGCGTCACGCCATGCAGGATCGAGACGTCGTCATCGATCACCGCGGTCTCGCCGCAGACGAAGCCGGTGGCGTGGTCGAGGAAAATGCCGCGGCCGATTTTCGCCGCCGGATTGATGTCGGTCTGGAATGCCGCCGACGACTGGCTCTGCAGATAATAGGCGAAATCCTTGCGGCCTTTTTTATAGAGCCAGTGTGCCAGCCGATGGGTCTGCAGCGCGTGAAAACCCTTGAAGTAGAGCAAGGGATCAATGAACCGCGAGGTCGCGGGATCACGGTCATAGACCGCGACCAGATCGGCGCGGAACGCGTTGCCGAGATCGGGCTCGTCGCGCAGCGCCTCGTCATAGGCCTGGCGGATCAGATCGCCCGACAACGCCGAGTGGTCGAGCCGCTCGGCGAGGCGATGGATCACCGCGTCTTCGAGCCGCTCGTGATGCAGCACCGTCGAAAAGATGAACGAGGCAAGCTCGGGCTCGCGGCGGACGATGTCTTCCGCTTCGCCCCGCACACGATCCCAGATCGGATCGAGCGTTGCCAGTTTCGCACCCTGCGGGTTGACCTGATGCACTGCCATGGGTTGCTCTCGCGATGGTTTTGTTGATGCATTATAGCACGGCGGGCGAACGGCTGTCCCAGGCAGGCGCGGGCAAAGTAAACCGTTTGCCCGAACGCCCCTGCCAAGGGCGTCATATCCAAGTGGTCGGGATTTTCGGGAAATCAAGCCGGGGCCGCTGCAACTATTGGCGGATTTCGGCCGCGCCGTCATTCCGGGCATGGTCCCCAAAACAGGGGGAAATGCCATCAACACGCAGATTTTACGGGCGCGGCTAGCCGACTCGCGGTCGGTCTGGATCGCCGCCGTCGCCGTCCCGCTTTTGTCGCTCGCCCCTGCCCTGTGGAACGGCTATCCGCTGCTCCAGTGGGATACCGGCGGCTATCTGGCGCGCTGGTATGAGGGCTATCTGGTGCCGAGCCGTTCCACGGTGTTCGGCCTCTATCTGCATTTCGGCGAAGATTCGGATTTCTGGATCAATCTCGGAATTCAGGCGCTGGCGACGCTGTGGATCGTGCAGTTGACGCTGCGGGTGCTGGGCATGGCCCAGCCGTTGCGGCTATTGGCAATGAGTCTGGCGCTGATCCTGACCACTTCATTGCCATTTCTCGCAAGCATGCTGCTAACCGACATCTTTGCCGGCCTGTCGGTGCTGTCGTTCTTCATCCTGGTCCTGCAGGGAGGGAGGACTTCAACCGTCGAGAAAATCTCGCTGTTTGCCTTCACGGCGTTCGCTGCAGCGACGCACAGCGCAACGCTGGCCGTGCTGCTCGGATTATGCTGCGTCGGGTGGGCCGCGCGCCCCTTCCTGCGCGGACGGGTTGCCATCGCCGGACTGGCGCAGGGCAGCCTCACCGTCATCGCCGGAGCGGCCATGCTGCTGTCGGCGAATTTTGCCTTGTCGGGACAAGCGGCCTGGACGCCCGGCGGGTATGGCGTCGCGTTCGGACGGATGTTGCAGGACGGCATCGTCGCGCAATACCTGCGGGATCACTGCCCGCGGCAAAAGCTGAAGCTTTGCCCCTATCGCGACCAACTCCCGGCGACCGCGGATCAGTTTCTGTGGGGCAACAGCATGTTCAACACGCTCGGCCGTTTTCAGGGCCTGAACGATGAGATGGGTTTCATCGTGCTGCATTCACTCGCCGAATATCCGGCATGGCAGGCCGAGGCCGCGCTTGCCGCCACCGCGCAGCAACTGGCGCTGGTCGCGACCGGCGAAGGCACCAATACGTGGATCGGCCACACCTACGGCATCATCGAGCGTTATATCCCCTCGCAGGTGAAGCCGATGCGCGCCGCGCGCCAGCAACAATGGCACTTCGACTTCACCGCGATCAACTGCGTTCACGTCCCCGTCGCGCTCGCGTCGATGGCGCTGGTCGCGATGCTGTTCGCGGCAGGCTTGTGGCGCGGCAGGCTCGACGATCTCACACTCCTCGCCGGAACGATCACGCTCGCCTTGCTCGGCAACGCCTTTGTCTGCGGCGTCATCTCCGGCCCGCATGATCGCTATGGCGCGCGGTTGACCTGGGTCGCAACCTTCGTGACGCTGATCGCAGCGGTCCGATATTTCACCGGCGAGGACGCGCCGCGCGACCGGTCACTTTCGCCGTGACAGAAAGTCCACGACGCCCGTCTTGTAGACCTTGTCGCCGACCGCGCGCATGTGATCGCGGTTCGGAATATCGAGGACTTCCGCGCCTGGTATGATCTTTCCCAGCGCCTGCGCCGAGCCTGCGATTTCGTCCGCAGTGCCGACCGCGATCAGCACGGGCACGGCGATGGCAGCCGCCTCTTCCCGCGTCATCAGCCGTCTCGACCCGCGCAGGCAGGCGGCGAGCGCGAGGCGGTCGGAGCGGGTCTGATCGGCGAACGCGCGAAACGTCCGACCGACCGGATCGGTCACGTCCGCCAGCGATGGCGCTTCCAGCGCGGCCGCCACGTTCTCGCCGGGGCCGCCGCCCTCGATCATTCCGATCCCGATGCCGCCGAGGATGGCCGAGCGCAGGCGTTGCGGTTGCTCGCGCGCGAGCACCGCCGTCATCCGCGATCCCAGCGAATAGCCCATGATGTCGGCCCGCGCGATCTGCAGATGGTCCATCAGCGCGATGATATCGCCGGCCATGATGGCGATATCATACTGCGCGGCATCGTAGAGTTTTGCGGAATCGCCATGGCCGCGATTGTCGAGCGCGATCACGCGGCGGCCGTTTTTCTTCAGCTCGGAAACCCAGGTCGGATAGACCCAGTTGACGTTCTTGGTCGAGGCAAAGCCGTGCACCAGGACGATCGGATCTCCCTCGCCTTCGTCGAGATAGGCAATTTCGACAGCGCCGTTGTGAAAACTCGGCATCATCAATTCCATATTGTTTTGGGGATTAAAGCTTGGCGATCGATAATGGCCGCAAGCTTAGCCGCCCGCCGGCGCGCTTGCCAGCGGGACTTCCGGCGGCCTGGCGGCCGCCGCGAGCTGTTTTCGCAGCCCGCGCGCCTTCCCGGCCCGCAGCCACGCCAGGGTCAGCCGTTCCGTGGTCGCCTTGATCGACGACAGCAAGCCGAACAGCATCATCAGGGCAGCGAATACCCAGGATGCGAGATTGAACGCGCCGGCGGCCAGCAGCAGGGCGCCGCGGCCGAACAGTTTCAGGATCGCGCGGGTCTGCCCGCCCCTGGATTCGGCCAGGCGTGCCGCGCGCGCGACGTCCTTCGGGCCTTCGGCGATCCGCAGCGTATCGAGCGCGCCGCGCGTGCCGGCCGCCTCACCGACGCGGCCGACGTCCTTGGCCAATCGCACCAGCGCGCCTGCCTTCTCGGCGCGAAATGCCGCCTTGATCGCGTTGACGGTGTCACCCGGCCGCAGCACGGAGCCGGAGGCGACGGCCTGCTGCAGCACCGGCGCATCGACGACTTCGCGCGCCGAGCGGCCGGCCCACTCGGTCAACCCCTCGCCCAGCCGCCCGACCTTGCGGGCATCCTTGACGATCGTCAGCCCGGCACGTATCGGCGCCACGCCACCGACCGACACGTAGGTCGCGGCCGTGACCGCAAGGCCGGCCGTGGCAAGGCCCAGCACCAGCCGGTCGGTATCCTCGCCCATCGCCAGATGCTTGCCTTCGCGCACCACATCGCGGATATCGCCGAACACGAAGAGATCGCCCGCCACCGTCCCGGACAGGCTCGCGACGTCGTCGCCGCTGCCGGTCACCAGCCCTGTGGCAAACCCCTTGGCGAAATGCGAGGCGGACTTTTCCTCGGCAACGGCATCGTTGACCCGTGTCGTCAGCGCGTCGCTCAGCGCAAGGTTTTTCTCGCGTGCAAGTTCGACAAAGCTGTTGGCGAGATCGGCATCGTGAGCAGCGAGCGCCGCCTCGATGTTTTCCTCGACCAATGCCGGGTTATTTCGCAGAGCAGAATTGATCCTGATATCGGCGAGTTGGGCCGGCTCGTCCTGCGCCGCCAGGATAGCAGCGGAATCGCGGGCGTGCGGCCAAAGCGCGGCGCCCACGGCGGCGCTCGCCACCATGTATACCACCGCCAAACTCAGCCGCGCCCGTTTCATCGCGAAAACCCTGGGTTTTACTGACCTTGGAAATAGTGTGCCGTTTTTAGGACACAACGGCCCCGACGAAAGAAGGGCTTCTCTGGGACGACAAGATTGTGTCGAATTTGCATGAGCAAATGAGCGGTCGGGGGCTCTAGGAATCAACAGTTCCCGCCAGTATGGTGCGCGGCATTTCGCATTGCCGCATCGTGTCGATTGCGTCCGTCCGTCATTGCCATCCAAGGTGAGAATAATGTCCGATCATGTCGTCCCGCACTTCCACAACGATGCTGGCGTCTCGGTGATCGAGATCGGCTCACAGGAATTCATGTGCGTGGGCGCCAATCCGCCGTTCGATCATCCGCATGTTTTCCTCGATCTCGGCAACGACAACGAGATCATCTGCCCGTACTGCTCGACGCTCTATCGTTTTGCGGCCGACCTCGCCGCCGGCGAAGCGCGCCCTCCCGAATGCGTGCTCAAAGACAGAGTCGCCTGATCCGTCCGTGGCTGCGACGCGCACCATCGTCGTCGCTGGTGCCGGGATCGGGGGACTGACGGCGTCGCTGACGCTTGCGGCACAGGGCTTTCGCGTCGTCATCCTGGAAAAGGCCGAACGGCTGGAAGAAGCCGGCGCCGGCCTGCAACTGTCGCCCAACGCCAGCCGTATCCTGGTCGAACTCGGCCTGAAGCCGCGGCTCGGCCTGCGCGCCGTAACGCCCGATGCGATCAACATCATGAGCGCGCGCGCCGGCGGAGAGATCGCGCGGCTGCCGCTTGGCGAGGCCGCCTCGTTTCGCGCCGGCGCGCCCTACTGGGTGGTGCATCGCGCCGACCTGCAGGCGGCGCTGCAGGCAGAGGTCAACGACAATCCCGACATCGATCTGCGGCTCGGCTGCCAGTTCGAGGACGTCACCAAGCATGCCAAGGGGCTGACGGTGGTCCAGCGCCGCGGCGATGCGCGGCAGCAGGAGCTCGCGGTGGCGCTGATCGGTGCCGACGGCATCTGGTCTTCGGTGCGGAATCACCTGTTCCCGGAAATTCAGCCGCAATTCTCCGGCCTGATCGCCTGGCGCGGAACGCTCGATGCCACCGCGTTACCGCGCGAATATACCGCGCCGCGCGTGCAACTCTGGATGGGGCCAAACGCCCATCTCGTCGCCTATCCGATTTCCGGCGCGCGGCAGATCAACGTCGTCGCGGTGGTGCCGGGGACCTGGAACCGGCCGGGCTGGAGCGCTGCCGGCGACGCCAACGAAATCAAGAACGCGTTCTCGTCGCAATGGCCCGCGACCGCGCGGATGCTGGTCGGCGCGGTCGACGAATGGCGGCGATGGGCGCTGTTCACGGTGCCGGATCACGACGAATGGAGCGACGGCGCGATCGCGCTGCTTGGCGACGCCGCGCATGCGATGCTGCCGTTTGCCGCGCAGGGTGCCGGAATGGCGATCGAGGATGCCGCAACGCTCGCCAAGGTCTTGAGCGAGAGCACCGGCGAAAATACCGCAGGTATCCCGGCGGCCTTGAAGCGCTATGGTCGGATGCGGCGCGCGCGGGTGCTGCGAGTCCAGCGCGCCGCACGACGGCAGGGCCGCATCTATCACCTCACCGGAACGTTGGCATTGGCCCGCGACCTCGCGATCAAGGCGATCGGCCCCCAACGCATGCTGGCGCGTCAGGACTGGATCTACGACTGGCGAGCGTGAGCAAATGCGCGGGCCAAGCTCAATGCACCGCGCTGCCGGGCCGCGACGGACCGCCCTTGACGCCCGGCCCCGAAGACCGCGCCGGAGGCGTCGCGGATGCGGCGACAGGCGCAGGCGCGGCAGGCGGCGTTTCATGGCACTTGTTGCGCTGCCAGGCTTCATCGACGAGCTTGGACTGGGAGCGCACCGAAATAAGATCGTTGCGATAGACCATCTCGGACACCACCGGCCCGGCCACGCCGGTTTCGGCCTTTGCCATCAGGCCCTGCAATTCGGCCGCGCGCACGGCGAGGCCTTTGCGTTCGGCCTCCAGTTGCTTGCACTCATAGAGATCGTATTTGGCGGGATCGACGAAGGCCGGCGACAGGGTGTCGCCGATCTGGGCGCAGCCGGAAAGCGCGATGCCGAGTGCAGATAGCGCCAGCGCCGCGATGGCGCGCGAACCGGGCTGGCGATGGGACAAGCGGGCGAACATCGGACTTTCGTATACGGACAACGTTGAGATTGCCTAAAGCAGCCCGAGGTGTCCGCATTGAGGCTTTGCTTTGGCGCGCGAGGTCCCTTAAGGAAAGGTGCGTTGACGGTCAGGACTATCCCATTTCCCCCTCGCCGGTAACGCGCTAAGTATCTGATCTCCTGACCAAAGCGGACGTGGCGGAACTGGTAGACGCAAGGGACTTAAAATCCCTCGATGGCAACGTCGTGTGGGTTCGAGTCCCACCGCCCGCACCACGCTTCGCCCTGGCGGGCTACGCGTGGCGCAGCCAGGCGAAGCCCGCCAGGGTGAAGCGTGTCCGGCGTAGCTTGAGCGCAGCGAAAGCGAAGACGGACTGTGCGAGCCAACGCAGCGGCCTTGCAGCAGATCGATCTTTTTGAAGGCCACCGCCGCTGCCCCCTTGCGAGGCTGGTTCACATTTTCGCGAATGTAGCCGAGTTCACAATCTGCGATCACGCGCAGACATAATCTGTCCCTGCCTGACACCACGGCCGCGTTTTGCGGCCGTCGAATCCCAAAACCCACTTGTTGGAGATGAGACGATGGCAATTGCAGAGCAGAATCATTTTGCGACCGAAAAATTCCGGAATCATGATGTGTCGATCGTTCTGGGCTACCTGACCCTGGCGATCATTTTCCTGGTCGTGCTGTATTCGGCGTCGACGTCAGCAGGAACAGCTTCCGGCGATTTCGCCTGGATGGTCGCGCTTCCGTAGGGCGAACCTTGCGAGCGGTCGCGCCGTTGCACGACCGCTCGTAAGCTGAGGGACGGACTCGCCGCGGCTGGGCCGCGGCGCGCTACCCCTTGGCAAACACCACGACACCATTCGCCGGGATCACGATCGCCGCCGAGGTCGCAAAGCCATGCAGCGCCCTGCCCCCGGCGGTGACGCCGCCGCCGTTGCCGGCCGCCTGCGGATTGACCCAGTGGTCGTAGACGTCGCTGTTGAACCGCTCGTTCCACAAGCCGCCGGCCGGAAAGCCGATCTCATAACCGCTCCACGTCGTTTCCGCGAAAGAGGCGACCACGATGACGTCGTCGCCGCTGCCGTCGCGCCAGCGGTGATAGGCGATCACGCGATCCTTGTCGGAACAGTAAAATGAGCGAACGTTGTCGCTCCGCAATGCGGGCAGGTCGCGGCGAAGACGGATGAGGTCGCGCGTAAAACGCAGATGATCCCGCATGGACGAATCCGACGGCGCGTCGAGGCCGCTCCACGCGGGAATATTCGGTCCGTCCGGAAGAACATCCCACGGCATGTCCTCCAGAAATTCCTGGCCCATGAATATCTGGGGAATGCCGGGCGCGGTCAGCAGAATGGCGGTCGCGACCCGGCTTCGGCTGCGCGCATACCAGGAGCGGTGATTGGACGGATCGGCCAGCGCCGGCAGCCGCGGCTGGCGGTGAACCATGACGAGGTCGTGGTTCTCGACGCAGGTGACGGCGCGCCAGGCGTGGTCGAAACCGGGCGGATAAAGTGCGGAAGCTATCGCCGACATCGAGACGCCGGCGTTGGCGCCTCCGGAGGCAGCCCCCACCGCATCGCGCAGAACAATGCGGAGATAGTCGTGCTGCACCACGTCAAAACCCATGCCGCCCGCTGCCGCCGGTGCTACGACGGGAGCCGCGGAGCCGGGAATGTCGGGAAATTCACCCGCCCAGAATTCCGCGTTTTGCAAAATCCGGTTGCGAAAACCGCGCAGGTTCGAGGTCAGCGCACGGCAGAATTCCCATCCGCTTCCCTGGCTGGTCGAGATCAGCGTAGAGATCTCGTCATAGCGGAAACCATCGGCATGAAACTCTTCGAGATAATACCGCGCATTGTCGATGAGAAGTTTCGAAACATCGGCGTTCCACAGCGCAAAGGCGAGCCCGCCGGTGCCGCGATCCTGATCGGTGAAATACAGGCTGTCGTTGTTGTTGCCGCCATTATAGCGGCGGTCCATGTAATAGAGGCAATTGTCGTCGAACTGTCCGGCCACCGAGAAACCGCCGGCGTGATTATAGACGACGTCGAACATGACCGCGATGCCGGAGAGGTGGCAGAGGTCGACCAGCGCCTTGAGTTGCCCGGGTCCGGACTGGATATCCGCAAGCGTGACCGGAGATTGCTTTTTGGCGGCGTAGAGTTCGTTGAGCCTCGCCAGATAGACCGGCAAATTCTCGATCGCGACATAGGGGAAGTCGGGCGAGAACAAATCCGCGCCGCCATAACCCATGTTCGGATTGGATTCCTGCTCGTCGACCGGAAGCGGCTGCAGGACATTGATGCCGAGATCGGCGAGATATGGAATCTTGAGCGCGACGTCGAGGAAAGTCGAGGAGACGCCGGGCCTTGGGATCGCGAAGGTGCCGACATGCAGCTGGTAGACGATCATGTCGGAAAAATCCGGCGTCACGAAGTCCTGGTCGTGCCAGGGAAAGCCGTCTGCGGCGCGCAGGATGCAAAAGCAGTTCGGAAAGTCTTTTGGATCAAGCTCGCGCGCATAGGGATCGCGCTTGTAGCCGCTCGATCCGGCGCCATGAACCCAGAAGCGATAGCGGTCGCCGTCCCGCGCGCCGTCCTGGTATCCGGTCCAGTAGCCGCGCGCATCCTTTTGCAGCAAGCGATCATCCGTTAGTTGATCGAATACCCGTCCGCCAAAACTGCCGTGCAGATAAACCGCCGCGGCTTGCGGCGCCCAGACCCGAAACGTTACGCCGTTGGCGCGAAGCGTCGCGCCGCTCGGCGTTTGAGGAGAAATATGCTGCTGGGAAAGCACCGTGTTCTCCTGTCACTCATGGAACCGGCCAATCGGACGCTTCGGTGTCATGCAATTTGCATTCCATGTCACGATTTTACAATCAAAGGATGCGGCATTTTTTCGGCAGGAAATCCTGCATTAGCGAGAGGCGTTCGAACAATTGTCACGAAGCCAACAGCTGGTAAGGCTGGACCGCGGCGGGCACCATTCCGTGAGGCAGGCCATGAACCGCACACCCAATGTCCGGGCCGTCTGGCGCTCCGGGAGATTGCATGGGAAGATGCGCGGATGCCCGCACTGGAACACATCACCATTGCCCCCGGCCTGACCTTCGACGCCCTCACCGCCGGTGAGCGTGGCGCGCCGCTGGTGCTGCTGCTGCACGGCTTTGCGGAGTCGATGAATTGCTGGCGCGCGCAACTCGATGCGCTCGGCGATATGGGCTATCGCGGGATCGCGCCAAGCCAGCGCGGCTATTCACCGGGCGCGCGGCCGGATCCGGGCGACACCGCCAACTATCACATCGACCGCCTGATGGACGACGCGATGGCGATCGCGGCGGCCGCCGGTCACGGCGACGGGCGCTTTCATCTCGTCGGCCATGACTGGGGCGGCAGCATCGCCTGGGCGCTGGCCGACCGCCATCAGGCGCGGCTGGCGTCGATCACCATTCTCTCGCGCCCGCACCCGAACGCGTTCAACCGCGCGCTGCACATGATCGACGGCGATCAGGCACAGCGCTCGCGGCACCACAAGGCGTTTCTCGAGCCGGATGCCGCCGATGTGGTGCTGGCCGACGACGCCAAATGGCTGCACGAACGCCTGGCCGCCAATGGCGTTCCGGCTGCTGCGATCGAGGCACACCTCGCCGTGCTCGGCAACAAGGACGCGATGGAAGCAGCCCTCGCCTGGTACCGCGCGCGCGGCGCGATCCGCGGTCCCCTCGGCCCGATCCGCGTGCCGACGCTGTTCATCTGGGGTGATGCCGACGATACCGTCGGGCGCGTCGCCGCCGAAGGCACGGTGGATTTCATCGCAGCGCCCTATCGCTTCGAGGTTTTACCCGGCGTCGGGCATTTTGCGGCGGACCAGGCGCCCGACCGGGTCTGCGAATTACTGCTGGAGCACCTCAAGGCCTTTCCCGCGTAACGCGGGCGGCAGTCCCTGCTCTGCGGCCAATCGTTTACAACTACAATTTAAGGGTGCATGATTGCCGGGACTGAACGGACCCGGACTGCGGGACGCGAAAGGGCGGCCGAACATGCGGCTGTCGCGATCGCAAGGTATTGAAATGACCGGTTCGGGCGAGCCGAACGGACGAGATCAAGACCGCTGCAATGGCCTCGGCACATTCCCGAATTGAATCGCATCAAGCTGTTTTCGACATCCTCGGCGACGGGGACAGAGCCACGGATTGACTGCCGGCACTGACCGTCGCCGCCGCGAACGTCGAGAACTCCACGCATCTTTGGGAGGTTGATCGATGGCCAGGAAAACCAAAAGTTCAAAACTGCCCGCCAAAAAGGCCGCGCGCGCCGCCGCAGGCAAGTCGGGCGGCGCGCCGTCGGCGGCGCTGCGATACGCCCATCCATTCTTCACCACGACGCCGATCGCGAACCGCGAGGTTAGTCCGAAGACCGGGACAACGGGTCTGGCGCAGTTCGCAGCGAAAAAGCTCGGCCCGATTCCACCGCCGAAGCGAAACCCGATCATGCAGTTGCAGGATATCATCGGCCGGCCCGGCGCCGACGAAATCCAGACAACGGGCGCCATCAAGCTCCACGTCGTCGGCGATACCGGCCGGTCTGGCGGCGATGGTGTCCCGCAAGAGCAGGTGGCCCAGGCCATGACCGCCGATTACGACGCGGCCGCCCACGGACACAATCCCGCACTGCTGATGCATCTCGGCGACGTTATTTACGGCCACCAGAAGGCTGCGCTCTATCGCGACGAGTTCTACCGGCCTTACATGAAATATCCGGGCAAGATCATCGCGATACCTGGAAACCACGATGGTGAGACCTTCGCGGGCACCGACCCGGTACCGCTGAAGGAATTCCTCAACAATTTCTGCGCCCCCACAGCCACCGTTCCGCCCATTGCCGGCGATGTCCGGATCTTCCGCGAGACGATGACGCAGCCTGCGGTCTACTGGATGTTGTCCGCGCCTTTCGTGAACGTCATCGGGCTCTATTCCAATATCGCGGAAGGTCCCGGCAATTTGTTGGGCGCAAGCGGAGACGATCAGCAGATCAAATGGCTGACGAAGACGCTGGCAGGTCTCAAGCAATCGCCCGACCACAAGGCGCTGGTGATCGCGACGCACCATCCCCCCTTCAGTTCGGGAGGCCACGGTCCGAGCAAAGACATGCTGGCCCAGATTGACAAGGCCTGCAACGACGCTGGCACCGCCCCGCACGCGATGCTGGCCGGCCATTCACACAATTATCAACGCTACACCCGCACGGCGAAAATCGGCGGCGCCCAAGACATGCCAATTCCGTACCTGGTGGCAGGATGCGGCGGGCACGCCGCAACCGCCGTCACGGCCGCGAGCCACCAGCATTTGGGAGAGACCGTCTTTGAAAAATCGATGAAGGGATTTGGCTATCTCGTTGTGACGGCCAACAAGACGCAGCTCTCGATCGAGATGATCGAGACCACCGATGGCGTCAAGAAGTCGTTCGACAAGGTGACCATCGAAATCGCCAGCCACAGGGTAACGTAGCGCCTGTTCGGCTCCGCGACGACGACGATCGATGGCACAAACAAAAACGCGACGGAAGATTGCTTCCGTCGCGTTTTCGGTTTCGAGGCAGGCCCTGCCCTATTCCGACTTGTCGATGTTCCAGAAGATCGGCGTCGCCGGGCCATCGAGCACCCCGGTCAGCGACTTCCGCCATACGCTCGGCGCCAGATATTGCCCGAGCGGGATGTAGATCACTTGCTCATAGGCTTCCTTCTGGATATCGGCGGCGATCTTCTTCTGTTCATCCGGCGAGGACGAGCGTGCAAAGGCGTCCTTCAGCTGTTCGATCTTGGCGTCTTCAGCCCAGCCGAACCAGCCGCCATTCTTGCCGCGGCCGCCGATCGAGAAGTTGGCGATCGGGTTCAACACGTCGGCAGCAACCCAGTTGGTGAAGAACATGTTCCAGCCGCCTTCCTTCGGGGGCTTCTGGCTGGCGCGGCGGGTCACCACGGTCTGCCAGTCGGTGGCCTGCAGATCCACCTTGAAGCCGGCCTCGCGCAGCTGCTGGGCCGCCACCACCGGCTGCGCTTTCAGCGTCACGACATCGCCGGGCGCCATGATGACGATCGGCGTGCCGTCATAGCCGGATTCGGCCAGCGCCTTTTTCGCTGCCGCCATGCCGTTGCCCTTCACCAGTGTCTCCGAGCCTTCCTCGGTCGCCAGCGGCGTGTCGCAGACGAAGAACGCACCGCAGATCTTGTAATAGTCGGGATTGCCGACCAGCGCATCCAGCACGTCCTTCTGGTTGATCGCCAGGAACGCGGCGCGGCGAACCTTGACGTTATCGAACGGCGGATAGAGGAAATTCATCCGGCCCAGCGTCTGAAAGCCGAACTTGTTCAGCGTTTCGATCTTCAAGTCCTTGCTGGCCGAGAGCACCGGCAACAGATCGAAAGGGGGGGCTTCCATGAAGTCGATATCGCCGGACTGCAGCGCGTTCACCGCGGTCTGCGCGTCCGCCATCGTGATCCATTCGACACGGTCGACCTTCACCACCTTGCCGCCGGCAGTCCAGCTCGCCGGCTCCTTGCGCGGCACATAGTCGGTGTTCTTTTCATAGACCGCCTTCACGCCCGGCTGGAATTCAGCCTGCACGAACTTGAAGGGACCGGATCCGATCTGCTCCTTGATCTGCTGGCCGGCAGGGGTCTCGGCCAGCCGCTTGGGCATCATGAAGGGGGTGTAGGATGACGGTTTTCCGATCAACTCCAGCACCAGGCCGTAGGGTTCTTTCAGTTTCAGCGTGATGGTCTTGGCGTCGGTCGCCTCGATGCTGGCGGTAAAATCCATCAGCTTCTGGCCCATATTGTCGACCCGGCCCCAGCGCTTGAGCGAGGCCGCGCAATCTTCCGCCGTCACCGGCGTGCCGTCATGCCACTTCAGTCCGTCGCGCAAGGTGAACGTGTAGGTGAGCTTGTCATCTGAGACCTTCCAGTCCGCCATCTGCGGCTGAATCTTGAAGTTGGCGTCCGTGGCGAGCAGCGTGTCGTAAACCATGTAGCCGTGATCGCGCGTGATGTAGGCGGTGGTGAACAAGGGATCGATGACGCGCAGATCTGAATGCATCACGGCGGTGATGGTCTTGCCGGCGGCAAAGGCCTGCGACGTCAGCGCCGCCGAAAGCGCGGCAATGGATAACACCGATGCTAGCGCGGTACGTTTCCAACTAAAGGTTTGGAACATTCGTGTCTCTCCTGACGTGAAACTGGTCAAAGCCCGCTTACTCGTTATGCATGCGGATCGTTATTTAGGCGAACTAACACGCTGTAAGGCTTGCATATTCGAGACTTGCACCAAGCGTGTGGCGCGTCAATCCGGTTTTAGTGAGATCAGACGTACACAAACGAATAGTGCCGGCTCGCCTATTTGACTTTACAAATCCGCCGCTGGCGACTTTCGTAACGCCGCGCGAGGGTGACGTCGCCTGCTGCAACGAAGAGAGAAATTCATGAATCCCGCCAATCTTCCGTTTGATTCCGAAACCATGCTGCAAGGGCTGCGCGGCTGGGTGGAATGTGAAAGCCCGACCTGGGACGCCGCCGCCGTCGAGCGCATGCTCGACCTCGCCGCGCGCGACATGGCGATCATGGGCGCGACCATCGAACGCATCGCCGGACGACAGGGTTTTGCCGGCTGCGTCCGCGCCCGCTTTCCGCATCCCAAACAAGGCGAGCCGGGAATTTTGGTCGCCGGCCATCTCGATACCGTGCATCCCGTCGGCACCATCGAGAAGCTGAAATGGCGGCGCGAAGGCGGCAAATGCTTCGGCCCCGGCATCTTCGACATGAAGGGCGGCAATTACCTCACCTTGGAGGCGATCCGGCAACTGGCGCGCGCGGCGTTCACGACGCCGCTGCCGATCACCGTGCTGTTCACCCCCGACGAGGAAGTCGGCACGCCATCGACCCGCGACATCATCGAGGCGGAGGCGGCACGCAACAAATATGTGCTGGTGCCCGAGCCGGGCCGGCCCAACAACGGCGTCGTCACCGGGCGTTACGCGATCGCGCGCTTCAATCTCGAAGCCTTGGGCAAGCCGAGCCATGCCGGCGCCACGCTTTCTTCGGGCCGCTCGGCGATCCGCGAAATGGCCCGGCAAATCATCGCCATCGACGGCATGACGACGGAGGACTGCACCTTCTCGGTCGGCATCGTGCATGGCGGACAATGGGTCAATTGCGTCGCCACCACCTGCACTGGCGAAGCGCTCAGCATGGCCAAGCGGCAGGCCGATCTCGACCGCGGCGTCGAGCGCATGCTGGCGTTGTCCGGCAGCGCCAATGACGTCTCGTTCAAGGTGACGCGCGGCGTCACCCGGCCGGTATGGGAGCCGGACGCCGGCACCCTGGCGCTGTATGAAAAGGCGCGCGGACTGGCCAGGGACATGGGCTTTGAGCTTCCGCATGGCAGCGCCGGCGGCGGCTCCGACGGCAATTTCACCGGCGCGATGGGGATACCCACGCTCGACGGACTGGGCGTCCGCGGGGCGGATGCGCATACCCTCAACGAACATATCGAGATCGATAGCCTGGCCGAGCGCGGCCGGCTGATGGCCGGGCTGCTGGCAACGCTGGAGTGACGCAGATATCCGTAGCCGTCCTCCTTTAGGTGAAGCCCGATGGCACGGGATTTGCTGACCTGCTAGGCTGCTGGCGGGGAACCTGGATTGCGGCCACCCAAACCCGGGTTGGCGCACATGATGATGGACAAGAATGCTCGGATATCTGCTTCGCCGCATCCTCGCCGCCGTCCCCGTGATGGGCGTGGTGGCGCTGTTCGTGTTTCTCCTGCTGCGGCTGACGCCCGGCGATCCCGCCGCGATTTTGGCCGGCGACAATGCCACGCCCGAGCAGCTCGAACGCATCCGCACCTCACTCGGCCTCAATGAGCCGCTTTACGAGCAATTCTTCACCTGGGTCGGCAAGCTGTTGCATGGCGATCTCGGCGTGTCGCTGATTTCGAACGTCCCGGTGCTGAAGATGATCAGCCAGCGCGTCGAACCATCGATCTCGATCGCGCTGTCCACCATCATCCTGTCGATCCTCATCGCCGTCCCGCTCGGCGTCATCGCGGCATGGAAGCACGGCACCTGGATCGACCGTTTCGTGATGGGATTGTCGGTGATCGGCTTTTCGGTCCCGGTGTTCGTGATCGGCTATGTGCTGATCCAGGTTTTTGCGATCGACCTGCGCTGGGTGCCGGTGCAGGGCTTCAAGAGCATCTCGGCAGGTTTTGGTCCGTTTTTCGAGCGTATCATTCTGCCGACCTGTACGCTGTCCTTTATCTATGTCGCGCTGATCGCGCGCATGACGCGCGCGTCGATGCTCGACGTGCTCGGCGAGGATTATGTCCGCACCGCCCGTGCCAAGGGCATCAACGAGACCGGCGTGCTGCTGCGCCACGCGCTACGCAACGCCGCCGTGCCTGTGATCACCGTGATCGGGACCGGTTTTGCGCTGCTGATTTCGGGCGTCGTCGTCACCGAGAGCGTGTTCAACCTGCCGGGCATCGGCCGCCTCACCGTCGACGCCGTGCTGGCGCGTGACTATCCGGTTATCCAGGCGATGATCCTGCTGACCTCGGGGATCTATGTCGCCGTCAATCTCCTGATCGACCTCGCCTACACCCTGCTTGATCCCAGAATCCGCTACTGAGGCTTTAGATACCGATGGCGATCGAAACCCTCCCCGAACCGTCGATTCCGATCACGACGCCGTTCCGGCCAAAATTCGGATTCCTGACGGCGACGCCGATCATCGCGGTCGCGACGGTCTGTCTGGCGCTGGTCATCGCGGCGTCGATTCTGGCGCCGTGGCTGGCGCCGCACGATCCGCAATTGCTGGCGCCTTCGCTGCGGCTGAAGCCGTCCAGTGCCCAGTTCCTGCTCGGCACCGACGGCTATGGTCGCGACGTGCTGTCGCGGATTCTCTATGGCGGGCGGATTTCGCTTTTGATCGGCCTCGGCGCCGCCGTGTTCTCGATCGGCATCGGGCTCGTGATCGGCCTCGTCTCCGGCTTCTTCAAGTGGATCGATGCCGTGATGATGCGCGTGATGGACGGCTTGATGGCGATGCCGAGCATCCTGCTCGCCATTGCCGTGGTGTCGCTGTCGGGCGCGAGCCTGATGACGGTACTGGTCGCCATCACCATCCCGGAAATCCCGCGCGTGGCGCGGCTGGTGCGCTCCGTCGTACTCTCGGCGCGCGAGGAGCCCTATGTCGAAGCCGCAATCTCGGTCGGCTCCAGCCTGCCGAAAATCATGTGGCGGCATCTGATGCCGAACACGATCGCCCCATTGATCGTTCAAGGCACCTACGTCGCCGCGTCAGCTATCCTCACCGAGGCAATCCTGTCGTTCCTCGGCGCCGGCATCAATCCGGAGACGCCGACCTGGGGCAACATCATGGCCGAAGGACGCGCCTATTTTCAGATCAAGCCTTCGCTGATTTTCTGGCCGGGCCTCTTGCTGTCGATCGCGATCCTGAGCGTCAATCTGATCGGCGACGCCGCGCGCGACGCGCTCGATCCCCGCATGAAACAGCGGGAGGGCGGCAAGTGAACGCGCCAAACTCGAACCCGGTGGTCCTCGACATCGACAATCTCGTCGTCGGCCTCGGCAAGAAGCCCGGCGGCAGCCGCATCATCGACGGCCTCTCGCTCACGGTGAGCGAGGGCGAGACGCTGTGCCTGGTCGGCGAAAGCGGCTCCGGCAAGTCGGTGACCTCGCTGACGGTGATGGGGCTGTTGCAGAAGGGCGCCCTGGCCCCCTCCGGCGGCAGCGTCAAGCTGGTCGGCGAACAACTGCTCGGCGCCAGCGATCGGCGCTTGCGGCAATTGCGCGCCACCACCATGGCCATGATCTTTCAGGAGCCGATGACCGCCCTCAATCCGGTCGTCCCGGTCGGCCGCCAGATCGACGAAGTGTTGCGCGTCCACACCGATCTCGACGCGCGGGCGCGACGCCAGAAGATTTTGGCGATGATGGAGCAGGTACGGCTGCCCGAGGTCGAGCGCATCTTTGCCTCCTACCCGCACCGGCTGTCCGGCGGCCAGCGCCAGCGCATCATGATCGCCATGGCGCTGGTGCTCGAACCGAAGCTGTTGATTGCGGACGAGCCGACCACCGCACTCGACGTCACCACGCAAAAGCAGATCCTGACCCTGATCCGCGACCTGCAGCGCGAACGCGGCACCGCGGTGCTGTTCATCACCCATGACATGGGCGTGGTCGCGGAGATCGCCGATCGGGTCGCGGTGATGCGTCACGGCCGGCTGGTCGAGACCGGCCAGCTCGACGCCATCCTGCGTCAGCCTACGATGGAATATACCCGCAATCTGTTGTCGGCGGTGCCGAGCCTGGTGCCGCGCGCGCCGCGCGAGGAGACCAGGGAACCGGTGGTGCTGGAAGCCAACGAGCTCAGCAAGGTCTATCGCGAGCGCTCCTTCTTCGGCAAGGCGCGCGAGGTCGCCGCCGCCAAGGACGTGACGTTGACGCTGCGCAAAGGCCGCACGCTCGGCATCGTCGGCGAAAGCGGCTCCGGCAAATCGACGGTGGCGCGCTGCATCGTCCGCCTGATCGACCCGACTTCCGGCGGCGTGCGCCTGGCGGGCCGCGAGATCTCCGACCTGTCGCGCCGGCTGCTGCAGCCGCATCGCAAGCGCATCCAGATCATCTTTCAGGACCCCTACCGCTCGCTCAATCCGCGCGTCACCATCGGGGAGACCATCGCGGAAGGTCCGATCAATTACGGCATGCCGCGTGCGGAGGCGCTGGCGAAAGCGCGCGAACTGCTCGAACTGGTCGATCTGCCGGCTGATGCCGTGTCGCGCTACCCGCACCAGTTTTCCGGCGGCCAGCGCCAGCGCATCGCAATTGCGCGCGCGCTCGCGCTCGATCCGGATGTGCTGGTGGCCGACGAAGCGGTCTCCGCGCTCGACGTCTCCGTGCAGGCGCAGGTGCTCGAATTGCTCGATGAAATCCAGAGCCGGCTCGGCATCGCGCTGTTGTTCATCACCCATGACCTGCGCGTCGCGGCGCAGATCTGCGACGACGTCGCCGTGATGCAGCATGGCCGCATCGTGGAACAGGGACCGGCCGCCCAGGTGCTGACCCACCCGCAGCAGGCCTATACCCGCGCGTTGCTCGATGCCGCGCCCGGACGCGGCTGGGATTTTGCGAACTTCCGGCCGGTGGCCGCGGCCGCGGCGGAATAAGAAGCCCTCGCCGCTATCGCCCCTGAACTAATCCCCACGCCCATGCGGCATGCAAAACGGGATTGCTTCGTCGCTTGCGCTTCGCGCAGTGACGCGCTTATCGTCGCGCGCACGAACCATTGGCCGAGACCTGATTGATGACCCGCATCGCCGTTGGCGGCTTTCTGCACGAGACCAACACTTTTGCGCCGACGAAGGCGACCTATGATGATTTTGTCCATGGTGGCGGCTGGCCGGCGATGGCGCACGGGCTTGATGTCCTCAAGGTCATGCGCAAGATCAATGTCGGACTGGCCGGCTTTGTCGAAGCTGCCGAAGCCAATGGCTGGGAACTGGTGCCGACGATCTCCTGCGGCGCCAGTCCCTCCGCCCATGTGACGAAAGATGCCTATGAGCGCATCGTCGCGGAGATGGTCGGGGGCATCGCGGCAGCCGGTCCGCTCGATGCGGTCTATCTCGACCTGCACGGCGCGATGGTGACCGAGCACCTCGACGACGGCGAAGGCGAAATCCTCGCCCGCGTCCGCAAGCTGATCGGCAAGGAACTGCCGCTGGTCGCCAGCCTCGATTTGCACGCCAATGTGACGCCCAAAATGGTCGAACATGCCGATGCGCTGATTGCCTACCGCACCTACCCGCACGTCGATATGGCCGACACCGGCCGGGCGGCCGCCGATCATCTCGCGCTGATGCTGAAGACGAAGGCGCGGTTTGCTAAAGCCTTCCGGCAATTGCCGTTCCTGATTCCGATCAGCTGGCAATGCACCAATGACCGGCCGACCAAGGGCATCTACCAAAAGCTCGCCGCGCTGCAGAGCGACGCGGTGCCGACACTGTCCTTTGCGCCCGGTTTTCCGGCGGCCGATTTCAGCGACTGCGGGCCAAGCGTGATCGCCTACGGCAAGACCCAGGCCGATGCCGATGCCGCCGCCGACAAACTGGTCGCGCTGATCGAAGGTCATGAAGACGATTTCGACGGCCGGATCTATTCCCCCGACGAAGGCGTGCGCCACGCCATGGAACTGGCGAAAGGCGCCAGCAGGCCGATCATCATCGCCGACACCCAGGACAATCCCGGCGCCGGCGGCGATTCCGATACCACCGGCATGCTCCGCGCGCTGGTCCGCAACAAGGCGACCCGCGCAGCGCACGGCGTGATCTACGATCCGCATTCGGCCAGGGCCGCGCATGAAGCGGGCGTCGGCGCCACGGTCACGCTGGCGCTCGGCGGCAAGTCCGGTATTCCCGGCGACGCGCCGTACCAGGAGACCTTCGTCGTCGAAAAACTGTCGGACGGACAATTCGTGGCGCCCGGTCCCTATTATGGCGGCCGCGACATGGACATGGGCCCATCGGCCTGCCTGCGGATCGGCGATGTCAGGGTGGTCGTCAGCTCGCACAAGGCGCAGCTCGCCGACCAGTCGATGTATCGCTATGTCGGCATCGAACCGACGGAGCAATCGATCCTGGTCAACAAGAGCTCGGTGCATTTCCGCGCCGATTTCGAACCGATCGCCGAACAGCTTTTGATTTGTGCCGCACCCGGCGCGATGCCGGCCGATACCGCCTCGCTGCCCTGGACCCGGCTGCGCCCGGGCATCCGCATCAAGCCGAACGGCGCACCCTTCGTTCTCTCCGCCAAGTCAAGCTCAACCGGATAACAGACATGCCCAATATCGACCGCATCGAAGGCTTTGCCGACGAACTCACCGCCATTCGCCGCGATCTGCACGCGCATCCCGAAATCGGTTTCGAGGAAGTGCGCACCTCCGGCATCGTCGCCGACAAGCTGAAGGGATGGGGCATCGAGGTGCATCGCGGTCTCGGCGGCACCGGCGTGATCGGCGTGCTCAAGGGCAAGGGCAGCGGAACGAAACGCATCGGGCTCCGCGCCGACATGGATGCTCTGCCGATGGAAGAGAACACCAATCTGCGCTGGCGCTCGACCATTCCCGGCCGCTTCCATGGCTGCGGCCATGACGGCCACACCACCATGCTGCTCGGCACCGCGCGCTATCTTGCCGAGACCAGGAATTTCGACGGCACCGTGCATTTCATCTTCCAGCCCGCCGAAGAAGGCCTCGGCGGCGCTCGCGCCATGATCAAGGACGGGCTGTTCGAGAAATTCCCCTGCGACGAACTCTACGGGCTGCACAACGCGCCCGATTTGAATCACGGCGAGATCGGAATCCTGCCCGGCCCCGCGATGGCCGGCGCCGACTTCTTCGACATCACCATAAACGGCTACGGCGCCCACGGCGCGATGCCGGAGCGCTCCAAGGATGCGGTCGTCATTGCCATGACGCTCGGCCAGGCGCTGCAGACCATCGTCAGCCGCAACGTCAGCCCGAACGAACCCGCGGTGTTGTCGATCACCCAGATCCATGCCGGCTCGGCCTATAATGTCATTCCCGGCGAAGCTAAGCTCTGCGGCACCGTGCGCGCCTTTTCCGACGAGGTACGCGCGCTGATCCGCGAGCGGATGCGCGCGATCTGCGCCGGCATGGCGGCGGCGTTCCAGGTCGAGATCGTGGCCGATATCCGCGACATTTTCAGCGTGCTGGTCAACCAGGAAGAGCAGTCCAGGGTGGTCGAGGCCGTGGCGCGCACCGTGGTCGATCCGGCAAAGGTCATCACGCGCACGCAGCCGAAGATGGGCAGCGAGGATTTCGCCGACATGATGCAGCGGGTGCCCGGCGCCTATTTCTGGGTCGGGCATGACGGCTCGGTGCCGGTGCACAATCCCGGCTACGTCCTCGACGACAAGATCCTGCCGATCGGCGCCAGCATGTTCGCGCGCATCGTCGAAACCCGTCTGGCGGCAGGTTCCCATGCATAAAATCAAACCTGAAGAAGCGGTCACGTCGCTGCACGACCTTTCCGCGCACGACCTGATCGCGGGCTATCGCGCCAAACAGTTCTCACCGTCGGAAGTCCTCGACGAGGTTCTGGCGCATGTCGCGGTGTGGGAGCCGCACATCAAGGCGCTGTATTTGTACGATCCCGACGGCGCCCGGGCCGTTGCCAAGGCTTCGACCGAACGCTGGCAGAAGGGCGAGCCGATGGGCACGCTCGACGGCGTGCCGGTCACGATCAAGGACAATATTGCGACCAAGGGCCAGCCGCTGCCGCTCGGGGCTGCCAGCGTGAAGCAGGTACCCGCAGAGCGGGATGCGCCGCCCGCCGCGCGATTGCGCGAGGCAGGGGCGGTGATCTTCTCCAAGACCACGATGCCGGACTACGGCATGCTGTCGTCGGGCCTGTCGAGCTTCCACCCCCTCACCCGCAACCCCTGGGACGTCAGCAAGAATCCCGGCGGCTCGAGCGCCGGCGCGGGTGCTGCGGGTGCGGCCGGCTACGGCCCGCTGCATCTCGGCACCGATATCGGCGGCTCGGTACGGCTGCCGGCGTGCTGGTGCGGCCTCGTGGCGCTGAAGCCCAGCCTTGGACGCGTTCCGGTCGATCCGCCCTATGTCGGCCGCGTCGCAGGTCCGATGACCCGCACCGTCGACGATGCGGCGCTGATGATGAGCGTGCTGTCGCGGCCCGACCGCCGCGACGGCATGAGCCTGCCGGCGCATGAGATCAACTGGAAGGCGCTGGAAAAGTCGCCGCGCAAGCTGCGCATCGGGTTGATGCTCGATCCCGGCGTCGGCCAGCCGCTGGAGAAGGAGGTCCGTGACGTCGCGGTGAAGGCCGCGAAAGCGTTCGAGTCGGCAGGCGCCGTCATCACCGAAGTCGATGGAATCCTGACGCGCGAGATGCTCGACGGCCTCGACAATTTCTGGCGTGCGCGGATGTGGGACGATCTGTCCAGGCTTGCGCCGGACCAGCGCGCCAAGGCGCTGCCCTATATCTTGAAATGGGCCGAGGCCGGCGCAAAGCTCTCGGGCGTCGACGTCGTCAGGGGCTTCAACATGACGATGGCGATCCGGGCCGCGGCGGCAAAGCTTTTCTGCGATCTCGATTACGTCGTGTCGCCGGTGTCGCCGGTGGTGAATTTCCCCGCCGAATTCGCCGCCCCGATCAACGATCCCGCAAAGCCGTTCGAACACATCTGCTACACCGTGCCGTGGAACATGTCGGAGAACCCGGCCGTCTCGATCAATGGCGGCTACGACAAGAAGGGCTTTCCGATCGGCGTGCAAATCGTCGGCCGCCGCTTCGACGACCTCGGCGTGCTCGGCATGGCCAAGGCGTTCGAAGGCTTGCGCGGTGCGCAAAAACCGTGGCCAAGCCCGCCGAAGAAGTAATCTCTCTCCGTCATTCCGGGCTCGTCGCTTCGCTCCGCCCCTGAATGACGGGTTAGATCGTAGGATGGGTAGAGCGAAGCGAAACCCATCACGCGAAGCACATGGTCGATGGGTTTCGCTTCGCTCTACCCATTCTACAAAGCAAGAAAATAACCACAGAGGAAATCACCCCATGGCGTATGAGACGATCAAGTACGAGGTCGCCGAGCAAATTCTGACCATCACGCTGAACCGGCCGGACAAGCTCAACGCCTTCAACGGCACCATGCAGCAAGAACTGATCGACGCCTTCGATGCGGCCGACAAGGACGACGACGTCCGCGCCATCATTGTCACCGGGGCGGGGCGCGGCTTCTGCGCCGGCGCCGACCTCTCCTCCGGCGCCAACACATTCGACCGCGACGCGCGGCGCGGGCCGGTGAAGCGGCTTGCCAGCGGCGCCGTCGACTACAGCGATCCCCAGGTCCGCGACGGCGGCGGCCAAGTGACGCTGCGCATCTTCAAATGCCTGAAGCCCGTGATCGCGGCGGTGAACGGGCCGGCGGTCGGCATCGGCGTCACCATGCAGCTGGCGATGGACATCCGCATCGCCTCCGAAGCCGCGCGCTTCGGCTTCGTGTTCTCCCAACGCGGCATCGTGCCGGAGGCGGCCTCGAGCTGGTTTTTGCCGCGCCTCGTTGGCATCTCGCAGGCGCTGGAGTGGTGCTACACCGGTCGGGTGTTCCCGGCGCAGGAAGCGCTCGCCGGCCGCCTCGTCAGCAAGGTGGTGCCGCCGGATGACTTGCTGCCGACCGCGCGGGCGCTGGCCAGGGAGATCGCCGCCAAGACCGCGCCGGTCTCGGTGGCGCTGATCCGCCAGATGATGTGGCGCATGCTGGGCGCCGACGATCCGATGGAAGCGCACAAGGTCGACAGCCGCGGCATTTACGCCCGCGGACGTTCGGAGGACGTGAAAGAAGGCGTGGTGTCGTTCCTGGAAAAGCGCCCGGCGGAGTTCAAGAACAAGGTTTCGGCGGACATGCCCGACTATTTCCCGTGGTGGGAAGAGCGCGAGTATAAGTAGCGGCGGATGCTGTTCCGCTGTCGGGAGGATAAATTGAAGACGTTCGATTGGCACAGCGATCCAATCAGCCGGCAAACGCCGATCACAAAATTCTACCGGAATACGCAGAACGTACGTCGTTTTTACAAGGCAGAATGCGGCAATCACTTCAAATTCGATCGCTCTTTCATGGCATGTTTGAAAATCGGAAGGAACAAGACCATGGGCGACGCAGTCAACGAGTGGCTCAGACGCCAGGCAAAATAGGGGAGGCAGTTCACCGCATCATCAACGCCACCCGTCCGATTGCCTTGCGCTCGACCAGTAGCCGCATCGCCTTGGCGTAGTCTTCCAGCGGCAGCCGATGCGAAACATTCGGGCGTATCTTGCCCGCCTCCGCCCATTCCGTCAGCGCCTTGATCCGCACTTCGCCAAGCGCCGGATTTTTCCGCACGGCTTCGCCGGCGCGGACGCCAAGCACGCTGGCCCCCTTGATCATCAACAGATTGGTGCGCGCCAGCCCGATGCCGCCGGTAAAACCGATGATCAGCAGCCGCGCGCCCCAGTTGATACAGCGCATCGAATTCTCGAATACTTCGCCGCCGACGGGATCGAACACCACGTCCGCGCCGCGTCCGTCGGTGATGCGCTTGACGGCATCCCGAAAGGGCTCGCGATCGTATCGCACCAGATGATCGGCCCCCCGCGCGCCGGCGACCGCCAGTTTCTCGTCGCTCGACGCCGTGGCGATCACGGTGGCGCCCAGCATCTTGCCGATCTCGACGGCAGCCAAGCCCACGCCGCCGCCGGCGCCATGCACCAGCAGCACTTCGCCCGGCTGAAGCCGGCCGCGATCGATCAGCGCGTGATACGCCGTGCCGTGTCCGGCCAGAAACGTCGCACCCTCGGCGTAGTCGAACGTCGACGGCAGCGGCACGAGCTGCGACGGCGTGACGATGGCCTCGTCGGCATAAGCGCCGTGGCGCATTTTCACGATGACCTTGTCGCCGACGGTGACACCCTTCGCGTCATTGACCTCGACCACGTCGCCGGCGGCCTCGACGCCCGGCGTGAACGGCAATGGCGGCTTGAGCTGATATTCACCCGCGGCCATCAATATGTCGGGAAAGTTGATCCCGGCGGCGCGGATGGCGACGCGGACCTGGCCGGGCGCCAGCGGCGCTGCGGCAAAGGTTTCCAGCCGCAAACTCTCGGGCGGCCCGAGTTCGCGGCAGACGACGGCCTTCGGCATCAGGCAGCCCGCGCTTTGAGGCGAGCCAGCGCCTCGCGGATCAGCGGCATGCGGTCATTGCCGAAATACATGTCTGATTTGTCGATGAAGATGCTCGGCGAACCAAAACCGCCGCGCGCCATCACCTCGTCGGTGTTGGCCTTGAGCTGGTCCTTGATCGCCTGTTCGGCAATGCCCGCGAAGAATTTCGCGGGATCGACGCCGACGCTCTTGCAGATATCGGTCAGGACTTCGTCCTTCGAGATATCCTTGTCGCCGCCCCAATAGGTCTCAAAGACCGCGCGCGCGAACGGCACCATCTCCTGACCCAGCCAGATGCAGCCGCGCATCGCCTTGACGCTGTTCACGGGAAACACCGTCGGCGGCATCTTGATCGCCAGGCCCGCCGAGCGCGCCCAGTCGGCCAGATCCTTTTTCATGTAGCGCGCCTTCAGCGGCACCGGCGTTTCGCGCTGGGCATAGACGCTGGGGTTCACGGTATTGAAGATGCCGCCGACCAGGATCGGCCGCCAGCTAATCTCCGCGCCGAACTCCTTGGCCAGCGGCTGAATGTTGTGGAAGGCGAGATAGGTCCAGGGACTGGAGCAGTCGAAGAAGAACTCGATCATGGCGTTTCCTTTTGTGTTGTTGATTTGTCGGATGTCTAAACCGTCATTGCGAGCGAAGCGAAGCAATCCATCGTGCGGCAAAGAAAGTGTGGATTGCTTCGTCGCTACGCTCCTCGCAATGACGGCGCGGATAGTCCTACTTCCTCACGGCCATCTCCTTCGCCCGTTGCCCGAACATGTTCTTCCGCGCTTCCTCGTCGAACGGCTCCTTGACGAATTTTCCGATGGCAAGCCCCGCCTGCACCTGTGGCCGGGCGCGGACGTCAGCGTACCAGCGCCTGAGGTTCGGATAATCGTCCAGCGTAAAGCCCTGCGCCTTGTGCGTCATGGTCCAGGGGAAGCAGGCGATATCGGCGATCGAGTAATCGCCGGCGACGTAAGTGCCGGTCTTGCCCAATTGCGTATCGAGTACGCGATAGAGCCGCGCCGCCTCGTCGCGGTAGCGCTCGATCGCATAGGGGATTTTTTCTGCCGCATAGAGCGCGAAATGGCCGTGCTGGCCCAGCATCGGCCCGAGCCCACTCATCTGCCACATCACCCATTGCACGACCTGCGAGCGGCCGCGCATGTCCGTTGGCAGGAACCGGCCGGTCTTCTCGGCCAGGTAAATCAGGATCGCGCCGGTCTCGAACACCGAAAACGGTTCGCCGCCGTCGGCGGGCGCGCGGTCGACGATGGCGGGAATCCGATTATTCGGGCTGATCGCCAGAAATTCCGGCCGGAATTGTTCGCCGGCGCGGATGTTGACCGGGATGACGGTATAGGGAAGCCCGAGTTCCTCCAGCATGATCGAGATTTTCCAGCCGTTGGGCGTCGGCGCGTAATGCAGGTCGATCATGGCTCCCCTAGCTGCCGCGCCGGGATGCGAGGCCCGGCGACGGCGACCTTTGTTGTTCTGTACCTCGATCATAAGACATGGCAGACAGGCGCTCAATCAGAACCGACCGGGAGGCCAAAATGCTGTTTCCAACCACGATCGCCGGCTCGCTGCCGAAGCCGGAATGGCTGGCCGAACCCAACACGCTGTGGGCGCCGTGGAAGTCCAAAGGCGACGAACTCGCCCGCGCCAAGCGCGACGCCACCATGCTCGCCGTCAAGCTGCAGGAGGATGCCGGCGTCGACATCGTCACCGAGGGCGAGCAGGCCCGCCAGCATTTTGTGCACGGCTTTCTGGAGAAGATCGAGGGCATCGATTTCGCCCACAAGGTCGAGATGGGCATCCGCAAGGACCGCTACAAAGCGATGGTACCGCAGGTAGTGGCGCCGCTAACGCTGAAGGGCCGCGTCCATGCCGACGAGGCCCGCGTCGCCCGCACCCATACCGCCCACAAGCTGAAATTCACCCTGCCCGGCCCGATGACCATCATCGACACCATCGCCGACCAATATTACGGCGACCGGGTCAAGATGGCCTTCGCCTTTGCCGAACTGTTGAACGAGGAAGCCAAGGCGCTCCAGGCCGACGGCGTCGACGTGATCCAGTTCGATGAGCCCGCTTTCAACGTCTACATGGATGAGGTTTCGGACTGGGGCATCAAGGCGCTGGAGCGCGCCGCGGAGGGGCTGACCTGCGCCACCGCCGTGCACATTTGCTACGGCTACGGCATCAAGGCCAACACCGACTGGAAGGAAACGCTGGGCAAGGAGTGGCGCCAGTACGAGGATATCTTTCCGGCCATTGCGAAAAGCCCGATCCAGCAGGTCGCGATCGAATGCCGCAATTCGAAAGTGCCGCTGGATTTGCTGGGATTGCTGACCGGCAAGGTCGTCCAGGCCGGCGTGATCGACGTCGCCAGCGAGACCGTCGAGACCGCGGAAGACGTCGTCAAGGTGATCGAGCAGGTGTCGAAATTCGTGCCGAAGAGCAACATCGTCGCGACCACCAATTGCGGCATGGCGCCGATGCGCCGGGATATCGCGGAGGCAAAACTGATGGCGCTGGGTGCCGGCGCAAAGCTGGCGCGGCAGCGGTTGGGGTAGTTTTCCGTCATTGCGAGCCAACGGGTCGGCGCAAAGCGCCGCCCGATGACAGGCTCCACAAAGCAATCCATCTCGCCGAGGAAAGAAAGAACGGATTGCTTCGCTGCGCTCGCAATGACGGTGCATTGATTTGAGCCCGCGCGCTCGCCGCGCGATGCGCCCGCGTCGTTGAAATCCGCCCAGCGGGTCCGAGACTCCCCTGCACAACGTCGGAAAATGCACGACAATTGCCTCTTGGCAGCGCGTTGCATTCGGGCAACACTGGTTGGGAAAATCGATAAGTTGCCGTTTGCGTCGTTGCTCGTCCACAATCCTGCTCCGAACAATTGGCAGCTTTGCATGCTGGGCTGTGCCGCATGGCTGAGGCGGAACCTTTGGAGGCGACGGGATGTTGAACCCGCGGCGATCTTCGAAAGTGGCAGTGGCGTCGTGCGGAACGTTCGTTCTCACGGTTTGGGCTGTCGGATCGTTTATTGTCATCAGTTCGGCCAGCGTCGAGAGCGCCGGCACGGCGTCCACCGCGGACCGCAGGGCCCCAACTCTCACGGCCTGCGCCGAAGTCACGGACACCCGCGAGGCGCCCCCAACAAGCAACGCCGTTGTCGCCAAGGCCGGGATCACGACGGCGGCCGAACCGGTGACGCCAACAGCCGCCGACACGACCGCAGTTCCAGATAGACCGGAGTCGACCGTCGAGGCTGCGTTGCCGGATTCGTCGCAGAAGCCGTCGCAGGAAGCACCGCCCGTGCAGGTGGCGACGGCCGCCGAACCGGTGCCCCCAGCGGTCGCCGACACCAGGGCGGTCCCGGACGAGCCAAAATCGATCGTCGACGCCGCGCTGCCGGATTCGTCGCAGAAGCCGTCGCAGGAAACATTGCCCGTGCAGGTGGCGACGGCCACCGAACCGGTGACGCAAGCCGCCGCCGACACCAAAGCAGTCCCGGATGAGCCGAAATCGATCGTCGATGCCGCGTTGCCTGATGCTTCGCAGAGCCCGCCGCATGAACCAGCGCCGGTGCGTTTGGCGATGGCCAGCACGTCTGATCTTGCGCCAAACGACGTCAAGGACACGAAGGACGCCGGGACCTCCCTCGAAATGGTCGACGAGTGCCTGGTGCCGGATGTCTGCATCGACCGGTATTTGTGGGCGCTCTACCAGCGGACGCCTAAGGAAGACACCAACAAGGTGCTTGATCAGAAGCAAGTGACCGTCAAGCGGAAGGGCAAGATGGTGACCGTCACCCGAAGCTTTACCAAGCTCGTCGATGCGGATTTTACGTGGAAGGATCCGAAGGCGGCGGAAAAGGTCGGCATGCCGTTGATCGACTACGTCATCGGAGGCATGGACCGGAGCTTCAAGGTGAAGCTCTATCATACGCTTCGCGCGGCGGAAGAGGCCGGGCTGTCGCCTGGCATCACCAGCGCGTTCCGCGATGACTACCGTCAATCGATCGCAAGCGGCTTGAAGGCGGCGAATGACAGGTCCTACCACGGCGGGAGCTTCCATGGCGGCTATGGCCATGGGCTTGCGGCCGATATCGTGAGCGTCAAAGGCGCGACACGGGCGGAGCGATTGACCGCCACTGAAAATTTCTGGAAATGGATCGATGCCCACGGCAAGGAGTTCGGAATCGGACGGCCGTATCTCGATCACGATCCGCCGCATGTGGCGCCGACCGACGGCCAGGAATATGCCTCTCACCGCGGCGGGATGAAAGTTCAACACGCTCAATCGAATATCAAGAAGGGCAACCGGCCGATGGCGCGGGCCGATCACCGCGTGGTGCCGACCGCGTTGGCTCGTCCCCGTAAAGTGGACAGGGTGGCAGCGCGCTGAAGTGGAGCAGCACCCGGCAGGGAACCCGCGTTCGCCGGCGGAGTTGCTGCCTATTGCAAGTCGGAACCGGGAAAGATCACGCCATGATATCGCGCCGCACCTTGGTTCTCGCCCTTATTGCCGGCGCTACGCTGGCCGCTGGGTCACCGGTCCTGGCAAAATCCGGCCATTCGAACTGGATTCGAACGCTTGACACGGATAACGATGGGACGGTCGACCTCGCGGAAGCGAAAAAGGCCGCGTCAGCGGCGTTTGACAAGCTGGATCCGGACCATGACGGCACGCTCGACAAACGTGAAGTGGCCGGCAGATTGACGCCGAAGGAATTGGCCGCGGCCGATCCTGACCACGATGGCACGCTTACGAAGGACGAGTATCTCGCGGTCGTCGAGCAGCGTTTCAGTGCCGCGGATCCGGATCACGACGGGACGCTGGATGCCAAGGAATTGAGCTCAAAGGCCGGGCAAGCCTTGTTGCGACTTTTGAAATAGTCGCTCACCAAACTTTCGGTGCGTTCTCGAAGAAAGTGGAGCCCAGCACGATCATTGATGGGTATCGCTTGCTCTACCCATGCTACGCGCTGCAGTCGCCGGCGCTTGGGTGAAGCACAGGCCGATAGCCGGCCTGCAGCGCCCGCACGGCGGACGGCGGCGTCAACAGTAGCGCGGAAGCTGTGTCGATCTCCGCCGAAGCGTAGCCCTCGAACGACCACGGCAGCGTCTTGCCATGCAAGATGAGATAGCTTTCTCCGCCCACTTGCACCATCACCCCGTCAGGCAATTTGCCCAACGGCATCGGAAGCGGATGCAGCCGCTTCTTGCCGAGGTCGAGCCGCTCGCGATGCAGCACGGCGTCGATGTCGCGCGCGAGGAGGTTTGCAACACCATTACCCTCTTCCCAGGCGCCACGAAAACGGTTGGCGTCGTCGCGGCGGCAGAAGAAGCAGGGGCGATGCCCGGCCGCGAATGCGGTCGCCTCGTCGAGAAAGAACAGTTCGGTCCAGCTGCGGCCGCCCATCACCTTGCGCCGCCATCCCCGGAATTCGCAGACGCAGGTAAGCCACGCAGGCGTCGACCAGCGCTTGTTCAGCAGCGTTTTGGTCGCGGGGTCATGGATGATGCCGCGATTGCCGGTGAACATGCCGCGATGCGGTGTGGCGATGATGTCGCCGGTGGGAGTGACGCGGTTTTGGAGAGGCATGCGGTCCACCTGCTCCTTCTCCCCGCTTGCGGGGAGAAGGTTGGGATGAGGGGCTGCCTCCGCGAACACTGAATGCGCGGAGAGTCCCCCTCACCCGAATTGCTTCGCAATTCGACCTCTCCCCGCACGCGGGGCGAGGTAAGGAAGACTCACGCCGCGCCGTCGCCGCGGATCGGCGGCTGGAACGACAGCGCGGTATCCCAGGGAAAGAAGATCCAGGTATCCTGCGACACCTCGGTAATAAACGTGTCGACCAGCGGCCGGCCTTTCGGCTTGGCGTAGACGGTGGCGAAATGCGCGTCCGGCATCATGTCGCGGACCAGCCGCCCGGTTTTGCCGGTGTCGACGAGATCGTCGACGATCAGCAGGCCCTTGCCGGTGCCACCGCCGAGTGCGGCGGTGTCGGCCGAAATGCCCTTGAGTACCTTCAGATCGCCCTGCTTGGTGTGATCGTAGCTGGCGATGCAGACGGTATCGATGATACGTACGCCGAGTTCGCGCGCGACGATCGCGGCCGGCACCAGGCCACCGCGGGTGATGGCGATCACCGCGTGAAACGGCCCGACCTCGTTGAGCCGCCAGGTCAGCGCCCGGCAATCCCGGTGAAACTGGTCCCATGACACCGGAAAGGCTTTTCCCGCTCTTTCCTGCGCACTCAGTTCCTCAGCTTCTGCCGCCATCGTCTTCTCCTGCATGTACAAAATTCCGCCGTCCCCGTTAGCGGGTCACGTTCAATCCCGCCAGCATCTCCTTCACCGCATTCATCGCGGCGGCCAGCTTTTCCGGATCGCGCGAGCGGACGACGAGATTGGTGTTCGGCTTCTTGTCCTCGTCCTGGAACGGATAGCTGCCGATGATGGTGTCGGGATGGGCATTGGCGATGTCCCTTAAAGGCCCCCCGATGTCACCCTCCCGCGCATTGGCGCGAACCGTATCCGACAGCATCCGAACCCCCGACTTCAGCCGGGGTGCGACGATATCCATCATCGCCTGCATGATGGTGGGGATGCCGGCCATGACGATGACATTGCCGATCTTGAAGCCGGGCGCCAGGATAGTCGCGCTCTGGATCAGTTCGGCGCCATCGGGAACGCGGGCCATCCGCAGCCGCGCCTCGTTCAGATCCTGCTCGGTCCAGCGCTCGCGAAACCGCGCCACCACTTCGGGATGATGGTCGATGCCGACGCCGAACGCCTTGGCGACGCTGTCGGCGGTGATGTCGTCATGGGTCGGGCCGATGCCGCCGGTGGTAAAGACGTAATTGTAGCGATGCCGCAGCGCATCGAGGGCGGCGATGATATCAGCCTCGTCGTCGGCGACGACGCGGACTTCCTTGAGGTCGATCCCGATATTGGTCAAATATTCGGCGATGAAGCCGATGTTCTTGTCCTTGGTCCGGCCGGACAGGATCTCGTCACCAATGACCAGAATTCCCGCCGTGACGATCTCGCTCATAGTCTCTTTTCCTCACCCTGTCCCGCGACATTGCCGAGGCAACGCCTTGAAGTCACGGGGTTTTGCTGCCGAAATAAGCACCCGCGAGCCGGTTTTTCAGGCAGCGCCGCAAAACACCCATAGCAAATGCCCTTGGCCAATGCATATCGTGCTGGCCCGGCCCTTGCTACCATCCCGTTAAGTCATGCACTGTGTCGTATGGCGTCCAGGGGACAGTCGGGATTTATGGCAGTTGCGTTCGATGAGATGAACGGCCTCGGCGGCGACCTCCGCTCGGCCTACCAGGAACTCTCCCGCTGGCTCAAGGAGACGCCACCGGACGCGCTCGAATATCGCCGCCAGGAAGCGGAGTTGCTGTTCCGCCGGATCGGCATCACCTTCGCGGTCTATGGCGATGCCGAAGCCCAGGAACGGCTGATCCCGTTCGACGTGATCCCGCGGATCCTGTCGGCGAAGGAATGGACCCTCCTGGAAAAGGGGCTGAAGCAGCGGGTGCGCGCGCTCAACATGTTCCTGCGCGACATCTATCACGGCCGCGACATCCTGCGCGCCAACATCATCCCGGAAGACCTGATCTTCCAGAACCCGGTATTCCGGCCGGAGATGAACGGCCAGGACGTGCCGCACGACGTCTATGTCCATATCGCCGGCATCGACATCATCCGGATCGACGCGGAAAATTTCATCGTGCTGGAGGACAATGCGCGGACGCCGTCCGGCGTGTCCTACATGCTGGAAAACCGCGAAATCATGATGCGGCTGTTTCCGGATCTGTTCGCCCGCCACCGCGTCGCCCCGGTGGAAAAATATCCCGACGAATTGCTGTCGGCGTTGCGCTCGGTGGCGCCGCTCTCTGCCTCGGCCGAGCCGACGGTGGCGCTGATGACGCCCGGCGTCTACAATTCCGCCTATTACGAGCACTCGTTCCTGGCCGACAAGCTCGGCATCGAGCTGGTCGAGGGCCGCGACCTCATCGTCAAGAACGACGAGGTGTTCATGCGCACCACCGAGGGCCTCAAACGCGTCGACGTCATTTATCGCCGCGTCGATGACGACTTCCTCGATCCCCTGACCTTCCGCCCGGATTCCGCGCTCGGCGTGCCCGGCCTGATGTCGGCCTATGCGGCCGGCAATATCACACTCGCCAACGCGGTCGGCACCGGCATCGCCGACGACAAGGCGATCTATTCCTACATGCCGGAGTCGTGAAGTTCTATCTCGGCGAAGAGCCGATCCTGAAGAACGTGCAGACCTTCCGCTGCCGCGAGCCGCAGGATCTCGCCTATGTGCTCGACAATTTGAGCGAGCTCGTGGTCAAGGAAGTGCACGGCTCCGGCGGCTACGGCATGCTGATCGGGCCCGCCGCAACCAAAGCGACGATCGAGGCATTCCGCGACAAGCTGAAGCGCGAGCCGGAAGGTTTTATCGCCCAGCCGACGCTGGCGCTGTCGACCTGCCCGACCTGCACCGCCTCCGGCCTCGCGCCGCGCCATGTCGATTTGCGTCCGTTCGTGCTGACCGGCAGCAACCACGTCACCATCGTGCCGGGCGGGCTGACCCGCGTGGCGCTGAAGGAAGGCTCGCTGGTCGTCAATTCCAGCCAGGGCGGCGGCACCAAGGACACCTGGATACTGGACGAATAGAGAGCAAGACCCTCGCATGCTGTCGCGTACTGCCGAAAACCTGTACTGGCTGGCCCGCTATGTCGAGCGCGCGGAATATCTCGCGCGCACCATCGACGCGACCTTGCGCGTCACCGCCCTCCCCGCCGCCTATATCGGCAAGACCAATGAATGGGATTCCGCGCTGCTGACCGCCGGCGTCAGCGCGAGCTTCTACGAAGCCTATCAGGAAGCCAACGAGCAGAACGTCGTCGAATATCTCGCGTTCTCGCCATCCAACCCCTCGTCGATCAAGAACTGCATCGAGGCCGCCCGCCTCAATTCGCGCTCTGTGCGCACCGCGCTGACATCGGAGATGTGGGACACCATCAACTCTGCCTGGATCGAATTGCAGGAAGTCTGGGGCAAGGGCACCTCGACCCGCGAGGAACTGGCGAAATTCCTGCGCTTCGTGCAGGAGACCTCGCTGCGGTTCGACGGTTCGGCGTACCGGACCATGCTGCGCAACGACGCCTACTGGTTCTCACGGCTCGGGTTGCATCTGGAGCGCGCCGACAACACCGCGCGCATCCTCGACGTGAAGTATCACGTGCTGCTGCCCGAGGAGGAGCATGTCGGCGGTCCGCTGGACTATTACCAGTGGACCTCGATCCTGCGCTCGGTGTCGGCGCTGACCGCCTATCACTGGGTCTACCGCGAGACGCTAAAACCCTGGCTGATCGCCGATCTGCTGATCCTGAACGACACGCTGCCGCGGTCGCTGGCGAGCTGTTACAGCAATCTGGTCCGCAATCTCGACCAGATCGGCGTCGCCTATGGCCGCCAGGGCGCCTCGCAGCGCCACGCCCGCGGGGTCCGCAATCGCCTTGAACACAGCCATATGGACGATATCTTCCAGCATGGCGTGCATGAGTTCATCCAGGAATTCCTTGCGGATAACTCGCGACTGGGTGAAATCATCACCAAACAATATCTGATTTAAGGCTGCTTCAAGCCGTCATGGCCGAGCTTGTCCCGGCCATCCACGTCTTGCTAGCGGCAGAAAGACGTGATGCCCGGACAAGGCCGGGCATGACGACCAACCGTCCCGGTACGCCATGCGCCTGCGAATTGCCCATTCCACCAGCTATCGCTACGAACCGCCGGCCACGGGCGTGATCCAGATCCTGCGGATGACGCCCTCCAGCCATGACGGGCAATATATCGCCGAATGGCAGATCGACGTCTCGACCGATTCGCGGCTCGATATGCACCAGGATGCGTTCGGCAATGTCACGCATGTGCTGACGTTCGGGCCGCTCGCCGAACTCACCATCAATGTCGAGGGCCTGATCGAAACCCACGACACCGGCGGCGTGCTGCGCGGCACCGACGAACGCTTTCCGCCAAGCCTGTTTTTGCGTTCGACCGCGCTGACCGGGGTCAATCCGGCGATGGCGACCTTTGCCCGCGAGCTGCGCTCGGAGTCGGACCGCGACGTGCTCGGCTTCCTGCACGCGCTGATGGTGCAGATCAACGAGCACATGACATTCGACGAAGATCCGACCAACAGCGGCACCTCGGCGGCCGAAGCTTTTGGGCTAAAGCGCGGCGTGTGCCAGGACTATGCGCATATCTTCATCGCCTGCGCGCGAAGCGGCGGCGTGCCGGCGCGGTTCATCTCCGGGCATTTTCTGCGCTCCGACGGCATGGTCAACCAGCAGGCCGGCCACGCCTGGGCGGAAGCCTTCGTGCCGAATCTCGGCTGGGTCGGGTTCGATGCGGCCAACGCCATCTGCACCACCGATGCGCATGCCCGCGTCGCCATCGGGCTGGACTATCTCGGCGCAGCACCGGTGCGCGGCACCCGTTACGGCGGCGGCAGCGAGACGCTGACAGTCGCGGTCAAAGTCGATCAGGCCGGCCGCTCGGGACAGTGGCAGAACCAGTCGTAAGGTCTATCAGCCGTCATTGCGAGGAGCGTCAGCGACGAAGCAATCCACACTTGCTTTGCCGCGCCATGGATTGCTTCGCTTCGCTCGCGATGACGTGGATAGTATGTGCCCCGGAATGACGACGGGGATTATCTATCCAGCCACACATCCTCGAACCGCAGATTGTTGTACTGGCTGTTGTCGTGCGGATGAAAATTCTTCACGTAAGGCTGCCAGCAATTGCCGGCCGAAGCGTGCAGGATGATCGGGCGCGCCGCGTCATCGACCAGGATCCGCTCGATGTCCCAGACCAGCCTGGTCCGCTTGTCCTTGTCGAGCTCGCGCGATTGCGCCGCCAGCAGGCGATCGACCTCGGCATTGCAGTACTGGGTGTAGTTGCGTTCCGAATTACAGGAATAGTTCTCGACGATATTGCCGTCGGGATCGTCGACGCTGACGCCGGTGACGTTCAAGCCGATGGTGTAATCCTTCTTGGCCAGCCTCGCATACCATCGCGGCGTATCGAGAATATCGAGTTCACCGACGATATAGATCTTCTTGAGCTGGTCGGCGACGATCACGGCCGGATCGCGGTAGGTCGGCAGGTTCCGGGTCTGGATCTTGATCGGCAGCGGCTTGGCGTCGCTGTAGCCGAGTTTTTGCATGATGGCCTGCGCCTCGGCGATGTTCTTCGCTGTGTCCGGACCATAGCCGGTCAGCGACGCCACCATGTCCGGCGGCATGCCCCATTCGCCCTCCGGCTTGGCCAGCATCGCCCCACCCAACCGCGCGTCGCCTTCCATCAGGATGGTGTTGAAGGCCTTGCGATCCAGCGCCAGCGACATGGCTTTGCGGATGTCCGGATTGTCGAACGGCGGGTTGACGCGATTGACCAGCAAATTGATCTGCGTTCCCGTCGTGGTCATTTCGCAGATCGCCTTCGGCGCCTGCGCCTTGATGTCCTTCATCAGGGGAACGCTGATGTCGGAGGGAAAGGTGATGTCGTAATCGCCGGTCGCGAACGCCAGCATGCGCGTGGCGCGACTGTCGATGGTGCGCACCGTGATCTCGTCGAGATAGGGGCGGCCCTTTTTGAAGTAATCGGGATTGCGCACCAGGCGGATTGAGTCGCCGCGCTTGAATTCGACGAATTTGAACGGACCGGTGCCGATCGGCTTGGTCCGCATCACCTGTTGCGGAACGTGGCAGGGATAGACCGGCGAAAACGCGCTGGCGAGCAGCACCGGCAGGCTCGGCTGCGGCTCGCTGAGCTCGAAGGTCGCCTCATAGTCGCCGTTGATGCTGACGTCCTGCAGCTTGGAGTACCAGACCTTGCGCGGGTTGCGGTGAAAATCCTTGGCGTCGCCCTTGCCGATCAGCATCCGCCAGGTGCATTGCACGTCCCTGGAGGTGAAGGGCTGGCCGTCATGCCATTTCACGCCCTGCCGCAGCTTGAATGTCAGCTTGGTGTTGGTCGGGTCCCACGACCAGCTTTCGGCCAGATCCGGGACCACGGTCTGAAGGCTCTCGTGCACCTTGGCGGGATCGAACACGACGAGGTTGTTGAAGACGGCTGCAAACGGCATCACCGAGGCGATGGTGGATTCTTCCAGCAGCGACGTGCTCGGCGGATTGTCGTTATGATAGAGCCTGAGCGTGCCGCCGGCTTTTTGTGCGACGGCGGGCGTTGCGGCCATCATCGCGCAACCCAATAGCGCGATGGGGATAGCTGATTGGCGGAACCACGGGCTGGCGCGCATGTTGGTCTCCCCGATTTTTATTCTTTTTGGATAGGTCAGCGTGCCGGAGCCCGACCCCCGGCGTCCAATGCGTCTTTTTACCCATTGAACGCATACCGCGCCACGGGGAATTGGGGTTGGATGCCCTCCTGAAATTGGCTACTAGTTGCCCGCCGGCAAATTCGGACGGTTTGGGGACTGGGAATGACCTATTGCTGCGGAGTGCTGGTGCGGGACGGCCTCGTCATGATTGCGGATACCCGCACCAATGCCGGGCTCGACAACGTCTCGACCTTTCGCAAGCTGCATATTTTCTCCAAGCCCGGCGAGCGCATCATGGCGATCGCCAGCGCCGGCAATCTCGCGATCAGCCAGTCGGTGCTGTCGACCCTGACCGAAGGCCTCGAAGACCCGCACACCGGCGAGGTCGAAACCCTAATGAACGCGCCGACCATGTTCCAGGCCGCGCAGCGTATCGGCCGCGCCATTCGCAACGTCCACGCCACCGAGGGCGACGCGCTCAAGTCGGAAGACGTCTCCTTCGACGTCTCATTCCTGTTCGGCGGCCAGATCAAGGGCTCGCGGATGCGGTTGTTCATGGTCTACACCGCCGGCAATTTCATCGAATGCACCACCGACACGCCCTATTTGCAGATCGGAGAACACAAATACGGCAAGCCGGTGCTGGACCGCGCCATGCATTACGACGTCGAACTGTATGAGGCACTGAAGACCAGCCTGATCTCGATGGATTCGACCATGCGCTCCAATCTCGGCGTCGGTCTTCCGATCGACGTACTGGTGGTGCGCGCGGATGCCTGCGAGGCCGATCTCAACCACCGCATCGAGGCCGGCGAGCCCTATTTCCACGATCTGCGCTCGCGCTGGTCGGCTGCATTGCGCGCGGCGCATCAGAATATTCCAAGACCACCCTATAAATCCGAAACAGAAACAAAAAACTGAAGGCGAGGAAACCATGGCCGAGGCAGCAAACAAGATCGCAATCGTCACCGGTGCCGGCACCGGCGTCGGCCGCGCGGCATCGCTGGCGCTGATGAATGCGGGTTTTACGGTGGTGCTCGCCGGGCGCCGCCTGGAGATGCTGGAAGAAACCAAGAAGCTCGGCGACAATGTCGGCAAGAGCCTGTGCGTATCCGCCGATATGACCAGCCCCGCCTCGATCGCAGCGCTGTTCGCCAAGGTGATGGAAACCTATGGCCGGCTCGACGTGCTCTTCAACAATGCCGGCATGGGCGCGCCACCGGTGAATTTTGAGGATCTCAGCCTCGAGCAGTGGCAGGGCGTGGTGAACACCAACCTCACCGGCCCGTTCCTGTGCACCCAGCACGCCTTCCGCATCATGAAGGACCAGACCCCGCGCGGCGGCCGCATCATCAACAACGGCTCGATCTCGGCGCACGCACCGCGGCCGTTCTCCGCGCCCTATACCTCGACCAAGCACGCCATCACCGGCCTCACCAAGGCTAGCAATCTCGACGGCCGCCAGTACGACATCGCGGTCGGCCAGGTCGACATCGGCAATGCCGCAACCCCGATGACCGACCGCATGGTCAACGGTCCCGGTGTGATGCAGCCGGACGGCACGATGAAGCAGGAGCCGCGCATGGATGCGAAAGCGGTCGGCGACGCCGTCGCCTACATGGCCGGCCTGCCGCTCGACGCCAACGTGCTGTTCATGACGGTGATGGCGAGCAAGATGCCGTTTGTCGGACGGGGCTGATCTTCTCCTTCTCCCCGCGTGCGGGGAGAAGGTCGGGATGAGGGGGAGTCTCCACGAGGTTGGTGAGAGACGAACCCGCGGAGACTCCCCCTCACCCGGATCGCATCTGAAGATGCGATCCGACCTCTCCCCGCAAGCGGGGCGAGGTAAGAAAGCCCCCTACTCCAGCTTCTCCACATCCCGCAGCGTCGGGAACAGCTTCATCCATAACAGCGCGATCGCGACGGTGGCGACGCCGCCGAGCACGGCGGCGGGCATCGTGCCGAACAGGGCGGCGGTGACGCCGCTTTCGAACTGGCCGAGCTGGTTGGAGGCGTTGATGAACAGAAAATTCACCGCACCGACACGGCCGCGCATCTCGTCGGGCGTCGCCAGTTGCACCAGCGAAAAGCGAATCACAACACTCACCGTGTCGGCCGCACCCAGGACGGCCAGCGCCAATAGCGACAACCACATCCGCTGCGACACCGCGAACAGCACCGTCGCGATACCGAAGATGATGACGGCCTGAAACATCCGCATGCCGACGCGGCGGTCGATCGGCTGGCGCGCCAGGATCGCGGTCGTCAGCAACGCGCCGACCGCGGGCGCCGCGCGCAGCACGCCGAGGCCCCAGGGGCCGGTCTGCAGGATATCCCGCGCATAGATTGGCAGCAGGGCTACGACTCCACCGAACAGTACCGCGAACAGATCGAGCGAGAGCGTGCCGAGGATCGCCGGGTTGTTGCGGATGAACCTGATCCCGGCGAACAGGTCGCCCGGTGTCGCGGCCCCCCTGGGCGCCGCGGGTTGCGTCAACCGAACGGCGCCGGCGCAGATCGCCGCTGTGAGCCAGAACGCCACCATGATCGCGTAGGGCAGACCGGGCGAGACCGCATAGGCGATGCCGCCCAGCGCCGGCCCCATGATCGTCGCCAATTGGGCGGAACCGCTCGACAGCGCGGTGGCGCGCTGCACCGCCCCCTGGGGCACGACCAGCGGCAGCAACGCCGCCGTCGCCGGGTTTTCGAACGCAGCGGTGGTTCCAAGGACAAGGACGGCGATAAAGAGGTCGACCACCGTGAGCCAGCCGGCATAGGCGCCCCATGCGAGCAACAACGCCGTCAGCGCCTCGGCAAACTGGCAGGCCTGCAAGATACGCTTGCGCTCGTAACGATCCGCGGCGTTGCCCGCCACAAACACCAGCAGTGCGGCGGGGAGAAAACCGACCAATCCCAACATTCCGAGCGCGAACGCACTGCCGGTCAGGTCGTATACCTGCCAGCCGAAAGCCACGGCGCCGATCAGGCTGGCGAAACGCGACAGGCTGCGCGAAAGCAGAAACAGAACGAAGGATCTATGCTTGAGCAGAGCGCCGGCGCCCACGGGCATCTGGGAAGACATGGTTCGACCGGTTTCCTGCTTGCAACCTGCTTTACAAAGCGTGAGCCAAAATGCGGCGCCGCTTCCTTGTTGTTTATTACGCCGTGACTGACCCCGGACTTGTTGTCAATGGCCGCGCCTGCAGACGTGCCCGGCATTGCGCTTTGAAGCGCGCCACTGCCATAATCACCGAAAGCGGGGCTTCGAAATCATGCTGCAATTGCAATCGGCGTTCGGCGTTCTGGCGCTATTGGCCATCGCCTGGGTGCTCGGCGAAAATCGCCGCGCGGTCTCGTTGCGGCAGATGGCCATCGGGCTTGCGGTCACGGTTGTCACCGCGCTGGTCCTGATCAAGCTACCGCTGGTGGCAAAAGCGTTCGGCGCCATCAACGACGCCGTCAACACGATCTCGGCGGCGTCGCGCGCCGGCACCTCGTTCGTGTTCGGCTATCTCGGCGGCGGCGCGCTGCCCTTCGATCTCAAGGCTCCCGGCGCGGATTTCATCCTGGCGTTTCAAGCGCTTCCGATTATCCTGGTCATGAGCGTGCTGACGACGCTGTTGTTTTACTGGCGCGTGCTGCCGCCGATCGTGCGCGGCATGGCGTGGCTATTGGAGCGCACGCTCGGCGTCGGCGGCGCGGTGGGGCTGTCGACCGCCGCCAATATCTTCCTCGGCATGGTCGAGGCGCCGCTGTTCATCCGGCCTTATCTGGCGCAACTGACCCGCAGCGAGCTCTTTCTGGTAATGACCGGCGGCATGGCCGGCATCGCGGGCACCGTACTGGTGCTCTACGCCACGCTGCTGGCGCCGCTGATCCCCGACGCCGCCGCGCATTTCGTTATCGCCTCCGTGCTCGGCGCGCCGGCGGCGATTTTGATCAGCCTGATCATGGTGCCGGAAACATCGGACCAGCGCACCGGCGGGGCGCCTGGGCTCGCCGACGCCGATCCTGGCCAGGTCGCCTCCAGCACCATGGACGCGATCGTCAAGGGCACCGCGGCCGGGCTGGAGCTTTTGCTCAACATCATCGCGATGCTGCTGGTGCTGGTGGCGCTGGTCTATCTCGCCAATGCGATCCTCGGGCTGGTGCCCGAGATCGGCGGCGCAAAAATTTCGCTGCAGCGGCTGCTAGGCTATGTCATGGCGCCGGTGTGCTGGCTGATGGGCCTGCCGTGGCCGCAGGCGATCACGGCGGGAAGCCTGATGGGCACCAAGACCGTGCTCAACGAACTGATAGCCTATGTCGACCTTTCAAAGCTCGGCACCGATGCGCTCGATCCGCGCTCGCGGCTGATCATGCTCTATGCGATGTGCGGCTTTGCCAATTTCGCCAGCCTCGGCATCATGATCGGCGGCCTCGGCACCATGGCGCCGACCCGCCGCGATGAAATCAATGCGCTGGGATTGAAGTCGATCGTCTCGGGCACGCTGACGACGTGCCTGATGGGCGCGATCGTGGGGCTGTTGAGTTAGACGGGAACGCGTGTAGCCCGGATGGAGCGCAGCGCAATCCGGGACCACATACCAATTATCGGCGGTGTTCCCGGATTTCGCTGCGCTCCATCCGGGCTACGGTTCTGACGACGTGTTTGCTGGGGGCGATCGTGGGAGTTGAGTTAGACGTCTCACCGAGTTGTCGTTGCGAGGAGCGTAGCGACGAAGCAATCCATTCTCTCTTTGCGCATCGCGATGGATTGCTTCGCTTCGCTCGCAATGACGGCGAACGAGATACGCCCGCCCCGAACTACGACCCCAATTCAACCGTCTTGAACTCCGCCGGCAAAATCACTTCCAGCAACTCGACGTCGTCGGAATAATCCATGATCAGATGCTTGATGCGCGGCGGCTGGGTCCAGGCGCTGCCTTCTTTCATCAGGGTTTCGCCCTGGCCTTCCATATAGGTCTTCACCCAGCCCTTGAGCACATAGACCATCTGGAATTCGACGTCGTGGTAATGCAGCTTTGAAACTTCCGCCGGGTTGCACGGCCCGATCAGCCGGATCACATGCGCCTGCGCCAGGCCATGACTCGCTTCGGCAATGCCGAGATCGCGGTATTTTGCGTAGGTGCGAAGGCCGTCGGCCTTAAAGTCCTCTTCGCGATGATGGCTGATGGCGATGCGCTGCTTCGGCCGCGCCTTCGATGTTGCCGTCGCCGAGTTCTTGGGTTTGGCCCCGGACACGCGGCCCTTGGACTTGATGGTCTTGCGGGATGTGGATTTGGCGGTGCTGCGAAGGCCCGCCCATTTTTTCTTCACCGCGGTTTTGGCTGCGGCTCTTGATGTCGCCTTTTGCTTGGCCATTGCCAGCCTCCCTGATCGTGCAGGCGTCCGTTAGCCGGACCCACGTCGGCGAGGTTAGCTACTGTCAGGCCCAGCGGCAATCAGCCTGTCAATGCAGCCTGAACACGCCGTCGACGGCGCGCAGTTCGGCCGGCTTGATCAGCTTGGAATGCGCCACGGTGACCGAGAACAGGGGGCCGTCGAGCTTTTCCTCCCAGAACGCCAGAAAGTCCTTCAGCGCCGGAAATTTCGGAAACAGATCGTAGTCCTGCCAGACGTACGTCTGCAGCAGCGAGGGATGATCCGGCATCCGATAGAGAATTTGCGCCGTCGTGAGCCCATAGCCCAGCACCTGCTTCCGGAAATCGTCGGAAACGACCCCAACCCGCGAAACCATGCCAACCTCCATTTAAGGAGCGCATTTCACGTGGTGGCCACACCGAGCCACCCCGGCGGAGATGCGCTCACATGAGAGAAATGTGACGCAATTTACCAACCCATCACAAGCCTAAATGTTTAATGAATTGTTGAAATTTCATGCGTTAGCAGCAGCTTACCGCACGTGCTAATATGGGGTTTCGTTGGCCTCTCGCCGAATTAATCATGCCGAGTGAAATTGGCAGCCGTCATATTTGAGTGCCAATTTTTCTGCTAGAAGCCCTTGTCCCCCGAACAAGTCTGGCCTATGTCCTACTCAGCCGCGCTGGCACTCGCTGGCGAGGACTGCCAAATTTCAAAAATCTGACAACATCTTCAAAAACTTAGGAGGACTGCATGAAATTCCGTCCGCTTCACGACCGCGTCGTGGTCAAGCGCATCGACGCCGAAGAGAAGACTGCTGGCGGCATCATCATTCCCGACAGTGCCAAGGAAAAGCCCTCGCAGGGCGAAATCACCGCCGTCGGCCCGGGTGGCCGTGACGAAGCCGGCAAGCTGATCCCGATCGATCTCAAGGTCGGCGACCGTGTCCTGTTCGGCAAGTGGTCAGGCACCGAGGTCAAGCTCGATGGCCAGGAGCTGCTGATCATGAAGGAAAGCGACATCATGGGCGTCCTCACCGACGTTCCCGCTACCAAGAAGAAGGCTGCCTAAGCTTTTCGCCGCACCGCTCACCCTGGGGAGCGCCTGCATGGCGCCTCCCCCAAAGGGGTGAGAGACAGACAACAACTCAGGGAAAACAAATATGTCAGCTAAAGAAGTCAAATTCGGCGTTGATGCCCGCGACCGCATGCTGCGCGGCGTCGACATCCTCGCCAACGCCGTCAAGGTGACGCTCGGCCCCAAGGGCCGCAACGTCGTGCTCGACAAGTCGTTCGGCGCTCCCCGCATCACCAAGGACGGCGTCACCGTCGCCAAGGAGATCGAGCTCGAGGACAAGTTCGAGAACATGGGCGCGCAGATGGTGCGCGAAGTCGCTTCCAAGTCCGCAGATGCGGCCGGCGACGGCACCACCACCGCGACCGTGCTCGCGGCTGCGATCGTCCGTGAAGGCGCCAAGTCGGTTGCCGCCGGCATGAACCCGATGGACCTGAAGCGCGGTATCGACCTGGCTGTGGAAGCCGTGGTCGCCGACCTCGTCAAGAACTCCAAGAAGGTCACCTCGAACGAGGAAATCGCCCAGGTCGGCACCATCTCCGCCAACGGCGACGCCGAAATCGGCAAGTTCCTCGCCGACGCCATGAAGAAGGTTGGCAACGAGGGCGTCATCACGGTTGAGGAAGCCAAGTCGCTTGAGACCGAACTCGACGTCGTCGAAGGCATGCAGTTCGACCGCGGCTACATCTCGCCCTACTTCGTCACCAACGCCGACAAGATGCGCGTTGAAATGGACGATGCCTACATCCTGATCAACGAGAAGAAGCTCTCCTCGCTGAACGAACTGCTGCCGTTGCTCGAAGCCGTGGTGCAGACCGGCAAGCCGCTGGTCATCGTCGCGGAAGACGTCGAAGGCGAAGCTCTCGCCACCCTCGTCGTCAACCGTCTGCGTGGCGGCCTCAAGGTTGCCGCCGTCAAGGCGCCAGGCTTCGGCGATCGCCGCAAGGCCATGCTGCAGGACATCGCTGTTCTGACCGGTGGCCAGGCGATCTCGGAAGATCTCGGCATCAAGCTCGAGAACGTCACGCTCGCCATGCTCGGTCGCGCCAAGAAGGTGATGATCGACAAGGAGAACACCACCATCGTCAACGGCGCCGGCAAGAAAGCCGACATCGAAGCCCGCGTTCAGCAGATCAAGGCGCAGATCGAGGAAACCACCTCGGACTACGACCGCGAGAAGCTGCAGGAGCGTCTGGCCAAGCTCGCCGGCGGCGTCGCGGTGATCCGCGTCGGCGGCGCGACCGAAGTCGAAGTCAAGGAGCGCAAGGACCGCGTGGATGACGCGATGCATGCGACCCGTGCGGCGGTTGAAGAAGGCATCGTGCCGGGCGGCGGCGTCGCCCTGCTGCGCGCCTCCGAGCAGCTGAAGAAGATCCGGACCCAGAACGACGACCAGAAGACCGGCGTCGAGATCGTCCGCAAGGCGCTGTCCTGGCCCGCTCGCCAGATCGCGATCAACGCAGGCGAAGACGGCTCGGTCATCGTCGGCAAGATCCTCGAGAAGGATCAGTACGCCTACGGCTTCGACTCGCAGACCGGCGAATACGGCAACCTGGTCACCAAGGGCATCATCGACCCGACCAAGGTGGTTCGTGCGGCGATCCAGAACGCAGCGTCAGTTGCGGCTCTCCTGATCACCACCGAAGCCATGATCGCCGAACTGCCGAAGAAGAACGCCGGCGGCGGCGGCGGTATGCCCCCGGGCGGCGGCATGGGCGGCATGGATTTCTGATCCAGGCTTCTCAGGCCTCAATTGCGGAAGGGCGTGGCGCAAGCCGCGCCCTTTTTGCATTCGGGCGCACCCTTGACTGTTATGCGATACGTATCGCATACTGACCGGCATGATCCGCAGCTTTGCTGACAGGGGAACCGAACAGCTGTTTCGTGATGGTGCCTGTCCGGCGCGCTGGCCGAGCATCGAGGCCGTCGCGCTGCGCAAGCTCGATATGGTTGACGCAGCGACCCGTCTGGATGATTTGCTCTCTCCGCCGGGCAACCGGCTGGAAGCGTTGAAAGGCGATCGCCGCGGGCAGCACTCCATCCGGATCAACCGGCAGTGGCGCGTCTGCTTCCGCTGGACGGCAGATGGTCCGGAGGCGGTAGAGATCGTGGATCATCATTGAGGAGACGAAAATGGCACGGTTGCGGACTCATCCAGGAGAGGTGTTGCGGGAAGAGTATTTGGTACCGCTGGGCCTTTCAGCACGAGCCTTGGCGAAGGAATTGGGCGTACCTCCCAACCGGCTGACGGAGATCATGCGCGGCTCGCGCGACGTCACGGCGGACACGGCGATCCGGCTCGGACGCTATTTTCGCACCGACCCGCGCTTCTGGCTGAATCTGCAGGCGGCGTACGATCTCTCCAAGGCGGAGAAAACGCACAGCTACAGGAAGATCGTGCCACGCACCGCAGCCTGACGATTGATTTGCGGATCTCAGCTAGCCAAATCCCGTCCGCCCTGCTCGTATCGCCCCTTCGTAATCTCGAAAATGTAATACGGCCTGTCACCCGACAACTCGCGCGTGAACAGTCCGTCGCGCCTGACGCCGCCGATCTTGGTCATCGCGCCCTGCGAGCGCCAGTTCTGGTCGCCGACCCAGAACACCACCGTATCGACGAAGGTGAAGGCGTGATCGAGCATCAGGCGCTTCACTTCACGGTTGGCGCGCCCGCCCCAATGGCTGCGCGCAAGGAAGGTCCAGCCGATCTCGATCTCGCTGCGTTCAGGTTCATAACCGTAGTAGCGGCTCGAACCGATCAGCCGGCCGGTCGATTGCTCGACAAACACAAAACCCATTTTCGAATCGAGCGCGCCATCGAAGAATTTTCTGAACCCGGGCTCGGTGTAACGATCGGGAACGGGATGTACTTTCCAGATCTCCGGATCGGAGGCGGCGGCGAAAAGCTCCGGCCAGTCATCCGCCGCGAGCGGCCTGATGGTGATGGAGGGGCCGACCAAAGTCGGCTGAAAATCAGGCTCGGACATATTTTTGCGTACCCACGAAACTCCGCGCTCAATGAATGAACGTGCCTGCCCGCTCGGAACGTGTATCCGGCGCAGCCGAGCCTGAACCAATTGCGCGCGAGTAGAAGATCAGTCCGGCACGGCCGACGATATTTTCCAGCGGAATGTAGCCCACCGCCGAAAGCGCCCGGCTATCGGTTGAATTGTCGCGGTTGTCGCCCATCATGAAGAAATGGCCCGGCGGCACCGTGTAGACATTGGTGTTGTCGTAATAGCCGTTTTTGACGCAATCCAGCGTCTCATAGCTGACGCCGTTCGGCAGCGTCTCGCGCCAGCGATTGATCAGGTCGCCACCGTTCGATCCGCAGGCATCTCCGCCTGCAAAACCGGTCAATGGCTCGCGCGCCACCGCGGAGCCGTTGATGTAAAGCTGTCCCTCCATCATCTGGATGCGGTCGCCGGGCAGCCCCACGATGCGTTTGATGTAATCGGTCGAATCGTCTTTCGGCAGGCGGAACACGACAACGTCGCCGCGCGCCGGCTCCGAGCCGAAAATGCGTCCGGAAAACAGCCTTGGCGAAAACGGCAGCGAATAATGCGTGTAGCCATAGGCATATTTCGAGACAAAGAAATAATCGCCCTGCAGCACCGTCGGCGTCATCGAATTGCTTGGCATGTTGAAGGGCTGAAACAGGAAGGTACGAAACAGGATCGGGGAAAATACCAGCGACAGCGCAATCACGGCCACGACGACAAGCGTTATCCTAACCCATCGCGATGGCCGGCTTGCTTCCTGAATCGCGGTCATGAAATTCTCAAGCTCCCGGGCGTTTCGGCCAAAATAGCCGACATGACGGCAAGCGCAACTCCACATTGCGCTTTTGCCCGTCAATTCCCGCAGGCGATATCTACAGCTTCGAAACTTCCTGAAAACAATCGCGCACCCAGTCGATCACCGCGCGCGTGGCGGGATCGCGCTTGAGATGGTTCTGCACCAGGAGCCAGACGTCGCGGCGCCGCGGCAGCAGCGTGGCCCGCAGGCGGCGGTCGGCCAGCAATCCATCGCAGGAATATTCAGGCAGGATGCCGGCCGCCTGATGCGACTGGATCAGCCTTCGGATCACCCGCACATTGTCGGTGATGCAGCGGGCGCGCCGCTGCAATCCGCGCGCTTTGAGATATTGCGACTCCGGAATGGCGCCGAGTTCTTCGGAATAGCCGCAGATCACCGGATCGACATCGGATTCGCTTAATGGCTCGATCAGATAGAGCCGGACTTCCGCCAGTTTTGAAATCGTGAAATCGCCCTTGTCCGGCTTGCGCAGGCGGATGGCGAGATCGGCTTCCCAGCGCGAGAATTTGACGTTCTCGCTGGAGGTCAGCAGTTGAACGCTGAGCCCCGGATTGCGCGCCAGGAAATCACCGGCGCGCGGCGACAGCAATCCTCCGCGACCGCGTTGGTGGAGGCAATCCGAAACCGCCCGGTCAGGCCCGGCAGGCTTTCACCGACCTTGTTGATTTCGGCCACGTGCCCCGCCATCGCCTGGACATGCGCCAACACCGTCTCGCATTGCCGGGTCGGCTTGCGCAGCCCGTCGACCGCCTCGAATAATCGCAAGCCCAGCGCGCGCTCGATCCGCGCCAGCCGCCGCCCGACCGTCGTCTCGTCGATGCGCAGCCGCGCGCTGGCGCCGGCATAGGTGCCCTCGTCCCTGACCGCGGCGACGATGCGAAGGTCGTCCCAATTCATGCCCGCAACCTATCACGACGTCTTCGCGGCCTGCAATATCGCAGCCACAGGCTGCGATATTCCTGCGTGAAAACAGGACGTCGCCGGGGCTATATCTGCAGGGACGACGTCCCCGATAGAAAGATCCTCAAAACCATGACCGCGACCAAAACCCTGCTCCAGCTTGCCGGCGCCGACCTCAGCCTGCCCCGGCTCGGCGATGCCTGCCTCGTCCTGATCGACCTGCAGAACGAATATCTGGCCGGTCCGATCGCACTGCCCGATGCCAATGCAGCGATCGCGAGCGCTGAGAAACTGCTGGCGCGCACCCGCAACAGCGGCGCGTCGGTGTTTCATGTCGCGCATCGCGGACGACCCGGCGGCCTGTTCGACCGCGGCTCCGAACGCGGCGCCATCGTCACCGCACTGACTCCGCTGGCCGACGAGCCGGTGATCGAGAAGGAATTGCCCAACGCCTTCGCCGGCACCGATCTGCAGGCGCGCCTCGCCGCGACCGGACGCAAGAATATCATCCTTGCCGGGTTCATGACTCACATGTGCGTCAGTTCCACCGCGCGCGCCGCGCTCGATCTCGGCTTCCGCACCATTGTCGACGCCGACAGCTGCGCCACCCGCGACCTGCCCGATGGGCGCGGCGGTACGATATCGGCCGCAACCATTCATGAGGTCGCGCTCGCCGAACTGTCCGACCGCTTTGCCATTATCGCGCGCGGCGCGGACGCACTGGTCTAATCACACAGGAGATCAACGATGCTGCAGCTCTATTTCTATCCGATGGCCTGTTCGCTCGCGAGCCGTATCGCGCTGATGGAGGCCGGCACCGAGGCGCGCTATCATCTGGTGAATATCTGGAACAAGACCATTTTGGACGACGATCGCGACTTCTGCACGGTCTCGCCGAAGGGCGCCGTTCCGGTGCTGGTGCTGGTGAATGGCGAGCAGCTGACCGAGAACGCCGCGGTGCTGCAATACATCGCGGACCTCAAGCCGGAACTCGGACTGGCGCCGCCTTCAGGCGATCCCGACCGCTACCGCCTGCAGGAATGGCTGAGCTTTGTCGGCACCGAGATCCACAAGGCGTTTCTGTTTCCGACTTTCTGGTACAAGGACGAGGCGGCGAAGGCGAGCGCGCGCGGACGCATCGGCAACAACGTGTCGGTCGCCGCCGAACATCTCGAAGGCCGGCAATTTCTCGTCGGCGAGCGCTTCACGGTCGCGGACGCGTATTTCGGCTGGGCGCTGCCGTTGCTCGGGCGCGGCGGCGTCGATGTGGCGCAGTGGCCGTCGCTGGTCGCCTATCTCGAACGTTTTCAGGCGCGGCCGCAGGTCGAGGCAGCTGTCGGCATCGAGATGCAGTTGCGCAAGACAATGGCGCCCTGAACGCGCGCGGGATCACTCCACCCGCGCCAGCACGGCGAGACGCTTGATGCCCTGGTTACGATAGGCATTGAGGAAGGCGTAGTAATCCCTGAACGAAACGCAGCCGTTGGAATCGCCGTTGGGCCCGAGCATGTAGGTATGCGCGAGCAGGCCGCTGCGGCCAAAGATTTTGTCCTCGCCGCCGATTGGATTGAGCCGCAACGCCGGCACGCCATGGAACAGCGCCTCGCGCGGCGTCAGTTCATAGATGTGCGGCGGCGTCACGCCCCGCATCCTGATGCGCGAGGAACTGGGATTGTCGAGCATGGAGCCGAGGCCGGAATGGGCTTCCAGCTTCGAGCCGTCGGGCAGATACACCATATGCGCGGAGACGTCATAGACCGCGGTCTGCCGGTCATAGGGCGGCGATCCCCCGAGCATCGGGTTCTGGTTGACGGTGGAGGGAATGCTGCCGGTGACGCTGGCGTCGGCGGAGGCAAAGGACAGCAGCGATCCGCGCGACGGCTGCTTGCCCCACAATTTTTCGACGATGCTTTGCTTCTCGCTGGAAGCAATCGACATCACGGCGGCCTTGGCGCGTTGCGCCATGTCGCGGACGGAAGCGCCCGGCGTCTTTGCCGCGGTCTTTACGTCTGCGGGCTTGGCTTCCGCGGGTTTTGCCTCAGCCACCCGCGGCGGCGGAACGTTGAGCGCAATTTGGGTCGACGCGGCGGCGGGCGCGCTTTCTTTCGGCTTCGGCGCTTCCGCTAGCTTCGGGGCAGCCGCAGCTTTCGGCGCTTCAGCAACTTTCGATGCCTCAACCGGCTTCGGCGCCTCGGCGAGTGCCGGCGCGTCGGTTGGCGGCGCGGCCTCTGCAACCCTGGAGGCTTCGCTTTGCGGCGCCGCGGCTGCAAACCTTTCGTTAAACATGATCGAAGGTGCGACGGTCTCGGGCTTCGACGAGGCCGGCGCCGGCGCGGCAACGGACGCGAACACCTCGTTGAAGGCCGGCGTCGCCGGACGCGCCGCAACGCTGACCGGCCGCTTGATGACGGGCGCCTCAAACGCCGCGTTGTTCACCGACGGATAGATGCTGGCGCCGAATACATTGGTATAGACGGTCCAGACACAGCCCAGCACCACGGCTGCGACGGCCGCGCTGGCGAGGAAGTGTTGCGGGAGGATTTTGCGGGAAGATCGCTTGCGGTTGTGGGCCGCAAGGCCAAACGCACCGGTACTCGTACTCATTCGCCCTGCGTCCAGAACAGTTCCACTTGGTCCCTCTTTGATGCCACGGCCAAAAAGTTCCGCCGCAGCATCTCGCAGAGGCGCGGAGCATCATTAAGGCGAGTTTTAGTTAAATGCGGATTAAACGTCGGCCAATGTGAGGCATGCTTAATCGATTGAAGCGCATGCGGAAAGTCACCCCGTAATCATGCGGGGGTTCCATGGTTAACGCGTTAACCGTCGTTGAACTCGAGGACATCCCCTACTCCAGTTCCGGCGGCGGCGAGCGGTCGAACACGTCGCCCTTCGGCCCCTCCAGCAGATCGAGCGCGTAGGTTTCGATGGTGAGCGGACCGCGCTTGCGCGGGATCTCGGCGATCTTCCCGATGTGGGCAAACATGTCCTTCAGGGGATCTATCGGCCAGACCTCGTGGACGTAGAGCAATTTGCCGGCGAGCTGCGATGCGTTGGGTTCGGGCATGTTGACCCAGCGGATGCGCTGGCTCTGCTGCGCAACGCAGGTGCCCTTCGGTAGATAGAACGCGAGCCAGCCGGTGGTGCCGTAATCCGGCGCGAGCACGCAAGTCGCGCCGGTCCGTACCCGCACCGCTTCGATCTCGCGCGCCAGTTCGCGCCAGCCGACGCCGACGCTGCGCACGGTGGCGTCGCGGCGATAACCGGTGAGCGCGCCGGTATTGGCCTGCACGATCAACAGCGCGAACATCACGATGCCGGTCGGCGCCGCCCAGCGCACGCAGAAATCGACGGTGCGTTGCTGGCGCGCGTCCCATTGCGTCAGATTGGCCGCGATGGCGGCTGCGATCGCAAACGCCGGATAGACCGGCGCGAACCAGTTCGCCTCGACGCGGGCGTGCAGCGAATGCCAGATGAAATAAGCGACGATGGTCCAGAACGTCGTGTTGATCAGCGCGCGCGCCCCAAGCGCCCCGGCGTTGCGCTTGAACAGCGCGTAAAGCCCCATTGCGCCCAAGATCCACACCAGCGGGGTCGCGAATGCGATCTGGGTCGGGATCAGTTCGGCGATGAAGGCCGGTTTGAAATCCTCGATCCGCGCGCGGCCGATCTGCTTGATGAAGGAAACCCAGTGGTGATCGGCGTTCCACAGGATCACCGGCGCAAACATCGCAAGTGCTGCGAGGCCGCCGAGATAAAGCCATGGCGAGATCAGCCAGCGCCGCAGTTTTGGAACGACGACCAGCCAGATCAGGATCGCCGGCCCGAAAAACAGCGCGGTGTATTTTGACAGCAGCGCGGCTCCCGTGGCGGCGCCGACCGCAAGCCACCAGGCGCCGCGGCCGGTCTGCAGCACTTTTGCGAGCGCAAACAGCACAAAACTCGAAGCCACCAATAGCGGCGCATCCGGGGTGACGATCATCGTGCCGACCGCCGCCATCAGCGTCACGTTGAGAAGGATCGCTGCGGCCGACGCCACGCGGCGACCGCCGAACAGGATGGCTGCGGCGTGATACACCGCCCAGCTCATCGGCAGCGCCAGCAGGACCGAGATCAGCCGCACCCCGAGTTCGGTGTCGCCCGCGATCAGGGTGCCGAGGCGGATCACGACGGCGACCATCGGCGGATGATCGTAAAAGCCGCCGGCCAGGCTCTTCGACCACATCCAGTAATAGGCTTCGTCGAAGGAGAGCGGCGTGTAGGCGGCGGCCACCAGGCGCAGCACCACCAGCGCCAGGATCGTCAGAACCGTATTGAGGACAAGTCGCGCCTCGTTCGGGTTCATCTTGGTCTATTGTTTCGACGCGTTTTCTTCACGCGAACCGGGCATCCACTTCGCTCGAAAACGCTATCCTTCATCGCTTGCGCCAGACGAACAGTCCAGACATCGCGTAGTTCCAGACCACACCCATCAGCGCGCCGGCGGCGCCCGCGAGCCACCAGATCGGCTCCTGGTCGTAGACCGAGAACGCCACGCCGACATTGGCGAACAAGCCGACGCTGCAGACAAGATAGAACAGCAGCAAGCCGCGCAGGATCGCAAAACCCTTCAGCCGCTGATCGCGATAGGTGAGAAAATTGTTCAGGATGAAATTGCTGGTCATGGCGACAAACGCGCCGGCGGCCTGCGCTTCGGCAAACACCACGTTGAATACTTCATGGGCGATGAACAGCGTCAACAGATGCACGACCAGGCCGATCGAGCCGACCATCGCAAACAACAGAAAGCGCAGCGACACCACGTCGCGGGTCAGCTTCGCCAGCACCAGTCCCAGGAAATCCAGCGCCACCATGGAATCGAGCTTGCTCTCGCCGTGCTGGCGCGAGCCGAAGGTAAAGGGAACCTCGATGGTGCGCAGCTCGCCGTGCGCGGTGGCGATGATGTCGAGCAGGATCTTGAAGCCCTGGGTGGAAAGCTGCGGCGCCAATTGCTCGAAGCGGTCGCGGCGGATCATGAAGAAGCCGCTCATGGGATCCTTGACCTGGACCCCGAGCACGCGCTTGGCGACTTCGGTCGCCAGCCGACTGGCGCCGGCGCGCTGCTTGTTGAAACTGTCGGCACTGCCGCCCTCGATATAGCGGCTGCCGACCACGAGTTCGGCCTCGCCGCTTAGCAACAGCCCCAACATCTTCGGCAGCTGCGCCTCGTCATGCTGCAGATCGGCATCGATCACGGCGGCATAGGGCGCGCTCGAGGCTAAAATGCCCTCGATGCAGGCGCCAGAGAGTCCGCGGCGGCCGATCCGGCGGATGCAGCGGACGCGAGAATCCTGTCGCGCCAGGCCCCGCACCACTTCCCAGGTGCCGTCGGGGGAGTTGTCGTCGACGAACACGACTTCCCAGGCGACGTCCCTGAGCGTCGCATCCAGCCGCCGGTACAGCACCGTGACGTTGTCGCGCTCGTTGAAGGTGGGGACGACGACCGAAAGCAGGGGCAAACCGGTGGCCTGCGACGGGTTTTCGGGGCCCGGTTTGATGGCTTCATTCATGGGGCCAGCGTATATCCGCAGCCGCCAGCGCTGCCAAGGCAGGGTTCCTCGATCGGGTCTGGCCAGTGGAAAACGGGCCAAAAGGGGCCCGGTTATTGGTTTGACGCGTTTTCTGACGCGAACCGGTAGCCACTTCGCTTGAAAACGCTCTGAAAATGCCAACGACCACGAACAGAAGGGCGCGCGTACATCCGGCGCTGCCTGGCTATTCATGGTCGTCCCAGCGCCGGAGCTTCTTAAGCGTCAACGTCGCCGTTAGCAGCTATATAGAGATGCTGCGGAGGTTCCGCAACCCCTGCGCGTTAATCAGTTGGGCACTTCCCGAATCACCGGGCCCCTCGGCGCCGCGGGAGCCGGTTGCGCCGCTGCCGGCTGGACGCTGGCCGGCTTGGCCGGCGGCTTGCCAAACTGGCCGATCGGGCCGTACGCGATCGCGGCCACCAGCACGATCGAAGCAATGATAGCGCCCAAAATGCCCGCGACTGACTGGGAACTCATACCCGCCAATTCCCTCTCTTCTGACCCATCAATATCACGGAAAATCGGGCCGGAGAAATAAGGCGCGAGGTCGGTGCGGACGGCTACTTCGATGCCGCCTTGCGCCGGGCGAACGCGGTCACGATGTCCTTCTGGGCCAGCGCGATGGCGTTGTTGGCCGTCGTCATGTTGGCCCCGGCCTCTTTGTCGGGGAATTGCATCGCCAGATAATCGACCAGCGCCACCCGGAAATTCTGCCGCTCGGACCGGCAGGCGCCCTCGATCAGCGCCACGAAATCCGCTTCCGACAGGTTCTTGTTGCTGTCCCGCGGATATTCCCGGGCAAGGCAATTCCAGTAGAAGTCGCGGCCCGACACCGCCAGCCGGTGTACGTCGTCGACCTCATCGGCGATCGCAACGGAGGTCGACATCGCCAGCATGGCCGCCATCATCATGCGCATTTTTCTTCTCCTTTTTTGCCAGCCTAGCCCGAACGACCGGCGCCGGTAAACGCGGCAGGGCGCAGTTCCGGCGAACTGGCCAATCACGATTGGTTTGACTAGTCTCCAGCCCGAACGACGCCCCCTCCCTTCGAGACGAGCCGCTCCGTGACCAAATCCCCCAAAACTGCTTCCACCAAATCCGGCAACATCTATATCGGCATCGGCGGCTGGACCTTCGAGCCGTGGCGCGGCGTGTTCTATCCGGAAAAGCTGACGCAGGCGAAGGAGCTTTCGTACGCGGCCTCGAAGCTGACCTCGATCGAGATCAACGGCACCTATTACGGCTCGCAGAAGCCGGAGAGCTTTCGCAAATGGGCGCGCGAAGTGCCGGACGGATTTGTGTTCTCGTTGAAGGGGCCGCGCTTTGCGACCAACCGCCGCGTGCTGGCCGAGGCCGGCGATTCGGTAAAACGGTTTTACGACTTCGGGTGTGGTGGAGCTCGGCGATCGCCTCGGCCCGGTGCTCTGGCAATTCGCGCCGACCAAGAAATTCGACGGCGCCGATTTCGGAAAATTTCTCGAATTGCTGCCGCGCCAACTCGACGGCCGCGCCCTGCGCCATGTGGTCGAGGTCCGGCACGACAGTTTTTGCGTGCCTGATTTCATCGCCCTGTTGCGCCAGTTCGACACGCCTGTGGTGTTCGCCGAGCACGGCAAATATCCCGCGATTGCCGACATCGCCAGCGATTTCGTCTATGCCCGGCTGCAAAAAGGCGATGACGAACTGAAGACCTGCTATCCGCCCAAACAGCTCGATGCCTGGGCGAAACGGTTTCAGGCCTGGGCCGGCGGCGGCGAGCCGGACGATCTGCCGCGCGTCGATGACACCAAGCCGAAGAAGGCGCCGCGCGACGTGTTTGCCTATGTGATCCACGAGGGCAAGGTGCGCGCGCCTGCGGGCGCGATGGAATTGATCGAACGCGTCAAGTGACAAGGGGGTCGCATGGCCAAGGCCACCAAAAAGTCCGCGAAGAAGGCACATAAGCTCTTCACCATCGGCTATGAGCAGACGCCGTCCAAGGCTGTGCTCGACGAACTCGAAAACGCCGGCGTCAAGTTGCTGGTCGACGTCCGCGCGATCGCGTCATCTCGCCGTCCGGGCTTTTCCAAAAACCAGCTGGCGGCCGGGCTGGACCAGCGCGGCATCGCCTATCTGCATCTGCGCGGGCTCGGCACGCCGAAAGAGGGCCGCGTAGCCGCGCGCAGCGGCGAGTTCGACCGGCTGCACAAGATCTATTCAAAGCATCTGAAGACGCCGCAGGCCAAGGAAGAACTCGACGAGCTCTCGGCGCTGGTGCAGAAATCCGGCCCCGTCTGCATCCTCTGTTACGAGCGCGATCACAAACATTGTCACCGGCAATGGATCGCGGAGATCATCGAGGATCGCGAGCGGGTAAGCGTGGAGAACCTGGCCGCGCGGCAGGTGTGAGGTTTCACGCGTCGCGTGAGTGGCGATCTTCTTCCACCGCTCCCATTGGGAGAGGTAAGACGACCTCGCATGGCGCGACGTTCACCCCTCCCCGTTGAGCCGAAACGTCCCCTCCATCATCTGCACGCAACCGCCGCCGACATGGGTGGAGACCACCGCACCGTTTTGCTTGCGGACGCGCGTCAGCAGCAGGCTCGGCCGTCCCATGTCGATGCCCTGGCCAATCCGCAATTTCAGTTCACCGTCGCGCGTCGGGTCGAGATCGGCGAGCAGCGCCGCGGCGGCGGCGGTCGCGCTGCCGGTGGCGGGATCCTCGGAAAGACCGCTGGCGCCCGGATGGAACATGCGCGCCTGCAGGTCGAGCGGCTGTTCGCTACCCGGCACATCGTGCGTGTAGAAATAGACCGCGTCTGAGCCGTCGCGCGGAAAGGTTTTATCGAACGCCGCCGCATCCGGCTTTGCCCGCCGCAGCGCCCCGCGCGAGAAAAGCTCCACCATCAGAAACGGCAATCCGACGGAGGCGATCTGCGGCGGATGGCGATCGGTTTTCACATCAGCCGCGGACAGCGACAGGCAGGCCGCCGCCTGCGCCGCGCTCAATTGCGTCGTCCGCTTCAGCGGCTGCGGCGCCGTCAGTTCGGCGCCGACAACCCCGCTCTGCCCGGTCAGGATTTCGACCGGCACCAGCCCCGCCTGCTCCTCGAACAATAGCCGCGCCGGCGGCTTTGCCGCCTGCGTCGCCAGCACGAAGGCGGTGCCGACATTGGGATGGCCCGCGAACGGGATTTCGGAGCGAACGGTAAAGATACGCACCCGTGCGTCGTGAGCGGACTGCTGCGGCGGCAGCACGAAAGTGGTTTCCGAATAATTGAACTCGGTTGCGATCGCCTGCATCTGCGCCGTCGATAACCCGTCGGCATCCAGTACGACGGCGAGCGGATTGCCGCCGAACGCCCGGTCGGTGAAAACGTCGACGGTGATGTAACGCCGCTGCATACGACTTCTCCTTTTTATTTGGGCATGATCTGTTCGGAAAACCGGTGTCCACTTTTCCGGATCATGCCCTATCCCAATTTCCAAACCGGCACCCGCCGGTCGTATCCCCGAATCTGAACCTCGCCGAGCGAGACCGCATCGTTGCCTTCCTGGCCCAACGCGTCGTGAACCGCGTCCGAGATCAAAAACTGCGAGTGGAATTCCTTGTTGAGCGCTTCCAGCCGCGCGGCAAAATTCACGGTGTCGCCGATCACGGTATATTCCTTGCGCCTGGGCGAGCCGATATTGCCGGCGACCACCTCACCGATGTGGACGCCGATGCCGATCCGCAGCGGCCAGCTCGTCGCCTTGTTGACGCGCTCGTTGGCGTCGAGCATTTCGCGGGCCGCGGCAACCGCCTGATGCGCGGCATCGCGCGCCTCGAGTGGCGCACCGAACAGCGCCAGAAAGCCGTCGCCGAGAAACTTGTTCACGATGCCGCCATGGCGGTCGAGGATGTCGACCAGCACCGCAAACGCCCCGTCGAGCCGATCCACCACCTCGCGCGGAGAACGCGTGCTGGCGCCGGCGGTAAAGCTGCGGAAATCGACGAACATGACGGCGACCCTGCGGATTTCGCTTTCGGTCGCAGCGCCCGCCGCCATCAGGCGCTCGACCACCTGCGGCGAGACATGCTGGCCGAACAGGTTGGTGATGCGGTCGCGCGCGGTCGCGGCCAGAATGCTGGCCTCGAATTGCCGCCGCAACTGAACCCCGACCGCGCCCGCCAGCATGCCGCAGATCAGCACGACCACGCTGCGCACCGCGTGATAGTAGATATCAGGCGCCGGATCGGCGCTGCCGGCGCGATGATAGAACATCGCCATGCCAAACAGCTCGACCGCGGCGACGAAGCCGGTAAAGGTCGAGAGCCAGAAGTCCAGCCGCAGCGTCGAGAGAATGATGAAGATGAAGTAGGTGAGCGGCACCACGAAACCGAGCGCCTCGACCGGTCCCATGCTATCGATGTGGAGCGCCAATGCGAGCGTCGGCATCGAGGTCTCGATCAGCGCGCCGAGATACCGTCTGTAGACCGACAAGTCGCGATCCAGCCGCAAATGGCGGCTGATGCTGATATGAACCCAAAGCTCGAACAGGATGAAGGGGATCAGGATCGCGTAAAGGTCGGTCGGCTTGAGACGGCCGTGCCAGAGATGCGTGACCGCATACGGGTCGAAGAAATAGATGATCCAGAGCATGACCGCGATGGCCGCGGCTGTTCCGATTAGCGCCTTAACCCGGATCAGCTCGGTGCGTAGCACCTGCTGCATCAGCGCGTGCGTAAAGTCGGCCGATACCGCCGCGCCCTTCCCGTCCTTGTTACCCCACAACCCCAGCATCTCTTGTCCTTGTCATTCCGGATGGTCCGAAGGACCAGGCCCGGAATCTCGAGATTCTCAGATGTGCAATAGCACATCTGAGTTCGCCTCTTCGAGGCGCCCCGGAATGACGGTGAGATATTGCATCAATCGAGCGTGCGACGGAAGCGCGTTACGGCGATCGTCATCGCGAATAACATCAGTGCAATCAGAGCCATCGTGTCGTACTGCAAATTCTGGATGGTCGCGCCCTTAAGCATGATGGCGCGGACGATGCGAACATAATGCGTCAGCGGCAGGCCCTCGCCGATATATTGCGCCCACACCGGCATGCCCATGAACGGAAACATGAAGCCGGACAGCAGAATGCTCGGCAGGAAGAACATCATCGACAGCTGCATCGCCTGCAGCTGGTTCTGCACGATGGTCGAAAACGTGTAGCCGATCGACAGATTGGTGGTGATGAACAGTGTCGACAGCAGCGCCAGGGTGAGCAGGCTGCCGAGGATGGGGACGCCGAACAATAATACCCCGATGCCGACGATCAGCGTGGCCTGGACGAAGCCGACCAGCACGTAAGGGATGATCTTGCCGAACATCACCTCGACCGGCTTGATCGGCATCGACAGCAGGCTCTCCATGGTGCCGCGCTCGACCTCGCGCGTCACCGACAGCGCGGTGAAGATCAACATAGTCATGGTCAGGATGGTGCCGACCAGGCCCGGCACGATGTTGAGCCGCGACGAGGCCGCCGGATTGTAGCGCGCATGCGCCCGGATCTCGAACGGCATCGCCGGCGGATCGCCGATGAACAGGTCATGGTCCAGCGCGGTCTGCACGATGGTGCCGAGCGCGCCGAGCGCGGAGCCTGCCGCGACCGGATCGGTCGCGTCGGCGGCGACCAATAGTGCTGGATGATCGCCGCGCCGCACCGCGCGCTCAAAACCGCGCGGAATTTCGACGCCGAACAGCACCTTGCCCGATTTCAGGAGATCGTCGAACTCCGCAACATCGTGCACTTCGCGGGTGAAGCGGAAGTAGGAGGTATTTTCCAGCGCCTTGAGGATCGAACGGCCGAGATCGCTGTCCTCCTGCAGCAGCACCGCAGTCGGCAGATTGCGCGGCGTGGTGTTGATGGCGTAACCGAACAGCAGAAGCTGCATCACCGGGATCATTACGATCATCGCGAACGAAACCCGGTCGCGGCGGAGCTGGATGAATTCCTTGACCAGCATCGCATAGCTGCGGCGCCAGAAGCCGAAGCGCGGCTCTCGCGTTTCGTGGTTTTGCCGGTAGGTGTTGACAGCACTCATTGGAAATTATCCTTGGAGCGTCCCATCAGGTCGATGAACACATCCTCCAGCGACGGCTCGCTGTGCTGCCAGTGCCATTTCTCGTTGCCGCGATACGGCGCAACAGTGGCCTCGAGCGCGGATTTGTCGCGGCCGGAAACATGCAGGCTGGTGCCGAACGGCGCCACCATGTCGATGCCGGGCTTGCCGGCCAGCTCCGCGGTAAGCGTGTTGAGGTCGTCGCCGGTGACGGTGTAGGTCGACAGCGCCGATTTCGCGATCACCTCGTCCACGGTGCCGTGCGCCAGCAAATGGCCATAGGCGATATAAGCGATCTCGTGACAGCGCTCGGCCTCGTCCATGTAATGGGTGGAGACCAGAACGGTTAAGCCCTCGGCCGCCAGCGCATGGATCTCGTTCCAGAAATCGCGCCGCGCCTTGGGATCGACGCCGGCGGTCGGCTCGTCCAGCAGCAGCAATTGCGGATTCGGCAGCGTGCAGGCGCCGAGCGCCAGCCGCTGCTTCCAGCCGCCGGAGAGTTCGCCGGCGAGTTGCTCCTCGCGTCCCTTCAATCCGATGCGGTCGATCATGTCGCGCGCGGCGCCGCGCGCGTTGGGCAGGCCGTACAGCCGCGCCACGAATTCGAGATTCTCCCGCACCGACAGGTCCTGATACAGGCTGAAGCGCTGCGTCATGTAGCCGACCTGGCGCTTGATCTTGTCGGCGTCGCGGCGGATGTCGTAGCCGAGGCAAGAGCCCTCGCCGCTATCCGGAGTCAGCAGGCCGCAGAGCATGCGGATGGTGGTGGTCTTGCCGCTGCCGTTGGGGCCGAGGAAGCCGTAGATCGAGCCGCGCTTCACCTTCATGCTGAGATCATGCACGACCTCGCGGCCGCCGAACGATTTCGACAGGCCCTCGACATCGATGGCGATGTCGGCCGCGCTGGTCGGTGCCGTGCTCATTGCTTGTCCGCCACCGGCGTTTTGGCATTGAGGAACACGCTGATCGGCTGGCCGACCCGCAGGCTGTCCGGCCGGCTCGGCCGCGCCTGGATCAGATAGACCAGCTTGTTGCGCTCATCGAGGCTGTAGATCACCGGCGGGGTGTATTCGGCCATGGTCGCGATGAAATAGATTTTTGCGGTGAGATCGGCGGAGCAATTGTCGCAGGTCACCTTGACCTCGTCGCCGATCGAAAGTTTTGGCAATTCCGTCTCCGGCACGAAGAAGCGCAGCTTCATGTTGCCGGGCGGCATGATCGACAACACCGGCCGCTGCGCCGGCACCATCTCGCCTTCGCGAAAATAGATCTGCTGGATAGTGCCGCCGACCGGGGCAAAACCGTTGCGCCGCGCCAACCGCGTCTGCGAGGTATTGACCCGCGCTTCGGCGACGCGCAACGCCGACAATGCCGAGTTCGAGCGTCGCTTGCGTGCCCGACCCGGTCTTGCTCAGTGACGCCGCGCGATCATAGGCCTGCTGCGCGTTGGCCAGCGTCGCGTTGTTCTGGTAGAGGTCGGCCTGCTGCAGATCGTCATCGACCGAGTAGATCTGTTCGCCGGGCTTTACTTCCTCGCCTTCGCGGACATTGAGCTTGGTCACGCGACCGGACTCGTCGGGGCTTACAAAAATCATGTCGGCCTCGACCCAGCCCTGAAAGCCGGGATCCTTGCGCTCGTTGCAGCCGGCGAGCGCGATCGCCAGCGCCGCGATGGCGAGAACGCGCAATGTGGTGCGCGACGAGGTCATGTCGTCCTCCGTTCGCCGAAAATCAGATCGAGATGGGTACGAAACATTTCGATCGCGTCCAATGGCGCGTGTTTGCTGAACAGGCTCTGCCAGATCACCGCGACGATCGCGGGCGCCACCAAAAGCTGTGGAAAGCGCGCCAGGTTTTTCTGCTGGATTTCGCCGCGCGCGATGCCGAATTCGATCAGCGCGCGCATGCCGGTAAGCCCCCGTGAGACCACCTCGCGATAATAGAAGTCCGCAATCTCCGGAAAGCGCGGCCCCTCGGCCACGATCAGGCGCACGATGTCGCCGCGGCGGGTGCCCGCAACCTCCTGGATGAAGGTGCGCGCAAACCCCTCGACCGCATCGCGGATCGATCCGCCGGCCAGCGGCGGCGGCGCCAGGCGGCCAATCAGCGGCACCAACGCGGTGCGGATCAGCTCCTCGAACATCGATTCCTTGTCCTTGAAGTGCAGGTAGATGGTGCCCTTGGCCACCCCTGCCCGCTTGGCAACGTCGTCGAGCCGCGTCGCGGTGAAGCCGCGCGCGATAAATTCATCCAGCGCCGCCTCGATGATCGCCGCCCGCCGCTCCGCGGCGCGCTCGGCGCGGTTGGAGGCGGGTTTTGCGGCCGTGAGATGCGGCGAGACCATTTTTGGAGTTTGGCCGCGGCCGCCCGGACCGCGATGCGGCCTTTGGCCGGTTTCGGGGGGACTGAGGTTTCGGATCGTGTTCTCTTCATACCTACAATATGACTGACCGGTCAGTCATTGTCAATGGACGCCGACACGGCCCGTTTCACGTCGCTGTTATTGCAGGGTTGTCCGACGCCGTCGTTGCGACAACGCAAGAACGGTTGGTTTCTCACCTTGAATTGAGCGGGTCTCTACGGCCGGTCGCGCCGCCTGGCCAACGCCGTGCTATGGTTGTACGGAACCCGCGCGGAGCTGGCGTCATGGACATGATCTCTGGATTGCTGCTGATCGCTACGGTCATTTCGATGTATCTCGCCGGGCGCATTGCCGAGCGTCGTGGACGCAGTTTCAAGAACTGGGCGTGGATTGCCGCGGCGATCGGCCCGCTGGCGCTTCCGCTGGTATTCTTGTTCCCTGACTTGCACGGCAAGAACGGCCATCACGCCTAGAAATTGTAGGATGGGTAGAGCGCAGCGAAACCCATCAATGGCTTGCGCTCGGCTGATGGGTTTCGCTGCGCTCTGCCCATCCTACGCACTACAATCCTACGTGCTCTGACCACGTAATCAGAGCTCGGGCCAAGGGCACGAAGTTTGCTTTGCAAACGGCTCATCCCTTGCCAAGAGAACCCCATGAACGCCATTCCCGTCATCGACATTGCCCCGCTCGTCAATGGCTCGCCGACACAAGCCGAGGCAGTCGCGAAAGCACTGGGCACGGCCTGTCGCGACGTCGGTTTCTTTTATGTCACCGGCCATAACGTTCCCCCTGACCTGATCGCCCGCGTGTTCGCGATGTCAGCGGCGTTCTTTGCCGGCCCCGCCTCGCTCCGCGAGGCGGCATCGTTCAGCGGCCCCGGCGATAACCGCGGCTACATAAGGCTCGGCGGCGAGACGCTCGATCCGGGCAAACCGGCCGACGTCAAGGAAGCCTTCAACATCGGCCTCGAGCTTGCGCCCGACGATCCCGAATTGCTGGCGCGCGCGCCGTTTCGCGCCGCCAATCTGTGGCCGGACATGCCGGGTTTTCGCGACACCATGCTGGAGTATTTCAACCGCGTCTGGCGGCTGGGGCGCGACCTGCATCGCGGGTTTGCGCTCGATCTCGGACTTGAGCGAGCTTTCTTCGAAGCAAAACTCGACAAGCCGAACGCGACGCTTCGCCTGCTGCATTATCCGCCGGTCAAGGGACCCCTCCCCGATGGGCAGCTTGGTGCAGGCGTGCACACCGACTACGGCAACGTCACGCTGCTTGCGACCGACGCGGTCGGCGGCCTGATGGTCAGGGATCGCTCCGGCCGCTGGCTCGATGCGCCCGTCATGCGAGGGGCCTTCATCTGCAACATCGGCGACTGCCTGATGCGATGGTCGAACGACGTCTATGTTTCGACACCGCACAAGGTGGTCAGCCCGCCGGGTGCCGATCGCTATTCGGTGGCGTTCTTTCTCGACCCCAATCCGGAAGCCATGGTCGCGTGTCTGCCAACCTGCACCAGCGCCGACCGGCCGGCGAAATACGCGCCGGTCACCGGCGCGGAATTTCTTCGCTCGCGGCTTGAACCGACGTATGCCGCGGTGAAGGAGTGAGCCCCGCGCCTAAGCTGTGAAACTTCAGTCCGTCGACGATCTTGTCGATCACCTTGCGCTCGGCGCGCATCGCCAGACCAACCAGGTTGAGTTCGGCGCGGATCACCGTCTTCACCACCTCGCGGTTGGCGGCGTCATGCGTGGTCTTGAACATGTCCTCGGTATAGACCGCGGGCTTGACGCTGCGCGACAGCGCCCGTTCCAGCGCGCGGGACAACGCCGGATGGTCGGCGCCATAGATCAGGATCGGCTGGCCGATCAGCGACAGATATTTGGTGCCGGAAGCGTCTTCGTAATTCTCGCCGATGCATTCGGGAAAGCTGGCGGCGATGCCGCCGGCCAGGAACGAAGCCACGTTGAGTTTTTGCCACGGTTCCAGGTCGGTCCGGATGATGACCGCGATCTTGGTGTCGAATTGCATGAGATGAATTGGCCGGAGTTGGGATGTGATACAAGTCGTAGAAGCGTAACTTCTCTGTCGCGGCAACGGAAGTGCGCCCCCTCTCCCATGGGGAGAGGGTTGGGGTACGGTCTATCGTTAGTCAGTAACCCCTCACCCGGCGCTACACGCCGACCTCTCCCGATGGGAGAGGTGAAGCCGTGCTCGCGGCACGGTCTCGGCTACAATGGGAATTGAACTACCCCTTGGCGTCGCAGGCCCAGGCGCGGATGACGCATTCCTTGCCGCCGAATTCGTAGCACTTCTTCGTCGCAGCGTTGAGCGAGCTCGATATTTTCGACTTCACCGCGTAGCCATGAGCACCGCAGGGATTGGTCATGTCGACCGCGATCGCGGCGCAGGCGCGCTTCATGGTCACGGCGGTGCAGTCGCCCTTGCACTGCTTCAAGGCAGCGGCGCGCGCGGCGGCCTCGGCCGGATAATCATAGGCCTGGCCATAGGCGCCGCATTTGCCGACCGCCAACGCACCGGCCGCCCACGCCTGCGTGGCGAAACGCGTCACGCCCACCACCAGGGTCAGTGCAAGGATGAACAAGGCGCGGCGTTGCGCTGTGGCAGTCGAAACGATCAAGATCCCATCCCCCAAGGCAGGCGGAGGCGAATTTAGCGCGGGGGGAGTTGAGACTTGGCGAACGGGAGGTTGAATTTGTGCGCCCGATGACAGGCTCCGCGTGCCCACCACAACGTTCGGAGTTCTCGACGATGGGCACGGCACAAGCGCGCCTTTGCCCACCCTACGAACTACGAGTTACGACCTTCGCGCTGCTTCCAGCGCCTGTGGCGTATCGATGTCGAGGAAGGCGCCAAAACCCTCGACTGGCACTTCGGCCACGGCTTCGGCGTGCTTGGCGATAAGATGGCGGGCGCCGACGTCGCCGTCGAGCGTCATCAATTCGCGGAAGAAGCGCCGCGACCACAGCACCGGATTGCCGCGCCTGCCGTCGCTGACCGGTAGTGCGATCAGATGGCCGCGGTCGGGCTCGAAGGTCTCGATCAGTTTGTCGATCAGTTTGGCATCGATCAGCGGCATGTCGCCGAGGCAGATCACGGCACCGTCGGCATTGGCCGGCACCGCGGCGATGCCCGCTTTGACGGAGCTGGCGAGCCCGCCGGCGAAATCCGGGTTGCGGATGAATTTTACCTTGAGGCCGCTCAATGCCTGCTCGACCAGATCGCCCTGATGGCCGGTGACGACGATCACCTCGAAGGCTTTCGACGCCAGCGCATGCTCGGTCGCGATCCGCACCAGTTTCTTGCCGTCGAGTTCGGCGAGCAGCTTGTTCGGACCGCCCATCCGGGTCGAACGTCCAGCCGCGAGCACGATCGCGACGACGTTGCGATTGCCTTCGATCACAGGGACGGTGCGCGGCTGCGGGCGCGTGACGATTTCCATCAAGAGACCGCCAACGCCCATGCCGGTGAGGTCGGAACGCGACACCTTCAACCCGGCGAGCAGGCGCATCAGCACCCAGTCAAAGCCGTTTTCGACCGGCGAACGCGCGCAGCCCGGGGCGCCCAGCACCGGCACGCCGCCGGCGCTGCCGATCAGCAGCAAATTGCCGGGATCTACCGGCATGCCAAAATGTTCGATGGCGCCGCCGATCTCGGTGATCGCGGCCGGGATCACGTCACGGCGGTCGGCGATCGCGGACGCGCCGAATACGATCACGAGTTCGGCGCCGAGGCCGAGCAATTCCTTGATCGAGGCCGCCAGCACGGTTTCATCATGCGGCACGCGCCGCTCGGCGATGATGGTCGCGCCCGCCGGCGCCAATCGTTCGGCGGTCACGCGCAGGGTTTTTTCGATCACCTTCGGCGCCAGCCCGGGCAGCAAAGTCGAGACCACGCCGACCTTCTTGATAGTGTAGGGCGCGATCTGCAATGCATCGCGGCCCGCCTGCGCCACGGCCGCATCGCGCAATTTTGCCTCGACGCCGAACGGAATCAGTTTGACGGTGGCGATCATCTCGCCCTCGACCACCGGCTTGAACGCAGCCAGCGTCGCAAACGTGATGGCTTCGTCGACGCCGTTGATGCGATCGACGGCTGATCGGTCGACCACCAGCACGCCGGCCCTGGCCGCGAACAGATTGGCGCGGCCGGTAAAGGCGCGCTCGACATGGACGCCGTCGCCGGCGACAGCCTTGGCGATGCTGGCGGCGGCCACGTCTTCGGAGACGTCGCCGTCTTCGAGCCGCACCACGACGACTTCCTTAACGCCAGCCTTGGTGAGCGCGTCGACTTCGGCTGGCCCGATCGTGGTGCCCTTCTTGAGCACCAGCGGTCCCTGCCGGAGCGTATGCACGGTGACGCCGCCAATCGCGTCGGCCGGACTGGCGGGTCCGAACTTCATGCCGCCTGCTCTTTCTTGATCTCTTTCGGCAGACGCAGCTCCGCGGTGATCTCGGCCATGATCGAGACCGCGATTTCCGACGGCGAGACCGCGCCGATGTTCAGCCCGATCGGCGCATGGATGCGCGCGATGTCGGCATCGGAAGCACCCTGCCCCTTCAGGCGTTCAGCACGTTTGGCATGGGTTTTTCGCGAGCCGAGCGCGCCGATATAGAAGCAGTCGCGCGCGAAGGCGTGCAGCAGCGCCGGGTCGTCGATCTTGGGGTCGTGGGTGACAGCGACGAACGCGGTGTAGTGATCGATATTGAGCGGCGGCAGCGCCACGTCGGGCCATTCGGCGACCAGCGGAATATCGGGAAAGCGCTCCGGGCTGGCGAACGCGGTGCGCGGATCCACCACCGTGACGTCATAGTCGAGCGAACGCGCCAGCGGCGCCAGCGCCTGGCTGATGTGGACGGCGCCGATGATCACGAGACGCGCGGTCGGCGCATAGACATTGAGGAACAGCTTTTTGCCACCGGCCTCGATCATGCCGCTCTTGCCCATGCGCAACTGTTTTGCCAGATCGGCTCCCAGCGGGTCGGTGGCGATGTCTTTTGCTTTCACCAGCCGCTGGTCGCCGTTGGCGGTATCGGTGATCACGATCACCGGCCGCCGCGCGGCGCGCTCGATATTTACATCGCTCAGGGTCTGGAGTTTCACGACTGGCCAACCTTCTCGACGAACACGCGGATGGTGCCGCCGCAGGACAGGCCGACATTCCAGGCGGTCTCGTCGGCGACGCCGAATTCGAGCATTTTGGGTTGGCCGCTGGCGATCACATCCAGCGCTTCGGTCACCACCGCGCCCTCGACGCAGCCGCCGGAAACAGAGCCTAAAAACGTGCCGTCGTCGTTGATGACCAGGCTGGAGCCGGCCGGCCGGGGCGCCGAGCCCCAAGTTTCGACCACGGTCGCCAGGGCGACGCCATGGCCGGCCTTCTGCCAGTTCTCGGCCGCCTTGAGGATATCCTCGTCACGATTGAGCATGGTGGGCCTCTTTCAAGCTGCGGGGCGGATGTGGCTCAGATGGTGCGCCGGAGGCGGCGCCGACAGCGCCGCGATCAGCCCCTCTATAGAACTCAAATTATGCACCGGGCGGAATTCGTCAACGTGCGGCAGCATCATTTTGATGCCCTGCGCCTTGGCCTCGAAGGCGCTGTAGCGCAATAGCGGGTTGAGCCAGATCAGGCGGCGGCAGGACCTATGCAGCCGGTCCATCTCGAACGCCAGCCTGTCGTCGGCCTCGCGCTCCAGCCCGTCGGAGATCAGCAGCACGATGGCGCCCTGCCCGAGCACCCGCCGGCCCCACAATTTATTGAACGTGTGCAACGAGGTGGCGATCCGCGTGCCCCCGGCCCAATCCTCCACCGCGGACGAACAGCTCGCCAGCGCCTCGTCGGGATCGCGCGCCCGTAAAGACCGCGTCACATTGGTCAGCCGGGTGCCGAACAGGAACACCGAGACGCGCTTGCGGGCGTCGGTAATCGCATGGAGGAAATGCAGAAACAGGCGGGTATATTCGCTCATCGATCCCGAGATATCGAGCAGCGCCACGATCGGCGCCGGCTTGTCGATCCGGCCGAGTTTTCGGATGTCGATGATCTCGCCGCCGGTGCGAAGGCTGCCGCGCAAGGTGCGGCGCATGTCGAGCCGCAAGCCCCGCGCGTCCGGCTGGTAGCGGCGGGTGCGCAGTTCGGCCTGCGGCAGCCGCATATGGGCGATGGCGCGGGTGACCTCGGCGATCTCGGCCGCGCTCATCTGCGCAAAATCTTTCTTCTGCAAAATCTCCTTGTCGGAGACCGAGAGCCGCAATTCCTGCTCCTGCGCCCGCGGCATCTCCTCGCGCATCTGTGGCTGCGCCATCGCCTCCTGGACCCGGCGCGAGGCCGGCGGCGGCTTCTTCCGGGCGTGATCCGGCAGCGGCACCGAATCCAGCATGTGCTTCCATTCGTCGGCGGCGCGGAAGAACAGGTCGAAGGCCTGGGCAAAGATCAGCATATGCTCGTGACGCTTGACGAAGATCGCCTCCAGCGTGGCGTAGACGTCGGCGCGGTTGCCGATCTCGATCACCTGCAGCGCGTTGAGCGCATCGATCACCGCGCCTGGTCCGACCGGAATCCCGGCCGCCCGCAACGCGCGGGCAAAGCCGACCACGTTGTCGGCCATCTGGCCGGTCGGGGGATTGAGGTGGTCGATGGGCATGGCAGAACTCTCTCACAGACGACGGTGCGCCCCCTCTCCCATGGGGAGAGGGTTGGGGTGAGGGGGTACGGTCTATCGTTAGTCCGTAACCCCTCACCCGGATTGCTTCGCAATCCGACCTCTCCCAACGGGAGAGGTAAAAGCCCGTAGCGCCACTCTTCGCGAACTCAGTTCTCGCTCGTCGCTTCCTTCAAAACCTTCTGCAAGCTTTCGCCCTGCATCCGCGCGATATCGTCCTGGTATTTCAAGAGCGCCCCCAGCGTATCGCCGACCACTTCGGGCGTCAGCGAACGGGCGTCGAGTTCGGTCAGCGCGGTGGCCCAGTCGATGGTCTCGGCGACGCCCGGCGACTTGTAAAAATCCTGGTCGCGCAGCGCCTGCACGAAGCGGACGACCTGCTGCGACAGCTTGGCCGAGATATCGGGCACGCGCGACTTGACGATCGCGAGCTCGCGCTCGGCATTGGGATAATCCACCCAGTGATAGAGACAGCGCCGTTTCAGCGCGTCGTGAATCTCGCGGGTGCGGTTCGAGGTGATGATGACGATCGGCGGCTGCGGCGCTTTCACGGTGCCGAATTCAGGGATCGTCACCTGGAAGTCCGAGAGGATTTCCAGCAAATAAGCCTCGAACGCCTCGTCGGCGCGGTCGAGTTCGTCGATCAACAGCACCGGCGCGCCGGCCACATCGGGCTCCAGCGCCTGCAGAAGCGGCCGCTTGATCATGAAGCGCTCGGCGAAAATGTCGCTCGATAGCTGCTCGCGATCGGTATCGCCGGCGGCTTCCGCAAGCCGGATCGCGATCATCTGCGCAGCGCTGTTCCACTCATAGACCGCGGAGGCCACGTCGAGTCCTTCGTAGCACTGCAGCCGAATGAGTTTTCGCCCAAGGGCCGCCGACAGCACCTTTGCGATTTCGGTCTTGCCGACGCCGGCCTCGCCTTCGAGAAACAGCGGCCGTCCCATCCGCAGCGACAGATAGGTCACCGTCGCCAGCGACCGCTCGGCGAGATAACCGCGCGAGGTCAGAAGCTCGAGCATCGCGTCGACGGAACCGGGTAACGCCGATGCACTCATGAGCAAGCCAGTCTAGATGGACCAAGAATTCGCAAATTTCACGCTTTGGCGGTTGCAGCTTCAACCGCGCGGCGCGTCATCACCCCGATCAGATGCGCGCGATATTCGGCGCTGCCGTGCAGGTCGCTGTTCAGCCCTTCCGCCGCCACCGACAGGCCATCGAGCACCTTGTGCGAAAAACGCTTCTTCAGCGCTTCCTCGAACGCGGTGACGCGAAACACGCCGTCCGAGCCGGCGCCGGTGACGGCGACGCGAACATCCGACGGACGTTTTGCCACGAACACGCCGACCAGCGCGTAACGCGAGGCCTGGTTGCGGAACTTGATGTAGGCCGCCTTCTTCGGCACCGGGAACATCACCTTGGTGATGATCTCGTCGCTCTCCAGCGCGGTGGTGAACAGTCCCTGGAAAAACTCTTCGGCCTTGAGGCGACGCTTGTTAGTGACGATGGTGGCGCCGAGCGCCAGCACCGCCGCCGGATAATCCGCGGTCGGGTCGTTGTTGGCGAGCGAGCCGCCGATGGTCCCTTTATGGCGCACCGCGGGGTCGCCGATCATGCCGGCCAGTTCAGCCAGCGCCGGGATCGCCTCGCCGACCACGGCGGAGGTCGCGACGTTGGCGTGCTTGGCGGTGGCGCCAATCACCAGCGAACGGCCCTGCATCGCGATCGTATCAAGCCCCTCGATATGGGAGAGGTCGACCAGATGCGGCGGGCTCGTGAGCCGCTGCTTCATGACCGGCACCAGCGTGTGGCCGCCGGCGATGACCTTGGCGTCCTCGTTCTTGATCAGCAGATTAGCGGCCTGCCGCACGGTCGCCGGACGATGATATTTGAATTCGTACATGAGAATTTCCTGATCGCGGTCGCGACGGGTTTCGGTTAAGCGAGGTCGGACTTTAAGCGAGGTCAGACTTGGCCATCGCCTTGGCGCCGGCGGCGATCGATAGAACGATGTTCTGATAGCCGGTGCAGCGGCACAGATTGCCTTCGAGCTCTTCGCGGATGATTTGGTCTGAAAGGTCATGGCCCTTGCGATGCACCATATCGACCGCGGTCATGATCATGCCGGGGGTGCAGAAGCCGCACTGCAGGCCGTGATGCTCGCGAAACGCCTCCTGCATCGGATGCAGCGGCGCGCCGTCGGCGGCGAGCCCCTCGATGGTCTTGACCTCGTGGCCGTCAGCCATGACGGCGAGCGTGGTGCAGGACTTGACCGCCTTGCCGTCGAGATGGACCACGCAGGCGCCGCACTGCGAGGTGTCGCAACCGACATGGGTGCCCGTCAGGCGCAGGTTTTCGCGCAGAAACTGGACCAGCAGGGTACGGGGGTCGATATTGGCGTTTACGGGATTGCCGTTCACGATCAGGGAAATCTTGGCCATCAGCACTCTCTTGAGCTGCACTGCCGCATATCGACAGAACAGGCGTTTAGAAACGTTCGAAGCCCATAATATGGGCCATGCCGGCAATGAGCAACCTCGGCTGGGGCATGGCTCGATATGACCTGGCGGGACTTTTGGGCAAGGCTTGCCTTCGCAAGAAGGGTCGCCGCTTCAGAATCAGCCCTTTCGGGACATCAGCCCTGAACCGGCTTAACCCTGAACCGCTTTGGCGAAATTGGAGAAGAACTCGTCGGCCAGTTTCTTGGCCGAACCGTTGATCAGGCGCTGTCCGAGCTGGGCCAGCTTGCCGCCGATCTGCGCCTCGACATTGTAGCTCAACAGGGTACCGCCGTCCTTGTCGGCCAGCGCCACGGTCGCACCGCCCTTGGCGAAACCGGCAACGCCGCCCTCGCCCTCTCCCGAGATCTTGTAGCCATTGGGCGGATCGAGATCGCTCAAAGTGACCTTGCCCTTGAAGCGCGCGGAGACCGGGCCGACCTTCATCTTGGCAACGGCGCGAAAACCGCCGTCGTCGGTTTTCTCCAGTTCCTCGCAGCCGGGGATGCAGACCTTCAGCACTTCCGGATCGTTCAATTTGACCCACACGGCCTCCCGCGGCGCCGCAAGCTGGACTTCGCCGGTCATCGTCATGGCCATGGGTGGTACCTCCGGATCGCTTCAAACTGTCCCCCAAGTAAAGCACGCCCGGTCCAAAAGGAAGGCCAGTTGGGACAGGGAGCGATGCATATTCGCGGGCGCGGCAGGCTCCATATGCGGCCGGCCTTTAGTGACCGGAAAATGCGCAAACCGATTGGGGGGGCATTGGCAGAGCCAGGCGGGAATGATTAGGTCGCGCTCAGATGAGTACCTCCCTCTCTCCCTTGCTGGCCCAGATGCTGTCGAGCGCCGCGATGCGCGCGGTATGCGACGATGCGGCATTGCTGCAAAACATGCTGGATTTCGAGGCCGCGCTGGCGCGCGCCGAAGCCGGCACCGGCGTCATTCCGGACCACGCAGCCGACACGATCGCCGCCGCCTGCAAGGCCGAATCATTCGACCTCGCAGCACTCGCCGAGGCCGCGACCCGATCCGGCAATCTGGCGATCCCCCTGGTCAAGGCGCTGACCGCCAACGTCGCCCGGGCTGACGCTGAGGCCGCGCGCTACGTGCATTGGGGCGCGACCAGCCAGGACGTGATCGATACCGCCACCATGCTGACCTTGCGCGCCGCCATCGACGCACTGCTCGGCGATGTCGACCGCGCCGTCGCAGGCTTTGCCAAACTCGCGCGCCAGCATCGCAATACAGCCGTGGTCGCCCGCACCTGGCTGCAGCACGCGCTGCCGATGCCGTTCGGGCTCAAGCTCGCCGAATATGCCGCAGCCTTGCACCGCTCGCGCAAGCGGCTGCAGCGGCTGCGCCGCGAGACGCTGGCGCTGCAATTCGGCGGCGCGGCCGGGACCTTGGCGGCGCTCGGCGACAAGGGACTGCCAGTCGCCGAAAAACTGGCCGAGCTTTTGAAACTGCCGCTGCCGGACGCGCCCTGGCACACCCATCGCGACCGCATCGCAGAGGCGGCCTCCGTATGCGCGATCCTGGCCGGCAGCTGCGGCAAGATCGCGCGTGACGTTTCCCTGATGATGCAGACCGACGTCGCCGAAGCCTTCGAGCCCTCGGGCGAAGGCCGCGGCGGCTCCTCGACCATGCCGCACAAGCGCAATCCCGTGGCAGCGGCGAGCGCGCTGGCGGCGGCCACGATGGCGCCGAATCTCGCCGCGACGATCTTTGCGGCGCAGGTGCAGGAGCACGAACGCAGCGCCGGGCCCTGGCATGCGGAATGGCCGACCTTGCCGACGCTGCTGCTGGTCACCTCGGGCGGCTTGGCTGCGATCGTCGATATCGCCGAAGGACTGGAAGTCGATCCTGCGCGCATGCGCCTCAATCTCGATGCCACCGGCGGGCTGATCATGGCGGAAGCGGTGACGTTTGCGCTGGCGGAAAAGATCGGCAAGAGCGACGCGCATCATCTGATCGAGGCGGCCAGCAAGAAGGCGGTTGCGGAAAAGAGACACCTGCGCGACGTGCTGGCGGCCAACTCGAGCGTCAGCGCGCATCTCGATATGGAAAAACTTGCAGAACTGTTCGAGCCGATGGCCTATCAGGGCGCCTCGCAGGCGCTGATCGACCGCCTGCTCGCCTCGCTCGACGACAAATAAGATGCCGGAGAATTTTCGATGCCGATGATCGACGCCGACGGCTGCCTGCTCAACGTATCCGTCGAAGGCCGCGATGGCGGACCGACGCTGATGCTGTCGAATTCGCTGGGCTGTACGCTGCAGATGTGGGAGCCGCAGATGCGCGCGCTGACGCAGGTGTTTCGTGTCATCCGCTACGACCGCCGCGGCCACGGCAAATCCAGCGTGCCGCCCGGCCCCTATTCGATGGAACGGTTTGGCCGCGACGTGCTGGCGATCCTCGACGATCTCAACATCGCGAAGGTGCATTGGTGCGGCCTGTCGATGGGCGGCATGGTCGGGCAATGGCTCGGGGCCAACGCGCCGGATCAATTCGGCAAGATCATCCTCGCCAACACCGCCTGCCACTATCCGGACCCGACCAACTGGCACAACCGCATCAAGGCGGTAAAGGAAGGTGGCCTGTCGGCGGTCGCCGATACCGTGATTGCGGGCTGGCTGACCGCGGATTTTCGCGAGCGCGAGCCGCAGGTATCAGCCAATCTGAAGGCGATGCTGCTGGCCACGCCGGTCGAAGGCTATCTCGCCTGCTGCGAGGCGCTGAGCACGCTCGACCAGCGCGAGCTGCTGCCAAAAATCAAGAGCCCGACGCTGGTGATCGCCGGACGCCATGACATGGCGACCCCGATTGCGGCCGGAGAGTTCATCCGCAGCCAGATTCGCGGTGCTAGTCTCACGATCCTCGACGCCGCACCTATTTCCAATATCGAGCAACAGCACGCCTTCACCGACGCCGTGGTCGGTTTCCTGACGCAACCGTAGCTCTAACAACGTCATTGCGAGCGCAGCGAAGCAATCCATTCTTTCTTTGCGCGGTGAGATGGATCGCTTCGTCGGGCCCGTCATTTTTTTGGTGCTGCGGCGTGATTCATTGCGTGGATCGATTCGGAGCACGTGATGGACATTCGTATTCGGCAAGCGGAACGTCGGCAGGCTGGTTTTGAGCTGGTCGATCTTGAGAGCCTGGTGGTTGACGACCACTCGGTACGAGCGGTGTGGTCCTTCGTGGAAGGCTTGGACCTTCAGTCGTTCTACGATCGCATCAAGGCGCGTGGCGAGATACCTGGTCGGCCTGCGACCGACCCGCGCATTCTGCTTGCGCTTTGGCTGTATGCGACAGCCGACGGGATTGGGTCGGCCCGCGCGCTGGCGCGGCTGTGCGAGCATCATACGATCTATCGCTGGATCTGCGGCGGGGTCGGGGTGAACCACACGATGCTGTCGGAGTTCCGTCTGGAGAGCGGCGAGTTCCTCGATCGCCTTCTGACGAGCAGTCTGGCGGCTTTGATGAAGGAAGGCCTGATCACACTGGACGAGGTCATCACCGACGGTACCAAGGTCAGGGCCGCGGCAAGCCGCTCGTCGATGCGGCGAAGGCAAACCCTGGTGGAATTGGAAGAAAAGGCCCGGATCAGGGTTGCCGAGTTGAAGCAGGAATTGGAGGCCGAATTCTGCGGCGGGCGAGCGGCGGCTGTCGAAGCGTCGCCTCTCTGCAGCCGAAGACCGCGCCCGTCGTGTTGCGGCAGCGTTGGCGAAACATCCTGCAGCAACGCCGAAGGACGAGAAAGACCAGAACGAGGGGGGCGATCCCCCGCTGGCCGGCGGCGGCAAGAGCGGCAAGAAACCCAAGGAAGAGCGTGTCTCGACGACTGATCCGGACGCGCCATTGATGCGGATGGCGGACGGTGCCGTGCGGGTCGCCTATAACGTGCAAGTGGCGAGCGCCTGCGGCTTCGTGGTCGCGATCGAGCCGGTCCAGCGGCGTAATGATCGAGGTCTTGCGCCGGCAGTGGTGGCGCAGGTCCAACAGCGTTGTGGCAAGCTGCCGACCCGCCTGCTGGCCGACACCGGCGCGATGACCGCCGCCGACATCGCGACGCTTGCGCAAACTCACCCCTCCATGCAGGTGTTCAGTCCGCCACCGGCCTGCAAGACGTCCTCCAAACCAGCAAGCAAGGCGCGATACGAACGCAACCGCGCAGCCGAACCGCAATGCCTGAGGGAGTGGCGCGCCCGCATGGACAGTGAAGAAGGCCAAGCGGTCTACAAACGGCGCAGCAACACCGAACACGCCCATGCCCGCCTGAAGAACCGCGGCTTTGAGCGCATGGCCCTGCGTGGCTTGGCCAAAGTCCGCATCGCATGTTGGCTTCATGCCGTGACCCACAACCTTATGTGGGCCATTAGCTGCCGCCGCGCGCTGAAGACGGCCTGATCCACCTCCCATCACATGCCGCACGAGCCGCACATCCCGTCCAATCCCATTGCAGTTCGCCGCCACAGGCGAAATACTTACAGCCCCGTCGCTTCGCTCCTCGCAATGACGGGAGGAGAAAATCCATGGACGACCAAAAACGCCGCGACGACGGCATGACCCAGCGCCGAAAAGTGCTTGGCGATGCCTGGGTCGACAAATCGATCGCCAACCGCAATGCGTTCAATACCGATTTCCAGGACCTGATCACGCGCTATGCCTGGGGCGATATCTGGACCCGGCCGCATTTCGACCACCGCACCCGCCGCGTGCTTGTCATCGGCACCATGGTCGCGCTCGGCCAGTGGGACGAGTTTCGCCTGCATGTGCGCGCAGCGCTCGCGGAAGGCGGCTTTACGCCCGACGACATCAAGGAGATATTGCTGCAGCAGGCGATCTATTGCGGCGTGCCCGCCGCCAATCACGCGGTCAAGGAAGCGGCCGCGATCGTCGCGGAATCAGGACTGCTGAAGGGATAGGTCGCCGGACCCAGCAGCGGAATCGGCCTGCGCTTGCGTCTGGGTCTGGCTCTGCGGTTTCGCGGGCGATTCGACCAGCAGCACGATCGCGGTGCCGAGCAGCATCAGCAATTCGGTCGCGTGCAGCCGAAGCGCTTCGGTCTCGCCGACTTTCGACGCCATCAGCATGCTGGCGAAACTGATCACGCTACCGATCGCAAGCGCCATGCCGAGCGCTTCATTGCCGCTGCCGCTCTTGCGGATCGCGGCACGCGCGAGCATGACCAGAGAGAGCACAAAGAATGCCACCACCGTCATCCGGCCGAGCGCCAACAGCCAGGCGACGCGCACGGTGGCCATCCCCGCCAGTTGCAGATGATCGCTGACGAACAGCGCAACCGATATGTTCGGCCGCTCATAGAGGCCGCGCACCGGTGAAACCATGATGTTGAACGCGACGATGGTCCAGGACGGAATGAAATAGGCCGCCAGCAGCGCGCCGTTGAATGAGCTGATCCGCCAGTTTTTGAACATGTCGCTTCCCGCTTTTTCCGCAAGCCCGGACCGGGGCGGCGGTTTGCACAGCGAGCTAACTCGCTTCAACAGCGGGCGGCAATTTAAACCCTTTGTTTACCTTAATGGCCCCGGGAGCCGCACCGGCGTACCTTCGTGACCGAACCTAACGCTGTCATGGCCGGATTTGATCCAGCCATCTATCCTCATTTGAAGGAATCTTACGAAAGGCAATGGACCCCCGGGTCATCCAGCGCGAAGATGCGCTGCGCGCTTTTGCGCTGGGGTGACGAGAGTACAAAAAGGAAAAGTCCCGCCGTTCGGCAGGACCTTCCTGAACTCACATTTGGCTCAGGTCCGGATTACCGGCCGCCTTTGCCCTGCTGATCGGGCTTCTGGCCCTGACGGTTGGGATCCTGTTGCTGCTGGCCCGGCTTCTGGCCGCCGCCCTGCTGCTGGCCGGGCTTCTGTCCCGGGGTCTGGTTCTGCTGGCCCGGGTTCTGGTTCTGGTTGTTCATTCGGGATCTCCGTTGTTGAACGTAGCCGGGGATAACTAACCGCCTGGCGGTTGGTTCAATGGAACCCGGCCCCCGATGATCAAATGCCCGTTGCAAATGCGGCCTCGGGAACCGGTCGGCCGCGCCAAGGCTGGCATGATGCTCTGGAATCTGAATGCGCCACCTCAGTCGCCCCGCTTGCCCTGAAGCAAGGCGCTCAGCCCGCAGCCCGTTGAAGTATTCCGCGACATTGCCCGCAAACCGGCCAAAACTACTCGTGTACAGTCGCCAAAGTCGCAGCCTGCCGCTGTTGCCGCACCCGGTTCCCACTGTTAAAAACCAGCCGACGCGTCGTTAAGGGCTGCCGGGGGCCTCGCCGCGTCTCTTCTCTAAATACGGCAGCGCATGGATTATTTCGCCCAGCAACTCATCAACGGCCTCGTGCTCGGCTCGGTCTACGGCTTGATCGCCATCGGCTACACCATGGTCTATGGCATCGTCGGCATGATCAATTTCGCCCATGGCGATATTTTCATGGTTGGCGGCTTCATCGCGCTGATCTCGTTCCTGATCCTGGTCTCGTTCGGCTTGACCACGATCCCCCTAATCCTGCTGATCGTGCTGCTGGTCTCGATGGCGATTACCGCGCTTTACGGCTGGACCGTCGAGCGCATCGCCTACCGGCCGCTGCGGCACTCGTTCCGCCTGGCGCCGATGCTGTCCGCCATCGGCATGTCATTCGTATTGAGCAATTATTCGCAGATCGCCCAGGGCGCGCGCGTCAAGCCAGTGCCGCCGATCATCCGCGGCGGCTACACCTTGCATGAGGGCGCCAGCGGCTTTGTCGTGCAGCTCTCCAACGTCCAGATCGTCGTCGTCATCGCCACCATCGTGCTGCTGGCGCTGTTCACCTGGCTGGTGGCGCGCACCCGGCTCGGCCGCGACATGCGCGCCTGCGAACAGGACCAGACCATGGCCGCCCTGCTCGGCGTCGACGTCGACCGCACCATCTCCATGACGTTTGTCATCGGCGCCGCGCTCGCCGCGGTCGCGGGCATGATGTACCTGCTTTACTACGGCCAGGTCGATTTCAACATGGGCTTTGTCGCCGGCATCAAGGCGTTCACGGCGGCCGTGCTCGGCGGCATCGGCTCGCTGCCCGGCGCGATGCTGGGCGGGCTCGCCATCGGCCTGATCGAGACCATGTGGTCGGCTTACTTCTCGGTCGAATACAAGGATGTCGCGGCGTTCTCGATCCTGATCATCGTGCTGATCTTCCTTCCGACCGGCCTGCTCGGCCGGCCCGAAGTTGAAAAAGTCTGACGGGCGGCCGAGTGAACGCGCCCCCAGCCGTATCAACACCAGCTTCGTACGCGTTGGGCGCGGCCTTCATCTTCAAGAAGGCCCTGATCAGCGCGCTGGTGGCGCTGGTGCTGTTCTCGCTGATGATCGGTATCCGCACCGAAGCGGGGCCGACCGGCCAATTGATTTACTGGACCCGGTTCGGCGATCTCGCCGCCATGGTCGCCACCGTGTTCGGCGGCAGCATCGTCGTCGAATTGTTGCGGCAATGGTGGGGACCGGTCGGCACCATCAGGGTGGTTCCGCCATCGGTGCAAGGCGCGCTTTCCGTCGCGGGCCGCTTGGTCGCGCCGGTGCTTTTGATCTTCACCTTTCTCGTGCCGGTCATCTTCTACGATCAGCGCTACATTCTCGACCTCGGCATTCTCGTGCTCACTTACGTGATGCTGGGATGGGGCCTCAACGTCGTGGTCGGGCTCGCCGGACTGCTCGATCTCGGCTATGTCGCGTTCTACGCGGTCGGCGCCTATTCCTATGCGCTGCTGGCGACCAATTTCGGATTGTCGTTCTGGATCTGCCTGCCGCTCGCCGGCATCCTTGCGGCGATGTGGGGCGTGATGCTGGGCTTCCCGGTGTTGCGGCTGCGCGGCGACTATCTCGCCATCGTCACCCTGGCGTTCGGCGAGATCATCCGCCTCGTCATCATCAACTGGCAGAGCCTGACCGGCGGGCCGAACGGCGTTTCCGGCATTCCGCGCCCGACCATGTTCGGCATTCCGCTCACCCCCGGCGACGACGGGCTTGCCGCGAAACTCGGCATCGAATTCTCGCCGACCCACCGCATCGTGTTTTTGTTCTACCTGATCCTGGCGCTGGCGCTGCTGACCAACTGGGTCACGATCCGGCTACGACGCCTTCCCATCGGCCGCGCCTGGGAGGCGTTGCGCGAGGATGAAGTGGCCTGCCGCGCGCTCGGCATCAACACCACGACGACGAAACTGACGGCATTTGCGACCGGGGCGATGTTCGGCGGATTCGCCGGAGCGTTCTTTGCCACGCGACAGGGTTTCATCAGCCCGGAATCCTTCACCTTCCAGGAATCGGCGCTGGTGCTGGCGATTGTGGTGCTGGGCGGCATGGGCTCGCAGCTTGGCGTGGCGCTGGCCGCGCTCGCGATGATCGGCGGCTTCGAACTGTTCCGCGGGCTCGACCAGTACCGCATGCTGGTATTCGGCATTGCGATGGTGCTGTTGATGATCTGGCGTCCGCGCGGATTGATCGGCCATCGCGCGCCGACGGTTTTCCTGGAGCGCGCTCAGGCGATCTCGTCCGACCTCGTCAAGGAGGGACATGGATGAGCGGCGATCACATCCTGTCCGTCGAGGGGCTGTCGATGCGCTTCGGCGGCATCGTCGCCGTCAACGATCTCTCCTTCGGCGCCGAGCGGCGCAAGATCACCGCGCTGATCGGGCCGAACGGCGCCGGCAAGACCACCGTGTTCAACTGCATCACCGGTTTCTACAAGCCGACATCAGGCTCGATGCAGCTCACGCATGATGACGGCCGCAGCATCCGGCTCGAGCGATTGAACGATTTCCGGATTTCCAAGCAGGCCAAGGTCGCCCGCACCTTCCAGAACATCCGGCTGTTTCCCGGCATGACCGCGCTGGAAAATTTGATGGTGGCGCAGCACAACGCGCTGATGCGCGCCTCCGGCCTGACCTTTCTCGGGCTGATCGGCGCGCCGTCCTGGCGTAGCGCCGAGAAACACGCGATCGATCTGGCGCGAACCTGGCTCGAGCGCATCGGATTGCTCGACCGTGCCGACGAGGCCGCCGGCAATCTGCCCTATGGCGACCAGCGGCGGCTGGAGATCGCCCGCGCGATGTGCACCGAGCCGGCGCTGCTCTGCCTCGACGAGCCGGCCGCCGGACTGAACGCGCGCGAGAGCGCGTCACTGAGCGAGCTGTTGCTCTCGATCCGCGCCGGCCAGGGCACCTCGATCCTGCTGATCGAGCATGACATGTCGGTCGTGATGGAGATTTCGGACCACGTCGTGGTGATGGATTACGGCGTCAAGATCGCCGAGGGCACGCCGCAAGCCGTGCGCGACGATCCCAAGGTGATCGCAGCCTATCTCGGCACCGATGAAGAGGAAGCGATCGCCGTGATGGAGAGCGGCACGTGACCGCGCCGTCCGCCACGCCGCTGCTCGCGATCCGTGGCTTGCGTGCGGCCTACGGCAAGATCGAGGCGCTGAAGGGCGTCGATATCGAGATCAATGCCGGCGAGATCGTCGCCTTGATCGGCGCCAACGGCGCCGGCAAATCGACGCTGATGATGACGATCTTCGGCAAGCCGCGCGCGCGCGCAGGATCGATCGAATTCGACGGCCACGACATCACCGGGGTGCCGACGCACCAGATCGCGCGGCTGCGCATTGCCCAGTCGCCCGAAGGCCGGCGGATTTTTCCGCGCATGAGCGTCGCGGAAAATTTGCAGATGGGCGCCGACGCGACCGAGTCCAGCGAGGCCGATCGCGCGGCCGGCCTGGAGCGCGTCCTGACGCTGTTCCCGCGGCTCAAGGAACGCATGACCCAGCGCGGCGGCACGCTGTCGGGCGGCGAGCAGCAGATGCTGGCGATCGGCCGCGCCCTGATGAGCCGCCCTCGCCTGTTGATGCTGGACGAGCCGTCGCTGGGCCTCGCGCCCCTGATCGCGCGGCAGATTTTCGGCGCGATCCGGACCCTGAACCGGCAGGATGGCCTCACCGTGCTGATCGTCGAGCAGAACGCCAACCACGCGCTGAAACTGGCCCATCGCGGCTATGTCATGGTCAACGGCCTGATCACACTGTCGGGGACCGGCAGCGAACTGTTGCAGCGCCCGGAAATCCGCGCTGCCTATCTGGAAGGCGGACGCAGGGGGTAGCGTTCCCTGCGGCACGATCCCTCTCTGGGTCGATCGTGCGGCAAGATACTGCGAACGGAGCATGGATTTGCCCGAAAATTGCCGATGACTTCGCCGCAAAATCAGTCGACAATGGACCGGATTGTCGTACCCGGTGCGCCCGGGTATTTCCCAAAAGCGACCTACCCGCGAGGATCCCTCATGAAATCACTGAAACTCATCGGCCTGGCATTGGGCGTATCGTTTGCGCTGTCGGCGAGCGCGCTCGCACAGGACATCACCATCGCGGTAGCGGGCCCGATGACGGGCGGCGAATCCGCGTTCGGCCGCCAGATGAAGAACGGCGCCGAGCAGGCGGTCAAGGATCTCAATGCCGCCGGTGGCGTGGCCGGCAAGAAACTGGTCCTGGATGTCGAGGACGATGCCTGCGATCCGAAGCAGGCGCGCTCGGTGGCGGAAAAGATCGCCAGCGCGAAAATCCCGTTCGTCGCCGGCCACTATTGCTCGTCGTCGTCGATCCCGGCCTCGGAAGCCTATGCCGACGGCAACGTGCTGCAGATTACGCCGGCCTCGACCAACCCGCTCTACACCGAACGCAAGCTGTGGAACGTGGCGCGCGTCTGCGGCCGCGACGACCAGCAGGGCCTGGTTGCCGCCGACTTCATCGCGAAAAACTACAAGGGCAAGAACATCGCGATTCTCAACGACAAGACCACCTACGGGAAGGGCCTGGCCGACGAGACCAAGAAGGCGCTCAACAAGGCCGGCGTCACCGAAAAGATGTTCGAGTCCTACAACAAGGGCGACAAGGATTTTAACGCCATCGTCTCCCGCCTGAAGCGCGACAACATCGATCTGGTCTATGTCGGCGGCTATCATCAGGAATCCGGATTGATCCTGCGCCAGATGCGCGACCAGGGCCTGAAGACCGTCCTGATGGCCGGCGACGCGCTGGCCGACAAGGAGTTCGCCTCGATTACCGGCCCCGCCGGCGAAGGCACCCTGTTCACCTTCGGCCCCGACCCGCGCAACAAGCCGACCGCCAAGGCGATCGTCGAGAAGTTCAAGGCCAACAACATCGATCCCGAAGGCTACACGCTCTACACCTACGCCGCGATGCAGGTCTGGTCGCAGGCGGTCGCGAAGGCCGGCACCACCGATCCGAAGAAGGTGATGGACGCCATCAAGGCCGGTGCGTGGGATACCGTGATCGGCAAGCTGGAGTTCGACGCCAAGGGCGACATCAAGCAGCTCGACTACGTCGTCTACAAATGGGACGCCAAGGGCGGCTACACCGAGATCAACCCGAAGGGTTCCTGACCTCCACAGCCTTAATTGTTATCGTCAAACGCCCCGGTTCGCTGGGGCGTTTTTGTTTTGCCCGTTCCCCGGGAACCCGAAGGGAACCTGAGGGAACCCTTGGGCCTGACAGGATTTTTTATCGATCCCCGGGGAACCAAGGGCTTGTTTGCGACTTGGATGAATTGGGCTGAGTTCGCCCGGACGCCTCCACGCGCGGTTCCGGTTGCTGCCGTTCGATGTGAGACAACTGCCGGGTGTACAACGCACACGACTCAGATTTGCTCTCGTACTTGCCTTGGGGGGAAATGGAATGAGCGACCTCGATCCCGCAGCATCGCCGGGCTTTCGCCGTACCTCAAAGCGAAAATCGGAGGCCAACGGAGCGCCGGATCCGCTGCAGGATTTGCTGCATGCGTTGCAGGCAATGCGGGCCGGCGACTTTTCGGTGCGAATGACCGGTGACCATCTCGGGATCGAAGGCAAGATCGCCGACACTTTTAATGAAATTGTCGCCGCCAATCAGCGCATGGCGCAGCAGCTCGAACGGGTCGGCCAGGTGGTCGGTCGCGAAGGCAAGACCCGCCAGCGCGTCAAATTCGATCTGTCGAGCGGCTCATGGGCCGACATGGAGGGATCAGTCAACACCCTGATCGACGATCTGTTGTGGCCGACGCGCGAGGTCACGCGTGCCGTCGCCGCCGTGGCGCAAGGCGATCTGTTGCAGACCGTGCAGCTCGATGTCGATGGCCGCCCGCTGGGCGGCGAATTTTTGCAGTCGGCCAATATCGTCAACACCATGATCAAGCAGCTCAGCGTGTTCACCTCGGAGGTGACGCGCGTCGCCCGCGAGGTCGGCACCGAGGGCAAGCTCGGCGGCCAGGCGCAGGTGCCTGAGGTGACCGGCGTCTGGAAGGATTTGACCGAAAGCGTGAACTCGATGGCCAATAACCTGACCGGCCAGGTTCGCAACATCGCCGAAGTCACCATCGCGGTCGCCAATGGCGATTTGTCCAAGAAGATCACCGTCGACGTGCGCGGCGAGATCCTGCAGTTGAAGGAAGCCATCAACACGATGGTGGACCAACTGCGCTCGTTCGCCTCCGAAGTCACCCGCGTCGCCCGCGAGGTCGGCACCGACGGCAAGCTCGGCGGCCAGGCCATCGTGCCCGGCGTCGCCGGCACCTGGAAGGATCTCACCGACTCCGTCAATGCGATGTGCGGCAACCTCACGGCCCAGGTCCGCAACATCGCCAACGTCACCACGGCAGTCGCGCGCGGCGACCTGTCGCGAAAAATCACCGTCGACGTCCGCGGCGAAATCCTGGAGTTGAAGGACACCATCAACACCATGGTCGACCAGCTGAACTCGTTTGCGTCGGAAGTGACGCGCGTGGCGCGCGAGGTCGGCACCGAAGGCAAGTTGGGTGGGCAGGCGCAGGTGCCCGGCGTCGCCGGCACCTGGAAGGATCTCACCGACAACGTCAACTTCATGGCGTCGAACCTGACCGCGCAGGTCCGCAACATCGCCGACGTCGCCACCGCCATTGCCGGCGGCGACCTTTCCAAGAAGATCACCGTGAACGTGTCGGGCGAAATCCTGCAGTTGAAGGAAACGCTCAACACCATGGTCGACCAGCTGAACGCCTTCGCCGGCGAAGTCACGCGCGTGGCGCGCGAGGTCGGCACCGACGGCCGGCTCGGCGGCCAGGCCAACGTGCTCGGCGTCGCCGGCACCTGGAAGGATCTCACCGAGAGCGTCAACTCGATGGCGAGCAATCTGACCGCGCAGGTCCGCAACATCGCCGAAGTCACGACCGCGGTCGCCAATGGTGATTTGTCGAAGAAGATCACCGTCGACGTGCGCGGCGAAATCCTGGAGCTGAAAGACACCATCAACACCATGGTCGACCAGCTCAACGCCTTCGCCGGCGAGGTGACGCGCGTCGCCCGCGAGGTCGGCACCGAAGGCAAGCTCGGCGGCCAGGCCCTGGTGCGCGGCGTCGCCGGTACCTGGAAGGATTTGACCGACAGCGTCAACTCGATGGCGAGCAATCTGACCGGCCAGGTCAGAAACATCGCCGAAGTCGCAACCGCCGTTGCGAAGGGTGACTTGTCGAAGAAGATCACGGTGAACGTGTCGGGCGAAATCCTGCAGTTGAAGGAAACGCTGAACACGATGGTCGACCAGCTCAACGCCTTTGCCAGCGAAGTGACGCGCGTGGCGCGCGAGGTCGGCACCGACGGCAAGCTCGGCGGCCAGGCCCAGGTGACCGGCGTGGCCGGCACCTGGAAAGACTTGACCGACAGCGTCAACTCGATGGCGGGCAATTTGACGGCGCAGGTCCGCAACATCGCCGAAGTCGCGACCGCGATTGCCGGCGGCGACCTCTCGCGAAAAATCACGGTCGACGTCCGCGGCGAAATCCTGCAGCTGAAGGAAACGCTGAACACGATGGTCGACCAGCTCAACCGTTTTGCCGGCGAGGTGACGCGCGTGGCGCGCGAGGTGGGCACCGAAGGACGTTTGGGCGGACAGGCCAACGTGCCTGGTGTGGCCGGCACCTGGAAGGACCTCACCGACAACGTCAACTCGATGGCCGGCAATCTGACCGGTCAGGTCCGCAACATCGCCGAGGTGACGACCGCCGTCGCGAAGGGCGACCTTTCCAAGAAGATCACGGTCGACGTCAAGGGCGAAATCCTCGAACTGAAAAACACCGTCAACACCATGGTGGACCAGCTCAACGCGTTCGCCTCCGAAGTCACGCGCGTGGCCCGCGAAGTCGGCACCGAAGGCAAGCTCGGCGGCCAGGCCGAGGTGCCCGAGGTCGCCGGCACCTGGAAGGATCTGACCGACAACGTCAACTTCATGGCGTCGAATCTCACTGCCCAGGTCCGCAACATCGCCGAGGTCGCGACCGCGATCGCCGGCGGCGACCTGTCCAAGAAGATCACGGTCGACGTCCGCGGTGAAATCCTGCTGCTCAAGGACACCTTGAACACGATGGTCGAGCAGCTGCGCTCGTTCGCGGCCGAAGTGACACGCGTGGCGCGCGAAGTCGGCACCGAGGGACGGCTCGGCGGCCAGGCCGTGGTGCCCGGCGTCGGCGGTACCTGGAAGGACCTCACCGACAACGTCAATCTGCTCGCCGCCAACCTGACCACCCAGGTCCGCAACATCGCCGAAGTCACGACCGCAGTGGCGCGCGGCGACCTGTCGCGAAAGATCACAGTCGACGTCAAGGGCGAAATCCTCGAACTGAAGAACACCATCAACACCATGGTCGATCAGTTGAACGCGTTCGCCGGCGAAGTCACGCGCGTGGCGCGCGAGGTCGGCACCGAGGGCAAGCTCGGCGGCCAGGCACAGGTGCCCGGCGTCGCCGGCACCTGGAAGGACCTAACCGATACCGTGAACTTCATGGCGGCCAACCTGACCGAGCAGGTGCGCGGCATCGTCAAGGTCGTGACCGCCGTGGCCAACGGCGATTTGAAGCAGGATCTGACGGTGAAATCGAAGGGCGAAGTCGCCGCCCTCGCCGATACCATCAACAACATGACCGAGACGCTGGCGACTTTCGCGGACCAGGTCACCAGCGTGGCGCGCGAAGTCGGCGTCGAAGGCCGCCTCGGCGGTCAGGCCAACGTGCCCGGCGCCGCCGGCACCTGGAAGGATCTGACCGGCAACGTCAATTTGCTGGCGGCTAATCTGACCTCACAGGTCCGCGCCATTGCCGAAGTGGCGACCGCGGTGACAAAGGGCGACCTCACGCGTTCGATCCAGGTCGATGCCCGCGGCGAGGTCGCCGAACTCAAAGACAACATCAACACCATGATCGGCAATCTCCGCCTAACCACGGACGTCAACTCGGAACAGGACTGGCTGAAGACCAATCTCGCCCGATTCACCAACATGCTGCAGGGCCAGCGCGACCTGACCACCGTCGGCCGGTTGCTGCTGACCGAGCTGACCCCGCTGGTCAACGCCCATATGGGCGTGATTTACCAGGTCGAGAACGAAGACAATCCGCAATTGCGGTTGCTATCGGCCTACGCCGGCGACGGCGCCAACCCGCATCCGCTGTTCGTGCAGTTCGGCGAAGGCCTGATCGGGCAATGCGCCATGGACAAGCGCCAGCGGCTGATATCGGACATCCCGAGCGATGCCGTTCCGATCAATTCGGCGCTGTTGCGGGTGACACCGAGAAATCTGGTCGTGCTGCCGGTGCTGTTCGAAAACCAGGTCAAGGCCGTTATCGAGCTGTCGTCCGTCAGTTCGTTCACGACCTCGCAGATGACCTTCCTCGAGCAGCTCACCAACTCGATCGGCATCGTGCTCAACAGCATCGAGGCCACGATGCAGACCGAAGGCCTGTTGAAGCAATCGCAACAGCTCGCCGGCGAATTGCAGACCCAGCAAAAGGAATTGCAGCAGACCAACGAGCAGCTTGAGCAAAAGGCCCAGCAGCTCGCCGAGCGCAACGTCGAAGTGGAACGGAAGAACCAGGAAATCGAGCAGGCGCGCCGCGCGCTGGAGGAAAAGGCCACCGAGCTTTCGCTGACGTCGAAATACAAGTCGGAATTCCTCGCCAACATGTCGCACGAGCTGCGGACGCCGCTCAACAGCATCCTGATCCTCGGCCAGCAGCTCACCGAAAATCCGGACGGCAACCTCTCCGCCAAGCAGGTCGAATTCGCCCGCACCATCCACGGCGCCGGCACCGACCTGTTGAATTTGATCAGCGATATTCTCGACCTCTCCAAGATCGAATCCGGAACGGTGACTGTCGATGCCGAGGAAATCCTCACCTCCAACCTCCTGGAAACCGTGGGACGGCCGTTCCGCCACGAAGCGGAGAATCGGCAATTGTCGTTCAATATCGATCTCGACCCCAATCTCGGCCGCAGCATCGTTACCGATTCAAAGCGCCTGCAGCAGGTGCTGAAGAATTTGCTGTCGAACGCCTTCAAGTTCACCGCCGAAGGCGGGGTTCGCCTGAGCGTTTCGGCTGCGCTGGGCGGCTGGAGCGCCGAACATCCGATTCTCAATCATTCGCCCGCCGTGATCGCGTTCGAGGTGTCGGACACCGGCATCGGCATTCCGCTCGACAAGCAGAAGCTGATCTTCGAGGCGTTCCAGCAGGCCGACGCCGGCACCAGCCGGAAATATGGCGGCACCGGCCTGGGGCTTGCCATCAGCCGCGAGCTTGCGACGCTGCTGGGTGGCGAAATTCACCTGAGCAGCACGCCCGGCAAGGGCAGCACCTTCGTGCTCTATCTGCCGCTGAAATATTCCGGCCCGACGGTCGCGCCGCGCCCCGCCTCGTCGCCCTACGCGGCGGTGCCGGTGCTGCAGGCCGCGACGCAGGAGCGGATCATCGAACAGCTGCCGGACGACCGGCTCGATCTCGAACCGGGAGACACCATCCTGCTGATCGTCGAGGACGACCCGCATTATGCACGCGTGCTGGTCGATCTCGCCCGCGACAAGGGATTCAAGGTCCTGGTGGCCGGCCGCGGCGCCGAGGCGCTGGAACTCGCAAAGCAGTTCCAGCCGTCGGCGGTGTCGCTCGACGTGTTCCTGCCGGACATGCTGGGCTGGACGGTGCTGAGCCAGCTCAAGCACAACCCCCTCACCCGGCATATTCCGGTGCAGATCATCACCCTCGACGAAGATCGCCAGCACGCGCTGGCGCGCGGGGCGTTTTCCTTCGTCAACAAGCCGACCACGACCGAGGGCGTCAGCGCGGCGCTGTCGCAGATCAAGGAATATGCCAAACCGCGCCGCAAGCGCCTGCTGATCGTCGAGGACAATGCCGCCGAACAGATAAGCATCAAGGAACTGCTCGGCCACCACGATATCGAGATCGTGACCACCGATACCGGCGAAGGCGCGCTATCTACCCTGCGCGACAATCCCTGCGACTGCGTCGTGCTGGACTTGCGGCTGCCCGACATGAGCGGCTTCGAGGTGCTCGACCGGATTCGTAACGACGACCAGCTATCGAACGTGCCGGTGGTGGTGTTCACCGGACGGGAACTGTCGGTCGAGGAAGACGCGGAACTGCACACGATGGCGCGCAGCATCGTGGTCAAAGGCGTGGAATCGCCGGAACGCCTGCTCGACGAAACGTCACTGTTTCTTCACCGCGTGATCACGGAATTGCCCATCGATAAGCAGCGAATGCTCGAAAAGCTCAACAGTTCCGACGAGGACCTGGTCGGCCGGACCGCGTTGCTGGTGGACGACGACGCCCGCAACATCTTTGCACTGAGCAGTGTGCTCGAACGCCGCGGCATGAAGGTCCTGACCGCGACAACCGGCAGCGAGGCGGTCGCACTGGTGGAGTCGAACCCCCAGATCGCCGTCGTGCTTATGGATATCATGATGCCCCAGATGGACGGCTACCAGACCATTGGCGTAATCCGCGAGAACCCGGCGCTGCGCCGGCTCCCGATCATCGCGCTGACGGCCAAGGCGATGAAGGGCGATCGCGAGAAATGTCTCGAGGCCGGCGCGTCGGATTATCTGGCCAAGCCGGTCAACACCGAACAGTTGCTGCTTGCCATCCGCATGTGGCTACACCGTTGACCGGCGCGCAGATGATGGACCAACAGAAAGTAAATATTCTTCTGGTTGACGATCAGCCGGCAAAACTGCTGGCCTATGAGGTCATCCTCAAGCAGCTCGGCGAGAATCTCGTCGTCGCCTCCTCCGGCCGCGAGGCGCTGGAATATCTGCTCAAGAACGAAGTCGCGGTGATCCTGGTCGACGTTTGCATGCCGGAGCTGGACGGCTTCGAGCTCGCCGCCATGATCCGCGAACATCCGCGTTTCCAGAAGACGGCGATGATCTTCATTTCCGCCATTCAGGTCAGCGATATCGACCGGCTGCGCGGCTACGAGATGGGTGCGGTCGACTACGTTCCGGTACCGGTCGTCCCGGAAGTGTTGCGGGCCAAGATCAAGGTGTTTGCCGAACTGTACCGCAAGACCCGGCAGCTCGAGCGGCTCAATGCCGAACTCGAAGATCGCGTCCGGGCCCGCACCTCGGAACTGGAGGAGTCGCACGCCCGGCTGCTGGAGAGCGAACAGCGCCGCAGCCTCGCGATCGCCGCGGGCAAGATGGGGTCGTGGGATTGGGACTGGGCCAATGGCGACTGGATGTGGGACGAGGGCCAGTACCAGATCCTCGGCGTCGATCCGAAAATCTTCGTGGTGACCCCTTCCAACATCCAGGCGTCGCTGCATCCGGAAGACATCGGCGAGGTGCGCAAGGCGCTGGCGCACTTCGCCAAGGGCGCCAAATCATACGAGGCCGAGTTTCGCATCATCCGCCCCGATGGCGAGATACGCTGGTGCGTCGGCACCGCCGCCGCCACCATCGACAAGGCGGGCCGCGTGGTGCGCGTCAGCGGCGTCACCGTCGACATCACCGAGCGCAAGCATGCGGAGGAACGCCAGAATCTGCTCGCGCGCGAAGTCGATCATCGCGCCAAGAATGCGCTGGCGCTGGCCCAGTCCATCGTCCGGCTGACGCGGGGCGAAAACGTCAAGGCCTATGTCCGCTCGGTGGAGGGACGGATCAACGCGCTGGCGCGGGTGCATACGGTGCTGTCGCTGTCGAGCTGGCAGGGCGCGGAGATACGCCGGCTGATCGGCGAAGAGCTCGCGCCCTATGCGGTCGGCGACCAGATCGCATTGTCCGGTTCGGAGCTGCAGTTGCTACCGGCCACCGCGCAGACGCTGGCGTTGGCCCTGCACGAGCTCGTCACCAATTCGGCCAAGTATGGCGCGCTGTCGACGGTATCCGGCCGGCTCTCCATCCGATGGGAGAACGAACAGGGCGTGCTGCGGTTGCTCTGGGAAGAGACCGGCGGACCTGCGGTCCACGAGCCGACAACGCGGGGATTTGGCACCCGGACCGTGATCGCCAGCATCGAGTCGCAACTCGGCGGCGAGGCCAGGTTCGATTGGCGCCGCGAGGGCCTGCTGTGCCAGCTTTCGGTTCCGTTGTCGCCGACGCTGGCGCGGCCGGATTCAGCCGTGCCTCAGGGCGGCGTCATCGAAAACGGTAACCCCGAACGCACCGTGCGGTCGGCCGACGCCTGACCCCGTTCAGAGCACGGCCCCGCCGGCAATTTGGGCCTCGCGATCAAGCGAGGGCCGGGGCAAATGCGAGGACCGCCTCGATCGCACGCATCAGTTCGACCGGGCGAAACGGCTTTTGCAGACATGCGACGTTCGAGAGCTCCGGGGAATCGGGCAGGAAGTCGAGCGTGGTCATTCCGGATATGGCGACAACCGGCAAATCCGGCGCGCGCTCGCGCATGGTCCGGATCAGGTCGAACCCGCTGGTGCCCTGCAGGAAGATATCGACGATGACGAAATCGAAACCGGAATCCCCGAACGCCTGCAGTGCCGCCGCGGCGCCGGCGGCCTCGACGATTTCGAAATGATTGACACGCAGCACGATTGATATCATCGCGCGCACATCGGCCTGGTCATCGACAACGAGAACGCGGGGCATGGATAGCATCCAGTATCGGTCGTCCAGCAGCCTATGGTGAAAATTTCGGACTTTGGCGCGCTGAAACCGCATTATTCGGCCAGTGGGTAAAGAGGTGGTTACTCCCCAACAGGCCTTTCGCTGCCATGGCGCTTGGCAGTTGAAGCATTCCTTGCGATTGATATATCGGTGACCACGACCAGACATCGACGGCCCGGCTGGATGCGGGCCTGACGGACCGGCTTCTTGAAAAATCTCCTCACCGACATATCCGGCGTCCACGTCGGCCACGCCGACGACGCCGCGCTTGCCTCCGGCGTTACCGCGATCATTTTCGACAAGCCCGCGGTGGCCTCGATCGACGTCCGCGGCGGCGGGCCCGGCACCCGCGAGGAAACCGTGCTCGACCTCCAGAGCACGGTCGAAGCCATCGACGGCATCGCGCTCTCCGGCGGATCGGCGCTCGGACTGGATGCCGCCGGCGGCGTGCAGGCCTGGCTCGCCGAACAGGGGCGCGGCCTGCGCATTCGGGGCGCGGTCATTCCGATCGTCCCGGGCGCGATCTGCTTCGATCTCCTGAACGGCGGCAACAAGGCGTGGGGACGTTTCCCGCCCTATCGCGATCTCGGTTACGCTGCAGCCGGTGCTGCGGCCGAAAATTTCGCGCTGGGCAGCGCCGGCGCCGGCCTCGGCGCGACCACCGCCAATTTCAAGGGCGGCCTCGGCTCAGCTTCCGCAGCGACCGCAGGCGGCGTCAAGGTCGCAGCGCTCGCGGTGGCCAATGCCGTCGGCAGTGTGACGGTCGGCGACGGGCCGTGGTTCTGGGCGGCGCCGTTCGAAATCGGCGGCGAATTCGGCGGACGCGGCCTGCCGCCGTCGTTCAATTCTGATATGTTGAGGGCGCGGCTCAAAGGCGGTCCGGACACAACCGCTGCGGAAAACACCACATTGGCCGTCGTCGTCACCGACGCGGTGCTGACGAAGCCGCAGGCCAAGCGGCTGGCGATGATCGCGCAGACCGGCATGGCGCGCGCCATCTACCCCGTCCATGCGCCGCTCGATGGCGACGTGGTGTTTGCAGCCGCAACCGGCGAAAAGCCGATCGATCCGCTGTTCGGTCTCACCGAACTCGGAATGGTTGCCGCCAATGTGCTGGCCCGCGCGATTGCGCGCGGGGTCTATCAGGCGACAGCGCTGCCCTTTCCAGGCGCGCTGTCGGCGTGGCGGGACCGCTTCAGCTAGGCGTGTACTCATAAATCGGGACGCCCGCGAGCTTGGCGATGTTCGTTTTGCACCTCGGAAGCGGTCATTCGGGTAGCCTAAAGCATGTCTGCTTTGTGCCAAATCCCGACGTCGCGATGTGAGCTTATTCACATTCCGATCGACCGATTTGTGCTTTCGTCTCACTGCAAGGTCGACTGGTCTCTCGGGGGAGCAGATGGCGACTTACTCAATCAAGCGACGCAATTTCATCCATCTTGTCAACGGTTTGACTCGCCCACTGCGCGCTCGCGGTAGGGTCTGCCTTGTGCATTTCAATCACATCTGCAACAGCCTCAAGGAGGGACATATGCCTCTGAGCCATTCGGCTTCGGCCATCTTATTCGGAGCTTGGCTTGCCATTGGCGTTCCTCTGTCGGCAAGCGCCAATGTCATCACCGACTGGGACGAGAAAGCCGTCGCTGTCGTTATGCCGGGAGGGCCTGTCGGCGTGTCACAGCAGGTCTACACAGCTCAGCGAATGATGGGAATGGTCCACGCCGCGATGTTCGACGCGGTTAATTCGATTGAGCGGCGCTACCAACCGTATCTGGTGCAGCTGCCCGCGGACCCCGCCACGTCCAGGGAAGCCGCTGCGGCGGCGGCTGCCGCTGCAGTGCTGGCGACAATTGATGAAAGGACTGCGGGCGAAATAAAAGTTACGCTTGCGAGCTATCTCGCCTCGATCCCCGATGGTGCCGCCAAAGCGGATGGCATCAAGCTCGGCGAGGCTGTTGCTGCCAAGGTGGTAGAGGCGCGCGCAAACGATGGCCACGACGCGGTCGATGATTACCGGCCGAGGACCACGCCGGGCGTATATGTGCCGACGCCTATCACCGCGGCCTCGACCTGGTCGAAAGTGAAGCCGTTCGCCCTGACGACGGCGTCCCAATTCCGACCAGATCCGCCGATTTCGCTGTCGAGCAAGGAATGGGCAACTGACTATAACGAGATCAAGGACTACGGCGGCAAGAATAGTGCAAAGCGTTCGCCGCAACAGACCGAGACCGCCCGGTTCTGGCTCATGGCCGGTCCACCAGCCTATCATCCATTCGTACGCCAACTCGTAACCGCTAAACAAATGAGTGTCGGCGACAGCGCACGGCTTATGGCGCTCGCGGCGGTTGGCCTAAACGAAGCGCTCATAGCCGTGTTCGACGCCAAATACCATTACAACTTCTGGCGCCCAATCACTGCCATCCGTAATGGTGATATTGACGGCAACGACGTCACGGAACGCGAGGCGACTTGGCAGCCGATCGACAATACGCCGATGCACCCGGAGTATCCGTGCGCGCATTGCATCCTTAGCGGCACCATCGCGAGCGTCATTAAGACGGCGCTCGGAACCGAGGACATTCCTGAGATCGCGATAACGAGCACCACTGCACCCGGCGTGATCCACCGCTTTACCAACATGACGGCCTTTGCCGATGAGGTTGCGAATGCTCGCATCTGGTCCGGCTTCCATTATCGCTTCTCGACCCTCGTCGGCAGGGATATGGGACGCAAGATTGGTGAATACGTTGTGACAAACGTAATGCAGCCAGCCCTGACGGCAGGACCGCAGCAGCAGTTGCCGCCGGGGGGGTTGGTTCCTGTTGCACGATAACGGGTTCCGACGGGCCTCACTTCTAGAGGCCCGCGGAAATGCTTTCGCGAGATAGTGACAACGACGAGTGTCCGCAGTTCTCACACGAGGCATTCCGCGAATTGCAAGGGAAGCGTGCGGATACAGTGCGAATGTCCGTCAAAAGGCGAAATACTCGCGGCGAGCCTATGTTTTTCGCGGTAGGGACGCGAGTTACCTCGCGCCCCCCGCACAGATCCGTGCGAGCCCAATTCGGGCACACGGCTCCCGCCTTGGATGTCTAACGGCGAAGCAAATCTCTGGCCACGGATGAAGGATTCGCGGTTTCGGGAGCCAGTCGTCTGCCAACCGCTTGATCCGCTCCCAGGTCGTCCAGTCTTTCTGGCTCCGCTGCCGTAGCGTGCGCCGCCAGAGATTGGTGACGTGGAATAGGAACGCGGTCAGTGTCGAACTGTTCGTCGGCACCGCGTGGTAGTTGAAGTAGCCGGTGACGACCTGCTGCAACCATCTTCCCTGCTGGGGAATCGGCTGATGCATGTTCCGTCGCAATTCCTGTTTGATGGCTTGCAACTTTACCCGCATGCGGTCCCGCCGGGACTTCCGTTTGATTTGGAATTTGCCCCGACGAGTTTTGCTACAGATAAAGGTGAAGCCCAGGAAGGTGAAGGTCTCCGGTTTGCCGAGCCCGCGCCGCTTGCGGTTTTCCGCCGCAAAGCGTCCAAATTCGATCAGCCGGGTCTTCTCCGAATGAAGCGACAGTGCAAACTCCTGTAACCGCTTACGCATCTCGTCGAGGAAGCGACGGGCGTCGGCCTCGTGCTCGAAGCCAACAATGAGGTCGTCGGCGTAGCGCACGATGATCATATTGCCCGCAGCCTCACGCCGTCGCCAGCGCTCGGCCCAAAGGTCGAAAACGTAGTGTAAGTAGAGATTGGCCAGAAGCGGTGAGATCACCGATCCCTGCCCGGTCCCCTTGTCACTGACCGTCACGATCCCGTCTTCCAGGACGCCTGCCTTGAACCATTTCTGGATCAGGCGGATGATACGTCGGTCGCCGACGCGATGTTCCACAAACCTGATGAGCCACTCCTGGCTCACCGTGTCGAAGAACGAGCGGATGTCAGCGTCCAGTATCCAGTTCACCTTTGTGCTGGTGATCCCGACCATGAGCGCATCCATCGCATCGTGCGTGCTGCGTCCGGGTCGGAACCCATACGAGAACCCGAGGAAATCTTCCTCGTAGATCGCGCTCAGCACCGCGGCCGTGGCCCTCTGGACGATCTTGTCCTCAAGGGCGGCGACCGCGATCGGGCGTTGCCGACCATCCGGCTTGGGTATGTAAACACGCCGCGACGGTAGTGCCCGATACGCTCCCCGATGGACGCGAGCATGCAGGTCCTCAAGATTACGCTCAAGGTGCTGCTCGTAATCCCGACATGTCAGCCCATCCACTCCAGCTGCAGCATTCTCCTTGAGTTCAGAGAATGCCTCTGCGAGGTGATCAATACTGACGTGATGGAAGAGCGCGGTGAACTTCTCCTTCTTCCTTTGCCTTGCAGCTTGCCGTATGCGCTCCAGCGCCTGTGACACGGTTCCCCGGTACTGTGCCCGGCCCGTGCTTTGCTGACGCACATTCCCCTCGGCCCCCGCCCTTGGCTCCACCAACTCCGCAGCCGGTTGCCCGGCTTTGTTCGTTGGCTTCACAGCTACTATGGCGGGGTCAGACTTCTCATGATCGTACATCATCGGCTACGGCTCCTCGCCTTCCCGACGCGGGCCAGTGCAGCACGCATACTGGTGCTGGCCGACCATGAGATCTCCCGGTTCCCAAGCAAAGAGCGTGCGCACATGCCAGTGTCTAAGACCACGCCGGGCCGTCTGGGCGCTCGCGTTATCGCGCCCATCCGTGTTGCCTTCCGTCAGCGGAACGACGTCGGCACCCAGGATGAGGGTACTTTCGCGGCTCAATGGCTGGCCTATGCGCTCCCCTGTCAACGCTTCGCCAATACCCTCACGGGTACTGGCGCATGACTCGGGGTCGATGCGGTTCGCTACTCCTTCATCGTGATGGACTTGCACCATCTACTCCTTGCCGGTCTCCCGGCGCACTCCGCTTTGGCCCCATCTACGGATAGGACGCGACCACGATGGCATGTCCGGTCAGTGCCATGTGTGGACTCATGCACCGCAGTAAATCGCAAAGCTACCGGATCCACTTAGCAGGTTCAACCTGCTTTAAGTCGTGGCAATAGCGCTAGGGCGTTGTCTCGGCCGATGGCATATTGGTCTGCCTCCAACGCTGGAGTCGCTGCCTTGCGGCGGGATGTCTGCTTCACCCCCGAAAGCAGACGTTGGACGGACATTCCCGGAGGTCCGTGTAGTGCCAATAGGCGACAAAGCCGGGTCAGGATTGGCACGCCGGTTTAATTGGAGATCGAATGCCGCTGCCTTAATCAGACTGCGAGGGCCTTGGTTCGGAGAGTTTATAGACTTCGAGCACGTCCGCATGGGAACCACGCGCTGCCTTGAGAAGCCTAAACATCTGTGCCGCGAGCCCGGCCATTGGCAACGGTGTGCCGTTCGTGCGGGCAACGTCGGCTATCATATCGAGATCCTTGAGTATGATTGAGACGGGGCCGATTTGAGGTTCATACACGCCCTTGGCCATACGTGGGACAAAGAGCTGCAAGGGAATTGAATCGGCAAATCCACCAGCCAACGCTTCCGGAAGTCGGGTAGCATCAATACCCGCATCAACTGCAAGCCGCGTTGCCTCAGCCATGACGACCATGGAGCAGGCAGCAATGATCTGATTGCATAGTTTTGTAGTTTGCCCGGCTCCAACATCGCCCATACGGGTAAGGCGCTGTCCCATCGCCAGCACGTAGGGCCTGATCCGTTCAATTTCGATTTCCTGACCGCCGACCATGACCGCCAGGGTACCCTCCGCCGCGCCCTTCGGACCGCCAGAAACCGGCGCATCAATCCAGGCCATCCCGTTTGCCGCCTTCAATCGCGCCGCCATAGAACGCGTGCTATCGGGATGGATCGAGGAGAGATCGACGACAACTTTCTCCGGGCCATAAGCCAACGCAATACCATCTGGGCCAAACACAACCTTTTCGACAGCCGCTCCGTCGGTCAGGCATAAAAAAACAATCTCGGCTCTGTCCGCGACTTCAGCCGCATGTTTCGCAGCTTTCCCTCCCGCTTTTGCGGCAGCGACCATCCTGTCCGACGCAATATCCCAAACGTGTACTGTGTGGCCGGCTGCTATCAACCGACCGGTCATCGGCAAACCCATGCGTCCGATGCCGATAAAGCCCAGTTCTATCCGCCGCGACGACTGAACCATTGTTACTCCTCGAAATACCACCGTTGAGATTAGCCGAGTATTGGCAGGCGCGCGATTCGTCGGAGCCATTTCGCCGGGCTGGCGTCCGGCATCGACTGGAAATCTTTATATCTGGAATGGGAGATAGAACTTATAAAATCCGAAGCAGCCGCGCCGCTGATCGGCCCATTGACCAGCATACGCATTGGCCGCAATATGATCAACGGGGGCGCATCATGTTGCCAACGACGAAATATGCCCAAAGTGGCGATATTTTCATCGCCTACCAAACCAGTGGTAGCGGTCCGATCGACATCGTACTTGCGCCAGGCTTTATTTCTCATCTTGAACACATGTGGGAAGATACGAGACACGCTCGGTTTTTTCACGGGCTTGAAGTCGTTTGCGCGACTAATCCGATTCGACAAGCGTGGCACAGGCCTGTCAGATCGCAGCGTCGGCTTTCCTACGCTGGACGAGAGAATTGATGACATCCGCGCCGTGATGGACGCCGCTGGGTCCAGCCGTGCGGTACTGCTTGGGATGTCCGAGGGTGGCGCGATGGTGCAACTGTTCGCCGCCACCTATCCCGAGCGTGTGAGTGGACTTGTGCTGATTGGTTCTTACTCGAACGCAAAAACCTCGATCCCGTCTTACAAAGATCCAAAGCTCGCAGAAGCGCAAATTCTGGCAAGCTGGGGGACGGGTGCATCTTTGCCCGATTTCGCCCCCGGGCTTGCTCACGATCTGGAGTTTCGAGATTGGTGGGCGCGTTTCGAACGGCTTTCTGCCAGTCCCTCGGCCATCATCAAGCTACGTCAGATGAACAGCGAGATAGACGTCACGCCCATCCTGCCAAGCATACAGGCGCCGACGTTAATTATCCATCGCGTCGATGACGTTCGTTGTTCGGTGAAAAACGCGCGCGACATGGCCGCCGCCATAGGCAACGCGAGGATGGTAGAGCTGCCGGGCAAAGATCATCTCGTATGGCTCGAAGAAAGCGGCATCGTTCTCGCTGAAATTCGCAAATTCGTGGACACAGCGCCGGAACCGGTTGAACCGGACCGTGTCCTGACCACTGTTCTCTTCACCGATATCGTTGATTCCACCCAGCGTGCCGCCGCTGTTGGCGATACGGAATGGCGTTCGGTGATGGACGCGCATTTCTCGCTCGCTCGCAGTCAACTTCGTCGGTTCCGCGGCAGAGAGGTGAAGACCCTCGGCGATGGTATTCTGGCAACTTTTGATGGGCCGGCTCGCGCCGTTCGCTGCGCGCAGGCTATTGCGACCGGTGTTCGGCCGCTTGGCATTGCGATCCGCGCCGGCTTGCATACAGGGGAAGTCGAGATTCGCGAGGATAACGATGTGACCGGGATCGCCGTCAACATTGCTTCCCGAGTAAGTCAGCTTGCTGGCGGCGGCGAGATTTTAGTCTCCAGCACGGTCAAGGACCTGGTTGCAGGCTCGGGGCTCATCTTTAACGATCTCGGGCTCCGCGCAATTAAGGGGCTTGAGGACAACTTGCGCATTTTCCACGCTGTGCCCGACAGTCGTAGCTGATGCGTGCGCTACCAGTGCGCTGACTGGGATATTTCCGAGCTCGTCCAGATGCATATCTGCTACGGGTCCAGGCCGTGTGGAAACGTTTTTCGTACCCCAATAACTGCAGCAGCCGGGCGCGACGGACCTCGAAGTGACCGGCTGAGCCTATTTTTGCTGCATCGGGTCTGGAGTCAATCCGGGCGCAACCTCGGGCCGCGCTGAGCGACCTGAACGGTCACACGGCGCGCACAACAGTACACGCTCCTCACGCCCGGATCGCGGCGAGGAGCGGTTTGATACCGAGGAGGTTCATCACGCGCGTGAGGTTGTAGGCGAGCACGTGCAACGCCATCTCAGTCGCCACTTTGGGCAGCGTCTTCATCAGAAAGTGCGTCGCCCCCATCCGCATCTTCAGCGTGCCAAACGGATGCTCGACCGTCTCGCGACGAGTACGCATTGCATCCGGATTTCTGTCCAGGCGCGCCTGCACGGCATCGACAACGTGCTCGTGTTCCCAACGCGTGATGCGACGTTGCGGTCCCTTCGTGCACTGAGCCTTCACCGCGCAGGTGCGGCACGCATTGGTCCAGTAGCGGCGCAAGACCAATCCATTTTCCTCGTTCGTGAAGTGGTGGGCGAGCTTCTCACCGGCAGGACAAATGTAAATGTCTTCCTCAGCCACGTAGCGGAAGTCCTGCTTGCCGAAGCGGCCTTCCGACTTCGCCTCCGATGTCTGGGGTTTTGGCAGCGTGACCGTGATGCCAGCCTCATCGCATGCGAGGATCTCCTCGCCCTTGAAGTAGCCGCGATCGGCGAAGGCTTCGAGGTTTTCTGCCTCCAATGCCGCCTTCGCTTGGTTGGCCATGTTCGCAAGATGCGACTTGTCGGTGCCGACGTTGGTCACCTCATGCGCGACGATCAGATGGTTCGTCGTGTCGACGGCCGCTTGCACATTATAGCCGACCATCCCAGAGCCGCGCCCGCTGGTCGCCATCGAGCGGGAATCAGGATCGGTGAAGGAGACCTGCTGATCGGGCGCCGCAAGCATCACTTTCTCAATCGCTTTAAGGCGCTTCACCTCTTCTTCGAGCTTGATCAGCTTCTCCTTGAGCCGCGTGGTCCTGGCCACAAGCTCCTCCGACGGCGCCTCACCAGAAGCTGTCTGACGATCGGCTGTGTCAAGTTGGCTCAGATAGCGCGCAACGCTCTCCTCGATCTGCGCCAGGCGCCGCTCCATCTTTCCCTTCGTGAAGTTGTTGTCGCGCGAATTGACCGCCTTGAACTTGCTGCCGTCGATCGCAACGCTCGCTTTCGCCAGCAGACCCATCTTGCGGCACAAGGCAACGAATTGCGCGCAGACCTTCTTGATGGCGGAGCCGTTGTCTTTGCGGAAATCGGCGATGGTTTTGTGATCCGGAACGAGCCGTCCCGTCAGCCACATCACTTCCAGATTGCGGCCAGCCTCACGCTCCAGCCGCCGGCTCGATTGGACTCGGTTGAGATAGCCGTAGATGTAGAGCTTGAGCAGCGGCGAAGGATGATACCCGGGCCGACCGGTCGCTGCCGCATCGACGCCATCGAACCCGAGGTCGCGGAGTTCCAGCGCATCGACGAACACATCGACCGCGCGAACAGGATTGCTCTCGTCGACCCAATCATCAAGGCATTCCGGCAACAGCGTCGTCTGCTGGCGATCCGCCCCTTGAACGAAACCCTTCATCATTCCCCCGCGATTCAGCAAGGGAATCATAGCATCGATGGGGTTTTCACACAGTCTGGGTCAAAAGGCGAAATTCCGAAGTGACCAGCGCATGTCTGCTTTACGCCTGCCCAAATGCGGACATCGCGCATTTATGAGTACACGCCCTAGCTAGCTAGTCACGTGAATCTAAAGTTCGCCACATAAAGTCTGCTGGGCTTTGCGGCAAAAGCGTTTGACGAGGCCAAAATCTGGTCTGCGGACTTGGTCCATTTGAAGGGCTTCGGGTTTCTGTTGTGCAGGTCGATGAAGGTACGGATGTCGGCCTCGAGCTGCCTGACGGAGGTGTGGACACCTCGCTGGATCTGCTTTCTGGTGAGTTCAGCGAACCAGCGCTCGACCTGATTGATCCATGACGCGGAAGTCGGCGTAAAATGGACATGATAGTGAGGCCGGCGGGCGAGCCACGTTTTGATCTTGGGTGTCTTGTGGGTGGCGTAGTTATCCATGACGATATGGACATCGAGGCCTTCAGGAACTTGAGCATCGATCTCTTTTAGGAACTTCAAGAACTCGATTGCTCGGTGGCGCTTGTAGCATTTGCCGATGACGAACCCCGAGGCGACATCGAGCGCGGCAAACAGCGAGGTCGTACCATGTCGCACATAGCTGTGCGTACGACGCTCCGGCACGCCAGGCATCATAGGCAAGACCGGTTGCTCGCGATCGAGCGCCTGAATCTGGCTTTTCTCATCGATGCTGAGGACAAGGGCTCGGTTCGGTGGGGATAGGTAAAGGCCGACGATATCGCGCACCTTGTCGACGAACAGCGGATCGTTCGACAACTTGAATGTCTGGCTACGGTGCGGCTGCAAGCCGAACGCCGACCACATTCGGCGGATCTGGTGTGGGAAAAGCCAGTTTCCGCAGCCATCGAGCGGATCGACCAGTGCGTCGCGTCGGCTGGTGTCGTGCGCAGCGTTCGCTCGATCACGGCCGCAACCTGATCGTCGTTGATGGTGCGAGGGCGGCCAGGGCGGGCTTCGTCAAGCAGGCCATCACAGCGATCCTTCAAGAATCGGCGGCGCCACTTGCCAACGGTGTGTTCATGAATGCCGAGTTCGGCAGCCACGGACTTGCTTGGCAAGCCATCCGCACAGCGCAGGATCGCGCGGCACCGCTCAGATAGCGACCGGGCAACACGATGACGACGAACTTGCCTCTCCAAGTACGCTCGCTCCTGCGCACTCAGCACTAACGGCGCGATCGGCCGGCCTCTCACACCTGCATTCGCCACAAGCGCTCTCCTCTATACAGAGAGATTCGAGCTACCATTATAATGTGACGAACTTGCGTTCCAGATGACTAGATGATGCGGCCCCTACCGTCCGCCAACCGTCCGCTAGGCGCTGACCGAGAGCGATGCGGAGACGGAAGATGAAAGCGCGCTGGCCTCGCGCTGGATCATCTGTTCGATGAAATTATAGGACGATGTCGCGGTGCTGGAGGCTGTCGTCGCCGCCGGCGACGTCATCATCACCTTTGAACCGTCGGCGTACGTCACGGACGTCGTCGTGGACCCGTCGCTATTGGAGACGGAGGTGCTCGAAGCGCCCTCCAAGGCCTGCAAAAGCGGATCGGTGGTCGATGATCCGCCGGTGCTGCTGCCGCTGCTGCTGCTGCTGGAATCGCTCGATCCGTCCGAAGCGGCGACCTTGTGATGGTGGTGGTGCCCGCCCTTGCCGCCGGCGCCCTTCAGCGCGTTGGACATTTCGTCGAGGCTGACCGAACCGTCGCCATTCTGATCCAACTTGTTGAAGACGTCGTCAGCCTGCGCGGTGTTGGTGCCGCCGGCGCCGAGCGCGTTTTCGAATTCGGACTTTGAGATCTGGCCGTCGCCATTGGCGTCGATCTGCGAGAACAGGTCCTTCAGCGGATCCGTCGAACTGGTTGATGCCGTAGTGGTCGATGACGTCGACGCCGTCGATGACTGGCTTTGCGCCGCCAGCAGCGCGCTCATCGTTTCCGGCGAGATCTGCGAAAAGCCGGTGCCTCCGGAGCCCGCGCTCGTGCTTTGGCTGGTCGAGGTCGAGGCGCTGCTGGAAAAATCGAACGGGTTGCTCGCACCCTGGCCAAAGCCGGTCGATTGCGTGGACGAGGACTTTGACGAAAGCAGCCCTTGAAGGGCATTGATGGCCGACGACGCGGCGCCAATGGCAGGGAACATGGCAGAACTCCGACACGCCGCGTGACGCGGCCATAAACTCACGCCCACATCTGAGCAAGCGCCGTGCCATGATGAAAAACCCAATAAAACCGGGGTATTTTGTATTCGACCTGGGCCCGACCGGCAGGCAATTCGTGCCCGCTCCGGCAGATTTTTCCGCCCACGGAAGGCTGATGCCTGCCACATTGCCCCCGGCCGTCCTGCATGTTAGGCGAGACCGATAGCCTGCAAGAGTTCCGGAAACGTGCACATGTCTCAGCAATTTGCGTCACGTCCTCTCGTCATCGCGCCGTCGATCCTGGCGGCGGACTTCGCCAAGCTGGGCGAGGAAGTCCGCGCCGTCAATTCCGCCGGCGCCGACTGGATCCATCTCGACGTGATGGACGGGCATTTCGTGCCCAACATTTCCTACGGCCCCGACGTCATCAAGGCGATGCGTCCGCACACCAGCAAGATCTTTGACGCGCATCTGATGATCTCGCCGTGCGATCAATATCTCGAGGCGTTTGCAAAAGCCGGCTGCGATCACATCACGGTCCATGCCGAGGCGGGTCCGCATCTGCATCGCTCGCTGCAGGCGATCCGCGCGCTCGGCAAGAAGGCCGGCGTCTCGCTCAATCCGGGCACGCCGGCCAGCGCGATCGAATACGTGATCGATCTGATCGATCTAGTGCTGGTGATGTCGGTCAATCCAGGCTTCGGCGGCCAGGCCTTCATTCGCTCGGCGCTCGGCAAGATCAGCGACGTCAGGGCGATGACTGCGGGACGCCCGATCGATATCGAAGTCGACGGCGGCGTCGGTCCTGACGTGTCGGGCCAGTTGGCGGCCGCCGGCGCCAACGCATTCGTCGCGGGCTCCGCCGTGTTCAAGGGCGGCACCGCGGACGCATACAAGACCAATATTTCCGCGATCAGGAACGCGGCGGCGACCGCGCGCGGAGAAGCGATCTAGCCGCCATCGTCACGCGCATGCTCATTTCGCGGCGCTGCGGCATTTCTCGTGTTGCGCCGCCACATGCCCAATATTCGTGCGGATTCCGTAGTGATCCGGTCTTCCTAAATTCATGCAAATCAATGCATAACGCGCGCTCGAATTTCGCGGAGAGCACGCGTCATGACGATGGGCCTGGTTTGGAGCGGCGTTGCGTTGTGGCTTGGTTTTAACGTCGCCGTGGTGGCGCGGCGCATGTATGTGACACGACCGGCCAAGGTCGCCGCCACCTCGCGTCGCGCTCACCTCCGCCTGGTTTAACGTCGATGGCGGGCGTGATCGCGAAGCGGCCGTCAAGGCGCAGGTGTCGCATTCCGCGGCGCCCGCATCCGGACCTCGAGTTTTTCTTTAGCCGCTATGAACGGCGCCGGCCCGGGATGCAAAGATCTGACGAGGGCCGCCGGCCCGATCGTCAGGAATCGGCAAGCCACACGCGGTTGCGGAACCGGTAGAGCGTTCGCCGCGGCGAAAAATCAGCCCTGGTTGGTAGTGTTGCGTGAGTTGCGAACGAAACTTCGTTCGCGCAGTCTAAAATGATTCCAGCAACAGCACTTCCAGAACTTCAATTTCAGGACTTCAATTTCAATGACTTCGATTTCCAAAACTCTGGTTTCAACATCTTCAACGAATCCGCTTTGTCCGGGCTGCCTGATCGAAATGTCGAAGGCGGCGGCATCGCGCAACATGTTCAAGTGCGAACCTTGCCGTGAGATCATCCAGTTCTTCGATGGTGGGACCGATGATGATGGCGCCAGGCGGCGTATCAAACCATCCCACGGCGCAAGAAACCCGATCAAGAACGTCCGCGCCGCCTAAATCAGCCGATCGGTGGCTTGCCGCTGTAAACCGCCAATTGAGCAGCGAAAGCCCGCTTGTAGGCGGGCCGTGCTTCGCCGCGGGCTACATAGGCGGCCAGGTTCGGAAATTCGTCCAGAATGCCCGACGATTTCAACCTGAGCAGCACCGAGACCATCAGCAGGTCGCCCGCGCTGAACGCACCATCGAGCCAGTCGGCATCGCCGAGGCGAGCGGAAAGCTGGTCGAGCCGGTCGCGGATGCGATCCTGGACCAGAGGCAGACGCTCCGCATTCCAGGTCTTGTCGCCCTCCAGGATCCGGGCGGTTACGAGTTCAAGGATCGGCGGCTCCACCGTGTTGAGCGCGGCAAACATCCATGTGATCGCGCGCGCCCGCGCATTGGCATCGTCCGGCAGCAGGCCCGCATGGCGCTCGGCGATATGGAGCACGATCGCGCCGGTCTCGAACAGGAAGAGATCGCCCTCCTCGTAGGTTGGAATCTGGCCGAACGGATGAAGCGCCCGATGCACGGGTTCCTTCATCGCACGGAACGAAACCAGGCGAACCTCGTAGGGTTGGCCCACTTCTTCAAGTGCCCAGCGAACGCGCGTATCACGCGCCAGTCCCTTGCCGCCATCGGGTGACCGTTCAAAGGCAGTAATGGTGATGGTCATCGTGAGGCTCCTGAACCACTTCGCCCTCTAGGCGCCCGCAGCGTTCGCGCTGCCGTTCGTATCTTCCGTCCCTTGCACCGCCGCCAGCCGCGGCGGCCTCACCACGGTGACGGTACAGCCGGCCTCGGCCGCCACCCTGGCCGAGACGCTGCCGAGCAGCGCGCGCGCCAGCGAATTTTGCCGCGCGCCGATCACGACGTGATCGACGTGATTGATCTCGACGAATTCCAGGATCGCGGAAGCGGGATCGATCGCCTCCAGCACATGCACGGTGAGCCGGCTCTCGTCGAGCTGTAACGGCGAGGCCCAATGGCGGAGCGCGACAAGCCGGTCGATGTGCTTGTTGTTGCCTTGCTCGTCGAGCGTCTTGTCGAGCGTGATGCGACCGAGCTTGAGCACGTTCAGGCAGGCGAGCCGGGCCGATGGCAGCGTCGCCAAGGTCTGCTCGGCGGTCTTGCGCAGCTGCTCGTTCAGCGGCTCCGACCCTTCGGCGATATCAAGTGCTACGGCCACAATCGGGCCCGACGCCAGTTGAGCGGCAAGATCGGATTTCGGTCTCTGCTGGGTCAGGCCGCGATTGAAGCGGCGCCGCCAGACCGTTGAGAGCGGATCGCGTTTTGTGCGTTCCGATCGCGCGGTCAGTTTGACCTGTTCGGGATGCGCGAGGTCGAACGCCAGTTGCTGCGCCGTCGGGTGACGCCAGACCGGCTCGATCTCCAGGCAGCGCAGCACGATCTCCTGCAGCCAGGGCGGATAATCGGTCTTGAGCTGGCGCGGCGGATGCGGATCGCGCCACAGCCGCCGGCGCATGCTGCGCAGCGTTTCGCCCTCGCCGAACGGCCGCTCGCCGGTGGTGAAAAAATACAAGAGCACGCCGAGCGAAAACAGGTCGCTACGCGGATCGTCGCGCCGGCCCAGCAGGCGCTCCGGCGCCATGTAGGGCGCGGTGCCGTAGGGCAGGCGGAATTCTTCCTGCAGCAGATCGGGCAACAGATTGTGATGCGACAATCCAAAATCGATCAGGACGCATTCGCCGGAGGGGCGAAACATGATGCTGCTGGGCTTGATGTCGTGATGAATGACGTTCTGCCGGTGCAGATCGGCGAGCGCGGTCGCGATCTTTCCGCCGATCACCCTCGCCTCTTCGTAGGGGATCGGCAGCTCGCGGAGCCGGTCGTACAGCGTGGTGCCCGGGATGCGCTCGATCACGACGTAGGGCTGCCGGCTGAAATCGCCGGTGCCGAAACAGCCGGGAACGTGCGGTCCCGTCAGCCGCGGCAGGATCATCTGCTCCATTTCAAAACTGACGATCGCGGCCGGATCCTCGCCCTCGGAAACCCGGGGGATTTTCATCAGCAGCGGCACACTGATGCCGGGATGAGTCACGGTCCACAGCGTCGCCATGCCGCCGCGATGGACGCATTCTCCGATCGTAAAACCATCCAGCGTAGCGCCGGTCGCGATCGTCGGCCTGTTCCGCGACGGTTTGGCCATCGCTCACCTCCCGATCAGCAGCCGGTCGGCCAGCCAATGCGGCAAGCCGTTGGCGCGGATCCGGCTGGCCGCCGTTTCGACGTCGTAGGGCACGCGACAATAGGTGATCTCTTGGGAAGTGGTATCGAGCATCGCGAACGCCGCGGCTGGATTGCCGTCGCGCGGCTGTCCGACCGAGCCGATCACGGCGAGCCAGCGCCTGCCCCCACTCAATTGTATAGGGACGCCGGAGGCCGGGACGAAGCTCGTCATCTTGGCGGCCGACGACATCGAATACAGCGCCGGCTTGTGGATGTGTCCGCAGAAGGTGATGCGGGCTTCCGTCGCCTCGAGGCTGCGCGCGGCCTCCGGCGTGCCCTGGACGTAGCGCCACCGCGCCGGCTGGCTGGCTTCGGAATGAACGTAGAGGCGATCATCGTCCTGCCGGGTCAGCGGCAATTCGGCCAGAAACCGCCGCTGGTCCGCGCTGAGCCGGCCGCGGGTCCATTCGATCGCGGCTTGCGCTTCGGCGTTCATGCTCTCGGAGGGCGTACCGATCGCGCTGTCATGGTTGCCGCGCACGACGATGGCGCCGCGCTCGACGAGGCCCATCACCGTATCGACCGTCCATTCCGGATCGGCGCCGTATCCGACGACATCGCCGAGGCAGATCAAGCGCTCCGCGCCGCGCGCCCGCGCCGCCTCCAGGCAGGCGCCAAGGGCCTGCCGGTTGGCGTGGATATCGGTCAGCAGCGCCAGCAGCACATTTTCCTCCGCGCGATCCTTAGCGGACAGGCTCGTGCCAGATTTGACGGATGTCAAACAACAGCGATCCCGGGCCCGCGGGTAGGGTCCAGGATCAATTTAGATGAGACTCGGTTTTCGGTGCGACGACGATCGCGGCAAACGCGATCAGCGCTTGCCTGGCGTTTCCAGGCCTTTGAGCAGCAGCGCCAGCACGGCATCGATCCGCGCGGCAAGCTCCGCCTCACTCCATTCTTCGGCATGGGCGGGATGATGGAAACGGCTGGTGGCGTCGAAAATCGCGCGTGCGGAGGCCTTGAGATCGGTGACCTCAAATGCGCCCTGCTCCACGCCGTCGGACAGAATATGCACGATCTGGTCGACCAGGCCGTCCTTGTGCGCCTTCACCACCTTGCAGGCTTCCTGCGCCAGCGTCAGGTAGGTCCTGAACATCTCGGGATCGTCGCTGACTTTCTTGTGCTTGATCGCAAACATGGTGCGCAGCCAGCGTTCCAGCCGGGCCGGCGCCGGCCCCGACGTCTCGGCAATTTCCTGAAGCGGCGCGTTGACCCGGTCGAGCCAGCGCTTTGCCACCGCCTGGCGCAGTGAAGCCTTGCTCGGAAAATGGCGGTAGACGCTGCCATGGCTGACGTCGAGGGCGCGGGCGACGTCGACCACCGTGGCCTTTGCCAGCCCGAAACGCCGCAACACATCCTCGGTTACTTCGAGAATCCGTTCCGGCGTCAAAACCACTACTTCGTTCATGGGCCGCTCCGTTTGGTTCTCGCCGTCCCGCTCCGTTTAGTGAGTAAACTTGGCGGCTTGGGCCTCAAGATGGCGGGCGACGCGCAGGTTAAGCCAGCGTTGAATTTGGGCGGTTAGATAAATGATTTCCATGGTCATCGCGGTAGTCCTCTTCAGATCCGAAACCCGCCGTATCGGACGGCGAGCCCTTGTATTTGACGCCCAGCCCAAGCGTCAGCAGAGGATATAGCATGTCTCGCTGACAGATTTCAATATGTGTCAGTCAATATTGCGTGATTGGGGTCGGGTAATTGAGGCGCCGGTCCTCGGGCCGGTTCCGGAGCCGAATGGCCGCGCGGCCCTTTCGCCAAACCCCGGCCGGTTTGTCGTGAAGCTGGCCTACCCCCCAAATCCGGGCCTATTGCTCGTATTTGGGCGGCATTCGCGGCGGGAGCAGTGGCGTAAACGACACCCCCTCGCCGGCGGCTGGAGGCGCCGTCAATCCCCCGCCCGTCGAGGGATCGCCCCCCGAGGTCTCCATGATCGCATTTGGCGTGATGTACGCGCGGACGGCGGCGATCAGGCCGCCATCGCCGTTGCCGAAGTCCGCGGCGCGGCCGCCCTGTGGGCGCCCGGCGGCGATTTCGCTTAGCGCCTTGTCGGTCTTTTCCGCGAGCTTGTCCTGGTACGGAATCCGGTAGGCCCGGGGCACGCCGCTCGGCCGGTTGTCGTCGTCGAGCGCCTCGACCCACAGATAGATCGCGCCTGGATCGCCCTCCAGCGAGTGCGGCTCCACGATGCGGGCCTGCAGCAATTTGAAGGTGGCGGGCAGCCTGTCGGTGGTGGCCCATCCCAGCAGCCCGCGCGCGCCAGTAAAGCTCGCGATATAGAACGCGCTCGTCACCACCACGGCGATCGCCTTCGCCGACCAGTGCAAGCGCGCGTAGACCAGCACGACGAGCAACAGCGCGCCGATCAGCGCATAGCTGATCGACAACGTGAGGATGACCGATTGAAGGCTATTCACGGCGCGGCATCCTGACGCCTGTCTTGGGATCCAGATCCGCGCCGTTGGCGCGGACGTTACGGAACGTCTCCAGCAGCGATTTCTGCCGCTGCTGGACGTCGATCACCTTGCCCTGGGCGTCGAGCCAGAACCGCAACGCGGTCTTCTCATCGCCGGTGTGGTCGACCGTCAGCTTGTTGTCGAAGATCACCTGCGCGATCGGATTGAGCTTTTGGACTTTCACCGTCACCGTGACCGGCTGACCGGTGGTCGCCTGAAAGTGCGAGACGTTGACGGTATATTCGCCGGCGACGATGCCGCGCACGGTGACGATCTCTTCCCGGATCGGCGAGGCGATCTTCTGGCCGTTGACGACGATGAAGTCGTTGGCGCCGCCGCGGTCATCGCGGTCGAGGGTGAGGAAACCGGCCTCTCTGCGGCGATACCAGGCGATATTGCCGGCGGGATCCTGCACGAACAGATCGAGATCGTCGGCATGATTGTCCGGCCAATCCATCGTGATGATGAATTCGGCCTTGGAATCGATTTTGCCTTCCTTCGAATCCGGGGATACCGCGAGCAACGCCAGGAAGAACAGGAAGGCGATCACCTGCAGCGCCTTGAACAGCATCACGCCGAGCGGGTCGAACGGCTCCTCGCGCGGATAGAGACCGAAATCATCCATCATGGTGGCGTTCCAGAGCCGGGGTGACGTGCGTCTCGGTCAGCATGACCGCATCGGAAAACACCCGCTGGGTCGCGGCATCGAGCATGTAATACTGAATTCGGACGAGGATGGAGCCGATCAGGCCCGCCAGCGTCGTGTACATCGCGACCGCCATGCCGTCGCTCATCAACCCCATCGATGATTTCATCGCAACCTTGTCGGCCGCATCGAGGGTCGCGATCGGCGCCAGCATGATGATGAAGCCGATGATGGTTCCCAGCAGTCCGAGCTTCATCAGCGCGTCGGACACGAAGGCGCCGAACCCGTTGGAACCGCGCAACCGGTCGGCCAGCGCCCGCAACAGCAGCGTCTGGTCGATGCGGCCGGCGCCTTGCGCCTTTGCCTTCATCACGAGGTTACGGATGTGATCCGTGACCAGCCCGGCCGGCAGGCCGGGCGTATCTGCACTCAGCGCCCTGGTTCCGTTCGGAGCCGACAGGATGGCGCGACAGCTTCTTGCAGCTTCACCCTCACGCGCGATCGCGCGCGTGCGCCAGAAGCAATGGCCGCAGGTGATGACGTAGAGCGCGACGATGAGGCTCGAAATATAGGTGCGGTCGGCGGCGAGCATCAGATGGATCAAGCCGTACCGCCACAGCAGGAAGACGGCAAAGATCGAAAGACCGGTAAAGATCATCCATCCCAGCAGGACACCTCGTTCCGGCGTTTCCGTGCCTGACAATACGGTTTCGGCACCCGCGCTGGCGCTCATGTTGCGTTGGCTCCCTTGACGGCTGTTGCTCCAAGCCTGCCCGCAAAAACGGTCCCTCGCCATCCTTAAATCCGAGGGAACAGGTATCGTCCAAAGACATGTTGCGGCCGCTGCCGCCATCTCGGAGCAATGTTTTCCAGCCAGCCAACCCCGCACGGGTGGTTTCCCGGCGTGCGATCTGCTAAAGCGCGGCGTAAAAAACAACTGTCGAGAATCGACCATGATCCCCCGCTACACCCGCCCGGAAATGGCCTCCATCTGGGAGCCGCAGACCCGTTTCAAGATCTGGTTCGAGATCGAGGCGCATGCCGCCGACGCGCTGGCCGAACTTGGCACCATCCCCAAGGAAGCCGCAAAGACCATCTGGGCCAAGGCCAAGGATGCCACCTTCAACGTCGATCGCATCGACGAGATCGAGCGCGAGACCAAGCACGACGTCATCGCTTTCCTGACCCATCTCGCCGAAATCGTCGGCCCCGAGGCGCGCTTCGTCCACCAGGGCATGACCTCCTCCGACGTGCTCGACACCTGCCTCAACGTCCAGCTCACCCGCGCCGCCGATCTTTTAATTGCCGATATCGACAAGGTTTTGGCGGCGCTGAAGAGGCGCGCCTTCGAGCACAAGATGACGCCGACCATCGGCCGCTCCCATGGCATCCACGCCGAACCGGTGACCTTTGGGCTCAAGCTCGCCTACGCCTACGCCGAATTTTCCCGTGCCCGCGAGCGCCTGCTCGCCGCGCGCAAGGAAGTTGCGACCTGCGCGATATCAGGCGCCGTCGGCACCTTTGCCCAGATCGACCCGCGCGTCGAAGAACATGTCGCCAAGGCGATGGGGCTGACGCCGGAGCCGATCTCGACGCAAGTAATCCCGCGCGACCGCCATGCGATGTATTTTGCAACCCTCGGCGTCATCGCCTCCTCGGTCGAGCGCCTCGCCACCGAAATCCGCCATCTGCAGCGCACCGAGGTGCTGGAAGCCGAAGAATTCTTCTCGGAAGGGCAAAAGGGCTCGTCGGCGATGCCGCACAAGCGCAACCCGGTGCTATCGGAAAACCTCACAGGTCTCGCGCGCATGGTGCGCGCCTATGCAATGCCGGCGATGGAAAATGTAGTCCTCTGGCACGAGCGCGATATCTCGCACTCCTCAGCCGAACGTATGATCGGCCCCGACGCGACAGTGACGCTCGATTTTGCGCTCAATCGCCTGGCCGGCCTGATCGACAAGCTGTTGATCTATCCCGCCAACATGCAAAAAAACCTGGACCGCCTCGGCGGCCTCGTGCATTCGCAGCGGCTCCTGATCGCGCTGACGCAAAAGGGCGCCAGCCGCGAGGACGCCTACAAATTCGTGCAGCGCAACGCCATGCCGGTATGGCGCGGCGAAGGCGACTTTCAGACGCTGCTGAAAAAAGACCCCGAGGTGAAGAAGTATCTGACCGATGCCGAGATCGAGGAACAGTTCGACCTCGGCTATCACTTCAAGCACGTCGATACGATTTTCCGGCGGGTGTTCGGGGAAGTATGAGGGGAAATCGGAACGTGATGCGTGATCTCCCTCGCCCCGCTCTTGCGGGGAGAGGGTTGGGTGAGGGGCTCTCTCCGCGAAGATAGTGCAAATCGATAGACCTGTCCCCCCTCACCCGGATCGCATCTTCGATGCGATCCGACCTCTCCCCGCGAGCGGGGCGAGGTGACCTGAACGCCGACGCCGACTTAACCCAAGAGTTAGCTTCCTGCCGACACCACCGCCTTCACCGGCGCACCGTACAACCGCATCAGCACGAAGGTCACGGCCAGGATCGCCAGATACACCACAAGCTGCATCGCGGTCGGCTGGTCGGTGTAGCCGATCAGGGTGTGCAGGGCCTTGCCGGCGATGCTGGTGTCCGACAGCAGCCAGCCTGAATCCCAGACCACGTTGTCCATCGCGGTCAGCCAGTTGGCCTTTTCCAGAAAGGCCGCGGCCTGCGCTGCCATGCCGGCGGCGAGCAGCGCGATCAGGACCGTCGTGGTGGTGAACAGGGCCCGCGTCGGGATCCGCACCAGGCCGAAATAGGTCAAGAGGCAGGTCATGGCGCCGAGCGCGAGCCCGGCAAAACCGCCAAACGCCACGCTCCAGCCGCTGTCGCTGCCGCCGGCCAGCACGCCGTAGAGAAACAGTACGACCTCGCTGCCCTCGCGCAGCACCGCGAGGCCGACCACGATCGCGAGCGCCAGCAGCGATTTCGATCCTTGGACCACCGCCTGCCCCGCGCTGCGCAATTCACCGGCCATCTCGCTGCCGTGGCGCGCCATCCAGACATTGTGCCAGGTCAGCATCACCACGGCGACACTGAGGATCGCAGCGTTGAACAGCTCCTGCCCCATGCCCGCGAACAGGTTCGAGAGCGCGCCGGCAAAGGCCGCGACCACGCAGGCCAAGAGAACGCCGGCCAGCACGCCGCCGCCGATCCACCGATTGCGATGGGCGACCTGCCGCGTCACCGCCAGCACGATGCCAATGATGAGGCCGGCCTCGAAAACTTCGCGGAAAACGATGATCAGGGCGGCGATCACGGCGGTGTCTTACTTCACGACCAGCGCGCCGCGGGCCACCTTCTCGTTGTATTCGTCGAAGAATTCGTAACGGCCCGGCTTTTGCGCGCGCACATTGATGGTGGCGTCGCTGCCGCCCGCAACCACCTTCTCGATGTGCAGCGTCTTGCTTTCGAATTCCATCGCCTTGGCGTCGAGGTTTTTCAGCTTGATCACGATCGGCGTATTCGCAGGCGCCGTGATCTCGGCCGGATCGAATTTCTTGTCCTTGTAGCTCAGCTGAATCTCGGTCGCGCTCTGCGCGTGAGCTGCACCTGCGACCGGGACGAGGGCGACGGCGGCGAGCAGTGTTGCCGTTGAGAGCATTCGCGCGAGGGACATGACGGTTCTTTCACTGAGACTGATATGTTTCGACCGAAGCCTTACGCTGCCGGCGGCCATCTCGTGAAGAGGCAAAAAGACGCGTTTTTCTGGAGGAATTCTAAGCCGGTTCGTCAGCCGGCCGTGCCATCCACCATACGCGCGGTCACCCGATCGCGCTTGATGAAGTGATGCCATGCCGCGGCGGCAAGATGCAGCCCGATCAACGCCAGCAGCACATAGGCAAAGAAGATGTGGCGTTCCTCATAGGCGTCGGCCGCGGCCTTGTCGGGCGAGGTGATCTGCGGGACGTGAAACAACCCGAACCAGCTCGAATAATCAGGCGTGTGCGCGCCGGAATGCGCCCAGCCCAGCATCGCGACCAAAATGGTAATGGCATAGAGCGCGCCGTGGCTGACGCGCGCCGCGATCTTTTGCCAGCGCGTGGTGTCATCGGGCAACGCCGGCGTCGGATTGACGCCGCGCCAGAGCAGCCGGAGCACGGTCAGCAGCAGCACGACATAACCGATATCGGCGTGGATCGAACGGTAGAAGAAGCGATCCGGCCGCGCCGGAAAATGGTTCATCCACCAGCCATAGGCCAGCATGGCGATGATGGCGAACCCGAGAATCCAGTGGAATGCACGCGAGAGGCTGCCCCAGCTCGATGAGGTATTTCGTATCATATTTGGTTCGGGCTCCCCGCTCTTTCCGACCTGCCGGTCGTCTTTGGATCTTGTTCGCATCTACAATGATCCGTCCTGATAGCTTTCCATTCCCGGCAACGCGATTTGAATCATTCCAGATTGTTTGGCAAAACCAACGCTATGGCCGGTCGGCGGCCCGATCGGCCCACCGCCGGACCTCAAAAACAACTGAATGGTAACCGCGTATCGGCTAGGATCGCCTCGTGTCAGTCCCTCCGACGATTTTCCTGTTCAATTCCGGCCTAGGCGGTCTCACGGTGTTGCGTGAAATCGTCGGCGCCCGGCCCGATGCGCATTACGTCTACGTCGCCGACGATGCGTTCTTCCCCTATGGCCACCACAGCGAGGAGCAGATCATCGCCCGCGTGGTGCCGCTGGTCGGCGAATTGATCACAACCCACAGCCCCGACCTAGTGGTGATCGCCTGCAACACCGCCTCCACGCTTGTGATGTCGCATCTGCGCAGCGAATACCAGGTGCCGTTCGTCGGCACCGTGCCCGCGATCAAGCCGGCCTGCGCCTCGTCGAAGACCAAGCGCGTCTCCGTGCTCGGCACCAAGGGCACGGTGAAGCGCGAATACACCAGGAAACTGATCCACGATTTCGCAGACGGTTGCGAAGTGACGCTGGTGGGCTCGGCCGAACTCGCCTCGCTGGCCGAGCAGGCGCTGAGCGGCAACGAGGTCAGCGACAAGGACATCGCCAGCGAAATCGCCCCCTGCTTTGTCGAGCACGGCGCCGCCCGCACCGATACGGTCGTGCTGGCCTGCACGCATTACCCGCTGCTGCTGGACCGGCTCATCAAACTCGCACCATGGCCGGTCGACTGGATCGATCCCGCCCCCGCGATCGCGCGGCGCGTCTCTGATCTGCTCGGGGCTCCGGGGAGCGAAAGCGATGAGGCCGGCGCTGCAATGATTTTCACCTCAAAGCGGCCGCACACGCTGAGCCAGGCATTGATGCCGTTCTTCGGTGGGCGGGTGCCGGCGTAGCTGCCGGATTACGCCCCGTCACGGAAAATGACCGTGTCTCACTTATGGGGTGCAGTCCAGCACTGTCACCGTGATACCGCAATACCCGTTGGCCAATCCGCCCTACGGGCTTATTCGATCACCTCGTCGGCGCGGGCGAGAATTGTCGCAGGAATCTCGAGGCCGAGTTGCCGTGCGGTTCCGAGATTGATGACGAACTCGAACTTGGTCGGCTGGATGACCGGAAGATCGGCGGGGTTGGCACCTTTCAGGATTTTCGCGACATAAATTCCGGCCTGATGAAACGCGTCGGTAAAGTTAGTGCCGTAGCTCAGGAGACCTCCGAGCTTGGCGAACTCGCGCTCGACATAGATCGCCGGCAATTTGTGGCGCGCCGCAAGGCCGACGAGTTGTTCACGACGACTGCCAAAGAACGGGTCTTGGGCAACGAGCAGCGCGCCAGCCCCCTGTTCAGCAACGGAGGCAAGGGCCGCATCGATTTCAGGAACCGTGCCGGCATATGCGACGATGATCTTCCGTTTGAGAACGCCAGCGGCCTCCTGCAGCTCGCTTGTCTCGGCTGCGACATCAGGATATTGCGGGTTAAGCAGCACGCCGATCGGCATGGGCCCGGGAAACACCTCGTGCAGCAACCCAAGGCGTTTGGATTCCAACGCCGACCCAAGCATGCTGACACCCGTAACGTTGCCACCCGGCCGATTGAGACTTGTCACGATACCTGCCCGGAGCGGATCGGCTGAGCTGACAAAGACAATTGGAATCGTCGATGTCACCGCTTTTGCCACCTTTGCAGGTGCGCTGCCGCCGTTGGCCAGGATCACTGCGACCTTGCTCTCGACCAGTTCGGCGGCAAGGCCGGGCAGCCGGTCGGGCCGCCCCTCGGCCCACCGATACTCGATGTGCACGTTCCGCCCTTCGACGAAGCCCGCGTCCTTGAGACCTTCGAGAAAACCGGCGATCAGGGGTGTCCACGGTTCGGGCGAACCGATGCTGAGAGATCCGATGACCGGAAGCGACGCTTGCTGCGCGCGCGCGACCAGCGGCCATGCTGCTGAAGCAGCAATTCCCTGGATGAAATGGCGTCGTCGCATTGCATTCCCTGCGGCTCGTGACTGCGCCGGCCTTCGCTGGCAATGACACGCAATTACAGCAGGGATTGACGATCTATGAAATGGGGGCTGACGATCAATTTGTGCCGCAAAAGCCTGGATTTGACGTTTCGCACCTGGGTCATTCCCGACCGAAACGGGCTGTGCGCGCCATGTCCGGTTTAGCGCCGGCTCAACCGGTCGACGCAACACAGGCGTTAAATCTCTCCGCTGGGGTTTCAAATTGCAAGGTCTCGCGTGGTCGTTCGTTGAGCTGACGAGCCACTTTGTTCAGGTAGGCTTGCGAATGCACCGACAGGTCGGTGCCCTTGGGGAAGTACTGTCTCAGCAGACCATTGGTGTTCTCATTTGAACCGCGCTGCCATGGGCTTTGCGGATCACAAAAGTAAACGTCAATGTTGGTCGTCAACGTAAATCGTCGATGATCCGCAAGTTCCTTGCCCCGGTCCCAGGTCAGCGATTTGTACAGCTCGCTCGGCAGCTTTTTTGCCTGCTTGATGAGCGCGGATACGACCGTCTGGGTGTCCTTATTGGCCACCTTCGCCAGCATCACGTAGCGGGTATGACGTTCGACCAGGGTCGCGATATAGCTGTTCTTGGACCCGGACAAGAGATCGCCTTCCCAATGGCCAGGCACCGCCCGATCTTCAACCGCTGCCGGTCGCTGACGGATCGAGAGGGGATCCTTGATTTGTCCCCGTCCATCGCCTTGGAGACCCGCCTGTTTCGATCGGCGGATCGTGCGCTTCGATCGAAGATGGCAAAGCGGCTCTTTCTTAAGCACCCCGCGGGCCTGAACGAATAGACTGCGATAGATCGTCTCGTGTGACACGTGATAACGCTCACCTTCAGGATGGGCTCTCTTAAGCCAGCCGGCTATCTGCTCGGGCGCCCAATTTAATCTCAGCTTGCTGGCCACCGCCTGTCGCAACCAGGAATTGGTCGCCAGCTTACAGCGTTTCGGGCGGCGGGCTCGTTTCCAGGCATTCTCGTCGGCCAGCGCCGCTCGGTAGCCATCATAGCCGCCATTCCGGCTGATTTCCCGGCTCACCGTCGAGGGCGAGCGGCCCAGCAACCCAGCCATCGTTCTTGCCGATCGATGTACCGCAATGCCTCTCGATATCTCCTCGCGTTCCGAGAGTGTCAGCGCCAACCGTGAGCGACGCCGGGGAGCTGGACGAATCCCACCGTGCGGTGACACCTGGAAATAAATCGACGATGACGGCTTACCAAACGCCCGACCGATCGCCTTGAGCAACTCGCCGCGCTGCCAGCGATCCCATAACTCCGACTTCTCGGCTGCTGTAAATCCTCGACGAAATCCCTGATCCATCGCTACACTCCATCTTTTTCCCCTAAGATAAAGTGTTGCGTCGACCGGTTGAGACCACCCCGCATTCGCGACCGGATAGCAGGCGTCCGGGATTTGCAGCTTCGTCCGGAGAAACTCACGCACGGAAGCAAGCGGTTACTATTCCAGACCCAATGCTGCACCGACGAAATCGACGGAAAACGTACATGCTATGCTTCTGCGTTAGCCCAGTCTCTTGGATCGATGTTCACAAATTTAAGTCGTGGGACCAAAACTATCCCGCGCCCTTGCCCGGTATCGGCGCTGGACTCAGCGGGGCGCCTCCGACCGAAACGGGGCCGACAAATGGAGGCGGTGGAGGAATTATTTTTCGCGACGTTCGGATCAGCCGGGCGCGCGGATTTGGATGTGGGATGCTGGAAGTCGTCAACGGCATGGTTGCATTCTGCAGAGCCTCGGTCTGCGCCGCCAGCGAGGAGAGTTGGCGGGATAGTCTTTTCAAATCCGTTTGTTGAGTTGCGGAGCTCTGCGTGAGCGACACCAACACAGCTGCGTTTTGCTGCTGCGACAACTGAATATCCCTCTGCGACAACTGAATATCCGTCAGTGCCGCCCTGACGACGAGATCCGGTATCGGGGCTGGAGCCGTCCTGGTTGGAGATTGCGCAGCGGAGCGTTTGAAATTCGGCAGGGAGAACCGGCTGAAGTCAGGCCAGGAGAAGTGATCGAAATCCGGCAAGGAGAAGTGATTGAAACTCGGCAAGGCGAAGCTATCGAAATTCGGCAAGGAATTGGCGGTGGCCGCGCCAATGACGGCCAAGGCGGCCAGGGACACCGCTATCGCCGGCACCCGGCTCGAAGCCCCCTGCTGCGCCGCCTCAGGCTGTTGATCGCTTTCCGTTGCTTTATCCAGTGTTTCAGCCACCTGCGTTCCCTACCTGTCAGCCCCAGTCGCAAGATCAGCAAAACAAAGAAGAGCCGTCGCCGTGGACGATCCCACGACGACACGGGCGCGATTGCCCACCCAAATTTGGCGTAAATCATGGGCTTGTATGGTTAATGATCAGTTATTCCAGGCTCCCCGGGAATTACGGTAGGAATTACGGCAATAACTTCATCAACAGGACGCACGAACGGGCGGTCGCAGTGAACCAGAAACAGCAAAAACAGCTCTCCGGGATATGCACATGCGGCAAGGTGAAATTGGAAGCCGTCGGCCGGCCGATTCTGACCGCCTCCTGCTATTGCGCGAGTTGCCAGGAAGCCGGAAGCCGCTTCGAGCAACTGCCTTCCGCGCCACCCATCCTCAATTCCGACGGTGGAACAGACTACGTCCTGTATCGAAAGGATCGCGTGCAGTGTGTGACGGGGCAGGAGTATCTGGAAGAGCACCGGCTCAAGTCCGATTCTCCGACCCGGCGCGTCATCACCACATGTTGCAATTCGGCAATGTTCCTCGACTTTACCAGGGGACATTGGCTGACGATGTACCGGAACCGTTTTCCGGCAGGTGCGCCACCGCTTGAAATGCGGGTCATGACACAACACCGGCGAGACGGCGTCGCGCTTGCCGATGACTTGCCGAATTATGATGGTCACTCCGGCAAGTTCATGGTGAGGCTTATCGCCGCCTGGATCGCGATGGGTCTCCGCAGGCCGGAAATCACCTTGGGAAAGATAGTCCGTAGGGCGGATTAGCCGAAGGCGTAATCCGCCGTTCATCGCAATTCGAAGATGGCGGATCACGATCCGCCCTACGGAGCGGCGCTCATCCGGGCCACGCTTGCATTATCACCCACGACGGGAGCCGCGCCCTCAAATAGATTCTCGTCGTGCCGCAATTCACGTTCCGTGACTATTTCCCCGGTCTTAAGTTTGATCCGTTTGACCCAGTAAGTCATCGAGCTCTCTGCTACTCAACGAAGCGGTTTAAACGTCGTATGTGAAACGGTAAGTGTTGGTATACTCCATCACCCCAAGGCGCCACGTCAGCGGCGCGCATCGCGAAACTGGAGCTTCAACAAAGGAAACAAAAGACGGAGGAATCACGTGGAACATTATTATTTGAGCATAAAAGGGAGCCAGCAGGGACAGTTCAAAGGAACCCCAAACGTCAGAGGAAGTAACGACTGGATGGTTGGTGTTAATGTCTCCATGCAGGCAACCATCCCGCATGATCCAGCTACCGGACTTGCGACCGGCAAGCGACGACACTTACCCCTAACCATCATCAAGCCATGGGACGCGGCATCTCCGCAAATCCTTCAAGCTTTTGTGACCCGGGAGGTGCTCACCCCTGTTATCCTGGAATTTATGTACAAGAATGCAAACGGCGAAGAAGCGGTCTGGCAGAGGATTACACTGACGAACGCCGCGGTTCTCGATATACGGCGTTATGCCGACTTCAGCGCGGCTCAGACCGGATCCACCATCAACGAGTTAGAAGAAATATCGCTGGCGTGGCAAAAGATTTCTGTTGACGACCTTTTGGGAAAGACCCAATTCGTCGACAGTTGGTCTGAACCGAGTTGAATTGCGGTGCCAGTGCACTTAACCACGACGGTTAAGTGCGCATCGCCATTCGAAGATGGCGGATCACGATCCGTCCCTACGAAGCTGATCCGGGTTACGCGTTGAAATCCGAACTCACGCCAATCGACAGCAAAAATCCCAGGGTGTTTGCACCCTGGGATTTGGTCGCCGTAGAGAAGCGGTATGCGAGTTCAGTACCTGGCGACCACCGGCATGCCCCAATCGAGCTTGTAGTTTACGCCGATCTTTGCAACCGAGACTTTGTTCTTGAAGTCGACGTTGGCGGTCGCAGTTCCCGGGGCACCACCACCAGCAAGCGCAGTCAGGTCGAGCGCGCCGCTCTTCTTCTCGAAGTCCATATAGTCGTACTCGATGAAGGCACTCCAGTTCGTGGATAGCGCGTATTCTGCGCCGAAACCAAGTACCCAGCCGAAAGCTGTTTCCTCGGTGCTGGAAGTGAGGCCAGCGCCCCCGGGGCCACCGAGGCCGCCGAGGCCACCAAGACCGACCGCGGGGACGGTCAGGGTGTGTTTCGTATTCATCCAGGCAGCGCCGCCCTTGACGTAGACCAGGGTCTTGTCAGCGACGACGGCGCCGACACGGCCCGTCACTGTTGCCAGCCAGTCACTTTTCGCGGTGCACGAAAGGACGGTTATGCAGGGCGTCGTGCCCTTCAGGTCCATTCCTGCGATGTCGGCCTGAACGCCGAAGACCGTCCAGCCGGCCTGGTAATTATAGCCGATCTGACCACCACCGAGAAAACCGCTTCGGCTGTTCTGTGCAATCGGAAAATTCACGGGGAGAACACCACCGCCAACTCCGGTGACGGCGAGCGACGTAATGTTCGCCTCTGTGGTGCCCCAGCCGGCACCGACGTGACCGCCGATGTAGAGGCCGGTCCAGCTCCAAATTTGCGGTGGCGGGTTGTAAGGGGCCTTGACGGCCATGTCTGCAGCCGAACCCGCGGCCGTGGACGCAACTAGAATGACGGCCGCAGCCGAAATAATCGCACGCATCTTATTCTCCTGTTATTCCCAAAGGCACGTCGTTGAAAACTTGTGCACACAGGGTCAATACGGTTCCCTTTCGGGAACGCCCATGACCGAAATGGCACCGTCACCGGGATTCAGGAATTTGCCACTGCCGCGCTTCCGGTACTGTTTGGTTTCCATCTGACCCGCCCCAGAAAGGACCCATCAAGGCAGATGCTCGGAAGTGACCTTTCAGATCAGCGCTCCCAGCGTAATTCCTTCGCGCTGAAATCTCTAACCGCCAACTGCGTCGCCTCGCACGCAGGCGCAATCTTGCTGCACGGACGCGACAAGACAACGCGACGGGCAAATCACCCAAAACCCTGTCAATCCCGCCCTAAGAAAATATTCCGCTTTCGCCGTCGGGCAAATCAGTGATTTAGCTTTGCGTGTCTCACCCGATGAGAGGGGCGGGTCGCGATCGTCACGAACGCGCGGTGGGATGCGGTGGACGCGAAGGCTGCGACTGACGAGCGCGGCAGATGCGTACGGCGAAAGCGTGTGGTTCCGACGCCCCGACGCTGGCGTCAAGTCTTGTGGAATTTTCCGCGAGGCGACGGTGGCAAAAAAGCCCGTTCACCGGGGAGAGCGCGCCATAAGCCGTAAAACCATTGCGCAGGGAAGGCCGGATGCTCTCCGCTGAACCTGTATGCTCGTGTGCGCATTTCTTTGTGCACTTTGCACACGAGACCGCGGGTGCAGCGCGCACCCGGTCTTCCCTGCGCCCGCTTGTTGTTTGCGAGGGTGAAAACAGACGCAAACCTCGGGCACGTTACGCCGCGAGACCGCGGACGCACATCCTCTCGCTGTCTGATAGTTGAATCCAAAGTCTCACCCCGTCATTGCGAGCGAAGCGAAGCAATCCATGCGTCAGCGAGCCGATAGATGGATTGCTTCGCGGAGCCTGTCATCGGGCGCGCATTCGCGCGACCCGGTGGCTCGCAATGACGCGGAGAGGCCGCCACTCCATCAACTCCGATGCATCATGTGTTATCCTGCGGCATGTCGAATTATCGCCCTACCCGCCGAACGGAGTTTTGCAATTGACGTCCGCACCCCTCCCTCCCCTCAACCGCCTGCGCAAGGAATGGCGCGAAGGTCGCGCGACCTTCGGGGCGATTGCCACCATCCCGAGCATTCAGACCGTACAGATCATGGCGCGTTCGGGGCTCGACTGGATCATCGTCGATCTCGAGCACGGCCCGATCGATCTCGGCTCCGCGCATGCGATGATCACGGCGACATCAGGCACGCCATGCGTGCCGATGGTGCGGATCGCCGCCAACGAACCCTGGTTGGCGAAAGCACCGATGGACATCGGCGCGCTCGGCATCAATTTTCCGATGATCTGCAGCCGGGCCGACGCCGAAAAGGCGGTGCGCAGCGTGCGCTATCCGCCGAAGGGCGACCGGCTCTGGGGCCCGTTTCATTCGCCGTTCCGCTGGGGCGTCTCGATGGCGGATTATATGGCAACCGCCGACGACGACATGATCTGCATGATCACCATCGAGCATGTCGAAGCGGTCAATCGCATCGACGAGATCATGGCGACACCCGGCATCGATCTTGCGGTGATCGGGCCCGGCGACCTCGCCACTTCCATCAACAAGCGCGGCCTGCCTGATGATCCGGAAGTGGTCGCACTGATGAAACGGGCGGAGCAAAGCATTTTGAAAAGCGGCGTGCCGATCGGCGGCGTCGCGCGCACCGCCGAGCAAGCCAATGCGATGATAGATCGCGGCTATCTGGCGCTGGCGCTCGGCTTCGACTGGTCGCTGTTCCAGCGCGGCATCGCGGCAAGTTTTGCGGGGATCAAGCGCTGAACCGGACTCGCCTGCTTTTCCGGCGCCGCCGGCACTGCTAATCTCGCACCACAGGGAGAAACAACATGATCAAGAAAATTCTGCTCGGGGTGGCCGTCGTTGCCTTTGCCGGTGTGGCGATCGCCCAGCAGAGCAGCATCAAGCGCACGCCGCTGCAAAAAGCCGAATTCCCCGACGGCTACGCCACCATCTCCGGGATTGCCGAAATCCCCGTCGGCGGCAGCGCCGGACGTCATACCCATCCGGGCGTCGAAATGGGATATCTGCTGGAAGGCGAAGCCGATCTCATCGTCGAGGGCCGGCCGGACCAGCATCTGAAAGCCGGGGAATCGTATATGATCCCGGCCGGTACCGTGCATGACGCCAAGGTTCATGGTGACAAGGCTTTGAAAGTGCTTGGGGTTTATGTGGTGGACAAGACCAAACCAATGGCCTCGCCGGCGCCTTAGGCCAGAACCTACTGGCGTCAAGCCGGCCGGTTCGTGCTAGATCGGGGGCCGGCGTCCTGCTAATGGGCGCGCCGGCCTTTGATTTATGTAGTGGGAATTCGGGCGGAGCAATGCGCGGAACGGTTCGAAAAATATCAATACCGCGCCGCCTCGTCGCCGACCTCATGCATGCGTCGGTGCGCGTGCCGTTTGTCTCGCTGGCGCGCCCGCTCAACATCCGCGGCCTGGTCGAGGCCCGCACGCAGCTTCAGCAGCCGCCGGGTTGGGCCGCGATCTTCGTCAAGGCATTCGCGCTGGTGGCGAAGGGCGAGCCTGCGCTACGTACGCTCCACGTCAAATGGCCGTGGGCCCGGCTCTACGAACTGCCGCGCAGCGTCGCCTTCGTGACGATCGCGCGGGTCGAAGACGGCCAGGATTGCGTGCTGCTGCAACGGGTCAACGCGCCCGACGAAATGCCGCTGAGCGAGGTCGAGGCGGTGCTCCGCCATGCCAAGGAGGCGCCGGTCGATCAGGTGCCGGCGTTCCGCAAGATGCTGCTGGCGACCCGGCTGCCGCTATTGATTCGCCGCCTGCTGTGGTGGATCGGCCTCAACTGGGCCCGCCAGCGCGCCAACTATTTCGGCAGCTTTGGCGTGACCTCGGTGGCGGCTTTCGGCCCGGGCGAATTGTATGCGCTGGGTCCAGGCCCCTTCGTGTTCAGCTACGGGATAGTAAATCCGGACCAAACGGTCGACGTCGTGCTGCGCTGGGACCACCGGATTACCGATGCCGCGCTGATGGCAAGGGCGCTGAGCCGGCTGGAACAGGTGCTGAACGGCGAAATATCAGCCGAATTGCGTGCCATTCGCCAGCAAACCGAGCCAAAACCGGTCCGGGCGGTCGCGACCTGAGCAATGACGCGCGAAATCGCCGGTTTCGACCCAAATTAAGCCCTGAAATCGGGGTGTTTCGTTTGACAGAACAGCCGTTTCTCCCTTAGAACCCACTTGCTCGCGGGCCGGTTTCGGCCCGCGTTGCGTTTCGCGACCCGTGGTTTGCCCCGAAGCTTTTTGAGGCGGACCTGTCGGCACCGGGAAATTCCCGGCGCACAGGAGGGCGCGTCTCCTCAAAACTCAAACCTACAGAGGACGCGATGACAAAGCGCAGTGAGGCGAAATACAAGATCGATCGCCGTATGGGCCAGAATATCTGGGGCCGCCCGAAGAGCCCCGTGAACCGCCGGGAATACGGTCCCGGTCAGCACGGCCAGCGCCGCAAGGGCAAGCTGTCCGACTTCGGCGTGCAGTTGCGCGCCAAGCAGAAACTCAAGGGCTATTACGCCAATATCAGCGAGCGCCAGTTCCACGGCATCTATGTCGAGGCCGGCCGGATGAAGGGCGACACCGGTGAAAACCTGATCGGCCTGCTCGAGCGCCGTCTCGACACCGTGGTCTATCGTGCCAAGTTCGTGGCCACCATGTTCGCCGCGCGCCAGTTCATCAACCACGGCCACATCAAGGTGAACGGCCGTCGCGTCAATATCGCGAGCTACAAGGTGAAGGTCGGCGACGTCGTCGAGATCAAGGAATCCTCCAAGCAGCTCACCCCGGTGCTGGAAGCAAGCGGGCTCGGCGAGCGCGACGTGCCGGATTTCCTCGAGGTCGATCACTCCAAGATGACGGCGAAATACACCCGCATCCCCGCGTTGTCGGACGTGCCGTTCGCGGTGCAGATGGAGCCGCATCTGATCGTCGAATTCTATTCGCGCTGATCGGTTTACACCGTCGAGCTATCGAAGGCCCCGGTTTTGCCGGGGCCTTTTTGTTTGGATAAGATTGATCATCACCGGGTCTGGTCCTGCGAACCATCCCGGAATGACCCCGGAGAGAAATGCCATGCACTACACCCCTGCCCCGCGCGATCCCAAGGCCGCGCCTGTTCGCATCAACCTGCTGTCGGATACACAGACCCGCCCAACGCCCGCGATGCGCGAGGCGATGGCCAAGGCTGACGTCGGCGACGAGCAGATCGGCGACGATCCGACGGTCAATCTCTTGTGCGAGCGGGCGGCCGACCTGCTCGGCAAGGAAGCCGCGGTGTTCATGCCGTCAGGCACCATGTGCAACGTCGCGGCGACGCTGTCCTATTGCCGGCCGGGCGACGAGATTCTCGCGCATGTGAGCGCCCACATCATCGCCCGCGAAGGCGGCGCGCATGCAGCGCTCGGCGGATTCCAGATCACGCCGCTGCCGGGCCCCGACGGACAGTTTTCGCCCGAGACGTTCCGCGCAGCGCTTCACCCGCGTTCGCGCTACCAGCCGCCGCAGACTGTGGTCAGCGTCGAACAGACCGCCAATATCGGCGGCGGCACGATCTGGAAGAAGGCTGATCTCGACGAGATCGCGAAAATCGCGAAAGCAAACGGGCTCGCTACCCACATGGACGGCGCGCGGCTGCTCAACGCCACGGTTGCTACCGGCATCAGCGCGCGCGACATGACCGAGGGCTGGGATTCGGCCTGGATCGACTTTTCAAAAGGCCTGGGCGCGCCGATCGGCGGTGTCATCGCCGGCAGCGCAGCATTCATCGACGATGTCTGGCGCTGGAAGCAGCGGCTAGGCGGCTCGATGCGTCAGGCCGGCATCTGTGCGGCTGCTTGCTTCTACGCGCTCGAGCATCATGTCGACCGCCTCGCCGAGGATCACGCCAACGCCCGTGCGCTGGCGCGCGGCCTATCGCAGATCAACGGCGTCGAGGTGCAGCAGCCCGAAACCAACCTCGTCTTCTTCAAGCCCGATGGCGCCGGCATCAGCGGCGACAAGATGGTCGAGGCGTTGCGCAAACATGGCGTGCTGCTGGCGATGATGGACGGCCGCATCCGGGCCTGCACGCATCTCGATGTCACGGCCGGCATGATCGAGGAGACGGTTGGGCTGGTGCGCGAGATCGTGCGGGGAGCGTAGTATTCGCGCGAGCGCATCACCTCCCCATTGCCGCATAAATCAACGCCCTCAACTCCGTCTGAATCCGGCCGCGCTGCGACGGCGTCTGCATCATGCAGATCACGAACATATCGTCCGCGGGATCGATAAAGAAGAACGTGCCTGCGACGCCGTCCCAGCGATATTCGCCCGGTGGCAATAACGTGTTCGGCGGCACCGAGGTGCGCACCGCAAAACCGAGACCAAAACCGCTGTCGGCGCCCGGAAAGTAAAAATAGTCGCGCGCGATCTTCGTCTCCGGACCGATATGGTCCGAAATCATCAGCGCGATGGTCTCGGGTTTGAGATAGCGCCTGCCCTCGAATGTGCCGCCGTTCAGCAGCATCTGTGCAAAGCGCGCGTAGTCGCCGATGGTGCCGACCATGCCTGCCCCGCCGGATTCCCAGCGGTGCGGTCCGATCGGGTCGCGAATGCCCGCCAGCGGATCGACGAAGTGGTCATTCGGCATCGGCTCGGCAATCAGCGGGCGCTTCGCTTCATCGGCGACATGGAACGCGGTCTCATTCATCCCGAGGGGATCGAGCAAACGCTGCCTTTCGAATTGATACAATGATTGTCGCGACACTACTTCGATGACGCGGCCGAGCACGTCGGTGGAATGGCCGTAGTCCCACAGCGTGCCGGGCTGCTCGGCCAGCGGCAGTTTTGCGAGGCGCGCGACGAATTCGGCATTGTCGAGATCGCCATTGAAGAGATCGGCCTGCGCATAGAGTTTTCGCACCGCGTTGTCGCCATAGAAGCCGTATGTGAGGCCCGAGGTATGGCGCAGCAGGTCCTCGATGGTGATCGGGCGATCGAGCGGCTCCTGTACCAGCGCGAGCTTGCCGTCCTCGCGCTTCTCGACGCCGACCTTCAGCCTCGCAAAGGCCGGGATGTACTTTGCGACGCGGTCGTCGAGCGACAGCTTGCCGTCTTCCACCAGCATCATCGCCGCCACCGACGTTATCGGCTTCGACATCGAATACAGCCGGAAGATGGTATCCGGGCTCATCGGGATTTCGGTCGCGACGTCGCGCAAGCCAAAATTTTCGAAATAAACCGGCTTGCCGTGCTGCTGGATCAGGAGGATGGCGCCAGGGATTTTGCCGGTCGCGATCTCGTCGCGGATGTAGTCGCCGATGCGGTCGAGCCCGGCCCGCGAAAAGGTTCGCAAGGCTTGCGACGATAATTTTGGGATCCCGGAGCGCTGTTCCTCGGCAACCGCCACTCCGGCAACGAGCGCGAATCCCGCCCCGACAAATCCGCGGCGCGAAAAACCGTCAGTTCTCCATCGCTTCATAGATCAACTGCTTCAGGGTGCGCTGGACGCGCTGGCGCTCGGTCGGCGTCTGCTCCAGCAGCACGAAGAACATGTCCTGCTTGCGGTCGATCACGAAATAGCAGCCGGCGGCGCCGTCCCACTTCAATTCGCCGAGATCGCCTGGCGGCGGCGGCTTTGCGTTGCCGGGATCGGTGCGCACCGCAAAGCCAAGCCCGAAACCAAAACCGTCGCCCGGAAAATAGAAATAGTCCCGCTCAACGCCTGAGCCCGGCCCGATCTTGTCCGTCGTCATCAGCTCATAGGCCTTGGGGCTCAGATAGGTCTTGCCTTCGAATTTGCCGCCATCCAGCAGCATCTGCGCAAAGCGGCCGAAATCCGCCATGGTCGAAATCATGCCCCCGGTGGCGGATTCCCACTTCCTGGGAGTCTCGGGCGTGTATTTGCGGCCGACCCGGAAGTCGCTGTCGTTCGGCACCGGCTGGGCGAGCAGCTTCAACTTCTCGGGATCGGTGATGAAGAACCCGGTGTCCTTCATGCCGAGCGGATCGAGCAGCTTTTCCCTTTCAACCCCGAGCAGGGACTTTCCGGACACGATTTCCATGATCCGGCCCAGGATGTCGGTGGAATGGCCGTATTGCCAGAGCGCGCCCGGCTGATTGTGCAGCGGCAGCTTTGCGATCCGCTCGGCGAACTCGGCCAGGTCGAAATCGCCGGCGTAGATGTCGGCGTCCTTATAGGCCTTGCGGACCAGGCTGTCGCCGTAGAAGCCGTAGGTGATTCCGGACGTATGGCGCATCAGGTCGAGAACCGTCGGCGGCCGGTTCGGCGGCACCAATTCGAGCGTCTTGGTGCCGTCCTCGGCCTTCTTCTCGACGCCGACCTTCACATTCGCAAACGAGGGAATGTATTTGGCGACGGGGTCGTCGAGCTTGAGCTTGCCCTCATCGATCAATTGCATCGCGACCACGCTGGTAATCGCCTTGGTCATCGAGGACAGACGAAAGATCGTCTGGTCGGTCATCGGCGCCTTGGAGACGACATCCTGCACGCCGAAGAATTCATGATAGACCGGCTTGCCGTGCTGCTGGATCAGGACGATGGCGCCGGATATCTTGCCGGTCGCCACTTCGTTCCTGAAGAAGTCGCCGATCTTCGCGAGCTTGTCGGGATTGAAATGCGCGCCGGCGGGAATATCGAAGGTGCCCTCGGCGCGAGCCGACGGCGCGGCGACCAGCGCGAGCAATGCGCCGCAAAATGCCGAGCTCAATAGTTGACGTGAATTCATTGGACCCCTCCCCGGAATTCGCAGGCAGAGTGTAGCGGCGGCACGATCAGGCACAAGGGCTGCCGAACCCGGCCAGCGCCTCTTCATGCAGCCGGCCGCTGGCATCGGAAAAACAGCAGAAGATGACCTGCGTCACCGCGGGCGCCGCAGCCAACGCGTCGATGACGGTCTTGACCGCGATCCCGGCCGCACGGTCGGCAGGAAAGCGATAGATGCCAGTTGAAATCGCTGGAAAGGCGACAGCGGCAAGGCCGTGCTTCTGACAGAGCGCGATCGAGCGGCGATAGCAGGAGGCGAGCAAATCGTCTTCGCCGAGGCTACCGCCATTCCACACCGGTCCAACCGTGTGGATCACGTGCCGCGCCTTGAGCCGGTAGCCTTTGGTGATCTTGGCATCACCGGTCTTGCAGCCGTGGAGCATACGGCACTCGGCCACAAGTTCTGGCCCGGCTGCCCGATGGATCGCGCCATCGACGCCGCCTCCGCCAAGCAGTGACGCATTAGCCGCGTTGACGATGGCGTCAACGCCTAATGTCGTGATGTCAGCAATGATGACTTCCAGTCGCGCCTGCCCGAGCTGGCGCGCCGTCAAGCTCAGGCCGTCGCGTTGACCGCGACGCCCTTGTCGGCAAACAGCTGCTGCAATTCGCCGGCCTGGAACATCTCGCGGATGATATCGCAGCCGCCGACGAACTCGCCCTTGACGTAGAGCTGCGGAATGGTCGGCCAGTTCGAATAGGTCTTGATGCCGTTGCGCAGATCGGCGGATTCGAGCACGTTCAGGCCCTTGTAGCCGACGCCGACGTGGTCGAGGATCTGCACGACTTGACCGGAGAAACCGCACTGCGGAAACTGCGGCGTACCCTTCATGAACAGCACGACGTCGTTCGACTTCAGTTCGTTGTCGATAAATTGTTCGATGCTCATATTCGCTTCCTTTTGGGGCGCTGCCCCCTGCGGCTTTGCCTTACAGGCCGGCTCGTCACGTTTAACCCGATACTGCCCATATATGTAGCCCAAACCGTTGTGCATCCAAAGTAAAATGGCGGGGATCTGGCATGCACCGGCTTCGCCGGCACGCCCCGGGCGGCCGGGCCATTGTCTGATGGCATCAATATCATAGCCGCCAGAGGCTTTTTTCCTGAACGGGAACCCCTATCTAGGACGGACTGTCCGTCAGGAACCAGTTCGCCGAAGCAACGTTCTCTCCCCGACCGGAGACACCAGTGACGAAACCAGTATCCGCTGCGGCCGCCATTTCCGCCTCCGCCCCCGCCCTTTTTGCCGATTCCGGCAGCCTCGCCCAGAATCTGGTGGAGGCCTACCTTACCGTCCGGGACGAGACCGAGCGCCGTGCCGCTCCCTTGAGCCCCGAGGACCAGCTGATCCAGTCGATGCCGGACGCCAGCCCGGCGAAATGGCACCGCGCCCATACCACCTGGTTCTTCGAGCAATTTCTGCTCGGCGAGCATTGCGAGGGCTACACACCCTTCCACCCCGACTACGCTTATCTCTTCAATTCCTATTACGTCAGCGCCGGTCCCCGACATGCCCGCCACCAGCGCGGCCATTTGACCCGCCCGAGCGCCGACGAAGTCACCGCCTATCGCCGGCATGTCGACGCCGCCGTCGTGAAGTTTTTCCAGACCGCCGGCGAAGACGCCCTCGCGAAGCTGGTCCCGTTGGTCGAGGTCGGTCTCAATCATGAGCAGCAGCACCAGGAATTGATGCTGACCGACATCCTCCACGCCTTTGCGCAGAACCCGATCCCGCCGGCCTACGATCCAGCATGGCGATTCCCGGGCTCGACCCGCGGCCATGACGAATGGGTCACGCTCAATGAGGGCATCCACACCGTCGGGCATCCCGACGACAGCTTTCATTTCGACAATGAAAAGCCCGCGCACCGCGCGCTGGTCGGCCCGGTCAGACTGGCCCGCAACCTCGTCACCAACGCCGAATGGCTCGCCTTCATGAAGGACGGCGGCTATCGCGCCGCCACTCTGTGGCTGATGGACGGTCATGCGGTTGTGAACAACGAAGAGTGGCAGGCGCCCGGCCATTGGCGTCAGGTCGACGGCGAATGGCGGATCATGACGCTGGGCGGATTGCAGCCGATCGATCCATCTGCACCGGTGTGTCATGTCAGCTATTACGAGGCCGACGCGTTCGCGCGCTGGAGCGGAAAACACCTGCCGACCGAGATGGAATGGGAAGTCGCCGCCCGTGCCGGACAGTTGAACGACGCCTTCGGCATCGTCTGGCAGTGGAGCCGCAGTTCGTACTCACCCTATCCCGGCTACCGCGCCATCGAAGGCGCGCTCGGCGAATATAACGGCAAATTCATGGTCAACCAGCTGGTGCTGCGCGGCTCCTCGCTTGCAACTCCGGCCGGACACAGCCGTATCACCTATCGCAATTTCTTTTATCCACACCACCGCTGGCAATTCACGGGATTGCGCCTCGCCGACTACGCCTGAGCCCCAGATGACGATCACAACCGCGCCGGAAAGCGCGTTCAGGAGAGTATCATGAATGTGCATGCCGCCGTTTTGGCCAAAACGCACGCGTTCGACGAACCGACCTCGGTCTTCGCCGACGACGTGATCGAAAATCTCGCGCAGCATCCAAAACGGCTGTCGCCGAAATATTTCTACGATGCCGCCGGCTCCGAGCTGTTCGAGCAGATCACCGTGCTCCCGGAATATTACCCGACCCGGACCGAGCTCGGCATCCTGCGCGGCCGTGGCAACGAGATCGCCGACATCATCCCCAGGGGGGCCGCGCTGGTGGAGTTCGGCGCGGGCGCCACCACCAAGGTGCGGCTGCTGCTGGAGCGTTGCGACTTCGGCGCCTACGTGCCCGTCGACATATCCGGCGATTTCCTCAATGCGCAGGCCGACGCGCTGCGCAAGGATTTCCCCGGCCTCTCCGTCTATCCGGTGGCGGCGGATTTCACTGCACCGTTCGCGTTGCCGGCGGATATCGCCGGAATGCCCAAGGTCGGCTTCTTCCCGGGATCGACGCTCGGCAATTTCGAGCCGCACGAGGCCCGCGCCTTCCTGCGCATCGCGCGCGAAATTCTGGGGGCTGGCGCGCAAATGATCATCGGCGTCGACCTCGAAAAGAGCGAACGCGTGCTCTATGACGCCTATAATGATGCAGCCGGCGTTACCGCGCGCTTCAATCTCAATGTGCTGGTGCGCATCAACCGCGAACTCGGCGGCAATTTCGATCTTTCGGCCTTCATGCATCGCTCGGTCTACAATCGCGACCGCCACCGCATCGAGATGCACCTGATCAGCAAGAAATCGCAGACCGTGCGCATCCTCGGGCGGAATTTTTCATTCCGCCCCGGCGAGAGCATCCATACCGAGAGCAGCTACAAATACTCGCTCGAGCGTTTCACCGAGCTTGCCTGTGACTCCGGCTGGAAGGTGCGGGAATCCTGGACCGACCAGGACGGGATGTTTTCGGTTCACGCGCTGGCGGCGGTGGACTGAGATTCGTCTCCGCCCGATCGCAGCGAGATCGATTCCCACACCGCGACCACGATCAGGATCGCGGTCGTCAGGAACGACAGCATCAGCGGCGACAGGTCGTGCGCGAACCAGGCCAGCACGGCCAGTGCGATGATGCCGATGCCGTGCGAGAGCTGGAGAAAGCCGCGGATCGAGTGTTTGAACAGGATAGTTCCGACCAAGAACAATAGCGGCCCGCCGATCGCGCTCACGACCGTCCGGATGTCGGTATGGCCGGCGGGGTGTTTCAGCACCAGTTCGTCCGCCACCGCCGACAGGATGATGCCGCCGACGATCGGCATGTGCAGATAGGTGTAGGCCAGCCGCGCCACCCGCCCGGATTCGGCCGATTTCGAGATCAGCTCGGAGCCAGCCTCTGCGCCCTTGTGGAAATAGATCCACCACATCGCAATGCTGCCGACGAAAGCGGAGAGGAAGGCGGCGACGATTTCGCTGGTCCAGCTCAGGTCAGCGAAGGTCGCGCCGTTGACGACGATCGCCTCGCCCAGCGCGATGATGATGAAGCCCGCGCATCGCTCCGCCATGTGGCCACCTTCGACGGCCCAGCCCTCGACCGACGACGGCCCCAATTTCGGTATCCAGAACAGGGCTGCCGGCGCGATATATTCGATCGTCAGCGCCACGCCCCACAGCCATAGCCGCGCCTCTCCTTGCTCGAAGCCGCCGAGCAGCCAGAAGATCGCCGATCCCGATAACCAGACCAGGATGCGGATGGCATTGTGCCGCACCAGCGTCCGCTCCGGCGGTGTCGAGAACAGCCAGAACAGGGTGCGGCCGACCTGCATCGCCGCGTAGGCGATCGCAAACCAGAGACCGCGGCCTTCGAATGCCGTCGGGATCGAGGTCGACAGCACGAGGCCGCCGAGCATCAGTAGGAACAGCAGGATCCGGACCGGCGTCAGTTCGGGATTGAGCCAGTTGGTGACCCAGGTGGTGTAGACCCATGCCCACCAGACAGCCAGGAACAGCAGTGTGACCTGGACGGCGCCGAGCGGCGTGAACCGGCCGAGCAGCATGTGCGATATCTGGGTGACCGCGTAAACAAAGACGAGATCAAAGAACAGCTCGGCGTAAGTGACGCGGCTGTGCTGGTTCGGCACGACCACGCGAAACATCGCGCCGCGTGGATTTTCCGTCATCGATGTGCCCCGCCCTGCCCGACGGGCTAGCCTCCGCCAGGCACCCCGGTCTGCAGGGCAAGCGCGTGCAGCACGCCGCCCATCTGGCCCTTGAGCGACTGGTAGACGATCTGATGTTGCTGGACACGCGATTTGCCGCGGAAGGATTCCGAAATCACGGTCGCGGCGTAGTGGTCGCCGTCACCGGCCAGATCGCGGATCGTCACCTCGGCATCGGGTATGGCTGCCTTGATCATCAATTCGATATCGTGGGCGTCCATCGGCATTCCAGGAGACCTCCATCAGATGCTTCGAATCACGGCCGGCTCTCGCGACCGTGAATGCCAAACCTAGCGCGTACGCCCTTCTAGGTCACCCATCCCTGCACTATATTCCACCTCCAATCGTTTTAAACCTGCAGGATCCGGCACGTCCGATCACAAAGGACTGACCGAAAAAGAGGCTCAAAACCATGAAACTCCCCGGTCCCGACCATCCGATCACGATTACGGCAAATCCGAAGCGCATTCGCGTCTCGGCCGGCGGCGTGGTGATCGCCGACACCACCCATGCGCTGACCTTGAAAGAAGCGAGCTATCCGGCGGTGCAATATGTACCGCGCCAGGACGCCAATATGGCGTTGCTCGCCCGGACCGCGCGGACCACCCACTGCCCCTACAAGGGCGATGCGAGTTATTTCAGCATCAATGCCAACGGCAACAGCATCGAGAACTCGATCTGGACCTACGAGACGCCCTTTCCGGCCATGGCCGAGATTTCAGGCCATCTGGCGTTCTACCCGGACAAGGTCACGATCGAGGAATTGGCGTGAGGGTTTGAACCCTCAATTCGGCCTTGCTGAATCCGGCTCCCGGTTGCAACATCGGGCGCCATTAGCTTGCCGGGGGCGCCCATGTCATCGATCGCCGACGCTGCCACCACAGCGGACGTTGCTGCCGCGCCGAAAGCCAAAGTCCGCAATTTCTCAATCGATCGCACCCGCACCTTCCTGACCCTCGTGGTGCTTCTGCATCATGCGATCATCCCCTACACCTATTTCGGCCACACCGATCCAAAATCGTGGATCGGCTTCGACTGCATCGTGCTCGCCACCGACAGCTTCTTCATGGCGATGTTCTTCTTCCTGTCGGGGTTGTTCATATGGCCTGGTATCGTGCGGAAGGGACCGAAGACCTACCTGTACGATCGCCTTATTCGGCTTGGCATTCCATTCGCGATCTGCGCGTTCACGATCATTCCGATCGCCTACTATGCCATCTCGCTGCGAGAGCATCCCGAGATCGATTTCACCGAATTCTGGTGGAAGACGATCACTGTGGGCCCCTGGCCGAGCGGACCGATCTGGTTCCTTTGGGTCCTGTTCGGCTTCGACCTCGTTGCATGCCTGCTGTTTCGGCTGTCACGCGATTTGCTCGAGCCGATCAATCGGCTGTCGCTCAACGGTCACGATCGGCCGGGCGAATTCTTCGTCGTGATGTTTGCTGTCACCGCCGCGCTCTACGTTCCCGGGCGAATTCACTTTGGCGCTGGCAGCTGGTTCGAGTTCGGGCCGTTCTCGGTCCAGCATGGCCGCGTGCTGCTCTATGCGACCTATTTCTTCTTCGGCGCCGGCATCGGCGCGCAGAATTTTAATAGCGGGCTGTTGGCGGCCGACGGCAAGCTGGCAAAGCGCACCTCGAACTGGGTCGTGCTGGCGCTCGTTCCGTACTGCCTGATGTGGGTGCTGATCTACATCAAGCGTGAAATACTGGGGAATCCGGTGAAACTGCCGGAGTGGTACGAATCGGACTATGGCTTCTGCTTCGCCCTCTTCAGCGTGGCCATCCTGTTTTTGATCCTGGCCTACTTCCTGAGATTCAAGCAATCAGGCAAGAGCATGCTCGATCCGATGCAGGCCGACGCCTACGGTATGTTCCTGGTGCACTACCCGATCGTGCTGTGGCTGCAATACTGGCTGTTCGATCTCAACCTGCCCGCGATCGTCAAGGCGATGACCGCGTTCGTACTGACGGTGATATTGAGCTGGGCCGCGACCGCAGCACTGCGCAAGATTCCAGGCGCAGCGCAGATACTCTAAGAAACCGCGGGCATCCAAATGCGTCATTGCGAGGAGCGCAGCGACGAAGCAATCCATTCTTCCTTTAGGTGGAGAAATGGATTGCTTCGCTTCGCTCGCAATGACGTTGATAAAGGTGGACTACGACGCCTTGCCGCTCATATAGGCCGGCAGCCAGGCTTCGAACGCCGTGTTGAGCGCCGTGATCGGGACCGGCGCTTCGCCGGCGACCTCGATCGCGTCGCCGCCCGTGGTACCGATACGCACACAGGGCACTTCCGCGCCCTTCATCTTCGCCAGCACTAGCCCGGCCTGCTGCTCCGGCACCGTCACGACGTAACGCGCCTGATCCTCGCCGAACCAATAGGCCTGCGGCACGATCGATGCCGGCGCCGCCGATAGCTGCGCGCCGATGCCGCTTGCAATCGCCATCTCGGCGAGCGCGATCAGCAGCCCACCATCGGAGAGATCATGCACCGCCGTGGCGGTACCGGCGTGGATCATGCCGCGCACCACGCGGCCATTGCGCTTTTCGGCCGCGAGATCGACCGGCGGCGGCGCGCCCTCTTCGCGGCCGCAGATATCGCGCAAATACACCGACTGGCCGAGCCAGCCATGGGTGTCGCCGATCAAGAGGATCGCCTCGCCGGCTGCCTTGAACGCCAGCGTCGCGGATTTCGTGAAGTCGTCGAGCAGGCCGACGCCACCGATCGAGGGCGTCGGCAAAATGCCGCGGCCGTTGGTCTCGTTGTAGAGCGAGACATTGCCGGACACGACCGGGAAATCGAGCGTGCGGCAGGCCTCGGAAATACCCTTCAGGCAGCCGACGAACTGGCCCATGATCTCGGGCCGTTCGGGATTGCCGAAATTGAGATTGTCGGTGATCGCGAGCGGCCGTCCGCCGACCGCCGTGATGTTGCGCCAGGCTTCCGCCACCGCCTGCATACCGCCTTGATAGGGGTCGGCCTCGCAATAGCGCGGCGTCACGTCGACGGTCAGCGCCAGCCCCTTCGGTCCGTCCTGCACGCGCACCACAGCGGCATCGCCGCCGGGACGTTGCACGGTATTGCCCAAAATGACGTGGTCGTATTGCTCCCAGACCCAGCGCTTCGAGCAGAGTTCGGGCGTGCCGATCAGCTTTTCCAGCGCGGCGGAAATTCCAAGCGGCGGCTTGACGTCGCGCGCATGGATCACCGGCAACAGCGCGGACGGCACATGCGGTCGGTCGTAGAGTGGCGCCTCGTCGCCCAATTCCTTGATCGGCAGATCGGCCATGACGTTGCCGCCATGCTTGACCACAAAGCGCTTGCTCGGCGTGGTGTAGCCGACCACCGCGAAGTCGAGTCCCCATTTCCTGAAGATCGCCTCGGCCTCTTTTTCCTTCTCGGGCTTGAGCACCATGAGCATGCGCTCCTGGCTTTCCGAGAGCATCATCTCATAGGCGCTCATGCCGGTTTCACGCGTCGGCACCGCATCGAGATCGAGATCGACGCCGAGGTCGCCCTTGGCGCCCATCTCGACCGCCGAACAGGTCAATCCCGCCGCGCCCATGTCCTGGATCGCGATCACGCAATCGGCTTCCATGATTTCGAGGCAGGCTTCCAGCAAAAGCTTTTCGGCGAAGGGATCGCCGACCTGCACGGTCGGGCGCTTCTCGGCGCTGTCGTCGTCGAATTCGGCCGAGGCCATCGAGGCGCCGTGAATGCCGTCGCGGCCGGTCTTGGAGCCGAGATAGACGATCGGCATGTTCACGCCGGAGGCGGCCGCATAGAAAATCTTGGTGGTTTCGGCGAGGCCGACGGCCATCGCGTTGACCAGGATATTGCCGTCGTAGCGGGTGTGGAATCGCACCTGCCCGCCGACGGTGGGCACGCCGAACGAATTGCCGTAACCGCCGACACCGGCGACAACGCCGGAAACCAGATGGCGGGTTTTCGGATGCTCCGGCGCGCCAAAGCTCAGCGCATTGAGACAGGCGATCGGCCGCGCGCCCATCGTAAACACGTCGCGCAAAATCCCGCCGACGCCGGTGGTGGCACCCTGGTAAGGCTCAATGTAGCTCGGATGGTTGTGACTTTCCATCTTGAACACCACCGCCTGACCGTCGCCGATGTCGATCACGCCGGCATTCTCGCCCGGGCCCTGGATCACCCATGGCGCCTTGGTCGGCAGGCCCTTCAGATGGATGCGCGAGGATTTATACGAACAGTGCTCGTTCCACATCGCCGAGAAAATCCCGAGTTCAGTAAAGCTCGGCACCCGCCCGATCAGTTTGAGGATGCGCTCATACTCGTCCGGCTTGAGCCCATGGCTGGCGACGAGTTCGGGGGTGATCTGGGGTTCGTTCATGGGTCTCTTATTAGGTAGATCGACGGGGCGCGAAAAGGCCTTTTATGGCGCATTTCCGCCCTGTCCAGAGCTTTGCGGGGGGCGCCTTGCAGGATCGGCGTTTGCACATCGCGCCGGAAACGGATTTAAGGGCGGAAACACCGATTTGAAGGGCCATTTTTAGTGAACGAACTCCCCAAAAATGCATTCGACCAGCGCCCCGACCTGCATGTCGAAACCGAGGGCGAATTTGCGGGCTGGCGGACCTGGACCCGCGACAATTTTGAGACCCACAACGGCCCGTTCTGGCACCGGATGGACGAAAACGGCCGCGTGCAATGCGCGTTCCGGGTCGAGAAGAAGCACCTCAACGGCCAGCGCAACGTCCATGGCGGCTGCTTCATGTCGTTCGCCGATTACAGCCTGTTCGCGATCGCCTCCTCGGTGCTGGAGGGGCCTGGCGTCACGGTGTCCTTCGCCTGCGAGTTTCTCGATGCCGCGCGCGAGGGCGAACTGGTCGAATGCGAGGGCGAAATCACCCGCGCCGGCGGCTCGCTGATCTTTTTGCGCGGCGTGCTGAAATCCGGCGAACGCTCGCTGTTCACCTTTTCCGGCACCATCAAGCGGGTGAAGCGCAGGGCGCCGATGGTCGCCAGCCCCGTTGCCACCTGATGTGATTCGGACGCTCCCGCAGAAGCATCGCGGCTGGCGTGATTATGCGCTGCTGCTGGCGCTGGCGTGCTGCTGGAGCTCGACCTATCCGCTGACCAAGATCGGCCTCGGCTCGATCCCGCCGATCACCTTCATCTCGGCGCGCTCGCTGATCGCGGCCGGTTTCCTGCTCGTGATTCTGCGCCTGCGCGGCATTCGGATTCCGACCGACGCCAAGGCCTGGAAGCTGTTCGCGTTCCAGCAGACCATCAATTCGACGATTCCGTTCCTGATGATCACCTGGGCGCAGCAATATGTGCCGGCGTCGATCACCGTGGTGCTGGCGTCGACGACGCCGATCTTCGCCTTCGTCATCACCTGGGCGATCACGCGGCACGAACAAGCGACGCTGCTCAAGCTCGCAGGCGCCGTGCTGGGGCTGGCCGGAACCGCCGCCATCATCGGCCTCGACGCGCTGGGCGGCCTCGGCAGCAATATCCTTGCCGAGATGGTGATCCTGCTTGCCACCGTCTCCTTTGCCTGTGCCACGATCTTCGGGCTGCGCCTAAGCGACTACGACCCGATGGTGGTGGCGGCGGGCTCGCTGTTGTTCGGCGGCTGCGTACTGCTGCCGGCGTCGCTGATCATCGACCATCCATGGACCCTGCGGCCGACGGCGCAAGCACTCGTCGCCACCGTCACCATGGGGATTTTCTCCAGCGCGCTCGGGCTGATGCTGTTCTACATGTGCCTGACGCGGCTCGGCACGCTGACCACCAACGCGCAAAGCTATCTGCGCATCCCGATCGGCGTCGGCCTGTCGGTGCTGCTGCTCGGCGAAACCGTGCCGTCCAACCTCGCGCTCGGACTGCTGCTGGTGATGGCGGGCATCGCCGCCATGACCATGCCGAAAGACGGTTTGAGACGATGGGTCAATCGAAACCGTGCGGCGTGAGACGCCGGCCAAGTCCAACGCGAAGTGCGGCCGCTACTTCTGATCCGCCAGCAGCTTGCGATATTTCTCGACGTCGCGCGTCACCAATTGCCCGAGCACTTCGGGCGTGTGTTCGCTGGCGTCGGGGGCAACCGTCGACAGATCCGCAAAGCGCTTCTTGACCGCATCGCTTTCCACGGCGGTCCGCGCCGCCACGTTCAATTTGGCGATGATCGCGGGCGGTGTACCCTTCGGCGCAAACAGGCCGTTCCAGCCCTGCGCCTCGAATTCGGGAAGCCCCGCCTCCGCCGAAGTCGGCAGGTCCGGCAGCGTTGCGAGCCGCACCGTCGAGCCGACCACGAGGCCGCGAACAAGCTTGTCGTCGATCGCCTGCGACACCGACGCCGCCGCGTCGCAGACGCCGTCGATCTGGCCGCCGATGGCGTCGGTCAGCGCGGGCGCTGCGCCGCGATAGCCGACCAGCGTCACGTCGATGCCGGCGGCCTGGACAAAGCTTTTGCAGATCAAGAAATTCGACGAGCCGACGCCGGCGTGGCCGAGATTGATCTTGCCCGGATTGGCTTTCGCGTAGGCGATAAAATCCTTCAAGGTCTTTGCGGGAAAATCCTTGCGCAGCGCAACGATGCCAAAAGTCTTCGCGACCATTGCAATCGGCGCGAAGGATTCCGGCGTGAACGGCAGTTTTGGATAGATCGTGTAGGTCGCGGCACTGGTGCCGGCGTTGCCGATCGCGATGGTGTAACCGTCGGGCTCGGCGCGTGCCGCCCGCGCCAGCGCGGTCGAACCGCCGGCGCCGGCGACGTTCTCGATCACGACCGGCTGCCCCAGCGACTGGCCCATCTCCTCGGCAACGGTACGCGCGATCACGTCCGAGGTGCCGCCGGCCGCGAACGGCACGATCATGGTGATGGGATGTTTTGGATAGTCTTGCGCGTGAGCAGCCGTCACGAATGACAATGCGGCGACGGCCGCGAGCAACACCTTCTTGAGAAGCTTCACGCCGCGGCTTCCAGATGCGCCACCAGCCCGGCAAACAGGCCACGGCCGTCGGTGCAGCCCATGATGTCTTCGACGTGGTTTTCCGGATGCGGCATCATGCCGAGCACATTGCCGCGCTCGTTGACGATGCCGGCGATGGAATCCGCGGCGCCATTGATGTTGGAGGCCTCATCCACCACCCCGTCGGCCGAGCAGTAGCGATAGAGCACCCGGCCCTCGCCCTCGAGCCGCTTCACCGTGTCTTCATCGGCCTCGTAATTGCCTTCGCCATGCGCCACCGGCACGCGGATCACTTGCCCGGCGTTGTAGCCGCGCGTGAACGGCGTGTCGGAGCGTTCAACCCGCAAGTGAACATCCTTGCAGATGAATTTCAGCCGCGCATTGCGCATCAGCACGCCGGGCAGCAGGCCTGCCTCGCAGAGAATCTGAAAGCCGTTGCAGACGCCGAGCACGAGGCCACCCCGGGCCGCGAAGTCACGCACCGCGTCCATCACAGGCGCGCGCGCGGCAATCGCCCCGCAGCGCAGATAATCGCCATAGGAAAAGCCACCCGGCACGACGACGAGATCGGTACCCTTCGGCAGCGCGGTCTCGGCATGCCAGACCATTGCGGCCTCATGGCCGGATGCGAGCTTGAGAGCGCGCGCCATGTCGCGCTCGCGATTGATTCCGGGAAAGACGAGGACGGCGGATTTCATGGCGGTTCCGGCTGGAAAACGGGAATCGGCGGCTGACGGCCGATGGGGCAGAGATAACCAATTGACGGCGGCTTTTCCAGTGCTAGCCTCGCTGAAATGCCCTGCGTTGGGGCATGGCTCAACAACATTGCTCGGAATTGAAACCATGAATGTTGTGCCGCTGACGACCCCCGCAACCGATCCGATCGCCGCCGAAGGCGTTGTCGCCGCCGGCGTCTACGTCGACGGCCGGCGTGTTGCCAATATTGCCATCGACGAGGCGTCGAGCTGGCGCAGCAAGCCCGGTCACGTGGTCTGGATCGGGCTCTACGAGCCGGATCTGGCGCTTTTGACCGGCGTGCAGAAACAGTTCGACCTCCACGATCTCGCCATCGAGGATGCCAATACCGCCCATCAGCGGCCAAAAATCGAACAATACGGTGAAGGCCTGTTCATCGTGGCGCGGGCCGCGCAACTGGTCGACGGCAGGATCGCGTTCGGCGAGACGCATCTGTTCGTCGGCGAAGGCTATCTCGTCTCTGTGCGCCACGGCGCATCGACGTCATATGCGGTAGTGCGCGAGCGTTGCGAAAGCTGTCCCCGCGCGCTGGCGCGAGGGGTGGATTACATCCTCTACGCCATCCTCGATTTCATCGTCGACAATTATTCCCCGGTCCTGGAAACGATCCATGAGGAGGTCGAGGAGATCGAGGATTACGTGCTGGCCAATACCATCACGCGGGCGCAGATCGAGCGGCTGTACATGCTGCGCCGCGACCTGTTGCGGCTCCGTAACGCCGTCGGACCGTTGGTGGAAGTCTGCCGCCGGCTCGAGCACGACAATCTGCCGATGGTGCGCTCGACCATGCAACCGCTGTTTCGCGACGTCACCGACCACGTCCGGAACATCCAGGAGCGCATCGATTCAATGCGCGAGGTGCTGGCGTTCGCGTTCGAGGCAAGCCTTCTGCTCGGCCAAGCCCAGGAGACCGCGGTTTCCAAGAAGCTGGCGTCGTGGCTCGCCATCATCGCAGTCCCGACCGCCGTCGCTGGAATTTACGGGATGAATTTCAAGTACATTCCCGAACTCCAGCTGGAGTACGGCTATTTCATCGTCATGGGACTGATGGTGGTCGCCTGCGCCGGATTGTACTGGCGCTTCCGCCGCGTCGGATGGCTGTGAGCGCGCGGCGTCGCACGCCAGCGATTGGTTTCGGGGAAGACGAGAACGGCGGATTTCACGCGGTTGGCACGTCGTTCAATTCTAAACGGGTCTCGATACGGTCCAGACGGCCTTCGTGCCGAACCAGTGTAGCGTGGATACCCGAAACCTCCTGAAAGACACTGGTGATTTCCTGACGAATGCCGTTCTGAGACGTTCGGGATGCCTGCATCTCCTGCTTGAGCTCATCGATCTTGCCATCGACCTGCGCAAGCCGGGCCTGGACCGACTTCAACACCTCAAACATGAGTTCCGGCGTCACCTCGGCCATCGTCGCCTATCCTAGACCTTCACCTCGATAGCATAATTCTCGATCACCGTATTCGCCAGCAGCTTGTCGGCGGCGGCTTTTAGCGCCGCCTCCGCCTTGGCCTTGTCGGAGCCGGAGAGTTCGATGTCGAACACCTTGCCCTGACGTACGCTGGCGACGCCATCGACGCCGAGCGATTTCAGCGCGCCTTCGATGGCCTTGCCCTGGGGATCGAGAATGCCGGATTTCAGCGTAACGGTAACACGTGCTTTCACCGGTCTACCTCAGCTCTTCACCAGCACCGGACCGGTGCCGGCCGGCCGCTCGTTCTCCACCAGGATGCCGAGCCGTTTTGCCACCTCGGTATAGGCCTCCAGCAGGCCGCCGAGATCCCGGCGGAAGCGGTCCTTGTCGAGCTTTTCGTTCGACTTGATATCCCACAGACGGCAGGAGTCCGGGGAGATCTCGTCGGCGACGATGATTCGCATCATCTCGTTCTCGAACAGCCGGCCGCATTCCATCTTGAAATCGACCAGACGGATGCCGATGCCCAGGAACAGCCCGGTAAGGAAGTCGTTGACGCGAATGGCCAGCGCCATGATGTCGTCGATTTCCTGCGGCGTCGCCCAGCCGAACGCGGTGATGTGCTCTTCCGACACCATGGGGTCGTTGAGCTGGTCGTTCTTGTAATAGAACTCGATGATCGAGCGCGGCAATTGGGTGCCTTCCTCGATGCCGAGGCGCTGCGACAGCGATCCCGCCGCCACGTTCCGCACCACCACCTCCAGCGGCACGATCTCGACTTCGCGAATCAGTTGCTCGCGCATGTTGAGGCGGCGAATGAAGTGGGTCGGCACCCCGATGTCGTTGAGGTGCTGAAACAGGTACTCCGAAATCCGGTTATTGAGGACGCCCTTGCCCTCAATGATCTGGTGTTTCTTGGCATTGAACGCGGTCGCATCGTCCTTGAAGTGCTGGATCAGGGTTCCCGGCTCCGGACCTTCATACAGGACCTTTGCCTTGCCTTCATAAATGCGGCGTCGACGGCTCATTGGGATGTACCGTGTTTTGTTGAAATCCATGAATTTGGTGTGCTCCGGATGACAAGGTTTGCGACCCACGACGGAGCTGCCGTGAAGGCCCGGGAACAAGAAACAGAACAAGAACCGAGCCTGATGGCAACCTATCCGATTGGCCCATCCAGCACAATCGACCCGACCCGATTGGGCCCAACTTATAACGGTTGCCCTGCGGCCTAACGGCCCGTTGTTTTGCCGATTCGCGGGCTATATCTAGGTATTGGAGCGGCCGGCCGCAACGCAGGCCGCGTTTACCATGTCGGCCAGGATCGGAACCGCAAAATGACCACTTTCGACAAGCGCGAGGAAGGTTTTGAGCGGAAATTCGCCATCGACGAGGAACTGAAGTTCAAGGCCGAGGCCCGCCGCAATAAGCTGCTTGGACAGTTGATAGCGGAAAAGCTTGGAAAATCAGGTGACGCGGCTGCCGCCTATGCCAAAGAGGTGGTCGCCGCCGTGTTTGAAGGCGACGGCGACGTGCTCCACAAGGTGCTTGGCGATATCAAGGCCCGGGGCGTTGACATGACCGAGGATCAGCTGCGCGCCAGGATGGACGAACTGATGGTGCAGGCAATCGCGCAGGTGACGGCAGGCGCGTAAGAGCTTGCTTGCAGTCATTCCGGGGCGTGCGAAGCACGAACCACGATGTGCAATTGCACATCGGGGAATCTTGAGATTCCGGGCCTGGTCCTTTGGACCATCCCGGAATGGCGTTACGCAGCGAAACCTCACCCCTCCTTAAACCCGTATTCCGGCACGTTGCCGCTGGCGCCGTAATATTTGTAGGGCAGGAATTTGCCGGACATCGTGATCTTGACCCGGTCGCCCTTGGGATTGGGCAACCGTTCCATCAACATGTCGAAATCGATCGCCGACATGATGCCGTCGCCATACTCTTCCTCGATCAGCGCCTTCCAGGCCGGGCCGTTGACCATCACCAGTTCGTAGAAACGGTAAATCAGCGGATCGGTCGGCGGCATCGGCATGCCGCGCATCGGGGTCTCGTTGAGCATCGCGGTCTCGGACTTGGAGAGCCCGAACAGCTCCGCGGCGTTCGCGGCCTGCGGCTTTGTCAATTTCATCTGGCCGAGGATCGCGCCTGTTATCAGCACTTCGGAATAACCGCCGATCTTTTCGCAGATGTATTTCCAGCTCCAGCCCTTCTCGCGCTTGATGTCGAGCAGCTTTTCGGTGAGGTCTTCGCGTTTCATGTGGCTTCTCCCTTGCTTCAATTTCGTCATGTCTGGCCTAAAGCGCGAAGCGCGTCTTCATAAAGTGTGCCGGGCATCCACGTTCTCGATGGTCAGTTTAGGAAGACGTGGATGGCCGAGACAAGCCCGGCCATGACGCCTGTCTTGAGTCTTCGGATACCGATGCGATCACCAGTTCGGGTTTGCCGATCCGCACCAACGGCACGTTGCGCGGATCGTGACCGGGCATCTCCACAGAAAAACTCTTGCTGCGGCTGACCAGGAAATCGACGATATGGTTTCGCAGCGCATAGTAATAGGGGTGACGGTGCAGATCGATGCGGCCGCGATCCTTTGGCAACGGATTTTCCACGACCTCGGCCAACACGGCGCCGGGGCCGTTGGTCATCAGGAAAATCCTGTCGGCGAGATAGATCGCCTCATCGACGTCGTGGGTGATCATGAACGCGGTCTGCCCGGTCGTAAGACAAATGCGGCGCACCTCATCCTGCAGCGTGCCACGCGTCAGCGCGTCAAGTGCCGAGAACGGCTCATCCATCAGCATGATTTTTGGCGTGATCGACAACGCACGGGCAATGCCGACGCGTTGTTTCATGCCGCCTGATAATTCGGACGGGCGCTTGTGCTCGGAGCCGGTCAGGCCGACGAGATCGATAAAGGTCTGCGCGTGCGCCTTGACCCTGGCGCGGTCCCAGTTCCGCCATTTCGAGGTCACGGCATAGGCGACGTTGCCGAGTACGGTGCGCCACGGCAACAGCGCGTGGCTCTGGAAGATCACGGCGCGGTCGAGGCTGGTGCCCTCGATTGCCTGCCCGTCGACGATGACGGTGCCTTCGCTCGGCTGGTCGAGGCCGGCCAGGATGTTCAGCACCGTGGTCTTGCCGCAGCCGGAATGGCCGATCACGCAGCCGAATTCGCCGCGCGCCATCGACAGCCAGAGATTTTCGAACACGGCAATCGAGCCGCCGCTGGCGCCAGGGTAGCGCCGCGCGATGCCCTCGATGGAAATGAATTTGTCGGTCATCGCGCTCATTCCGGAAAGGTGACCATGCGCGTGAAGCGCGCGAGAATCTGGTCGAGCAGCATGCCGACGATGCCGATCAGGAAAATCGCGATGATGACATTGGTGATCGAGAGGTTGTTCCACTCGTTCCAGACGAAGTAGCCGATACCGGTGCCGCCGACCAGCATTTCGGCCGCGACGATCACGAGCCAGGCGATGCCGATCGAGATCCGCATGCCCGTCAAAATGGTCGGCGCCGCCGCCGGCAGGATCACGGTGAAAGCGCGCCTGACGGTGCCGACTTCCAGCGTGCGCGCGACATTGATCCACTCCTTGCGCACGGCGGCAACCCCGAACGCGGTGTTGAGCAGCATCGGCCATATCGAGCAGATGAAGATCACAAAAATCGCGGAGATCGAGGAATCCTTGATGGTGTAGAGCGCCAGCGGCATCCAGGCCAGCGGCGAGATTGGCTTCAAGACCTGGATAAATGGATCGAGCGCCTTGTTGATGAGCGGCGACATCCCGATCAGGAAACCGAGCGGTATCGCGACGATGACGGCGAGGAAATAGCCCAGGCCCACGCGGGCGATGGAATAGCCGAGCTGGATGCCGAGGCCCTTGTCGTTCGGCCCGTTGTCGTAGAACGGCCGCTTGAGGTGTTCCCACAATTTCGCGCCGACATCGAGCGGACCCGGCATCGCCGATTTGCCCTGCGTCGCGGTCAGCCCCATCAGTTTTGCATATTCCGGCGTCATGGTGGCGACGGCAGCAGTCCCGCGCGTGGCGATGTGCCAGATGCCGATGAAGGCAACAAACAGCGCGATAGACACGATCGCCGCGCGGAAGCGGAGCGAGAAGGTCATCTCCTTCTCCCCGCTTGCGGGGAGAAGGTCGGGATGAGGGGACTCTCCACGGATTCCGCTCGCGGAGAGTCCCCCTCACCCGGATCGCGCGCTGACGCGTGCGATCCGACCTCTCCCCGCACGCGGGGAGAGGTGAAGAAGCCGAACGCGCCGCGCCCGCTCTCACGTCACCTTCCTGATCTTGAAGCTCGCGAGATAATCGTCGGGCTTGCCCGGATCAAAAGTCTTGCCCATCACCGAGAACGATTTGTACGACGTCTGTGGCGGCGTCAGCCCCATCTCGGCCATTACCTTCCTGGTATCGGTCGCAAGATAGACCTGCTCGGCCACCGCCTTGTAATCGACATCGCCCTTGATCTGGCCCCAGCGCTTCATCTGGGTCAGCATCCACACCGCAAAAGACTGCCAGGGGAACGGATCGAAATCGACGCGCTTGGCGTCGGTTTTGACACCACCGAGACCGTCGGCATAGGTGCCGGTCAGGACCTGCTCCAGCACCGTCACCGGCGCGTTGATGTAGTTCGCCGGTGCGATCGCCTCGGCGATCTGCTTGCGGTTCTCGGCCTTCGACGCATAGGCGGTGGCATCGACGATCGCCCGCGTCAATGCCGCGAAACTATTCGGCGACGTCGTGATGAATTCCTTGCTGGCGGCAAAGCTGCAGCACGGGTGTCCGTCCCAGATTTCCTTGGACAGCAAGTGCATGAAGCCGACACCGTCGAAGATCGCGCGCTGGCAGATATTGTCGGGCGCGAGGAAGCCGTCGATGTTGTCGGCGCGGAGATTGGCAACCATTTCCGGCGGCGGCACCGAGCGCAGCTGCACATCGGTATCGGGGTCGAGGCCGTGCTCGGCGAGGTAATAGCGCAGCAGATAATTGTGCATGGAATAGTCGAACGGAATGGCAAACTTCATGCCTTTCCAATCCCTAGGGTCGCGCTTGTCCTTATGCTTCATCGCGAGCACGATGCCCTGGCCGTTGATGTTCTCGATCGCCGGCACCGCGAACGGGATCGCGGTCGCGCCCAGGCCTAACGAAATCGCGATCGGCATCGGCGCCAGCATGTGCGAGGCGTCGTATTCCTTGTTGATGGTCTTGTCGCGGATCACGGCCCAGCCGGCGGTCTTTACCACTTCGACGTTGAGGCCGTATTTGGCATAGAAGCCCAGCGGTGCCGCCATGATGATCGGCGTCGCGCAGGTGATCGGAATGAAGCCGACCTTGAGGTCCTTCTTCTCCGGCGTACCGCTTTCAGCAAACGCCTCGGTCGCGGTTTTGAGCGGAAAGAATTGCGAGATCGCGGCAAGCGCGGTCGAAGCGCCGACCGATTTCAGAAACGCGCGCCGCGCGGCGTCTTTTGGAAACATCGCCCGCACCACGGCCGAGGCCACCACGCCCTCGTAACGTTTTTCCTCGCTTTCGACCGGCTCGCAGCGCAGCGCCAGCGTCGCGTGCTCATGCTCGGCCGCGGAGCGATGCTGGCCGCACACGCAGCCGGATCGGCCAAGCGCGTGGTCAGCGTCGAACGGATCATCGAAAGTGGACATGCTGCGCCCCTTTGTCACACCGGCTGCGGCGGAGGTCCCTCTCCGCCGCGTCCAGGAAAATTCGCTCACTGCCCAGCGTTTTGACCGGGCAGTGAGAAGCATGCACGTTTTATGCCGCCTTGCCCGTTATCCGGGCAGCCGTCGGCAGGCCTTCATCGATCGGCAGCGAGGGATCGCGCGACCATTCGTTCCAGGAACCGAAATACATCCGGACATCCTTCACGCCGGCATTCTTCAGCGCGAGGAAGGTGTTCGACGCCCGCGCGCCCTTGAAGCAATAGAGATAGACCGGCGTAGTCTCTGAAATGCCGACGGTGGCGCATTCCGCCAGAATCTCGTCCTTGGACTTGAAGCGCGGCCCTTCCCCGGTCGGCTTCATCATGCGGTACCATTCGAGCCAGACGGCGCCGGGGATACGGCCCTTGCGCGGGCAAAAATCCTTGCCGTAGGGCGACGAGCTCTCGCCGATCCACTCGTCGACGTCGCGCACGTCGAGCAACGCGATACCGGGCTTGTCGAGCGCCGCCAGCATGGTCTTGGCGTCGATCAGGATATCGCCGGCCTCGGGAATGATCGAGAACGACGCCTTCACCGGTGACGGCACGTCCTTGGTCGTCGGCAGGCCTGCGGCGACCCAGGCATCGTAACCGCCGTGGACCACCTTGATCTTGGAATAGCCGAGCATGGTCAGCAAATAATAGCCGCGGCAGGACTGGCCGAAGCCGGAATTCATCGACTGTTCGTAGATGACCGCGGTCTCCTTGCCGGAGAGCCCGGCGCCGCCGAAGGCGTCGGCGAACTTGGTCTTCAGCTCCTGCATGCCTTCCGGCGTCGACGTCGCGAGGAACGTGAAGATTTCATGCAGGTTGACGGCATTGTTCAGGTGTCCTGCGGCGTAGGCATCCGGATTCCTCGTGTCGATGATGACACAGGGTTCTTTCTTGATGAGATCGGCGAGTTCGCCGGCAGTAATCAGAACGTCCGTCATGGCAGGCCTCTCCTGTTTTTTGGGGTTGCAGTCAGGGTCGAACAGAAATCCTTCTCTCCTCTCAGTCGCCCGCCAGCATCTTGCGAAGCTGCTTGGTGGCGGGCGTGACGATGGCGACGAAGTAGGCTTCGCGGAGCCGGCGCTGGGCACGGTGGCTCTTGAGGTAACCGCGCGCGCCGCAATGGAGCATCGCGGCATGCGCGGCCGCGACGCTGGCGTCGCCAAGCCGCAGCCGCAGCGCCACGACACGGCGCCAGTAGCTGTCATCCGCGTTGAAGGGATCGCGCGCCAGCGCCATCGTTTCCTTCTCGAACTCGGCATGCAGCTCGCGGAATTGCACAGGTTGCTGCGGCAGATAGCGGTTGACGTGGCCAAGCGGTGCTCCGACCTCGTCCATGATGGCGATGCAATCCCGGATCAGGCCGAGGCCCATGCCGGCCTGCAGCAGGATGAAGCCCGCGCGGATTTTCTTGACGAAGGGTGCGGCCGGCTCGGCCAGGATCAGGTCATCGGGCACGAAGACGTCGCGGAACTGGACGCCATAGGTGCCGGTGCCGTCCATGGCGAGGAACGGTTTGCACGGCTGCAAGGTGATCGCGGGGTCGGAGCAATCGGCGAGGAACATGACGATGCCGCCGGGCTCGTCTTCGCGCTCGAAAATGGTGCCGAAAAAATGGTCGGCGCCGAGGTTCGACACCCAGGGCAGCGCGCCCTTCACGATGTAGCCGCCCTCGACCTTCCGTCCCTTCAATTTGAGCTTTTCGATTCCGAAAAAGCTTTTCATCGGATTCGACAGACCGGTGCCGCCGAGAATTTTCCCCGCGGCGAATTTGTCGCCGAACCTGGCGAGGAGCTTTGGATTGTCGGAATTGGCCGCGTACCAGACCAGCGTGTTCTGGCACCACGCCATGAAGGCGGTAGCGCCGCAGACCTCGCCGAGCACCGAGATCGATTGAATGGCGCAGCGCAGATCGGCTGCGCCATTTCTGGGTTGATGGCTGCCCCAGGCGCCGACATCGCCGAGGCGCCGCAGCAATTCGTCGGGATAGACGGTCCCCTCGTCGATCGCTGCCGCCTGAGGTGCGAGGTTTTTGCGGGCGATGAGCGCGACCTGACCGGCGATCGATGCCGATGAAAGATCGTCGTCAGCTACCCGCGATACAGCCAGTGAACCCATGAGATCCTCCGCACCTCAGTTGTGGCTGTTCAAGCGCTGACCTCGAGATTGACCGGGCGCGTAAAGGTGTTGGCGACCGGCGACCATTTCTTGACGTGGGTCACCAGCGCGTCGATCTCGCTTTGCGGAATGCCCTCGCAGACCATGTCGACCTTGACCCGCACGTCGGTGAAGCCGACCGGTTTCTCGCTGACGTCGCCGGTGCCCCAGACAGCGGTGATGTTGAGGTCGCCCTCGAGCTGGAGTTCGAGCTTGTTGACGATCCAGCCACGGTGAACCGCGTTGGCGTGCAGGCCGACCGCAAGGCACGAGCCGAGGGCTGCCAACGAGGCTTCCGACGGATTGGGCGCGGTGTCGTCGCCGAGAAGTCCCGGCGGCTCGTCGACGATGTAGGGCGCGAGGTTGCGGATGTAATTGGCGTGGCGGAACTTGCCCTCGGCCACCGTCTTGCATTTCAAGGTCTTGATGACCTGTGGGTTGGCCTTGCCGTTGGCGATGAGCTGCTCGAGCCCGCCTTTGTCGATGGGGGCAAGGCAGCCCGTAAGCACTGTTTTTTGAGCGACCGCGGTCATTATTTCTCTCCCTTGGGTAGGATACCGAACGGTCTGTTTCCTGCACGAAGCGTGCCAGACGCGAGCAAAATCAAAAGGCGAAGCGCTGGAGGGCTTTAGTCGGTTCTGCCTGCGGATTGATCAGCGGCGTCTTGCTCAAAGCCGATGCAGTTGCTCGAAGGCTTGCGATTATTTTGAGCGCACAAAAGATGCGACTTGATGATTTTGCCGCGGTCCGATTAACTGCAACTCATGGGCAAATCAGCTTCGAAGAAAAAATCCGTCGTGGTCTCTGCCGCCGGTGATGAGGAGTCTGCGCGCGGGCGCCTGCTCAACGCGGCGACGCACCTGTTCTGCAAGAACGGTATCAACGCCACCGGCATCGACGCCATCATCGACGAGGCCGGCACGGCGAAGACCACGCTCTACAAACTGTTCGGCTCCAAGACCAACCTCGTGCATGCGGTGCTGGAGAGCGAAGGCAAGGCATGGCGCGAATGGTTCATCGGCGCCATCGAAGCCGGCGGCGGCGACCCGCAGACCAAGCTCACGCGGATCTTTCCGGCGCTGAAAAGATGGTTCGGCGAAGAGCGCTTCTATGGCTGCCCGTTCATCAACGCGGTCGGCGAGCACGACAAGGATGCAAAGCAATTTCGCGCCATCGCGATGCGCCACAAGAAGGTGGTGCTGGCGCACATCGAAAAGCTCGCCGGTGAAATGGGCGCGGTCGAGCCGGAAAGTCTCGCCCACCAGCTCGCATTGCTGATCGACGGCGCCATCGTCGCCGCCATGGTGTCGCGCGACCCCGGCGTCGCCGACACCGCAGGCCTCGCAGCCGGCAATCTGTTCGGGCCTTCCAAGGTGAAGAGGCCGAAGCGGGCGAGCGGCGCCACCGCGCAGCTGGTCGCGGTCTGAGCCACGTGCATTGGCGCCGGGCCTACCGTCTCGCCGCCATCCGCCGCTCACGAAAATTCAACAACAAGTGATCGCCGAATGCGAAGCGTTTCACAGGGACGCTCGACCAATAGACGTAGTTTGACCGAACGACGGCCGACATTGCCAAGGCGCCAAGGCCGAAACCTTTAAAAATCAAATCGCGGGATGGAAACGCGCGTGGGGCAATTATCGCTCCAGGTTTGGAGCGGACGCTTGTTCGAACGCATCTGATTTCATGGGGGTGACTGACCGCACCCCGGATTTTGAGGAGATTGTCATGGACAGTTATCGTCAGGATTCCGTGTACACCAGCATTTCCGGACTGGGTGCCGACGACTTCAAGACATTGACGCCCGAGGAGAAGGCGACTTATCGCAGCTGGCGTCGGGCCGTAATGGCGTTTTATTGCGCGGTGGTGCTGTTGGGCGGGGTTGTGCTGGCGGTTTCGATCCCCGTCTCACACCCGCAAATGGCGCAGGTCATGCCGCCGGTGAACGTTCCCTGACCCGCTTGCCAGACATAAGCTGAGGTTTCTCAGCCCGGCCCGAGCAAGCTCGCCTCGAGCCGCTCCAGTTCGCCGGCCAGATCGCGGTCGACGTCGGGGACGCGCATCCGGACCACCCGGTAGTCGCGCGCCTCCAGCCAGGTCTGCCGGGCGGCGCGGTCGCTCACGATCGCCTCCGACTCATCGGGGTTTTCGAGTTCGATCGCGATCCGGTGCACGAAGGAGACGAAATCGGGGATATGGCGGCCGACCGGGGTCTGGCGCTTGAACAGTCCGGCAAAGCGGCGGTCGCGGGTCAGCGCCTGCCACAGGATGCGCTCGGCGTCGGTCGGGTTTCGCCGCAGCAGCCGTGCCAGGCCCCGCACCGTGCTGCTGCTGTCGGTGGGCACGCCGCCCTGCCCGTGCTCGGCCAATAGCGCGCGCAGTCGGGTCGCCTGTTCGCCGTCGAGCACCCCGCCCTTGGCCGGCCCCTTGCGGCCGTCGGCGATCGCCATGACCACGCCGTGCAGGGTGTGCATGTCCTGTTTGGTCGGGTCCATCCGGGTAAAGATGTTGCGCAAATTGACCAGCATGGTGTCGCGCTTCTCGGCCGGCCGCAAAAACTCGACCTTGTCGAGTTCGCGGACCAGATTGTCGAAGAAGGCCTGCATCTGGTGCTGCGAGGCCGGCTCGGACCGCTCGGGCATCGCGAACGGCAACGCGCCTGACGTCGACAGCTTGAACCATTCGTAGCCGATCAGGAGCACCGCCTGCGCCAGATTGAGCGAGGCAAAGCCGGGATTGACCGGGAAGGTGATGATGCGGTTGGCGAGCGCGACCTCCTCGTTCTGCAGGCCATAGCGCTCGCGGCCGAACAGGATGCCGACCCCGCCGCCACCTTCGGCATGCGCCACGATCTCGCGGGCGGCGGCTTCCGGCGCGACCACCGGCTTGGCCTGGTCGTGGGCGCGGGCGGTGGTGGCGAACAGCAAAGTGAGATCGGCGACCGCCTGCTCGACGGTCTCGAACAGCTCGGCGCGGTCGAGGATGTGGTCGGCGCCGGCCGCCGCACGTTGGGCGGCGATGTTCGGCCAGCCGTCGCGGGGCTTGACGATTCTTAAACGCGTCAGCGCGAAATTACCCATCGCGCGCGCGGCCATGCCAATGTTCTCGCCGAGCTGCGGCTCGACCAGGATGACAACGGGACCTGTGAGGTCGTGGCCTGTTTTGGTCTTGTCGGTGCCCGAACCGGACATCTCGCTTCACTTTCTGATTCAACTTCTGAAGATCTTGAATCAAGCTCCGAAGAGATTGATTCAAGACCTCACCCCGGTCCGTACTCGATTGCCTGTCCGGCAGAATTTCTCAAGCAAAATAACAGGGTTAGTGCCGTTGCCTAAGGTTCTGTAAAAACCTCAATTGCGCCATCCACAGGGCTCGCTTGTGCGCGGTCCGGCTTCGGATAGGGTATCAATCACAAATAAAACGAACCTGAAAGCCGCAGCGACGGCGAAGGGAAAAATGGGGGAGGCGTCGATGCGCGGCAGGTGGTCGTTGGCCATGATTGGCGTCGTTCTGATCGTGGCCGGCGGGTTGCTCGCCCATCTGACCCAGACCGCCGGCGGCATCCGGATCGAGGACATCCGCTTCAAGGGCGCCAAGGGCAACACCATGAGCGCCCTGCTCTACATCCCGCCGAATGCAACCCCGCAGACCCCGGCCCCCGGCATCCTCGCGGTCCACGGTTACATCAATTCGCGCGAGACCCAGGACGGCTTTGCGATCGAATTCGCCCGCCGAGGTTACGTGGTCCTCGCCCTTGACCAGACCGGCCATGGCTACAGCGATCCGCCCGCCTTCGCCAACGGCTTTGGCGGCCCCGACGGGCTGGCGCATCTGCGCAGCCTCGAGATCGTCGACAAGAACAATATCGGGCTCGAGGGCCATTCGATGGGCGGCTGGACCGTGCTAGCCGCCGCCACCGCGATGCCCAACGACTACAAATCGATGGTGCTGGAGGGGTCGTCGACCGGCAAGCCGTTCGCCGCCGACGGCACCCCGAGCTGGCCGAAAAACACGGCACTGGTGTTCGCGCAATACGAGGAATTTTCCGACCTGATGTGGGGCGTCGATCGCGCCCGCGACGTCACCCAAAGCCCAAAGCTGTGGGCGATGTTCGGCACCAAGGGACCGGTCGAACCCGGCAAGGTCTATGGCGACATCGCCCAGGGGACCGCCCGCGTGCTCTATACGCCCGCGATCACCCACCCGGCCGAGCACATTTCGCATGAGGCGATCGGCTATAGCCTCGACTGGTTTGCCAAAACCTTGCAGGGCGGCACGCCGCGGCCGGCCGACGACCAGATCTGGTTCCGCAAGGAAATCGGCACCCTGATCGCCCTGCTCGGTTTTGTCGCGCTCCTGATCGGCGCCTTCGACGGCCTGCTGGAGGCCCCGATGTTCTCGCGCCTGAGGCTGCCGGAAATCGCCGACGGCACCATGCCCGAGCACGTCGCGGCCAGCGGTAACCGCTGGACCGTGGCGCTGCTGCTGTCGGCCTTCATTCCCGCGCTGACCTATTATCCTGCGTTCGCGCTGGCCGGGACGTTTATAAAACCGTCGGCGTTCCTGCCCCAGGGCATCACCAACCAGATCATGGTCTGGGCCGTCATCAACTCGCTGATTACGCTGGCCTTGATGCCGTTCACGCCCAAACGGGCCGGCCGGGCCGGCATCTTCCAACAATCTGTGCTGATCGCGGTCGCCACCGTCGCGATCGGCTATGCCGCGCTGTGGCTCGCCGATCTCGCCTTCAAGATCGATTTCCGGTTCTGGATCGTCGCGCTCAAGCTGATGAGCGCCAAGCAGTTCCTGATTTTCCTGATCTATCTGGTGCCGTTCACGGCGTTCTTCGTGGTGGTGCTGCATGTGCTGCACCGGAATTTCTCGACCATGGGCGCGGGGCGCGGCGCGCTCTATCTGACCAATATGCTGGCGCTGACGCTTGGCTTCATCGCGCTCGTGGTGCTGCAATACGGCACGCTCTGGATCTCGGGAAAGCTGTTCAATCCGCTGCCCGATCCCGGCTTCGTGCCGCTGTCCACCATCGTCGCCATCCAGTTCGTGCCGCTGCTGGCGATTTGCGCTGTGATCGCGACCTTCACCTGGCGCCGCACCGGCTCCAGCCTGCCGGGCGCGCTGATCTGCGGCCTGTTCGTCACCTGGTATGTGGTGGCGGGCACCGCCACCCAGGCCGCGTTCTAGCTCAGGCGCGTTCTAGCGCGAGAAAGTCTCAACCTGCGGAAGGCGAACCCACAGGCTTTGGCTTGCGACCAAGTCGGCATGATCGCCTATTTGCGCAGCAAGCTGGTGCCCGACCGCCCCACCATGGCCTCCGTCTACGGACGCGCGGAGGTCGACCGCGTTGCGCCGACGGATCCGGCCCGTGCGCTAGCACTTGCCCATGCCATTCCCGACGCCTGGTATCGCGCCCAGGCGTTGTCCCGCGTCGCCGAGCACGCGCGCGAATTGAGTGTCGGCAGCATCGCGGGTCAGGCCATTGCCGCCGCCTACGACTGCTCCGACGCCTATAACACCGTGGCGGTGATGTCCTGGCCGCTGCGGGCCGCCTGGAACCGTGGCCGGCATGTCTATGCGCGAACCGAGCTCGATCGGGTGCTGCGGCTTGCGCCGGAGGTCGAGCCGCTCGCCTCGCGGATATTCGCCCTCGACTGTCTATGGCGCGGCTGCCATGCCGCCAACGAGGACTTCGCCGAGCCGGTCTTGCAGGCGATTCTCGGGCTTTGTCACCCGGATCATCATTGGCGCGCGGCGAGACTGTTTCGGCACATTGCCGAAGCGAGGGAGCAGCGGCAGCTGGGATCGGCGGCATCAGTGATATCGGCAATGCCGGACGGCAAAGCGAAAACCGCGCTGACGCGCCGTTTCAAGCTCGCCTGAGATCGCACCGCACCTGCCCGCCCAATCGCCTTCCAGCCCGCGTTTTCGGGTGCTATAGCGTCGGCATTACCCACCCCCGCCCGAAACGCCCTGTTCCAAAAAGGCCCCCTCCGTCATGGCAAAAATCAAGGTGACCAACCCCGTCGTCGAACTCGATGGCGACGAGATGACCCGGATCATCTGGCAGTACATCAAGGACAAGCTGATCAACCCGTTCCTCGATATCAACCTGATGTATTTCGACTTGGGGATGGAATACCGCGACAAGACCAATGACCAGGTCACGGTCGACGCCGCCAACGCCATCAAGAAGGTCGGCGTCGGCGTCAAATGCGCCACCATCACCCCGGACGAGGCGCGGGTGAAGGAATTCGGGCTGAAGGAAATGTGGAAATCGCCGAACGGCACCATCCGCAACATCCTCGGCGGCGTGGTGTTCCGCGAACCCATCATCTGCAAGAACGTGCCGCGGCTGGTCCCCGGCTGGACCAAGCCGATCATCATCGGCCGTCACGCCTTCGGCGACCAGTACCGCGCCACCGATTTCAAATTCCCGAGCAAGGGCACGCTGACGATGAAATTCGTCGGCGAGGACGGTCAGGTGATCGAACGCGAAGTCTATAAGGCTCCGAGCGCCGGCATTGCGCTGGCGATGTACAATCTCGACGACTCGATCGCCGATTTCGCCCGCGCCTCCTTCAATCAGGGCCTCTCCAAGGGTTACTCGGTCTATCTCTCGACCAAGAACACCATCCTGAAAACCTACGACGGGCGCTTCAAGGACATCTTCCAGGAAATCTTCGACAAGGAATTCAAGGCCAAGTTCGACGCCAAGAAGATCACCTACGAGCATCGCCTGATCGACGACATGGTGGCGGCCGCGATGAAGTGGTCGGGCGGCTATGTCTGGGCCTGCAAGAACTACGACGGCGACGTGCAGTCCGACACGGTGGCGCAAGGCTACGGCTCGCTCGGCCTGATGACCTCGGTGCTGATGACACCGGACGGCGACACCGTGGAAGCCGAGGCCGCGCACGGCACGGTGACCCGGCATTACCGCGAGCACCAGAAGGGCAAGGAGACCTCGACCAACTCGATCGCCTCGATCTTCGCCTGGACCCGCGGCCTGTCGCATCGCGCCAAGCTCGACAAGAACGAGGCGCTGGCGAAGTTTGCGGCCACGCTGGAGCGGGTTTGCGTCGACACCGTCGAGGCCGGCTACATGACCAAGGATCTTGCGCTGTTGGTCGGCGCCGACCAGCGTTGGCTCTCCACCACCGGTTTCCTCGACAAGGTCGCGGAGAACCTCACCAAGGCGATGGTTCCGGCATAAACCGCCGGCTCTGGGGTTCACTGTTCCTGGGGGGCTCAATGTGGAAGCAGAAGAGCATGTCATCCCCCAGGAATAGCGCCAAGAACACCGCGCTTGCGTTGCTGTTGCTATCGGCCTCGCTCGTCGCCGCGCATGCCGGCGAGACACCGCTTCCCGACACCATCGCGGCGCCGGGCGAAGCGGTCGTGCTCGTCGTTCACGCCGAGGGCGCGCAAGTCTATGAATGCAAGGCAGGTGCCGACGGCAAACTGGCCTGGGCGTTCCGCGAGCCGATTGCAACGCTGATGGCAGACGGCAAGACCGTCGGCCGTCACTATGCCGGACCGAACTGGGAGCACGCCGACGGCAGCGCCGTGGTCGGCAAAGCCACGGGCAACGCGCCGGGCGCAACGCCAAACGACATTCCCTGGCTGAAGCTCGAGGTGGCTTCGAAACGCGGCAGCGGCATCCTTACATCGGTCACGACGGTGCAGCGGATCAACACCCAGGGCGGAAAGCTCGACGGCGCCTGCGACAAGGCCGGTGCCACCCGCAGCGCGCCCTACTCCGCGGATTACGTGTTTTTGCGTAAGGGCTGAGTGCCTTATCAGGCTGACTGACGCCGATGGTGTTCGGCTTCGCTCAGTACATAGTGGCCGTGGGTGCGTGAGGTCAGCTTTCCCGCCTGCAGCATGCGGTGAAGCCGGACCACCAACGTCGCCCGCTTGATCTCGATCTCGGCCTCCTGAAGGCCGTCGACGATTTCCTGCACCGACAATCCGCGCGGGCTGTGAGCGAGGATTTCAAGGATGAAATCCTCGATTTCATCGCCGCCGGATTTGGCGAGACGGACATTGGGCCGCCGATCCAGCGAGAGCAGTTCGGATTTTGGCGCCAGATCGGCGCCTGGCGAAACCGCGTCCCGCAAGCGCGTGACGATCTCTTCGTAGACGGCCCTGGCTCGCTCGGCATCCGACACTACCAAATTACCTAAATGGTAGGCCAGCACATCCGCCTTCACGAGCAAATCCTGCTCGACCTGTCGCACAACGTCCGAGGAGAGCGCCATTTGTCGGTTCCAGGGTCCTTTTACTCTTTATTAACGTAACAGAACATTACCGATCCGCCAGAGCCTTACCGATCGAATCGGTGGTTACCCCCAAAAATGGTTAACGGCCGACTAATGTTTGACTCCCGGAACAGCTTATGTAATTTTTAATTACAGCTTTAACGAAGGGGGTTTCGATGTTCCCGTATCTGTCAACACGGCTCAGCACCTTGCTCGGCAACAGTTCTTCTCGCCGGGTTCGCACGCCTCGAACCAAAACGCGATGGCCCCGCCTCTACTGGCCAAGGATCCGGATGCAGACGGTGCGTCAGACCTGCCAGGGCATTCGGGTCACCGATGTCGCCTTGAGCTTTTCGGGCTGGGAGCCGCCGCAGGCTGGCGCTCAGGCTCCCCAGCCGAAATTCGAAGGCACGCTGTACTTCGTCTGGAAACGTAAGAATTAATTGCGGCGCCGTCCCTCGGACGACCGCATCGCGGTCAGGCAGCCTCGCCCTGCCCGTCCACTTGTGCGGCCGACGCGACCTCGCCGGAGCGCTTGACTTAAGCCCCAGCCATCGCCTGTTCGATCGCCGCCAGCGCCGCATTCGCCTTGGCGCCGTCGGGTCCGCCGGCCTGCGCCATGTCGGGCCGTCCGCCGCCACCTTTGCCGCCGAGCGCCTCGGAAGCGATCTTGACCAGATCGACCGCGCTGAAGCGCGAGGTGAGATCGGGCGTTACGCCGACCACGACGCCGGCCTTGCCGTCGTCACCGACGTTGATGATCGCGACCACGCCTGAGCCAAGCTGCTTCTTGCCAGCGTCGGCGAGGCTTTTCAGATCCTTCATCTCGATGCCCGAAACGCTTTTCGCCATCAGCTTGACGCCCTGGACTTCACGGAAATCGTCCTCGGTGCGATGCGAACCGGAAACGCTCGGGCCACCGCCCATTGCGAGCTTCTTGCGCGCTTCCGACAGCTCGCGCTCGAGCTTTTTGCGCTCTTCCATCAAGGAGGCGATCCGCGCCGGCACGTCGTCGATCGTGGTGCGCAGTTCCAGGGCCGCGCTTTTCGCCAGCGCCATGGTGTCGTTGGCGTGTTTTCGCGCGTGGCGTCCGGTCAAGGCCTCGATGCGGCGGACGCCGGAGGACACCGCACTTTCGCCGGTCACGGAAATCAGACCGATATCGCCGGTGCGGCGCACATGGGTGCCGCCGCACAATTCGACCGACCAGCCGAGCGCGTTCTGGCCGTGCTCGCGGCTGTGCTTGCCCATCGAGACCACGCGCACCTCGTCGCCATATTTTTCCCCGAACAGGGCGCGGGCGCCGGCTTCGCGGGCATCGTCGACCGCCATCAGGCGCGTCGTGACCTCGTCATTTTCCAGCACCACGTCATTGGCGATATCCTCGACCCGGGCGAGTTCTTCCGGCGTGATCGGCTTTGGGTGCACGAAGTCGAAGCGCAGCCGGTCCGGCGCCACCAGCGAGCCGCGCTGCGCGATGTGATCGCCAAGCACCTGCCGCAACGCTTCATGCAGTAGATGCGTCGCCGAGTGATGCGCACGGATCGACGAGCGCCTGGTGTGATCGACCTCGAGCTGCAGCGCCGTTCCGACCTTCAGCGTGCCCTGCTCCACCGTGCCGAGATGCACGAAGAGATCGCCGGCCTTCTTTTGCGTGTCGGTGACGCGGAACTTGACGCCCTCACCCAGCATGATTCCGGTATCCCCGACCTGGCCGCCGGACTCCGCATAAAACGGCGTCTGGTTCAGTACGATCGCGCCGCTCTCGCCGGTGTTGAGGATGTCGGTGTCCTTGCCATCCTTCACCAATGCGTCGACCACGCCTTCGGCGGTCTCGGTCTCGTAGCCCAGAAATTCGGTGGCGCCGAGCTTTTCGCGCAGCGGAAACCAGACGTTTTCGCTCGCGGTATCGCCGCTTCCCGACCACGCCGCGCGCGCCTTTTCGCGCTGCCGGTCCATCGCATCCGTGAACGAGGCGATATCGACGCCGATGCCGCGCGATTTGAGCGCGTCCTGGGTCAGATCGAGCGGGAAGCCGTAGGTGTCGTACAACGTGAACGCGGTATCGCCGTCGAACATGTCGCCTTGCTTGAGCGAACTGCTCTTCTCGTCGAGGATCGAAAGGCCCCGCTCCAGCGTCTTGCGAAACCGTGTCTCTTCCAGCCGCAGCGTTTCCTCGATCAGGTTTTCGGCGCGCACCAGTTCCGGATAGGCCTGGCCCATCTCGCGCACCAGCGCCCACACCAGCCGATGCATCAAGGGCTCGCGCGCGCCGAGCAACTGCGCGTGACGCATGGCGCGGCGCATGATCCGGCGCAGCACATAGCCGCGGCCTTCGTTCGACGGCAGCACGCCGTCGGAGATCAGAAACGACGACGCGCGCAGATGGTCGGCGATGACGCGCAGCGACGCCTTCTGCGGCCCGTGCGGATCGGCGCCGGTTAGCTCGGCAATCGCATGGATCAGGGCGACGAACAAATCGATATCGTAATTGTCGTGCTTGCCTTGAAGGACCGCCGCAACGCGCTCCAGGCCCGCGCCGGTGTCGATCGACGGTTTTGGCAGCGCATTGCGCACGCCGCCTTCGAGCTGCTCGAACTGCATGAACACGAGATTCCAGATCTCGATGAAGCGGTCGCCGTCCTGCTCGAGCGAGCCCGGAGGACCGCCCCAGATCTTGTCGCCATGGTCGTAGAAGATTTCCGAACAGGGACCGCAGGGGCCGGTGTCGCCCATCTGCCAGAAATTGTCCGAGCCGGCGATCCGGATGATGCGCGACTCAGGGAGGCCGGCGATCTTCTTCCAGAGATCGAACGCCTCATCGTCGTCGATATAGACGGTGGCCGTGAGCTTGTCCTTTGCCAGGCCGAACTCTTTGGTCACCAGATTCCAGGCGAGTTCGATAGCGTGGTCCTTGAAGTAATCGCCGAACGAGAAATTGCCGAGCATCTCGAAAAAGGTGTGATGCCGCGCGGTGTAGCCGACATTGTCGAGGTCGTTGTGCTTGCCGCCGGCGCGCACGCATTTCTGCGAGGTGGTGGCGCGCTGATAGGGTCGCTTCTCGACGCCGGTGAAGACGTTCTTGAACTGCACCATGCCGGCATTGGTGAACATCAAGGTCGGGTCGTTGCGCGGAACCAGCGGCGACGACGGCACGATCTCGTGGCCGTTCTTGGCGAAGAAGTTGAGGAATGTCGACCTGATCTCGTTGACGCCGCTCATGTTCATCCAATCGGAATTGTATCCGGGCTAGGCCGCAAAACGCGTTAACCCTGCGCATGATCCGCCAAAGTGTGACGCGGTTTGGCGACAAGATCATGCGCTAACTAATGATCGGAGCGCGGCTAGCCGCGCTCCGCGAGACGCTTTTAGACAAGGGCTGTCGCGGTGTCCAGAAACTGTGCAGGCGGATCATAGGCTTGCCGCACCAGCACAGGAGCCGTGTGCTAAGAATTGTTGATATTGCCGCGGCTGCGTTGACAGCCTTGGTGCAGCCGTGTTTCCCTCCTATCTGTTCAAGACGTCACGTCGGGAGAGATCGGCTTAAGTGCCGGCGCCGAAGGAGCAACCGCCCCGGAAACTCTCAGGCAAACGGACCGCGTGACTTGTTAGCATCTGGAAAGAGACACATGAGCTTCGGCTCGATGCGTCCGCCGACGGGATAATACTCTCAGGCACAGCGACAGATGGGGCTTTCTGTGGGTTTTCGGGGGCTGGTCCTCGGGAACCGCGAGGGCTCCTTGATGCTGGCGCGCGACGAATCTCCCTTACAACACACCCCTTTGCACGCCCTCCATGTGGCGCGCGGCGGCAAAATGGTGCCGTTCGCCGGCTATGACATGCCGGTGCAATACGCAGCCGGCGTGCTTAGGGAACACCTGCATACCCGTAACGCCGCCGGCCTGTTCGACGTCTCCCATATGGGCCAGATCGCCTTGCGGCCGAAGTCCGGCAAGGTTTTGGAAGCGGCACTCGCGCTCGAGCGACTGGTGCCGGCGGATATCGTTGCGGTTGCGCCGGGGCGGCAGCGCTATGCACAGTTTACCGATGCGAGCGGCGGCATTCTCGACGATCTGATGGTGGCGAATTTCGGCGACCATCTGTTTCTGGTCGTCAATGCCGCCTGCAAGGCCGAGGACGAGGCGCATCTGCGCGCGCACCTCTCCGATGTCTGCGTGATCGAATCACTTCCCGATCGCGCGCTGATCGCGCTGCAGGGACCGAGGGCCGAGACAGCCCTGACGAAATTTTGTGCAGACGCAGCCGCGATGAAGTTCATGGATGCCGGACCGCGCCGCGCCGGTGGCTACGACTGCTTCGTCTCGCGCTCCGGCTATACCGGCGAGGATGGTTTTGAAATTTCGGTTCCAGCCGAACACGCCGAAGCGCTGGTAACGGCGCTGCTGGAAAACGCAGACGTGCTGCCGATCGGACTCGGCGCGCGCGACAGTCTGAGGCTGGAGGCCGGGCTCTGCCTGTACGGCCACGACATCGACACCACGACGACGCCGGTCGAGGGCGCGCTGGAATGGTCGATCCAGAAGAGCCGCCGCAATGGCGGCGCGCGCGCAGGCGGTTTTCCGGGCGCGGACAAGATCCTCTCGCAGTTTGAAACAGGCGCATCGCGCCGCCGCGTCGGATTGCGGCCGGAAGGCCGCGCGCCGGTTCGCGAGGGCGCGCTGTTGTTTGCGGATGCGGCCTCGAGCGAGGCCATCGGCAAGGTCACCTCGGGCGGCTTTGGCCCCAGCCTCAATGCACCGGTGGCGATGGGCTATCTGCCGTCGCCGCTCGCCGCTCCCGACGCATCCGTATTCGCCGAGGTGCGCGGACAGCGTCTGCCGCTCAAGGTCACTGCCATGCCCTTTGTTCCCAACACCTATAAACGCTAGAGGAAGTTTCATGACGACACTGTTCACCTCCGACCACGAATGGCTCCACATCGAGGGCGATGTCGCCACCATCGGGGTCACCGACTACGCGCAATCGCAGCTCGGCGACGTCGTGTTCGTCGAGTTGCCCAAGGTCGGCCGGTCGCTGAAGAAGGCGGAGGCCGCCGCCGTCGTCGAATCCGTCAAAGCCGCCTCCGACGTCTACGCGCCGATCTCGGGCGAAGTGCTCGAGGTCAACGATGCGCTGGCCGCCGAGCCCGCATTGGTCAATTCCGACGCCGGCGGCAAGGCGTGGTTTTTCAAACTGAAGATCACCAACAAAAGCGAATTGGACGGCCTGATGGACGAGGCCGCCTACGCCAAGCACACGGCCTGAGGATCAGCCCATGAACGCGCCGCTCAAACTTGCCAACGAAGCCGCCACCGATTTCGTGCGCCGTCACATCGGGCCCTCGCCTCGCGACGTCAATGCAATGCTGGAGACGGTCGGCGCCAAGAGCCTCAGCGCGCTGATGGGCGAAACGTTGCCGTCATCGATCCGGCAGCAGGCGCCGCTCGATCTCGGCCGCGCGCTCAGCGAAACCGAGGCGCTGGCGCATATGGGCGAACTCGCCGCGCAAAACCAGGTTTTTACCTCGCTGATCGGCCAGGGCTATTCCGGGACGATTTTGCCCGCGGTGATCCAGCGCAACATTTTGGAGAACCCGGCCTGGTACACGGCCTATACTCCGTATCAGCCGGAAATCAGCCAGGGCCGGCTGGAAGCTTTATTCAACTTCCAGACCATGATCTGCGATCTCACCGGGCTCGATGTCGCCAACGCTTCGCTGCTCGATGAAGCGACCGCGGCCGCGGAAGCGATGGCGCTCGCTGAACGCCACTCGCAGGTGAAAGCGAAAGCATTCTTCGTCGACAAGGAGGTCCATCCCCAGACGCTCGCGGTGATGCGCACCCGTGCCGAACCCTTGGGCTGGAACCTGGTCGTCGGCGATCCCCTCACCGATCTCGACAAGGCCGATGTGCTTGGTGCCCTGCTGCAATATCCGGGCACATCGGGCGCGGTGCGCGATTTGCGGCCGGCGATTGCAACGCTGCGCGCCAAGGGCGCGCTTGCGGTGGTCGCCGCCGACCTGCTGGCGCTGACGCTGCTGGCTTCCCCCGGCGACCTCGGCGCTGATATCGCGGTTGGTTCGGCGCAGCGCTTTGGCGTGCCGATGGGGTATGGCGGCCCGCACGCCGCCTACATGGCGGTGCGCGACGCGCTGAAACGTTCGTTGCCCGGCCGCATCGTTGGGCTGTCGGTGGATTCGCGGGGGGCACCGGCCTACCGGCTGGCGCTGCAGACCCGCGAGCAACACATCCGCCGTGAAAAGGCGACCTCCAATATCTGCACCGCGCAGGTGCTGCTGGCGGTGATCGCCTCGATGTATGCGGTCTATCACGGCCCGGAGGGATTGACGCATATAGCGCGCAATGTGCATCGCCGCGCGGCGGTACTGGCGGCGGGATTGCGCAAGCTTGGCTTTACGCTGAAGAGCGAGACATTCTTCGACACCGTGACGGTGGCTGCCGGCGGCAAACAGAGCGAGATCGTCGCCCGCGCGCTGGCCGAGAAGATCAATTTTCGAATTGGCGAAGGCACCCTCGGCATCGCCGTGGATGAGACCACCACGCCCGCCGTCGTCGAAGCGGTGTGGCGCGCGTTCGGCGGCAAGCTGTCTTATGCGGACATCGAAGCCGGCACGCGCGAGGCGTTGCCTTCGGAACTGAAGCGCGCCAGCACCTTCCTCACCCATCCGGTATTCCATGCGCATCGTTCGGAGACTGAGCTGTTGCGCTACATGCGAAAACTCAGCGATCGCGATCTGGCGCTGGACCGCGCGATGATTCCGCTGGGCTCCTGCACCATGAAGCTCAATGCGACCGCGGAGATGATTCCGCTGACCTGGCCCGAATTCGGCCATCTGCATCCGTTCGCGCCGCGCGAACAGGCCTTGGGCTATCGCGCGCTGTTTGCGCGGCTGGAGCAATGGCTGTGCGATATCACCGGCTATGACGCGATTTCGCTGCAGCCGAATTCCGGCGCGCAGGGCGAATATGCCGGGCTCTTGGCGATCCGCGGCTATCACGCCGCGCGCGGCGAGCCGCACCGCAAGGTCTGCCTGATCCCTTCGTCGGCGCACGGCACCAATCCGGCCTCAGCCAGCATGGTCGGCATGGAGGTGGTGGTGGTCGCCTGCGACATCAGAGGCGATGTCGACGTCGACGATCTCCGCGCCAAGGCGGAAAAGCATTCGAACGATCTCGCCGCCGTGATGATCACCTATCCCTCGACCCATGGCGTGTTCGAGGAACACATCCGTGAGATCTGCGACATCGTGCATGGCCATGGCGGACAGGTCTATCTCGACGGCGCCAACATGAACGCGCAGGTCGGCCTGTCGCGGCCCGGCGATTACGGCGCCGATGTCAGCCATCTCAATCTGCACAAGACGTTTTGCATCCCGCATGGCGGCGGCGGCCCGGGCATGGGACCGATCGGCGTCAAAGCCCATCTCGCGCCGTATCTGGCCGGCCACCCCGCCACCGATGGCGCGGTGCCGCACGCCATCGGCCCGGTGTCGGCCGCACCGTTCGGCTCGGCGTCGATTCTGACGATTTCCTACATCTACATCCTGATGATGGGCGGCGAAGGCCTCACGCGCGCCACCGAAATCGCGATCCTGAACGCCAATTATATCGCAGCACGGCTGCAGCCGCATTTTCCGGTGCTGTACCGAAATGCAAAGGGCCGGGTCGCGCATGAATGCATCGTCGATCCCCGGCCGCTCAAGGTGACGAGCGGCGTCACCGTCGACGACATCGCAAAGCGTCTGATCGATTACGGCTTTCATGCGCCGACCATGAGCTTTCCGGTGCCGGGCACGCTGATGATCGAACCGACCGAATCGGAATCCAGGGCCGAGCTAGACCGGTTCTGCGATGCCATGATCGCGATCCGCAACGAGATCGCCGAGATCGAGGCCGGCCGCTGGAAAGTCGAGGCCTCGCCGCTGCGCCATGCCCCGCATACCGTGCACGACATCGCCGACGATGCCTGGGACCGCGCCTACAGCCGCGCCGAGGGCTGTTTTCCCGCAGGCGTGTCGCGCACCGATAAATACTGGAGCCCGGTCGGGCGGGTCGACAATGTCTATGGCGACCGCAACCTGGTGTGCTCGTGCCCGCAGATGGAAGATTACGCGCAGGCGGCGGAGTGACGCGTTTGCGTCAGGCATGTAGGATGGGTGGAGCGAAGCGATACCCATCCTAACGTTTCAAAGCTGACGAACCGCTGCGATGGGTTTCGCTTCGCTCTACCCATCCTACAACTGCCCCTCATTTCTTCTTCGGAAGAACATCCCAGCTTAACGTGAAAATCGCAATCAAGGACGTCGTCACGATCAAACGCTTCATGGCGTCACCACTACACAAAACAAAACGGGCGCTGCGAACGTCGGCAACTCAACGTCCTCAGCGCCCGCGATGTCGAAACTCCGATCACGCAGGACCAGGTCTTGGAAAATCTCACGCCTCCGCGGCGTCCTCCGGCTCTTCGCCGTCGGCGTCGCGCTCGGGCGAACCTGCCAGAATCTGTTCGGCAATCAGGCCGGAGTTTTGCCGGATCGACGCTTCGATCTTGGCGGTCATGTCCGGATTGGCTTTCAGGAACGCTTTCGAATTCTCGCGGCCCTGGCCGAGGCGCTGGCTGTCATAGGAGAACCAGGCGCCGGATTTTTCGACGATGCCGGCCTTGACGCCGAGGTCGAGGATTTCGCCCATCTTGGAGACGCCCTCGCCATACATGATGTCGAATTCGACCTGCTTGAACGGCGGTGCCAGCTTGTTCTTCACGACCTTGACGCGGGTCTGGTTGCCGACCACTTCGTCGCGCTCCTTGATGGCGCCGATGCGGCGGATGTCGAGGCGGACGGAGGCGTAAAACTTCAGCGCGTTGCCGCCGGTGGTGGTTTCCGGCGAGCCGTACATCACGCCGATCTTCATCCGGATCTGGTTGATGAAGATCACCATGGTGTTGGACTTGTTGATCGAGGCGGTGAGCTTGCGCAGCGCCTGGCTCATCAATCGAGCCTGGAGACCGGGCAACGCATCGCCCATCTCGCCTTCGAGTTCGGCCTTCGGCACCAGCGCCGCCACCAAGTCGATCACCAGCACGTCGACCGCACCCGAGCGCACCAGCGTGTCGCAGATTTCCAGCGCCTGCTCGCCGGTGTCGGGCTGCGAGATCAACAATTCGTCGATGTTGACGCCGAGTTTTCTGGCATAGACCGGATCGAGCGCGTGTTCGGCATCGATGAAGGCGCAGATGCCGCCCTTCTTCTGGCCTTCGGCTACCGTGTGCAGCGCCAGCGTGGTCTTGCCCGAGGACTCCGGCCCGTAGATTTCGACCACCCGGCCCCGCGGCAGGCCGCCGACGCCGAGCGCGATGTCGAGCCCGAGCGAGCCCGAAGAAATGGTCTCGATGTCCATCGAGCGGTCGTTCTTGCCCAGCTTCATCACCGAGCCCTTGCCGAACTGACGCTCGATCTGGGAGAGCGCGGCAGACAGGGCCTTGGTCTTATCCATGGAGGATCCTTCGACGATACGCAGGGCAGTAGCAGACATAGGACGTGCTCCTTTTGGCGGGGATTCGCTAGCGGGACAAATGGGCGAAGAAAGCTTTGGAATCGGCGGCTGATGGGAACCTTGTACCATGTTTGTTCTTCGTTCGCAATATGTTCTTTTCCATCGATAGGCACTGGCCTGTTTCGACCCCCAGTGGCCTAATTTGGAAATCGCAGTGGCCTAGTTTGAAATCGACTGATAGATGCGGCTGACGGCTATCAGCAGGACACCCAGGAATGCGAGCATTACGGCGAACAGTAGGAAGGTCGCCTCAGACCCGAGGCATTCCGCGTTGCCAGCACACGAGCTAAGAAGCGACCAATATATTGCCGAAGCCACGAATCCGACGCTCCCATTAGCGCGGTCGCCCCAACGTAGAACGCCACCATTCTTGCGATTGCCATCTAACTCTGACCTTCAGAGGCCGCCTCAGTTGGCGGCCTCTTTCATTTGGCTTGTCCGCTTCGGTCTCCGCCGCGAGTGTCCGAATTAGGACAGCACCCATCGATACTGGCCTGTTTTAACCTCTAGTGGCCCGGTTTGATTTTGGCAGTGGCCTAGTTTGCCTTAGCGATGTTCAAGCTGATCGCCATTGAAGATGTGCAACATGCCGGAGAAGGCAGGGTGGTCTGCCTCCACTACATACCGAACGGCCCCGGCTCGGTTTGTAAAAACCGACACGATGAAGCCCGGATATTCGTAACCTGAGCGCTTCTTTACTCGGTCGCCTACTTTGAACGGTACGTCTGTCATTTTATCCCCTGTAGGCCGCCTCAGTGGGCGGCCTCTTTGTCAGATCATGCCGGCAAGATATGCGAGCTGCTTTTGATAGCGGATCGTTGAGTCGTTGACTTGTAGCCTTCGACATTCCTTCCGCAACAGTGGCCTGTTTTGAATCTGCGGTGGCCTAATTCGGCCAGTACCCGGTCAGCCACTCGTAAAACTACGGTACTGGGATTGCATGGCTCTTGGCCGAAATGGTCACGGATAGGTCAGCCATCCTTCCGTTAATCTTGCGCCATGATGCAAGAACGCTGGTTCTCGGTGACTGTGGTTTGCCTGGGCGTCCTGACGGTGGCGTTGACCGTGGCAGCATTATTCTGGCGCTGAGATCGAAGATACCGGCCTGTTTCGCCCCTCAATGGCCTGTGGCCTTATTTGAAAATCGCAGCAGCCCAGTATGATGCTTCAGGGGGCCACCCAATGAAGGACAACCGCAGCGGCGACGCATGTCGCAATGGCGATGATCCCGCCCCTTCGCCGATCCGGGAAGATGCCGACGGTAAGGATCAGCAACGCTGCCAATATTGTGATTTTGATCGAGCTCGAAGCCATCGTCTCATCGCCCTTTCAGGCCTGATCTAGGGCACGGTCCGGATTGCCTCGTGGTCGCGGTTGCCCAGAACAAGGAGCGCGAGAAGCGCCAGGGGCCCCACGATCAACGCCATGTTGAGCCAGAAATTGGTCGATCGGCCGCGGTCGCGAGCCATGTCGTAAGTAGCCGGCATCGCAGCAATCGAGACCAGTTGAATGATCAGCCACATCGGCATCGAAGGCTCCCGTCGTTGCACGCTGACCATACCATGGAACCGGTGCCCCATGCCGCCCTCCGCTAAAAGTGACGCTGCCCCGGCTGGCGGCTTCGATGAGCGACCCACGCGCCGCTGATTCGCGAAATAGATGTATCGCTGATGGAACACTAGTTGAGATGGCGGGTTGATTCCTTCCCCACCAAAGGACATCGCCATGCCAACCCGCTTTGGCGCGACCGATAGCCCCGTCTGCCCGAAATGTAAAAACCGGATGCGCTTGACCAGGCGCACGCCGCACCCGGTTCGAGGTTACGACTTTGAACGGCAAACCTTCACCTGCAGGGTATGCCAGCACGAAATCGAGCGAGACGCCGACAGCCTGGGCGAGATCGCGTGATGACGACCGCCTGCTGATCCGAAAGGTCCGTGAAGCGCGTTTCGAGCGTCGGCCGACGCGCGCATTCAAAATTCGCGGCACGCCCTTGCAAGAACGTCACTGCTCGTCCGCAGCGCGGAGCTGTACAAGTTCGGGGCTTCTTCCTGATTTCAGAAGGAGCGCTTCATGAACGAATTGCATTCCTGGCTTTTGGGCCAGCATCCGGGTCTCGCGACCTTCAAAACCCTCCAGTTCAAGCTTTCGAATCTTGCCGCCGACCATCCGGAACAGCGCGCGATGTGCCGGCTGCTGCAGGGCATTGTCGGCAGCTATATCGCGGAGTTTGACGAGGCGCCGTTGCCATCGGCAATTGCCGATCGCGCCTACCGGCGGCTGCTGCAATCGCTAGCGGAACTGGATGTCGCCGCGGATCCGGCAAGGCAACTCGGCGATCTGAACCGGCTGGCGGCGTTGCAACTGACGCCCTGAAAAGAACCGGTTCCCGCGCAGGGAACGATATCTCGCGCCGGCCCATCGAGTTCCCAACGTGCACTATTGAACGAATGGAATTTTTGCGTTCCACTCCGGCAAGGGTGACGCACGGACGCATCGGGTCAGCGCGCATTCCGGATGCAATGGACACCCGGAATCCCGCCGTCGACGCCGGCCGGCGGGGGCCTCACCCACGTTTGCAGGTGCGGTATCCAAAATTTCCCCAGCGGGTATCAACTATAGTTTACAACCTTTGGTTTTGATTTGGGATTGAATACCCTCAGTCGGGCCGGGGATGTCCCATGAACTACAAGGGCGTCGAGTACGCCCTGACGCTGGTCGCGCCGGGCGTCTGGAAATGGCAGTTCCGGATCGGCGAAAAGGTGATATCGGGCAAGACCGAAGCGAGACTCAATCTGCTTGCCATCCGCCGCGTTCAGCTGCGGATCGACCGCGAGTTGAAGAAGGCTGCCCAAGATGAATGATTCCGTAGTTTTACGGATCCCGGCGCGGTGCCGGGATATCATGAATTTATCAATAATTACATGGTTTTGACGGAGTGACAGACGCCGAACCTAATCGGCGCTGGCCAGCCGCCGCATCGTGAATTCGATCTCGCCGCCGGGCAATTCACGCCAGCTTTCGACCACGCTCATATAGGCCGCCTTGGGATAGCGATCGAGGAAGTCGCGCGCCCTGCTGCGCGCCGCGGCGCGCGGCAGCCTGAAGGTCTCGCGCAGATAGCCATCGTCCGGCCGGTGCCGGCCGGCCATCCGGCTGGCGAGATCGCGCGGACGCAACACCATGTCGTAACTCCGAACCACATGACGACCGGCTTGATATAGGGCGGCGGCGGATGAATCCGAGTCTCCGCCGGCCGCGCTCTATTGGCTGCGTTGCACGTTGCTGCCGGTCTTCGTTTTCGGCTTGGCCGGCGCTGCGGCCGCCTTCGGCGGGTCGGTACGGACGGTGCCCCACGGATCGGATGAAACCTTTGCGTCGGGAATCTTCTTCAGCGATTCCCTGTAAGCCTTATCCTTGATCGCATCCTGCTCCTTCTCCTCCGGCGTCTTGGAGGTGAGTTCGGGGATCAGGTTGATGTTGGGGGTCGACATCTGGGCAAAGGCAGGCGCCGTCAGCAACATCATCACTGCAGCCGCGCTCAAAATTCTCATGGGCCGCTCTCCTTGCGTTCTCTCGGTAGCGTTCCCAAGCGAACCCTGCCCCGGACTTGATCCGGGGTGGAAACCGGTTCGCTCCCGGAAAACGCGTAACAACCAAAGCCGTATATCACCGCCCAAACCGCGCCGCCAAGCGTGGCTCAAAGGTGATCCGATTTGCAGGATTTCGGCGATGGCAGCCAGTCGTCCCAGATGGGTCCGCATTTGGTGCAGCCATTGAGCACGAGACCCATGGCGATCACGCTGAACAGCAATAGCAACCGACGCAACATGAACCACCCGCTCCCCTGTGGCCGGATCATAGGCCTTCAAGTCGGGCATTTTCAAGCCGAACCGGCCCACTGTTCCTTGTCCCCGATTGCACCGTAGAATGCCCGGGACATTCATTGGGGCGAGGAACCAGCGTTCATGCAGCAGCAACCAGCCGCGGAGTTCGGCATCGACGAGGCGAGGCGCGTGCTGGGCGAGGTGTTCGCGCCGTGGGTGCGGGACCTCGATCTGTCGATCGAGGGTTTCGACTTCACCCCGACGCCGGGTGGCGCGGCCGACTGGCAGCCGGGCGCGATCCTGCGGATGCCGTTCTCGGAACGGCTGTGCCGCAATGGCGGCATCGTCTGCGGCCAGGCGCTGATGGCGTTCGCCGATACCGCGATGGTGCTGGCCAACCTCGCCGCCAACAAGGGGTATCGCCCGATGACGACGGTGGACCAGACGACGCATTTCATGCGCGCGGTCACCGCCTCGGACGTGCTGGCCGATGCGCGCGTGGTGCGGCTCGGCCGCACCATGAGTTTCGGCCGCGTCACGCTGTCGGCCGCCACCGACAACAAGCCGGTGGCGATTGTCTCGAGCGCGTTCGCGATGCTGACTTAGCTATTATTTGCCGAGAATTTCTTCGGCGGCATTGACGATGCTGATGGTGGGATTCTTCGCGCAATAGGTGCCGAATTTCTTGGCGTTGGCGACGAACACTTCGGTGTCGATAATCGCCTCGTCGGAATCGCCCTTGTACCAGCCGTCCATCCAGGTCAGCACCATCTTGATTTCGTCCTCGCCGCCCTCGATGAACTGCTTGCAGGTCAAGGTCGAGAGGTCGAGCACGACGGCATGCGCCGGCGCGGATGACAGCGTGGAGCCGACCGTCAGGGCGGCGGCAAGCAACATCGAAGCAGTCGTCTTCATAATGATATCCTTCATAATGATCTCCATTGGCGCGCATCACGCCGCAATACAAACAGGAATGGACAGCCCCACCAGAGTGGTGCCGCAAGCTTGTGGTAAACGAAGTCTGAAGGGGAGCGTAAGCAAGTTCGGGACTGGATTCAATTGTCCGTAATTTCGTGCTGCTAATTTTAATGAACGACAACCGGCAGACGGACGACGGCGATGATCGAACAACGCAAAGCAACCAGACAGCGCGTTCTCAAACAGGGAACGCTGGCTTTTGTCGGCGGCGGCGGCGTCGACTGCATGGTCCGAAACATCTCCTCGAGCGGTGCGCGGATTGAGATGGCGTGCCCGATGGGACTGCCGCCGTCGTTTACGCTTCTCATCAAGACCGATCATTTCCAGCGCCACTGCCATCCGGTCTGGAGCAAGGACACCAGGGTCGGCGTCGCGTTCGACTAGCTCGTTAGCTTGCGCGACCTTCGCCAGCGCCACACGACGACCACCAGCAACATGATCGCAAGCGCAAACACGACCGCCTTGCCCGCAAACCGCCCGCCCGGCCGGTCGATGCTGCGCGACCACAACGAGGGCGCCTCGCCCGGCCTCGGCAGGCGGAACGCCACCACGCTGTCGCCGATCGATGTCCCCGCCTCGGAGTGGCCGCCGGCGGCGATCGCGACATATTGCTCGCCCTTCCACAGATAGGTCATGGGATTGGCGACGCCGGGCACCGGCAACCTGCCCTGCCATACCTCCTGGCCTGATTTGGCATCGAAGGCGCGCAGATACGCATCCATCGCGCCGGTGAACACGATCCCGCCCGCGGTGATCGCGACACCGTTGACCAGCGGCGTTCCCCAGTTGAAGGCGATGCCAAGCGGCGCCAGGTCTTCGCTGGTGCCGACCGAGGAATGCCAGAGGATCTTTCCGGCCTTCAGGTCGACCGCGACCATTTCGCCCCACGGCGGTTTGTTGCACAATAATCCAAGCGGCGACATCGCCACCGCGCGCGACATCGCGAACGGCGCGCCCTGCTGCTGGCCGAAATCATGGCCAGGCGGCGGATTGAAGCCGGCGGCTTCTGCACGCGGAATCAGTTTCACGACATGCACGGCGTGGCTGGTATTGGCATAGAGGATCTGGTTGACCGGATCAAACGCCGCGCTGCCCCAGTTCACGCCGCCGCCGGTCATCGGATACAGCAGCGTGCCTTGCGTCGAAGGCGGCGTGTAGAGACCGTCGTTGCGCGCGCTGCCGAGCAGTTCATCGCAGCTCGAGCGGCCAATGTGGGGAAACGGGTTGAACGCGTCATCGACGGAGATGCGTTGCGACATCAGCGGCGGCACATGGGTCGGAAACGGCTGTGTCGGCGACAATTGCTCGCCCTCCGCACCGCCCTGCGGCACGGCGCGTTCCTCGACCGGCCAAATGGGTTTGCCGGTGTCGCGGTCGAGCACGAACACAAAACCCTGTTTGGTCGGCTGGATCACGACGTCGCGCATGCCGTCGCCGGTGTCGATGCGCGCCAACGTCGGCTGCGCCGGCAGGTCGTAATCCCAGACGTCGTGATGCACGGTCTGGAACGACCACACCAGTTCGCCGGTCTCGGCGCGCAGCGCGACCACGGAGTTGGCATGCGCGTTGTTGCCGGGCCGCTTGCCGCCCCAAAAATCGGTGCTCGGCGAGGACGTCGGCAGGAACACCAGGCCGCGTTCCTCGTCCGCCGACATCGGCGCCCAGACATTGGCGTGGCCCGCCTCGATGCCATCATGGATCAGCGGGTCGAACGTCCAGCGCAATTGCCCCGTCCGCGCGTCGAAGGCGCGCACCGTTCCAAGCGGCGCATCGACGCGACGGTTGTCCGCGATCGCCGAGCCGACCACCACGACGCCGCGGCTGACCACCGGCGCCGACGTGATCTGGAATTCGCCCGGCCATTCCAGCTTCATGCCGACATCGGGTTTGATCTCGCCATTGCTGCCGAAATCAGCGCAGGGAATCCCGGTCCTGGCGTCGAGCGCGATGACGCGGACATCGTTGGTGCCCATGAATATCCGCGCGCGGCAGGCGGCGGTATCAGCCGCCTTGTCATCGACCCAATAGGTAACGCCACGGCAGTTATAACGATTGGCCGGGCGCTGGCTGGTCGCGATCTTCGGATCATAGCGCCATTTCTGCGCGCCGCTGCCGGGGTCGAGCGCAATGACTTCGTTGAAGGGCGAACAGAAGGTCAGGCTGTCCTCGACGAACAGAGGCGTGGCCTGAAACTTGGTGCGCTTCATCACCTCGGGCGCGCGGGCGTTGAGATCTCCGGTGCGGAACTCCCAGGCGCGGACGAGGTTGCCGACATTGGCCGGCGTGATCTGGTTCAGCGGCGAGAAACGAGTGCCGCCGCGATCGCCGCCCCAATGTTCCCAGGCCAGGGCCGGCGACACGCACAGCAACAGGACGGCGAACAGGCGAAACAAATGTCGCATGGCGTTCCGGTGATGATGCGATCACTGCAAGGCCAGTCGCATCTTGCGCCAATGAATTACGCCATTGCCGCCTCAGTATCCACCCCTGCGGCCCATCCCCTCGCCGCCGGAACGTCCGCCGAACCCGCCGCCGCCAATACCGATCCCAATCCCGATCCCGATCGGCGGTCCCGACGGCTCATAGACCTCGCGCGGCGGCGGCGGCCGGCGGACCACCACGACATCGTCGTCGACCACGCGGCGCGACGGCGTCGAACTGGCGCGCTTCGGCGGATCCGGATCGGCGTGCTTCTTCGCCGGCAGATCAACCTTCTTCAACGGCTGTTGCGGCGCGTTGCATGGACAGCTCGGTGCTGCCAGCGCAACATTGGTCGCGGGAACGCTAACGGCGGCGGCGGCCGCTGCGGTCTCGGGCCGGTTGCGCAGCCGTTCTTCCAGCTTGCGCGCGGTCGCAGTGAGATCGCTGTCGGGATATTGCGCCAGGAAGGCGCGATAGCCCGCCGCGGTGTTGATGATGACGGCGTTATTCCACGCCACCATGCGGCGGTGACGATCGAGCCAGTCGCGCGCCAAAAGCCCGGACGGCGTTTGCGGATACAGGCTGACGAAGGCCTCATAGGCTTCGTCGGTGCCGTCGGCCACGATCATTTCATTGGCGACCTCGACCAGCTTGCCTTTCAGATCGCCGCGCCATTCCTCGACCGTCCGCTTAGGTGCGGCGGCGAGTTTTGGACCGGCGACCGCCGGCCCGGAGAACCTGAAATCCTCGGTCAGCGAGGAACTGTCCCATGGGGTCTGCCGGCCTTCGGTCGCCTTGTTGACCGACAGGCGGACACGCTTGAACGTTTCCTCGATCGATCCCGGCTCCCTGGCGGCGGCGAGCAGTGCTGTGGTGTAAGGGCTGTCGGCACCGTTGCCGTCTTCGGCTTCCGCCCCCGGCGAGGTCGAAAACGACAGGAAGGTGCCGGGCACCCCGATCCTGGCATCGACAATCGCCAGCCCATGGCCGGCGGCCCTCAGCTCGGGGAACGGATTGTTGCGGCAGGAATCCAGCAGCACGATGCGCATTTTGGTCGGCACCGAAGTCAGCGTATTCAGGATGTCGTTGAGACGCACCGCCTGGATCGGAATGTCCGCTTCCCGCTTCGGGTCGACATCGACAGGCACCAGAAAATTTTCGCCATCGATCTGCAGGCCGTGGCCGGCGTAAAATACCAGGGCGACGGTATCGGCCCCCTTGGCCGCCACCTTGCCGGCGAATTCCGAGACCTTGTCGCGCATCTCGTTCTGCGAAAGGTCGGAAGCGGACGAGACCTCGAAACCGGAATCGGTCAGCAATTGCGTGACCGCCCTGGCGTCGTTGGCTGGATTGGGCAGCGCCGGCACCGAGCGGTAGGCCGACTGCCCGATCACCAGCGCCATGCGGTTTTCGGCGGAGGCTGGATTGGCATGACCGAGGATCGCGGCGAGCACGATCGCTGTGAGCAGCGCGGGGCGTGACATGGGGTAGCCTCCCATCAATGCCGGCTACAGATAGGTCTCGACATCCGCAGCAAGGTTCAAGCCGGCCGCGGCAACACGCCGCCAACCCGCTGCTACGCAACGCCGCAGGTCAAGTGTTCAGTCGCACACCCCGGGAATTCGGACGATCGCTTTTGCTTGCCTCGGATTCACTTCGGCTTTTTGGCGGGTTCCGCGGGCTTGGTGATGCTCCAGGGATCGTATTTTTCCTTGGAGTCGGGAATTCTTTCCAGCGCGGCCTTGTAGGCCTTGTCGTCGGCCTGCTGCTTTTCCTGCAGCTTCTTCTGATCGACCTTCTTGTCCTCGCCGCCTTGCGGCCGCCGGGCCTGGGCGTGCGCGGGCACCGCAAGCATCGCCAGCATGACCGCCGCAACTGTGAACGTCTTCATCGCCTCTCTCCGCCGTCCCGTCCTGGAAACACTCTGCAACATAAGCCCCACACGATAGCCTGTCTCGCGGCCGTTTTCAGCAATTGTTGATCGCCAACGCCATTAACCCAAGTGAATTAATCGCCGCCAGGGGGCGCAATTTCGACCAGCCGGACATAAATTCGAGCCATGGGACGGGTCCACATTCACATCGCGGTGACGATGATCGCAGCACTGGCGCTGGGAGCTTGCGGCTTTGCCGACAGCCGCTCGCCGGTGGTGCCGGAGTTCATGCGCATCAAGGCGCCCGAACCGCCACCGCTCGAGGCGCCTCCCGACGTCAAGCGGCTGGTTGCCGACAAACTGGATTCGGTGTTCACGGCCGCGTCGCATCCGACGCACGTGCAGGTCTCGGCGCCGATCCACGATCCGCACGGACGGGGCTGGACCACCTGCGTCAGGGCCGAACTGACCTCGGTGATGGGCAAGCCGCTGGGCATGCAGACCTACCGCATCACCATCACCGAAGGCGTGATCGAGGATCGCCAGCATATCGATGCTGACGATACCTGCACGAGCGAGAGCTTTGAGCCGATCTAGCGAGTCCCGTGCTGGCCGATTTGCGACGGATTCAATTTTCAAACAGCCGGGACAATTTCAACGTCATTGCGAGGAGCGGAGCGACGGGCCCGTCATTTTTTTGGTGCTGCGGCGTGATTCATTGCGTGGATCGATTCGGAGCACGTGATGGACATTCGTATTCGGCAAGCGGAACGTCGGCAGGCTGGTTTTGAGCTGGTCGATCTTGAGAGCCTGGTGGTTGACGACCACTCGGTACGAGCGGTGTGGTCCTTCGTGGAAGGCTTGGACCTTCAGTCGTTCTACGATCGCATCAAGGCGCGTGGCGAGATACCTGGTCGGCCTGCGACCGACCCGCGCATTCTGCTTGCGCTTTGGCTGTATGCGACAGCCGACGGGATTGGGTCGGCCCGCGCGCTGGCGCGGCTGTGCGAGCATCATACGATCTATCGCTGGATCTGCGGCGGGGTCGGGGTGAACCACACGATGCTGTCGGAGTTCCGTCTGGAGAGCGGCGAGTTCCTCGATCGCCTTCTGACGAGCAGTCTGGCGGCTTTGATGAAGGAAGGCCTGATCACACTGGACGAGGTCATCACCGACGGTACCAAGGTCAGGGCCGCGGCAAGCCGCTCGTCGATGCGGCGAAGGCAAACCCTGGTGGAATTGGAAGAAAAGGCCCGGATCAGGGTTGCCGAGTTGAAGCAGGAATTGGAGGCCGATTCTGCGGCGGGCGAGCGGCGGCTGTCGAAGCGTCGCCTCTCTGCAGCCGAAGACCGCGCCCGTCGTGTTGCGGCAGCGTTGGCGAAACATCCTGCAGCAACGCCGAAGGACGAGAAAGACCAGAACGAGGGGGGCGATCCCCCGCTGGCCGGCGGCGGCAAGAGCGGCAAGAAACCCAAGGAAGAGCGTGTCTCGACGACTGATCCGGACGCGCCATTGATGCGGATGGCGGACGGTGCCGTGCGGGTCGCCTATAACGTGCAAGTGGCGAGCGCCTGCGGCTTCGTGGTCGCGATCGAGCCGGTCCAGCGGCGTAATGATCGAGGTCTTGCGCCGGCAGTGGTGGCGCAGGTCCAACAGCGTTGTGGCAAGCTGCCGACCCGCCTGCTGGCCGACACCGGCGCGATGACCGCCGCCGACATCGCGACGCTTGCGCAAACTCACCCCTCCATGCAGGTGTTCAGTCCGCCACCGGCCTGCAAGACGTCCTCCAAACCAGCAAGCAAGGCGCGATACGAACGCAACCGCGCAGCCGAACCGCAATGCCTGAGGGAGTGGCGCGCCCGCATGGACAGTGAAGAAGGCCAAGCGGTCTACAAACGGCGCAGCAACACCGAACACGCCCATGCCCGCCTGAAGAACCGCGGCTTTGAGCGCATGGCCCTGCGTGGCTTGGCCAAAGTCCGCATCGCATGTTGGCTTCATGCCGTGACCCACAACCTTATGTGGGCCATTAGCTGCCGCCGCGCGCTGAAGACGGCCTGATCCACCTCCCATCACATGCCGCACGAGCCGCACATCCCGTCCAATCCCATTGCAGTTCGCCGCCACAGGCGAAATACTTACAGCCCCGACGAAGCAATCCATCTATCCGTTATGCCGCGCTATGGATTGCTTCGCTTCGCTCGCAATGACGGTGTCCAAATATGAATCCATGATCCCGCGGCGCGATGCGTCCGGGTCGTTGAAAAATCTTCCGCCCAATCGAGGGCGCAGGGAACGCCGGGTGCTTGCTGCACCCGCGGTCTCGCGTGCAATATGTGCACAAGACACGCACACGAGCATACAGGTACAGTCGGAGCATCCCGGCATTCCCTGCACAATGGTTTGACGGCTTATGCCGTGCTCTCCTCGGCGACGAATTCGTCTTGTCACCGTCGCCGGCGGATTATGGTTTTGCGCAAACCCGGTTGGGCGCGAAAACCTCCGCCGACTTGACACCAGCAACGGGTGCCGGAACCACACGGTTTTGCCGTACGCATCAGCGCCGTTCGTCTGTCGCGCCGGTCGACCGCTCACGAGACCGAAGTCCGCCCTGCGATCCCGTCCGCGCTCGACGCTGCCGCGTCCACCGCATCTCACCCCAACGTGTCTGACGATCCGGATACGTCCCCTCGCGGGGGATGAGACGGCGCGAGTTATGCCGCTGATTTGGGGGTAATGTGAAGAGGAATACTTTCTTAACATGGGATTGACAGGGCAAATCACGTTGATCCCGTTCAGAAAATTCGTGCCGCCCCGCATCCCAATGTGACCGGTAATTCCGTCACCATTGGCCAAAGCAGGCCAATGGATCCCTCGGGGCACCGGGCCGGTGGTCGTAAAAGATATTATTGCATTGCTCGCTTCGCTGAATTATTAAGTCGTCAGGGGAAATACGGTCTCCCCTTGAGGCTCCGGTCCAAGACTGTGCAACGCTCGACTTGTCGAGGGATTATGCACATGGACAAAAGCAAGCCTCCAGATTCCCCCAAGCGAATTTCGTGTATCGTCTGCTTCTGAGTGGACTCCCGCAGATATTGATGCGCCGCTCGCGGAGCCAGCGAAGTCAGACGCATTCGTCGCGCGCGAGCTGCAAAGTCATTCCGGGCAAATCGAACCCTGCCCAAGTGATTCCTCCGATGGACCTCCGGTCGCCGTCTACTATCGGAGCGCGGAGGAAGTCAGCGAAGGATTTCTCATTGCGTTGCGCGTAATGGGAGTCCCAGCAGTCGAGCATTCCCCCGAGCTCCCAAAGCCCCCTGTCGCGCGAGCAAAGCCGTGAAGCCGCGCATTTTTCAATACCTGCGGCCTTGCGCGCTGTTTCCGACTGCATGTGATCCAGCGGCATCACCTGGCCATGCTGATGACGTCACTTCCGGCCTCAAAGTCGAACCCCACAATTGAAGGAGACTCAAGATGCGCTACCAACTGGCACCGCTTTACTGTCGTCCCTGGACGTTGAACGGGATCTCTGCACGCCTCATCGAAAGCCATTATGAAAACAACTACGGCGCTGCGTTAAATCGCTTGAACGCCGTCTCCGAGGAAATCGAGCAGCTCGATCTCGGCAAGACTTCTGACCAATCGCTTGCCCGCCTGAAGCGCGACGAGATTGCGGCGCTCAATTCAACACTCCTGCATGAATTGTATTTTGCAAGCCTCGGCGGCGATGGGCGCGTTCTGCCGGATGCGCTGGCGGGCGCCATCGCGAAGGACTTCGGTTCAGTCGATCGCTGGCGTCAGGAGTTTGTCGGGATCGCGAACGGGCTGTCCGGCGGTTCGGGCTGGGTGTTGCTTACCTATGTTCCGCGTGACGGACGGCTCATCAACCAGATCGCGTCGGAGCATGACCAGGGCATTGCCGGGGGTTTTCCGATACTCGCCCTCGATATGTACGAGCACGCCTATCATCTCGAATTCGGCGCGAACGCCAGCGCCTACATTGCAGCATTCATGCGCAACATCGATTGGTCCGCAGTAAAATTGCGATACGAGGACGCGATCAAGGTCGCGCCGCCGCGTCCCCTCGAACAAAAGCAGTTTGCCGACGTGCCTGCGATTTCCGCCGAAGAAGTCCGGGAGATGCTGAAGTCAGGAACGCCGGTCCAAATCATCGATACCCGTCCGAGGCACTACACCACGAAAGCGCAAGACATCATGGAGGGAGCCGTCTGGCGCGATCCGGAACGCCTGGACGACTGGATCGGCACGCTTTCAAAAACCGAACCCGTCGTCACATTCTGTGTCTACGGCTTCCATATCGGTTGCGAGACGGCTTCAACGCTGCGCAAGGCGGGGTTTGACGCCCGCTACATGGCAGGCGGGCATTACGCATGGAAAGCGATCAAAGGGCCGGTGCGGCTTTTTGAATGATGCAGCGCTTGTTCGCGCACTTGATGGATATCCATCAAGTGCGCCTTATTTCTCTTTGGGGAAACGACCTATGGATGGATGGGTTTTCACTCTTTTTGTTCTTGCGGCGTTTGCCGGCGGCTTCGTCAGCGGCTTTTCGGGGTTCGCGATGGGCCTCGTCGTGTCGGGTGTATGGCTGCACATCATTACGCCGGTACAAACCGCGGCACTGATCGCAGGTTACGGTTTACTCACACAAGGTTACGGCATCCTGAAATTGCGTCAGGCGCTGAATTGGCCAAAAATCTGGCCGCTCATACTTGGTACGACGATAGGCATCCCGATCGGCGTGATCCTGCTGATCTACCTCAATCCGATCTATCTGCGCTTTGGCGTTGGCGTGTTGCTGGTGCTTTACACCATTTACGGGTTGGCCCGGCCGGCGTTCGCGCCGATCAAGATTGGAATCACGGCTGACATAGCTATTGGGATCAGCAATGGTCTCGTCGGCGGCCTGACCGGACTTGGCGGTGTCGTCTCGACCATCTCTTGCCAGTTGCGCGGCTGGACCAAGGATGCGCAACGCGCCGTGTTCCAACCCGTGCTGTTCGCGGCCTTCGTCGTCATTTCCATTTCGATGGGCGTCACTGGCGCCGTCACGCCGGAGACCCTCAAATTATATGGCCTTGGCCTGCCGTTCCTGCTCGCCGGCCTGTGGAGCGGCTTCAAGCTCTATGGAAAAATTGACGACGAGACATTCCGCAAGGCGGTGTTGATACTTCTCCTCCTCGCGGGCTCGTCGCTGATCGTGCCGGCATTAATCGTTCGCAGTCCATGATGCGGGTCTTGCAAGAATGCCCTCGGGGCGCAGTGAGGTCGTCATGTCGTTGAAAATAGCCGGAACCATCGCCATACCAGGTGCCGCGGGCAGCGACTTCGATCACGCCGCCTTCGATACGAAGAGCCGGCGCGTGTTTGTTGCACACACCGCGCGCGATTGCGTCGAGGTGATCGACCACGACGCCGGCAGGCACATCGCAACGCTGCCGGGATTTCCCGGCGTGGCCGGCGCCGTCGCCGACGACGGACATATCCTGGTGACCAACCGCGGCAGCGCCAGCGCGACGTTGCTCGATGCCAACAGCTTGAAAATCCGTGCCACCGTCAAGACCGGCGCGCGACCGAACGGCGCTGTGATCATGGCTCGATCCGGCCTGGCGATCGCGGCCTGTATCGGCGACGACAAGGAAGCGCCCACGCTGCAGCTCTTCGGATTGAGCGATCACAGGCATGTGTCGATCGATCTGCCGGGACGGCCGCGCTGGTGTGTAACCGATGCGGCCGCCGAGCGGCTATTACTCTGCATCCGCAAGCCCTCGATGGTGCTGGTGGCGCGGCTGCCCGATCTCGGCGCGGTAACGCATTGGAAAATCCCCTCATCGGGCGCCCATGGTCTCGACATCGATCATTCCAGAGGCCGGCTTTATGTGGCCTGCGATGACTCAACTTTAGTCGAGTTGAGCAGCACCTCGGGCGAAGTCACCAACGTCTGGCCGATCGCAGGTCCGCCCGATGTCACATTCTTCAACCCGGCAAGCGGTCTCGTTCATGTCGCCATCGGCGACCCCGGGGTTGTCGAAACGATTGATCCGCGCACCGGCAATGGCACGCGAATTGTGACCGGCGCGGGCGCTCACACCACTGCGCTGGTGGCCCCGGACCGGCTCTACGTCATTTCACCGGCGCACGGCGGAATTCTCGATCTCAGGGGAGCCTAGGCAAATACGTCATCTGCGCGTCCGCTGGGCCATTATCGGAGCCATTTTCTTCCTGCTGGAGATGAATGACATGTCAAACCACGCGATCAGTTTCGAGAGCAATCAGACCGGCGTTGCGCCTGAAGGCTGGACGGCTACCCTCACAGGATCAGGCGATCCTAAATGGACGATTGAGAGTGATGAAACAGCGCCATCAAAATCTCAGGTGCTCAAGCAATCCGGGCGAGCGACCTATCCGCTGATTCTGAAGGACGATAGCAACATCAAGGACGGTTTCGTCGAGATGAAGTTCAAGGCCGTCGCCGGGTCCCAGGATCGCGCCGCGGGCATTGTCTGGCGGGCAAAAGATGCGAACAATTACTACGTGACCCGAGCCAACGCGCTGGAGGACAACGTCGTCCTTTACAAGACCGTCAACGGTACCCGCAGTTCGCTCGATATTGTCGGCCGGAAGGGAGGTTATGGGGTTAACATCCCCGTACCTTCGAACACGTGGCACAGCTTGCGTGTCGACTTCAATGGCTCCCGCTTCAGCGTGTCCTTTAACGGCAAGCAAGTGTTCGAGGTCGAGGATTCCACATTCACCGATGCCGGAACGGTGGGCCTATGGACCAAGTCCGACAGCGTCACGCTGTTTGACGCGGTAGCGTACGGCGAAATGAAATAAATCGATCGACGAAATCACCTTCGATGAAACTTCCGCTGTGCGGCAGCCACGCGCTATGTCGATGTCTATTTGGAGGCATTCCGCCAGCCATGTCATATCCACTCCGGATCATCGCAACGGTGTTGGCCGGCGTCATCGCGCTGGCTAACTTCACAGCTCATGCGCTTGCTCAGTCCGCTGGCACAAGCCCGCTCCAGCTCGAAGCCAGGATTCCGCTGGGCGACGTCCGTGGCCGGATCGATCACATGGCGGTTGATTTGAAGCGGCAACGTCTGTTCGTTGCCGAGCTAGGCAACGATACGGTTGGAATTGTCGATCTCCCAAATCGAAAATTGATCCACAGGATAGTCGGACTGAAGGAGCCGCAGGATGTAGGGTACGAACCCTCCAGCGATACGCTTTATGTTGCCAATGCCCCGGACGGCTCGGTGCAATTGTTTGACGGCAGCGACTACAAGGCCACGGGAAAAATCGAGCTTGGCAGCGACGCCGACAATATCCGAATCGATGCTGCGACGCATCGGGTCTTGATTGGATACGGCAGCGGGGCACTGGCCGTCATCGATCCCTCAACCCGCAAGAAAGTAGGAGATATCCCTCTAAAAGCGCACCCCGAAAGTTTCCAGATCGACCCGGACACCAGCCAAATCTTCGTCAACGTTCCGGATGATCGCGGTATCGCGGTCGTCGACTACGTCTCGCAAAGGCAAACCGGAAAGTGGCCACTGGCCAATCGAGGTGCGAATTTTCCGATGGCTTTGGATCCCGCCCGTCGCCATGTCCTCGTAAGCTTTCGCTCTCCTGCCGAACTCGGTGTCTTCTCCATGACGGACGGCAAGCCGATCGCGACCGCCGCAGCCTGCGGCAACTCGGACGACCTGTTCATCGATGCAAAACGCGCGCGCGTTTACGTCAGTTGCGGGGCTGGCTTCCTCGATGTTCTGGAACCTGAAGACGCGACGTACCGGCGGATCGCGCGCATCCCGACGGTTTCCGGCGCACGAACTTCGCTCTTTGTACCCGAGATGGATCGCCTGCTTGTTGCTGTCCGGGCGAGTTCCGGAGAACCGGCCGCTATCTGGATATTCCGGCCAATGCCTTGAGTCCGTCGCCAGATGAGTTCTCTAGCGCCGCTCCTGGATTTGGCCGCTGCTGTCAACAACGAGGGACACCTCCTTGCCGTCTTTCGTCGCTTTGACGGCCGTACCTTCAGCGGAGGATTTGATGTCCCGGATTTGCGAATAACCCGCAGCTTCGAGCTTGGCCACAAGCTCCTGCTGGGTCAGGGCGTGGGCCGGCGAGAAGACGCCAACCATGACCACGGTGCAAAGGGCCGCCACTTGAGAGACTGCTCGCGCCGGCATGATCTGTCCTCCTTATCGCGAACCGCAAAACATGCTCCGGGATTGGACCGGTTTTTCCCGATCACTGCTTTTCAAGTTTCGTGATTGTCTTGACGCCACCAGCCTCGGTTGCGGTAAAAACAACCTTGTCGCCTGCTCGAAGGGCATTGAACATCAGGCCGTCTTTTACTTTGAAATCTTCGGTCGCACCGCCAGCATTCGCGCCGACCGTCCCGCTTTGCATCTGCTGAATTGTAACTTTGCCGTTGGGCTCATCAACCTTGGTGATTGTGCCCGTCAGTGACTGCTGGGCCAGGGCCGCCGATCCGACGGTTATGGCGGCAGCAACCGTCAAAATGATTTTTGCAATCTTCATAATCGTCTCCCAACCTTGCAATGTTCGCGATAAGGGCGAGGAACGGCTTTGGTTCCGCAGAAGAGGCGAGAGAAGGCGGTGTACACGCGTTCGTGATATTCGAAAACATTCCGCCTGACGGGCGAACGGATCAGCCGTACGCGGCGTAATGCGCCCTTCTAGCCGACCAAAGTGATTTACGCGCACGTCCCGCCGTGCGCACTGTTCAAGCAGGCAGGTCGGCGGACTACTCTTCAGCAAATCCACCATACGAGCTCCGGTGCTGATGCAGTAACGACTAGGAGCCCTGGCCCCTGTCCCGGCAGAGCCGGTAAGGCTCGGCCTTTGACGCCGGCACGGTGTAGGCCCGCCACTCGGCGTAGGTGAATCCATATTTCTTCATGCAGGCCAGCGCGTGCGGGGTGTTGTTTCGGGGCTCGGCATACGCCGTCGTCGCGGCAATCGCAGACATGGCAACGATCATCAGTACCTTCTTCATAATATCTCCCATTGCAAAAATGCCGCCGCAGAATAGTCAGTGAAAACAAGATCCACAAGAAGGCGCCATTCGCCGTTCAACCCGAACTGTGAATGATGTGCGTCATCGCAATTGCTACTTCCGCGCCAATCCATGCGCTCCGCTGCAGCGCACCCCACCTCACCTCACCTTGCTCGCGGCCTCGCCTTCCCCTTCGCCACCCGCCCTCGTTTCGCCGCAACGCGCCGTGCCGCGGCAAGGGCTGCCTTCGCCCAGGCGACGAGTTCATCGGGTTCGTCGAACAGCCGTTCCGGCACGCGCCAGAACGAGAGGTCGATCGTGGAGCCCTGCTTGGCGTAGTTGAGCGGCGGAAAGGCCTCGGCTTCGCGAAACGTCGCCCGGTTCTCGTCATCGACCCGGACATAGAGCGTGTTCTCCGTCACCATGGCGAACATCACCCCGTCGCAGAACACGCCGCTTTTGCCGAACATGCGCCGCAGCGTGACGCGGCCGAGCGGCGCGAGCTGTTCGCGCAGGAACTCGGCAAAGGCGTCGCTGGCAACCATCCGCGATCCCCGATGGGTCCGGTCCAAAATCGAATATGTCGCAGTTGACTTGACCGGACGACGCACTTCTTGATGGTATGATTGTAGAATTTCATCCGTCGATTGGCCATCCCATCGCTATGACGCTGATCCTGATCATTGCCGCAGCCATAGCCGTCCTTTGCCTGGCGGAGCGCAGCGTCGAGCGCTTCGAACTGGCGATTGCTGCGCTGTGTCTGATGGCGGCGGTGCTGCTGTTCGCCGTCGCCGATGTCGAACGGGCGATCCTGCTGTCGTCGATCCTGACCGTCGCCATCTCCGGCGCGTCGCACGTCAAGTACAGGCATAGCGGGCTGAAACTGATCGTCACCGATTTGCCGCTGGCGTTCGCCGGAACGGCGCCGTTTTTCATCGTCCAGTATCCGCTCGCGGTGACGGCTTTTTTCGCCGGAGCCGTCGCGCTCATCCTGGCCGCGGTCGCCGTTCTGTTCTATGCGGCCGGGCCGCAGGTTTCCCTGGAATGGCAGATCATTCTGTTCGCCGTTGCCTCGATCGGTTTGTTTGCGGCCTACCGGAGCGGCGGCGGGGCCGCTCCATTCCAACGCATGGCGGCGCAGCGGCGATGTTTTTTCTCGACCTTCATCGCCTCGCTGCTCGACCCGATTTCCTGGCGGCAGTTCGGTGGCCTCGTCCTCAGCGACATCGCCGACGATCCGCTGCCGCTGATGCCGGCGATACCGGCGCGCCGTGCGGACGCGCCCGACATCATCGTGATCCAGCATGAATCGATCTTCGATCCCAGGGTGTTCGGGCTCCCGGTTGAACCCGTGGTCGAAGCATTCCTGACCCCGAAAGACGGCCGCTATGGAACGCTCAACGTCGACATTTTCGGCGGCGGGTCGTGGCAATCGGAATTCAGCCTGCTCACCGGCCTTTCCAGCGCCAGCTTCGGCTCCAACGCCTATTTTCTCTTCAAGCGAGGTGTCGGCCGATTCCACAACAGCCTGCCGAAATCACTGACGGCACTTGGCTATGAGACGATGCTGACGTCGAGCTGCCGCCGCAGCTTTCTCAACTACGATGCGTTCTACCGTTCGATCGGCATCGACGAACGTGTCTTCACCGAGGATTTTCACCCGCCCTTCGATGTCGATCGATATGAGGCGACGCATTCCGACGCGATGTTTCTGGAAGCGGCCCTCGGCATTCACATGAAACGGCTCGCCGGCGACGCCTCGCCTCGTTTCCTGTATGCGCTGACCAACTTCAATCACGGCCCGCATAACCGGCGACTGACAGCGCCCGGGCGCTTTGAGCGCGAGCGGGCCTTTGCGGCCGCAAGCCTCGCCGACGCCTGCTATGCCGAGTACTACGCCCGGCTGGCGGAGACCGCGGCGACATGGACCAGCCTCAAGTCCGAGCTTTCCGCCCGGTTTCCCGGACGTCCGATGCTGATCATTCACTACGGCGATCATCAACCCGTCATGGCGCGGCGGATCGAGGCGAAAGTCAGGCTCCCGGTCGATCCGCGACGCCAGTTTCGCACCTTCTACGCGATGGAGACCCTGAATGACGGCTCCGACCGGATGATCCCCGGGCGCGGCCCGGACCTGGATATCGCGTTCCTCGGCACCGTCGCGCTGCAGCAGGCCGGCCTGCCGCTTGACGAGATCTTTGCCACCCGCGCCAGCCTGCTCGGACAGTGCGGCGACGCCTATTTTGCATCCTCCTCGGAGCGCAAACGCCGCTTTCACCGCACGCTCGTCAATCTCGGCATGATCGACGTCGCGCCGACCACGCGATAGCAATACCAGGTCGTGGACTCGCAGACGCGTTGCTGGCCATGTCCGCTTCTATTGAGGTGCCGAGCGGAAAACATATGCGCATAGCGACCCGAATCGGAACTCGCAGCCCAGCATGCCCGTCGTCGCGACAATTGGGCAACGAGGTGATTTCCTCGGTACACTTCCCGTCTTGTTCAATCAACCGCACGATGTATTCAATCATTAGTTGTAATCAATAGGGACGCACGCGATCCGTCAACTCCCTGGCGTGTCGCGCATCATCTTGAAAAGTTGCTTCACGTGCGCGCGCGGTTCTGGCGAAAGCGGCCGATCGGGTCCTTGCTAGAAATAACCCGCGTCTGTACGGTGCATCGCAGAAGAGTTAATTTTCCATGAGTGGACCAGCTGAAATGACCGCAATTCAGGGCGTGGTGTCAGAGGAAGGTGCGGACCAGAAAATGCCACCAGGAGTGCTTGTTGAAGGCCCGGTGGTAGACGCCAAGTTTCGCGATTCCTATGTCGCGTTCGGCATCATGATCGCAGGTTCGATCGCGGCGCTGGTCTGGGCATTCACGCAAGGCATCGGCTGGGTGGAGATTTCGGTCTTCGCCGGCACGTTTGCGCTGAGCACGGTCGGCATCGGGTTCATGCATCGCTACTTCGTACACCGCAGCTTCCGCTGCGGTCCGGTCATGCGGACGTTCTCCGCTGCGATCGCCACGATGGCGGTGCAGGGCTCGGTGCTCAAATGGGTCTCCAACCATCGCCGGCACCATCTTCACTCCGACAAGCCCGGCGATGTCCACAGCCCTTACTATGACGGCGCAGGTCAACGCCATGTCAGCTTCGTCAAGGGGATGTTGCATGCGCAAGGCGGCTGGGTGTGGGACCAGGCCACCACCGATGCCGAATACTACGCCAGGGATATTCTGGCCGACCCTATCGCCATGTTCTTCACCAGGACACGCTGGTACTGGTACGCGATGTCGGCGGTGCTCATTCCAGGCGCCCTCGGCTACGCGCTTGGCGGCGTGCACGCGATGATCGGCTGCGTATTGTTCTCCGGCCTGTTCCGCAGCTACGTCATGACCATGGCCACCTCGCTGGTCAACTCGGTCTGCCATAGCGACGGTCGCTACGGTTACCGTCGCTTCGAGCTCGATGACGGCACGACCAACGAGTTGGTGACCACGATCCTCACTTTCGGTGAAGGGCTGCACAACAACCATCATCGGTTTCCGCGGGACGCCTATCTTTCGCACGCCTGGTACGAAATCGACATCAATGGCCTGATTATTCTGGGGCTTGGGAAACTCGGGCTCGTGCACGATATTTTCGCGGCCGCCTCGCTCCCGGGTTCGGACGGCGGAAAAGGTTCAATACCAGATCCAGTGCACAAAGACATGTTCGCTGATCGAGCGCAGATGCGAACAACGGACGTCGTCTAAAGAGGGCGTTGCCGCTTGCGAGTGTGAGGCCGCCTTCGGGCGGCCTTTTCTTTTCGCCAACGTCCGCTCATGCTGCCGTAGCGGACGTGGATGGGCCAACAGGCCATGCCGCTTTTAGCAGCGCTTTTCGGACATGCCGAGACAGCCTGACGATGTCCGCGGGGGCAAAGCAGACATCCGACCGCCGGGCCGCGACTTCCGTTTTTGTGACGCACAACGGACTTCTCTGCCCTAGGACATTTGCGCAAAAGCGCCTACGCTTACACTTAGAAAATTCCAGAAAGATCGGTAATGAAGCGGCGCGAATTCATCGCACTGGTCGGTTTGTCGGCGGCATGGCCGGGTGTTTTGCGGGCACAGCAGCAGCCGACATTGGGCTTGCTTAGCTCAAGCGAAATGGCCGATTCGTTCATAAGGGCATTTCGCGAGGGTCTTGGGCAGGGCGGCTACGTCGAAGGCCGCAACCTGACTGTTATTTATAGTTCAGCAGAGAACCAATTCGACCGGTTACCAACGCTCGCGGCCGAGCTTGTAAAGAGCCAGGTATCGGTCATTTTCGCCACAGGATCGCCGGTACCTGCACGCGCGGCGAAGGCGGCCACGCCAACCATCCCGATTGTCTTTGCTTATGGCGGCGATCCGGTTGCCGACGGCCTTGTCGCAAGCTTCAACCTACCCGGAGGAAATGTCACCGGCGCAACCTTCATTGGGACGGCGCTCACCTCCAAGCGGATGAGCCTGACGCGGGAGATACTCCCTCACGTTACGGATGTTGCGCTGCTGGTGAACCCGAAAGGGACGCTCGCGGAAGTCCAGATTAACGAAGCCAAAGCAGCCGCTCAGGCCTTGGGGTTGACCCTGTATGTCGTCAACGCCCTCGGCGAGAGCGAATTCGACGAGGCTTTTGCAACGATGAGCCGATTGAAAGTGGGCGCGTTTTTCCCCAGCACCGATCCATTGTTCGGCCTTAGCGGTCGAGGGCTGCACATCACAATGGCCTACCGCTACGGAATTCCGGCGATCTGCAATGGTCGCGTGGACGCCGTTCTTGGAGGTCTTGTCAGCTACGGTCCCGACCTGCCGGACACATGGCGGCAAGCGGGTGTCTATGTCGGCCGCATACTTAAAGGTGAAGCGCCTTCCAAACTTCCAGTCGTGCAGCCCACCAGGTTCGAGCTGGTCATCAATCTCAAGACAGCGAAACAATTCGGTATCGACATCCCGCCGACGCTGCTCGCACGTGCCGACGAGGTAATCGAATAGAAAAGCCGTTCGCTGCGGTGCATGAGTCTGCTTGTGGCAGATATTGTTGAAAAAGTCGTTTCGGGGTAGCGACCGAAAATTCTTAGAGCCGCTGCTGCGCCTAGCGCGCGGCAACGTGAGGGACCATATCGCTTCATCCAAAATCGATCACGGGCCTCCGTAGTGGCGTTGCCGCGCGGGAGAGGCAAGTCGCTACAGCTTGCGGTGGATAGCGCGCCGGGCACAACGGCGGGGACGCCAACCCCGCACCGTCTCCAGACATGGCATCGTCGGAACCCCGCCTCCTGGTGCGGTGGCCCGCAAATGCTAAATGTTTGGCGTGCGCTCACAAGCAGCGCCGAACCTCCCGTGGTAGAAAACGACAGTGAAAGTTTGATCGGTTTACGCCGATAGCACCGGGTTCAACACTTAACTGCAACATCTCGGTCTTGACCTTGACATGATCAGCGTCCGCTTCACTGCGCGGCGATTGCTGCCGCTCGCGCCGCAAGTATCGCAAATAGGCAACGCGGCTCTGAAGCCGTCACCCTTCCGTTGGATCACGCCTTCGGCTTCGAGCTTACCGATGTAGGTCCGGCTGCAATCGAGGTGCAGCGCCAGTGCCGACGCGCTGACGGTTACGGGCTTTGCGGATCGCCGTCGAGAGGCAGGCGTGGCGACGGGCGGGCGATCCATGGCGACGGTCTCGGCCATCATGTTCATTCCGGTTGCGTCGCAGTAGGATAGCTCACTTTCGCTTTCGGAGGCATAGCGGACCTGGCCGGGCCTGCCGGTCGCCCGATCCGGTCGCGAATGACCCCGGAGCGAACATCCCACCGATTAATCTCTGGCGGCATTCGTAAGCTGCTACACCGCACGCGCGTGAGTTGGCACGGCTCTTAGGAGGTGTGGGATGCGACGACGCGAGTTCGTTAAAGTTCTCGGTGGCGCGGCGACCGCGTGGCCTCTCGCCACGTGGGCGCAGCAGGGCGAGCGGGCGCGTCGTATTGCCGTGCTAAATGGTACGGCTCCGACCGGACAGAACCCTGCCTCCTATGCTGCTTTCCTGCGACGACTTGGCCAACTGGGCTGGACCGATGGCCGCAACGTCCGCATCGAATTACGTTGGGCCAACAGCGACCCGGAGCTGATGCGAAGTTATGGCACCGAGCTGGCTGGCCAGTCGCCTGATGTATTCCTCGTCCAAAGTAATCCGGCGCTCGCAATTTTGCGACCGCTGGCGGGCAGTACGCCAATCGTTTTCGTAAACGTTGCCGATCCCGTTGGCAGCGGCTTTGTAGCAAACTTGGCGCGGCCCGGCGGCAATATCACGGGCTTCACCAATTTCGAGCCTTCGATGGGCGGCAAGTGGCTCCAGACGCTTAAGCAGCTCGCGCCCGATGTTGACCATGCCGCCGCCCTCCTTCATCCCCAGACCCCGGCCCATCTTGCGTTCTGGAACGAAGCCGAAGCAGCGGCACCAAAACTGGGGATTAAGCTAGTGGCGGCAGGGGTCCACGATGCCGTTGAGGTCGAACGCGCGATAACCGCCGTCGCGGCCCAACCCAACGGCGGCCTCAACGTATATCCTCATACGGTCACCGAGGTTCATCTTCAACTCATTATCGAACTCGCAGCTAAGTACCGGCTGCCGGCGGTGTTCCCGTTTCGCTATCATGCCGAAGCGGGTGGATTGCTGTCGTATGGAGTTGATGCTCTGGATTTGGTGCCTCGCGCGGCCGACTATGTTGACCGCATTATGCGTGGCGCTAATCCCGGCGAGCTGCCAGTTCAGGCACCAACTAAATTCGAGCTCGTAATCAACCTCCAGACGGCAAAGACGCTTGGCTTCGATGTGTCACCGTCGTTGCTCGCCCGCGCCGACAAGGTGATCGAATGAACGGGCCAACTTTTTTCGGTGCGCTGCGGAACTTAGTCGCTGTGAAGGCATAGCGGAGATTGAGTAGGACACACCGCTTTCCCTGTAACTGCAACCATGGATTTTCTCGCAGCAGTTATCCTCAATCGGCGCGGTCGCGCGGTCCCCGCACCCTCCGACACGCTCCACAGTACCTGCGGACCATTGCGACGGTCACCAGGGTCCGCCATTGTCGGAGGGCCACACGGTGCGAGCCATTAACGGATAATCACGCGCGCTTAGCCCCGAAGCGCCCTTGCCGCGTCAAGCAGGCGCTGACTTGCCGTCGCGGTCGCGAGCAGCGTGCCGTCCTGCGCGAGCAGCTTGCCCTCGACGAACGCAATCGTCTTGCCGAGCTGGGTTACCTTGGCTTCGGCAATGATAGGGCCGGGCTTGGCGGGCGCTAAGAAGTTCACGGCAATGCTGACCGTACTCGAATAGAGCCTGCCCGCGCTCATTACGATGGGGGCCGCTGCCATCGAGGAGTCGAGCATGGCTGAGAGAAAGCCACCTTGCACGAAGCCGGCGGCGTGGCAGAACTCGCGCTTGCCGTCAAAGCCGACCTTGATCCAGCCCTCCTGCGGGCGCGTGTCCAGAAGCCGCCATCCCGGCAGCTCGGCCGCAGGCGGGACGGTTAAATCATCGAGCGCGGTCTTGACCATCAGGGGCCTCCGTTTTCGAAGCGAGTTTTTAGGAAAGCCAATGCTAGCGTCGAGCGCGTCACCGCGACATAGGTCAACCGCGCTTTCCGAAAGATAAGCTCCACTGAATAGGAAGGCGCTACAGAAGCCCAACGCGGTAGGGCTAGTCGCCGCATCCAGCAGCCGCGCGCCGCGATCTGCCGGGCCATCGCGCGCGAGGGCGACCAAACGAGCCGTGTCGCAGGTAGCCCAGATCGTAGCCCAAATCACCACAATCTCGGCCGTCGATTATCGCCAAAAGCGGCTTAAGCCACTCACAGTAAAACGATATTTAGCATTATTAGAAAAGGCTATTCCGCTTTTGCAACAATATCGGCACAGAACGGACATCGAAGGTCTACCGCTTAAGGTCCGCTTCCGGGAACCGCGTCAGGCAATCACAGGCACCGCGTTGATGGCCGCGCCGGGCACAGCTTGAACGCGCTCGACAGCGAGAACAGAAGTCTCGCGCTGCGGCTGGAGTTATCCGGCGCGCGATAGCTGAGCGGAGCGGCAACGCCGATATCGGCCTGCCAATCGTCGAACAGGAACAGGCGAACGCCGCCGCCCGCCGATGTCAGCGAGAGACCCTGGCCCAGGCTGTAGCCGGCGTTCCAGGCAGCACCACTGTCGACGAAGCTGTAGACTGATAGCCGCTGAGATAGCGATAATTCAGCCTTTGATCGAAGCGCAGTTCGAACGAGCCCGCGATGCCGTTGTCGCCGCTGATTTCGGCGCTGCCATAGCCGCGCCCGAAGGCGGCGCCGCCGAGATAGAACTGCTGCGACAGAAACAGTGGACCGGACGCCCACTGGCCGGCGGAAGCGAGCCTCACCGACCAGGCGTCCGACAGGGTCTGGTAGCGCGTGAACCAAAAGTTCACCGCCGAGAATTCCCCGGACGCACCGTCATGCGACAGGAAGTCATCGTTCTCGTGCGAGGCGCCGAGGATGTTGAGGCCCTGCCGCCAGGTCAGCGTCAGATAGTTGGTGCCGCCGAAAGGGTCCTGCAGGCGATAGTCCGAGGTCAGGCCCAAGGCGCGGATGTGATCGGCATAGATGGGCCCGAAAAAGTCCTTCTCGGTAACGTTGCTGAACCCCATCGCCGCAGTCAGCGTCAGCGTCGATCGCAGCGATTGCAGCGGCACCACGCTGCCGTGGACTTCGAATGACTCGGTCTTGGTGTTGTCGTTGACCAGGTGCCGGTAGTCGCCGGGCCAGACCTCGCTGTAGAAGCCGGAAGCGCCGATGCGGGCGCCGTCGGTGCCGACCGGAACGTCATAGGCGATCCGGCCGAATGCGAGCTGGCGCGGATCGGCCGGCGTGGTCGAGAGATTGACCACCAGTGAATGCCGGCGGCGAGATACGAATTGAACGCCGCGGTGGCGTAGCTTTGCCAGGGGCCGACCGAGAACGATCCGAGATTGTCGACACCGAACGAGGTGAAGACGTGCCAGGTCTTGAGATAGACGGTGAGGCGGAAACGGCCGCTGGCGGTGCCGATCTCCTCCAGCGCGGTATCCTCGATCCGCACGCCGGGCCGGCCGGTGATCAGCAGCAAGTGCCGTTCCAGCGTGGCCAGGCGCGAAGGCTGTTCGGCGACCACGGCATCTAGCATCGGCCGGATGCCGAACTGTTCGGCGCCGTCGCCCTTGAGCAGCACCTCGGTGATGCCGCCCTCGACGACCGTGAGCCGGACCCGGCCGTCCTGGATGTCCTGCGGCGGAATGATCGCCCGGGTCAAGTGAAAGCCTACGGCGCGGTAGACGTCGCCGACCGCGCTTGCGATCGCGGCGAGGTCGGCCTGCGACACTTTTTTCCCGAGATAGGGTTGCCAGGCTATTGCCAGCCGGTCCCGCGGGATGGTGATGGCGCCGGTGACGGCGACACGGCGCAGCACGAACAGCGGCTTCGAATCCTCCTGCCCCTCCTGCCGCGCGATCCTTGGGATCGGCGGCCGGCCGCTCGTCCCCTGCCCGGATTGCAGATCCTCAAAACGCTTTTCGGTCTGCCTCGGATCGTAGCCGGGTTGGCTGGCCCGCTGGGCCTTCGCGGGCGCCAGCGCGAGGGCCAGCAGCAAGACCGCGGCCATGGCGAGGCCGGCAGCGCGCCCGCCGATCGATGCCGCACCTTCCTTCCGTAGTTGTACGGAGGGCACCGCTAGATCGTGGGTGAATCCGTTAGCCATATGATTTTTCATAGAATTTTATGGTCAATGAACCGTTAACGCCGCCCCCGGTTGACGCGGTTCCGACTCACTCAATCTTGAAACTTTTCCAATACATCTGAGACCCAAGACGGCAATCGGAGATGTCCATGACTGCGGTTCATCGCGTTACGCAGCTGCTCGCGGCGGCATTCATTCTGGCGTCGGCATCGGGCGCTTTTGCCGCCGATGACGGCGTCTGGACCGTCAGCAAATCCTCCGGTGAGGTGTGGCTCTCCAGCACCGGCGCGCAGCCGGCTTCGCTGACGCCGGAGGAGACCCTGAAGCCGGGAGACACCGTGCGCACCGGACGAACCGGGCGCGTGCTTTTGCAGCGCGGCGAGGAAACGATATTGATCTCGCCCAATTCGATCGTCGGCCTGCCGACCGAGAAGAAGGACGGGCTGGCGACGACGATCCTGCAGCAGGCCGGCTCGATCCTGCTCGAGGTCGAAAAGCGCAACGTCAAGCATTTCGAGGTCGAGACCCCTTACCTCGCCGCCGTGGTCAAGGGCACGCAGTTTCGCGTCACCGTGAACGCTGCGAGCACCAGCGTCGAGGTGACCCGGGGCCAGGTCGAGGTCGCCGACTTCCGGTCGGGCCAGATCGCGCAGGTCCTGCCGGGCCAGCACGCGACCACTTTTGCGCAGGGCAAACCGGGTCTGACGCTCGGTGGATCGGGCACCTTCAACCCGATCGAGCAAGGCAAGCCGCGCGCAGCCTCGATCGAACGCGTGCCGGTGCCCAAAACCGGCCTCACCGCGCCCCGCAACGCCGCGAACGGATCAATCCAGCACCACGCCGGCACCAACGCGGCCAAACCCGGCGTCACGCGCATCTCGTCGTCGATCGGCGAAGTCCGGCTGAATTTCCACCGGGTCACGCACGGCCTCGCCCGCGACAATTCAGCGGCCTCGGGCACATCGCGAAGCGCTGCGAACAAGGACACGATCTGGAGTTCGTCCGGCTCTGGCTCGACCACGACGGCGGTCGCGACCGGCAACAGTCAAGGCACATCCGGCAATGCCACTGCCAACAGCGCCAGTACGGCGACGAGCGCAACTGCGAACTCGGTTTCCGGCGTGACGACCACGGTAGCGGCCGTGACCGGCTCTGCCACCAGCAGCGGGAATGGCAATGGAAACGGCGCGACCGGCAATGGCAATAACGGGAATGGCAACGGCAATAACAGCAACAACGGAAACGGCAATAACGGCAACCACGGGAACGGCAACAACGGTAATGGTAATGGCAACGGCAATGGCAACGGGCACCATTAGCGAATTCGCGCGCGCAGCCTGACCGGCTGCAACGACTTGGGGATCTTGGGGACGGGGACAAGGTGAAACAGTTTCGGCCGCATATTCTGGTGATGATTGCGCTCGGGTTCGTCCTGTCATGCGGCTGGCATGGTGCGCTCCGCCACGCGTTGTCCGATCTCAGGTTCAGCTGGCAGTCGCGGCAGGCCAGCGGCGATATCGTGATCGTCGCGATCGACGCGGCCTCGATCGACAAGGTCGGGATCTGGCCGTGGCCGCGCCAGCTTCACGCCGACCTGCTGCGCCGGCTGCAGCAAGCCGAAGTGCAGGACATCGCACTCGATATCGATTTCAGCACGCCATCCGACGCTGCGTCGGACAAGAATTTTGCCGCGGCGCTCGAAAGCACCGGCGGATCGGTGATCCTGCCGTCGTTTCAGCAGCCCGGCATCGACAAGACCTCTATCCACGTCAACCGGCCGCTGCCGCAATTTGGCAGCCATTCCTGGCCTGCGATCGTCAATGTCGAGGTCGGGCCGGACGGCCTGGTCCGCCGCTACCCGTTCGGCGAAAAACTCGATGGAAAATTTCTGCCCTCGATGGGCGCCATGCTGGCCGAAAACTATGACGAGAAGCGCGCGCCGTTCCTGATCGATTACAGCATCCGCAGCTACTCGATCCCGAAGGTTTCCTACGCCGACGTGTTGCGCGGCGACGAGGCGACGCTCAAACGGCTGAAGGGCAAGAAGGTCATCATCGGCGGCACCGCGCTCGAACTCGGCGACCGCTTCAGCGTTCCGAACGGCGAGATCGTGTCCGGCCCGACCTTGCAAACGCTCGCCGCCGAATCGATCCGGCAGAACCGCGCGTTGCAATGGACGTCGGACATCGTCACGCTGGTTGGGCTCGGCATCCTCGCGCTCGTCATGCTGGTGTCGTGGCGCCGGCTGTCCGCCGGCGAAAGGGTCGGCCTCTTGGTCGGAATGGCCGCAGCCGTCGAGACCGGGGCGATCGTGCTGCAGGCGAAATGGCCGCTGATGCTGGATACTTCGCTGTTCCACATCGCCATCGTCGCCTATCTCGGAGCCATTGCGCTCGATGAAATCGATTTCCGCGACGTCCTGGGCCGGATCGCCGAGAGCCGCTTCCAGCGCATCGCGATGTCGCTCGGCGACGGCCTCGTCTGTACCGACCAGGACCATCTGATCACGGTCTGGAATCCCGGCGCGACGGCGATCTTCGGCTACCAGCCGGAGGAAATGATCGGCAAGCCGCTGGACCTGATTTACGCCGACCCCGCCCACGCCCAGGGCTCGGCGCGTTCGCTCGGCGAGGCGGCGGCTCCGGCCGCGGGCGCCGTCGTCGAGTTCGATGGACGCCGCCGGAACGGCGAAATATTTCCGGTCGAGGCGAGTTTCTCGCGCTGGCAGGGCACCGATGGATCGCAATATGGCGCGATCATGCGCGACATCTCGGTGCGCAAGCGCGAGGCCGCGAAAATTCGCTATCTGGCGGAATACGATTCCCTGACCGGGCTCGCCAACCGCAACACGCTCAATACCGAACTGGCGGCGATGATTTCGCGAGCCGAGACCGGCGGCGGCGAAACGGCGCTATTGGTGGTCGGCCTCGACGGCTTTCAGCAGATCAACGACATGCTGGGACATGCCAGCGGCGATCTGGTGCTGCGCGCCGTCGCCGAACGATTGACCGCCGGGACCCCGAACGCAGGAACGGTCGCGCGATTGAGCGGCGACGAATTCGCCATCGCGATCGCATTGGCGGATATCGGCGACAGCGTCGGCGAATTCGCCGAACGGATCAGCGCAGGGTTCGAAACCCAGTTGCTGGCCGGAACGCGCCAGCACCGCATCCGGGTCAGCATCGGCGTTGCGGTGTTTCCGGCCGGCGGCACCACCGCCGACGAGTTGTTGAGCAACGGCCATCTCGCGCTCAGCCGTGCCAAGGCCACCAAACGCGGCGGTTACGTGCTGTTCGAGGACGCGATCCGGCGCGAACTCGAAACGCGGCTGACGCTGGAGGCGGAGCTTGCGGTTGCCGCCGACCGCAACGAGTTCGAATTGTTCTACCAGCCGCAACTGCATCTCGGCGACGGCAGCCTGATCGGCGCCGAGGCGCTGATCCGCTGGCGTCATCCGGTCCGCGGCCTGGTTTCGCCGGCGGAATTCATGCCCGTGGTCAATACTTCGCCGATCTCGGAGCGGATCGCCGACTGGGTGCTCGAAACCGCCTGCACACAGGCCGCGGCCTGGGAACGCGCCGGCCGCAAGCTCCGCATCGGCGTCAATCTTTCGCCCTCGCAACTGCAGTCGGGCGACCTTGCGGATTCCGTCGCGCGCGTGCTGGCGCGCACCGGGCTGACTGCAACCAGTCTCGAACTGGAGGTCACCGAGGACATCCTGCTGCACGACGAGCAGGGCGTGCTGGATACGTTCCTGAAAATCCAGGAGCTCGGCGTACGCATCGTGTTCGACGATTTCGGCACCGGCTATGCGAGCCTGAGCTATCTGAAGAAATTCCCGCTCGATGGTCTGAAGATCGACCGCTCGTTCGTGCTCGGCCTGCTTGGCAATCCCGACGATGCCGCGATCGTCAGTTCAACCGTCGGGCTGAGCAAGCAATTGGGCCTGTCGGTGATCGCCGAAGGCATCGAGAACGGGCCCACCGCCGACCTTAAACGCCAGGGAGGGACCAGGGCACCGCCGGCCGTTCCTGTCCTCCACGGACGCCGTCGCGCAAGTGGCTTAGAGCCTGTTCGGTTCCGATTGAATTCGAAACGAGGCTCACGCGTTCTATTTTGACGCATCTTCCGGCCCGGCATATCCTGTATAGTCGAATTTTAAGCCCACCGGATCGCCATCAGGTTTTGCCGGATATTTTAATGCGTAACGCCAGTCACGAAGTTCTTTCGCGTGAGGAGACCGCGGTCGCCGGGTCCGACCGGACGTTCGGGCTGGTGATGGCGGGCGCGCTCGCAGCGGCCACGGCGTTGAACTTCTGGCGCGGCGGCACATGGTGGCCGTGGAGCGGCGGTCTGGCCGCGCTGTTTCTGGCCGCCGCGCTGCTTCGTCCCGCCCTGCTCAACCCGCTCAATCATGCATGGCTGAAATTCGGAATGCTGCTGCACAAAGTCGTCAACCCGCTGGTGATGGCACTGATGTTTTATGGCGCGGTGTGGCCGACCGGCCTTGTCATGCGAATGCTGGGCAAGGATCTGCTGCGGCTGAAGCGGCAGCCGGACGCCACCAGCTATTGGATCGAGCGGCAACCTCCCGGCCCGTTACCCGAGACCATGAAGGATCAATTCTGAAATGGACTTTCTGTTCGAGCTTTGGCGGTTCATGCGCGTGCGCAAGAAATTCTGGCTGATGCCGATCCTGATCATGATGGTGGTGTTCGGCGGCTTGCTGATCGTGGCCAAGGGCTCCGTCATCGCCCCCTTCATCTACACGCTGTTCTAGCGAACCGATGCGCATCCTCGGCATTTCAGCGTTCTATCATGACAGCGCCGCCGCGCTGATTGATGACGGCCGCATCGTAGCCGCCGCGCAGGAAGAACGCTTCACGCGCAGGAAACACGACCCGTCGTTTCCGCATCACGCCATCGCCTACTGCCTCGCGCAGGCCGGGATAGGCGCCGACCAGCTCGATCACGTCGTGTTCTACGACAAGCCGTTTCTCAAATTCGAACGGCTGCTCGAGACCTATGTCGCACTCGCGCCGCGCGGATTTCGTTCTTTCAAGATGTCGATCCCGCTGTGGCTGCGCGAAAAACTGTTCCAGAAAAACCTGCTGCGTGGCGAGCTGAGGAAATTTTCCGAGACCTTCGATGCCGGCCGTTTGCTGTTCTGCGAGCATCATCTGAGCCACGCGGCATCAGCGTTCTATCCCTCGCCGTTCGAGCGCGCCGCCGTGCTGACCATGGACGGCGTCGGCGAATGGACCACGACATCGGCCGCGATCGGCAACGGGCACCACCTCGAAATTATCCAGGAAATCCACTTTCCGCATTCGCTCGGCCTGCTCTATTCGGCGGCTACCTATTACACCGGCTTCAAGGTCAATTCCGGCGAGTACAAGGTGATGGGGCTGGCGCCCTATGGCGAGCCGAAATACGCGCAGCTCATTCTCGATCATCTGATCGACCTGAAGCCGGACGGATCGTTCCGGCTCGATATGTCGTATTTCGACTATTGCACCGGCTTCACCATGACCAACGATCGCTTCGCAAAGCTGTTCGGCCAGCCGGTGCGCGGCCCGGATCAATTGTTGGCCGGCTTCCACATGGATGTCGCGGCGTCGATCCAGGCCGTGCTGGACGAGGCCGTGCTGCGGCTGACGCGCGGCCTCGCCAGGCAGACCGGCGCAAAACACCTTTGCCTCGCCGGCGGCGTGGCGCTGAATTGCGTCGCCAACGGAAAAGTCCTGCGCGACGGCCATTTCGACGAAATCTGGATCCAGCCCGCGGCCGGCGATGCCGGCGGCGCGTTGGGGGCTGCGCTGGCGGCCTATCACGGATTTGCGGACCGGCCGCGCGACGTCAACGCCATGGACGGCATGTCCGGCGCCTTTTTGGGCCCCGAATTTTCCCAAAGTGAAATCGAGCAGCGGCTGACGGCCGCGGGCGCAAAATTTGCGACGCTGGGCGAAGCCGACATGATCGAGACCACCGCGCAGGCGCTGGTCGCGCAGCAAGCCGTCGGCTGGTTTCAAGGGCGCATGGAGTTCGGCCCGCGCTCGCTCGGCGCGCGTTCGATCCTCGGTGATCCCCGCTCGCCGGCGATGCAGAAGAATCTCAATCTGAAGGTCAAATATCGCGAGAGCTTTCGCCCGTTCGCGCCGGCGGTGCTGCGCGAGGACGTCGCGGACTGGTTCGAACTGGATGGCGCCAGTCCCTACATGCTGCTGGTCGCCGACGTCCGGGAGCCGCGACGCCGCCGCATGAGCGCGGAAGAGCAGGCCTTGTTCGGCATCGACAAGCTCAACGTCGCGCGCTCGGAGATTCCGGCCGTCACGCATGTCGATTATTCCGCGCGGATCCAGACCGTGCACCGCGAAACCAATCCCCTGTTTCACCAATTGCTCGGCCGCTTCAAGGCGCTGACGGGCTGTCCGGTGCTGGTCAATACCTCCTTCAACGTTCGCGGCGAGCCGATCGTGTGCACGCCGGAAGACGCCTTTCGCTGCTTCATGGGGAGTGAACTCGATCTGCTGGTCGTCGGCCATTGCGTGCTGCGCAAGTCCGAACAGAATCCCGTCCTGAAGAATGATTACCGCGGGCAGCTGGAGCCGGATTGAACGTCTCGCAGCTCGTTCGAAAGCAGGCGGTTATGTGCACCCATCGGCAAGCACCAGCTTACTGGTCGTCGTATCGTGACGCACCTTGAACAGGTCTTGAATGTCAGGGTCACTCAGAAAGGCTTCTGCCTTTTCGCGTTCCGGAAATTCGATGATGACCATGCGTTCGGGTTTCCAATCACCCTCAATTATCGTCGGTTGAACCCCCTGAACGATGTATTTTCCCGAATGTCTTGCGATGAATGCAGGGATTTCAGCAATGTATCTCCTGAAACCACCGAAGTCATTCACCGTCAAGTCGAGCACCAGATACGCTTTCATTCCTTACCTCACGATCCGCGACCTGCTGAAGGCATATCGCTGCCAACCTCAACAAGACGACCACACAGCCTGCTAGGGCGCGCGGACGATATTATTCTCCGACAGCAGTTGCATGACGCGGTCCGCGACGAATTTCTGTCCATCAGGCGTCCAGTGCGCGCCGGCCCCCTCACCCGGGTAAAACTCCGCCCCGTCAAACGAGACAAAGGGAATCTTGCTGGCCTCGAGGTGATGGATCAGTTGCTCATCCCGATATTGCAGACCGACCATGAATTTGGCGCCGTTGGCCTCGACGAACTCGCGCATCATGTCGACCAGCCGCTCGGTCGGATCGGGCACGGTGACCAGCGGATAGCGGACGCCGACATAGGACGCCGTCACTAGCCTTCCGAGCCACAGGTTGCGCACCCACCAATCCTCCCGGATGTATTGCAGGCGCGCCTTGGGCACCGGCACGTTCTTCAACACCAGCGATCCGTCCGCGGCGATTTCGAAATAGGGCTTTTGGTAGCCCTCGTAACGGATGTTGGTGCTGTTATCCAACCGGTCGTTCTGCGTGCAAAAGATCAGTACGACCACGGCGGGCTGGATTTTCGCCCATAGCCGCTTCAGCAAGAGATATTCCTGGTCGGTGCCGTATCCCGAAACGCCGGCGGAGAGGATCTTGTAGCCGGCGACGCGCGGCTTCAGCAACTCGGTGAAGCGCTCGCCCGCCTCGGCATCGAGGCCCCAGACGAAGGAATTGCCGAGGAAAATAATCGTCGGCGTGCCGTCGCGGCTGAATTCGCTATCCCGCAAACCGAGGCTGTTGTGATGCACATGGACGCTGCGGACATTGTTCGCAACCGAGTCGGAATTCGCGGCCGGCGCCCAGCCGAGTTCGGGATCGTAGCGATAGCTCAGCGACCGTTCGGTCGTGCCCTCCCGCAGCATCCGGAAGTCGGCCACCCGCAGCAGGACTTCGAGCGCGACCAGGGTCAGCAGCGCCATGCCGAGCGATATGCCGGCGGTCCACAGCGCTTCGCGAAGCCTTCCCCCTCCGGCCGGATCCGTCATGCCGCTTCCTGGATTTCGGTGCCGACCGCCCAAGGCTGGGCCGCAACCGGCATGCTGAACAGCTAATTAACATGACCACTCAAATTCGCGTACCGCGCCTGCGGGTTTTTCCAATCTTTTCGACTAATTTTCCCGCGAACGCGAAGGAAGCAAGTGACGCTGTCGGCGTCCTCAAGCAGATCGCGAACGGGGAAGCGGGGAAGTGGCCGAGATTGCCGAACAAACGGTGGTCCGTCGTGCATCGAGCAGGGATGCCGGCACGCGTCCGCGCGTGGCGAAGGCTGCCGGCGCGCCGGTGCCGCTTGCCGATATCTCTCCTGCCGATTGGCGCGCGCTGACCGGGCGCGCGATCGAACCGAACGGCTATTATCTACCCGACTGGGAGTTGGCCGTGATCGCTTCCGCGCGCGGCCGGATCGGCGCCGCCGCGCTGCACGCCTGGAGCGACACGGCGGAATTGATCGGCCTGATGCCGGTCGTTCCGATGCGCCGCGCCTACGGCATTCCGCTGCCCGCCCTTGTCAGTGCCGACCCCTACGGAACGCTCTGCTCGCCGCTGCTCGATCGCGAGAGGGCCGACGACGCGGTTTTGCGGCTCATGCAGCAGGCCCGGCAGGCAGGCCAGCACGCGCTGATCCTGCGTTCGGTGGCGCTGGATGGCGCCGCGATGAAGGCTATTCGCGAAACACTGCGGCGCGAGGGCCTGCGCCCGCGCCTGTTGCAGTCCCATCTTCGCGCCTGTCTCGACGCCACGCGCGACCCGGAAGAATTACTGTGCGAGGCGCTTAGCGCCAAGAAGCTGAAGGAGCTGCGCCGCCAGCGCCACCGCCTCGCCGACCATGGCGCGGTTCGTTTCGACGTGGCGCGTACGCCGGCCGAGGTCGCGACCGCGCTCGGAACGTTTCTTGCGCTGGAATCCAGCGGCTGGAAGGCCAAGCGCGGCACCGCACTCGGACAGGATGCTGGCGATGCGGCCTTTATCCGCCGCGCCACCGCGGGCCTGGCGGCGACCGGCCAGTGCGAGATCATCAGCCTGCGCGCCGGCGACACGCCGGTGGCGGCGGGGATCGTGCTGCGGCATCAGGATCGCGCGTTCTATTTCAAGCTCGGCGTCGACGAGCGTTTTGCAAAGTTTTCGCCGGGCGTACAACTGACGCTCGATTTGACCGCGCATCTCTGTGCCGATCCCGCCATCGCCTCGGCCGATTCCACCGCGAGCCCCGATCATCCCATGATCAACCCGATCTGGCGCGGACGGCTGGCGATCGGCGACGTGCTGATCCCGCTGCGGCGGCACGATCCCGTCGCCCCCCTGATCCATGGTGCCCTGGCCTTGCGTCAATCGATCCGCGAGCCGTTGCGCCGCGCCGTTCATTTGATCAGGCAGCGCCAGGAGAAATCCCCATGAACAGCGTCACCGCGGTGGCGCCGGTGATTACGGCCGCCAACGATGCGCTGCGGCGCGACTTTCCGTCAAAACCGTTCGCGATCCGCCACAAGCTCGCCGGCCATCCCCTGCTGACGCTGCCGCGCATCGCCGAACTCGCCGCCGAACTGCCGCGCGACCTGATCGAATATAATTCCGGCCAGGTCGCGATCAGCCAGGATCCGGACGCGATCCTTGCGGTCGATCTCGACCCGGTCGAAGTGGTGAAAAGCATCGAGACCGCGGGCGCCTGGATGGTGCTCAAGCGCGTCGAGAATTCACCGGAATACCGCAAGCTGGTCGAAGACACCCTGCTCTCGGTGGCGCAGGCGCGCGGCTTCACCGCGCTGGGCGATGCCGGCTTCGAGCAGGTCGAGGGCTTTCTGTTCGTATCCTCGCCGAATTCGACCACGCCGTTCCATCTCGACAGCGAAGACAATTTCTTCGTGCACATCCACGGCGAGAAATTCTTTACGATCTTCGACAATACCGACCGCGCGATCGTCCCTGACGACGAGATCGAGCGGTCGATGACCAAGCATCGCAACCTGAAATACGACGACAGTTTTGCGCCGCGCGGCCGGGAATTCCATCTGTTCGCGGGCGACGGCTGCTACGTCCCGTATCAATGGCCGCACTGGGTGCGCACCGCAGGCTGCTATTCGATCTCGCTGGCGATCACCTGGAAGACGCGCGAAGTGCGCCGCCTCAACGATCTGCATTTCTTCAATTCGATGCTGCGCAGTATCGGCCTGCCGCAGCAGCAGCCGGGAAAACAACCGGTGCGGGATGCCTTGAAACTAGCGTTCTATCGCACGGTGACGACGGCGATCAAACCGCTGCGCAGCTCGATGGCGATGCGTCGGATGCTGCGACGTGTGGCGCTAGGAAAACGCGCGAATTATTATTTGAAGGGGGCGTAGCCGCCTATCCGGTCGTCATCCTGAGGTGCTCGCCGTCTTCGGCGAGCCTCGAAGGATGTGCCGCGGATCTCATCCTTCGAGGCTCGCAAGAGCTCGCACCTCAGGATGACGGCGGCGGCAGCTGCGCGAAGCCTTCCCGAACAGCCCTCGCCGATTCCAACAACCTCACTTCAGCGGCGAGTGCGGTGCCGGCAGCATGATGGTCGAGTGCATCTCTTCCAGGAGCGGCGGGCCAATTTTGAGGAAGTCCTGCCAGGCCGGATCCTTCATGGCGTTGCCGCGCGCCTCGGCGCGCGCGTTGAGGTCGGGATAGGCCCAGATGTGCAGGACCTCGTTGGGCTGTCCCGCCTCGGTCTGCCAGAGGCCGACGATCTTGGAATATTTTTCTCGCGCGGGCAGCACCGCGGTGAATGCATCGAGCCATTGTTTGGCGGCACCGGCGGGTCTGGCGCGATAGTTCCGCATCTCGTAGATGTTGCCTGTTGTCGCGGGAGCCACCGGCGGCCTCACTGCGTTGAGCAGGCGGACGTCCTGGCGGATCAGCAAGGGACGGATCAGCGGCAGATACTCGCCGCCCCAGCGCGGGTTTTTGGCCAGTTCAGCGCGCAATTTCGCGCGTTCCTCGAAATCGCGATAGCTCCACATATGCAGGACCTGGTTGAGCGGACCGATCTCGGTCGACCAGTAACCTTCGAGCTTGCCGAAATTGTCGCCGCGGATATCGCGCGACACCGTACTCGCCGCCTTGACCATGTCGGTGCCGGTGCCCGGCTTTACGGTGTAGGTTCGCAACTCATAGATCATGATGTTTCCCCCTTGGCTTTTTTGTTGGTTCTATATCCGTATCAGAAGCTGACGTTCCCCGGATGCTGCGCAGCGCGTTAGCGGTGCGCTGCTGATCCGGGGTCCGTCGTGGGTCCCGGCTCTGCAGTGCATCGTGAAGAACGCTGCACTGCGTCCGGGACACGATCTTCCGTCATCATTCCGCTGCCTGCGCGTTGATTTCGCCGGAGACCTGGCGGATCGCGCGGGCGAGCTGGTCGGCCGGCTGGGCGCCGGACACAGCGTATTTCTGCGCGAATACGAACGTCGGCACGCCGGAGATGCCCTTGTCGGCCGCCTCCTGGGCTTGGCCGGAGATCAGCGCCACGTCCCCATCGGTGGCGAGGCGCTTGCGGATGTCGTCCGCATCGAGCCCGACGTCGGCCGCGGCCTGCACCAATACGTTGACGTCGGTGAGATCGCCGCCGTCGCGAAAATACAATTCCATCAGCCGCTGCTTCATCTCGGCGGATTTGCCCTGCGCTTCCGCCCAATGAATCAGGCGGTGGCAATCGATCGTGTTGGGCTGGCGCTTCACCAGCTCGGGCCGGTAGGTCAGGCCCTCTTCGCCCGCGGCGGTAACGACGCGGCCGGCGATGTTCTTGTAGGCTTCGGGCGAACCGAATTTGGCGGTGAGATATTCGTCGCGGCTGATGCCCTCGCGCGGCACCCAGGAATTGAGGAAGAACGGCCGCCAGTGCACCTCGACCGGGACATCCGGCACCAGCGCCAGCGCGTCCTCGATCCGGCGCTTGCCGATATAGCACCAGGGGCAGACCACGTCGGAAACGATATCGATCGTAAGCGGCTTCAGGGTGCTCATCGGACGGTCCCTCGCTGGAAAGGACCCACAGATAAGCCCCGATCCGGGCCCGGACAAGGCGCTATTTGAGCAAGGCTCTATTTCAGATTTGCCGCCATCTGCCGCATCCGCTCGGCGGTCAGATCGTCGGCGGGAAAAAAGGTTTCCAGCGCCAGTTCCGACAGCGTGATATCGACCGGCGTGCCGAAAATCATCGTGGTCGAGATGAAGCTCAGCACCTCGCCGTCGAGCCGCATCTTGAACGGGATCGCGACATTGTCGGGTGACAGCGGGCCGGAACGCGCCGGCATCGGATAGGCCTTGAGATCCCGATACAGTTTGAGCAGTTCGGGATCGGCGGTGGCCTCGCACTGGCGGTGCAGCCGCTCCAACAGATGCCCGCACCATTCGGCGAGATTGACGGTGCGCGCCGCCAGCGCTTCCGGATGGAAGGCGAGCCGCAGGATATTGAAGGGCTGCCCGAGCAGCCGCTGCGGAATGCCTTCCAGCAGCGGCGCCACCATGCGGTTGGCGGTCACCAGGTTCCAGTGCCGGTCATAGGCCAGCGCCGGATTGGGCTCGTGCGCCTTCAGCACCAGGTCAATCGCCTGCCGCGCCGATTTCAGCGCGGGATCGTCGAGCGAGCGTTGCGGAAATGCCGGCGCGAAGCCAGCGGCGACCAGCAGCACATTGCGTTCACGCAAGGGCACCTCCAGGCGTTCGGCCAACCGCAGCACCATGTCGCGGGATGGCGCCGCGCGGCCGGTTTCGACAAAGCTCAAATGACGCGCCGAAATCTCGGCGTCGCCAGCGAGGTCGAGCTGGCTGAGATGGCGGCGCTGCCGCCATTCGCGCAAATGGTCGCCGATATGGACCGGCTGGGTTCGTTCGGCTCGCGCCGCGGATGCATGTGCGTTCATGCCCGAAAACCTATCACGCGAATATCAGCCGTTCCATTACGTCCGAGGTAAAATTTCTAGGTGTTCGAAACCGTTCTAAAACGTCCGCGAGCGTTCGCGGAACGCCCAGAACCCCTTGTGCCCAGGCACTTCTCGTGCATTGACCGTTCGGCCCTGTTTGTTCTCGTTCGGATCCAGTCGCCCGATTTGTTGGTAATTTTGTTGGAACGGGAGAGCCAGATGTTCACGCTTTCAACTCCATTACGGACGAAGGAATAGAACCGTTATGCCACGCAAAAAAGCAAACGAGAACGTCGTCACCGAGATCGCAACCGACGTCGACTGCCGCGCCGCCCAACCAAGGTTCAAGAACGGCGTCTGGATGCCGGTCAAGATTTCCGACGTGACCGGCGGCGGTCTCTGTCTCCTCGTCAGGCCGGATCCGGACAAACCCGGAGTGGCCGCCTCCAAACTCTGGCAGATGGCCTATCGTTTCCATGGCCGCCAGAAGACCTATTCGATTGGACGCTACGGCAAGGGCGATGACGGCACCTTCTCGCTGGCCCAAGCCCGCCGCAAGCGTGACGATGCCAAGGAGCAGCTCAAGAGCGGCGCCGACCCCAGTCTCGAAAGGCAACTTGCCAAACATCGGGACACCGCAAATCGCCCTTTTGGCGAATGGATTGATGAATGGCTCGCGGTGAAGAAAACCGAGAAGATCAAGCGCGGCAAGCTGGTCACTGTGCGCAGCCCTACGACCAACACTCTGCATGAGCTGTGGGCCGGTTATCTGAAGGCGCGTTTCGGCAGGATCGATCGCAAGGACATCAAGCGTCCCGATGTTGTCGCCTACCTGCGATCCATGACGACCTTGGAAACCCGCGACCGAATCCGCGGCATCGGCGAAGACGTCTGCACCTATGCCGATCTCGAAGGCGACGGCTACAACCCGTTCCGCGACTGCAGGAAGCAACTTACCGTCAATGTCTCGACACCGCGGCCCGGCTTTACCGAAGCGGACGACGTGGTTCGCCTTTTCAGATTGATCCATCAGCGGCGGGAGGAAGCCTTATTCGGCGATGTCGTCGGTGATGCCCTTCGCCTTGATGCACTGACTGTCCCCCGTCCCCGCATGATCAATGACATGGAATGGCGCGAAGTCGATCTGGATATCGAACAACGCTGGACCATTCCCGCTGTGAAGATGAAAACCGGCTGGGACCATGTCGTTCCGCTGTCACGACAGGCCGTCGCCATTCTTGAACGCGTGAAGAAGCGCACCGGCAATCGGCGGTATGTATTCTCGTGCGCCGACGATGAACCTCTCTCGGGCAGAACACTATGTGCTCGCCTGCGTTCACTCGGCGTCGACACTAAGACCGAACATTGCGCGCACGGTTTTCGGACCACGTTTTCGACCCTTTGTCATCATGAGGAGCACAAGGAGGCTAAGGCATGGGATGGCGACGTGATCGAATTACAGTTGGCGCATCTCGAAAGCTCGACGGTGAAAGCGATCTATAAGCGACACGGCCCGCTGGCGCTGATCGGCCCGCGTACAAAATTGATGCAGCACTGGGCGGACCGGGTCGATAGCTGGATCGATCCCAAGAAGGTAGTGCCAATGAAGCCCGGCTTGGCGGTTTCGTCATGACCCCCACCCCCACCAAAATCACCTTCGGCGAGATGCGCGCCTCCGGCGTCCGCGATGTGCTGATTTTATTGCCGCGATCATCGCTGCAGCCATCACGTCGAGGCCAGGCGGACGGTTGGGCCGATGATGTGCGGCTGTCGGACATCGAGGACAGGTTCACCTGTACCCGCTGCGGCAGGAAAGGCGCCGAGGTGCGGGCCCGCATTTGGGCCAGCCAAGATGGGGACGGGCATCTATACGAAAACGCCCGGCTACCGGCCGGGCGGATCGGAAGTAAAATTCGGTAACTGCAACGCTGTCATTCAACCGTTCGGCAAATCAACTGATCAGTTCACTTTTGAACATTTGCCAGATTAATCCCCAACTAAAAACTGCTCCACAATCTTTTACTCACAATGTCAGGCACCCGACAGACAGCACGCGCGCGCGGGATTTAACTTTCAACCATGGCGGGACTGCCGCCCTGCCTAAAAAATGGCCCCGGCCATTACTGGCCCCCTTATATGGCCGAGGCCGTTCTTTCATTCGGCCGTCGCGTATCGAGAGGGCGCGAGCGATGGCGATTTATCGCTGGTTGCAAAATACCCCACTGGCTGAGGCCGGCCACCTGATCGCGGCTTACGAATTGACCTTGCGCGCGCTTGATCTGGTGGATCGCCGCGATCCACTGACCACAATGATCGCTGAAAAGGTCATGGAGATCGGAGCAACTGGCCTCAAAGACCCGGCCGAAATATCCAAACGCGCCGTGAAGTTGCTGACGTTCAATTAGTTCGCTCACGATGATCTAGTATGCGGAATCAGAGCTGAGTGATACTGCGGCTCTTTCTCCGAAGTGCGACCTCTCTTCCTTCGAGCGTCATCCCAGCCATGAATTGCAACTCACCTTCTAGTAAAAGGGGTACTAGAATTGATCCATCACCCGGCTGAACGCCGGATGCTGCCGGTTCTTGTTCTTGACCCAGTGCGGCGACCGGCCGGCCCCAATTCGGGCGATCGCGGTGTTTCGAACCAACCCCTCCAGCCCCATCAGGCAGGCGCGTCCGTGCGGAAAATTCGGTGGCAGTACAATGTTTGCAGGTCTGATACTTTGTTCACGCCGATGTTTTTTGCCCAGCACTGGGAATTGCAAAACAATGTTGGCTCTTTCGCGAGAGCCGGGGTCAACCATGCGAGAGTAAATAAACAACAAAGGGTTTCACGTCTCATCGCTCATCCTCCAGATGAAAGCCACATCGCGACAGCCTGTCGTTTGTATCTTATGCGCGAAGCGGTCATCGGCTATCTGACCAAAAGCCCATCAGGCAGGCATGCCGGAATGGGTACGGGCCGATCTCGCCCTAACACGCCGCTTACTTCCGCAGCTAAAGCGGCTGCTGGCGCGGTGATGATAATGTAGACAGGCTGCTGAGATCGTCCTTACAGGTGACAGCAACAAGAAGTCGTCACCGGGGTTCAGGGAACGGTGACGACTTCTTTCATCCATGGATGGAGCCGCCAAGAAAGCATGGATTGCTTCGTTCCCAGTGACGGCTCAAGCTCGCAATGACGGGAATAGTCTCTAGTCCTCGAACTTGAACGAGACGTTCACCTTGGCGCGGTACGCCTCGACCTCGCCCTTGGCGTCGAGTTGCAGATCGAGCTTGACGATCTCGGCGACACGGAGGTCGCGCAGGGATTTTCCGGCGCGGCTGACCGCCGCGGATGCGGCCTTCTCCCAGGATTCCTTGCTGGTGCCGATCAGCTCGATGACCTTGTAGACGCTCTCAGACATATCGGTCCTCCCGTTGATGTCAGGCAGGACGCAGGACGCTCCTGCCGCGCCACAACCTAACATCACCGGGCGCGCACGAATAGGATGCGCGCGCCGCGGCTCTAGCTGAACTGCTCCATCACCCGACTGAACGCCGGATGCTACCGGTTCTTCACCTTGATCCAGCGACCAAACCTGCCGCAGCCGTGGAGAGACCCCCGGCCCGCTGGAGGTACACGAGGAGTCGAGGAGCGGAAGCCTTTCTGGGTGACGCGGACGGTCGTTACCCCGCCGTCGAACTCTACGCAGGATTTTCGAGATCGTTCCTCGGGGCGGCAGCCTGCTGCATGAAGTCGTGCTTCACCAATGTGCGTTGCCGTCCACCACGGCAAAATTACTCTTCCGGTGGAGCTTCTTCGCCGCTTTGATCAAGGGCTCGACCGTACAGGTGTGCGGCTAGTTCGGCCTGCGCCACTTTTTCTCGCAGCGAAATTACTTCGGACATTTGCCGCGCTAGCTGCGCTTTCGAAATCGAGCTACGACCGGATGTGAAGGTTTTCCGTGGGTCCGAGGACTCCATGCAGTAGTTACCCCGCAAAACGTTGAGGGTGTTTTTGTTCATGACAAGTGGATCATTTCTAGCAATGGGTGAAAACTTAAAATGTTCCCGAAGCAGTCTGTCGACGTAATTGAGACGCCGTCATTCAAAATCGGCAGTTCAACCGGTGTGTTCACTTTTGAACATTCACCAGGTTGACCCCCAAAGACGATTGTTCCATGTGGAAAAAATGCAATCGCCGAAGTCGCGGCGCGAATCTGCAGGCACGATAAGTCGCGCTGGGGGCCTCCATAACCGAGGCCGCAAATGTCCCGTTGGACCGACGAGGAACTTCGCGAACTCATCACCTTGTGGCCTACACACTCGGTGTCGGAACTTGTCGAACAGTTAAACGGCTGCGGCTGGATGGATTGAGGCCGCACAATCCGTCCGAGGATGTCGAGGCAATGAATCCGCCAAAGCGGCGGCCACTGACGGTGCGGGCGTGGGCGTCTGCGGCGTTGTTACGGGCTGGTCGTTTCGGTTGAGCGAAGTGATTGGTTGATCGGAACCAGCGTGGGGCACGCAAGTGCCGGTATTGGCGAATTTTTTGGCTTCGAGTTCTCTGGCTCTGTAGAAGTTGCGCTCCCGATGCCGTCCAAACCGGTCGAGGTTCGTGGCGGTTCGCAGGCTCCAGGCGTCGAATGCGTCGGCATAGGTTTGCCGCAGTTGTTCCTCTGCGGCCAAGCAATCAGAAAGCTTTTCGAAAGTTACGTCGGTCGTGATCGGGGTCACGCCCCCGATCAGAACAACCAGTACCCATTTCATAATTCAATACCACGCAGCTCAACCCGATGCGTCAACAACGTTGAATGCCGTCGCGGGTTCCCGATTGGAGCAGGAGGCTGTTATCGAAACCATTGCGCAGCCCACCGCCTTTGTCGCTGATGGGTCAATCGCGTCGGCTTGACACCCCGCCGGCACTTTCGGTCTGCCCCAATGAACGGACATCGCGAGACCGGCCCGGCTGGTCCGTTTGGTGCCATAAGCAGGCTTGCGTTCTCCGAGAAAAGAAGAATTGCTGATGACAAAAATGTAAACAGTCACGAACCTGGCTTGCCGTCTGCCGCGCCAAAGTCGTGACCCGCAAACAAGTGCTTTACCGCCGCACCCCAGTAGCCATCGCGCTTGATTTCGTGGATCCAGTTGTCAAATTTCAAACTGAGGCACTACCCGCGATTGTGTCATACGGGAAATCGAGAACTTCGAGCCCGCCGCTTGGCAAGCTGCGAGGTCGTCAACAAGACCGAGCAGGAACGCTTGCGGCCTGGCGAAGCGGCCGGCGCGGCAGGTGATCGAGACCGGCAACCGTCAAGCCGGCTACCACCGTAATAGAATCCCCCCAGAAAGACACATCTTCCCCGAGCCGTAGGCCAAAACCAGCCAGCCGAAGGCCTTCGACCTAATTGGAGCGGTGGATTAACGCGGATATCCGTTCGCTGAACTCGCAAAAAACGTGCAAGTTGGGTCAGCGCGGGGACCTCATGAGCGGACTAGATCCAGCGAGACCGCTTGAGCGGGTGCTAAATCTCAAGGAGATGTCCCTCGCGCTGGGGAAACGATCCCACTCTTTCTTGCAGAAACGAAGCATTCCAGTTGAACTGCCGGAGCGTGCGAGCAAGCGGTTGGCGGATTTGCGCAGGACTTTGATGCCGCTATGACGACTGAAGATATGACGGTTCTCGACCTTCGTCGCCGCTTGGGAACAGGTGCGAAAATCTCGCCATGAGGGAAGACATCATGCTTATCAAATTTCCGAACCGGAAGACCAATCAGCGGGTCATCACTGATGACGAGATGAAGGCGATTGGGTTGATGTTTTGGCAAGCCAATATCTTAGCGCGCCGCACCCTCGCGGGATGGTCGCTGAGAAAAAAGAAACCAACGGAGGATGAACTTTTCAATCTAGCTCAAATTCTTCACGACGCTGAGGAGATAGCTGAGGAAATCATTACCCGCCCGCCTGGCGACGGTCACGAAGCTATCGATTGGATGAAGGTTATCGTAAGTCAAATCGAGCAACTCGACGACGCTAAAAATTCATGAGCGAGTCATGACAAAACCCAGTGAGGAGAAACCAGACCGAGGGCGTACCTATATTAAAGAGTGGCGCAAGTACCGGGGGATGACTCAGGAACAGCTTGCGGAAGCTGCTGGGATGGTCGTGAGCAACGTGTCCCAGCTAGAGCAGGGTCGGTCAGGAAGGCTAGCCATTGTGGCGCGCTCCAATGCGATGCGGGACAAATACTTTCTAGCACCCTTCAGGTGACGCCGAACGACAGGATAACGAAACGAAAAAGCGGTCGTTCCTTCCTACATTTATTCGTCAATGGCGGGAATACCGAAACCTGACTTTAGATCAACTCGCAGACGGCACCGACCTGACCCAGAGCCATCTGTCGATGTTAGAACGGGGACGGCGTCGCTATTGTGAGCTGCTCGGCGTCGCGCTGGCCAGGCGACGCTAGAGTTTCAATATATCGGCTAATTTTTTGCCGTGAATCCGCAGCTCGCTCGACATCAAGCGGGCGCATCGATTGGTAGGTGTTTAAAATAACCACGTCCTTCATCAAAAACCCCAAACGCAGTAGCCGCAGTGCAGCATTTTGGATTTTGGCCGTCAATCCCCCTTTGGACTGCCGAAAAGAACGCGGGACCTGAGCCCAGGCCCTCGTTATCCGCAGCATATCCACAGCAGGCGACAAACGCCGAAAACCCAAACTAGGATAGCCTCTTGCTGCGCACGAACTCACAGGCGCGAAAAAAGCGGCCGCGGATGCGCGGCTGTCAAATTGTGCGTATCAACGCGGCCGGTTTATTCGCTTTCGCGCTCGGCGCATCTACAACCAGGCTATCGAATTCCATCTCATGGCTGGATTTGATGACGGGTTCCTTAGACGCACCGTCGGAAGGTTCGTACCACGGCGGTCTCTCAATCGCCCCTCCCTCAAGCGCTCGCGCCATCAACTGACCAATTTCTTGTCCGCTCAAAGCGACAAGTTCACCGTCCTCGTTCTTGTAGAGCTGGGGACAGAAATAAAGTGCGTGTATCCGAGGGTCATATCCATCGAGATCCAAAAACAGCTCAGGCTTTCGGAATAACTTCCGCTTTTTGATGAGCTTTCGCTCCTGCGTCGTGAGCGCAACTCTAAGCTTTTCGCGTTGATGGCCGACAATGGTGGCTGCCTCCAACAGAATGAGCCAGTCTTTAGTATTCGCGTTGTCCTCATGGATAGGAACCAAGGTTGCTCGCCGTTTTTTAAAGATGCCCATAATTACGCCAACCTATCTGCGCAGTTTTGAGAATGTGTTATTTCGGAAATCACATGGTGAGGTGCTACCAATAAGCTGCAAATCCGCTGGGCTGGTACGCAGGCTCGGCGCCATGTTCGTCCTCATGGTCGCACCATTGCGGCGGGCATAGGTCAGACAGTTTGCGCAGGCATAGACGTTTGGATGCCGATGCTGGTCAAACGCCTCCCACACATGGTCCGCTTCTGCACACCTTTTGCCGAAATCGTCTTTGGTCATTAGGAGACGCGACGCCAAGTTTGTAGATGCGTTTTTATCAGCCCGACGCTCTCAATAGCACGGGGGATATGGATAGTAACCGCAGTGTCGGCCGTGATAGTAGGCTCCCGTGGCCGCGGCTCCGACGGCTGCCGCACCTACCGCGACTCCATAGTACGCGCGCCGATGCACTCTCCTATGAACCCCCGCAACGCTGCCAGGTGTAAGCGGGCGACCGACACGAGCGTCCGCTTTGTCGACGGAGATAACGACAGTCCCTGCAGGTGACCGGTGAAGCGAAACGGGAGCCAAACACAACATCGCTGCACCGAGGGCCGCGCCGAGCACCGTTAGCTTTTTCATGTTCTTCTCCTAATTGGGTTCCTGGCCACCAACTGAGGTGGCTTCACATCGGTTTGCCCCCTAAACCTTTATCGATCACGCTTACGAAACGCCTGATCCACCGTTTGGGGGCCAGGGCGTGCCCTGGTGGGCGCAGGACTACTTTTTCTCTTCGGCAGCACCGTCGTGCCGCTCTTCGCGCCGTTCTGTGCGCCCCGTGCGCCGTGCCTGGCGTCGTTCCGTACGCCCCGTTCGCCGTTCCTGACGCCGTTCTGCGCGCCCCGTGCGTCGTTCCTGACGCCGTTCCGTGCCAGACTTCGGCGTCTCAGTGGAAGGCGTGGCGGCCGGCGTCTGGGCGCCAGCATCTGACACCGTTAGAATTGCAGGCGAGGCTACAAGTCCAAACACAACTGCGTATCCAAAAAGAGCAAGAGCGCTTCGACGACAGACCCGCTTCGATTCCAGACGTTCACCCATTTCACGCTCCCGGTTTACTGCCCTCTTGCACGTCGCCAAATTCCGGAGAGTGGGTATTGATCTAAATCAACCGGACCGTTGGCAACAAATCCATCGCGTACCACTGTTACGCCGCCGGCAGTGTCCATCTAGTGGGCTAGAACTGATCCAGCACCCGACTAAAGGCCGGATGCGTGCGGTTCTTGTTCTTGACCCAGTTTGGGGACCGGCCAGGGCGATACGGCCGGTCCTTGAGCTTCGATACCAGGCCCTCCAGCCGCAGCAGGCAGGCGTGGCGGAACAGGTCCGGCCCGATCTCGCCCTGTTCGAAGTCGCTGACGAAGATGCCGTCGACGCGCCGCGCCAGCAGCCTGGCCAGATTGGCCTTGCGCGGGCTCAGCGGCAGCTTGCGGATATCCTCGCCGTCAGAAACCAGGCAATCGAACGCATAGAATTGCACCTCATCGTCGTGCCGGCGCGAGTGACAGGCCATTAAAGTCGCTGCGGCCATCGACGCCAAGCAGCACGGCTTCGCCGTCGATCGCAAACGACGAAGACGTGCGGTTGCGCAGCGCGGCCTCTGATATCAGCGGATAGCGATCGCTCCAGTCATGGCCGTTCCTCGTCCATAGCCGCACGCGCTTGCCCTCGCGCTGAACGATCAGGCGATAGCCGTCGTGCTTGATCTCGTGGATCCAGTCCGGCTGGTCAGGGACCGTGGTGCCGCGGGTTGGAATGCAGGGTTCGAACGCTGATGGTCGCATGACGCAAAGATAGGCGACGGGCGTCAAAAATGCGAATCAGGCTCTGGCGTGTTGCTCGGGGCAGCCGGAGGGACAACCGTTGGTGACGGCGCCAACGCGGCATCGGGTGAGGGCGGCGTAGAGTAGAAACAGCGCCAGGACGAACATCAGCCCGGCGGCCAAGCCAATTTTGACGATGTTCTCAATAGTCTGTTGCCGGGTCACAGCCCGGTGCCGGCGGCGGGTGGTCCTCGCCTTGAGGCTATCAAGTTCGATCGACATCGCCTTGAGCCGTTCCTCAATCAACGTGAGGCGGCCTGGAACCGAATCCGGATCGATGCTGGTGGGCGGCGACGGATCCTCTTCAAACATGATACAGCCCGTCTTGGGTAAAATGCCACGCGCTATTCATGGACAAGTTGGGCGACAAGGTTGATCTAGATCATGCCGTTCTGCCCCCCGAAGAGGAAATTAGCGACGGACGTTACGCGAACAGATCGGCGCCTGCCTGGGTGAACCTGACGAACGTTCCGCTCTCGTGCAGCTCCAGCCGGCCACGGGCAATCGCCAGATCCAGGCCGGCCTTGTATTCGACAGGCAGGCCGCCCTCCCGATACAGAAACGGCCCGTTGATCTTCTCGATATAGATCCGTCCGTCTAGCGCGGCCTCCTGGCGATCTCAAGGAGCTTGCGGGCGGCTTTTTCCGGATCGGAGTACGGCCGGTCAGCGGCGAATTTCATATGCCATCCTTATCAGCGAAAATGGGCAACCAGGGCGTTCGGTGCGGAGTGCGCGGGCCCAGCCCTCCGTCCAGGCGATGCGGCGCCCTATAACAAATAATTGGCGGACTGGAACAAGCGCATTTCTGACTTCCTGCTACATGGGTCTACCTCCAGCTCATCGAAGTGCAGAGTCGTGCTGCGGCACGAGGTAGAGCGCGCAACGCTTGATCCCGTTTCTGCCGTTTAACTCCGCATCAGGCGTGACCTTATGTCGACTTCACCGGATAACTTCGATCCTCTCGCCGTCGTCGTAGACTGGCTTGATGCCTGCCGCTTGGGAAAACTCGATGAGTTGCTCGACCTCTACGAAGAGCGCGCGACGTTGGAATGCAACTGCGAGCAAGTGAGCCTGACCGGTCGAGAAGCCATCGCGGCTTACTGGGCGCCAAAACTGGAGAGAAGGATACATTCAACCTTCACTCTCCACGATATGATTCTGACCGACTGCGGGGTGCTGGTCGATTACCGAGGCCACGACGGCAAAGCGATCCGAATTCACTTTCGCTTCAGTTCCTCGGGCAAGATACTTCACACGAGCTGCGGACGACCGGGACGTCGCGCGGCCTAGAAGGGCTGACGTGCCTTATCCCGCTCAGCTCGCGCAAACGCCCTGGCCTGCCCCAGAGCAGCCTGTTCGCCAGTGAGTCGCTCCGGTCTCATGCGCCGACCCGTACGTCATCGAAATAGAAGAATTTGGATTCCCTGCTGTCAGGAAAGCGAACATCATAGCTGCCGCACTTGGGCAAGGCTTCGTGTTTGTGAATACGGATGCTGTTTGTCACGGCGCTATAACGCGCCGATGGCCCAAGCGAGGTCCGCCTTGCCTCCAACAACAGACATCGTCAGCGCGGCGCGGCATGTCCGAAAAAGGGCCATTGTCTGCACCGCAGAGAGCGATTTTATTCGCACAACCAAGCTTCAACACGAAGGGGCGTCCTGTTTTGCCGTTCGTAACCCAAATGAGCAGGAGACCGCCGTTAGATCCGAGCGGTACGCACGCCTCACGGCGTCACAAGCATATTCAATTGCGAGTGCAAGGCCGCATGCAAGCTGGAGAGGTCGGGGGCTTCTCGCCTTTGAGAATCCGGCCGGTATACATTCCCGTCTGACGATACGCGTTGGGAAGGCTCGCACCGTAGCTGATCAATAACTCCGCGCCTAGGTGTGCTCTCGCCAAGGCGAAATCGCGGTGTTCAGCCAACGCGGCGAATTGCGTAGTTTGACTGGTAAAGAATGTATCTTGGCCGATGATCACGCAGGGTCGCGAAGGCAACATCGATTTCCGACCTCTTGGCCCGCTGTGCGGCTGGCTGCGGCTAGCTCACTTGTCTGGATCTCGACTTGCGGATTTTTGGGATTCACCAGTACCGCAATCGATTTCACTTTGGGCACGAGTTCATGCGGCATCTCCAGACGCTTCGCCGCAACACGTCGCGAAATGGCAGCGGCGGTGGCCCCCGCGCTTTGGGTGGCAGGCTTCAGCCGGGACTGGAATGGTGCACGGAGTTACGGATGAGTTCGCCAATCCCCTTTATGTACTACACATAAGCGCGGAGAAACCGAATAGGTCGTTCAACACGCCGGCCATCGAAACGGAGGCCGCAGACATTCATAGGCCACAGCTCACTTCGCTTGGGCGTCCAGAGTTTCGCGGGCCAGTCTCAAAGCTTTCAATCTCTCCCGGTTCTCTTGGAAAGCCCTTTGTGCACGCTCATGCTCGGTCATGGCCTTAGCGGCATCAGCATCTCTAAATAATTTACGGGCTTCGCGCTCGGCGGGCGAGACTACCTTCCGATCAAATATGTCGCTCATCCTTGGCCTTCGATCCCTATGTTTCTAACGCTTCGCAGATACCGCAGCCCCTCAAGAGCAAGGGCTCTGTCGTCAGCCTCGGGTCTTTCCGAAAGATAGCTGGTGACCCTCTCCCGTGCCGCCTTCACTTCATCGGGCGTGAAGTTTTCGATTATGCCATAGGTTTCCATCACCCGATCGACCGCTGCCTGCATTTTACTCCTCCCGCTATAAAGGGCGCCGTAACAACCCAGTACGGGAACTTTTGTTCCGAAACTTTCCAGAGCGGAATTGCCGATTTTTCCCATGCGGTTATCCCCCCGCGATCAGATGGCGGGCGTCATGGCGGGCACGTGATGTCGCGAACCTTGCGCGCATCTGTGGCGCTTGCAAATAAAAAATCGCAAAATCGGAGGCATCCGACAACGCAATTCAATTCTGTGGGAAGAATGGGAAACGGTAAACCCTGGTCGGAGATGATAAAAGCCTGGTTGAGGAAGGCGACAAAAACAATTTGGCTTCTGCCTATTTTTCCCAGGGAACCGAAGTTCCGCCCGTCAGTTCCTATAGACAGCTAATTTACTTTCTGCGAGTTTCATCTCGCATCATGATTTAGTTCTGGAGGACGTGATGAGAATGCTCTCTCGGTTGACGCTGCCCTGCCTAGCTGTTGCGACTTTCCTTTCCTCATCTGCAAACGCTAGCCTGCTATCGGGACCAACCCCCGCAATGCCCACCGATCAATCATTCTCACTTAATTTCAATTCGTCAGCCGCAACAACTACGGGACTTTCGTTCATCCTCGACGGGTATCTTAGCCTTGATGGGCAAAACTTCTACGAAGACGATTTTTCGATTACGTTGAATGGAACCCGAGTTTTTTTAGGCACCTTCAATCTTGGAGGTGGCAGCAACAGCGGCTCTCAATCAAATATTTATTCCAATCCGTTCGGAGCGACGTTGTCGAACCCGACGAATAACGGTACCGGCGCTAGCTTTACTGGCGGCAAGGAAACTTTCAGCTTTGCCGGCCTTCCTTTGAATATCGGATCGAATACGCTCACCTTCACCTATACGAGTTTGGCCGATGCTAATCACGCGGGCTTCCAGGGACTAGGTGATGAGGGTTGGGGCCTCGAACCGGTAAATGTCAGCGCAGCGAGCGTGAGCGCAGTACCGGAAACAGCAACATGGGCGATGATGCTTGTTGGCTTCGCGGGCGTCGGCTTCATGGCGTATCGTCGGAAGTCGAAGCTAGCATTTAGGTTGGTCTAATCATCATCAGGTTTGAATTGAAGAACCGCCTTCGGTTGAGAGCAATTATGCGCACGCAGGCCGGCCCGGCGCGCGGAGTGGTGACACGCATCGAGCCTGACTTTGAATCGGCTTACGAAATCCCAATCGGCTCCCAGCCGCGACCCTAGTCGGATGTCCAAATTAATTCGTCGATACAACGCGTTGACGTGCGTGGACTGGGTCCGACTTGGACGTCGATCGAGCGCCAGATCCCAAGCCGAATAACAGGTAAAGCCCTTCATAACGTCTTCGGCGGCGACTTTCTCGCCGGTGTGGTTGCGGTTGGGGCGGCTCGATCGGCCGGTTGAGCGGTCTGAGTGTAAGCTGGGCCACCGACGGCAACGCTCAGAAGACAGCGGCAACGAATTTCTTCATTAGTATACTCCAGATGTTATCCAGCACTTTCCAAAGTCGTAATAACGAAAGGATCCACCGCCCGGTGGGCAGTGGACCCATCCGTAAGTTCTCAGTTCTCAGTGCAGACCTTCATGGTCTTCATACCGGTCTCCGCTTCGGTCCTCGTCTTGAAGGTGCCGTTGTCGACGATCGTGGTGGTCGTCGTGGTCGGCTTCTTATCGACGATAGTGCACTTCTTCGTCGACGCATCGCGGACCACATAATATTCCGATGTGGTCTGGGCAAATGACGAGGTAAGGGCGAAAGCCGATAGGGCGCCAGCAAGCAAAACTTTCTTCATGTTGTCTCCTCCAGTTGGTGCAATGCGAGGCCGCATGCCCGAAATGCAACAAGGCGAATTGCCGAAAGTTCCCGATTGCCCTTCCGAGCCTCCAAAACAAAAAGAGGTGGCGCCGACGTCGAAGGCGTCTGACAGACTGACAGTCGTGTCCGGCGACGTTTGAGCGCTGGGTTTCCGGAGAAGTGCTGGGCGAAGTGATGCTGCCCCTCGGCGTTTGGGCAATGCTGCGAAGACCAAAGGTCTACCAGAGAGGCGCTTCGTGGTTCCGATTTGCACTTTCCACTTCGGGAACATTCGGCAATTGGGCTCGTTAACGACGCATCGTCACAGGAGGTCAATCATGAGAAACGCAATCGTCTCGCTCGCTATAGGCGCTGGGTCAATGTTGGCCGCAGGTGCCAATGCGACCCCGCTGCTGGTCAACCCATCCATGCAATCCGACACGGCTGTCGAACACGTACGGATGGTCTGCGATGAACGGGGGCGCTGCTACCACACACGGGGTAGCGGTCGATTTGTCATCGAGCGGGACTACGATGACAGCTACAATTACGCCCCGCGCGGCTACGTCGAGCGTCGCGGTTACTATAGCGGCGGCTACTACAACGATCGCCCAAGCGTCGGTATTGGCGTTGGACCCGGTGGCGTGGGCGTCGGTGTGGGTGTCGGTCCGCGCTGGTGACACGACCGCACATTGGGAAAAGGGTCGCAGCTGACGTTGCGGCCCTTTTTTTAAAGTTTTTGGAGAAAAATAGTGAAGCTCCGGATAAACCGGCAGCGCCTTTCTGGTGGTGCATCCCACGATCCGGAAACGCTCGCGGTAGGGATTTCTCGTAGAGTTATGCCGTCTAAACCCAGATCGGTTGCTCGACGTTAACGGCGGTTGATTGCGATCAGACGCACTTTGCAATGGGAACTCCACGTTGACGACCCTATAACGAGCGATACTTGGTGACGCCGTATTCGCTCGGCACATCGTAGTAGGTCACACCGCTGGACGGCACTCCGCACCGACGCGAACTTTGTGCTCTGGCGCCATTGTCGTCACCACGCTGATAAGCGATTTCGCTGACGTCTGCCGTCGTCGTTCCATTGCCCCGACGAAAGCAAACAGAAGCGATGGGACGGTCTCTCCATCAGGCGTGACCGTCCATCTTTTTTGGGTCGACGTCAGTTACCCCAGCCCCATCTCGACTGCGATCCGTATCAGGTCAGAATGGTTCTTGGCGCCAAGCTTCTGCTTGAGAAGCGAGGTCGTGTTGGCCACTGTCTTGTAAGAAATATCAAGCGCGTCGGCGACTTCCACAATCTTGTCGCCCCTACCAAGCAGCCGGAGGATCTCAAGTTCGCGGGCGCTCATCTGCGAAGCAGGATTTGCCTTAATGACGGCGCCAGAAAATGTCACCGCCTCCGCCAATTGCGGCGAGATGAAGTGGTATCCCGCCGCGACCTTGCGAACGGCCTTCACTAGCACCCTGGGATCGTCACCCTTGGAGACGTAGCCCTGCGCACCCATTTCGACCGCACGAACGACGAATGCAGGATCATCGTTCATGCTGAGCATAATGATTTTCGCGTCCGGATCCTCCTTGCGGATTCGCCGCATCAGCTCAAAACCCGAAACGTCCGGAAGATTGATGTCGATGACGGTGACATCCGGCTTTCTGGTCACGAACGCCTTATGTCCACTTTTTGCGTCGCCGGCTTCGTCGATCTTAACTGAAACGTCGGAGGCAAACAGCGACCTGCATCCCGATACGACCACGGGATGGTCGTCGACAATTAAAACCCGGATGGCCGATTTGACTGTATTCTGCACCATCGTTGCCTCTTCTAGCACAAATCGGCATTTCGCGGCAGTTGAACAAGAAACCTCGACGACAGGAATTAGCGCAGCAAGTCAGTCGAAAAGACAACGCGAACGATCCCCCGAGCCAGAGGCGTTAGCGAGGATAGCCCGAGAGGCCCCCATACATGATTCGGGCCACCTCTTCGTGCTGGGCGGCACACTTTCAGGCGCTGCACCAGCCCTCCGGAAATGGAATAAACGGCCACGCCAGTTCGTTATCGTTGGCGGCGGTTTGCGGGCGACCGAGCGCGCTCTTTGAAAGCTGCGGGTCCCCGCATGGAAGTATTAAACCCAGAGGCGCTTTCGCGTAACGGCTCGATAATTCATGCAAGACTGGTGGTAAATCAGGCTGATGATGATGTCCCACATGACCTACTCCATTGTCTGATCTGCAGCGATTGGACCGCATCTTGGTTTCAGGCCGATTTCGCCGGCTCCTGAAAATGGTTTCGTCGGATTCCTAGGTGAATTCACCGCCGCCAAGCTGCGGGCGGCCCGTGCGGGGCCGGGATTGCCCTGCCCATGACAGCCCTCAAATCCTACGTTGAAGGCCATTATTCCTGTGAAGCGGTGATGCGTGCATCGAACCGCAGCCACGTTCGCGAGGAGTTTACCTCTTCACGAAAGGATCCCCACGCTGAAGAGAGACCAAATTACCGTCTGGATTTACGTTAACACGAGCAGGGATGTCGGCGACGTCAACCACCTGAAGGTCCTTGCCACCGAACTCGCCGCCAACAGATAGTTCGAGGATAACGACCCGGAAGGCGTTGCTTTTGAGTATCTGGTCGGAGAGTAAATAGCCGCCGCATTGGTGTGTGGACGGGCTTTGGTATAGGTAACAACCCGTCATATGAGCTTCATTCCCATCTCCAGTGGCGCTTGCGGAACGGGAAAATCAGGCAAAGGTTCCTGGCAAGTCACGGCCAGTCAGGGTGCGCCCCTCAGTTGTTCACTTTCGATCATAGCCAGCGCAGCATTCAGGGCGGTCGCGGACAATCCAGGGTTCGGCAATCGCGTGGCGGCTTAGAGTTGAAACAGAGTCGAGTGGATGAAATCCGTTGAGGAGCTGCCGATTGATGCCGACCGTGTCTGCCAGTTGGCCGCGCTGAAACAAGGCGGTGTAGATCAGCTTAGTATCGCCTCCACACTGCTGACTAGGGCCAGCCAAAGAAGGTATAACCAACCGAACATGGCAATCGATACCGCCACCACATACGCCAGCCTGCCCAACGTCGCTCCCCGCGAGGCGCGAACGCTGACCTGAACTCCCCCCGGAGTGGTGACTTCTTCGTGTACGACAGACAGGCAGGCGCTTTCTGTCGAGAGCCGCCGATTGAGTTCCTGTTGTCCACCCGGGATGTCGAGGTGCCCTTCTGGGAACGGGACTAGAGGCCAAGAAACTTCATTGCCGTTCGCTGCAGACGTGGGTAGCTGCTCAGGAACTTCTTGGTGCGTACCAGTGCCTCGTCGAGTCACGGTCGCACCATCTGGACCGTCTTGGTAGCTCGTCATTATCTCGGTCCGCGCTCTGCAGTACAAGGGTCGCTTGCCCTGGCGCGCCGTTGAGTTCTCTTCCTAACTTTTTCTAGGGACGCGATCTTTTCGCGAAGAGCGAGAACTTCCGCCATTCGTCGATGAAGGTCATGACATTCAAGAGGCAATGCATCTGACGATACAGATTGTTTTCGCTTGACGTCCATCGCAGTTCCTTGCCCCCTGACGAGTTTCGGTGTGACCGAGCTTTCAACGAGTTGCGTATACGGTCGTTCCTATAGGCATAGCGAAATTGCCGATTTTCCCGGTTTCGGATTCTGGGATTGCAATCCGCAAAAACTTGCTGCCGCTCGCTCGACGAATTTGATGTAGATCAAATTGCGCGTCGTCCAGATCGATTAGATAGATCAATTCCCGGGCGGATTTTTTCAAAACTCCAGGGCGTGGTGGGTCGGGCGCTCGTTGTCCGGCAACGTCAAGTGCGCCTCTCTAACTGCTCCGACTTCCGGCGAGCGGCTCTCATCTGGCGCTCATCCTTGTTGATAACATTTATCGCTCGGAGAATTGCGAGGGTGATATTACCGGCGGTGTCGGTCCTGGTGCCGCGTTCTGCATTTACAGTCCATTTCCAACAGATTGGAGCAACAAATTGGATTACACTGTACCGGGTGCCTTTGTGTTCCATTTGGAAGCGGCCTAGCCTGTCTTATTGTCGTAGTAAGGCCCAAATGCACCTAGTCCCGCGTCGCGCAACCGAATGGGATCGCGCTCACCATTTATGACGGCTTCTAGGATGCGCTTCGCAATCCCCTCGTAAACGATTTTTGGCTTCCCTTTAACGTGAAGCGCAAGCACGGTCCAATGCTTCACCCATGATCTGGGTAACTCGGTCATCAAAAACCCCGCCAGCAGCCTTGCCAATAAAATTCAGGATCGATGCCACACTAGGTCTCCCATCTTGCTTTCGCAGAAAACGCTATCACGACGCCAAATGTTTTGGTTTGATGAGGCGGGTCCGGGTTCTTCGTCTTGACCCACGTCTTTGGCAGTTCGCTGCACTCCGTGTTTCCGTCCGGCCTGCTTTTTCGCTTCAGCCCGGAACTATCCAAGCGGCCGGCCCGTTAGGGCCGTCGCGGCGCACCGGCCCGCAAGCCGTATATTTGATCTTGCCGTTATGGCTGAACCGAAAGACGGTCTGAACAGACTTGCCGTCATGGCCCTTGTAGTCCAACGAAATTCCGTCGGCTTCCGGCACCAGCACGTCGATCTCGAACGCGCTAGGGACTGATCCGATCAATTTGGATTGCCAGTATCGTTCGAGTTCGGCACGCCCGTGAAAACGACCGCCTTCGCAACAATCGACGATTGCAGCGTCGTCATACAGTTCGATCAGCGTTGAAAGTTCACGCCGTCTGAATGCATCGATCCAATCGACAACAACGCCGATAGGGTCAAAATCGGTCTGAGAGTTCGACATCATCCACCTCGACAGTTCCCATCATCCCATGAGTATGACCGCCCCCTGTTGAACGAGCCATGAACTGGCCGTTCACGCAGCGGTTATAAAGGAACCGGGAGACCGTTCACGCGGCGGCCTTGTCTTCCTTGTCAGCGCCGCCAGCCACAATCTTCAACGTCTCGTCCGGTAATGGTCGCTGCAGTGCCTTCGCCTCATCCCACGGCGCGCGCATCCAACGTCGCGCTCTTCATTGGTCGTCAGGATCACCGGCATCGCCTTGGGGTGGATCGGCTCAGCAGCAACCAAGACAATAGGCGCCGTGCCCACGGGCCGTTCAACCTGGCTACGGTTGCCTTAGTTTGTGCCCTCTGGATGGGATCAGGTTTCGGTAAAGAAAACGCCCAGATTTTTGCAGATTGAAGCGAACGATGCCTTTGACTCCGAGTCATCGAAGCAAAAGCGCATTCCTCTGTCGACCGCTTCGACAGACCAATCAACTTTTCGACCTCGAGAAATACGGGAGGCTTCTCCCCGCAACTCATCTAACTGTCTCCCGTAGGCCTTCACAATCACGGAATTTTTTGCCATTTGGTAAACTCGCCATAGACGCTTCGAAAAATGCCGTGGGTATAAAGTCGAATTGTACGATTTCCCCTACTCGCGAATTCCTACTCGCGAACGATCGTGCCATTCCTATTATGACCAGCGGCCCGTGCGGTCCAGACGAAAGGCCTTGGTCGACCACACCTTTCCACACTACGATGCGCCGTTGTTCACCGCCGTTTCAGAAATTGATAATTTGCTGATCGACCGGCGCCGCGCCCTGATGGGGTATGCCCGCCCGCCCACAGAAAACCACCCTCGCGGAAATGCGCTTGTCAGGCGTGCGTGGCCTCCTGATCTATTGCGCGGACTATCGCTGCGGCCGTTCGATTGCGATCAGCGCCGACCCGACGTGCGGCTATGGGACATCGAGTCGCTCTTCGTCTGCTGTGCCTGCGGCGAGCGGAGGGTCGACGTCCGGCCGAACTTCAATTGGAACGCCAGGGGACCAGTCGGCGGGGTATCGGACAATCGCGTTTGCCTGATCGCCTGTTGCCGCCGGACGCCGCCACTCCCTAATTACATTCCGTGGCTCTGGAATACCTTCTGGCAACTCTTGCTCAACTTCGTGCGATTTTGCTGCAAACACTGCTGAACCGCGCCGTCGTCGCCCAACTGCCTCCGGCAAAATCGCTGTGCGTCTCGCGTGCACGCCTGTTGCTCCTGGGGGGTCCCCATATGGCCCTGAGCCAGTGACGATGACGCTCCGAGCAGTAACGCGATAGCGGCGAGCATTAGTTGGCGCATCGATCATCTCCATGAATTTGTGTCTGGACCCAATCTCAGGATAAGCGGCAACCTGTTGCGCGGTTCCGGCGGTTCCGGTTTGACGTTACTGGCTCATCCGAGCCGGATATGCGGACCAGCAACTCGGTCCTTGAGTGCCTGCCACCGCACCCGCGAGGCGCTGTAATCTGGCGCCGTTTGACCTGTCCGGTAGCCTGTGCTGCAGAAGCAATTTCCTCTGGAACTTGTGGCCGCAGCGGTGATTGTACTTGAACACAATCATAATTTTCTGGAGGGGAATCAATGTTGAGATTAGCCGCGGCATTAGTGCTGCTCTCTTCCACCGCGTTCGCACAAGACAAACCTGTTGACGCTACTGCACTTCAGGGCTGTGCCCCGATAGGGCAATCAGCGAAGGGTGAGTTGATTTACGGAATGGATTGTAGGGCACTTAAGCCAGAGAACCGTACTGAGGTTCTTCCAAATATGCCGCCGACGAATATGGCCGACACAGTTATTCCTAAGTCGGGCGGAACACAGACGCCCGAAACGACCCCGACCAAGGGCGAAACGAGGTAAAAGAAAATCCCCAAAAGAGGGCGGACCAAAGCTGAAGCGAAAGAGACGAGTGGCGGGATCGTTCAGAGGGTTACCGTTTTGATATGCTCGCCGGTTGTGCACAATTTGAACAGGTTCGGACTTGCTTTATCTTGGGGGGTCGTGCCGCCTACAATCATGTCCAGCTCGTGATCGCTCAATTCGACGGACTGGGATTGGTCGCTAACTTTCTGGATCTGCTTTGTCATGATCTTGCCTCCCCGGCCCGGGAGGTGATTGCCACATAGCCGTTTCGTAAATTTAGGCCCGGGCTCGACAATTCGCTGTGATGTACATCACGCCCGCTTTCGATTTCTTTTTTGTCGCCGATTGTCGGGCGACCGGACGCTTTTGCTGCGACGAAGATCGCGTCGCTCATTTACCGACCCGAACGGCAATTCCTGGTTCTAACTTCTCTTCCAAGGCCTAAGACGTCCAAGCTGAGTTTGGCGCTGCTTTGGACAGGCTCGCTGTCTTGTCAGATGTCGGCAATGCAAAGCCGCACCGCGACGAGCAATCCTCCGCAATATGGTCCCAAGGAGGACGTTGCAAACAACCGTTGGGTCCGGGTCCCCTGGCTGCCTCCCCTGATTAAACAAAGCGGGATTCACCCCGGTCACCCGGAACCTACAACCTCCGCGTCAGTTTTTCTTTCGTCCTGCTACGCCGGGGCGCGCGCCAGGAGGAAAGGAAACACAGATGAACATGAAATTAATTCTCGCTGGTTGCTCGATCATGGTTTTGAGCGCCGGCACCGCTTGGGCTGGCCCCTGCGACAACTCAGGCCGCACCGCAAACTTGAAGGACGCAGGTTCCGGACCCGCATCGCAAGGCAGCAGCCAGACAACTGGCATGAGCACTGATGCCAATCAGCATCCGCCAACAAGCACGATGAATCGTGCGAGTGGAGACGTTGCGGCGTCTTCGCAAGATGCGCAGCAGCAGATGCAAGGCCAGCCGACCGCCGCTCAAAAAGCCGAAGGGGCTAAGCCCGGCGGCCAGTTGACAGCTCAAGAGGCCCAACGACAGATGCATGCCCAACCGTCGGTCGCAGAGCAGCCCAAAGGCACCAATGGGCAGACCGCCGACAACGGCTGTTGAATAGGTTGAAGGCTCGAGTCCCCGCTCTTGCGCCCGCGCCGTGTGCGCGGGCGTCCGGTTTTAGGATAGGCCCGTTGATTTTTCTGTGTGAATGCGTCCGTCCTGGACGGCTCAACGATACTGGCGATCTCAAGGAGCTTTCGCGCAGCCTGTTCAGGACAAGCAAATGGTCGATCAGCGGCGTATTTCATCGGCTGAACAACACCCCTGGCAGAGTGTAAACCATGCACTCTGCGATGCACAATTTTGCTGCTTTTCGGTCACAAAACTTACGACGAAACTTATTAAACGAACTCTGGTCGTGAGCCGGGGGTTGGCCCTGGCTGACCGAACTCGGGATTCCTTATGTATAACGTTGAAACGATCCAGCAAAATCTGAAAGCCATCGCAGTTGCTCACACAGACTTTGCGAAAACCTCTTTTGAGCAGGGTAAAACTTACGTGGAGCAGCTAGCGGAGATAAAGTCGATCGACAAAGCTGTCGAACTCCATTCCCAATATGCGAAGACAGCATATGAAACGTTCGTAGCGGAAGCCAACAAGATCAGCGACTTGTACAAAGAGTTCACCAAAGAGGTATTCGCGCCTTTGGCCGCTGGCTTCGGAACGAAGTAGAGTTCAGTCTTGGGGGACGTTCTCGATCTCATCCTATGGTGGGCTGTTGTAGCAACGGCACGGCCAATCGATTTTTACTAAAGGCCGCGCGTGGGCGCGGCGAAACTCGAAAGCTCGGGCGGCCTCACTTCGCCACCCGCGCTGCAGCCGTCCCTTGAGCACTACCCTCCGGTTTTCGTCCTGGCGGTTTTTTCCGCACCATAAGATAAAGAGAGGCCGTCAACTCTGGCGGCCTCAGATTCGAAATCAGCGGAAGTGATGGCGCCCGCCCCGCTACCATGGTTCAGCCCGCCGTGCCGAGTTGCCGTGAGACGGGTTGCCCGGGACGCAGCCACTCGGCCAGTTTCGACCATGGGGCGGCCCAGCAGCGATCGTCATTCTCGCAACGATGCCGAAAACAGATCGGCGGGCTTACACACATCCGGGCGCAGCGAGCGCATCAAGCGATCTGTCGATTTGGATGCATCAAGGCGTCAAGCTTCACAGGTTCACCGGTATCTTGCCAGACGAGTTTTTGACCGAGACTGCCCGCCACCATGATGCGGTGGTGGCCGCCGAGGAGCGTACCCTCCTCTTTCGTTGCCTTGGCGACGATCTCGCCGTCTTCGTTCACGATGTTTCTCATGCACCCTCCGTGAAGCTCTTTGTCGGCCCCGTTGCCTGAGCATTCCAATACTGTGGCTATGACGGTTGAATCCAGCTTGCTCCCTGTGCATCGCGGCGTGGCGGATGGAACGCTGCGTCAATCTTCGGCATTACCAATGCGGCTCCGACCAACCGAGTTCCTCTGTCCAGTTCAATATCGTGTTCGATGATGGCCAGCAGGTCCTAAACAATGGCACCCGACGAAGTCCTGACCTTCCCTTCACCGTGATCGGCGGCCCGCGCGGCCTCGCGCGGGGCGCTGCGTCGCCGCCATTGTGCCCTTCACGCTATCCATCGCAATCTGTAGCGGCTTGCCTGTCCTGCGCGGCCCGGCGCATCCTCTCTCGCATGGGCAGCAAATCACGCGAGACAATCTACGGCGGATCGGTCCGGGCGGTGGCAGACCGGGCGACGGAAGCACGCAAAGAGGCCGATCGGCTCGCCGTCGAGGCATGGAACAAGCGCATGCTCGGTTTTCAGGGTCCGGCGCAGTCATCGCCAATGCTGGGTGAGGCGATCAACGCCGGATTTGGCTATCTCGAACTGAAATGCCTTGGCTGCAACACGCATCAGACCATTGCCCTCGACATCGTGCGGCGACCGAAGACGACGGTGGTCCATGAACTCGAACGCTACATGCGGTGCAAGGACTGTTCGCAGGTTCGGGGTTATCCGTACGAGCGCAGCCATCAGGTCGCGCTGCGCGTCAGCAAGATCACGGCCAGCGATCCGCCCTCGACATGGTGGCCGGAGGAACGATAGTTCGCATCGTCATGGACTGGCAATCACTCGAAACATTTTCATTTGGCGACCATCCAGCGCTGGCCGACGAACTCATCGGGCTAGTGTTTGAAGGTAAAAAGCGCGCTACATGTTGGGCGGTTAGCGAGGGGCTGAAAGGAGCCGCTATAGGAAAGCCCATGGTGGCGCTCGATGGCAAGAATAGGCCACGTGTTGTGCTGAAAACGATCGAGCTAACCCAGCGCCAGTTCGATCAAGTCGATGAGGCGTTTGCCTATGACGAAGGTGAAGGCGACCGGTCACTCGCGTATTGGCGAGAAGCACACAAGCGTTATTTCACCCGGGCTGCTCTATTTGAGCCACAGATGATGCTTTGGTGCGAGCGCTTCCGAGTGGAGCATGTGATCGAGCGGTACTGACGAATCTGCAATCTCTACAGCATCACGACGAACCAAGCCGCAATCATCGCGCTGTTCCGCGTGGTCAACCGCTATGTCGGCAACCCCGCACCGATACCGGGCGTGTTTCCGGACTACCCGGCCCCGGTGATCCGCAACTCGGGCGGCGAACTCGAAATGACGATGATGTGCTGGGGCATGCCGCCGCCACCGCGAACAGGCGGGCCGCCGGTCACCAACATCCGCACATTGGCCCGGCTGGCTCAATTCGGAGAACCGCTGCCTTATCCCGGCCAACAGCTTCGCCTAGTACGCGCCGGAGCCGCCCCCCCCCCCGAGACCAAGAAAAAGGATGTGGTCTGGTTCGAGCTGACCGCTGTCGCCCGCCCGTCCTTCTGCGGGCGGGGACCTCGACTTCGTAAAGAAACGCAATCTCCGCTCTTCAACTAGCGCGTTTTGCCCTCTTGAACCTTGCCGGGTTCCGTCGAGTCGCCCCTCGCCCCAACTGGCGCCGCCGTATTGGCTCCTTGCTGGCTTGCATCCGGCCCCTTCGAATTCCCGACCGTGCCCATATTTTTCTGAATTGTAGCGTCACCCGAGGGTCTGCCAGTCGCGCGGTTGTTCATGGAGTTGTTGGTTGCCGAGCTTCCCGAGCCAACCGAGCTTTGCGCGATTGCGCACGTGCTGGACAGCGCGAGCACAGTTGCAATTGCGATGATCTTCATTTTCATGTTCTTTTCCTCTGAGTTTTTTTGTGCTCGAGAACAATCGCTGCCAGCGTTACTCGTTCCTAGCCCTTCTTCGGCATTCGCCGCCACAGTGCGTCCCCGATTTGGAGTGACCACCCTGCTGCGTTTTAAGCCCCGCCCATGCCCAATGAAAATGATCCGTTCGCGAACCATCCGAAAGAAGCGCACCATTGCCACTGCTCCAAGCTTTTTCTCCCAATGTTACTTTTTGAACAGACAGAACGGCGGCCGGAAGCTATCATTTGAGCATTGCCAATCTAGGATGATATCGATCCTTGAATTGCCCGGCCTTGAGCCGGGCCTTTTCGTTAGTCGCCTGTTTGACTCTGCCCAGCGGTAAGCTGCGCTCTCAAATGACAATGCTCTAAGTCGATACCCTCACGAGGCATTGGCTTAACGTGCGAAGAACAATTTCACGGCTGACGTGTTTTCCACCTTGGAAGAAGGCAGCCCCGAATGCCGCGTTACTATTTCGACATGAGAGAGGGCGAGGAGACCGCTCTTGACGAAGAAGGTATGGAACTCCGCACCATGGAAGCCGTACAAGAGGAAGCGGCTCGCTCGCTCGCCGACATGGCTCGGGATGCAATCAGGCGGCGGAGCCCGGATGGTGCGGAGAACCGAATGTCAATTGAGGTCAGAGACAAGGCCGGGCCTGTCATGCAGGTGAAGTTCACGTTCGAGGTTCACGGCCGAGACACTGAGCCAAGGCAATCAAAAAAACGGCCTCAGCGCCCTCGAGGCCGCTGAGGCCGCCCTTGGAGTGTGCTGAGGCGTTCCGGGCCACAGCGCCCGTCTAGAACCATTTTGATTGCCGACCGTTCCGCAGAAACGGCCCCCAGCGTTGGACGGAAACTGAGGCCATTCTTGGCTTCCAAGAGCTCGTCGGCGACTATGAGCGCCTTGACGGCTTCACGCGTGGCCCACCGCAGGACGGGAAAAGGCCTGATCGTCGTCCAGCGCTGCCGCATCCTCATTGGGTGCATCTGGCGTCTGGCGCAGTCTTCTGGCATCATTTCATCACTCTCGATCGATCGCGGATTTCGATCTTAAAATTCTTGCCTTCGACCGTTCACCATCGGAACCAACAATTAGATGATCGCTTATATCTTCGAACAAGCGAATATTACGAAGACCCGTTTCCCTTCCACCGGAGGCGGGTTTTCCGTTGCCTACTCGCACAACAGCAGAGTCGCGCTGGACGTGTCGACAAAGGAAATAAGGGATGAAATCCAATGATACCCCTAAAGCCCCGGACATCAGAGCGCTAAAAGAAATTATCGCCGGAACACCCGCCGACCCTCTGACCATGAAGCAATTGATGACCTGCAATTTGGTGGAAGAATTAGATGGCACGGCGATCCTGACCGACAGGGGACTTCAAGCAGCCGTTAGGTTGATGGAAACGACGGACAGAAAAGGCCTTGCCAAAATAAACGGCTGACGGCGCTGGGCAAAGGATTCGCTAGTCTCGAACTTTTGGTAGATCCTTCACCCGTACCAACCCATCTTGGCTGGTGAATGTTAGTGTTTCGTCTGCGCTTTGGGCTTGCGCTACACCGAAAATGCGGTGGTTACCGGTGTCGTAGACTTCTACGTGATTGCCGTCCTTTACAGCCAGTCTCCGAGGAAAAACTGCGTATCGAAGGTCATTCTGTGCGCCGACCGAACTAGGCGTTCCGAGACCGCCGGGCCACCAATTCGCCCCCTGCTTCGGCGACCGATAGCTGACCTTATCTTCAAGGCCCCGATCAGTCGAATGCGTTTCAGCAACATAGGCCACCAATTCCGTACACACTGCATCGAGTTTGGACTTAAGAACGTTGTTGAACATGTCGCCGACCATTGTCATCCCCGGTGACCACTGCGACATGCCGCCGAAGTCGGAATGACTGAACTGCGCCATGGTGCTACCGCTGGAACGAAGTGCCCGCAATATTGTACTAACTGCATCAGGGGAAACCGAATGGCGGATGGCAACACGGCCGATAAACGCTTCTTCGTTTATTGGCATGAGCGTCGTCCTCGGCTGCCCAGCAGCTATGCGTGAATCGGGGCGTTTGTTCCTCAAAAAATGGCGCATGGGGACAGAATTTCCGCCAACCAGGTTGTCTTTGAAGCGGAACTCTAGAAACAGTGCGGCCGGTTATCTGCCCCAACGAAGCGGGGAGGCCGTCATGGGCTTTGGTAAAGGTGCGTTGTTGTGGTTGATAGGGCTCCCGCTGCCGATCATTCTTCTTTTGGCGTTGTTTATGCACCACCGATGATTTGATTATATTGGACAGGCTGCATGTCCGCTGTTTGACTCGGCCCGGGGGTTATGTGCAACACTTTTCAGAGGGACAGAAGTGTTCAGGTTTCAATAGGAAGTGCTTACGCCGCCTTCGCTCGGAGCGGGTTAGAAACCATTTCCGCCCATTCATCTTGGTACGGATAGATATGGAGGCGGCGAGATGGTCATTCCATTTTTGATGTTGGCGGTTGAGTTGAGTGATGTAATTGCTCTTCGAATGATTAAACTAATGTCCGGTGACAGCGACGCCCTGCGCGAAGCTGAACTGATGGTCGGCGAAAAGATAGATGCGGCTTTAGAGGCTAGCGCAAGCCTTGTAGCTGGCGCTTCGGGTGAGGAAATCGTTCATTGCTATCGTCAGCTTGTTGCGAACAATGCAAAGCGGTTAGGACGTGCCTCCGGATAACGTAAGGAAAATGCGCCCCTGAAGATGTGGATCGCCAGGTTGTGGGCAGTTGCCAAAGAAGCTGCTGTAAACTGGGGCTGTTCGGCTTCTATTCTGGCGACAATCGTCTCGCTATAGGGGCTTGGTCAATGTTTGCCGCTGGTGCCAATGCACCCCGAGCGCTTCGCGGGTCGGACGCTCGGTATCCTTGTCTCCAGCGGTTCGGACGCAGGTCTCATAAAGGCCCTCAAGGGCGGTCTCGACAAGGCTGGGGCCACCTATGAAATCATTGCTCATGCCTGCGGCGGCAGTAATGGACGAGCTACTTCAGGAGTTGTCGGCACGAGATTTTGTTGCCGATGCCTTCGCTCACTGCAAGCTCATCGGGTACGCCGTTTCAGCCTTGCCGCTATTCGAGAAGGCGGGCGTCGCAGCCAACGATCTCGATGAAGGTTGTGTCGCCATTGGGAGCATGAAGGACCCTAAGTCGTTCGTCGATTGTCTCGCAAAGTTGCGAGTTTGTGGAGGCGAACCCAACGTCGAAACGCCTTAGGCTAAGGGAGCCGACCATGAGCGGATTGGAAGATAAAATCCGAGAACGCGCCTACGAGCTTTGGGAGGAAAACGGCAAGACCGGTTCAGAGATGGGCTATTGGCTACAAGCAGAGCGCGAAATTGGCGCGGAGAAGCCCGCAGAGCCGCCACAAGATAGGCTGGAATAAGCAGACGATCCATCGAGGCGGCACTTTGTTCGTACGGCCTCAGTTAGAGAAGATCCTCGTATTTGGCCCGATATAGTCGGCGCGCAATGGAACCGATGGAACCCAAGAACATTGCCTCATCGTTGATCTTTCACTTAGGAGGTTGCGATGGGTTTCGGAAAAGGTGCGCTGCTTTGGTTAATCGGGATTCCCCTCCCGATCATTCTGTTACTCGCAATATTCATGCACCACTGAGAGGTCGTGCATTTGCGACCCCGCTGCCGCGGGGCTTTTTTTGGAGGAAGCCATGGCCAAGAAGCCCAAACTGCTGAGCGATCTCTTTCACGACACGCTTAAGGATGTCTATTTCGCTGAGAATAAAATTCTCAAGACGCTGCCAAAGATGGCCAAGGCCGCGCAGTCCAAGGATCTCAAGGCAGCATTCGTCAAGCACGAGCGCGAGACGCGAGGTCAGATCAAGCGACTGCAAGGGGTCTTCCAAATCCTCGGCAAAAAGCCTCAGGCAAAAACCTGTGAAGCTATCATGGGCATCACCAAGGAAGGCGCAGAGATCATGACAGACTTCAAAGGGATGCCTGCCCTTGACGCCGGGCTGGTCGCTGCGGCTCAAGCGGTCGAGCATTACGAAATGTCCCGCTACGGCACCCTACGAACCTGGGCAGAAGAACTCGGCCTGCCGGACGCGGCCGCGCTCCTGGAAGCTACTTTGAAAGAAGAGAAGGCGACAGATTCTGCGCTGACTACCCTCGCGAAGTCGGTCATCAATGTCGAAGCCGAAGCTGAACTGTAAACTAGTGCGCGGTCGCGAACCGCGCATGCCCACCCTTATGAAACTAAGCCAGTCGGTGCTTAATGTCTGCGAAAAAATCGCTCCGCCCCTCCGATCGCATCGCAGCCCTCGCTTCCCGGCAAACTTTGAAAATGGCCCGTTCCGCGCATGCCTACGTGCGCGGCAGTACGGTTCAATTTTACGAGTGGCTCGACGCGCAAAAGCGCGGGACGCTTCCGGAAGGACCACCCGTGTGGATTTGCGGCGATTGTCATGCTGGTAACTTGGGGCCGGTCGCAGGTACCGACGGACGCATTGCCATCCAAATTCGCGATCTCGATCAGACGGTCGTCGGCAATCCGGTTCACGACATCATCCGCCTTGCTTTGTCGCTAGCGACCGCTTCGCGAGGCTCGGACTTGCCGGGCGTCACGATGGCGCGCATCCTCGAACAAACTGTCGAGGGCTATCAGGCCGCGCTGCGTCAGGACGCCGACACAATCGATGATGCGCCTGATTCCATTCAGCTCGTCATGAGAAAATCCGTCGCGCGCTCTTGGAGAGCCTTGGCCAAGGAACGGTTAGAAGACCAAAAACCAACTATTCCGCTTGGACCGAAGTTTTGGCCGCTTTCGAGGTCGGAAAAGGAAGCGATCGAGCAATTGTTCGCAACCACACCATTCCACCACCTTTCCACGTCACTTCGATCTCGCGATGATGACGCCGCCGTCGAGGTTCTCGATGCGGCCTATTGGATGAAGGGCTGCAGCTCTCTTGGGCTGCTTCGCTTCGCCGTTTTGCTTGGCATCGGAAAGGGCAAAAAGCGCGATCTTGCTTTGATAGATGTCAAGGAGGCCGTTAAGGCGGCGGCTCCGCGCTATGCCAGCCAAAAGATGCCCAAAGACAATGCGGAGCGCGTCGTCCAGGGCGCTCTCCATTTGTCACCGCACCTGGGCAAGCGAATGGTGGCAGGCAAGATCGAAGGCCGCTCGGTGTTTGTTCGCGAACTGTTGCCGCAGGACCTCAAAATTGAAATCGGACGGCTGACCACCGAAGACGCCATGAAGGCCGCAAGCTTTATGGCTGGTGTTGTCGGTAAGGCGCACGCACGCCAGCTCGACCAAGCTTCTCGCGAATCCTGGACGAAGGAGCTAGAGCGGCATCGGTCGAAAACGCTCGATGCGCCCAACTGGCTTTGGTCGAGCGTGGTCGCGCTAATCGGGCGGCACGAGGTAGCCTATCTTGAACACTGCAGGAAATCCGCTGCACAAAGTCAAAACTCATAAGAAGGGTGGCTTGACGCCCATCGCTGCTGCCTGGCCGGGATAACCTCTGGCAATCATAGTGCGACGATTGAAGTTCGCTGAAGCCGCCCATCGCACGACAGGCCTCGGAGCTTTATCTTATTCGAACACGAACCTTTGCGGTGTTGAGCTATTGTGTATGTAGCGGTGGGGCCGGGCAACCGGCAGTAAAAAGACCGCGAGGTGCGCCATCGACTTTTTTGGAAGTCACCGCCCGTCCTTCTTTATAATTTAGACGACTCCAGGTTATGGAAAGCAAATGAGGCCTTTGATCACGCAGCCATTCAAATCGCGTACCCCTGAAGAACTGATGGCACTGCTCAGCGCGGTGGCAACAGCAATCCTCGCTGTCATAATTGTCACGATGCTGTATTTTGGTCGTGAGATCTTCGTGCCCATTGCCTTGGCGATTCTTCTCAGCTTCGTCCTGGCGCCGGTGGTCGGAATACTGCAGCGGATCCATGTACCGCGTGGATTGGCGGTGGTGAGCGTGGTTATATTTGCCTTTGCGCTCATTTTTGCGATGGGGAGTCTTCTCGCCTCGCAACTGACGCAGCTCGCCGGAGATCTCCCACGTTATCATCGACGATAAGCGAAAAGATCCAGTCTTTTCGGGATACAAAAGCCGGTAGGGGTACGCTAGAGCGCGCCTCGGACATGCTAAAAGATCTCGGCAAAGAACTAGATAGGCCAAAAGACGGCGGAACTTCACGCACTTCAAGCTCGATCGCTAGTCCCAATGCGTCCGGACCACAGACGCCCGTTCCAGTGGAAGTACGCCAGCCCGATCCTGGTGCGCTGGAGAGCCTCCGGACCTTGATCTCCCCGCTCGTTCATCCCCTCGCGACAACGGGCATCATCATCATCTTCGTTATCTTCATTCTGCTTCAACGCGAAGATCTTCGTAATCGCTTCATTCGGCTGGCGGGTTCATGTGACCTCCAACGTACGACAGCGGCGCTCGACGACGCGGCGGGCCGCCTTAGTCGGCTTTTCCTGACTTAGCTCATTGTGAACGGCGCGTTTGGCGTCGTGATTGGGATAGGGCTGTGGCTCATTGGCATTCCAAGCGCGATCCTGTGGGGCATCCTGACAGCAGTCCTCCGCTTCATACCCCACATCGGCGCTGTCATCGCGGCCGCGTTCCCGCTCGCTCTGGCGGTAGCCGTCGATCCCGGCTGGTCGATGCTGCTGTGGACGCTCGCGCTTTTTCTTGTTGTAGAGCCGGTCGTCGGCCATGTCATTGAGCCGATGGTTTATGGCCACAGCACTGGGCTTTCACCCGTTGCGGTGGTCGCGTCAGCGACGTTTTGGGTCCTCGCTACGCCCCTAACGGTTTGCCTTGTCGTGCTTGGCCGCCATGTAGAACGCTTGGAATTCCTTGACGTCATGTTTGGGGACCGACCAGCGCTTTCTCCCCCCGAAATCTTTACAGCGGATGCTGGCTGGTGACCCGACCGAGGCTGCGGAAAAGGCCGAAGAATTCCTGAAAGAAAGGTCGCTGGCTTCGTACTATGATGAAGTCGCTTTGAAGGGATTGCAGCTAGCGCAAGTTGATCTAGAGCGCGGCACGCTAAACCAGGAACGTCTCACAAAGATTCAAGATGCTGTCACCGAATTTGCCAGTGATCTTTCTGATCAGGGTGACCAGCCAACGGCGGAAGTCAATTTGACCACCGACGCAGAAGCATTGTCTGCGGTAGAAAGCGTGGTTGAAGATGAAGCGAATCACAATTTGCCAATTCTCAGCAAAGAAAACTTACCGTCCGAATGGCAAGGCGAGCATCCGGTCCTTTGCGTAGCCGGACGCAGTCTCATCGATGAAGCTGCGGCGATCATGCTGGCTCAGCTCTCGACGGCACACGGTCTAGCGGCGCGCGTCGAAGGCGCAGAAGCGCTCTCTACGACAAATGTCATTCGACTTGAGGCTACCGGCGCTGCGATCGTCTGCTTGGTATATCTCGATGCTAGCGGACCGGCACACATGCGCTACTCCGTGCGGCGCCTAAAGCGGAAGTTACCAAAGGCAACGATTATCCTATGCTGTTGGGTCAAGGACATCGACACAGCGGCGTCGAAACCATTACGGGAAGGCGCGAAAGCCGATCTCGTTGCCGCGAGTCCAGGCGAGGCGGTTAAGTTGTGCATCGAAGCGACGGGATTAAAAGATCAACGTCGCTCTGCCGCCAGGCACAAAACGTCCGCAACGGCTGCGTGAGATTTCGGCGGAACCGCCGACCGCAACAATTTCGTGCGCGTTTGTCAGTAAAAATGGCGCTGGCTCCAAGCTCAGATTGACCGATCGCTCGGTAGCCCGAGCATCGGCAGGCTTCCCGATCGGCCGGCTCGACCCGCGATAGGCATTCTCAACGAGGGGGGCCTCACGAGGCTGCCGACGTAAGCGAGTGTGGATAAGCGAAACTCCGTTTGAGGGCGCCTGCCAACAGGCGACGTTGCGACCAAAGTGAGCCAACCTTGCGCCGACACGTCAGTCGCAACGGCGCGCCTCCAGACATAGCCTTGTCCACAAGTATTTTTGCCCAACAAAAAGCTGCCCAAAGGCGGCTTCTCTGTTTGAGCCCGAAGATTTTGAATTAGGCAGCCATCAATGCTGGCTTGGGCTTTGCAAGAGGCCCTCTTGGAAGCTAGAATTGACTTAGGGAGTGAGATTGCGCCGCGCTAATGACTGTTTTCAGCGTCCATCACACGACAACGTATCGGTACAAGAAGCCGATTAGGCCGGGCCGGCATCAAATGCTGTTCCGCCCCCGCGATAGCTTCGACCAGCGTCTGCTCGAGTTCTCGTCTCACCGTGACGCCGGATCCCGCCGAGTTTCGCTGGATTTACGACGTTTTCGGAAACTGCGTGACGTTGGTCGATTTTGCGGCGCACACAAGGCTATTGAAATTCGAGTCGGTTATCCGCCTGGAACACACCCCGGAGAACGCTCCCGATTTCCGGATCGAGGATTACGCGCGTTCGCACCCCTTCGTATATGCACATGATGAGTTGCCTGATCTGGATGCGTACATGCGCCGTCACCATCCTGGAGGGGCAGTCGAGGACTGGCTGGCCAAGTTCGTCACGACGGATGTCAGCAGGCCGACGGGGCGACTCCTCATGACGCTCAACGAAGCTATTGCGGAGGGCTTTTCATACAAGCGACGGGCTTCCCCAGGGACTCAAACGCCGAATGAAACCCTCGCGAGTCAGCAAGGGACTTGCAGAGACTTCGCTTTGCTTATGATGGAAGCGGCGCGCTCGTTGGGTTTCGCCGCGCGCTTCGTTACCGGATACGTCTATGTGCCCGACCGCGATGGACCACAGCGCCTGGGCGGAGGCTCGACCCATGCCTGGTGCCAGATCTACGTCCCTGGATCGGGCTGGATCGAATTCGATCCGACAAACGGTATAGTTGGAAATCGCGATCTGATCAGGGTGGGCGTCGCCAGGACCCCCGAGCAGGCGATTCCGTTGTCCGGTAGCTACTGGGGTGATAGCGAAGACGAACTCGGAATGGACGTCACCGTCAACGTAACGACGGAAGGCGGCGCACCCAATCTTTTGGCCATCATAGGCACGGGCTAATATGCTCCAACCGCTGCCGTCGTGAGACCGCACCCGATCGGGCGCGTAAGGCGCCGATCACCGGGCAGCTGAGGTGCCGAATGCACGGCGGCGCTGACAGTGATCAAAGAACGGCAACGGCAACTACGGGCACGGCCGGTATACCCGAAGGGGTGGCTGCCACCCGCCGTTGGCTGCACGAGGCTACCCCTCGTCGCGCGTATCGCCGAGGAGTTGCGGGACTGGGTCGTAATCGGCCCCGGCGAAGCCAAAGTTCCCGAGAGTTCAGGGCCGGACAACTCTTGCAGATGAAACAATTTGACCATTCGGGCTTTAGTTCCGCGGAGATAGCCCGTGAACCGGATTCTCAAACCCGTTACTTACGTTCTCGCTGCCGCGTATTTCCTGGTGGACGCGGTGTTCATCGCTGTGGCTAAGCCGGTCTCGGACTGGCTTGCCAGGCACTTGGTGCTGAGGAAATTGCGGTCCTGGATCAGATCGCTCCGGCCCTACCCATCGCTCGCGCTGTTTTCAGTTCCTGTGATCATTTTGGAACCTGTTAAACCCGTAGCAGCCTATCTGGCCGCTACGGGCCAAATCATGAGCAGCGTTCTGACCTTGATCGTCGGCGAGCTTCTCAAGCTTGTGCTAATCGAGCGTCTATTCAGTCTCACCCGAGACAAATTGATGAAGATTCCGGCATTCGCTCGGGCATACACCAAGTTCCAACAAGCCAAGGCCTGGCTAGAAGCCACCGAAGCTTGGCAAGCCGTACGGACACTGAGCAGGGCCGCTCGCAATTACATCGCGCAGATGAAGCGATCCGGTGTTGTGCAGTTTGGCCGGTTTTAAGGTGAACAGAGCGAATGTTTTAACGGGAACCCTTTGATGCCGCTGCCGCGCTCACCTCGGGCTTGCTCATTGGAAAGAGAAAACAGTGTTTAGCTGGTTCAGACGGGATAGCCGGCGAAGGAAGATCCGAGAGGATCGAAAATATCTCGAAGCACGGACGCGGCGTTTCTTAAAAAGCTACTTGGCGGCAGAGGGGGCGACAAAACATCGATATTACGAGACGGTCGAGGGAGCATCCGCTGCATGTCAGCCTGGAATTACCGATCCAATCCTGGAAGATGCACACATCGCTGAAGCCACAGCAGAGGCGGCGCTGAAGGTGGTAAAACGGCGCGGTCAACCAGCTAGCGATCGCCACGATGATTTGCCGATATTTATTACGGATGCTTACGCTACGGTTGCTGTTGCATACCGGCGTGCCGCTGGCGTGTACGCGATCGACGAGGAGATGCAACAACTTGGGACTGCGGCCGTGCACCTTCTTACGATGGCAACTTCACACATGAAAGCCCATCCAGACGCAAACGGGAGCTGACGGAACATTTGTTCTCTCAAACCGCGCTGGTCCAAGGCTATCATGGCAGTTTTTCAAGAAGCTTCGAGGCATCAATGTCCTCAGAGGTCCGGCATGGCTAGCCGCTGGCAGCCATGTGTTTTCCCTTGGCTTAAGAATTACGGATTATGCAAAAATCGCGATTTATGCGCCGAATTTCTCACTCATTATGTTGTGCATATTCATTCAGTTTGCGCCGGTTAAATTGCATTGCAGCCTTGCGTTGCAACCCTTGAACTGCCGCACTTTAGTGCTTTCATATCGCGATCATGCAACGAGGATGCGGGGGCGTTCGGAACCAGATCATGACTGGAGACCCCTCATGAATAGACCCCCCGAAGTTGAACGAATGTCCGTCGATGATCTGTGGATGCTGCACGCCGAGATATCCGAGATCTTGGCGGCGAAGATGACTGCTGAAATAACAGTGATGGAATGGCGTCTAAACCAGCTCAGAAACAAATTGCCTGCTGAACCGAGATTGTCCGCGCGTCGGCCATATCCACGTGTCATTCCGAAGTTTCGAAATCCTGACAATCCTTTGCAAACCTGGGCCGGGCGTGGCAAGCAGCCGCGCTGGTTAAAAGCGCAGCTCAGATCCGGAAAAGGGGTCGACGAATTTAGAATTTAGCTATTTTAGGGATGGACCGATCCGCTGGACTGCGGCGCTTGATTTTGCGCACGTTGGCTTCCGCATCCTCCACAGCCTTTCGCAGATCGAGCAGTTCGCCATACCTGACGCAAAGTGGTTTATCTGCCATCCGTTTGCGCATGACGATTTTTGGTGAAGGCGACCGCCTTTTCATTTTTCACGAAGTTCTTTGACCGCGGTAAGTGCAGCCAAGGATTTAAACATGGGCAGCCTGACTGTTACATGAACGAGCAGACACTGCGTCGCAACAAAACTCACGCAGTAAGCTTTGATGTCGTCGCCCCAGGTTAATTCTGGAACTATGCAACGCCCGAAGGCGGTCCTCCTGGAACTCTGATCGAGCTGGTTGATCGATCACACCACGCGAAATGCGGCAGGCTGGCTGCGCCGTCGATAGGCCATGAAGCCAATGCCAGCGAAGCCAAGAAGCATCATGGCCCAGGTGGAGGGCTCGGGGACGGCACTTACGTCTGCAATTTCAACGGCTGGTCCGCGACGTGCGGAATGCCCATCGTGATGACCTGTCAATTCAGAGCTTGCTGCCCTAGATGACGACACGCAATCTCCGCTGGCGAAATCCTTATCCACCAGGAGAGAACGCGGACCGACTTTATTCCTTGGTAGATGGGGAACTCGAAATCACCGATTTCGGCAAAACGCTGGGGCCTGGAGCGATGCTCGGAGAAATCGGCGTCTTCGCCCAACATCAGGAGCGCATCGCGACAGTCGTATGCCCTGCCGACTGCCGTGTGTACGAATTGTCTGAAAGCAACGCCAAGCAGCTTTATTTTCAGGATAGATCGTTCGGGTGTCGGCGGCCAGCGTGACCCGGCCAAGCCTATATCGTTCCCAGGCACGATCGAAGGCTTAACTGGGTAGTTCCGCGTCATAAAATGCATTACCAAACCTAATAGAGAAGCTCGGCAGCAGAACCTAATTTACGTTCGTCCGCCTTTTCAAAACGCGCCATGCTCAAGCGCGACGGGCCGCTCTGCGAATCCCCGACGTCGAACACAATACATGCGATGGAGCAGCCCCGGGCGCGGACGAGGCAGCAGACGCCTCGCAAACGTCCGGTCATGGCCAGCCGATCGGTTACGAGCCAAGAACCGAAGCGGCGTCGACGCGCGATAGCCCACTATTGGATGACAATACGTCGGCGTGCGAGTTGATCCGAATGCACCATCCATTCCGGCAGGGGCGCACCGTCCCGATGCCGGCCGCCCGCACATGCAGCGGCCCACGCCGCCACCGCGCCTAGCAACAGTGACGTGGCCAGCGAGAATGCCAGAATGATCGTGCTGCGACGGGTGCGGGTGAGCGCAGCCTTCGAATTGGCGATGCCGGTGTCGACGCGACGTTCGGCATCGACAGCGGAAAGCCCGGTCGTCGCGCCGACTTGCTGGATCAGGTAAGACCGGTCGTCAGTACTTACACCGTCATGGCCGGAGGACGTTAATAGAATACGGCCGGCTTCCGCGCGGTCGGAACGCACGTCGACATTTGGCGGCCGACGAGCCGAGCGAAAGAGCCGGTCAAGTTCATAGCTCAGCAGCGGTTCGGCGGCACTGGCGTTTGCAGTGGAAGGCGCACGGCTAACCGTGGCTGCGCCGACTACTCCAGCCAACAGGGCGCCAATCACCACCGCGACAGCCCAGACGGTCAGTCCGTGAATACCGTCCCGGCTTTCGACTTCGTCTGTTGGTCCCGCGGCAAGCGGCCGACGCAGTCGCCCGGCAATGTAAGCGCCGAAAGCGAAACTGACTATGGCCTGGAGAATGAGGTAAAGACCTGACAGGATCCACAATGCGGCGGACGCATCGCGCCACGTGGGCGAAGTGGAACTCACTCCTAGCCCGACCGCCGCCGCAAAGGTCACGAGGATTAGGGAAAGTGCTGTCGCAGCCAAAGCCCCGGCGATGACCGGCGTCCATTGCAAATATTTCTGCTCCGCATTCAGCGGCCCCGCCACGACGTTTTCCAATGTCATTTCTTCGATCCCTATCGCAGACCGAAGAACGACAATACAGCCAAGACGACCACCACTAGTCCAACCAGATAAATCAAACCGTTCATTTCATCCTCCTCGGTGTTCCTGCGCACCTATAAGCTCACCGAAACACGAAGGTTCCACCGCCGCTGCTGACGCGACTCTGGATAGGACCCATTGGAACCGTTTTGCTTACCCGATCTTAAATGGTGACAGAAACAGGCTTGAATGACGAATGGAGACCGCGTTGGCCCGTTGCACGGAATGCGGTGCCAACATTGCTCCAAAACAGGGGCTGTGCCCCCGGTGTCACCGCCCCAGGTGGTACACATTGAGGAAACTGTCAGTATTGCTGCTGATCGTGGCGCTACTGGCCGCACTCATAAAACTCATCGTGCAGTATGGCGTTCTAACGCTGAGCCAATGGTACGCTTAGCCCATCCTGCCGCATCAGGTTGTCCGGCAGGCACTTGTGAATGTGAGTAGCCGCAATGGCAGCGTGACCAATCGCAACAGAGAGTTGGTGCCGGTCGGATGCCACGGCGCCGGCCGCAAAAAGTCCCTCAACGGTCGTGCGCTGGCGTTCGTCGACTTCAAACCACCAATTTCAGTCGTAGCCGCACCCAACTCGCAAGCAAGATCCGAGCGGACGTCATAACCCAAAGCGGGATAGATCATATCGAACCGCAGACCTCGGTCGCCGACCGAAGCGTGAATGCCCATTCTATCCAGTTTCAGGCCCTCGACGGCAAAATTGTGCCGAAAAACAACATCCGTGCAGGCATTCTTGTGTTGCCACAACAGGGTGACGTCCTTCGAATAAGTTCGAAGGAATTTTGCTTTGCTGGTCGCGTCTTCACTGTTGCCCGACACCGAAATTTTCCGATCGAGGGCCTCGAAACCGTCGCAGACCGGGCAATATCGAACGGCGCCATGCTTGATCGCTTTGTCGAGTTCGTGCATCTCCGGATGCACGTCGACAATCCCGCTTGCGAGCAGGACGGACCGAGCCGAAACCTTCCCTCCGTCGTGAGCAGCTACAAAGTCCGTTCCCTTGCGGATTAATTCCGTGATCCGCGACGAGGTTATCGGGACGCCATAAGATTGGGTCTGCTGTCTCAGTCGGGCAAGCAATTCGTTGCCCAATGCCATCGACGAAGCCGGGGTAATTATGACTTTTGGGGATCAGGGAGGCTCGGCTTCCGCCGCCGTCGAAGACAACAACGTCGTGTCGGTACCGAGCCAAATAAACCGCAGCCGTCAGCCCCGCCGGTGTCCTCCGCCGATGATGAGACAATCCAGGGGTTGCTTTTGCATCCGTCTATGACTCGAAAAAAGGAAGGCACCACGCGCCGCCCTCTGCTACGCAGGTCTAACTACCTTTCAGTTACTGAGGAGAATGCTTCGGCTCCGAAAGACTTGTCCGCTCCGAAAAGCCCTTCCCCGCCGCATCCACCACCCGGCCGACCTTGGCCGAGATATCGCCGACAGCGGATTTTGCGCTCTCTAGCGTCAAGCCCTGCCTCTGAGCCTCGTCGGCAACAGCTTCCATCACATCTCCCGCAAGTGCCGATACTCGATCGGCTTGGGCGGACGCAAATTCGGAGGCCTTTGCCTTGGCGGCGTCACTGGCTTCGCCCAAATAATCAGATTCCAGCTCTGTCGCCGGCAGGGCTGCGGCGATACCGACGCCGATCGCAAGGCCGACCACCCCCAGCGCCAAGGGCTGGGCCTTGAAAACCTCAGAAAGATTTCGAACGGATCGTTTCAAACATTTCGGACCCTGTCCCCGGGATCGACGAGACGTAGCTGGAGGCCGAGTTCGGCATATTCCCGCCCGTAGCGAGCGGCGTTATCAGCCGTACCGGCCGCTCCGTCACTCATCGCGCCCGTCACAGAGGTCGCTCGTTCGCCGACGGAAGCGGTGCCGGATCTCAGCGTCGATCGGGCGCCATCGAATGCATCACCCTTTGCGTCCGGGAGGCGATCCAGGCCCGTGCGAACGAACTCGCCTGCCATTGCTACGGGTTTGCTACCTGAAAACAGCCAGAGCACACCCATCCCGATCAACGCGGCCGAAACCGGATTCTTGCGCGCGGCGTCGCCGAGATCGTGGATAAAGTCCGATCCCTTTTCTTCCGGCATGCTATTCATCGCATCATCTCCTTTGCCGCGACCTTGTCGCGCTGTACCTGATCAAGCGTCACCGTGGGCTTTAGGGCATCACCCGAAAGCCGCTTCACACCGGTTGCGATGAGAGCCGCCGAGACCGCGGCGGCGCCAATGCCCGTTATTAAATAGGCAACCGGGTCCGAGAGACCGGCGTGCATCAACGCCGCCGCGGCGGCGAATAGCAGCATCACCAGCGCCGGGATCAAGATCACGGCCCCCGCGCCGATGATCGCCGTGGCGCGACCCGCCTGACCGGCCTTGTCGGACAGTTCAGCGCGGGCCAGATCGAACTCGTTTCCAATCAGCTTGGCGAGTTGCCCGACCGCATCGCTAAAGAGCTCGGAGATCGAACGGCTATTTGGTGAATTCATCACGATACCCCAAGTCCTGCGACGGATTGCTGGCGGCGCCCGAATAATTGCTCGCACTCGCTCGCTGTGAGCCGGATCCTTTGCTGCCCGTGACACCCTCGGCTTCATCGGCCGAACTCTTCAGGAAGCGGACGACGCCGAAGCCTGCGAGCACGGCCATTCCGAGAAATGCTGTCGGTTGCCGACGCGCAAAGGATTGCGCCCCTCGCACCAGATCATTGAAGTTACCCGTCCTGATCGTATCTGCCATGCCTTCGACCTGCGATGCCGCCTTGCGGATATACGTACCCGCAATCGGAAGGTCGTTGTCGAATTCACCGGCGGCGCGACGGATCGTGCCGGCGAGGCTGCCGACGTAATCCGCACCCGCGCTCTTCTGGCCCTCGACAGTCTGTTTGAACTTGTCAGTCGCCTGGGCCACGACGTCTTTGGCGGTGTCGACGAAATCCGACGCCTGATTCTGGATTGTTTCCGAAGATGACGATGCCAGGCCGATCGCCTTGTCCTTGATCTCGCGGCTGGCGGAAAGCGCCTGATCAGTCACGCTTCTAGCGGTGGTCGCCGCCTTTTCGAGACCATGCGACGGGCCGGTTTTCCCCTGATCAGCACTCCTGAAGGTTTGGTCAACCATGGTCGTGTTCTCCGTGCGCGTTGGGTTGATGATCTTTTTCGGAAGGTTCAAAAGCAGTGGTAACGGCGGCCTCTGCCACGCGGCGGACGCGCTGGGTGATATCCCGGGCGGCCTCGCCGAGACCGTCGGTCGTCAGTCCTTCCGCTTCCACCTGCCGAGCGGTCTGATCGTAGACTTCGCCGGCTACCGTCTTGGCCGCAGCGAAGCCCTTGGCTGCGGCGGCCTCTGCCTGACGCTTGGCGGCGGAACTTGCATCGCCAACAAGGTCATCCTCAAAGTCAGAACGCGGCAATGCGCTGGCTATCAAACCGCCGATCAGCAAACCGACGCCCGCTACCAGGAGCGGGTTCTGGTCGATGGTTTGAAAAATAGTCTTTCCTGCGCGATCGGAAGCCTCCAAAGCCCTGTTTCTGATGCTTCGAGCAGCATCAATGCCGGAGTCCGCGACGGAACTGGCCGCGCTGCGGGCCGCGGCGGTTGCGCCGGATGCGGTGTCCTGCACCGTCGCTGCGGCCGAGCCGGCGAGACGGACGCCGTCGTCCTTGAGGCTACCGGCCCGATCGAGCAGCGCTGCCCCGGCTGACGTTGCGCTTTCCTTCAATCTTTGGGAACCAGAAGCGATCGCGGCACCAGACGCATCAGCAGTTCCTTTTACTTGATCGGCCTGATCGGAAATGGCCTCGGTTACGCGGTCAAACCGGTCCGCCGCATATTCCGTGGCGGCCACGGCCGACTCCTTCACCTGATCGCCGAATTCGCGGGCTTGCCGCATCACCTCGCCGGAAACATCAGCGGCGACATCGGATGCTTTCTGCGTCGCGGCTTGGCCAGACTTGGAGCCAGCCAAGAACAGGCCTGCGCCGATCATCAGAATCGGAACCGGTATGGCGCGTCCCAGCCTAAGGAGCGGATACGCAATGCTTGCTCCGACGGCCACCGCCTGCATCGGGTTTCTGCGGGCTGCGGCGCTGACGTCGCTCATCAGCTGTTCGCCTCGGGTCTTGATGTAGTCGGAGGCCTCGGCCTTGATAACATCGGGGCTGATGCGATGCCGAATGTCGCCGGCCGTCTCGGCGACGCTGGTTTTCAGCTGCGCGACGGTGTCGGTGAGGCCGGCCCGCGTCTGTTCGGTTTCGCGTTTGATCTGCTGCAATGAACGCGTCTCAGTCTGGGCCATGGCGCAATTTCTCCGGGACGATCTTTTGAAGGTTGAACCTTTGGACATACCATTGGTTCCTGAGGATGCTTCAGTGCGACCTTTGGGACTGGTCAGTGCGCCGATCGTCGCCTTCAGCGAGCACGGGTGGTCTGTCTGATGCTGATCAACAGGCGCTTCCGATTTGTCCGAGCCTGGCAACAGGCAGCGATCCGCGCCGCCGGCGCCTCCGGAAGTCAAAGCCAGCATTGATGGCCGTCTGAACTGTTGAAATGAGAAGCCGCTGCGGGGCGGGCTTTTTTATTTGGTTCTTGTGCGCGAAAGTGGACAGACAGATAATTAACTTTCGGCCACCTTGCCTTTCGCATCACGATTTAATTTCTGGAGGACGTGATGAGAATGCTGTCTCGGTCGGGCGCTAGCGTACCTAGCTGCGACTTTGGTTTCCTCATCTGCAAACGCGGGCCCGATATACGTGCAGGCCCAACTCCCGCAATTCCTCAATCGTTCTCCCTTAATTTCAATTCGGCGGTCGCGGCTACGGGACTTTGAGGCGCGCCAAGGGCCGGGCGCTTGGTGGCGCGGGCATCCCGTTGCCGTGTCAGAGGCGAGTGTTTTCTGCCTACGTTCACAAACGAACAAACGCCGCTGAGAAATCTTGCGCAATCTACGACAAGGCCAGTCGGGTGACTTGCGTGCCGTCAGTCTCAACTTTCCACATCGATCTAATCCAATCTTCGAACGAATATTTCGATACCGGATTAGGAACTGAGTTCGGGAGTGGCGGTCTGTGAAGGTATACGACGCGTAAACGATCCAGCGCCTAGCGCCGCATGACGACGCTAGGCGGTGCATGTGTCGCGCCGATCCTTGGCCTGGAGTTCCTAATGAGAAAACTGTTATTGGCGACCACGACCTTACTTGCGTTAACGTCCCTGACAAAAGATGGTGTAATCGGCCGGCCCAGCTTGTGGATAGCTGAAGATTTTGGGTGCTGCGCTTCAGGCTGATGGTGAAAACGAGGTCCTTGGTGACGACCTCAAGCATCAGAAGGAGAAGCGCAGCATGGACCATTTTGGTGGATTGGACGTATCGGTCAAGGAAACCAGCATCTGCATTGTGGATGACACGGGCAGGATCGTGAAGGAAGTGAAGGTAGCGAGCGAACCTGCAGCCCTGCTGAAGGTTCTGGGGAACCCCACCTACCGCTTCAAGCGGATCGGACTGGAAGCCGGGCCGCTGTCGCAATGGCTGTTCAGCGCTCTCGCCGAAGCCGAGTTACCGGTGATCTGTGTCGAGACGCGGCACATGCGGGCGGTGCTGAAGGCGCAGATCAACAAGACCGACCGCAACGACGCGCGCGGCATCGCTCAGATGATCCGGGTGGGACTGTACCGTCCGGTGCATGTGAAGACGCTCCGCAGTCAGAAACTGCGTATGCTGCTGACCCATCGCAAGCTTCTGCAGTCGAAGGCCATCGCCATCGAGAACGATCTGCGAGGTACGTTGCGCAACTTCGGCCTCAAGGTCGGAATGGTTGGCAAGGTGAGGTTCGAGGCCCGCATCCAGGAGCTTGTCGAGAATATCCCCGACTTGGCGGTACTGGTGGAGCCGCTGCTCATCGTCCGGCGGGTGCTCCGTGAACAGATCGTCATCCTGCACCGTCGCTTGCTGGCGATCGTCCGGGAGGATGAGGTCTGCCGGCGCCTGATGACGACCCCGGGTGTCGGCCCCGTGGTGGCGCTGACCTATCGCGCTACCGTCGATGTGCCAGCCCGGTTCCGCAAATCCAAGTCAGTCGGGGCGGTGTTTGGGCTGACCTGCTCCAGGTATCAATCGGGCGAGATCGATTGGAGCGGTAAAATATCGCGCTGTGGCGATGAGATGATGCGCACGATGCTCTACGAAGCAGCTCAAAGCATGATGCATTCAAAAAAATGGTCATGGCTCAAAGCGTGGGCCATGCAGATCGCGAGGCGCCGCGGGATGAAAAAGGCGATCGTGGCTCTGGCTCGCCGGCTGGCCGTGATCATGCACCGCATCTGGGTTGACGGCACCGAGTTCCGGTGGACCCGGGAGCAAGCCGCGGCAGCAGCATGAAAACCGTTCAGCATCAAACCCGATAGGAGAAAACTAGAGCTCCGCCAACCGGTGGAAGGATGTCCCTCGCGGGACGATGGATGAGGTGAGTTCGTATGTCCGCTTGGACCTGCCGTCACACTGACGGCAAGGTCGTCCAAAAGATTGTTCCGCCTCGTCCTCGGATCCCATGGTGGAAGGGCCCAGGTGCCGATTCCGAAGAGAAGCAAGAGCCCGCGAGCGACATCAACACCGCATTGATGGATGGTCTGAAAGTGCTTGACCTCAAAGGGCCGATTAGAGAAGCGGACGTCTTGCATGGTCGTTGCTCTGATTGCACTAGCGCGACCATCGGCGGCGATCCTGTCACGCTCATCGGTCCCAACGGGACCTTTGGCTTTACGTTCGATAGTTCATCGGCCGGACAGACCGGTAACCTCGAACTGAAGTTCCTGATCCCCAACTCGTTCTCGCTCACTCAGGCGCAAACTTTCGCGTCGCTGGTGAACGTGCAGCGGGACGGCACGATGACGACCTCCGACATCTCGTTGTTCAACAACGGGGCGCAGTGGACGTCCGGGCAGCTGGAGACCTTCCTCGGCCACCCCGGCACGAACCCTCCCGGCCCGCTCAGCGCCTTCCTTGGAGCAACACAGACGGTCGACCCTACCGCCACGGGTTACTACATCGGACTGGCTGAGGTGGGTAGCATCACTACGGTTGGGCAGAACGCGCCCAACAACAATCTGGGAACGACGTTCTCGTTGACCCCGGACTTCTATGCGCAGGGTGGCTTGATCCTGGGCAATTTGTTCTTGGCCAACGGTGATATCGTTTCCACGGCGCAATCTTCCGGCCTCTTCTACGACGGGCCGAACGGGGTACCATTCTCCACTCCACCGGTCCCCGAACCCTCCACATGGGCCATGATGATTTTTGGCTTCGCGGGCGTTGGCTTCATGGCGTATCGACGCAAGTCGAAGCCAGCATTTAGGTTCGCCTGATCGATTGTCAGGATTGAATTGAGGAAGCCGCCTTCGGGCGGCTTTTTCTGCTTTAAGGGCAGGAGGTTTCGCTCGATCAGAACCACGCTGCCGGGTCACTCAAGTTGACCGGCGGCGGGTCGGGGCCGAGCGGTGCGCGCTGGCGCAGGCAATCCCCGCCCAACCTTGCGCCGCGCCGAGTTATACGCGCTGGGGTGCAACGGTCGGAGCGGGAATTAATACGACGTCGGGGTCGGCAGCTAGCACCGCGACAAGCCACATTTCGACGAGAAATTCCCCCTTTCGCTGGGATCCGCTTGCAAACTCCGTTTCCGCGTGCCTCGCGGCAGATATGGGAACACAGCATTCCCGCTATAAAGGCACCGATGTACTCGATTACATTCTGCACGATGACCAATAGGCCCTCCCCCTGCAAGGCTGGCCTGATGCGCCCCGAAGCCCAACTTGGACTTGCGATTCGCATGGCCAAACGCTCCGGCACCACAATTCTTCCTTTGCACGGCGGGCGCGTGCCGCCCTGGCTGGCAACACGCATGTCTTCGCTTGGCGCCGTCATCACTCAGGCGATCGTTCGTCATTACGGTCGAGATGAATTCCTTCAGCGCCTATCTCATCCATTCTGGTTTCAGTCATTCGGTGCCGTCATGGGGATGGATTGGCACTCGTCCGGAATCACCACCAGCGTTATCGAGACACCAACAGAAGCTCGTCAGGCCGACCCCGGTCCCTCAATCCTGCTATTGCTGCTAGTCGTTTTCTTTCGAACGTGACTGTAATCGATCAACCAACAGGCAAAACTTGAGCAGCGTTGGAAGCGTCGCGACCCGAGACGCTGTTTTGAGTGAAGGTTGCGAACCCCTCATCTCAAGACAGGACGCCCTATGGCGCTATCCTATTTGCCGTGCCGCCAACCACGGCGCCCTACCGCGCGAGCGGTTTCGTCCTGTGGCGCGAAGCGGACGTTCGACGAAACGTTAGGTCCGAAAAATACCCAATAGGCGGCATCATTCGATGCCTTCGGCGACGCGGTCCGCGGAGCAATGTGACGCGCGCTGCTTTCACGGGTCAGCCAGGTCACCGAGAGCCGGCTCAGGCCGCCTATGCCTGTACGTCCTGTCGGCAAAGGCCAACGACCTTGGAACGAAGGATTGCTCATTGGCCAGAAGAAACTACTCGGGCCAACAAAGCTGGAGAGTATCTCGGGATTGAGATGGATGACGCTCTGAATATCGCAGAGCAGATCGAACTCTAATCGTCGACCATCGCATCACACCGGCGCTCACTTAAGGGCCAAGAACGGTCATCCAATGTAGGTGTGAGCGGCTCAGGAACTGACGGCTTTTTCCAGCGCTGCCGCCAGATCTTCCGCCGTGTACGGCTTGGACAAATGGTCGAATTCAATCGATCGGTCCGCCGGCAATTCGGCGTATCCCGTTGCCAACACGATCGGAAGCCCCGGATGCGTGGCTTTGATTCGTTGCGCAAGTTCAAATCCGTTCATTCCCGGCATGGCATAGTCGGTGACCACAACGTCGAACGGCGCATCGGACTCCAATACCTTCAAGGCGTGAGCGCCAGATTGCGCCTCCGTCACGCTGTGACCGAGATCGAGCAACATGTCAGCCGCGCCCATACTCACCAGAATGTCATCATCGACCAGCAACACCCGCAGGCTTTTCGCCTCGGTCGATTGGGCAGACTGAAGCTCCGCGGTCGCCGCCACAGAATTTTTCGTTGCACGCGGTAACCAAAGCGTGACCTTGGTGCCTTTGCCGAGCTCGCTTCTGATCCGGATTGCACCACCGGATTGGGCGGTAAATCCCTGCACCATTGAAAGACCGAGCCCGGTGCCTTTGCCGATGCCCTTTGTGGTGAAGAACGGTTCCTGGGCTTGCGCCAACGTCTCTTCACTCATGCCCTCGCCCGTGTCGGTGATGGTTATGCAGACGAATGGATCTCGCGACAACCCGACTTTCTTTCCGTTTTCCTCGTTGTGACAGGCGATCGTCAGCGTTCCGCCCTGCGGCATGGCATCGCGCGCGTTCACCGCCAGATTGATGAGAGCCAGCTCAAGTTGATTTGCGTCGACCTCGATCGCGCATACGTCCGGCGAAATTTCGACGCGAATGGCGACGTTTGGGCCGACCGAGTGGCGCAGGAAATCGAGCATCTCGGGAATCAGCTTCTGCAGCGCAACGAACTCGACCTTCAGTTCCTGCCGCCGCGCAAACGCGAGCAGCCGCGCCGTCAGGGTCGCGCCGCGCTCAGCGCCCAGGATCGCGCGATCGAGCAATCTCGATACCCGAGGATCGTCGGGAGCCGCCTTCTTGAGCAGGCTCAGGCTGCCCAATATGACTGCCAGCAAATTGTTGAAATCGTGCGCCACGCCGCCGGTCAACTGGCCGATGCTTTCCATCTTCTGGGATTCGTGCAGCTGCTGGAGCGCGATTTCGCGCTCGCGCGTGCGCTCTTGCACACGATCTTCCAGTTCTGCATTGCTTTTCTGAAGCGCGTCTCGGGCATCGCGCAAGGCGGCATCGGCCGCCACCCGCTCCGTCACGTCACGCCAGATCGTCGTTACAAAGTTTCGCTGTTCGGCTCGCCAGTGCCCCAGCGAAACGTCAAAATAGCCCGACTTCCCATTCTTGTATCGGCCCACGACCGATATCGCGCTGCCGGCCTTGCTGGGCGCGGTTGTTTCCGCAAGCACCGGCAGCAACGGATTATCTACGTCCAGCAGAATATCGAGTTTCTGCTCCAGCAGCTCCGAATGGCTGTAACCAAGGATGTGATCGACCGCGCCATTCACCCACTGGATGCTGCGATCGTCATCGACCGTGATGATCGCATCGGGCGCTGAATCGACGATCGCGTGATAACGCGCGTTCTGGCGCTCCCGTAAAACACGCTCACGGGTCACGGCCACGGTCACGTCGGTGATCTGCAAAAGGCAATAATTCGCGTGCGCGGACGAAACCGGACGCACGACGATATTGTGCAGCAACGGCCCGCCGTCTTCGCCCCGCAGCGGCAGCAAAGCATTCAAGGTGTGGGTCAGAATGCTCGAGCTACCGGCACGAAATGAATCGTCGATGACGTCAGCAAGGCGGGTGTGGCGCACCTCGGGAAATACGTCGGAGAGGGCTTTGCCCAGCACGTCGCTTGCCGGCCTGCGCGACACGCGAGCGAGCCATTCATTCCATCCGACAATATAGCCTCGGCTATCGAGCACAACGAGGCCGATGTCGACGGAATCAAACACCGGGCCGAACACAAGATCGGATGCGTTATCCAACATGACCGGAAGGCTGCTTTTTGATATCACTGATGAAATCGTTCACGATGTCCTTAAGGGCGTCGATGGATGGCAGATCCATGAGCAGCGCAATGAAACCATGAACATTGCGTTTCTTGATATTGAAATCGATGTAGAGGAACAGGACAAATTGTCCTCCTGAGCTCGTCTGATCGACCTCGAACAGCGTCGCTCCGTCGCCTCGAACAATGGAAGGCAATGACATCCGCATGGTCCGATGCAACACATTGGCGATCGTGGCTAAGCAGCCGTTCAGGATGATATTGCCGGTTTCGGCGAGAGCCTCCTGTTCCAGATCGATGACATCTTCCAGCGAATGCTCGTCACCGACAATCGAGCGGACCAGTTCGAGGCTTTGCGCTTCCGGAAAGATCAACAGCGCCCTGCCGGCGAACGGCCCTTCAAAGGATTGCTGCACGGCGACCAGCTTTTTTGCGTTATTGCGCTCCACCAGCTTCGAGGCCGCACGGCGCGTGACAATCTTGACCGCGGGCACCGACAGCAGCACCTGCTCGCCGACCATCTGCCGCAGGCTGTTGGCAGCGCGGCTAACCCCCATATTGGCGATTTCCGCGAGCGCGTCCTGCTCAATGTCGGTGAGTTCGTCTGCATTCATTGTTATGGCGCTGCTTTCTTCAGTCGCAGCGTGGCGCCCGAAAGAAACGCGACAAGAGACTCATCCGTCAAAGGTTTGGGGATAAATCCGGCATTCAGCTCCCTGGCGCGACTGATAATCTCGTTCTGGACATTGGCGGAGACCACCGCGACGGGCATCGCCGGATGGGTGTTGCGTATGCGTGCGACCAGTTCCAGTCCGTCGGTCCCCGGCATATTGAAATCGATCAGCGCGATGTCGGCCGTGTCCACGGCCGCCAGCGCCTCGTCGGCATTGGCCGTTTCGATCAGGATCCATTCAGGCCGAATCCGCCGCAGCGCGCTTGCCATCACCATTCGGGCAAGCCTGCTGTCGTCGACGACCAAGACTTTGTACGACATATCAGATGTTCTCGTTCGCTGGGCGACTGGCCGCCTGGAAGGGCTGCAACGGTACCAGCCTAGCTCTAACGTCTTGCTGGAAGAGGGTAAATGGTCGTCTGACCGACTTGTTCCATTGGAAGGCACCGAGCTGTCCCGTTTCAGGCGCCGATCCCGTTTCGGGGCAGTTTCGGTACCAGCCATTGCGCGATCCAATCGTCGCCGCATGGTCCGATCAGGACCCTGCCCGACGCCACGATCAGCTGGAGCACTGCGGTGTGCAACTGGCGGCACTGCGTCCAGTCAATCCCCGCCGCCGGCATCGTCTGCAGCATCTGCAAAAGCGGCTCAGCGTCATCGACCGGACATACGCCGTCGAGGACGATCATGCCTTTGTCGCTGCGACGGACCGTCATGGCAGGATCTCCTTCACGTCCAGCACCAGCAGGACCTGTCCATTGCCCAGCAAGGTCGTTCCGGCATAGCCACTGGCACTGGCGAGCAACCCCTGCATCGGCTTGAGGACGACATCGAGCCGGTCGCGGATGGCGTCGATTTCGATTGCAGCGATCCTGCCGGCAGTTTCCATGACCAGGAAAAGTCTCGCCGCAGCCGCTTCCCTCGCCCGTTCGGGCAGTTTCATGAATTCGGCCAGCGAAACGATCGGCACGATCTGGTCGCGCAACACAAAAGCGGGGTTGTTCTTGATCAGACTGATCCGCTCCGGCGTGATGCGAACCGTCTCGGACACTGCGTCCATCGAGATGCCGAACAGCTGGCCACCCGCTTCCACCACCATGATGCGGGACATCGCGATGGTCATCGGCAGATCGAGCCGCACCGTGGTACCCGTCCCTACTCGGCTCACCAGTGAAACCCGGCCCCCGATCTGCTCGACCGCCGTGCGCACCACGTTCATGCCAATGCCGCGGCCGGAAATATCCGAGACTTCGGCAGCGGTGGAAAATCCGGGAGCAAAGACCAGGTCGATAACCTGCTCGTCGGTCAGAGTGGTGAGTTCATCGGCCGGCACCAATCGCTTTTCGGAGGCCTTCCGCCGCACCTCCGCCGGATCGATGCCGCGGCCGTCGTCGGTAACCTCGATTAGAAACCTGTCTCCTATCCGGGATGCCTCGATCGAGATCGTTGCTGTCACCGGTTTTCCGGCCACCCGCCGTTGGCCGGGGCTTTCGACGCCATGATCCACGGCGTTGCGCACCAGATGCACCAGCGGTTCGAACAGGCGATCCACGATGGTCTTGTCGGCCTCGGCGGTTTCACCCCGCGTCACCAGCGCGACGTTCTTGTCGAGATGGCGCGACACACCGCGGACTAGCCGCGGGAACGATCGAAACACCTGTGCCACCGGTACCATCCGCAACTGCAGGATGGTGCTGTGCAGTTCGACCACCAGCCGATCGATGGCGTCATGGTCCCGGCGGATCAACCCAGCGACCTCTTGCCCGCCAAGATCTTGTTCAACGCGCCTTGCCGAATGCGCTAAGGCATTTTTTGCAACCACGAGTTCGCCTGCCAAATTGACAAGGGCTTCGATTTTCGCCTCGCTGACCCGAAGCACTCGCTCGGCTGGCCGTTCCGGGGTGCCGACCACCCCAGCATTCGGTTCCGCGACATCTCTGGCAACCGCCGTTGGCCGCACGTCGCCTAGCGCAACGAGCGCCTGTTCGAGCGCCGCCAGCACCGGCCCGGCGTCGCGTTCCGCCAACGCCAGGGCGCCGGCGCGCTGCACTGCATCCGCCAGTTGCGAATGGCCGCCATGACGCAGAGCATTGGTTGCGACACGTGCCGCAGCACCGGTGCAGCCGGCGAAATCGTCGGTCCTATCCGGAATCAGCAATTCGCACTGCGCTTCGATGACTGTGCGGATCAGCGATTGGCTGGTATCGTTTGCACCGGCCGAGGTGACCGGAAGCGCGTCGGGCGGAATGCTGGTGATGCGCACCTGATCCGGCACCAGCCGAAAAATCCCGGCGATTTTGTCACGATCCCCGGCCGAAATGGCCTGCAGGCGCAGATTGCAGGCATAGGGGTCGATATCCGACAGCGGCGCAAAGGCTTCGCGCGGTTCGATCTGAAACGCCAGCAGGTCCGGCACCCGCCGCATCAGTTGCAGCGGGTCGTCGCCGTTGTAGAAGCAGCCCGCGATCGGCTCGTAGAAAATCGCCGACAGGGCCGACGGATGTTTCGGCATGCGCCCGGCGATCGCATCGCGCTCGGTCGCGATCAGGCGCGCGGCCCATTCCGGTAACCCGGCTTCGGCACCCGCCGCGGGTTTCTCGGCGGCGCGCTCCGGCTGCCGGTCTGCCCCGGCCGGCAGAAACGATCGCAGCCGTTCCGCCATGGCCCGGCCATCCTCGCCGGCCCGCGCCGGCAACGCTCCGGCAGCCTCGAAGTCGTCGACCCAGCGCGATGCCTGATCGAGACATGCCAGCGCGGCATCGATGACGTCGGAACTGCTGCCGACCGTTCCCTGCCGCACGACGGCCAACAGATCTTCCGCGGCATGCAGCATGATGCTCATGGCCGGAAGTTCGACCACGCCAGCGGAGCCCTTGAGGGTATGAAACGCGCGAAACACCCGGTCGATCCGCTCGGGCGAAGCGCCGTCGCGCTCCAACACGACAAGGTCGTCCGTGGCCTGACTAATCAGTTCGCGAGCCTCGGTGACGAACTGTTCTTGCAGAGCGCTCACGGTGTGGCTCCGGTGAGAACGCAGACATATTGAACCAGCTGGGCTTCCGTCACCGGCTTCACCAGATATAAATTGGCGCCGGCGGCTATGGCGGCGGCGATGTCCTGTGTTTCCGATTCGGTCGAAATCATCAGCGCCGGCCGCGTCGCGACATCTGGAGCGCCGCGGCGCAGAGCGCGCAAAAACGTCAAGCCGTCCATTCGCGGCATATTGACGTCGACGACCACGAGGTCGAATGGCTGTGAGAGCACTCTTTCCATCGCCTCGATGCCATTGATCGCCTGCTCAACCTCGAAACCGGCCTTCTCCAGCGCCGAGCGGTAATAAAGTCGCACCAGCGACGAATCGTCGACGACAAGGATCCGTGTTTTGGCGGGCGCACTGACATCAACCATGATCCGCCTCCGGCCTTTGATAGACGATTGCGTCGGGAAACCGACATACGCTGAACAGCGGCGATATCCAACTCATGCTTTCAGAATGTCCCAGACAAATGTAGCCGCCGGGCCGCAGACAGTCATAGAGATTTTCCGCCGCTTGCCGCCGGGACGCATCGTCAAAATATATCAGGACGTTGCGGCAAAAGATCAGGTCGAAATTGCGGTAGCGCGCCATATCCTGCGCATCGATCAGGTTGGCGCGGGTGAATTCGATGGAGCCCTGGAGACCTTCATCGATCTGATGACTGCCATTGCCGATTGGCCTGAAATAGCGGGTGATAATGTCGCGCGACAGCCGCATCAGCGCACGGTCGCCATAGATGCCCTCGGCGGCCGCCTTGAGCGCCCGGGTATCGATATCCGAACCGACGATCTCGATATTGTAGTTGTCGACCTGGGGCCAGTTCTCCATCAGCCAAAGTGCGATCGAATAAGGTTCCTCGCCGGTCGAGCACGGTATCGACCAGATCCGGACCGTGCTTCCCGGCGGCTTGAGACTGGCAGCGCCGAGCAGGCTGGAGGTCATGCAACGAAGCTGGTGATCCTCGCGATAGAAATATGTCTCGTTCACGGTGAACGAATTGATCACATGCTCGATCTCATGATCGGCATCGGCCCGCAGCAACGAAAAATACGCCTGGAACGATGACGAGCCGGTGGCCACGACGCGGTCCTCGAGGCGGCGGTCGATGAAATATCGCTTGCCTTCTGTGAAGGACATGCCGGTCCGGCGGTAGAGAAACTCACAGAATCGCTGGACTTCCTCCGGCGTGATATGCACGGATCGCGACTCCGCGTCCTCTGGGCCCGCCATTTCGCCTAGCCTTCCGCGCCCGATATGCGGGCGATCGCCACCGAGATGGCGAACGGCAGGAACGGCGTTTGCGCAAATCGCGCCGCACATTTTTCCAGCGTGGGAATGGCCTCCGGCGTTCCGACTTCCGTCAGCACGTCGATCGCTGCGGCGCAGACATTGGGGTGCTGTTCGCGCTCGATCAAGCCACACAGCAGGAGGGTGGCTTCCGAAGCCTTCATGTTGCGCGCCAGTTCGGTCGCAAGCAGGCGGACGTCGGAGTCCCTGTCGCTGAACAGCGCCGCCATGAAGGGAGCGATGGCCTCCGGCAGGGCCTGCAGAGACTCGATCGCGGCGGCCCGCAACCCCGCATCCTGCGAACGAAGATAAGGCAGTATCGCCTCCACACTCGGCGTATCGCCAATCCGCATCAGCGCGGTCATGATGGCTTCGCGCACGCGCGGCACCGTCTCGCGGCCCAGCGCTGCGGCAAGCCCCGGCACGGCTTCCGCGTGACCGGCAAGCGCGCGGGCCGCGGTCCACCGGCTTTCGGCGTCGGAACTGTCGAGCGTGGACCGTTGCAGCGAAGGATCGCCGCTGACGTGAGAGCCCCTGGCGACGCCCTTAACAAACGGCATGGGAGTTCACCATCTCGACGATCGTTGCGGCGATCTCGTCCAGTGGCCGCACCATTTCGGCGCCGCCATTCTTCACCAGTTCGCCCGGCATGCCCCAGACGATCGCAGTCAATTCCGCCTCGGCAATGGTGCGGCCGCCGCCTCCGCGCAGCCGTTTCATCGCCTCGGCGCCGTCGTTTCCCATTCCGGTCATCATCACGCCGATCATGTGAGGGGCACCGAAGTGTTCAAGTGCACTGGCCACCATGCGTTCCACGCTTGGATGCCACAAATAGTGGGCCTTCGCCGGCACCGGCATCGCGATCAGGCCAACCGCCCGTGGCGCCACCATGACGTCGGCGTCGCCCTTGCCGATATAGACGTTGCCAGGCCTCAGCGGCATCGGCTGGTCGACTTCGACGACATTCAGATGGCATTCGCGATCAAGCCGCCTGGCAAAGGCGCCGGTGAAACTCGCCGGCAGATGCTGGGCGACCAGTACCGGCCACGGGAAGTCCGGTGGCAGCTGTGGCAGCACCACGTCGAGCGCAGCCGGGCCGCCGGTCGAGGTGCCGATCAGCACCAGACCCGGGAGGGCGCCGTTCCAGCCCTGGACCGCGCCCGCGCCGACCTTATGCCGCTTGGTGGCAGGGGCGCCGGCCGGCCGGATCCGCGTCGCCAGGCCGGCGCCGCGAATTTGATGACGGACGCGCTCGGTCAGTCGCAACGTGCGCCGGATGCGGGCATTGGCCGCAGCCCGAACCTTTTCCACCAACACCGGGCGCAAACGGTCGATCTCCAGCGAAACCGTGCCGCGTGGCTTGGCGACAAAATCGACGGCACCGAGTTCGATCGCCTCCAGGGTGGCCTCGGCGCCTTCCGCGGTCAGCGAAGAGATCATCACCACCGGACGCGGTGCCTCGATCATGATCTGGCTAAGGCAGGTTAGGCCATCCATGCCAGGCATCTGGACATCGAGTGTGACAACCTGCGGATTGAACGATCGCACTAGTTCAAGCGCTTCGTTGCCATTTCGGGCGAGACGGATGTCGAAGTCCCCCTCCTTGAGGAAAATGTCTTCGAGCAACTTGCGCATCAAGGCGGAATCGTCGGCGATCAAGAGCTTGATCACGGAGCGGTCACGGCCGGGTCGAATTCGGAGGGCCTGAATTTGGCGAGAACGTCAGCTTCGACCTGATCAAGCAATTGCGCCGGATCGACCAGCAGGATCATTCGTCCCTTGGCTTCGAGGCTGATGATCCGGGAGATCAGGCGCATCTGGTCCGGCGACAATTCGGGTGCTGGCTGGATTGCATCGATCTGCACTTTCATGATCTCGGACACGCTGTCGACGAGGAAACCCGCGGTGATCGCGCCGATCGCCACCATGAGAATGCGCCGAGACCCCGCATGTTCCGTCGTGCGCAAATCAAACCGCCGGCGCAGATCGACGATCGGCACCACGCTACCGCGCAGATTCATAACGCCGTCGATGAAGGCGGGCGCCTTCGGTAGCCGCGTGATGTGATCGGGCAGCCGCGCGACCTCGTTGACCGCGGCGATGGGGATCCCGTAATCCTGATCGCCGAGCCGAAAAATGATGAACTGCTCGTCCGCCATGCCGCCCGCTTCCGGTTGCAATTCCGTTTCGCCTGCGTTGACCTGGTCAGCGAGGATACGACGAAGCAGTTCCGACCGGAATAGCCGGTCCGGCAACAGCATCGCGACCAGGCGCCGCCCGTTGTCGAGCCGACAGATCGAGGATATCTCAGCGTCACCTTCGCCGCGGGTGAGCAACGCCGGCGCAGGATCGATGATGTTCCGATCGACACGGAGGATCTCACGGGTCGCATCGACAACGACGCCGACCGCGCCCTCGCCCAGCGACACCACCACGACCTTGCAACGCTGTTCGATCCCACCCTCTACCGTCGTCATCCCCAGCAGCGCGCGCAGCGACACCAGCGGCAGCAGGCGGTCCCGTAGCGTGATGACGCCCAGCACCGCGGTTTCGGGGCGAGGCAGTGCCGAGACATGGTCCGGCAGCGGGATGATCTCCCGTACGCTGTCAAGCGGCAGCGCATATTCCTGCTCGCCGAGGCAAAAGCTCAGTAGCGAGACCAACGCTTCGCCCGGCGCCGCAGCCGAGATACTGATCGCGGCCGGCGCCCGGCTCACCCGCGTCCTGGAGACGCCGAGCCGCGCAAACTGCCCGCTCAGCAGCCGCGACGGATTTAACAGTTTGATCGTGCTCTGGCCTTCCGAGCCCTTGATGGTGCCATCCAGCAGCGCCGGATCGGTCGTACCGGCGCCGGCATCGTCGTGTTCCAGCCGGTGCGCGGCAACTGCCAGCAGGCGCTCGACCCGATCGATGACAAAGCCGACCGCGGCATCGCTGCGCATCACGATCACACGCGTCTGCTCATTGGTTTCAATGCCCGGCAACTGCAGCAGCGCCCGCAGGCTGATGACGGGCAAGACACCCCCCCGCAAATTGGCAAGACCGAGCAGGCTCGGCGGAACCAGAGGCATATGGGCCAGATCCGGCAGCCGGATGATTTCGGCGACGGAAGCAAGCCGCAACCCGAACGATTCTCCGGCGAGCTGGAAAATCAGGAGATTTTCGGAGGCGAGATCCTCCTCGCCCGCAACAAGCGGGTCGGTGGCCGCCGGAAGATCGGTCGTTTGGCGGTGCTGCTGGCGTCTACTTGCCATTGGCACGCTGAATGGTTTCTGCGAGCGAGGCGATCTCTTCGATCGCTGCTGCGAGATCTTCGGCGCCGCGAGCCTGCTGCTTGGCCGCGGCTGCGGCTTGAGCCGATGCGCTGGCCGCTTCCTCGGCGACCGACGCGACCTGTCTGGCGCTTTGAGCGACATCCTTCATCGAAGCAAGGATGGCTTCCGCGCTGGCGCCGATCCGATCATTGCCCGCCGCAATCTGGGCAACGTCCTTTTGCACGACATCAAAGCTTGCAAGCACCGCATCAGTCTTCTGGTTTTCGGCTTCGGCGCGGGCGATCACGCGTTCGAGCTCGCGGCGGACCGCCGCAATCTGAACCTGAATCGCGAGCACCGTGTCCTTGACCCGCGCGGCATTCTCCCCGGAATCGCGGGCAAGGCTGCGAATATCCTTGGACACGACGGCGAATCCCTTGCCGAATTCACCGGCGCGCGCTGCTTCGACCAAGCCGTTCACCGCCAGCATGTTGGTCTGAATCGACACAATTCCGATACCGTCGACGATCTTGTCGATGTTGCGGCTGATGTTTTCAAGGCCGGCGACCAAGTCCAGGCTCTGACGCGTCGTCTCGATCGACCGCGTCACGCCCTCCGACAGGCTGGCGATCTGCAACCGGCATTCGCCAAGCATTGCGTCCATCCGCCTGGTGCGTTCAAGCGATTTCGCGGCACTCTCCCGGAACGATTGCGCGGTCTTCTCGACCTGGTTCATCGCCGCGCTGGCTTGCTGGGTCGCGGCAGCCTGCTGTTGGGCGCCACGGCTGATCTGGTCTACCGCCGTCATGATCTGCGCGGCCGAACCCGACATCTCCTGAACCGCGGTCGAAAGCTGCTCGGCTGCGGAGGCGAGTTGATCGGCGCTGGCATCGCTGGTCGAAATCGACTTCGAGTTCGTGGCGAGCACGGACAGAGATCGGGATGCGGCCTGACTTTCGTCCAGTACGCTGGCCTGCTGCTCAACGCTGCGAAGTGCCTCGGCAGCAGCGGCGGCTTGTTCCTCAGCCGCGGAGGAAATAAACTCGGCACCTTTCTGTGCCTCGCGCGCGGCCGTTTCAGCCTCCAGGGTCGCTGCCGCAATCGCCTGGCTGCCTTCCGCCAAGGCACCGACTTCCTTGCGCAGTTCGCCGAGCGCGAGAACGACGGTCTGGCTCTTTTGAGCCTCGCTGGTGGCCGTCTCGGCCGCTGTTCTGATGATGGAAGAGACCGAACCGACCTTGGTCTCGATCTGTGCGGCGAGATTCTGCACGTCGCGCGCACTTTTTTCCGACGTCTCGGCCAGCGCGCGCACTTCATCCGCAACGACCGCGAAGCCACGGCCGTGGTCGCCGGCCCGCGCGGCCTCGATCGCCGCATTGAGCGCCAGCAGGTTGGTCTGGTCTGAAACGTGACTGACGGTCCTGGTAACATCACCAATGCTGGCCGCTTGCTGGCTCAGTTGCGCCATGATCTCGACGGTCCCGGCCTGACGGTCGCCATTGTGCTTGATATTGCTGGCCCACGTCCCGATCCGGTTCGAGGTCTCGATAAGCAGCGTCTCAAGCGCATCGGTTCGGCGACGCGCGGCCTCGGACCGCTCGCGTGCCTGCACCAACGTTGCAGCGGTATTGGTGGCGACCGCAAGGGTTTCCTGCGCGGCGCTGGCAGCTTCCTCGGCGCCGCTGGCGATCTGCTCCATCGAACGGCGGAGTTCCTCCGCTGCGGAGGCTGCCTCGGTGATCCCCGCCGAAAGCTCCTCGGTCGCGGCCGCAATCCGTTCCTCGATTTTTTGCTGCCGGGCGCCGGAAATATTGCTCGGCGCGGGTTTGCGGCGCGGCGTCGGAACGGATGCGGAACCTGGCGCCGGCTGAAGGCTGGGCCGGCGTGGCGCGGCCCGCCCCGCGCCAAGCGCGGACGTTTTCATCAAAGATTTTGGACCGCTCGCGGCGAGCGTTTTCGAAGGGGCGGAACTTGTGGCATCGGCGCCGTTCGACCCAGTTTGCATCGGCCTCTCCGCCGTGTTCGCTCGCCCGGACTTTGATGTAAGGCGCTCAGTGGTGCCGGGCGTTTTCTGCATTGCAAAATCCGTATCCTCAAAGATTGCCAGTAGCTTCGGCGACTGGAAGACAGTATTTGGTCTCAAACTACGCGGTCTCTGCCGGCCGTTACAAGCGAAAGAAGGGTTCCCAAGGAACCTTGGTTGTATCAGATTGAAGCGCGCATACGCTGCGATCCCCTCTACGAATGTCGTCCAGCGGACGCACTTGGCGAGACCCCGACAGAAGCCCAAAAAGGGACCTGATTTTAATGACATCCGAACCATTTGCGCCGCTGACTGAGCTTGAGCGCGACGCCGTGGCTGAACTGTCGAATATTGCGATGGCCAAGGCGGCCAACAGCCTGCGTCAGATGATCCAACACGAAGTTCTGCTGGCAGTACCATCAGTGGACATTCTCACCGGCGCGGCGGCCGCAAATCTGGTGGCGAAACCCGACAACCCGAAACTGGTCGCCGTACGCCAGGATTTTGCCGGTGCGTTCTCCGGCCGGGCGTTGTTAATCTTCCCGGAAACGAACAGTCTCGAGCTGGTGCGCGCGGTAGTGGGCCGACAACTGCCGCTGGAAGACATCGTCGACCTGGAAGACGAAGCGCTGGCGGAAACGGGCAATATCATCCTCAACAGCTGGGTCGCGACGATCGCGAACCTTCTAAAGAGCGCGCTGAAAATGTCACTTCCAATTGTCATTCGCGGTGACGGCAAACGCATGTTCGAGAGCGAAACCTCCACGCTTGTGTTGTTTTTGCATATCAGGTTCGAGATTCGTCAAAAGCAAATTGGTGGTTATGTCGCGCTGCTGATGGACATTCCGTCTATCGATGAATTGCGATCCTTGATCGCAAACTTTGTCGGATCTCTCACACAGGACGAAGACACCGAACCGGCGAAGAGCAAGCCCTGAGTGACCGAATTCGTCGCGAACGGCCGCTTTGCGCGGAAGCGGCCGTTCACCCACGGTCCCTATTTTTGCGGTCAGATGACAAAAGACAAAGGGCCACGCGGGTATTGCACCGCGTGCCCTTCAAGACTGTTCCCTAGGCCCTCCAGAGATTCCGTCTCGGGGCACAGTGCGCGGGCTGGCTAGTCTTACTGCGTCATAAACGTTGATTGATCGACATTTTGTGCCCGGCGTCTGCAACACGGACATCGTTGCAAGGTTCTGATGATCGCGTCGGCCAGCCGCCTGCGCATGGTTGCGATCGAATTTGGAATGTGGCGTTCAGGCCGCAAGGGCGGATCCTCTGGGTCGATAACCGTCGGGAACGGCAAGTTGCGGGAAGAGAACGGTCGAGCGAGGTCCTGAGGGGGGAATCGTCTCCCGTTCGGAGATCAGGAATCCGTAGGCCGCGACGCAGAGCGTGGCGTGATGATGGAAGCCGCGCCAGCCGCGCCCTTCAAAGTGACCGAGCCCGACCTCCTGCTTCAGCTCCTGATAATCGCGCTCGATGCGCCAGCGCAATTTGGCGAGATCGACCAGACGGGCGAAGCCAATATTCTCCGGCAGAGTTGAAAGCCAATACTTTGTCGGCTCCTCTTCTCCCTTCGGCCATTCGATCAAAAGCCATTCTTCCGGCCAAGGTTCGCTGCGGTTGAAGTCGCGATGGGCGATGCGAATGCGCAGCCGCGCAAAACGCGATTTGAGGGGCACATTGGTTCCCTCGCGCCAAGTGATCGTCCGCCAGAGCTTGGCCGGAAGGCTGAAGGCAAGATCCTTGACTTTGACCGGTTGGTGCTCGGCATCGCGGCGCAGCTGTTTGGTCGGCCGGCCGCGGCCCGGGACGTAAGGCTTAGGCGGCAAGGGCCCCGTGCCAGGCGCCCAGACCGTTGTGTTCGAGAGAATGCCGGCAATATAAGGCAACCCAAGCACCGTAACGGCCCTGCGCAGATCGATGTGAGTGCCATAGCCCGCATCCATCAGAACTACTCCGCGCGGCAAGCCCGCTGCGCAGGCCGCGCGGATCTGATCGAGCGCGATCTCAGGCTTGGTTTGAAAGCCGATCTCCTCAGGCACGCCTGCCTTCTTGCGGCGGGCAGGGTCAGAGGCCCAACTCTCCGGCAGATACAAGCGGTAGGCCACCGGAAAACTCGCATGTGCATTGGCCAGCGACAGCGACACCGCGACCTGGCAATTGTCCTGCTTGCCGAGTTGGCCGCAATACTGCCGAGCCACTCCAACCGAATGCGTGCCCTTCTTGGGAAAGCCCGTGTCGTCGATGATCCAGGCCTCGATCGGCCCATGCCGCTCGATCGCGGGCAGAACCATCTCGCGAACTTTGGCCAGGACCCGCTCGTCCGACCAACGCCCCTCGCCGACAAAATGCAACAGAGACTGGTGCTGCGCCGCAGTTCGCTCGGGTGCCGTCACCGCAGCCATCGGTTCCACGCTCTTGCGCTCGCACGGCAGCATCAGGCCCTGGCAATAATCCCGCAGTGGCTTTGCCCGGTCGGCGTGACCAATCACCCCCACGAGTTCCTCGACATAGGCCGAAAACCGCACCTCACTGCTCTTCTCTTGAAGATCCATCTCAGCCCTCGCTTGCTGAAAACCGAATCCCCCAACGCTACAACGAGTCGCCGCGCCATTGCCCTGCGGCTTTCATTCAGTAAGACTAGGGTGTGATGGAATTACCAACAGTTGCGGCGAACGAACTCGCCCTACTTCATCATGCAACCTTGGCGACCTTCTCTGGCCCGGCCTGCTCCATGGCACGCATATAGAGATCGAGCAGACCCTCGCGCTCGTCGCGCTCTTCCTGGTCCTGCTTTCGAAGTTTGATCATCTCCTTGAGGATCCTCACGTCAAACCCTTCCCCTTTAGCCTCCGCAAACACTTCCTTCTTTTGTTCGTTCAGCTCCAACAATTCGGTGTCCAGATTTTCGATCCGTTCAACGAACGCGCGAATTTTGCCGCCGGGAATGGTGACGTCAGACATAGTGCCTCCCTGATAAATGGAAGCGCAAAATGCCCGCAAAAAAATAACTAATGTGTTAACCAGGATCGCTTAGCGGCGCTTTTTACAACGTCACCAATGCCGTCGCCGAGCGTGATTACTGCGCCGATGCTGTCCTGGGCATCTACCCGATCATAGTTGCCATTGCCGAGGGTAATGAACGTTCTAAGGATGTTGTCGCCGGCATTCACCACGTCACCGGCGCCATCGCCGAAGGTGATGATGTCGTTTTGGTGAAACTGGCTTCCACGAAGTAACCTGCACCGCTACCCAAAGTGATCGTGGTGTTGGCGCTCGAGGCGCCGACCACCAAATCCCCAATGCCGTTGCCGAGGGTGATCGTGTCGTTGGAGGTGCCGAGGCCGGAGCCGTTGCCGAAGAACACGGTGTCACCGGCGCCGTTACCGAGGGTGATTGTGTCGTTGATGAACGCGGTGGCGGTGGTTGTGCGAACAGTCATCAATCTTTGGTTGCGTTCCGATTTTTTGGTCGCCCTCAAAGGGAGCCTCCTCGCGCCCCTAAATTATGTTTAGGAATATAAACCTATCCCCCCCCCCCCAATCCCGCTCGAAACAGCCTCACGCGCTTCTTAGGCGTTGATCAAAAGACGCGCTGGCGCCGCTTCTCTGCTTGTCCTGGACATCATCCGGCGTCGTTGCTGGATCGCCGGTTGCTCGAGTTGATCCATCGTTGTCTCGAGGCTGATGATCTTCCCCATCGCTGATCGGTGGAACAGTTAGAGCCGTGGCCCGGCCTCATCTTTAAACACGTGATGATGGCTCGCTGCTTCGATCCCTGATTGCGCTTTGTTGTTGGCCCGCCGTCAAACAGGCGGTGATCCCGGCCGGTTTTGGTGGAAACATGCACAAATCTCTGATTAATCCAGAACCTTGGGCGATCCCCCGCGGATGTCGGGGGGTAGCGATTTCGGGTGTACCAAAAACCCTCTGTCGAGCCGGTTAAAAAGCCCTGCCTTTTCAAACCCGGCCGCATGTGATTTTAGATGTTCGACGAATTGCCCTGTATCTGCGGGTCAGCACCAGCGGGCAAACGGCCCGCAATCAACAGCGTGAGCTGCAGGCCGTCGCCGAACGCCATGGTTGGGAGATCGTCGCCACCTTCAAGGATGAAGGCATCAGCGGCTGCCAAGGGCCGCGACAAGAGGCCGGGTCTAGATCGGATGCTGCAGGCGGTCGCACGGAAAGAATTCGACATGATCGCGGCCTGGAGCGTCGATCGTCTCGGCCGTTCGCTGCAAGATCTTGTCAGCCTGCTGCAGGACATCCACGCCAAAGGCGTCGACCTCTATCTACATCACCAACATCTCGACACCAGCACGCCTTCCGGACGTGCGATGTTCCAGATGCTCGGTGTATTCGGCGAGTTTGAACGCGCGATGATCAAGGAACGCGTCAATGCTGGCCTTGCCCGTGCGCGTGCGGAAGGTGTTCAACTTGGCAGGCCGACGGAAATTGATGACGACAAAACCAGGAAGATCCGCGCTGCACCCAAGGCCGGCAAATCGTTTCGCGCAATCGCCGCGGAATTTGATGTTGGCGTTGGCAGCGTGCAGCGGGCTTGTGCTTAGCGGTAGTACCACCACGCGCCGCCGAACCGCACTTTCTGCTGGTTGGGCGCGCGCGGCGGCCTTGGCGTGGGCCGCATTATGTTTGCTGAAATGGCACGGCCAGCGCGAACGTCGTCTCTCGCGCGCCTCTGCAACATTTCCATATAGGTTTCGTGTTTTGGCACCTTCTCTGGGACGAACGGCGCGGGCTCTGGTGAGGGATCGTAGCTGTTGTGCTCTTGCGGACGGACGCGCTTCAGCAACTCGTCGACGATAGCTTTAGCAAGCTCGGCGTCAGTCGCCCACATTGAGTGCCTCCGCCAGCTGCAGTAGTTGCTCGTGACCCATGGCAATTAATTTAGCCTCAAGCGCCGTCGGCTCCGGTGGTGGCACAGGGTGGTGGTCGATGTGTTCGAGCGCCGGCATTGATGTCCCCGTGCGCGCGAGATCTTCCTTTGAAAGATAATGATCCGCTGGCACAGAAATAATGTTTACAGTGCCAACCGTAGCGCCCGCCAAACCATCGTTGCTCAGTGTGAGTGGCAACAGTTTGCCGAGCAAGTTCATGTAGCTCCGCGGAAATTTAGCTGCACACATTCGCAAGTAGCCGGACAAACCGTTGAGACCTTCACCATCCTCACCGTGCGCAATTGCGCCGTCGAGAATGCCAGCTTTCAGATCCCTCGTGACCTTGTTGACGACACCAGGCACGCGGCCCTGGCCCGGCCTGAGGTTGTCGAGCCGCTTGTCTCGGGGCTTTTCTTGCAGCCGCGGCAGCGTGAATGTGTCCGGGGTTGGCATACCAGTATGCTCTCTACAATGTGCCGATGTTTAAGTGCTCTAAAACCTACCCCAACGCGGCTTGAGCAGCCAGCGCGCCGCCCAATGCCGGCGTCGTTTCCACCTCCGCACCGATCCTTCCTGCCACGCCGAGAGGAACAGCCGGCATCCGTAGCGCTCAATCCGGGCCGGCGGCGCGTCTCATTCCGCTGCCTCATCGGCCTGATCAGTTCCGTCAAGCACTTTAAACCGCACCAGCGGCCCGAGCCTTTCCTCCAGCCAGGCCTTCGTCTGGTTCGGGCCCAGCAGGCTGACGGCGTGCCAGTAGCGGTTGCCCTGGCCTGGTAGGCGATAGAGAACCTGAAGAGCCAGGACATCCCTAATAGATATACTATTAGGCATGTCCCTACTCCTCACACTCCCAACAACCGCCCCGCCTGACGCTGACTGGGCCTGGGCGCGATGCCGGGATTTCTGAAGCGTGCTGGCGGTGAATAGATCTGGATAGGCCTTGGCCGCGTGCGTGACGTTCTCCAGCCAGATCCCGCCGGCAGCGAACATCATCTCCTCGAGCCCGACCGCGACCTCGTCCCAAAGTACCGGTTCCACCGGGCCGAATTCCGGCAAGGCGACGTCGGTCCAGAGGTTAATGTCGAGCGGGCTGTCCTCGTCGCGGAGCCCGGCGCGGGCTCGGCCCGTGGTCTGGATCAGGCCGGCTTCCGTGACCTGCCGGCGCATTCGTTCCGCCCGCGGGTCCGGATGCTTCCAGGCGTCGACCAGCACCGCATTGTTCCCCTGGGCATCGGGCACGATCGGGATCCGACCGCCCTTTGCGATGGTCTGATATTCCCTCTCCGCCACGTAGGCGCCAAATAGCGCCTCGGTCATCCTCGTCACCGCTTCCGGTGAGGCCAGCGGCCGGCCCACGACGAACAGCGCGCGGACATTGGAGAGCGCATTGGTGCCCTCGGTGGCGCCGTGATGATAGAACTTCAGCCAGGGCGGCACATGGCAATTCGCCCGGATCCAGTCTTCGGTCGACTTGTAAACCACCACACCGACGTCGGCGCCGCCATACTCCAACGCCTTGGCGTGCACAGCCGCGTAAAGCCGGCGTGCCGCCCGCTCGCGCCGGGCCAGCTCCTTGCCTTCACCCTCGATGGCGACGGCCCATTTCGAAATCGCCCGGTCGACAGTCTGGAAGATCCGCACACTGGCCGGTCGCGGCAGCTGCTGCCATTCGTTCATGTCGCTCTCCAGATTGGGCCAGATCGCCCGCAGCAATTCGGCGTCGCCGGTGGCGTCGCAGATCAGCGCCGGCACTTGCCAGCCCTCGGCAATCTCTCGCAAGCCCGTCATCCGGATCATGCGACCATGTCCGCCGCGATGAACCTGGATACGGCCATTATGGCCGTGCTGACCTCGCCCCAGCAGCCCCCACAGCGTCACCAGTTTCTTGATCTGTGGGTTGTCAGCGGCGTCGATAAGCTGTTCCTCGACCTCGCTGGCCGTCATGGTCGGGCGGACTGCGGGCTCGACCTTGTCGCGCCACTCGAACGCGATCAGCTCGCCGGTGTTGTACCGCGCCCCGTTTGTCATCATGGCATTGACGCGTTCAAACGAATTGTCTGTCTGTACCGGCGCCGGTGCGCCCTCGACGAATTCCCGCAAGTCCTGCTGCGGCACGGGCACACCCCGGTGTTTGTCGATCGGCACCTGCAGGCCATCGAGTACCCGATACAGCGCGCTGCGACCGTCCATCAGGATCTCGCTGGAGAGGCTGAAATACGAACCCCATTTCGGTGGTGTCAGCAGCGCGTCGAGATCAAGCGTGAACTTATCCTTGTCCGCGACCGCGTCGACACCGAACAGGAAAGCATCCAACGGTGTCTCGTCGACCATTACCCTGGCCACGTACCCGAATGCCTTCGGTGGCGGATGCGCCAATAGCTCGTGCGCGCCGAGCCAGATGTCGGCCCGAACCTGCCTCTGGCGTTGCGCCCCACACTGAAAACAGAGCGGGCACGTTACCGCGCCGGCGCCCCGGCCGCGTTTGCAAAGATGGCTTTCGACGTCGAGCAAGACACCCTCTAACGCTTTCGCTTCCTCGGATCTCCAGCACATCAGCTTGGTCTTGCCGGGCTGTTGCGGGCCGATGAATTCCGGATCCGCAGCATGCCGACCACGCCATATTGCGGCAGTAAAATTCTTGTCGGGATGTTCGTGGTGCAGCGCCTGGATTTGTTCGGTACCCAGTTCGTGCCGTGGTACAAGAATGACCACGCTCTGATCGATAGTCCGATCGCGATGCTCGGTCACCAATCTGACCGCAGTTTTGCGCATTTCGGTCGACTTGCGGCTGCCGGTGGGCGCGATCAGCAGCGTGGCGTTGTTATCGTCCGCTTCCGGCGCGCCGGTGAACAACGATAACCTTAGCTCATAAAATGCTTCGAACACACCGGCGACGCGATCGAAGATTGCCTGTGCCTCTGGCTGTACTCCTGGCTGTTGGGCGCCTTCTGATGGCTGCTCGTGCGTCAACCTGATGGTTCTGCGCTTAAGCGCACCCGGCCTCTCAATCAGCCACCGCGCCCAGTCCGCCATGCCGGCAACATAGTGCGCGATGTCACCCCAGCTCCGGCCATGTGTGGCAAGCTGGGCGGTGATCGTCTCGCTAAGCTGCGCGACCATGGCCTGCAGCTGATCGGCTAAAGCGAGCCCGTGATCAATGGCGCTGACATGATCGGCCGGCGGGTTTGCCTTCAATAGATGGACTATGGCGGCCATCATGTGCTGCCGAATTCTCCCGTCGCTGCCGATCGCCTGCACCGCTGTGATCGCATCGGGATGATCGGCAATGACGACGCCGTGGCCCTGGGCCTGTGCCCAGCGCGCGCGATGCGCGAGATCATCGGGCACGGTAACGGTTGCGGTTGTCGTTGTCGTCACGGGTACCGCGGCCGCGACTTTAAGCGTCGTGATGCCGGTACTGCCGCCTTGAAGACCGATTGTCTTGATGTTGCCAAGCACGTCGGCAACACCATGGCCGTCCCAGCGCGGGCGTGCGATGTAGTTAGGCTGCACCGTCCGGCAGATCGCCTCATCGAGCGGTAAACCCGATGCCGCCTTGACGATGTCCGTCAACATTGCGGCTTCGCGCCAATACAGCGCCCGGTCGGTGATGAATGCGAGCCTTACGCGGATCCTGCTGTCGTCGATCGTCCCACACCAAAGCTTCTTCTTTTCGTCGCCAATCTCGACGGTTTCCATCTTGAGACCGTGCCCGGCGCTGAAGAACCAGACATAGCTCGCCGATGTCCAGGGCTTGCCAAGTTGGGCAACGACATGACGGACCGCGGCTTCGGGATCGTCGCACCAGTTGCCGATAGCCATCGATGTCGAAGAAATGCAGCTTTGTCGGTTCGTCGACAAAGCCGTGATCGCCGCGTTCACCGCCAGCAATCCAGCGCCGGGTATTCTTTCGTGCCGGGTTGGCCGGGCTGCCTCTGATCAGACAAACGTTGCGCCGGCGGGCCTGTTGCAGATAATCGAACAGCGCGGGGATCCTCGCCACGGCCTGGTGCCACAGCTTGACGCTTGGATATGGTACAACGTTGCCATCACGTGGAATGCGCTTGCCGACGAAGCTATCATCGGCGGGTGAAAGCTCCGTGATTTCGAGAACATCGACCGCGTCGAGTTCGATGACGTTGTCGAGGTCGGTAAACGGAGATGGAGATCCGCCGGGCGTGATCGGGACGTCGACAGCACGCATGCCAGGAGCCCAGGGATCGGTCTGCTGATGCGTCACGGCTGCCACCCCTGCCGGCGCAGCGCGGCGCCCAGGATCAGTCGGAACACGTCCTGCAGTGTTTCGTCATCTTCTTCGCCGGTGATGTCGGCGCAGTACGGCGTGAGCAGGTGATTGAACCCGCCGCGCTTGAGTCTGATCGCCAACATGAACCAGCGACAGCCCGGCTCGAGTTTTCGTGGCGTGTGATCGGGAAGGATCAGGCGCCGGCGTTTGATCTCGGCGGGGCAGGAAGGCCGCAGGTAATATTGCCGGTCAGGATGCGCGGCGAACCATTGGGCTTCGTCGGCGTCGTCGATGCAGCGCGCGATTGCGGCGCGATGGTTGAAACGTGCGTTCATGGTCGCGCATCTCCTCGTTCGCGCTTGTGGTGGAGCGCGTGGTTCAGGTTTGATCTCCTTGCTTGCCGGGTGGATTGGGTTGGCCACCTTGGTGGTGGTCTTTGTTGATATGGTCGTCGGAGTTTGGGACCAGGACCGTCGCCGTCTGATCCGGGATCGGCACTGCGACCGCGGATGGCGGTACGGCGCCGCCGGGCGCGAGCACGGGCACGGCGGGCGCGAGGGCGACGGCTGCAGCGGGGGGTTGGCGAAAGGCTGCAGCGCTGCAGGGTGCGGACCGGCTCCGCCTGAACTTCGCGCCAGGCCTCTGCGAACGGGTCGATATAGATGGCGGTTTGCATTGCGGTCTCTCTTGGGTGAGACCATCGGCGGGGCCTTGAACTGGCAGGGAGGCCTCTGGTATTGTGGAAGGGCTGAGACCTTCATCCAGGACCTTGAAGTGATCCCGACCGTTCGGCAGGCCCGCCGGACGGTCGACGATTATTCGGCTGCATGCATCGCATTGGCCTTGACCGGGCGGCGGGCGCCGCGGCGTGCGACGGGCTCGGTCGGTGCGGCGCTGGTGGCTTCGCATTCACGTTCGAGTAGTTTGCGCACGACCTCCGACATCATGGTGCCCTCGGCGGCGCACTTGGTCTTGAAGCGACGATGCAGATCGACCGGGATCGAGACTGGAAATTTTTTCATAGTTTCCATTTTTTGCATGAGTCGTAATCCTCACAAACGAGACTTCGCTGTGAAGATACTGACTGCTTCACGGCGGGCACCGCAAGCGGAGGCGGCTGGCGTTTTTCTGACAGCCGGTGCCGTTGTTTTCTGACGATGATCTTTGGGGGCAGGTTTACGGCGAAATAGCCAGGCTGGGCTTGATCTGCACCACCTTCTTAGGATCGAGCCAGCTATCAACCCGGTCCGCCCAGTGCTGCATCAACTTGGTGCGCGGGCCGATCAGCGCCAGCGGACCGTGCCGCTTATAAATCGCCTTCACCGTCGAACTTTCGAGATGTGCCAACTGCAATTCGATGACGTCGCCATCCCATGCCTTGGCTTCCTTGTGCTCCTCGTGATGACATAGCGTCGAGAACGTGGTGCGGAAACCGTGGGCACAATGTTCGGTCTTGGTGTCGATGCCAAGCGCCCGTAGACGGGCATTGAGTGTTGCGGCCGAGAGGGGCTCATCGTCGGCACACGAGAACACATAGCGTCGATTGCCGGTGCGTTTTTTCACCCCTTCAAGAATGGCGACCGCCTGTCGCGACAGTGGCACGACATGGTCCCAGCCGGTTTTCATCTTGACGGCGGGAATGGTCCAGCGCTGTTCAATATCGAGATCAACCTCGCGCCACTCCATGTCATTGATCATGCCGGGGCGTGGGATGGTCAAGGCATCTACCCGGAGGGCATCGCCGACCACATCGCCAAATAGAGCATCTTCCTGTCGTTGGAGGATCAGCCCGAAAAGACGAACTACATCCTCTGCCTCTATGAAGCCGGGGCGCGGTGTCGAGACGTTGATGGTGAGTTGCTTCTTGATGGCACGGAATGGATTGTAGCCGTCTCCCTCAACGTCGGCCCAGTCGCAGACCTGTTCACCGATGTTGCGGACCCGGTCGCGGGTTTCCAGCTTGCCCTCATTCTGCATCGACCGGAAATAGGCCAGCACGTCGGGAAGTTTAATGTCTTTCCGGTAGAGCTTGCCAAATCGATCCTTCAAATAACCGGCCCACAATGCGTGCAGGACATTCGTGGTAGCACTGCGCACTGTGACCAGTCGGCCGCGCCTGATCTTTTCGGTTTTCTTCTCGGCAAGCCAACCATCGATGTCTTCAGGCCGAACGGTCAATGCACGAGAAGTGCCTGCGGCACAAGGGGTTCCGGGCATACCGCGAACGCTCGTGGACGTTTTAGAACGATTTCGAACACCTATAAATTTTACGTCCGAGGTAATCGAATTGGGGCGCGGGCCGCATCATCCTGTCAGGCACAGGAAATGACCCATGCTGATGCTTTCCCTCGTTCGCACCCTCGCCGTCCTGATCCCGTGGCTGCTCAATCTGGCCATTTGGGCGCTGGCGCGGTCGCTCAACCTGCCCGAACCGGTGCTGCACGACACCGGCGCCTTCGTGTTCGCGCAGGTGCAGACGATCGAGATCAGGATCGGCAAGGCGTTGTGCCCGATGCGGCTAAAGCGCCGGCTCATCGCCTGGTTCCGCTGAAACCTTCCACCTGCAACCGATAGGAGATTTGTCATGATCAACCCATCCCGGTTCCTGCGCCGCGCCCTGCTGGCTGACGCCATCTTCAGTGGCGTTTCGGCCATAGGGCTCACGCTTGGCGCCGGCGCCTTTGCGTCGCTGCTCGATCTGCCGGAAGCGCTGCTGCAGGAGACCGGCCTGTTCCTGATCGCCTATACGATCCTGGTGGGCTGGCTCGGCACGCGGCACGCGGTGCCGAGGGCGCTGGTGATGCTCGTGGTCGTCGGCAACGCGGCATGGACGTTCGCCAGCATCGCGCTGCTGTTCTCCGGCGCGGTGTCGCCGAACCTGCTCGGTGAGATCGTCGTGGTGGCGCAGGCGATCGCTACCGGCGTATTCGCGGAGCTGCAATATGTCGGCCTGCGTCGCAGCGGCGGCGCGGTGGCGGCTTAATCACGTCAGCAGCATGAGCTGAATATGAATTGAGCACGTCATTGCGAGGAGCGCAGCGACGAAACGATCCATCTCACCACGCAAAGAAAGAATGGATTGCTTCGCTTCGCTCGCAATGACGGTTCAGCTGAGGAGCACGGCCGCGATCATGCCGATCAGCGTGAGAGCAATTCCTGCGACCAGCATCGGCACCAAGCTGCTGCCAGAATACGGATTCGCCGATACCTTGTCCGTCACCACATGCGCCCGCTTAATCATTGCACCGCTCCCGTTTCGTTACGCCTGAATCGTTCGCCCGGCGCCAGCATGACGCCCTGCCCGCCGGCGATGCCGAGTTCGAGGCTGGCGGCAATGCGCCGGGCGAGTTCGACGAAATGCGTCGCGGCCGCCGGCGGACAGATCTCGCGGGCGGTCTCCGCGAACAGTTCAAGCCAGCGGTCGAAGTGCGCAGCATCGACGGGGAGCGGCATGTGCTTGACCATCGGGGTGCCGTGATAGCGGCCGGACATCAGCGCCACCGACGACCAGAACGCGCACATCTGCTTAAGATGCGGCTCCCAATCCTGGATTCGCGCCTCGAATACCGGCGCCAGCGCCGCATCGGTGCGTACCTTGGCGTAAAAACCGTGCACCAGCCGCTCGATCATGGCCTCGGTGATGCCGGTCCTCGCCGTGATTTCCGCCGTGATCTTTTCGCGCCGTTCTGCCCCTGTCATGGCAGGTCTCCTTAAATAGGTATTTCAAATACCTATTTAGATTGCTATGGATGGTTCGCCAAGACTTTTTTCGAGGGGCTCCCATGCGCCTGACGTCATTCACGGATTTTGCCCTGCGCGCCCTGATGCGGCTGGCCGGCGAGCCGGCGCGGTCGTTCGCGACCCAGGAGATCGCGGCCGAGTTCGGCATTTCCCGCAATCATCTGGCCAAGGTGGTGCGCGACCTCGCCGATGGCGGGTTCATCGCAACCCAGCGCGGCGCCGGCGGCGGCTTTACGCTGGCGCGGCCGCCGGCGTCGATCACGCTCGGCGAAGTGGTGCGCGCGCTCGAGGGCGAAGCGCTGGTCGAATGTTTTCGCGATGATGGCGGTTATTGCGTGCTGACGCCGCGCTGCCGTCTCAAGGCAAAACTCGCCGCCGCGCGCGAAGCCTTTATGCGCGAGCTTGATTCCACAACGCTGGCCGAATGTGCCTATCCCGCGCGATCCAGACCCGGCCCTGCGCGGGGTGCGGCATGAAACCGGTCGAATTTTACGACGGCGATCTTCAGATCGACGCGTCCGTGATCGCCGAAGGCCTCGGCATCGCGGTGCCGGTTCTCCGGCAACAGATGCAGGCCGGCGAGATCACAGGCATGACCGAGCGCGGGGTCGATGCGGATCTCGGCCGGCATCGGCTGACGTTCTTCTCAAAGCACCGGCGGTTTCGCGTTGTCGTCGACGCCAGCGGCGCGATCCTGCAACGCTCGGCGCTCGATTTTGGAGATGCCCCGCTGCCTGAACTCGGTGCGGAAGCCTGGGGGATGAGGCCCAGACCTGACGTCAGGCCTGAGCCTGAAGGGCCGGCGCAGGCTCAGGAGCCCGCGGCCTTGCGGCGGGCGGTTTTCTTGCCGTCACCTTGCCGCGGCCGTTGCCGTTCAGGTGCTTGCCGTTCAGATGCTTGCCATTCGACTTGACGCCGTTGGCCTTGACGCCATTCGCCTTCACGTCAATTTTCCTGGCGCCGTTCTGCTTTGCGGCCTTCGCCGCCAGCTTTTCCGCCTTCTTCTGCGCCTTGCGCTCCGCCTTGGCCTTCAGGCGCAATTTCTCGGCCCGCGCCTCGGCGCGCTTCTTCTTGCGCTTCTTTTCGCAGGCCACGCATTTGCAGCCGATCGGCTTCAGATAGGCTTTGAAATAATCGGTGCCGTAATCGTAGTTGATCTCGTCGCCCGGCTCGATGTTCTTGATGGCGCGGATGAAAACCTTGCGCTTGCGCGGGCGAACGTCGGATTCCGCGTTCGGCTTGCAGGCATGGTTGATGTAGCGGGCGACGTTCTTGCGCACCGAGCCGTCGATGGTCCAGCGGTTGTTGAGTTCGAACAGATATTTGTTCTCGATCGCGTCGTCTTTTTTCTTCTTCGAATCCAGCAGCGGCCCAAAATAACGGATGATTTTGGTGCCCTTCTTGATCGGTTTGGTGGCGAAGAGGCCAAGCCCGGTGGGGGAACGGCCGACGCGGTAGGGTTTATTCGCTGGGATAGCAGGCATGGCGATGACGTGACTGACACACTGGTGAAGGCGAAAAGGGATCGCGGAGCCGCCCTTCTAGGACGATTCCGCGCCCGTGTCAGGTGTTTCGCGCGGCTTGCTTGAACCTTCCCCAGATTGCACACGTCCGACCGGTCGAGGTTCCCGTTGGCGACTTGGTTTTGGCATGAAACGCGTCCGCTGCTTGCGTGCGGCATCCGGATAGGCGGTCGCGGCGCTGCTCTGCCTGATTTTACCGGCAAGCGCCCAAACATTCGGCAGCGCGATGAAGCTGATCGGCGATACCTGCATCGCCGTCGGGCTGGCGAAGCGCTAGGCCTGAGCCGGTGGCCCTGGCGGGCGACCGATGGCCGCGCGCATCATGGCGTCCAGCAGCATCTCCGCCGTCGTGCCCTCGGGCAACCGGCACAGGATGTCCTTGAGGCTGCCGTCGAGCAGCAGCATGGTGAAACCATGCACCAGCGACCAGTTGCGCGCGATCGCGGCAGCCTGGTCCAGCGACAGCGATTCCTTGGAGATCTGCTCTTGCCGGCTGGCGGCGACGGAGCCGGCGAGCCCCGCGAACGCGGCTTCGGAGGCTTCGTGCAGCGACGGCCGCGAATGATCGAGCCGCTCGGGGCTGCGGAACATCAGCGCGTACATTCCGGGATGCGCCTGCGCATGGGCGATATAGGCTCTGGCGTTCGCCATCCCCTTCTCGAGCACCGTGGTGCCGGACGCGCCCGCGGCCTTCATCGTAGCGTTGAATCTTTGAAAGCCGATCGCGGCGAGTTCGCTCACGAGGCCGGTGAGATCGCCGAAATGATGGGTGGGTGCTGCGTGCGACACCCCGGCCTCGCGCGCCACCGCGCGCAGCGTCAGGCCCGGCAAGCCATCGCGCTCCAGCACACGCTCGGCCGCCTTCAACAGCGCCTCGTGCAGATCGCCATGGTGATAGGGGGTATCGCCACCTGATTTGCGCCGCCGGGGCCGTTCGGTGACGGCTTTCGCCGGCCTGCGGGCGCGCGCCGTCGCTGGACGGCCCGCCTTGGTTTCTCTGGATGATCTGGCCATGCAAATCCTTATATGACGTCATTTTATATGATGTCATTTTGACACTGTAAAGATTTTGCTTGACGGCGGCTGAGGCGCCCGCTACTGATATCTTGACGATGTAAAGATATAAACACAGGGAGCGCGAGATGCTGGACCAGGTGACCTCAAATGCGGCGCGGACCAATCTGGCGCCGATCCCGATGGAGTGCGACGCGCCGTTTTTGAAAGTCACCGGCGAACTGCCGCGCGAACTACACGGCACGCTTTATCGCAACGGCCCCAACCCGCAATTCGACGCGCCGGGCGCGCACTGGTTCGTCGGCGACGGCATGCTGCACGCCTTCCATCTCGAAAACGGCCGCGCCAGCTACAGGAATCGCTGGGTCCGCACCCCGAAATGGCAGGCCGAGCATGACGCCGGCCGCGCGCTGTTCGGCGGTTTTGGCCGCAAGCTGCCGGATACGCCGGCTTCGACCACGCAGGACGGCGGCGTCGCCAACACCAACATCATCTTTCACGCCGGCCGCCTGCTGGCGCTCGAAGAGGGCCATCTGCCGACCGAGATCGAGCCGGATACGCTCAATCGAACTGGCTATTGCGACTACAAGGGCGCCATCTCCGGTCCGTTCACCGCGCATCCCAAGATCGATCCGGTCACCGGCGAGATGGTGTTCTTCGGTTACAATGCCGCCGGTCCGCTGACCCCTGCCCTCTCCTTTGGATCGGTCAATGCATCCGGCGTGGTGACGCGGTTCGATCGTTTTGAATCGCCCTATGCCAGCATGGTGCACGACTTCATCGTCACCGAAAATCATCTGCTGTTTCCGATCCTGCCGATCACCGGCAGCATGGATCGCGCGATGCGCGGCAAGCCGCCTTATGCCTGGGAGCCGGAGAAAGGCGCGTATGTCGGCGTCATGAAGCGCAGCGGTTCGGCGCAGGACATCGTCTGGTTCCGCGCCGAAAGCTGCTACGTCTTTCATGTCATGAACGCATGGGAGGAAGGCGACCGCATCATCGCCGACGTCATGCAGTTCGAAGAAGCCCCGTTGTTCACCCATCCCGACGGCTCGCCAACTGATCCCAAGAAGTCGCGCGCGCGGTACTGCCGCTGGACCTTCGATCTCTCGGGCAATACCGACCGCTTCACGCAAACCTATCTCGACGATCTGACCGGCGAATTTCCGCGCATCGACGATCGCCGCGCCGGCCTGAAGAGCAACCACGGCTGGTACGCCTGCGCCAATCCGGATCTGCCGATGTTCGGCGCGCTCTCGGGCATCGTGCATGTCGACGGCAATGGCAAACGGCTCGGCAATTATTTGCTGCCCGCCGGCGATACCATCTCGGAGCCCGTCTTCGTCGAGCGTGGCAGCGATGCCGCCGAGGGGGATGGCTGGCTGCTCGCAGCGGTCTGGCGCGCACGGGAGAACCGCAGCGATCTGGCGGTGTTCAATGCCGGGGATGTCGAAGCAGGTCCGGTGGCGCTGGTGCATTTGGGGCATCGCGTGCCCGATGGATTTCATGGCAATTGGATGGGGGCGGAGTAACGAGCGGACAACAGCCCCCACCCTCGTCATTCCGGGATGCGCCGCTTGGCGCAGGCCCGGAATCCATAACCACGATCGTGAGTATGGATTCTCCGATGTGCAATTGCACATCAAAGCTCGCGACTGCGTCGCGCCCCGGAATGACGGCGTAGAGAGATGGTAAGACACAACTCGTCCGGGGAGACACATATGCACTTGCCCACCATCACCGCCGGCTATCTCGCGATACTCGCGTTGTTCTACGCCGTGCTCACGCTTCGGGTGATACGGCTGCGGCAGGGCAACCGGGCTGCCTTCGGTGACGGCGACAGCACCAAACTTCGCAGCGCGATCCGCGCGCACTCAAATTTTATCGAGTACGTGCCGATCATCACGCTGATGGTTGGGTTCCTCGAAATATCAGGCGCGTCGGCGCTGCGGATCCACCTCTTGATGGGCGCGCTACTGGTTTCGCGGCTGCTGCATCCGCTCGGCATGTATGCGGCGCCGAACACGCTGCCATTTCGGGTCGGCCGGGTCGGCGGCATGACCCTCACGGTCATCCTGCTGTTCTCCTGCGCGCTGGCGATCCTGTTCCGGCTCATGACGGGTGGAAGCGGCTAACGACCGCGCGGCAACCAATTGAAGTTGCTTGTTTTTGAGCATCTTCATTTTAATTTTGACACTGTAAAGATTTCGCTTGACGATTCCTCCACTCGCCGCTAGTTTATCTTTACGATGTAAAGATTAGCCCGAATGAGGCTGCCATGACGATTTTCCTGATCCTTGCTCCCTACGGCGCCTACGCCCTGCTGATGCTGGTGGCCCCGGCCGCCGTGAGCCTGTTTGCCGCCGTTGCGGCCTGTCTGTCCGTGATCGCGCTCGACATCGTGCGCGGCCGCTCGGTCAAGATCCTCGGTGCCGGCTCCGTGGTCGTGTTCACCGCAGTCGGCATCTACGTCCTGATCGATCCCGCGATCAGCGCATCGGCCGTCAAATTCGCGGTCGATAGCGGCATCTTCCTGGTGTCGCTGCTTTCGATCGTGTTCCGCCGCCCCTTCACGCTGCAATATGCGCGGGAGGTGGTCGATGCCGAGACGGCGCAACTGCCCGGCTTCCTGCATGCGAACTATCTGATCACCTGGGCCTGGACCGGTGCGGCGCTGTTGATGATGATCGGCAACATGGCGCTGCTCTATGTCCCGAGCCTGCCGCTCTGGTCGGGACTGCTGATCACATTCGCCGCCCGCAACAGCGCGGTCTATTTCACCAAATGGTATCCGCAATATCGCAAGGCGAAATACGGGACGGCGCCCGTCGGGGCCCTGCCGGTAACGCGCTAGGATAACATCAGCGATCCAACAGGGAGCAGGACGATGAAGGACGTATTCGCCAGGCTGGGCACGGATTTTTTCTCCACCATCCTGTTCCTTGCGATCTATCTGATCACCGACAACGTGCTGCTGGCGACCGGCGTGGCGATCGCAGGCGCCATCGCGCAGGTGATCTACGCCCGCGTCAAGGGCAAGCCGCTCGGCTTCATGACCTATGCGAGCCTCGCGCTGGTGATCGTGCTCGGCAGCGCCACGCTGCTCACCAACGATCCGCGTTTCGTGCTGGCAAAACCCGCGATCGGGCATTTTGCGATCGGCGCCATCATGCTCAAGCGCGGCTGGATGCTGCGCTATCTGCCGCCGATCGTGACCGAGACCATTCCGGAATACGTCACGCTGGCAGGCTATGCGTGGGCAACGCTGATGTTCGCGCTCGGCTGCGGCACCATCGCGGTGGCGCTGACGGGCGACATGAAGCTGTGGACGTTCTATGTCACGGTGGTCCTGCTCGGCGCCAAGCTTGCCGCCTTCGCGATCCAGTATGTGGCGTTTCGCATCCTGGTGACGAACCGCGTCCGCGCCGCCCGCGCCTGATCGCCGCATTGGGCGCACCATAGGCTTCCGCAGCGAGATAGGTTATACCGCCGCCAGAGTTTGGAGCTCGGAACCATTCCGGTTTGGGACATATTGGGGAGACAGCAATGGCAGTGGACGGCAACTGGAACATCGTGATGACCACGCCGATGGGCGAGCGCAAGGCAACGCTGACCCTGACGAATTCCGGCGGCACGCTGACGGGCACCCAGGGCGCCGACGGCAATTCCGGTGAAATCTTCGACGGCACCACCAGCGGCGATGACGTCGCCTGGAAGATCTCGATCACCAACCCGATGCCGCTCACGCTCGCCTTCACCGGCAAGGTTTCCGGCGACAGCATGTCCGGCGAAATGGGCATCGGAATGATGGGCAGTTTCCCGTTCACAGGAACGCGGGCGTAAGACTTTCTGAGCTCCCTCGCCCCGCGCTTGCGGGGAGAGGGCTGGGGTGAGGGGCTGCCTCAACGAATACCGAATACGCGGAGAGCCCCCTCACCCGGATTGCTTCGCAACATAGCCGAAGCTTTGCTTCGGCGTTCTTTCTAGAACGGCCGCCAATGGCGGCCTATACCTCTCCCCGCAAGCGGGGCGAGGTTTAAGAGCTACCCCAGATTCAATTCCTTGAAGAAGTCATTGCCCTTGTCGTCGATGATGATGAAGGCCGGGAAATCCTCGACCTCGATGCGCCAGATCGCTTCCATGCCGAGTTCGGGATATTCCACCACCTCGACCTTCTTGATGCAGTGCTCGGCGAGGTTTGCCGCCGCCCCTCCGATCGAGCCGAGATAGAAGCCGCCGTGCTTCTTGCAGGCCTCGCGCACCGCGACCGCGCGGTTGCCTTTGGCGACCATCACCATCGAGCCGCCGGCGGCCTGGAACTGATCGACGAAACTGTCCATCCGTCCCGCGGTGGTTGGGCCGAACGCACCGGAGGCGTAGCCGTCCGGCGTCTTGGCGGGACCGGCGTAATACACCGGATGGTTCTTGAAATAATCCGGCAGCGGCTCGCCCTTCTCCAGCCGCTCGCGCAATTTGGCATGCGCGGAATCGCGGGCGACGATCATGGTGCCGCTCATCGACACCCGCGTCTTGATCGGGTGTTTTGCAAGCGTCGCCAGAATATCCTTCATCGGCTGGTTGAGATCGATCTTGACGACTTCGCCGCCGAGCGACTGTTCCACAACTGGCAGATACTGCGCGGGATTATGCTCGAGCTCTTCGAGATAGACGCCATCTTTCGTGATCTTGCCGAGCACCTGGCGGTCCGCCGAACAGGAGACGCCGAGCCCGATCGGCAAGGAAGCGCCATGCCGCGGCATCCGGATCACGCGGACGTCGTGGCAGAAATATTTGCCGCCGAACTGCGCGCCGACGCCGAGCGACTGCGTCATCTTTAAAATTTCCTGCTCCATCTCCAGATCGCGGAAGGCATTGCCATCCGCCGATCCATGCGTCGGCAGCGCGTCGAGATAACGCGCCGAGGCCAGCTTTACCGTCTTCATGCAAAGTTCGGCGGAGGTGCCGCCGATCACGATCGCCAGATGATAGGGCGGGCATGCGGCGGTGCCGAGGGTGAGCACCTTCTCCTTCAAAAACGCCAGCAGGCGATCCTTCGTCAGAACCGACGGCGTTGCCTGGAACAGAAAGGCCTTGTTGGCGGAGCCACCGCCCTTGGCCATGAACATGAACTTGTAGGCGTCATCGCCTTCGGCGTAGATCTCGCACTGCGCCGGCATGTTATTGGCGGTGTTCTTTTCCTCATACATCGACAGCGGCGCCACCTGCGAATAGCGCAAATTGCGGCGGAGGTAAGCGTCACGCGCGCCTTCCGACAGCGCGGCCTCGTCGTCGCCATCAGAGATGACGTTAAAACCCTTCTTGCCCATGATGATCGCGGTGCCGGTGTCCTGGCACATCGGCAACACGCCGCCGGCGGCGATGTTGGCGTTTTTCAGGAAGTCGAAGGCGACGAACTTGTCGTTGTCGCTGGCCTCCTTGTCGTCAAGGATCGAGCGCAGTTGCTTCAGATGCCCCGGCCGCAAATAATGATTGATGTCGCCGAACGCGGCCTCGCTGAGCGCCCGCAGCGCCTCGCGCGACACCACCAGCATCTCCTTACCGAGCACTTTTTCGACCCGCACGCCCTCGGTCGTGATCTTCTTGTAGGGCGTGGTATCCGCGCCAAGCGGAAACAGCGGCGTGTGCTTGTAGGGCGGGACTGGTTTTGGGTCGGGAAAGGCAGTGGGAGCGTTCATGGGGGGCTCTTGGGGTTGAGGTTCCGGGCGCGTCCACGGACGCCATCCCGGCGATTGAACCGTTCTAAGCACTTTTCAGGCAAAAGGAAGGTTCCGGAGGCCCAGCAGCAATGCTTCTTCACCCCTTCCCTTCCTGCTTCTCCGCATAGGCGTCGACCAGCGCGCGGATCATGCGCTGGTAGGGCACACGGCGTTGGCGGGCGGCGCGCTTGAAAAACGCTACCGATCGCTGCGACAGGCTGAGTGTCACCTTCACATTGTCCTCGCGCAGCACCAACCGGTCCGGAGATGGCAGGAAATCCTCGACGATCCTGACCCGGCCGATCTCGCCCTTGCTGTATTTAACCGTTGGCTTTTTCATAGATCGCCTTTCCCTTCCGCCAGTAGCCGGCCCCGAAAATCCTGATCTTCTGGTTTCGCCACGTGAAGCGCACGGTCATGACGGTGCCCTCGACCCGGCCAAAGCAGAAGTAGCGCTGCTCCTCGCCGCCATGACCGAGGTCTTCAGCGATCACGCGCAACGGATCCAGAAACGCATGCTGGGCCAACTCAAACCCGATGCCATGCTTGGCCCGGTTGGCCCTGTCCGTTGCGGTATCCCATTCAATATCGGGCATCGGCCTGGTACCGCTCTTGGTATGTAGAATCTACCATACTTTTATATGGGCGAGAAGCCTCGGTCTTCCGGAGGCCCGGCACCGGCCCGAACCGCCATACATCCGTTGCGACCCAACATTAATTCTTGTGATCTAAAGTTGTTTATTTTTGGAGATTCTTGCACACCCAGGGAGGCAATCATGAAGACGCGGCTTTTCGTTTCGTTGGTACTGGCGTTGATGATTATGGTCCCCATTGGCGCCGGCGCGGCCGGTGTCGGCCAGCAATGCGGCGGCTTTCCCGGCATCCAGTGCAACGCCGGGCTGTTCTGCCAGCATCCGACCGGTGCCTGCTTCATCTTCGATATCGCCGGGACCTGCGCGCGCGTCCCGCGCTTCTGTCCCCAGATCTACCGCCCGGTCTGCGGCTGCAACGGCAAAACCTACCCGAACGATTGCGTGCGCCAGGCGGCCAGGGTCTCCAAGTCGCATGACGGGAAATGCCTGTTCTAGGCCAATCGATGCGATAGATGCGCATGCCGGCTGAACGCCGGCGCACGCCGCATTCACCGGCGGGCCACCCCACCGTGACCACTGGTCGCGGTCACGGCTCGTATTGACGCGCTCGCGCAGACCTTGCATGAACCTAGCGTGCGCGTTTCAATGCCTTGCGGGTATCTTGGGGGTATGATGACAAAAACACTGCGCAACCGTTTCCTACCCGACCTTCGTTCCGCGGCGTTCGCCGCAACGGTCGCGTTGCTGGCCACCTTCGCTGCCTCGCCGGCCCGCGCCGACCGTTGCGACGATATCGCGAAGGAGCTCGCCGGCCAGATCGACGGCACCAAGGTCAGTTTCCGGGCCGCCAATATCGTCTATCTGACGCATCCGGCGGCCAAGGAGCTGTCGCTCGGCTGCCGTGGCGAGAACTACTCCATTGAGTTCTATGCCAAGGGCGACCGCAAGCCGAAGCCGGAATTCCTCACGCTGGTGGGCGCGATCACAGCCGTCGTCTTCACCGTGACCAAGGACGACACCACGACCGGCACCTCGCGCTGCCTCAAACGCATGGGCATCCTGCGCGGCGACAAGGTCAGCTTTCGCTATCGCCGCCTCAACATGGAATGCACGCGCACCAAGACCGACGCGTCGATCGCGGTCACCCGCGGCAAGGACGAATAGGCCCGCCGGAACGCCGCTGCGGCCGATAAGTTCGCTCAATTTGTAATGAAACCGGAGCCTGCCGTTCACCGTGCGACGGGATCGGCGGCGATGCCGCGTGGTTGCGGCGACGGATTTACGAATCTTTCGCTTCAACGCGGCCAAGGTCGGAGGCAACAAAAAAGGATGTTTCCGATGGCAACGCTCGCAAGCGTTTCCGCGCCGGCGCCGATCGCACCGCCGCAATCGAGCCCCAATCCGCCCGACAAGACGCCCGATGCGAACGCCGCAGCGGCCGACGGCACGCGCCTGCCGCAGCCGACGGTGCTGGCCCCCCTTCCGCCCGGACAGGGAACGCGGATCGATCAGCTGGCCTGACTTCTACGGGCATCTTCAGACGTTACGGGCGGGCTCGACCGCAGCGAGCGCCGCAAGTTTGCCGAATAACCGCGCGATCATGCTAACCCCTTGAAAGGGGACACCGGCATGATCGCAAAGCTGTTGCTGCAGAACACCTTCTTTGTCGTCGCCATGGGCGTGTTGCTGTTTGCCACCGCGGGCACGCTGCACTGGCCGGGGGCGTGGGTGTATCTGGCGACATCAGCGATACTCGGCCCGGCCTGCGGATTGTGGCTGGCGCGGACCGATCCGGGGCTGCTGGCCGAACGCATGCGGCTGACGGCGCGCGACGAACAGCCCGCCGCTGACAAGAAGTTCATGCTGGTGTTCGTCGTCGTCGCATTTTTCTGGTTTGTCGCGATGGGCCTGGACCGGCGCATGCACGCCTCCGACGTGCCGCTGCCGCTGCAGGTGATGGGCCTCGCGATGTACCTGCTCTCCACCGGCCTCATCATGTGGGTGTTTCGCGAAAACTCCTTTGCCGCCCCCCTGGTCAAGGTGCAGACCGAGCGCCACCATCACGTGGTCTCGACCGGCCCGTATGCTCTGGTGCGACATCCGATGTACAGCGCCATCATGCTGTTTTTCGTAGGCGCCCCGCTGCTGCTGGGCTCCTGGTGGGGGCTGGCGATCGTGCCCCTGTTCGCCGTGCTGTTCGCCATTCGCGCGCGGATCGAGGAACGGACGCTGATCGCGGGGCTGCCCGATTATGCTGACTACGCCGCGCGCGTGCGCTATCGTCTGCTGCCGGGAATCTGGTGAGAGCGTTGGCGAGGGGAGACGATGCCCGACAGCAAGATTTACACCGGCGGCTGCCATTGCGGCCAGGTGCGCTTCGAATGCACCACCGACATGGCGATGGTGACCGCCTGCAACTGCTCGATCTGCACCAAGAAGGGCCTGCATTTTGCCTTCCTGCCGCCGAAGAGCTTTCAGCTCCGCGCCGGCGAGGAAAATCTGCGCGAATATCTGTTCAACAAGCACGCGATCCGGCATCAGCTCTGCATCGATTGCGGCGTCGACGTGTTCGCGCGCGGCTCCAGGCCGGACGGCACCGAAGTGGTGGCGCTGAACGTCAGCTGCATCGACGGCATCGAGCTTGCGAAGCTTGCGATGACGCCGATCGATGGCAGGAACAGGTAGCATCAATGGCGACGCAGGCTCCTCTCACCTCTCCCATCGGGAGAGGTCGCGAGCCCTTGCGAGCGGGTGAGCGACTATCTGAAGAGTCAAGTTGCATTGGCATATTGGGCACGCGCATCGCGTGCTTTTGCGTTGAGGCGGACGAGCAGTTTGTGGGCCAGCGCGATCCGGACGACCAATTTGGGTTTTCCTGCGGCGAGCAATCTGTCGCGGAAGGCGGCAAGGGTCGTGTCGTATTTAGCGGCGATGGCGGCGACCAGGAAGAGGATCGAGCGAACGCTGGCGCGACCGCCGCGGACCGATCGTTTGCCCTGCCGCTTACCACTGTCATCGGCGAGCGGGGCGAGGCCGGCGAGCTTGGCAATGGCCTTGTTGGAGTAGGTGCCGATCTCCGGCACGTCTGCCATCAGGCGAGCGACGGTGCGGCCGGCAACGCCCTTCACCGAGCGCCAGGCTTGCGCGAGCTGCGCCCACAGGGGATCGTCGTCGATCATCGAGGCGATCTCGCCCTCGAGAGTGCGGGATTGCCGCTTGAGAAGGGTTATCACCTCGCCGATGCTGGCCAGCATCTCGGCATTGTCGACGAGGCTGGCGCGGCGCTGCTTCTGGACAGTGAGATCGTCGGTAACCTGCCTGAGCCTTGCAACAAGGGCCTTCAGCCGCTGCTGGGCCGGGGTTGGCGCCGGCGTCGGCTGCAAATTCTTGGCATGGGCGAAGCGGGCGATGACGCCGGCGTCGAGCCGGTCGGTCTTCTCCAGAATACCCATCGCCTCAGCGTAGCGGCGGACGCTGCGTGGATTGGTCAGCGCGCAGGGCATGCCTGCCTCCCACAACAACAAGAACGCCCGGCGTTCATAGCCCCCGGTCGCCTCCATCACCACCAGTCCCGCCTGATGCTGACGGCAGAACGCCGCCAGCTCGGCGATCCCGGCGGCACTATTGTCGAAACTCGCGAAGACCGCCCCGGGCTCAATGCACGCATCGAGCCTGGCCTTCGAAACATCCACTCCACAAATGATCTTTATCACGGTAACCTGCCTTGTTCGTGCGATCGTGATCCAGCGACTGTTCGGTCGTGCGTGACAACGGCGAAGATCCCAGGCTCACCCACGGTTGTTGCCGGAGGGGTATCGGGCGACATCGCCGCGCGCTTTGGCCGGTGGCCACCGGCCAAAGCGCTCAGTCGCTTCCATCGCACATTTTGCTCAATGGGTAGATACAAGGGGTTAAGGCCTCACGATAAACCGTAACCCCTCACCCGGCGCTGCGCGCCGACCTCTCCCGATGGGAGAGGTAAGCGGAGTTCGGCGCGCGCCCAGCGGTCTAACCATCCAGCGCCTTGTACCTGCGAAAGATGCCGTCCTCGTTGAAGGCAATGCGCCGGTCGCTGGCCAGATACACCTTGATGTTCGACCGCGCCGCGACGCGGTCGTGCAGGGCGACCAGGCCGGGTATTTCCCGCTCGAACGCCTTCATGCGTTTCGGGAAAGCGTAGCGCAGGCCTGCCACGATCTGGAACAGGGAGAGATCGACATAGGTCAGGCGGCGGCCGGTGACGTAAGCGCCGCCATTGGCCTGCACCAGATCTTCGAAATAGCCCAGATATTTCGGCACGCGTTGTTTCCAGAATTCCTCGGTGCGTTTTTTGGCCGCGGCGCGCTGGTCTTCATAATACAGCGACGGTCCGAGCGGGTGGTGGGTGTCGTGAATCTCCAGCACGAAATCGGTGATGGTGAGTTGCAATTGATGCAGCCACAGCCGTCCCGGCTCCGCCTTCGGCGCCAGGCCGTGGCGCGAGCCCAGATACAGCAGGATATTGGCGGTATGCCCGATCACGAGCTTGCCGGCTTTCAGGAACGGCGGCGCAAACGGCGGCGTGCCCTCCGCCTCCATCATCTTCATCATCGCGCCCATGCCGTTGCCGCTTCGCGCGACGTCGCTGTAGGCGGCGCCGGCCTCTTCCAGCGCGAGGCGGACATATTCGCCGCGGCCCTGAATGCCCGGCCAGTAGTAGAGTTGATATTTCATCGATCTCACCTTCCCTGCCTGTTTGGCAGGCGGATCGTAGCGCGATTTCAGGGATTGGACGCCAGCCGTGTAACGGCGTTTCGGCTCAGAACCTGTAGTTCCAGCCGATCCATTCGGTGAGGCCGCGGCCCATCACGTCTTCCAGATCTTTTCCCTTCAGCCAGGGCAGTTCTTCGGTGAAGAACGTGACGCACTGCCGATAGCTGCAGGGCATCCGCGTGATATCGGTGCCCCAGAAGAAACGCTTCGGCCCGAAGGCATCGAAGATGCGCTGCAATCCATGCTGAATATTGCGGAACGGATAACTTTCCGTGGAATAATGCGGCGCGCCGGTCGCCTTGACCGCCACGTTGGGCAATTTTGCAAGCGCCACCAGTTCGTCGAGATGGATGAATGCCGCAGCGTCCTGTCCGCGACGGTTCAATCCACAGTGATCGACGATCATTTTGAGATTTGGGTGGCGTTCGGCGATCTCACGAAATTTCGGCAGGTACAACCCGCCCATCATCGCGAGCGGCAGGCCCTCCTTTTCGGCGGCCGGCCACAGCCATTCGAGCTTGCCGTCATGCAGCCATTTCTGGTGCTCGTCCAGCAGCAACGGCCAACGCAGGCCCATCATGCCTGGCTGATTGCGCCAGCCCTGCACCAGCTTGCGCTGTTCGGGATCGTCGAGCGCAAACTGGCCCATGATCGCGAAACGATCGGGATATTTCCGCGCCGCCTCGATCGCCAGCGCGTTGGAATCGGGATCCCAGCCGCGCGGCGGATGGATCAGCGCGGCATCCACGCCCGCCTCGTCCATTTCCTTCAGCAGTTCTTCGGCCGTGAAGCTCGAGACCTTGCGATGCAGGCCGCTTGGCGGCGTGACCGTCTTCGACCAGATGTGAACCTGCGCGTCGATGATCTTCATGGAGGGTTTGGTAACCCTCAGTTCGCCGCGAAGCAATACAGCAAGCCGTCGCCGCCGGTGCTCTTGAGGTCGGCCTGCGAACAGCCGCCGTCCGGCCCGCGCGAGGGATGCGACGAATTCCACGATTTCGAGGCGTCGTCGTCGCGCAGCCCGATGCGATCGATATGACCGAGCATCGCCGAGCCTTGCGTCGAACTCGTCCAGTTCTTGCAGGTGCGGTCGTCGCCGGCCGCGAACGCGGTGCCGTCGGGCTGCGAGCCCGTCAGCGCGTCGTGGCGGTTCGGCGTATCGCCGCGGCCATTGATGACCTCGCCCTTCTCGGAGAGCGCGGTCTGCTTGGTGAGGTTGTTGCCGGCGCTGTGGAGATCGGCGACGTCCCTGGCGATCACGACGCCCTTGGTGTTTTTCCACGGTCCCTTGCCAATGCGGTCGCGCGCGTTCACGGCAGCCGCTCCGTCGGCCGCCTGGGTCGAGAGATAGGCGTGCCAGGTCTTCGGCGCGCCAAAGCCCGCGGCCTGCGCCAGCGTCTGGCAGTGGTTGTCGGCGCCGGCCAGGGCGCCGAGGTTGGCGCCATTGCCGATGCCGTTGCTGGTGACGAAGAAACCGGTATCGGCCGATTGCGCCTGCGCGGGTGGCGCGGCGAGCAGCGACATCGCCGCTAGGGCAAAGCAGGCAGACGAGACGAGCTTGAAGCGGTTCATCGAAATCCTCCCGGTTGTTTTTTTGGTTCGCAGGACATCAACCCACGGCGGCAGGCAATATTCCGGTTCCGCGACAGCGAAATGAACATCGGAAAAGCAAAAGGCGCCGCGGAATGAACCGCGACGCCTCCAGATGTTTTAATCGGGCAATAATCAGTTGGTCTGCTGGAGCGCCGAGAGTTCCCAGGTTGCGCCGCGCGGCCGCACGAAGGTCCAAACTTCGGTGATCTCGGCAGGCGTTTCGCTGCCCTCGACCAGACGGCCTGAGTTGCGATCCAGCGTTTTGTCGACCAGCGAGAACCGCATCGCCACGCTGGCGTAATCGGTATCGCCTTCGCGCCAGGCTTCCGCGAGGTCGCCCTGCAAGAGTTTCACGTCGGAGGTCTTGTTGATGACGTTGCGGTCCTTGTTGGCCTGGATGTCGTCGGTGAGATATTTGACCATCTCGGGCGTCGCCAGCGTATGCAGTTTGGCGACGTCCTCCATCGACCACGCGGCCTGGATCTCGCCAAGCAACCGCTCAAAGGCCTCATAATCGGCGGGCTGGATCTCGAGCGGCGCGCTGGCCGATCCCAGTCCAAAACCCATCGCCGAGCCGAAGCCGGATTGCGGACCGGCACCCATCGCGGGCCCGCCGGCATAGGCCGACGCCGGCGTGTGGCGGCGCTGCCACCACGACATCGCCATCCGCACGATGATGAAGATCAGGCCGATCTGCAGGATCAGGCCGAAGATCGACGACAAGCCGCCGAGGCCGGAGAACATCCCGCCGCCGAACAGCATGCCGAGCAGGCCGGCGCCAAGGAAGCCCGCGGCGAGCCCGCCAAGCAGGCCCCGGCCCGGCCGGTTGAAGAAGCCGCCGCCGGCGTTCGCGGCCGGCGCGCCGACGCCAGGGCTGCCCGGCTGGCTAAAGGTGCGGTTGAAGGGTTGCGCCGTGCCCGGCGCCGTGGTCGTGCTCGGCGGCGCGGAAAAGGTCCGCGATCCCCGCGAGCCCGAGCCAAATCCGCCGCCGACGCGGGCGTCGGCCGACGAGATCGCGATCACCAGCGGGACCGCCAGCGACAGAACGACGGCAATCGCCCGGACAATCCCGCGCGTGCGTTGCGAGAAGTTCATATTTGTTTCCTCAGTCCCCGGCATGGGGAAGCGCCCTTAACATGGGCGGAGTTGCCTAAAAGTGAAGCCGCAAACGGGAACCGCGGCTGCGGCCCTCGGTCGCGGGGATGTGACGATAAGAGGCTTGTAAGGGCGCAGATGCCCCCTATTGCGAAGTCATGGTTTCCTTAACCTTCTCGACCAGCGCGCTCAGCGCGAAGGGTTTTGCGAGGAAGGCGAATTGCTCGTTTTCGGGCAGGCTTTTTTCGAACGCTTCTTCGGCGTAGCCGGAGACGAAGATGATCTTGAGGTTGGGATTGCGGATCTCGCATCTCCTGCAGCAGCGTCGGGCCGTCCATTTCCGGCATCACCACGTCGGACACGACCAGATCGACGGCGCCCTGCTTTTCCTCCAGCGCCTCGATCGCCTCGATGCCGTTGGAGGCCTCGATCACGCTGTAGCCGCGCGAACGCAAGCCCCGCGCATTGAGCGAGCGCAGGCCGTCCTCGTCCTCCACCAGCAGGATCGTGCCCTGCCCGGTCAGATCGGGTTTCGGCTTCGGCGGCTCGGTGGCACCGTTGGACGCGCCATTGATCGCTTGCGGCTCGGGGGCGGCCTCCAGCTCCTGATGATAGCGCGGCAGGAAGATGCGGAACGAGGTGCCCGCGCCGGGCGTGGAGTCGACGTACACAAACCCGCCGGTCTGCTTGACGATGCCGTAGACCGTCGACAGACCCAAGCCCGGTGCCCTTGCCGACTTCCTTGGTGGAGAAGAACGGCTCGAAGATCTTGTCGACGATATCGGCGGGGATTCCGGTGCCGGTATCCGAAATGTCGATCCGCACATAGTCCGCCACCGGCATGCCCTTGTAGGACAGCCCTGTCGCTTCGTCCGACGTAACGTTGGCGGTCTTCACCGTCAGCTTGCCGCCGTCCGGCATCGCATCGCGGGCGTTGACCGCGAGATTGACGATCACCTGTTCGAATTGCGAGACGTCGACCTTCACCGGCCAGAGATCGCGGCCGTGCACGAGGTCGAGCTTGACCTTCTCGCCGATCAGCCGGCGCAGCAGCATGGTGAGGTCGCTCAGCGCGTCGCCGAGATCGAGCACCTGCGGCCGCAGGGTCTGGCGGCGCGAGAACGCCAGCAATTGCCGAACCAGCGTCGCCGCGCGCGTCGCGTTCTGCTTGATCTGCATGATGTCCTGGAACGACGGATCGGTCGGCTTGTGCGCGTTCAGCAGGAAATCGTTCGCCATCATGATGGCGGACAGCACATTGTTGAAGTCGTGCGCGATGCCGCCGGCGAGCTGGCCGACCATGTCCATCTTCTGCGACTGGTTGATCTGGTTTTCCAGCGTGCGCCGCTCGGTGGTCTCCAGCATGTAGACGATGGCAGCCTCGGTATCGCGCTCGTCCTTCTCGACCGCGGTGACGAAGAACTGCCCCCAGCGCTCCTTGGGCCCGTCGAGCATGGCCTCGACCGGCGCGATATCGCCCTGGCCTTCGGCGGCCTGATTGATCGCCGCGATCAACAGGCCACGGTCGCGGGCGCTGACCGCCCGGAAGATCGATTTGTTCGCAGCCCCATCCCCGCTCACGCTTTGTGCCAGTTTGGCAAAGCGGGCATTGGCGCGCACCACGGTGCCGCCGCGATCCACGGTCGCGATCGCCATCGGGGTATGGTCGAAGAAGCGCATGAAGCGGACTTCGGCCGCGCGCTCCGGATCGGAATGCTCGTCGCGGGCGCGGCTGATCACCAGCGTGCGCGACGGGCCGGGCACGCCGTCCGCCCCGAACGCCAGCTTGTGATAGAGCCGCACCGGCATGGTCTTGCCGCCGCGCATGCGCAGGTCGATGTCGAACACTTCGGTTTTGACTTCGCCCGGGACCGCCGCGATCGAGGTCAACAGCGAGGCGCCGTCGCCCGACACGATATCGGTCAGTTTCAGGCCGCCAGATCCGATTTCGGCGAGGTCGTGGTCCAGCCAGTTCGCCAGCGTCGCGTTGACATAACCGATCTCGCCGGAGGGATTGACCGAGAAGAAGCCGCAAGGCGCGTGATCGAGATATTCGATCGCGTGCTGCAGTTCCTTGAACACGTCCTCCTGACGTTCGCGGTCCCGCGTGATATCGGCGATCGACCACACCGCGTATTTCGCCTCGCGCTTGTTCTGGCCGAGCGGACGAACCCGCATCCGGAGCCAGCGGCCATGGGCGCCGTCGGTGCCGGCGATCCGGACCTCCTCCTGCTGCCGCTTGCCTTCGCGCGCGGCCTTGAGCAGGCGGAACACCGCCTCCGAGACATCAGGGTTGCCGATGAAGACGCGCTCGATCGGACGGACGTCCTGCGCGCTCGCAGCCCCCGTCAGCGCCAGATAGGCGGCGTTGGAATAGACCACGTGGCCCCCGGGAATCCGTGACCGCCAACCCGTCATAGGCATGATCGGCGATGCGGCCCATCACCGGGTCGTCGGCGGTACGGTCGGTGAAACGGATGATGCCCGCGGCAAACGCGAACAGATTGAACAGGCCGACCATCGCCAGCAGCGCCAGCACGCCGAGGATATAGGGCTGGGCCTGGGCGCGGCCGATGGTCATCAGCGCGACCGCGACCGCCACGATTCCGGCGGCGACCAGCAGCACCAGCACGATGCTGCCGCCCCGCCGCGCCGGCTCATGGGCCAGAAACGGCTCGGGTGACGGATCGTGGTCAGTTTCGGCGGTCATTTGAAGCGACATTGCCCGTCGGCATCGGAGAAGACGCGCCATCCCGACCGGCCGGCGCGCCGCCCCTGAGTGCCTGAATCGGACCCGCAAACGCAAGTCCATCAGGCAGGTATTCCGCAGATTACGGGCATTTCAAGCCGATTTCCGTTCTGTTTCACGCCCGCCAGCTTGAAACCCCGCGCTTCAGGCCCATGACATAGCCGATGATTTCGGCAACCGCGTGATAGTGCTCGACCGGGATCTCGTCGTCGACCTCGACGGTGGCATAGAGGGCGCGGGCCAGCGGCACGTTTTCCACGATTGGAATATCATGCTGCTTGGCGATTTCCCTGATCTTGAGGGCGATATTGTCGACGCCCTTGGCGACGCAGATCGGCGCCGACATGCCGCGTTCGTAGGACAGCGCGACCGAATAGTGGGTCGGGTTGGTGATGATCACGGAGGCCTTGGGAACCGCCGCCATCATGCGCTTCTTCATGCGCTGCTGCCGTAACTGCCTGATCTTCCCCTTGATATGGGGGTCGCCTTCGGACTGCTTGAACTCGTCCTTCATCTCCTGCAGCGACATCTTCTGGCGCTCGTACCACTGCCGGTACTGGAAGAAATAATCGGCGATGGCGACCGCGGCCAGCATCGCCACCACCGCGCCCATCAGATGCAGCGTCAGGCTGATGGTGACGCCGAGAATGGCGTCCGGATCGAACCGCAGGAACGATTCCATGCGATGGCGCTCCGGCCACAGCACCGCCATCATGACGGCGCCAAGCGCCACCAGCTTGAAGAGGCCCTTGAGGAAATTCGCCGCCGCCTGCTTGCCGAAGATGCGCTTGAAGCCGGCGCCGGGCGATACCTTGCTGAATTTCGGCTTCAGCCCCTCCGCCGACCACACCAGCCGGTGCTGGATCATGTTGCCCGCGATCGCAGCTAACATCAGCATCAACAGCGGCACGCCGACCGCCGCCAGCACGGCGTAGCCCAGCGTCTGCGCCAGCGCCAGCAAGGCGGCGCCGTCGGTGTGGATCATCCATGAATTGGCGACGAGGTTGCGCAGCGGCATCAGGATGCCGCCGCCCATCGATCCCGAGAAGGTCGACAACACAAGCGTGCCGCCCGCGATCACGAACCAGGTGTTGACCTCCTGGCTCTTGGCAACGTCGCCGCGCGCATGCGCGTCGTCGAGACGTTTTTGCGTAGGGTCTTCTGTTTTGTCGTCATTATCGTCGGCCATCGCGGCGCTCTAGCCTTGTTGTTTGAGCAGGGCTTGTTCTATTTCAGCGGCGTCAAATCGTGCATGACGCCGACGAAGTAGTTGAGATAGGTTCCCATCATCGCCGCGAGCACGAGGGCGAAGATCAAAAAGCCGACCATGATCGAGAGCGGCACGCCGACGAAATAGACCTGCATCTGCGGCATCAGGCGCGCCAGCACGCCAAGCCCGATATTGAAGATGAGGCCGAACACCAGGAACGGCGCTGAAAGCTGCATGCCGATCTTGAACGCGGCGGCGAATGCGCGGGTGGCAAGCGCTGCAACGTCGCCGGTCGGAATCGCTTCACCCGGCGAAAAGATCCGGTAGCTCTCGTTCAGCGCCGCGATCACCAGGTGATGGCTGTCGGTGGCGAACAGCAGCGTGATGCCGAGGATGGTGAGAAAGTTGCCGATCAGCAAGCCCTGCTGGCCCTGGGTCGGATCGACCGAGGTGACGAATCCAAGCCCGAGCTGCTGGGCGATCACCGAGCCTGCGACCGACAGCGCCGCCAGCGTGACGCGGGCGGTGGCGCCGAGCACGACGCCGATGACGATCTCGTACAGCATCAATACCAAAAGCGAGGAGAGCGAGGTCATGTCGATGTGGTAGGCGGAGCGGTGCAGCGGCAGGATGATCAGCGTCAGCAACAGCGCGATCGCGAGCTTGACGCGCACCGGGATGTTGCTCTCGCCCAATCCCGGCAACAGCATCACCATCGCACCAATGCGGGCGAACACCAGCATGAAGGCGGCGGCAAGGGCCGGAAGCAGGGAGATATCGATGTGCATGGCCCGGCCATAGTGCCATCAACCGCCAATGATTCGCGACGATATCCGCATCATGTGACTGTGCAGCGAGTCCGCCATGAACGGCAGCGCCAGCAACAGCGTCACGAAGATCGCCAGAATCTTCGGCACGAAGATCAGCGTCTGCTCCTGGATCTGGGTCAGCGCCTGGAACAGCGACACCACGACGCCGACCACAAGGCCGACCACCATCAGCGGCGACGACACGATGACAATGGTCCAGATCGCGTCGCGCGCCACGTCGAGGGTTTCAGCACCGGTCATTTGAATTCCTATCTACTCTGGAAGCGGATGGACCCGTCATTGCGAGGAGCCCTTGCGACGAAGCAATCCATTCTTTCTTGTTGCGGCGAGATCGATTGCTTCGCTGCGCTCGCAATGACGGCAGCCTTCAGATCGGCATCTTCATGATGTCCTCGTAGGACTGGATGACGCGGTCGCGTACCGAGACCAGTGTCGAGACAGCGACGTCGGTTTCCGCCACCGCCGTCACCACGTCCATGACGTTGGCCTTGCCCGAGGTCATCGCCATGGTCTGGGCGTCGGATTTCTTGCCGGCCTCGAGCACGCTGCCGACGGCGTCCTTGAGCAGCGCCGAGAAGGACGGACCGCCCGAGGACTGGCCGCCCTTCTCCGCGCCGCCGGAATCCATCATGCGGGCAAGGCTGGCGTAGGCGTTGGCAGCGACTGAGGGAGTAGCCATTTGCTAAAATTCCTGTTCAAGCCTTGAGGATGTCGAGCGTGCGTTGAATCATCCGGCGCGTGGCGCTGATGATGTTGAGGTTCGCCTCGTAGGATCGCTGGGCGTCGCGCATGTCGGTCATTTCGACCAGCGGATTGACGTTGGGATATTTGACGTTGCCGGCGGCGTCCGCCCCCGGATTGCTCGGCTCGTATTTGACGCGAAACGCCGACTGGTCGGGGCGGACCTTGCCGAGCGCGACGACCTTTGCATCCAGCGTGCGGTCGAGTGTGGAGGAAAAGGTCGGAACCTTGCGGCGATAGGGATCGCCGCCGGCCGATGGCGACGTCGAATCCGCGTTGGCGATATTTTCCGAGATCACCCGCATCCGCCCGGCCTGCGCGCGCAGGCCGGAGGTCGCAATGCCCATCGAGCGGGCGAAATCACTGCTGTCGTCAGCCATATCAGGGTTCCCTTGCCTTGATCATGCGCTAGCCTTTGCCGATCGCGGTCTTCAGAAGGTGCAGGCTCTTGGTGTAGAGCGAGGTGGCCGCCGCATAGTCCATCTGGTTGGCGGACACTTTCAGCATCTGGTCCTCGAGGTTGACGGCGTTGCCGGCGGGCCGGGTCTGGAACCCGCTCCTGCCGTGGTCCGCGTCGAAGGTCTGGCCGCCGCCGGATACCGCGAGATGGCTGGCCGAGGTACGCATCATCGCCAGCGACCCCATGCCGCCGCCGACGGGAGCGCCCTTGTTGTCGAAGGTCGGCTCGACCAGGTCGCGCGGCTTGAAGTTCGGCGTGTCGGAATTGGAGATGTTTTCGGACAGCACCCGCTGGCGCTCCTGGTGCCACTGCATCTTGGTGCGCAGCGCCGACAGGATCGGAAGATCGTTCATGGGCATGGTCGCCGCTCCCGTTAACCTCTGGGGCCACCTTCGAGGTAGGCAGAATTTGCCCGGTGTATGGTTAACGGCTGGTTAAAATTGCGCGCTTTGGCCGTGGACGGCGCGCGGGACCGCCGAGCGGCGGCAAAGCGAGCGCATTTTCGCCACGAAAGCTGCGTTAACCAGCAAAAGCCAATGCGGGGTGCGCTCTCAGAAGTCGTTTTGGATCAAGCGATTCTTGGTCTATTAATTAACGGGCGGCAAGATTTGCCGTGGGGCATTAAGAAATAAGGCTGATCTCAGGCGTGATTCGCCGCTAGCGGATCGCTTGTAGTCCGCACTTGTCGAAATGAGCCATGTGAGGACGGCCCGATGGCCGGGGACAATATGCAGACACTGACATTCCTCTTCGCATTCATCGCCGTTCTGGCGCTGATCGGCGTCGCCGCATGGCTGGTTCGCCGCTTCGCCACCAACCGCCTCGGCGCCAATCCCAATCGCGGACGGATGCCGCGGCTGGCCGTGATCGATGCCGCCGCCGTCGACGGCCGCCGGCGCCTGGTGCTGGTACGGCGCGACAATGTCGAACATCTCCTGATGATCGGCGGTCCGAGCGACATCGTGGTGGAACCCAATATCGTGCGCGCGATCCCCGGGCGGGATCAGATGTCGCCGCGGCCCGCGGTCGCCGGCGCCGAACAGCCGCCCCGGGTTGCGCCGCTGCCCGATGCCGCATGGGCCGACAACGAAGGTTCCCGGACCGACATGTTCGACCATGGCGAGCCGCAAATGCCGGAACCGCCGCCGCGCCCGGCCCGCCCCTCCTTCGCCGACGAGGTTCGCCGCCCGGCACCGCCGCCGATGCCGGAGCGCCGCAGCGATCCGATGGCCGGCTTTGCGCCGGAGCCGCTTGGCGGCCGTCCGGAGCCAAGGGCTGAGCGCCCCGAACCGCGGCCTGATCCAGTCCCGCCGCGGATGACCCGCACCGAGCCGCTGATGCCGCGCGCGCCGCGCCCGAGCGAGCCGCCGAAGGTGCCGCCGCCGATGCGTGCGCCCGAACGCGCCGCAGCACCTCCGCCCCCGCCGCCTCCCGCGCCACCGCCGCAATCCAGCGCCGACCAGAATCTCGCCGAGATGGCGCAGCGGCTGGAAGCCGCCCTGCGCCGGCCCGCCGGCGACGCCGTTGCGCCGCCGGTCGCGCCTGAGCCGCCGCCGGCCCGCCCGGCGCGCAGCGACGCCCCGGCCCCTGCGCCCGCTCCGCAGAAGAGCGGCTTTGAAAATCTCGAAGACGAGATGGCGTCCTTGCTGGGCCGTCCAAAGTCGCCTTCGTGAGATCGGCGAAAGTCCCGCGTAGAGTTTTATTTTTTGTTGCACTGTTAGCCGCCACCGAATCGCTGATCGATCCGGTGTTCGCGCAGGATATCAGCATCAATCTCGGCCAGGGCAATGGCGGCGTCACCGAGCGCGCGATCCAGCTGATCGCGCTGTTGACGGTGCTCTCGATCGCGCCGTCGATCCTGATCATGATGACGTCGTTCACCCGTATCGTCGTGGTGCTGTCGCTGCTGCGCACCGCATTGGGCACCGCGACCGCGCCGCCGAACTCGGTGATCATTGCGCTGGCGATGTTTTTGACCGCGTTCGTGATGGGGCCGGTGCTGCAGAAATCCTATGACGACGGCATCAAGCCCTTGGTCGCCAACCAGATCGGCGTCGAGGAAGCGCTGCAGCGCGCCTCCGTCCCGTTGCGCGGGTTCATGCAGAAGAACGTCCGCGAGAAGGACCTGAAACTGTTCATGGATCTCTCCGGCGAACCGCCGCCGGCAACCCCTGAAGAGATGTCGCTGCGGATCCTGGTGCCGGCGTTCATGATCTCCGAATTGAAACGCGCGTTCGAGATCGGCTTTTTGCTGTTCCTGCCGTTCCTGATCATCGACCTCGTGGTCGCCTCGGTCCTGATGTCGATGGGCATGATGATGCTGCCACCGGTCGTGGTGTCGCTGCCGTTCAAGCTGATCTTCTTCGTGCTGGTCGACGGCTGGTCGCTGGTGGCCGGCAGTCTGGTGCAGAGTTACGGGGGCAACTAGGCTATCCGTTCCGGTGGCTGCGCTTGCCGCTCCTTGTCCCCGTGTTAGGCTGCCCTGAAAGCATTCAAAGCCAAAGGGAGTAGCCATGCAGAGCCGCCGCGCGCATCTTCGCAGCTTGCTGGGCATGGCGGCGCTGGCAGGGATGCCCCGTGCGGCCCACGCCGAGGACCCGCCGATCCCGCCGGAGGGAATCGGTCATAAGATCAAGCACGTTTCCTACAGCGACCTTGGCGGGCGTCCGGACAGCATCCAGATCATGTCCAACCGCAACCACCTCTATGTCGGTCACATGTTCAGCGATGGCGTGACCATTCTGGATGCCAGCGACCCGCGCCATCTGAAGCCGGTGAGTTTTTTCACCGCCGGGCAGTACACGAGGACGCATCATCTGCAATGCTCGGACGATCTGCTGCTGGTCGCCAACGGCGCCAATATCGTCGCCATGCAGTCCTACAGCGACCAGCGCGGTTATTTCGAGAACAGCCTCGCCGACAGCATCTCCAAGCGCAAGCCGTTCCGCAGCGGATTGTCGATCCACGACATCTCCAAGCCTAACGAGATGCGGGAGATCGCGTTTCTGGAAATGCCGGGACTTGGCATCAATCGGCTGTCCTGGATGGGCGGGCGTTATGCCTACGTCTCGGCGCATTTCGACGGCTTTACCGATCATTGCCTGTGCATCGTCGACCTCCAGGAGATCACCAAGCCGGTGATCGTCTCGAAATGGTGGCTGCCGGGCATGAACCGCGCGGCCGGCGAGGTGTCTGATGCGCCCAAGGGCAAGCGCTACGCGCTGCATCACATGATCGTCGCGGGCTCGCTCGGCTACGGCGCCTGGCGTGATGGCGGCTTCACCATCCATGATGTCTCGGACGCCACGCAGCCGAAGCTATTGTCGCACATCAACTGGTCGCCGCCATTTCCCGGCGGCACCCACACGCCGCTGCCGTTGCCGGGGCGCAACCTCGCAGTGGTCGCCGACGAGGCCAACGCGGAGAAATGCGCAAAAGGGCTGTTCCAGATCTTCGTGCTCGATGTGCGGGCGCCGGAAAATCCCGTTCCCATTGCAACCATGCCGGTTCCGCGTGACCGGGACTATTGCGCGGCCCCCGGCACCTTCGGTCCGCACAATCTGCATGAGAACCGGCCCGGCTCGTTCCAGAGCGAGGACACCATCTTCGCCACCTACAATGCCGGCGGCGTCCGCGTCTTCGATCTCAGGGATCAGTTTGCGCCGAAAGAACCGGCGTTCTGGCTGCCGCCGGCGCCGGCCAGGATGATCGATCCGAGGCCCAACGTCGCGCTCGCCGCCAAGACCGCCGACATCTACGTCACGCGCGATGGCCTGATCTATGCGAGCGACTGGAACGCCGGCCTGCACGTGCTCGAATATCAGGGCTGAGCGTTATTTGTGCCCCGACAATTCCACGACCTTGCGCCAGCGCTCGGTTTCCACGACCAGCATGGCGCCGAACTGGTTGGCATTGCCTTCGATGGGAATGGCGCCGAGTTCGCCGAGCCGTGCCTTGATGGCCGGGTCGGCCAGCGCCGCATTGATTTCCTTGTTCAGCAGTTCGACGATTGGCGGCGGCGTATCGTGGGGCGCGCCGACGCCGTAGAACGACGCGGTCTCATAGCCCCGCAAGGTATCGCTGATCGGCGGCACCTCGGGCATGGTTTCCGACCGCTCCCTTGTCGTGACGCCGAGCGCGCGAATTTTTTCCGAGCGGACCAGTTCGAACGAGGACGTGACGTTGTCGAACATGCCCTGGATCTGGCCGGACATCAGGTCGGTCAGGCCCGGCGCCGATCCGCGGTAGGGCACGTGGATGAAGTCGACGCCGGCCATCGCCTTGAACAATTCGCCGGACAGATGCAGCGAGGTTCCTATTCCGGAGGACGCGACGCTGAGCTTGCCCGGATTGGCCTTGGCGTAGGCGATGAAATCCGCAACGCTGTGCACCGGAAGATCGTTGTTGACCACGAGCACGAGCGGAATACGCGCGACGCCGGCGACCGGCGCGATGCCCTTGGCGAAATCGTAAGGAAGCGACGGATCGAACGATGCGTTGATGGCGTTGGCCGTGCTGGTCAGCAGCAGCGTATAGCCATCCGCCGGCGAGGTGATGACGGACTGCGTGCCGATATTGCTGCCGGCGCCGGGCTTGTTCTCGACCACGAAGGGTTGGCCCAGCCGTTCGGTCAGATGCTGGCAGACCAGCCGCGACAGCACGTCGGTAGCACCTCCGGCCGCATACGGGACAACCCATTTGACCTGACGGGTCGGGTAAACCAGATCGGCGCGCGCCGCCCTCGCCACATGGACGCCGAGCAGCGATATCCCGGCACAGGCTGCGGAATGAAGGAACGTTCGCTTGCTGATCATTGTGGCCTCTGGTCGTTTTAACCGGGACCGATATTGCAGCAATCCGGCGGCGCCGCACCGCATTCCCGGCATCGTGGTAAAATTCCCGCGCAACTGACGCCGCGAAAGCATCGATATCTATTCGATTGCCGATCAATTGATCAGAACCGTGCTCATTTGCATTTGAAAGGAGTTTTAACTCTGCCGGTTAACACTTGGGCGGACGGACCGCAGTATAGATATCGCGGAAAGCCAGCGCATAGTGGGCCATGAACACCGGCGTCATTGATCACGCGACAGAACTCGCACCGCTTGCCGGCAGGCCGTCGGCCGCCAAAAGCTGGCTGAAGGCGATCGAACTGACGTCGCGCATCGAGGCCGATCCGCATCGGCTGTTTGCCGATATCGTCGAGGATTGGTCGGCGCGGCAGCCGGACCGCCCGGCGCTGCTATCGGATACGCTGACGTTGAATTACCGGGATCTGGCGAACCGGATCAACCGCTATGCGCGCTGGGCGCTGGCGGCTGGCATCGAGCCCGGCGATACCGTCAGCCTGTTGATGCCTGATGGCCCCGACACCATCGCGGCCTGGCTCGGCATCACGAAAATCGGCGGCGTCGCAGCCCTGATCAACTCCAAACTGGTCGGACAATCGCTGGCGCACTGTCTCAACGTCGCCGATGCGGATCACATCATCCTTGCGAAAAGTCTTGCCGATGTCTTTGAAACCGCCATCCCGCAACTGAAGCGCCCGCCGAAAATCTGGTTTCACGGCCACGTGGCCGCGGACGCGAGTATCGATGTCGCGCTCGCGAACATCGACGGCGCGCCATTGTCGTCGGCTGAGCGGCGCGGCATCACCATCAATGAGCGGGCATTGCTGATCTACACGTCAGGCACCACCGGCCTGCCCAAGGCCGCCAGTCTCAGCCACCGGCGCATCCTCAACTGGGGCGGCTGGTTTGCCGGATTGACCAATGCTGCGCCCGACGACCGCCTGTACAATTGCCTGCCGCTCTGCCACAGCGTCGGCGGCATCGTCGCGCCCTGCAGCATGCTGGCCGCCGGCGCCTCGGTGGTGCTGGCCGAAAAATTCTCGATCGAGCGTTTCTGGCGCGACATCGTGCGCCATGACTGCACGCTGTTTCAATATATCGGCGAACTCTGCCGCTATCTGTTGAAGGCGCCGCCATCCGAACGCGAACGTGGGCACCGGCTGCGGCTGGCCTGCGGCAACGGATTGCGCGGCGACATCTGGGAAGCCTTCCAGGCAAGGTTCGCGATTCCGCAGATCCTCGAATTCTATGCGGCGACCGAGGGCAATTTCTCGCTCTACAATGTCGAGGGCAAACCCGGCGCGATCGGCCGGATCCCGGCGTTCCTCGCGCATCGTTTCCCGGCCGCGATCATTCGCGTCGATGCCGAGCTTGGCACACCCCTTCGCGGCGCGGACGGCCTGTGCATCGCCTGCGCGCGCGGCGAAGCCGGCGAAGCGATGGGACGGATCGGAACCGCAAACGACGCCGGCGGCCGCTTTGAGGGCTATACCGACGCCGGCGAGACCGAAAAGAAGATTTTGCGCAACGTGCTGGCGCCCGGCGATGCCTGGTTCCGTACCGGCGACCTGATGACGCTCGACGATGGCGGCCATTTCCGCTTCGTTGACCGGCTCGGCGACACCTTTCGCTGGAAAGGCGAAAATGTCGCGACCTCCGAAGTCAACCAGGCCGTTGTGCAATGTCCTGGTGTCGTCGACGCCGCGACCTATGGCATAACGCTTCCGGGCACCGATGGCCGGGCGGGCATGGTAGCGATCGTGACCGGCGAAAATTTCGACCTCGGGGAATTGCGACATCACCTGGCGCACCAATTACCGGCCTACGCTTGCCCCGTCCTCGTCCGCGTCTGCGCGACATTGGACTCGACCGAAACCTTCAAGCAGAAAAAGCACGAACTGGTTCGCGAGGGGTTCGATCCGGCGCGCGTGCAAGACCCGCTGTTCTTCCTCGATGTGGATTCAGGCTGCTATCGTCCGGTCGATGCCGAGGCTTACGCCGGTCTCATGAACGGCGCGCTGCGGCTGTAGCCGGATCACATGCCAAAAATCGCCAGCTCGGTGTCGGCGAGATCGCCGAGGGCTGGGCGATGCGGTCCCTTGAAATATTTGCGGCCCTGGGGCTCGCGATAGAGGCCCCTCAATCCGGCCACGGGACCGTTCGCATCCATGACGATCACGGGCGACCCGTGACGCAGCAAATAACGTCCGAAGGCGCCGGCGCAGCGAACGTAGTCGGCGACGCTGTTGCAATAGCCGAGCAGCATCGCCGGCACCGGGATGATGCCGCGGCGCTTGCGCAACGGAAAGAAGATGAATGGCAACGCGCCCTCGCCGGTATGGCAGGCCAGGCTGAGGCAGCCATATCCGGCGTGACGCCTGAGCATCTCGAGGTCCGAATCCCGCAGGCCCTCGACCGCCTTGGTATCCGCGCCGACCGCCTCGACCCGCATGCCGCGTCCGCCGCCCGACAGCACCGGCACGGAAAAATACCGGCCGCGGCAATAGGCCTGGTATCCCTGCGCCTCGAGGATCGGCCAGGTGTGGGTGGCCGGCGTGACGTTGAGATAGGTGACGTCCTTGCGCTTCTGCGCCATCGACGCAAACAGCGCCGCGTAGTTCCGGAACGCCGGATCGACGTACCAGCTCGACACGTTGCAGCGGGTCACGGTCTGGCCGTCGACGGTGCGGTTCGCAAAGATCAGCAGCAGGCAGCCGACCGGCACGCCCTCATTTTCGAGCAGATAGCCATAGCGCGGAACATCCGGCGGAACCGGGCGGGCGGCCAGGCGTCGCAGGCCGCGCATCCAGTAGTCACGCGGCCGGTAGGCGAACCCGCGGGTCAGGAGGTCGCCGACCCCCTCGAGATCGGCGTCCGATATGTCGCGAATCCGGGGCTTTGCGGCGAGGATCATGTTTACCAATGAACCCAAAAGATCGGCGAAAGGCGGCGCTGCATTCTATGATGTCCTCTCACACTTCAATCAGAAGGCAAAAGATTCCATGTCGGTAAGGTTAAGGATTATGGCCGCAATGCAGCAGATCGCCGTCGAGCAGCGGGTGACGTTGCCGCCGCTGCACGACGAGCTGTCGCTTCACGAAACCGGATTCGATTCGCTCGGTTTCGCCATCCTGGTGGCGCGCCTCGAAGACGATCTCGGCGTCGACCCGTTCACGCTGGCGGACGACGCGGCATTTCCGCTCACGATCGGCGACTTCATCAGCGCGTACGAAAATGTCCCCGCGTGAAATCTTCGCGCTCCGCGATTATCTCGGCCGCGACCTGAAGGTCCGGACGATTTCGGATGCGCGACAGGTGGTGTCGCTCAGCGACGAGCTGACTTGCCTCAGAGGCCGTCTCGGCGAACTCTCCGGCCGCTCGGTGCTGGTTAAAGTCACTGATCAACTGGTCTCCGCACTCGCGATGATCGAGCTCGATGGCGTCGCCCGACGAATGCTGCTGTGTCCGCCCGACGTCAGCGCCGATCACATCCAGTTGCTGGTGCAGGATGCGGAAATCGATGCGGTCGTCACCGACCGGACGGGCGTGCCGGGCACGGCCGGGATCGAGCTGATCGTCGCCGCCGGTGTGCCGGTGTGTCCGGCATCGCGCACCCGAACCGAACGCGCGACCGAGTGGCTGATGCTGACATCAGGCACCTCGGGCGTGCCAAAGATCGTCCGCCACACCCTGGAAGGCCTGACGGGCGCGATCGTCGCCGACGGCCCTGCCCGTGGCACCCCGCCAGTCTGGGCGACCTTCTATGACATCCGCCGCTATGGCGGGCTCCAGATCTTCCTGCGCGCCGTCATCGGCGGCGGCTCGATGGTGCTGTCGCAGCCGGAAGAGCCGATCGCCGATCATGTCGCGCGCCTGAACCGGACCGGCGTCACCCACATCTCCGGCACGCCGTCGCACTGGCGCAAGCTTTTGATGAGCGGATCGGCCTCCGAATTTTCTCCGTCCTACGTTCGGCTGTCGGGTGAGATCGCCGATCAGGCCGTGCTCGACGGTTTGAGCCGGGCGTATCCAAACGCCTCGATCGGTCACGCCTATGCCTCGACCGAGGCCGGTGTCGGCTTTGCGGTCAATGACGGCCGCGAAGGCTTTCCAGCCAGCATGATTGAAAAAAGCAGCGGCGGCGTCGAGATGAAAGTCGAGGACGGATCGCTGCGGATCCGCTCGACGCGCACCGCGCATGGCTATGTCGGCCGCGATGCGGCCGCACTGACCGATGGCGACGGCTTCGTCGATACCGGCGACATGGTCGAGTTGCGCGGCGACCGCTATCACTTCGTCGGCCGCCGCGGCGGCATCATCAATATCGGCGGGCTGAAAGTGCATCCCGAAGAGATCGAAGCCATCATCAACGGGCAGGCGGAAGTGCGGATGTCGCGCGCCAAATCGCGCCGCAGCCCGATCACGGGCGCCATCGTGGTGGCCGACGTCGTTCTGGCCGATGGCTGCAGCGCAGGCAGCGACGAGATCCGCGCCAGGATTTTGACAGAGTGCCGGGCGCAGCTCGCCGCGCACAAGGTGCCCGCCGTGATCCGCTTTGTCCCGTCGCTCGAGATCACCGCGGCCGGAAAGCTGGCGCGCAACGATGCGTAACGTTCTGGTCACCGGCGGCAGCCGCGGCATCGGCCTTGCGATCGCGCAACGGCTGGCTGTGGCCGGCTACCATGTTATCGCGGTGGCGCGGCGCCCGAGCGATGAATTGAGCGAGGCGATTCGCACTGCCGGCGCCGGCGCCATTCACTTCCGGGCCTTCGACCTCAGCGAAACCGGCGCCATCCCCGCCTTCGTCAAAGGCCTGCGCGACGAATTCGGCGCGATCTACGGCCTCGTCAACAATGCCGGCATCGGCACCGAGGGACTGCTGGCCACCATGCACAACAGCGAGATCGAGGCTTTGATCGGCCTCAACATTCTCTCGCCGATGATCCTTACGAAATATGTCGTGCGCCAGATGATGGCCGATGGCGCCGGCCGCATCGTCAACATGTCCTCGATCATCGCGACGACGGGTTACAACGGCCTGTCGGTCTACGGTGCGACCAAGGCGGCGGCGACCGGCTTTACCCGCTCGCTGGCGCGCGAGGTGGGCAAGCTCGGGATCACCGTCAACGCGATCGCGCCGGGTTTTATCGATACCGAACTGACCGAGGATCTGGGCGAGGAGCAGCGCCAGCGGATCGCCGGCCGCAGCGCGTTGCGCCGCCTCGCCGCCCCCGACGACGTCGCCCGCATGGTGGAATATCTGCTTGGCGACGGCGGCAGCAACATCACCGGCACCGTGATGACGATCGATGCCGGCAATACGGCGTGATGCCGCCGTTCGCCCGCTGACGCGGCCCGATCGTTCAAACCGGCTGTTCGCTGCTATTATGGCTCATGCCGCGGGCGAGCACCCGGACCTGCCGCACCGGCCGGTTGAACAAGGTTTGCGCGAGCCACGCGACCTTCTTCGCGTAATGCAGGTCGATCACCGCGGCACAATGCTCCGACGGCGACCAGGCCCGCAGCTCGTCGTCGACAACTTCAACGATTTCGAATCCAAGAAACACCCTGTCGTAGATATTTTCCCCGAAAAACCGGTTGAGTTTCGCTTCGAACGCGAATTGCTCAATTTTCGTGGGACGGAAAGAAGCCATGCGAGTGCCCTGTTAGTCCAGCCATATGCATAGGTACGTCGCGCGGGCAAAAAGGTTCGCGCATTGCGCCATGTCAATGCTGCGTTGAATAACGGGTTAACGCCGGCGTTAATCGCGGGTCGGGGCGCGATCCGCCGCAGCTTCGGCGCACGAAATCGACATCCTTGGAGTGCGTCCGAGAGGCGCTGCAGCCTACGCTCGCCAATGTTCGACCTTGCCGACCATGTCCCAGTTGAGCGCGTCGAGGTCACCGTCGATCTGCGAATTGCGGCGGCTGGTATTGGTGAACGCCGCCCCGCAGAATCCGCTATGCGTGCGCACCGCCACCGTGTTGGTGCCGGCCAGGCTGCCGCTGTGCCACCAATTGCCTGATTTGTTCACGGCCCAGCCCTTGGCATAGTCGGGATTGGCGGTCGAGCCGGTCGTCATGGTCTGGATCGTCTGAAGCTTAAGGAGGTTGGGCGGCCTGGCGAAGCCGTCGACATGCATCATGAACTTCACGATGTCGGCGGGCCGCGCCAGCCAGCCGCCGTGCGAATCCATCCGCGTGACATTCACGTCGTAGGGATTTTCGCCCTGGCCGTAATATTTGACCTCGTCGCGCTGGCGCTGCTCGAGCGTATTGCCCGATATCGTCATGTCGGTGACGCCGCAGCGGCTGAGCACCTCGGCCCTGACATGGTCGGCGTAGGTTGCCGGTCAGTTTCTCGATCACGCGGCCGAGCACGCAATAGCCGAAGTTGGAATAGGCGTAGTGTTGGCCGGGCGGATTATCCAGCGGGCGATTGCTCAAGGTCCAGCTGATCAGCTCCGAATGGTCCATCCTGGGATGGGTGAACATCGGATCGCGGGAATCGTTGGTCCAGCCGCCGCCGGTATGGGTCAGCAGCTGCCCGAGGGTGATTTCGTTCACCCCGGGATTTGTAGGGCGGTCGCCCGTAATCCGTGCCGGTGATGCCGCCGGGACCGAATACCTTGTCGACCAGTTTGAGACGGCCCTGCTCGATCAGCCCGAAGATCGTCGTCGACGTGATCGTCTTGCTGACGCTGGCGATGCGAAACAGGTGCATCGGGGTGACCGCTTCGTTGCGCTCACGATCGGCCAGTCCGAAGGCGTCGCGGTGGACGATTTCGCCGGCGTAACCGACCGCGAACGAAAGCGCGGGTACGTCATATTTCTCCATGAACGCATGCGCCGGCCGCGCCATCGCCGCGCGCTCGGATGCCGATGGCGCAGAGACGCCGGCGGGATTGGGCAGCGATTGCGCGGGTGCGCGGCGCAGCGACAGGGCGGGCAAAACGGCGGCGGCGCTCGCTGCCAGCGTGATAAATTGTCGACGCCCAAGCTTCATGGAAACAAGCCCCCTGCCAAAACTCCGCCCCGGATCGCCGCCGCGCGGCACGCAAGACAGCCAACCGGCGACCTCTGTGGCTGGCGCGGCGTGGATAGGTTATCAAAAGCATATTACAACCGAGAGTCCCCAATGCTGCCGTCGCAACGCGAGCTGTTCGAGATCCCGCGCCAGATCTGTTATTTGAATTCGGCCTCCTACAGCCCATTACCGCTGCGAACGCTTGAAGCGGGCCGTGCGGCCGTGGGCCGCAAAGCTGCGCCCTGGACGCTCCCTGCGTCATTCGCCAACGAACAGCACGAGCGCGCGCGGGCGGCCGCGGCCCGGCTGATCAACGCCGATCCCGCCGACGTCGCCCTGATACCCTCGATCAGTTACGGCGTGGCGACGGCCGCGAAGCTCGTGACCATCGCCCGCGGCGCACGCGTGATCGTGCTGGAGAACGATCATTCCTCGCCGGTGCTGGAATGGCAGACCCGCGCCGACGCGCAGGGTTTTGCCGTCGAGACCGTCCGTCAGCCTGATAATGGCGACTGGACGTCGGCGGTGCTCGCGGTGATTGAGCGCTCCGGCGCGCCGGTTGGGCTGGCCTCGATCTCATCGGTGCATTGGTCGGATGGCGGGATGCTCGACCTCGACAGGATCGCTGCGGCGCTGCGGCGGCAACGCGCCGTCTTTCTGGTCGACGCAACACAAAGCGCCGGCGTGCTGCCGATGGACGTTGGGCATCTCGACCCGGATTTTGTCCTGTTCCCGACCTACAAATGGCTGCTCGGCCCCTATGGCAGGGCGTTCGCCTATATTGCCAAACGTCATCAGGACGGCGTTCCGCTCGAGCAGACGTCAGCCGGACGCCGCAACGTGCGCGCCGAGAACGACGTCTATTTCTCTGACCTGGGCTATGTCGGCGATGCCAGGCGCTTCGACATGGGCGAGCGCGATCATTTCATTTCGATGGAGATGGCCTCGATCGGCATGGAAATGATGAATGAATGGGGCGCGGCTGCCGTCGCGCGACGTCTTGCCATGTTGACGGACCGGATCGCGGACGGCGTGCACGGTCTCGGCGTCAGCATGCCGGCGCGTGACGTCAGAGCGCCGCATATCTTGAGCCTTGGTTTCAAGGGCGGGATGCCGGCCGCACTGATCGGGGGACTTGCCGCCGACGGCATCCACGTCGCAGCGCGGCTTGGCCGCATGCGCATCTCACCCCACGTCTACAACGATGAGGCCGATGCCGACCGGTTTGTGGCAGCGCTGGCGAAGCGGTTGCGGGACTGATAGCGCCCCGCAGCGATGGCGGCATCACGCCCGGCGCGCGTTGGCCATCTCCGCCGCCAGCAACACCGCAGCGCGGGTGGCGCCGATCGAGGCGATGCCCTGGCCGGCGATATCATAGGCAGTGCCGTGCGCCGGCGTGCAGATCGGAAACGGAAAGCCGCCGAGCAGCGTGACGCCGCGATCGAACCCCATCAGCTTCATCGCGATCTGGCCCTGGTCGTGATACATCGTCAGCACCGCGTCGAAGGCACCATTTTTCACGCGCAGGAACACGGTATCGGCCGGGAACGGTCCTTCGGCTTCGATCCCCGCTTCCCGGCCAGCCATGACGGCGGGAGCGATGATGTCGATTTCCTCGCGGCCGAAATTGCCGCCGTCGCTGGCATGCGGATTGAGCCCGGCGATCGCGATGCGGGGCTTGTCGAAACCGGCCCGGCGCATGCAGGCATCGGTCAGCTTCAGCGCCCGGCTGATCCGTTCAAAACTCAGTTGCGACGACACGTCCTTGAGCGCGATATGCGAGGTGACACGCGCGTTCCAGATCTTGTCGAGCACGTTGAACTCGCTGGCCGGCGTGCGCAGCCCGACCACTTCGGAAGAGAACGCAATTTCGTCGTCGTAGCCGGAGCGCGCGAGCCGCATCGCCTTCTTGTTGAAGGGCGTGAAGCACACGGCGTCGGCCTTGCCGTCGCGCGCCAGCGTCAGGGCGTGGCGATAATTGGCCAGCGCAAACGCGCCGCCCGCTTCGCAAGCCGTGCCCCGTTCGACCGTGGCCGGGTCGAGATTGGCAAGATCCATGAACACCGCGCTGGCGTTGATCGACCGGGGGTCGGCATCCGGCGCGACATTGCCGAGATCAGGCGTGATGCCGGCGACACGCGCACCCTCGTCGAAGACACGACGATCGCCGATCACGATGACGCGCGCGCAGGCACGGACCTCATCGAGCGCGGTGAGCTTTGCGGTCAGCTCGGGGCTGATGCCGGCGGGATCGCCCATCGCGAGCGCGATGATCGGGAGGCCGTTGCCATGTGCGTTCATATGATCCGTATCTCCTCAGGCTTGGCTTGATCGGGCACGGTCCCGCGCAGCATGCGCACGACCTGCAAAACCAGCGGAAGCAGCAGCAGCGCCATGCCGCCGACGACAAGGCTGCTCACCAGCCGGTTGGCGAAGAAAATCCCGAGCGAGCCCTTCGACATCAGCATCGACTGCCGGAAAGCATCCTCGGCCTTGTCGCCGATCACGATCGCCAGCACCAGCGGCGCCAGCGGATAGGACAGTTTTTTGAAGAGGTAGCCGACCACGCCGAAGCCGAGCATCAGCAAGACGTCGAGATAGGAGTTCGAGACCGAATAGGCGCCGACCGCGCAGATGATCACGATCAGCGGCGCGATGATGACGAAGGGAATCCGCATCAGGGCGGCGAACACCGGAACGGTGAGCAGGACCAGCACGACGGCGACGATGTTTCCGACATACATCGAGGCGATCAGGCCCCACACAAAATCCTTTTGGTCGATGAACAGCATCGGCCCGGGATTGAGGCCCCAGATCATCAGGCCGCCCATCATGACGGCGGCGGTCGCTGAACCGGGAATGCCGAGCGACAGCATCGGCAGCAGCGCACTGGTTCCGGCGGCATGATCGGCGGTCTCCGGCGCGATGATGCCTTCAACTTCACCGGTGCCGAAGTATCGGCCGCGGCTCGAGAAACGCTTAGCGATGCCGTAGCTCATGAACGAGGCCGCCGTCGGGCCGCCCGGCGTGATCCCCATCCAGCAGCCGATCGCCGCACTGCGCAGCAACGCGATGCCGTTCCATGGCAGACGGCCGAGCGCGCGAAAGACTTCCCGCCACTCGATCTTCGACGACACCGCGCGGGCGTGAAACTCCTCCTCGACCGCGATCAAGAGTTCGCCGATGCCGAACAGGCCCATCACGGCGACGACGAAATTCACGCCCTTCACCAGTTCATCGATGCCCATGGTGAGCCGCACGCTGCCGGACACCGTATCGATACCGATCGCCGCGATAGCAAATCCGATTGCGAGCGCGACGACGGTCTTGGCCGGCGGCGCCCCGCCCATGCCGACGAAGCTGGCGAAAGCCAGGAAGTAGACCGCGAAATATTCCGCCGGCCCGAACGCCAGCGCCACTTTCGCCACCCAGGAGGCGAGAAAGGTAATCAGGATCACGCCGACCAGCGCGCCAAACGCCGCCGATCCGAACGCGGTGGCGAGCGCGGTCGTTGGCCTTCCGTCACGCGCCATCGGATAGCCGTCAAAAGTTGTCGCGACCGATGACGGCTCGCCGGGAATGTTGAACAGGATCGACGTCACCGAACCGCCGAACAGCGCGCCCCAATACATGCTGGACAGCAGGATGATCGCCGAGACCGGCTGCATGCCGAAGGTCAGCGGCAGCAGCAGCGATACGCCGTTCGGCGCGCCGAGGCCCGGCAGCACGCCGACCAGAATGCCGAGCAGCACGCCGATCACCATCAGCGCCAGATGCGGCAGCGTGATCGCGATGGTGAAGCCGTGCAGCAGCAGATCTATATTTTCCATCGCCGCCCCCGTCAGAAGCCGAGCGCGGCGGCGAGCGCACCGTGCGGCAGCGTCACCAGGAACAGGCGTTCGAACACGACGTAGAGCGCGACGGGGGTTATGGCGGCGATGACGAGCGAGCGGAGCAGCGACTGATGTTTCGGCAGCGCCAGTGCGGCGAACATATAGCCGGCGGAAGCCAGATAGATGCCGATCGCCGGGATGACGCCGATAAAGATCGCGGCCGGAACGAACAACGCCGCCACGCGGCGCAGGTCGGAACGCGAAACCACCACGGCGGTCCCTGCCAGCGCGCCGCGTCCGAAATTGTAAAGGCTGCCGAGAACGATGATGACCCCGGCCAGGAAGGGAAACGTGCCGGAATCGACCCCCGCCGTGGACCAGCCGATGCCGTTGTCGATGCTCGAGACGGCGACCGCGAGACCAAAACTCCCGGTCAGCGCCGCCGTCGAAACCTCGAGCACCCGTCGCGATATCATCGCTGCCTCCTGCCGTGCATCAGGCCGCGGTGCGATCCTGGTCCAGGCTGCGCCGGCCGGTTCACTTGATCAACCAGCCCTGCTCCGCCGCAACCTGCCGCAGATGTTCGAGGTCCTCCTTGATGAACTTGTCGAACGCGTCGCCGGTGAGGAAGGTGTCGACCTGCGAGGTTTTCTCGATGTAGTCCTTCCACTCTGGCGTCGCCTGAACCTTCTTCATGAGATCCTGATAGAACGCGGCCTGATCCGCGGTGACCTTGCCCGGCAGCCATACCGTGCGCGGCTGCTCGTACTGCGAGATGGCGAGGCCCTGCTCGACGCAGGTCGGAATGTCGCTCCAGCCTTCGGTCGCGGTGATCTTCGCTCCTTGCGGCAAGCGCTTGGGGCTGAAGGCGCAGAGCGGACGCTGGGTGCCGCCGCGCCACTGTCCGAGGCTTTCGCTGGGATTGTTGACGTGGGAATCGATGTGGCCGCCGGCCAGTTGCACCGCGGCCTCGGCGCCGCTCTTGAAGGGAATGTAGGTGAATTTTACGTGCGCGGCCTTCTCGATCAGGCGGGTGAGCACCTCGTCGGTATCCTTCGACTGCGCGCCGCCCATCTTGAAATCGCCTGAGGCCGCCGCCTTGAGAAAGTCTCCGGCGGTCTTGTAGGGCGCGTCCTGTTTCACCCACAGCAGGAACTCGTCCTGCGCCATTGCCGCGATCGGCGTGAGATCGGTGTAATTGAACGAGACCTTGGACACCAGCGGCTGCTGCCAGGCGTTCGAAGTGCCGAAGATCACCTTGTAGGGATCGCCGGCCGAGGCCTTGCCATAGACGTAACCTTCGGCGCCGCTGCCGCCGGCCTTGTTGACGACCACCACCGGCTGGTCGGTCAGTTTGTATTTGACGACGATGTTCTGCACGGCGCGGGCAAGATTGTCGGTGCCGCCGCCTGGCCCCGCCGTCGCCACGAACTCGATCGGTTTCTGCGGCTGCCAGGCCGCGTGCGCAGGCGCCGCGGCCGCGAACAGGATCGCAGCGGTCGACAGCAGAAGTCTTGATGTGATGCTCATGTTTCCCCCGTCTATTTTTTTTAGCAACGTATTCAAACTATCGATCAGGCGACCTGCTGGCCGGCCTTGCGGCTGGCAGCGGCAACGACCGCGCCTTCGCTTTCGAGCGCCTCGATCTGCTTGTCGTCGAAACCGTATTCGCGCAGGACTTCGCGGGTGTGCTCGCCATAAACCGGCGCGCCCGAGCGCACCTTGCCCGGCGTTGCCGAGAACTTGACCGGGAGCCCGATGGTCTTGACCGGTCCAATTCTGGAATGCTCGACTTCGACCACCATTTCGCGCGCCAGCGTCTGCGGATCTGCGAGCGCCTCGAGCATGTCGTGGACGGGGCCGCAGGGCACGCCTTTCTCGTCGAGCGCCGCCAGCCAATGCGCCCGCGTCCGGGTGCGAAAATATCCGCTCAGCACCGCTTCGAGCTCCTTCAGATGCGCCATGCGGTCGGAGCCGTTCACGAAGCGCGGATCGGAAGCCAGTTCCGTCGCGCCGAGCGCCTCCAGCATCAACAGCCAGTGCTTTTTGTTGGCGCCGCCGACCACGAGCCAGCCGTCGGACGCCTCAAAGGCCTGGTAAGGCGCGTTCAACGGATGCGCAGAGCCCATGGCGCGCGGTGCGACGTTGGTTGCGAGCGCAATCGTCGACTGCCAATAGGTCTGAACCAGCGCCGCCTCATAGAGCGAGGTCTCGACCCATTGGCCTTCGCCGGTCTTCAGCCGATGCGTGTAAGCAGCGAGGATGCCCATGCTGGCCAAAAGTCCAGCGGTGATATCCGACAGCGGCGGCCCGCATTTCACCGGCGGTCCGTCCGGACGTTCGCCGGTAAAACTCATGATGCCGCTCATCGCCTGCGCGACCAGATCGAAGCCGCGGCGATGCTTGTAGGGACCGGTGCGGCCAAAACCCGACAGCGAACAATAGATCAGCGCCGGAAAATCCTTGTGCAGATCTTCGTAGCCGAAGCCGAGCCGCTCCATCGCCCCCGGCGCAAAGTTCTCCACCAGCACATCGGCGCCGGCGACCAGCCGCCGCAGCACCGCCTTGCCGCCCGCCGTCTTCAGATCGAGCACGATGCCGCGCTTGTTGCGGTTCATCATCAGGAAAGACGCGGCCTCGTCGCCGATCTTCGGCGGGATCGAATGCCTGGTATCGTCGCCGTTCGGTGATTTTTCGATCTTGATGACGTCGGCGCCCATATCGGCCAGCATCAGCGTGCAGGTCGGGCCCGCCATCACATGGGTGAGATCGACCACCTTGAGGCCGGCAAGCGGTCCCGGAGCGCGGGCGCGGCTGTTGTCGTTGCGAGTTAACATGCGCCCTCCTACTCGCCGCGCCATTGCGGCGCGCGCTTGGTGAGGAACGCGTCGAGGCCTTCGCGGAAATCCCGGCTCATGTAGCACATCCGGATCAGATCGTCGCCTTCGTCCTTGGCAAGCCGCGTTTGCAATCGCGCTACCGCGTGCTTGGTGGCGCTGAGCGTCAGCGGCGCGTGGCTGGCGACCAGCCGCGCGACTTCGTCGGCGCGTTTGTCGAGCGCCGCCAGATCGTCGACGATCTCGGTGAGCAGGCCGACTGCGGCCGCCTCCTCCGCCTCGACGAGCCGCGCGGTGAAGATCAAATCCTTCACCCGCGCCGGGCCGATCAGCGCCACAAGGCGGCCGATGTTCGACATCGACAGGCAGTTGCCGAGCGTCCGCGCGATCGGAAATCCGATTTTGGTGTTGGCGGTGCCGATCCGCAGGTCGCAGGTCGCGGCGATGGCCGCACCGCCGCCGGTGCAGGCGCCGGTGATCGCGGCGATGGTCGGCACCCGGCATTGTTCGAGTGTGGTGAGCACGCGATCGATGCGACGCTCATAGTCGATCCCGTCCTGCGGGGTCTCGAACGCGCGGAACTGGTTGATATCGGTGCCCGCGGCGAAAGCCTTGTCGCCGGCGCCGCGCAGCACGAGAACCTTGATGGCGCGGTCCTCGTTGGCCCGATCGCAGATCTCGGCGAGGCGCTCGTACATTTCGAAGGTGAAGGCGTTCCTCGCCTGCGGACGATTGAAAATGATCCGGCCGATGCCGTCGTCGAGCGTGAAGAGGAGATCCTCCCGCTCGGCCAGTTGCTGGTTCATTCCCACGCCTCCCATTTTTACTTTTCTGAATTTTGAATGCAAAATTTGGATTTATCAAGCTGGAACTTTCAGATTTCGGATGTTATTAGTTGTTTTGCATTCAAAATTAGGGGCTCAGCGGAATCATGCTGCATGAGGAGGTCGTGGGCCGGGTCCGCGCGATGCTGCTCGAAGGCGAAATTCCGCCGGGGGCGCGGATTCCCGAGCGCGACCTCTGCGAGAAACTGCAGATTTCGCGCACGCCGCTGCGCGAGGCGCTCAAGGTGCTCGCCGCCGAGGGGCTCGTCCAACTGCTGCCGAACCGTGGCTCGCGCGCGGCCAAGCTCACCGACAAGGACGTGCGCGACCTGTTCGAGGTCTGCCAGGGTCTGGAAGCGCTGGCCGGCGAACTCGCCTGCGAGCGCATCACCGATGCGGAGATCGCCGAGGTTGCCGCCACCCACGCCGCGATGGCGCAGCACTACCAGGACCATGATCTGCTGCAGTACTACCGCTGCAACCGCGCCATCCACGAGGCCATCGTCGCCGCCGCCGGCAACCCGGTGCTCTCAGGGCTGTACGAATTGGTGACCGCGCGCATCCGCCGCGCCCGCTATGTGACCCCGATGACGCCGCCGCGCTGGTCGCTGGCGCTGCAGGAGCACGAGGCGATCCTGAATGCGCTGCGGCGCCGCGACGGATTGGGACTGGCGCATATCCTGCGCGCGCATCTGCGCCACAAAGGCGAAGAAGTGTTGCGGGCGGGTTTTGCGGAAACGGAAAATCCGGGCGTTGCCGAAGCGCCGCTGCAACAGCAGGCCTGATCCGCAATCTATCAGCCAGGTTCCGCCGTCACGCTCGTCGGCGTGAGCTCGCGGTTCTCGGATCGCCGCCAAGCTTGGCATCGCCCTCACCCCCTCACGTCATACTGCTTGCTGAGGTGGTCGCCGATCTGATGCGGTGGCTTGCGCCCAAATTGGGCGCATGATTGGTACTCACAAGGACTACGACAAGATCGACGTGAAGGAGGTGCGACATGGCGGGTGAGGTAAGGCCGATCCGGACGAAGCGGGATTACGAGGCCGCGCTCAAGGAGGTTGAACGCCTGTGGGGTGCGAAGTCGGGAACCCGCGACGGCGACCGTCTCGACGTGCTCGCAACACTCCTCGATGCCTATGAAACCGAGCATTATCCGATGGACCCGCCGGATCCCATCGAGGCGATCAAATTCCGTATGGAGCAACAAGGACTTACCCGGCGGGACCTGGAGGAAATCATTGGTACACGCACTCGCATCGCCGAGGTATTAAACAGAAAACGAGGACTCTCGGTGGGGATGATCCGGCGTCTTCATGAGCGCCTCGGCATCTCCGCAGAAGTGCTGATCCGGCCGAGCCGAAAAAAGGCGGCTTGAGCGGCACCCTGATCCATGACCCATCTTGGCTGGAACAGCGAACGAGTGGGTCTACACGGCTAATACTTACGACGCCCCCTTCACGTCATACTGCTTGCTGAGGTGGTCGCCGATCTGCACCAGCATCGCGACGCATTCGGGATACCCGGGCTTGGCTACCGTCGCCGCATCGGCCTTGGCGCGGAATTCCCAGCTGTCGCCGTCCGCGATCACGGAGATGACGATACCCTCGGGGCAATCGGCATGAACCTTCAATTCGGCTGCCGCCATCGCAATGAGTTCGGCTTCGGTCTTGACGGGCTTGCTCATGGTGGCGGCGTCCTCCCCGGTGGCTGTTGTTATCGGCAGGTTGCCGCGTCGGCGCGCATCTGTCGAGGGGACGAGCGGGTCAGGCACTATCCCGCCGCGCCGGTGGCGAACACGTCTGCACGTCAACTATCTGGCGCAATTGTGATCCTGCCCACCGCCAAGGGGCTTTGCAGGCCCGTTCCCATGTGAGACTGTTCCAGCGTGAACATGTCATTTCTTCTCAGAAAAGCTCTCGCGATCATGGTGGCCATCGGGCTCACCGTGTCGCCGCTCTATGCTGCGACGATGAAAGGCATGGATCAATCGGCGCAAGCGCTGGCCGCCGCCGACATGGCGGACGGCATGCCGTGTCACCCGGGCAAGCCGTCATCCGACAAGAAGTCTCCCGACAAGTCCTGCCCGTTCATGGCCGCCTGCCTGTCGCTGTGCTTTCAGGCCATGCCGCCGGTGGCCGGTACGGTTGCCGTACCTGCCACGATCAAGTTGCGGACAACCTTCCAAAGCGTTCCACAGCTGGCGGGCTTGACTCCCTCGCCGCCCGCGCGACCTCCCCGAGCCTGATTTTCCTTGTTGGCGCATCAGCGCCGGCTTCGTTCGCATCGCCTGCGTTCGAAGCACGCCGACGCCTGTCGCATGACGGGCGCCGCCACGTCGATCGTGGAAAGACAAAGGAAAACAGGAACAGACGATGTCGATATTCAATATCCGTCGCGCCGGATTGGTCGCGTCGGCCGGCATAGGGTTGCTGGCCGCGATTGCTATCCTGAATTCTGAAGTCAGGGGTTACGCATTGCAACTGGTCGATCAGGCCATCAAGCCTGGCTTTGGCAAGAGAATGGACAGCCGATTCGATCTGGCGGAAAACACTCCTGCGGCGGCGGACATACCGAATCCGCGCAAGCCAAAATACTACCGCAACCCGATGGGTCTGCCGGACACGTCTCCAACGCCCAAACAGGATTCGATGGGGATGGATTACATCCCCGTCTACGACGATGAGAATGCGGACGATGGATCGGTCAAGATCAGCGCCGGCAAGCTGCAAAAGGCAGGCGTGCGCTCCGAGCAGGTCGAACGCCGCCTGCTGAACCAGCCGATCTGCGTGCCGGCAACGATACAACTCGACGAGCGCCGGGTCTCGATCGTCTCGTTTCGCTTCGAAGGCTTTATCGAGCAGGTCGAAAACGTCACGACCGGCCAGCACGTCCACAAGGGCCAACCGCTGATGCGGGTCTACAGCCCGGCACTGGCGAGCGCCGCCGCGGAATATGTTTCGGTGTTCGGCGCCAAGGCCGGAAGCGGCATCACAAGCCAGGCCATCAAGGGTGCGCGACGACGGCTGGAAAATCTCGGCATGTCCGAGCAGGCGATCGGTGAAATCGAGCGCACCGGCGAAATGTCGCTGTCGGTGCCGTGGCTCGCCCCACAGGACGGCGAGATACTGGAGCGAACCGCGGTCAACGGAATGAGGGCAGCACCGGGCGCCGTTCTGTTTCGCATCGCAGACCATGAGACCGTATGGGCGATCGCCGACATCGCCGAGCGCGACCTCGGCATGATCGCGGTTGGACAAAAAGCGTCCGTGCGGCCGCGCGCCTATCCGGATCGCAGTTTTACGGGCGAAATCGCGCTGATCTACCCGCACATGAATGCGCAGACGCGTACCGCGCGCGTCCGCATCGAGTTGGCCAATCCTGACGGCCTGTTGCGGCCGGATATGTACGCCGACGTCGAAATCGCGACCGGGTCGGAGAGTCCGATGCTGACGGTATCCAGCAGCGCGGTCATCGACAGCGGGCAACGACAGCTTGTCCTGCTCGACAAGGGCGACGGGCGTTTCGAGCCCCGCCCGGTCAAGCTCGGGCGGCGCGGCGATGGCCGCGTCGAAATCACGGAAGGGCTCAGCGAGGACGACAAGGTGGTCGTCACGGCAAATTTCCTGATCGATGCCGAAAGCAATCTGAAGGCGGCGCTGCAAGGCCTCGCGAGCGGAGACAAGTCGCAATGATCGCGCGTCTCATCGGCTGGTCGGCCCGCAATCTGATACTGATCCTGATCGGCACGGTGTTTGCGGTGGCCGCAGGGCTTTATGCACTCAAGCATCTCCCGCTCGATGCCATTCCCGATCTCTCCGACACCCAGGTCATCGTCTACACCGAGTACAAGGGGCAGGCGCCGCAGGTCATCGAAGATCAGGTCACCTATCCCTTGACGACGGCGATGCTGACGGTGCCGAAATCGAAAGTGGTGCGCGGCTTCTCGTTCTTTGGCGTGTCCTTTGTCTACATCATTTTCGAGGACGGGACCGATATTTATTGGGCGCGCTCGCGCGTGCTCGAATATCTCAACGCCGCGGCGCGCAAGCTGCCGAATGGCGTGACGCCAACCCTCGGACCGGATGCGACCGGCGTCGGCTGGGTCTATCAGTACGCCATTCAGTCCAACAACATGTCGCTGGCCGATCTGCGCTCGCTGCAGGACTGGAATGTTCGCTACGGCATCGCCAAGGCGGAAGGCGTGGCCGAGGTCGCCAGCGTCGGCGGTTTCGTCAAGCAATATAATGTCGTGGTCGATCCCGGCCGGCTGCGCTCGCTCGATATTCCCCTATCCAAGGTGCGCGACGTCATCCGCGGCAGCAACATGGACGTCGGCGGCCGCACCGTCGAGCTCTCGGAATTCGAATTCATCGTGCGCGGGCGCGGCTACATCAAGAGCATCGCCGATCTGTCGAACGTCGTCCTGAAGGTCGACAACGGTACGCCCGTGCTGCTGAAAGACGTGGCGCGGGTGGAACTCGGACCCGACGAAAGGCGGGGCATCACCGAGCTCAACGGCGAAGGCGAAGTCGCGAGCGGCATCGCGCTGCAGCGCTTCGGTCAGAACGCGCTCGATGTCATCGATAACGTGAAGTCACGGTTCGCCGAGATGGCATCCAGCCTGCCCAAGGGGGTCGAGATCGTTCCGGTGTACGATCGTTCGAACCTGATCCATGACGCGATCGAGACCCTGAAAAAGACGCTGACGGAAGAGAGCATCGTCGTCGCCCTCGTCTGCATCGTCTTCCTGTTACACGTGCGCAGCGCGCTGGTCGCCATTTTGATGCTGCCGGTAGGCATCCTGATGGCCTTTGCGGCCATGAAAGCGCTCGGTCTCGGCTCCAACATCATGAGTTCTCGGCGGCATCGCGATCGCGATCGGCGCGATGATCGATGCGGCGATCGTCATGATCGAAAATGCGCATAAACACCTGGAGCGGGCGCCACCAGGCAAGCCGCGTATCGACGTTCTGATCGAGGCGGCAAGTGAGGTCGGCCCGGCGCTGTTTTTCAGCCTCTTGATCATCACGGTGTCGTTCCTGCCGATCTTCACCATGGAAGCCCAGGAGGGACGGCTGTTCAGCCCGCTCGCCTTCACCAAGACGTTTTCGATGGCGGCGGCCGCGATCCTGTCGGTGACGCTGGTCCCCGCTTTGATGGTCTTGTTCGTGCGCGGCAAGATCGTTGCCGAGCATAAAAATCCGATCAACCGGTTTTTGATCTGGGTGTACCGGCCATTGATCAAGGCGGTGCTGAAAGCCAAGACACTGACCATCGCCGTGGCCCTCGTCGTCCTTGGGATCAGCATCTGGCCGGCGCTTCAGCTCGGCACCGAGTTCATGCCAAGCCTGAACGAGGGCACGCTGATGTATATGCCGACCACCCTGCCCGGCATCTCCGTGACCAAGACGGCCGAGCTTCTCCAGACCCAGAACAAGATCATCAAGACCTTTCCCGAGGTCGCGTCGGTGTACGGCAAGGCGGGACGCGCCGAGACCGCGACCGATCCGGCACCAACCGAGATGTTCGAGACGGTCGTCAATCTCAAACCCCGGGAGCAATGGCGCGCCGGGCTGACGATCGATGGACTGATCGCCGAACTGGATAAAGCCTTGCAGTTTCCCGGCGTCTCCAACGCCTGGACCATGCCGATCAAGGCCCGGACCGACATGCTGGCGACTGGCATCCGCACGCCGGTCGGGATCAAGGTGTTGGGCACGGATCTCAATGAACTCGACCGGCTGGCCCGGCAGATCGAGGCCGTGGTCAAAACCGTACCCGGCACCTCCAGCGCCTACGCCGAGCGGGTGATCGGCGGTTATTATCTCGATGTGGTGCCGGACCGCGATGCGCTGGCCCGCTACGGCCTCATGGTCAGCGATGTCCAGGATACGGTGTCGTCCGCGCTTGGCGGCGAAACCATCACCACGACGGTCGAGGGCCGCGAGCGCTACGGCGTCAATCTGCGCTATCCGCGCGATCTCCGGAGCGACCCGCAGTCGATTGCGCGGGAAGTTCTGGTCGCCATGCCCGCGGGCGGCACGGTCCCGCTGGGCGAGGTCGCCGCCATCAAGCTGACGCGCGGGCCGACCACGATCCGCACCGAGAACGGTCAGTTGGCCGTCTACATCTTTGTCGATATCAGGGATCGCGACCTCGGCAGCTTCGTTGCCGACGCCAAGGCCGCCGTGGCTGCCAATGTGCAATTCTCGCCCGGCTCTTACGTGGTGTGGAGCGGTCAGTTCGAATATCTCGAACGCGCCAAGGCAAAACTGAAAATCGTAATTCCCATCACGCTGCTGATCATATTCCTGCTGCTGTACCTCAACTTCCGGCGCCTGACCGAGACGCTGATCGTCATGCTCTCATTGCCCTTCTCGCTGGTCGGCGGCCTGTGGCTGATGTGGTTGCTCGGCTTCAACTTCTCCGTCGCCGTCGCCGTCGGTTTCATCGCGCTGGCGGGCGTGGCGGCGGAGACCGGCGTCATCATGCTGATCTATCTGGATCATGCCATGGCGGAGTTGCAGGCAAAGCGATCCGCCGACGGCACACCCTTTACCCGGGCCGACCTGCATGAGGCGATCATGCTGGGCGCGGTCGAGCGCGTCCGCCCCAAGATGATGACGGTGGTCGCGATCATGGCGGGGTTGCTTCCGATCATGTGGAGCACGGGCACCGGCTCGGAGGTCATGCAACGTATCGCGGTTCCGATGATCGGTGGGATGATCTCATCCACCGTGCTGACGCTGGTCGTGATTCCCGCGGTCTACGCCTTGATCAAGGGGTGGGGCTTGGCGCGCAGTCCGGTGCCCAGACAATCCGCAGCCGTTGCAGGATCGTGATGCGATTGAGCTATCAGGGGAACGAAGGAGCTTGGCGCTATCGCGCCGCGCCGACCTGCCGCACGCCGACGATCGCCGGCAGGGAACCGGTGTGGACCGGGTCGGCCCCGGCTTCCGGCGGCAGCACCGCGCGCGCGGTGGCGTCCGGGAAGCGGGTCTTCATTTCGCGGACGAAGCCGTCCAGCGTATCGACGCTGGCGGCCATTTTGGCGATCTGGGCGAACTCGGCGCTGCTGGCGGTGGCCGGCTTGCTGGCGGTGTCGAACGCCAGCCGGTCCGCCTCGCCGATCATCAAGGGCGCGTATTTCTCGCGGAAACGCGCCAGGCCGATGGCATCTTCCGCCAGCGCATATCCGACCACGGCGCGGATCACGTCGCTCTTCTCCGCGGCGTTGAGCGGCGTGAAGTCGCGCCAGCGATCGCCATAATACAGTTCGATCTGTTCGGAGGCCTCGCGCCACTGCCGCGAGGCCCAGTAGATGTCGGAGCGCAGCCGGATCGCCTCGCGCCCGGTGATATTGGAGATGATGTCGAGCGCGAGATCGTGACGCCCGACGTCGCTTTGCGCGCGCGCCTCCAGCAGCAGCCGCTGCTGGCGCAATTCGCCGGAGAGATCCGCGATCCGGGTGGTGCGCAGGGCGGCGATCGCGCGATCCGGCTTGCGATTGGTCAGATAGACCATCGCGAGCTTTGCCGCCACCTGCGCGCGCGCAGCCCCCTCCAGCCGCTTGTCGATCTGGTATTGCAGCAGCTCGGCCGCCTGATCGAGCAGGTCAACCGCGGCCAGCCGGTCCGCCAGCCGCCGGATCATTTCGTCGCCACGCCGGCCGATCGGCGTCAACTCGCGGTTTTCATAGAACATGCCGAGTGCATCGATCGGCTTCATGTCCTCGCCCTTGGGGCCGAGATATAATTGCGCAAACAGCGCCGACGCCGCATCCTGGCCTTGCCGCGACAGTTCGGAATTCGGCTGCAGCCGTGTTGCGGTCCTGGTCGCGGCGAACGCATCGGAATAGCGCCCGGTATCGGCATCGATGCGCGCCAGCGTCGACAGCGTCTTCACCTCGATGCCGTCGCCGCGCCAGATCGCCGACAGCGTCTCCAGCTCGCGCAGCACCTCGGCCTGGCCGAGTTCGCCGCGCTTCTGCCGCAGCAGCACCTCGAGCAGCCTGGCTTCGGCCGCCGAGGGCCGGTCAACCGAGTTGGCCGCGAACCTGTATTCGTCGAGCGCGTCCTTGTCGTGCCCGAGCGCTTCGGCCAGCCGCCCGCGCAACACCGCGACCGACGGCTTCATCTCCTTCGGCACGCCCACCACGTCGAGTTCGCTGCGGCGGCGCGAGGCGCCGGCATAATCCTTCACTTCGAGCGATGCCCGCATCGCCTCCGCGGTGACGATGCGCTGCAGTTCCAGCGGCAGCACCGCGATCGAGAATTCGGCGTTCTTGAATTTTTCCCGCGCATCCGCCCATTTGCTCTGGCGCGCAAAGGCCAGCGCCTGCCACAACTGGGAATCGTAGCCGTTTCCGATCGCGGGATTGGCGAGGTCCTTCAGGCCGCGCTCCGGCCGGCCGATCATGATGCTGGAAATGGCGCGTATCATCATCACGCCGACGTCTTCGGTCCCCTGCTTGGTTTCCGAGAGGATCAGATTGGCGACGCCATGCGCTTCCTCATACATCCCGTTCGCCATGTAGAAATCGGCAAGGTCGATCCGGGCCTGCGAGCGCAGGTCGGGCTCGGCTGCGGCCGCAGCAGTGATCAGCGTATCCAGCCGCGGGAGAAATTTCTCCTCGCGGTTCTTGCGCCATTCGTTGACGTCGAACAGCGGACGGACCGCGGCGGTGGCGCGTTCGGCCGCGACATCGGCCGATGACAGCGTGAGGCCACCCGGCCGGCCCAGCATGACCTTGTCGGCGCCGACCCCGGCGCTGACGTCGTCGGAGTTCGGATGAACCACCACGCCATGGACGGATTCGAGCAGCGACAGCTCGACGAAATCCTGCCGCTTGATCAAGCCGCGGGTCGGCGGCGGCGCGGTCACCACCCAGAGCATGTCGCCGGCGTCGGGATCGACCAGCCGATGCATGATGCCGGGATTCGCCAGCGGCACGCTGACATTGGCGAGCGCCGGATCGGTGATGTTGCGGATCACGGTCAACGGCAGCGGCGGCGTTTGTACGCTGTCGGCGAATGTCAGCGTCCAGCTCTCGCCGGTGGCGCGGTCGTCACCGGTCAGCGACGGCATCTGCGGGCGGTTGAGACGAAACCGGATGGCCTGGCCTTTTTCCAGCGGCAACCGGTTGACGTCGCCGATGATCGCGCCGGCCTTGGCGCGGATCGGATCGACATCGACGGGCCTGGTCGAATCGAACACCAGCCACACGGTGTCGGCGCGGCGGAACATCGCCGCCGGTGTCGCCGCACCGAACGAAAACATCACGCGAAAGCCGTCGCTGTCCCGACGCGCGTCGACGGCAACCGCTTTGCCGGTGCCGCGATTTTCGGCGAGTGGCTGAGACGCCGCGGGCGACATCTTTGACGGGGCTTCGGTGGCGCGAGCTTCGTCCGAAGGCTGCGACGCCGCGGGCGACATTTTTGACGGAGCCTCGGTGGCGCGAGCCGGCGTCTCCTGGGCCGCGGGTGCGGGTTTCGCGGGCTCGTTTGCGGCCTGCTTCTCTTCGACCGGATGCTCTGCTTTCGGCGCCTCCGGGGGCGCGGCCTTCGCGGGCGCGGCCTTGTCTGCCGCAACCTTCTCGGCCACTGGAGCCGCTTGCTCTGCGACAGGCGCCATCTTCTCGGCCGAGGGCACAGCCTGCTCTGCCGCGGGCGCGGCGCTGGCGGCCTGATCGGGCTTGATCTCGATCTTCGCCTCCTCGGCGAAGCTTTCCGAAGTTACCGGCGCAACCTGCGCCGACTGTTGCGGCGGCGTCGACTCCCGGAGCGGCTTGTCGGGCGCCGCCGGCAACATCGCCATGGGTTTGGCTGGCGCCGGATCATGCTTCGCAGCCGGACCATGCGCGGCGGCCGGAGCAAGCGCCGCAATCGCGGCAGGCAACTCAGCCATCGTGGGCTTGTCAGCCTGCTGGAAGGCGACGTCGATGATGTAGTTCTTCTCCTCGCGGAACGAGTGGACGTCGACTTCGCCGATCAGCGTGATGTCGACCGCCGAGGAGTCGACATCCACCCGCTGGTTGATCGAGGCGATATTCGGCGGCGCCGCCACCTTGGCGTCCGCCAGATCGAAGGCCAGCACGCTGTTGAACTGCAATGTCAGCTTCTGGTCGTTGAGCACCGACGAAACGTTGACGCCGTCGGGCATTTCAAACACGAAGCGCACGAAGGTCGGCTGCACCGAGGCGCGGACGCGGATCGGCGGCTTCCGCTTCGACGCCTCGGCGGCGCGCTGCATGCGCAGCGCGCGCTCGGCGACGCGCGCCCGCTCCGACAATTCGCGAATGACTTCCTGCGGCAGCGAGGGCGGCGGGCCTTTCCAGCTGTCGGGCAGGAAATCGACGAAGATCCGCTCGCCCGCGGTCATGGTGTTGACGGTCGCCCGTCGCGCCAGCGACAGCCGGATCGCGGTGCCATCGGGATCGCGCCGCGCCGAGCCGACATAGTCGGGCACCGCGTCCGACAATTTGTCGACCGCAATATCCACCGGACGCTTGAACCGGATCACGATGATCGAGCCGGCCGTGGTGACTTCGGATTCGACGTCCTCGGCAAGTTTTAACACCAGCCGGGCGTAATCGCCGGCGGCCGAAAAGCTGGCCTCGCCTTTGACCGGGTCTGGCCTGACGGGATCCGGCCTGGCCATATCCTGCGCCCGGCAGGGCAAGGACAGCGTCAAGCCGGCAAGGACAAGGATGATCGACAGCGATGACGGCAGGCCGCTGCAATACCCGGCCGTCCGCGCCAATGCGCGGCCCAGCGACCAGATTCCAGCGGCAGCCGTTCGCCCCATTCCAAAACTACTTTCAGCCTCAAGATACGGTCGCGGGCGAAGCGCCCTCGGCTTCACGTTTTGAATCTTGAATTGGCCGGCTTAAGGCTTTGTTAAATATCCGCGTTAATTGGGCTTTTGCGACAGCATCTTTCGGCAAAAATAATTGTGCAAACCCAAACCTTTAAGTTGTATCATAATTAAATTCGTTGTTAAGTTGCGGTTAACCGAATACGCAATTCCATTATTCCCACATTTTTCCAGCACCATGCGCGCCCTTAACAAACGAAAACTCACTCCGTCAGACGCCACCAAGCTCCGGCCACGATCCCAGCCCTTTTTTGGCCTGGGACGCCGCAGAGCGCGGCCTCTGCCTCCAGGTTCGCCCTTCCGGCTGTCGTGCATTCAAGTTCGTCTACCACCGCAAGGGTCGGACGAGGTGGGTTCAGGCCGTGATCCAGGGCGTCCTGCGCGGGCCTTGGTTCGATGGATTTTCACAGTGATCCTCTTCCCGTCTCCCATAAGGGGGCCAGACCCAACGGAGAGCCTTTCCCGTTTAAATTGAGAGACGATTTTCGGACCCTATTTTGGCAAGTACTCATACATGCGCAGATCGGATGTCCGCTCTCAGGGTGCAGAGCGGAAGACATTTGCTCGGTGTGAGTATGTCCGGGTTTGGCGTGAATAACGGTCACGGCGATTAATCGGACGCAAAAAAGCCCCGGACAATGCCGGGGCTTTTCAGCCGCTGTTTGAGCAGAGATCAATACTTCGCGACCACCGGGCCACCCCAGTTGAAGCGATAGACCAGCGAGCTGCTGATGGTCTGCACAAAAGGCTTGAAGCTTGTGCTAGTGCCAAACAGCGTGTTCGTGCCGTCGTTAAGCCAATCGGAATTCTTACTTGAGTAATAGGCACCCCGATATTCGGTCTTCACGAACCAGCCTGGAGCCGTAATACCGAAGATATCGAGATTGTTCTCGACGCCGCCGCCCAAGAACCATCCTTGGGTGTTGAAGCTGTTGGTATGAATACCAGCCGACAGACCGGTCAACGAACTAACAATCGTTGCACCCGACCAATTGGACCCGGTGTAACCGCCATTGACGTACGAAAGCACATTCGGCGCTACCAAGTAGCCGATGCGAGCGCCTATTGCCCAGGTATCCTTAAGCTTTTGGCTGAAGATCAGTGGGCCTATGGATTCGCTTCCTTTGAGGCTGCCAAATTGGCCATCGGCCAAAATACCAGCAACCCACCGACCATTGAACTGCCAATCATAGCCTGCACCAACTGTACCAAACCAGCCGTCGCCACCCTGCTTGTTGTTAATGCAGATAAGGCATGTACCCGTCGCGGTGTTGAATGCTGAGGTATTAGCATCCCACAATCCACCGCCGACACCGCCGAAGATGTAGAAGCCTGTCCAGCTCGGAGCGACCGCAACCGGTTCCGGAGCCTTGGAGTATCGGGGAGCCAGATCCGCGGCCATCGCAGACCCAGTGAAGGCAGCCAGCGTAGCCAAAATTGCCAATGTCTTTTTCATAACCTAGTCCCCACTGTCTTATTCGCAAAAACTTGTTGGAAATAGAGTACCGGGATTCGGTGGAAATGCTGTCACCGGAAAGGCACACTGATCAGAAAAGGAAGGCATACATGGGATGGGGCTACGGGCAATGAAGGACCTCGATATTACCCAGTTTCGAGACAATCCGGCTGGGATTGCCAGTCATCTCACGGAAGCCTTCGAAACCGATGACCTAGCGACGATTTTAGCCGCTTTGCGAGACGTGCTTAGGGCCCAAAACGTAATGGCTCTTTCTCGGGCGACGGGGCTGCGACGTGACCGGCTTTACAAGACGTTTGGAGGAACAATCGATCCGGACTTCAGCCGCGTAATGAAGCTACTGGAAGGTCTAGGGGTTCAGATGATCGTCAAAAAACGAACAATCATAAAACCGCAGCCAGCCCGCCCCAAGCTTGGCAGGCCGAGGAAGAACCCGGCCGAAGAGTAATGCGGAAGTCCGGAAAATAGCCGTGCGTTAAGGTTGGCGATATCGCCATATCCAGGCGACCATCGTGTCGATTCGACCCAATATGCCGAGCCCCTCCGTGCAGGGCCCCATTCACAGAACAGACCCGGCACAATGGAACCCTATAATACCTATTTTCCATTAGCTGAACATTAGTCCGCGCCTTGAAAATGTTTCGTTCTATTAGTTATTACAATTACTTAGACCAAGTGCCGGCTTAAGGCTTTGTTAAATATCCGCGTTAATTGGGCTTTTGCGACAGCATCTTGCCCTCGATCTTGGGCAGATCGGTGCTGGAGGCGGAGCGGTCCGGACCGGCACGCCGCGCCATCTCGACGGTCAGCCGCTCGGCCGCCTCCGGCTGCATCAGGCCGAGGATGTCGGACATCTTGCGCGGGGCGATCTGGGAGGCGATTTCGAACAGCACGGACATTTCCAGCCGGTCGAACACCTTGGCGGCATCCTTCGGCTTCATCGCCTCATACATCGTGATGATGCCCTTCATGCGCGAGGCCTCGACTTCGGCCTTCTGCCCGGTCGCGGTCGTGATCCGCGCCTCGGTGGCCTTCATTTCCTCGACCCTGGACTCGATGCGTTTCTCGGCCGACTTGAGCAGGTTTTCCCGGATGTCGATTTCGCGGGCGCGCGTCTCCAGTTCCTGCCGCCGCGCCTGCAGCCTTTCCAGGATCGCACGCTCCGACGGCGACACCCCCTGGGCCTGGTCCGGATAGACCTGCACGCCGTCGGGCTTGGGCGCTTCGGCCTCGGGGGCTGCGGGTTTCGGCGCTTCCTCCTTGGGCTTTTCGTGCACCGAACCGGTGATATCGGAATCGCCCCTGGCACCGGCCGAGGCATCCGCCTTGTGGCCACCCGGGAAGTTGAAGTTGTTCTGCGCCCATGACTTCTGGGTCGATTGCGGATCGTAGTCGAAGACATAGCCTCCATCGAGCACCAGGCCGGCGATCTTCAGCACCGCAAGGCCGAAGATCGCGACCAGCACGACCGGAATGACGCGAATATCACGGAACGATTTCATGCGGCGAGGCCATCAGCCCTTCGGCGTTCGGAGAAGGCCTGCGCCGCCGCGGCAACCGCCTTGGCGGGCGAAACTTTCGGCGCCTCGGCTGCCGCCTGGGCCTGCTCAGACGAGGGCCGCGCGGCGATCGCGATTTTGGTCAGGCGCCGGATCACGCCGTCGCCTTCGGCGAGCTGGTTCTTCAGATGCGCCGCCATTTGCGTTGCGGCGGTCAATTGACTGCCGAGGTTCTCGTTGACGTCGCGAACGGTGTGCTTCAGTCCGCCGATTGCGCGTTCGGCGATTTCGGTCGCCGTGATCAGTTCGCCGATCGTCGCCTTCAGCGAATGTTCGTCCGCCTTCAGACGCTTCAGCCGAGCGTTGAGCAGCATGCAATAGCCGATCGTGAGCATCAGCAGCACCGCCACCAGGCTCTCGATCATAATTCCAAAGGAATGACTCATGGTGCCTCCATCAACTTGGTTTGCTCGTCGGCCTTCTCGAACATCGCGAAGGTCGTATTCGGCTTGCGCAACTGTTTGGTGACGCGAATGGCGACGCGATCGCCGACCCGGCCCATGCGGCCTTCGGTCAGCACCACGTTGCCGCAGCGGACCGAGACCAGCGCATCGGCGCGCATTTCCAACGGCAGGGTGTCGCCGACCTTCAGCTTCATCAGCTGTTTCAGCGGGATGTCCGCCTCGTACAGCACGGCATCGACCGCGATCTCGGCCTGCGCCACTTCGGTGGCGAAATGGCCTTCCCAGATCGGGTCGCGGCCGAATTTCTCGCCCATGAACATCTGCAACAGCACCGGCCGGATCGGCTCGATGGTCGCATAGGGCAGCAGCAGCTCGATATTGCCGCCGCGGTCTTCCATGTCGATGCGCAGCCGCACCAGGATCGCAGCATTGGCCGGGCGGCTGATGGCGGCAAAGCGCGGATTGGTTTCCAGCCGGTCGATCGAGAACGTCACCGGCGACAGCGGCCGGAACGCCTGCTCGGCGTCGGCGAGCACGACCTCGACCAGCCGCTTGACCAGATTGGTTTCGATCGTGGTGTAGGGCCGCCCCTCGATGCGCAGCGAGGTCTGGCCGCGGCGGCCGCCGAGCAGCACGTCGATGATCGAATAGATCAGGCTGGAGTCGACGGTGGCGAGGCCAAAGTTCTCCCACTCCTCGGCCTTGAACACCGAGAGCACGGCCGGCAGCGGGATCGAATTCATGTAGTCGCCGAACCGCACCGAAGTGATGCGATCGAGCGAGACTTCGACGTTGTCGGAGGTGAAGTTGCGCAGGCTCGTGGTCATCAGCCGCACCAGGCGGTCGAACACGATTTCGAGCATCGGCAAACGCTCGTAGGAAACCATCGCCGAATCGATGATGGCGCGAATGCCGGAATGGTCGTCGAGATTGACGTCGCCGACGGTGAAACCGAGCAGATTGTCGATTTCCTCCTGCGACAGCACCCGCTCGCCGGAGTTCTTGTTGCCGAAGTCGCGGCTGCCGTCCTCGACCATGGCGGCCCATTGCAGCGCCATGCTTTCGGAGAGTTCATTGGCCGCAGCCGCTTCCGCGGCCTCCGCCGGGTCCTCGGAATCCAGCGAGGCTTCCCATTGGGCGGCAATTGCGTCCTGATCGACCTGGTCGTTGTTGCCAGCCATGGTTCTACTTCCGTCTCGTCACTGGACGAGAACTTCCTTGAACAGCACCGCGCTGACCTGGTTGGGCGACACCGCCGAATTCACCCGCTTGGTCAGCTCTTCCTTGAGGCGAAATAGTCCCGCCGAGCCGTTCAGGTCGGACGGCCGCAATTCGCGCAGATAGGTCTGGAACAGATCGGTGACGCGCGGCAGCGACGGCTTGATGCTCTCGACCTGCTTCTCTTCCTTGATCTCGAGCACGATCTTGACCTTGAGATATTGCACCCGCTCGCCGGGCGCGCCGACCAAATTGACCATCATGTCCGGCACTTCGACAAAGGAGGGCGGCTTCGGCGGCGGCGCTTCGGCATGCGTCTCCTCGCCGTGACCGCCGCGCATGAAGAAGAACCAGCCGGCGCCGCCGCCGAGGATGGCGATGAATCCGATTGCGGCGATGATCAGCTTGAGCTTGCCCTTTTTCGCAGACGCACCTTCGGCGCCGTCGGCCGCGCCCTCTGCTGCTTCATTGTCCGCCATTGCCCCGCCCGTTCGTTCGAGAACGAACGCGATTGCCGCCTGCCGGGCTTTAAGACGCGATACAAATGCCGTCAGCGCACGCGCGCTCTCATCACATGCAACGCTAGGGTAATAATGGTTAACGGAACCTTTCCATTGCCCCCCAACTAGGAAAAAACTGCCGGGCAAACATGGTCAACACGACCTTTCTGCCGCCCTCGGCAGACCCCCGCAAAACACCCAAGCCATTCAAGATACATCACTTTTCGACTTGGCACGGCTTTCGCTGATAAGTCGGCGAACCCTCGGGGCTTGGGAGAGCCCTGCACGGTTTGCCAGATCCTGCAGCAAAGCTTGGGAGAGCGGCGCGCGGATCGAATTGAAGGGGAGAACCACCGATGCAGAATACGCTTCTCGTCGGACTTTCGCGGCAGATGGTGCTGGAACGGCAGATGGATGTCGTTGCCAACAACGTTGCGAACGTCAATACGTCAGGTTTCAAGGCCGACCGCTCGCTGTTCGAGGAATATCTGGCGTCCGGCGCGCATGAGGACAATTTCGCCTCGAGCGACCGCCGGCTCTCCTTCGTGCAGGACCGCGGCACCTTCCACGATTTCGCGCAGGGAAGCGCCGAGCAGACCAAGAACCCGCTCGACGTCGCGATCGACGGCAAAGGCTTCCTGGTGGTGCAGACCCCGGCTGGCGAGCGCTACACCCGCGACGGCGGCCTGCAGATCAACAACCAGGGCCAGCTCGTCACCGCCGGCGGCAATCTCGTGCTCGGCACCTCCGGACCGATCGTGTTCCAGCCGACCGACCATGACATCAGCATCGCCGCCGACGGCAATGTCACTGTGCAGGAAGGCATCGCCCACACCAACTCGGTCCGCGGCAAGCTACGGATGGCGAGCTTTGCCGATGCGCAGAAGCTGCTGAAGGAAGGCTCCAATCTGTATTCGGCCGGCGCCGGCACCGCCGCCCAGGCAGACACCACCTCGCGCGTGCGCCAGGGTTTCATCGAGAAATCGAACGTCAATTCGGTCACCGAGATGAGCCGGATGATCGAGATCACACGCACCTACACCTCGATCTCGTCGCTGCTGCAGACGCAGAGCGACCTGCACAAATCCGCCATCGAGAAACTCGCCGACGTCCCGGCGTAAGTGAAGGAATAGACCGATGCGCGCTCTTTATACCGCAGCGACCGGGATGGCGGCACAGGAACTCAACGTTCAGGTGATCTCCAACAACATCGCCAACCTGCGCACCACCGGCTACAAGAAGCAGCGCGCCGCGTTCCAGGACCTGATCTACGATCATGTGCGCCGGGTCGGCGCGCAGGCCTCCGACCAGGGCACCATCCTGCCGGTCGGCGTCGACATCGGCGGCGGCGTCAAGACCGTCGGCACCCCGCGGCTGATGAGCCAGGGCACGCTGGCGCTGACCGGCAACGATCTCGACATCGCGATCCGCGGCGAAGGCTTCTTCAAGATCCAGATGCCCGACGGCACCTACACCTACACCCGCGACGGCACGTTCCAGATGGACGCCACCGGCCGCGTCGTCAACGCGCAGGGCAATCCGGTGCAGCCGACGATCACGATCCCGCAGAACGCCTCCGGCATCACCATCAATGCGCAGGGTCAGCTCTCGGTGACGCTGCCGGGATCGACCACGCCGACCACGGTCGGCCAGATCGGCCTGACCCGCTTCATCAACAAGTCCGGCCTGCAGCCGATCGGCGACAACCTGTTCACGGATACGCCGGCCTCCGGCGCGCCGCAGGACGGGCTCGCCAATGCCGACGGCTTTGGCGACATGCAGCAGTCCAACCTCGAACAGGCCAACGTCGAAGTGGTCTCGGAAATCTCCGATTTGATCGCCGCCCAACGCGCCTACGAGATGAATGCAAAGGTCGTCAGCGCCGCCGACCAGATGCTGCAATCCGCTGCCGCCCTGTTCCGCTGAGGAATGCACATGATCGCCCGTTCGCTCCTCTTCCTGACCGCGCTGCTCGCCGTATCGACCGGTACAGCCTTCGCACAGACCCGCGACGACATCATCGCAACGCCAGTGCTGCGGGCCAATGTCACGGTATCCGGCGATATCGTCCGGATCGGCGACGTCATCGACAATGCCGGCAGCGCCGCGCAGATCGCGATCTATCGCGCGCCCGATCTCGGCACCACCGGTTCGCTGCAGGTCGCGCAGGTGGTGAGCGCCCTGCAGGCGCACCAGGTGATCGGCGTCGACACCCGGGATCTGAAGCAGATCACGGTGACGCGGCTCGCCCGCACGCTCGAGGGCAAGGACATCGAGAGGCAGATCGCGCGCGCGCTGGAACGCCGCAACGGCCTCGGCGAGGCCGCCAATCTGAGCCTGAGCTTCGACCGCAATCCCGGCGACATCCAGCTCGACGCTTCCAACACCGGCAGCATGCAGGCGACGTCGGTGCGCTACGAGCCGCGCAACAGCCGCTTCGACGTCAGTTTCGAGATATCGAACGAGACCGGCGCTGCGCCGACCAAACTGCGCTTCACCGGCACCGCGATCGAGACGGTGGAAGCGGCGGTGCTGGTGCGCGACGTCGAGCGCAACGAAATCCTGAAATCCTCCGACGTCGTGGTCGAGCGCCGCCCGAAGGCTGAAATAGGCGCTGACGCCGCTGTCCGCGACCGCGCGGTCGGCATGCAGGCCCGCAGGCAGATCCGCGCCGGCCAGGCGCTGCGGGTCGCCGATCTCGCCAAGCCCGACCTCGTCACGCGCGACCAGAGCGTCACGCTGATCTACGAAGCGCCCGGGCTCTACATCACCGCTCGCGGCAAGGCCATGGACAACGGCACCGAGGGCGACGTCGTCAGCGTCCTGAACCTGCAATCCAAGCGCCCGGTGTCCGGCGTCGTCACCGGCCGCGGCCAGGTCTCGATTTCGATCGCCACCCCGCCGCGCCCCGCGCCGGTCAGCGATGCCGCCTCCTCGCAGCTCGGCGCCGCCGAGCCCGCCGCCCCCGCCCCTGTCGCCGTCGCCGTCGCCAACGTCAGTTCAGCCGCTGCAAAACCCGAGTAATGTAAATGTCAGTTTCTCGTATCAATCGTCTCCTTCTGACCGGCGCGCTGCTGGCGCTCGGCGCCATCGCCAGCGGTTGTTCCGCGATCGACCGTCTCTCCCAAGTCGGCGAACAGCCAAAACTGTCGGCGATCGAAAATCCGACCGCGCAGCCCGGCTACAAGCCGGTGCAGATGCCGATGCCAAAACCGGAACAGGCCTCCTACAACGCCAACTCGCTGTGGCGCAACGGCTCCAGGGCCTTCTTCAAGGACCAGCGCGCGGCGCGGATCGGCGATCTCCTCACCGTGACGGTGAATTTCACCGACAAGGCCAATATCGCCAACGAGAGCCAGCGCAGCCGCGCCTCAAAGGAGGATTCCGGGATCGACGACTTCATCGGCGCGAAGACACTCGGCGTGCAGGCGCAAAAGGTATTGCCGGGCCGCATATTGACCACGGATTCCAGTTCCACCTACGACGGCAAGGGCTCGGTCAACCGCCAGGAAAACCTCCAGACCAACGTCGCCGCTGTCGTTACCCAGATTTTGCCGAATGGCAATCTCGTGGTCGAGGGCAAGCAGGAGATCCGCGTCAATTACGAAATTCGCGAATTGATCGTCGCCGGCGTCGTGCGTCCGGAGGACATCCAGAGCGACAACACCATCAATTCCTCGAAGATCGCGCAGGCCCGCATCGCCTATGGCGGCCGCGGCCAGATCACCGACTTCCAGCAGCCACGTTACGGCCAGCAAGTGACCGACATTCTGCTGCCGTTCTAGTCCTGCGGGAGGGATCGTGCCCGCCCGTCAAGAGCTCCCACACCTCATTGCGAACCTAGGCGCGATGAAGTGTTCCAACGCGGCCTCCGTCAGCTCCCCTGCCGGAGGCCGCGGTCGTTTTTCGGTTGTCCAGTGCTGTTTTGGCGGACCCGGCTCCATCGAAACGCCCAGAAGTTCAGGCAACAGGCGATTCCATTCGATGCTAAACGGCAACCAGGCCCCAAGGCGAACCTCTAAGGCGAACCTCTTCTTCGAACCGGACATGACGATGCGCTTTTCCGTGCAAGGCGGTGGGCTATTTTCACAGCCAGCAGGGCCGGACCCATTTTACCATCGTGCTCGACAACCCCAGGGACCCCAGCCACATCATCTCGTTCTCCGGCGAAAACGGCAGGCGCGACCAGGACAATGTCTACGAATTGCAGGTCGACAAGATGCTGCTGAATTCCAAGGACCGGCCGCGGGTAGACGGCCTGCCGGTGCCGTCGGCCGAACCCTCGGCGGGCAGCTGCAAGCAGGTCGGGATCATCACCAAGACCCCGATCTCCAGCATCTCCTGTGCCGCGACCACCGCCAACGGCAAGAAATACGAACTGCAATTCGAGTCCGACGGCTCACCGATCACGTTGCGAAAAATCCGCCAGTCCTCGCTGACGGAAGAAAAGCACCGCGTCAAAAAAGCCGAACAACTGGAGTGCCGCCGCAAGGCCGATATCGCCAAGGTTTTGCCGCGCGACTGGACCCCGTTCGTGATCCGGTGCCTGGCGGAAGATGGCGAGAAGGAGCCGGCGAAGGCGGAGCAGCGAAGGGAGCGTCACCAAGGCGCGGTGCCGAACGGAGCTGCGATCGCGTGGTCTAAAGCAAGCAAGCGCAAAGGCGAAAATGGTTCCAGCGACATTTTGATATTGGCGCCGGAACTTCACGCTGCTCCGGCGATTTCTTCTCCGACATCACGAGGAGAGGAGATTTAAATGAAATACGCTTTGGTGATTGCGACGATTGCCACGCTGGCTACCCCGGCTTTGGCGGAAGAGGTTGGCGTCAAGGTTGGCCCGGTTGGCGCCGGCGTGACGGTCGGTGAAGGCCATCGCGACTATGATCGGGATCGCGATCGCGACCGTACCACGGTCATCAAGGAACGCGAGCCCAGCGATCGTACCACGGTGATCAAGAAGGAACGCGGTGAGGGCGTGGAACACAAGACCATCATCCACGACCACGACTAACATTTCGAAAGCGCGCTTCTCGCAAGGGAAGCGCGCTTTTTCCTTTTGATCACAGGTCTGCTGCTGCCCGCTTGTGTACGTCTGGCCTCGATCTACCTGCGCCGGGCAAAGGCCACGCCCAACAGGAAAGCGACAAGCAGCGAGCCAAGCGGCGCTTCACGCGCGATATTGCTCAGGATGCTCAGCGGCATTCCGGGCTTGCGGCCCTTGTCGATGGCATCGCCGACAAAGCCGGCTGCGTTCTTCACTGCCTCGGTGGCTTCCGCCATGGTCGACCTGGGTTCGGCGACGGGATCCAACCCTTCATAGACGAACGGCGGTGGCTGGACGTCGTCGCTCATGTGCAATCTCCGGATTGATCACAGCCAATCGACGAGACAACGGATCGTTCCTGATCGCAGCAAATATCGCCAACCGGTATCGCACAGCCGGAGGTCGTCCAGAAACCTCCTCCACTAGCCGCGATTTTTTGACGCGGCGTGGGCGCCGCGGGATCGTGAGGTTGTGAGCGCATTCGGTGTCGTCGCCCGGCTTGCCGCCTCCGCTAAAGCTTCGGCGCGCCAACATAGGGGAGCCTCGGCGAAGCCTTGGCGTAGCCGGGACCGGGCGAACCAGTATTCCAGAGACGCCAGTGATTGAACCGAGAAGCCGCGGCGTACTGGATCCCCCGCATGCGCGGGGGGATGACGACTATTGGTAGAGCAGCTGGATTGCGTCGCTGCGCTCGCAATGACATAAACTTCGCGTTGTCTTCGAAATTGCCTTCGCCTTCATTCTCGCCAAGGAGAACCGCCATGTGCCATCTCTGCGAAGCCGCTACGCCGAAGCCAACATCACGCCGCCGCTTCCTTCAATTCGCCGGCGGAGCAGCCGCCGGTTTTGCTTTTGCCTCGCCGGCGTTTGCCAGGGAAACAAAACCGCCGCCAAAACCGCAGAACGCGATTTCGCCGGACGCGGCACTGAAGCGCCTGATGCAGGGCAACGAACGCTATGTCGAGGGCGTGTCGCGCCGGCACGATTTCAGCCATGAGCGGGAAGCACTGGCGGGCGGCCAAAATCCCTACGCCAGCATCTTGAGCTGCGCGGATTCGCGCATCGCGCCGGAATATGCCTTCGACAGCGGCCGCGGCGATCTGTTCGTCTGCCGGGTCGCGGGCAATTTCGGCAATGACGAGACAGTGGCGAGCCTGGAATATGGTGTCGCCGTGCTCAACTCGCCGCTGATCCTGGTGCTCGGCCATGACAGTTGCGGCGCGATCGATGCGACGATCAAGTCGCTCAAGGACAACACCACCCTGCCCGGCCATCTGCCGTCGCTGGTGAGCGCGCTCGCGCCGGCGGTGAAGGCGACCATGGACAAACCCGGCGACAAGCTTGCCAACGCCATCCGCCAGAACGTCGTCGACGTCACCGCAAAGCTCAAATCGGCGACGCCGATCCTCAGCGCTGCGGTCGCGGACGGCAAGATCAAGATCGTCGGCGGGATCTATCGGCTCGCCAGTGGCAAGGTCGAACTGATCGATTGAGAAAATCGATCCGCCATCACGCCGGCGTCGCGCGTCGGATCAGCGCGCAGAGACCGGTCATGCGCGCGATCGGGTGTTCGACGAACAGCCGGCAGGACACGAGCGCGCCTTTGAGCGTGTCGGGCGGTGCGGAAGGATTGAGTTGCGCGGCGAGCATCTGACCATGGACGTGACCCAGCGCGCGAGTGGCGTGGGTCAGCGCGAGCAGCCGGCCGTCGGCATGCGGCGGCGCCAGCAGGGTCCGGACCAGCGCCAGATAGGCCGGCCAATAGGCGAGATGGCGGTACATGCTGGCGATCAGTTGCGGCTTGGTGTCTTCGCCAAAGCCGTTCAATTCGGCCACCAGCCGCGCCACCTCGGGGTCGAGCGCATCCGCCGGCGGCAGTTCGGGTATCTTCACGCCCAACGGTTTTGGCGCTGCGTCGGCGGGCTCTACGGGATCGGCCGGTTTTGGTTCGAACCGCGCCAGCAGCGCCGACAGCACAACGAGTGCCAGCGCATTGGTGTATTGATAGCTATCGAGCACTTGCCGGATGATGAACTTGTCCGGCGGCAGGATGCCGGCGGCGAGCAAGGTGTCCTCGGAAAAACCGGGCAGGTCCGGCAGTGCAACCGTGCGTCTGACGGCTTCGGCATGCAGCGGCGCATTTCCCAGATAGAGCGGGCGCACCGTCGACCAGGTCCATGGCAGCGCGCCCGGCATGGTCGCGAGATTGCGCCAGATCAGATTGACGACGCTGGTGCCGAGCACTTTTCGGATGTCGGCAAAGATTTCAGCAATTTCGCCGGCGGCATCCTCTTCGCGCACCGACGGAACGCTCTCCTGCGCTTTCATGATTTTTTTCTCAGTCCCGAAAATCGGCGGCGACGGTGCCGAGCCCCGACAGCTCCATCACGACGCTGTCGCCGGCGTTGAGCCATACCGTCTTCACCAGGCTTCCGGTGAGCACGATCTGCCCGGCATGCAACCCCTTGCCCTCGGCGGCCAGATGATTGGCGAGCCAGGCGAGTGCGTTGTGGGGATGGCCGAGCACGTCGGCGCCGGTGCCGCGGCCGACTTCGTTGCCGTTGACGATCGCGCGGCCAACCACCTTGAGCAGATCGGACACCTTGGTGCGCGCTACCGCCTCGCCGAGCACGCAGCCGGCGGCGAAGAAATCATCCGCCACCAAAGTCGGCGCGCCCATGGTTTCCCATTTGACGTACCGGTCGTCGACGATCTCGATCGCGGGGTGATAGGCCTCGATCAACTCCGCCACCCATTCGGCGGTGAACGGCGCTTCCGACGCCGCCAGATCGCGCGCCAGCCGCACCGCGATCTCGCATTCGACGCCGACATGGATGTAGTCGCCGGCCTTGAGCTGTGCTCCGGAGTCGTGGACGCCCTTGGCGAACACGCCGCCGCCGCAGGGATGCGGGATGTCGAGATATTGCTGCATCACCGCGCTGGTGCAGCCGATCTTGTAGCCGACCATGGCGCCGAACTGCGGCAACAGCAGATCGTGGACGGCGCGCTGGATCTTGTAGCCTTCCGCCTCGTCGCGCGGCGCGATGTCAGCCGCAAGCGAATCGAGCCTGCTACGCTTGCGGCGGGCGCTCGCGATGATCTTCGCGGCCGCGAGAATGTTGTCCATCGGCGGCAGCTTTCAGTTCGACACAACAAAATGACCGCACGCGGCGGTCACACCCTACTCGTCGCGATAGACCTTCTCGCGTTTCTCGTGGCGCTCCTGCGCTTCCACCGACAGCGTTGCGATCGGGCGGGCTTCCAGCCGCTTCAGCGAGATCGGTTCCCCGGTCTCCTCGCAATAGCCGTAGGTGTTGTCCTCGATGCGCTGCAGCGCGGCGTCGATCTTGGAGATCAACTTGCGCTGGCGGTCGCGGGCGCGCAGCTCGATGGCGCGGTCGGTTTCGGAAGAGGCGCGATCAGCCAGATCGGGATGATTGACGTTCTCTTCCTGCAGGGTCTGCAGCGTGATCTTCGATTCCCTCAGGATCTCGTCCTTCCACGCCAGAAGCTTCGCGCGAAAATAATCGCGCTGGCGCTCGTTCATGAAAGGCTCTTTTTCGGAGGGTCGATAATTCTTCAACTTTTCCAAGGCCAGCCCATCTTCACGTACAAGGCGGCGGGCAAAAGGGTCCGACCGCGCGCGCCTTATATAGCGGCGGGTTGTGACAGACAATATCGGCCTCGGGGGAAAGGAGGATCTCCCCCAAGGCCTTGCACAGACAATAGTCTCCGGCCCGGCCCAAGTGCTACCTCAAGCAGCCCGGATCTGGTTCCCGGGACCCTAATAGCCGACCGTAAAGCGCTGGCGGATATGGGCCGGACGCTCGATTTCGTCGGCGAGTGCAACTGCGAAGTCCTCGAAGGAAATCCAGCTTTTGCCGTCGGCATTGGTCAAAAGCTGGTCGGTCCCGAGCCGGAACTTGCCGGTCCGCTCGCCTGCCGTGAACAGGGCCGAGGGCGACAGGAAGGTCCAGTTCAGCCCGTTTTCCTTCACCAACAGGTCGAGGAAGCGAGCCCCCTTCTCGGCTTCGGCCTTGTGTTGGGCGGGAAAGCCCGGGGTCGTCACCAGCCGGACGCCGGGGGCCACTTCCAGGCTGCCGGCGCCGCCGACCACGAGGTAGCGACCGACCTTCGAATCGCTGACGGCCCCGATCAGCCGGACCGGGTCGCTGTCGAGAAAATGCACCGAACTGATGGCGGCGTCATGCCCGGCCAGAAGCTGCGCCAGACCGGCCTGGTCCAGCACGTCACCCTTTTTCGTAGTCACATTGGCCTCTACGGCGATCTTGTCGGGGTTGCGGGCGATGGCGGTCACGGCGTGACCGCGGCGGGCGAGTTCGGCGGTGATGCGCGAACCGGCATTGCCGGAGGCGCCGACGACGGCGATTTTCATGAAGTCTCCATGGGCTCGAGGTATATGGTATCTAATGGAGACTAGATAACGAAAAGCGTGTAAGTGTTAAGAGAGCACTTTGGGGTCACCTGATTACGCCGGGGTAACCGCCAGGAAACGATCAAGAGAAACCGTCGAGAGAATGATCGGGGGAAAGATGATGAAGATTCCAAACGCCTATTCGGCCGATTGCCCGACGCGCCATATCCTGGATCGGGTCGGCGACAAATGGGCGGTGCTGATCCTGCTGCTGGTGCGCGACGAACCGATGCGCTTCAATCAATTGCGCCGCGCGATCGAGGGCATCTCGCAAAAAATGCTGTCGCAGGTGCTCAAGAGCCTGGAGCGCGACGGGCTGATCCGGCGCCGCGCGATCGCGACCGTGCCGGTGACGGTGGAATATTCGATCACGCCGCTCGGCACCACGCTGGCGGGCGCGGTCGATCCGTTGCGCGACTGGGCGGAAAGCAATCTGAAGGAAGTTTTGAGCGCGCAACGGCGCTACGACGCACAGCGCAAGCCGGTCGCGGCTTAGCGATTACGAATGAAAGAGAGCGCTAGACCTGCCCGGCCTTGGCGAGTTCGACTTCGACGCGAAGCTCGATCTCGGACAGCACCGCGTCGAGACCGGGATCGCCGGAGGAGGATTTCAGATTGGCGGCGGCATCGCGCAGCCGGCTGACGGTGGCGGTATTGAGATTGCCGGAGAGCAGCCCGAGCTTGAGATCGTCGAGCACGTCGAGCGCGCCCTTGCCGCGCGCGACCGAACGCTTGCGACGTTCGGTTGGGTCCTCGATGCCCTGCAGCGCCAGCAGCCCGTCGAGGCTGGTGGTGGCCTTCGGCGCGGTGGCGGAGCGGGCCTCCTCGGGGGCTGTCGGCGCATCCGGCAGCGAAAAGCCGGTCGAGCTGGTTCGCCGCGTGTTGCTCGCGGGCGATCCAAGCGTGGTGCCGTTCGGTCCGTAGATGCGCATCGTCATGATCCCGCGGGATGGAGTAGCGGGAGCTTCGCCTCCTTATGGTTAATGACACGTAAACAGCCCGGCAAAATCTGCCGCCGGGCGGCAGTTTCGCGCATGCTGCTCAATCGGAGCCAAACCAGCGCGCGACAATTTCCATAAATATATCAATACATTGGCTACGCGACGCGGCGTGGCACCGATCTCGCATAGTTAATACCGGATCGCCGTCATGGGAGTGTCGCGCGGTCCAGTGGAAGACCCAGAGGGGAGCACAGGATGCCCGGCATCCAGACGGCAAGAGTAATTTGGCTGACCTGCGCGGCGCTGTTGGCGCTGGCGCTGTCGGCCGTGTCGGCGGGTGCGACCTCCCGGATCAAGGACCTCGCCAATATCGAGGGCGTGCGGCAGAACCAGCTGATCGGCTACGGCCTCGTGGTCGGCCTCAACGGCACCGGCGACACGCTGAACAACATCCCCTTCACCAAGCAATCGCTTCAGGCGATGCTGGAACGCATGGGCGTCAACATTCGCGGCGCCACCATTCGCACCGGCAATGTCGCCGCGGTCATGGTCACCGGCAACCTGCCCGCGTTCGGCACCCAGGGCACGAGGATGGATGTCACCGTCTCCGCGCTCGGCGACGCCAAGAATCTGCAGGGCGGCACCCTGCTCGTCACCCCCCTGCTCGGCGCCGACGGCAACGTCTATTCGGTGGCGCAGGGTTCGGTGGCGGTCGCCGGTTTCTCGGCCGAAGGCGCCGCCGCCAGTGTCGTTCGCGGCGTCCCGACCGTCGGCCGCATCGCCAACGGCGCCATCATCGAGCGCGAGATCGAATTCGCGCTCAATCGCCTGCCCAATGTGCGGTTGGCATTGCGCAATGCCGACTTCACCACCGCCAAGCGCATTGCCGCTGCGGTCAACGATTTCCTCGGCGTCAAGACCGCCGAGCCGATCGATCCCTCCACGGTCCAGATGTCGATCCCTCCCGAATTCAAGGGCAATGTCGTCGCCTTCCTGACCGAGATCGAACAGCTGCAGGTCGAGCCGGATCTTGCCGCCAAGATCGTGATCGACGAGCGTTCCGGCGTCATTGTCATGGGCCGCGACGTCCGCGTCGCCACCGTCGCCGTGGCGCAAGGCAATCTCACCGTTGCGATTTCCGAAAGCCCGATCGTCAGCCAGCCCAATCCGTTGTCGCGCGGAAGAACCGTGGTGACGCCGCGCACCAGCGTCGGCGTCTCCGAGGACGGCAAGAAATTCGCGGTCGTGAAGGACGGCATCTCGCTGCAGCAGCTGGTCGACGGCCTCAACGGCCTCGGCATCGGTCCGCGCGACCTGATCAGCATCCTGCAGGCGATCAAGGCCGCCGGCGCGATCCAGGCCGACATCGAGGTGATGTGATGCAGACGAGCCTCGTCAGCAGCACCACCGGCAGCATGCCCGCCAAGGCCGTCATGCCGATGTTCAAGGGCCGCGTCGATCCGGTGTTCGCCGAGGCGCTGAGCCAGGTCTCGCCGAAGGCGCAAGCCAAGGCCAAGTCGACCGCGACCGACTTCGAAGCGATGTTCCTCAATTCGATGTTTTCGCAGATGACCAGCGGCATCAAGGGCGACGGCCCGTTCGGCGATACGCCCGGCACCGGGGTGTGGCGCTCGATGCTGACGGAAGAATATTCGAAATCATTCGCGAAAGCCGGCGGCGTCGGGATTTCCGACGACGTGTTCCGCACGCTGATCCTGCAGCAAGCTGGCCGCACCGGCTGATCCAAAGGGAGCCCGAAATGAATCAACGCCCACAGCCAGGTCCGGCCCCCGCAACGAAGGCCATGATTTCCACGCCCGCCGAGGCCCGCAAGTTCTCGGAAGAACTGATGGACGTGATGAGTGCGCTGCTCGGCGTCATCGAACGCGAAACCGAACTGGTCCGCGCCGGCAAGGTGCGCGAGGCGATGAAGCTCGCGGAGGAGAAGTCGGGACTGTCACGCCGCTATACGCTTGCGCTGGAACGGCTGAAAACGGCGCAAAACTATCTGGCGCAGCTGTCGCCCGAATTGCTGGCCACGCTGCGTCGCCATCACGATACCTTCCGCGCCATGCTGCAGATCAACCTCACCGTGCTCGCGACCGCACATGCGGTTTCCGAAGGCATCGTGCGCGGCGTCAACGCCGAGGTCCAGCGCCGCAACATCCCCAATACCTACACCGCCGCCGGACAGCGCGCGACGCCGGGACCGCGCCACATCACGCCGCTTGCGGTCAGCCGTTCGCTCTGATTCGGATATCTACATTTTTCATAAAATTTCCGCGCGCGCGTCAGCGCCGGATTCAGCGCGTTCTCTAACTCCGCGTTGAGAGGTGCCCCGTATAGTTGCGGTGAGAGAGGGGTTGGGATTTGACTCGAGCAAGCTAGTGCCGTCGCGCTAGGAGGCACCATGAGTACAGATTTCAGCATCAAGCCGGTGGGGGCACCGGTTGCCGCACCAATCGTTCCGCCCGTGAACGCGGCGGCGCAGAAAGCAGTCGCGACCGACCTGCCGCCGAACCAGAGCGTAGCGGCGGCGGACGCCAGCGCACGCACCAGCGTCGATTCGAGTGCCGTCACCGTTTCGCTGTCGCACCAGGCGTTCATCGACCGCGACGCCGGCGCGGTGGTTTATCAGATCGTGGACAACCGAACGAGCCAGGTGGTGAGCCAGTTTCCGGAAGAAGCGGTGTTGCGCCGCCGTGCCTATTTCCACTCGCTCGACCTGACGAAAGAAGCGCCGACGCGCCTGCGCGCCACCGACCGCAGGGCTTAGGAGGAGACCGAAGGTCTGATCATCAGCTGGATTGCGTCGCGTAGGCCGTGTCGAGATAGGTTGATCCGGTCGCGGGGTCGGTGACGACGTTCTTGATCATCGCCGTTCCAGCCTTCGTCAGGATAAATTTGGTATCCCCGATCCGGAATGACTGATCCTTGATCAGCACGTCCTGATATTTATTGGTGCCGTCGCTCTGGTACTTAACCTTGGCGCGAAAGCCAGAGACGTTCGAGACTGTGATCTTGAACGTCTTGCTGTTGGCGTATTTTCCGGTCCAGGTGCCCTGATAGAGCGTGGGATCGACCGCCACATAGGGGGTCTTGGAGGGGACGGTCAGCCCTACAGTCTTGTAGTTGGCCGACAGGATGCTCAACAGGTCGGCCAACTGCTTCTCCTTCGCGGCGATTGGACTTTCAGCCGCGGCCCGCCAGGCCGGCAGCAATGTTGCAGTTGATGTCGATCAGCGACTTCAACTTGGCCGGATCCGGGTTCATCTGCATGTCCACCGTCTGTTTCATTACGAACACGCCGATATTAGCGATGTTCTGACGGATCTCGATCGACTGGGGATTCTCGTCGGTCTGCGCCGCGCTCATAAAGATCGACCACAGCCGCCGATTGAACAGCAGCGCGCTTTCCATGGCCTTGCCGGGACCGGCCCAGTTGGATTGAACTTCCTGAAGTTGCCGTGCAGCTTTCAGCAGCGCCTGCGCCTCAATTTCACGCGGAGAAGATGTCGTGTGCGACGTACGGGAGTAGGCTTGGGCTGCATTGGACATTCATAACCTCGGTGGGAGCGGATCGCGGGGCCGCGGGGCTTCAAAACTGCTTAACTTTCATACAGGCGGCGCCTTTAAATAGGGTTATCGGCGATGGGTCATTGTGTACGCTATTCTGCAGCATGTTGATCGGGCTCTTCGAGAAGTCCTGACGGATCTGTAGGATCGACAGGTTCGAGCCCAGGTCCGAAGCTTCCGCGCAGCAAGGCATGTTTACCAACGGTTAACCATGATCCGAAAGGATGCGAATCGGCGGGCGGGCATCGATAATCTGCGCGAAGAGCGACAACGGAGATCAGGCATGGCCTTAAAAGTCGAGCTCAAGCCGAACGAACGAATCATCATCGGCGCCTGCGTGGTCACCAATACCGATCAGCGCGCCCGGCTGCTGATCGACGGCGACCGGATTCCGATCCTGCGCGAGAAGGATATCCTGACGCCCGAGACCGCCGACACCCCGGCCAAGCTGGTCTATCTCGCGGTGCAGCTGATGTATCTTGCGCCGGATCCGATGGAACAGCACCCGACCTATTTCAGCCTGGTCCGCGATATCCTGAGCGCCATGCCCAGCGGCTGGCCCTTCATCGAGGGGATCAACAATTGCATCCTGAACGGCGATCTCTATCACGCGCTGAAAGAAGCAAAGAAGCTGATCGCCCATGAAGAGAAGCTGATTGCGGATGCAAAACGCCCGCACGATGCCGGCGACGAGCGCAAATCGGCGTAGCGCCACAAAAAGATTGTCCGGCGCGACCGAGGCGTGAACGACACTTCGCCGTTCCGCCCGAAAAAATCGACTACATTGCCAGCGGCGGAGATCGCTTTAATTCCGGCACCGGGCCGTCTTCGGACGATGACCGCCGCGCGCCAAATTCAAGCACCGCGTCGATCAACGCGTCGACATCGCGGGCCTCGGTCCGGTGATTGACGATAGCCGCGCGTATGGCGAGTTCGCCATCGAGAAGCGTCGTCGAGGGCGCCGCGATCCCGGACTCCTGAATGTCCATGACGATATCGCCATTGACCCTGTTGGAGTCCGCGGCGCGATAGCGGAAGCAGACGATATTGAGCTGCACCGGCGCAAGCAGTTCCAGCCGCGGCTCGGCCAGCACACGGGATTCCAGATATCTGGCCAGCGCGCAGGTGTGCGTGATGACGGCTCCCAGCCGTTCCGTGCCGTAGGTCTTCAAGGTGAACCAGGTCTTGAGCGCCCTGAAGCCCCGCGACAGATCGGGGCCGAGATCGCACGGCCAGGGTGAGCCTGCGGAAAGCCCCCGCGTCTCACGGCGCAAATACGCCGCCGGCGAGGCAAACGTGTCGCGATGCCGCGCACCGTCGCGGACCATCAGGAAGCCGGCGTCATAAGGCACCTGCCCCCATTTGTGGAAATCAAGCGCGATCGAATCTGCGCGTTCAATTCCGGCGAGCCGGGGCGCCAGCACCGGCGAGAGAATTCCGAGCGCGCCAAAGGCGCCATCGACGTGAAACCAGAGCCCCTCTTCACGGCATAGCGCGCTCAACGCTTCGAGATCATCGATGGCTCCGATGTCCACCGTTCCCGCCGAACCGACGACGAGGAAAGGATTGAGGCCAGCCTCGCGATCCCGCGCAATCCGGCTCCGCAACGCCGCAACGTCGATGCGATGGAATCGATCGACGTCGATGCACCGCAACGCATCGCTCCCGAAACCGGCGATGTCCATCGCCTTGGTGATGCAGCCGTGCGCCGCCTTCGAGGTGTAGGCCGTGAGCGCGGCGCCCTTGACGCCGCACTGCCGGACCGATTGTCCAAGTGCCGTCGTTCGCGCCACCAGCACCGCCATCAGATTTGCCATCGATGTGCCGGTGACGAAAATGCCGCTCGCCCCGCCCGGAAAACCAAGCATCTGACGGGTCCATTCCACGACCTGACGTTCGACCTCGATCGGAATGTGATCGCGTCCGCCGAGATTGGCGTTCAGTCCCGCAGCCAGCATCTCCGCCAGCATGCCGACGGCGGTACCGCCGCCATGCACCCATCCCATGAAGCCCGGATGGACATTGCCGGTCGTGTAGGGAACGACGAAATCGGCGAATTCCCGGTAGACATCGCCGAGCTCGGAAGCCTGTCGCGGAAGCTCGGCGCGAAATCGCGCGCGAACGTCATCCGGTATCGGTTGCCAGACCGGGCGATCGCGAATGCCAGCGACGTAGTCGATCATGTCATCGAGCATGCGATGACCCTGGGCGCGAAGCGCGTCCCAGTCCTGCGGGTCGAGCGTGCCGCCGGACCCGGATTGCAGCAACGCTTCGCGCAGCAGTTTTGTCACGCAGCCTTCTCGCGACCCGGCCGGGACCGGCGGTCCAACATCGCAGCGAACGCGTCGAATATCTTGCGCATCTGCGGCGGCTTGTAGGGAAACAGATCCGGCGAATCCATGTTGTGCACGACGGCGGTATTGTCCGCTTCGAATATCAGCAGCTCGCCGCGCTTGTTTTCCGCACAGTCGATCGTGAAATAGTCGAGCCCTACCCGGTCCGCCATTGCGGCCAGCGCGGCTTGATGGCGAACCGCGAAGGCGGTTTCGAAATCGCGCATGAAGCTCTCTTCCTCGCGCCGCTTGCTGGCGCTGAACGCCATATTCGCGTTCAGGTACCAGATATCCCAGCGGTCCGCGATCGCCATGTGGCAGGCGTACGGCCGGCCATCGATGACGACGACGCGATATTTGCGAAACTGACCGTCATCATTGGCGTAGTCGACAAAGCGGGAGACGAAGAATTCCTGCTCGGCTCTTTCCTCAAGATAGCGGCTCAGCGCCGCCGGCCCGTCAATTTTGGCCAGCCCGACGCCGGCATGCGAGCCACGCGGCCGGACGATAAGCGGAAACCGGAGTTCCGCCGCAACATCCGCCATCGGAAGACCAGAACCGGACGCATCCGACAATTGCGCGCGCGCCACGGATTCGGTTGCGGGAATATCGAGGCCTTTGATCCCGCGCAGCAGATGATGCAATTTGTCACGGTCCAGATTTGCAACGCGGCGCGGAGGATTGAGCATCGGCCGCGGCCAGCCAGCCGCCGCCTGATCGATGATTCGGAGCGCATCGCGGCATTCTTCTGAGTCCGAGGCGGTCACGATCGCAATGTCATGATCGGGCAACGGTACCGGCAGCGGGACTCCTGCCACGACATACAGCGTCAGCAATTCAATCGTGGAGTCCTCGAGCAGGAATTCGATCGGCGTGTTGCCGCCCATGTCGATGGAGGCCGCAAGTGCGAGGACGCGCAATCTCGGCTTTTCGGCCGCGCACGGCGACCGGAACAACTGGTGGAACGCAAGCACTTCGGCTTGAATGGCCAGTCCCGTCGGCTTGTCGCCGAGCAATTGCGCGATCAGCGACAGGTCGAGCCCTTCGCCGGCATCGGCGGTTCCGCCGACAACCTTCGAAATCAGTTCGTCCCGCAACGGGCGAAGATCGGCCCCGTTAAATGCCATCGTCGTGAGCCTGGCAAATCCGATCCGGTCCGCGCAGGGCAGCTTGGCGGTCGCGATCGGCGGTTCGAAATCAGGCTGCATGTCGCAACTCCGTGGCTAGCCAACAATTGCGGCGCTCGTCAGATCGACCGCGCCAACATCACTCACGCAGCGTTCGGCTCGGCGGCAGCCGATGCGAATTGCGAGGAGAGATCGCCGTGAAACACCGACGGACCGACGTGATCGAGGCGGCTTTCGAGATCAGCCCAGATTTCGCCGCCGATATCGGTCCAGCGTTTGCAGAACGCAAAATCCTCGCTGAGGTAAGTCCCGGTGGCCGGATCGATCATGCACTCGAACAATGCAAAGCGGTTGGGGCTTCCGGCGAGCGCGTCAACGGAATGTTCGCGGAAAAACTGCAGGGATGCGTAGGCCGGATGTTCGCACATCCGTTCCAGGACGTGCCGCCTGATCATCAAAAAGCCGGTCCCGGCGTAGCGCACCCGCGCAAAACCGTTGGCCACGACGACCTTGTCCGGATCGTCGAACTCGAGTACGTAGTCCAGCGCCGCCGACGGCGCTTTCGACGGGTTGGACTGCAGCGCCCGCCTTGCCTTGTCCCAGTTGACCCGCTTGATCGGATAAATGCCGGCCACCACGTCCGCGCCGGATTCGATCAGCCGGAACACCTGGTCGGGCGTAAAGCCGATATCCGCGTCCACGAACAGGAAGTGGGTTGCGGCCGGATCGTCGAGGAACATCGTCACCAGGTTGGCCCGCGCCCGCGTGATCAGCGCGTCGCCATCCCGCATCAGGACCTTGAGGTCGATGTTGGATTTGGCGCGTACCGCCCGCTGCAGCTGAAAGATCGAGCTGGCATAGATAGTTGAGACCTGCCCGCCGAAGCAGGGTGTCGCCACTACAAGGTGAAACTGTTCGTTCATGAAGGGCTCCCAAGCGGCCAGCAGTTCTAAACAAACGTTAAATAGACGTGGTTAACGAAAGGCTAATGGACGTCCCGTAGTTCTGCGGGTGCGCAGCGCTCGCCGATCGCCGGTGAGCGAACGCGGCCAGCGACTTAACCGGCGTTGAAAGCGAGCCGAGCAGGACCGGGGTTAGCCGACCGGCAGATACTTCGTCAGCGTGAGCTGGGAGAGCATCGATGTCGTCTGATAGGACGCCTGCAGGCTGGTCTGCAGCGCCAGGATCTCACTCGCCACCTGATCAGGCGAAACGGTCTCGGCCTGGTCGACGATGCTCTGCAGCATCGCCTGACTTTGCGTTTGCCGGCTCGTCGCATTTTTCATCGTCATCTGCGCCGTCGCAAAATCCGTCTGAATGTCCTGGATCGTCTGCGCACCCGGCTTTGTCGTCAGACTTTGCGTGACCCGTTCGCTCAGCGCCGAAATCTGCCCCGCGGAATTCGTCCCCGCAGGCTGAGCGGAGAACGCGGAAAAAACCGCCAGGGTTTGGAGCTGCGAACGAATTGCGGATTCATTGGCCTGTGCCCCGTACTGAACGGTCACCGACTGATCGATCCGCGCGGTTGACGATGCGCGCGCTGAAGCCGGCGGCCCCGGGTTGCCGGTGTACCAGGACACCGTATTTGCCGGCGTACCGCTGACAAACGAGGTGGCGGAACCCAATGGCGAGCCGCTGACGCGCAGCGGCGGCTGGGTCGCCGTCACCATGGGACCGAGCCCGAGCGCCGCAAGCGCAGCCGGATGCGAACTCGTGACCGAAAGACTTGCGGCATCGTCGGTGTGCAGCGTGACCACGCCACCACTGACGGTCGATGGGGTCGAGGTGCCCGTGATCGCGTCGATTTTCGTCAACAGCGTCTGGACGCTGTCGGTGATGTTGAGCTGGTTTCCGGTCGCGCCGGCGGCGACGAAGGTGATCGGTGTGCCGTTGACGGTGATGGTGTCGCCGGCTGCGAAGCTGGTCGTCAGCGAGTTCGTACCCGCGACACCGGATAATTGCGTCGCGCCGCTGATCGGCGCAGGAACCGCCGCCTGGTTGTTGGCTACGGTTCCAACGGCCGTTCCCGTCGTGTTGAAAAAATCGTTGCCCGCCTGGACCGCCGAAGCGGCCACCAGCGACGTATTGGCAAGCGTGCCGATTGCCGTGGTCAGCGCCGTGTTCAGGTTGGCGGCGGTCGCAGCCGGAGTAGCGCCGATCGCGAAGCTGCCGGCCGGCACCGGCGTCGCGCTCGAGGCGCTGAGCTGAATCGATTCGGTCGTACCATCAGGCAGATTGAACTCGAAGCTGACCTGATCGCCGTTGTTGGGATTGGTCGCGCCGAGGTTGATCGAAACGCTGTTCGGCGATCCGCCGGGACCGGTCACGGTCGCACCGGTCAGCGAGGATGATACCGCGTTCAGTTTCAGGCCAAACGGCGAGCCTGCGACGTCCTCCGCTACTTCAACCGAGCTCGCCGTCGGCGAAGTAATAACGAGGCGACCGAGGCCGCTGGTGCCGAGATCGGCTTGCCCCCGCTCGGAGATCACCTGCTTCAACCCGGCCTGGGTCACCGTTCCGTTGAGAATGGTATCGACCGAGGCAACCGACGGCGTATTGACGGCGCTGCCCGAAAACAAATAGCGATCGCCCGCCTGAGTATTGAGAATGCCCAGCATCGAAGCCAGTGACGAGTTAGCGGTTTGCTGCGCAATGCTCTGGCCTGCGCTGTTGAGCGCCTGCGACGAACTGTTCGCGCTGTTTTTTACCGTGGTTCCGATATCGACCATCGCCTGCAGGGCGGTGTTGGCGACGCCGATGTTGGTGTTGATGTTGCTCATGGTGTCGCTGAACGCGGAAATGCTGGCCAATTGCGACCGGGCGGCGATCGCAAATCCCTCGTTGACCCCCATGCCTGCATAGGACGTCGACTTGTTCCCGGTCGTCAGCTGCGACTGCAGCATGGTCAGCTGATTTTTGAGCTGCGCCACCGACTGGTTGAGAACGGAAGAGCCATAACCGACGCTGTTGATTGCCATATCGATCGCCTTACAACTGGACTTGCATCAAGGTGCTCATCATGGTCTGAACCACGGACATCACGTGAGCATTGGCCGAATAGGTATTCTGCAGGGCAATCAGGTTCGCCATCTCGGTATCGATATTGACGCCGGATGTGGCTTTCATTTTCTGCTGCAGCGCGTTGACGACGACATCCTGGCCCTGTTGAAGCTGGGTCGCGGAGGTTGACGCGTTGGCCTGGAGGCTCAGGAACTGCTGCATGTAGCTGGTCAGGGTTCCCTTGAACGGCGCCGCGGTCGAGCCGAGCCCGGTCTTGGTCGGGTAGGTGAACGTACCCGATGTCAGCTGGGAATAGAGAAAGTCCGAACGTGTGGTGTCGCCGGCCGGCGTCGCCGGTGAGGTGTTGTAGACCGTGAGCTTGGAAGGGTCGGCGAGCAACGCGGCATTGACCGTGATGCGTGCGGCATATCCCGTCAGTTGCGAGGCGCTCGAGGTGATCTTGCCGGTGTACAACGAGTTGCCATCGGTAAACAGCGGGAGCTGGGCGTTGCCGTTGGCCAGCGACGAAGCCGTCGTCGTCACCGAGGCGGTATTGACGGTTGCCACGCCGGTGCCGGAATCGACGACACGCAAGGTCGATCCGGAAGGATTCGAAAACTGCAAATTGGCTCCGCCGAGCGCGGTGTTGAGCTGCGAAACCACCGACGCAATTCCGCCGGTGAAATTGACGCCGATCACCTGACTGTTGGGCGGGGATCCGGCATTCGACAATGGAAGCGCGGCCGGATCGTCGACGCGCACGATCGTGACGGTGTGCTGGGTGTTGGTCGCCGTATCGGTATAGGTGAGATTGACGCTGTTGCCCGGCAACACGTTCGACAGATCGAGATCGAACCCGGCCTTGGGAGCGAGCGCGGCGGGAGCCGCGGTGCCGGCGGTGGTCTTGTCCGACAGCGCGCTCGACATCGAAGCCGCCATCTGATCGACCTGATTCTGCGCCTGAACCAATGTCTTGTCGCGCAGCGTCAGATCGGCGGCGATCTGGCCGGAGCTGATAGAATTATTTGCGATCATATCCATGGTGGCGCCGTTCGCCAGCTTGATCGTGAGCGTGCCGGCGGAGGAGTTGGCCGGATTGCTGCTCCATTGCGAGCTGGCGTTCAACGTGCCCTGCGAGTTGAACGTGAGCGTCGAGGCCTGCGTCCCGACGAGTTCAACGCCGCTCGACGTGTAGACGGAGGTCTGATTGTTGCCGATGCTGGAGACGCGGATATCCATCAGCTGCGACAGTTGATCGACCGCCTGGTCGCGCTGATCCATCAACGTCGCGGCGGCGGGATCGGTTGAGTTCATTCCCTGAAGCTGGGTATTGATTTGCGCGATCTTGGTCATTGCCGCGTTGGCCTGACTGACCGAAATGCCGAGGTCCTGTTCGGCGTTGGTGCGCAACGTTTGAATGCCCTGCGAGGTGGCGTTGAGCTGCTGCGCCAGGTTCTGTGCCGCGGTCACGGCCGTGATCTGTGACGACGAACTGCCTGATGTCGTCGACAGCGCCTGCACCGCGGTGGTGAAATTCGAGTAGGCGGTTTCGAGCGACCCGGCTTGTCCGGGGGTCCCATAGAACGTTTGCAATTGGGTCAAAACACTGGCCATCTGGTCAGCATAGGCGCCGCCGGATGTTTCTGTGCGCAATTGGGTCTGTACGAACTGATCGAGTGCACGGTTGACGCCGGTGACACTAACGCTCGCGCCGTAATTGCCGCTAAGGACCTCGACCTGATTGGTGCCTTCGCTGACATAGCCAGGCGTCTGCGAATTCGCGACATTCGACGAAACGATCGAAAGCCCGGCCTGTGTGGCGCGCAAACCAGACATCGCGATGGCGAGAGCAGAACCCAAACTCATCTTAGCCGCTCCAGGTCATTCCGTGGTGACCTCTTGCCGAACAATCAACGCAGCACGTTCAGGAGATCCTGCACCATGCTGTTGGCCGTGGTGATCACCTTGGTATTCGCCGAATAGGCCTGCTGGGTCACGATCAGCTTGGTGAATTCCGACGCGATGTCGGTGTTCGAACCTTCCAGCGACGAGCCGCTGATATTGCCCGAGGCGCCAATGATGGCCGGTCCCGACTGCTCAGTGACGGCGTAAGCGCCGCCGTCGAGGCTCTTGAGGTAATTGGTGCCGTTGAAGTGCGACAGCGTCACCGAGGCGAGATCGAGATTCTGCCCGTTGGAAAACGTTCCGACCACGATGCCGTTGTTGTTGATGGCGACCGATTGAAGCTGGCCGGCCGCATAGCCGTTCTGGGTGACCGCGTTGATCGTGGCGGTACCCCCGGTGCTGGCATATTGCGTCAGGCCGCCGGACCCCGTGCTGAACGACAGGTTGCCGAGCGATTGGTTGCCGACGGTAACATTGGGGATGGTGATGGCAGGCGTTGCAGGATTGGTCAGCGCCCCCGCCGCGCTGAAGGTGTAACTGGTTCCGGCATTGACCCATGCGGTTTGCGTACCCGAGGCATTCGGATTGGCCTGGTAGAACAGGCTCCAGGTATTGGTGTGCGATCCGCCGAGGGCCGCGCTGTCGGTCTTCGCCCACCGCAATTGCAGGTTGACCGCGCTGCCCGTCTGGTCGTAGGCGGTGACGGCGCCGCCGCTGATCGACTCGTTCAGGAAAGTCTGTTGGTCGTTAGCGGTTACCACTCCCGTCGGCGGCATGGTGACCGAGGTGCGCGTCTTGTTCACGGCGCCCCCGGCAAATCCGAGCGCAGTCAGTGCATTCGCTCCGGTGCCCGGGCTCGGCGTGACGGCAATCGCGAGATCAACCGTTGTCCCCGTATGCAGGGTGATCGTGCCTGTAGCGGCGCCTGGGGTAAGGACCGGTGCCACGCCGGTGACCCCGCCGATCTTGTTGAGCAAGGTGCCGACCGTGTCACTGATGTCGATATTTGTGCCCGTGGTGCCGGCTGCCGAGCCGGTATTGACGAAGGTAAAGGTGGTACCATCGACCGTGATCGTGTCGCCGGCCGCAAATCCTGCCGTCAACTGGTCGCCGCCAGCTCCCGACAGCTTGGTATTTGTGGTGATCGTTGCCCCCAGATTGTTTGATACCGCGGTGCCCGCCGTCGTGGCGTCGGTAAACCCGGTGGCCGGCGTGGTCAGAGGGTTGCCGGTGAAATCAAGGGGATTGAGGCCGCCGAGGGCCGTGATCGTTCCGCTCGCTGCGGTGCTGCTGTTGACTGTCGTCGGGGTCGACGGCAGGTTGGCGGCATAGTTGATCGAAGTGGTGGTCTGGGCCGGGATGAAATTGTTCTGGAACTGAAGCACCTTCGGCACGTTGCCGAGCGGATTGCCGGTCTTCGGATCGACCGCAACACCCATCAGGTAATAGCCGGCGCCGTTGACGAGATTGCCGTTGGCGTTGGTCTGAAAATCCCCGCGGCGGGTATAATCCGTGACGCCGGTAAAGGTCGGAACGTTGTCGACAGTTCCGGTGGACTTTTGCACCGAGAAGAAACCGTCGCCGTTGATCGCCATGTTGGTGGCAACGGTCGTCGTCGAGACGGTGCCCTGGGTGGTGATGGTGGCCTGCGCGAAGGCGGTCACACCGCCCGCCACCTGCCTGCTCGGCGAGGTCGCGTCCGGAATGAGATCTTCGAAGGTGGTATCGATACCTTTGTAGCCCGTGGTCGAGGCATTCGCGATATTTCCGGAGATGTTCTGCAGCGCGAAGGACTGCGCCTGGAGGCCACCTACCGAAGTATTGAGCGCATCGAAGATACCCATAACACCGTCTCCAAATTCGATTTACACGGCCAACCGGTCAGGAAACCGAGGCCGCACTCGACGGAGCTTGTCGCAAGCGTTATGCCAGAATGGAAAATCAATCTATTTCAATGACTTGAGAAAAAAGCCCCGGTCCAGGGACCGGGGCACAATTGCCGGGCGGGCAACAATTGCCGGGCTTGAAGCGTCAGGTGGCCGAGGGTGCAGCGGGGTGAAACACCAGCGCAAAACCGTCCATGCAGTAGCGCAGGCCGGTCGGCTTCGGCCCGTCGTCGAAGACGTGACCGAGATGGCCGCCGCAGCGGCGGCAGTGAATTTCGGTGCGCAGCATCCCGAAGGTACGGTCTTCGGTCTTGCCGACGGCGTTGTCGAGCGGCTGGTAGAAGCTCGGCCAGCCGGTACCGCTTTCGAACTTCGTCTCCGAAGAAAACAGCGGCAGGTCGCAGCCGGCGCAGGCGAAAATGCCCTTGCGATGCTCTTTCAGCAGCGGGCTCGATCCCGGGCGTTCGGTGCCCTCCTTGCGCAGGATTTCATATTGCTGCGGCGTCAGTTGCGCGCGCCATTCGGCATCGGTCTTTTCGACCTCGAATTTCTCGGCGGCCCGCGCCGTCGTCGGGCGCAGCCAGCGGAAAGCGGCAAGGCCAAGCAGGCTGGCAACCGATGCGAGCAGGATACGGCGGTCAATCATGGTGGTCTCCGTGCGAAGCGGAAAAATCTCGTTCGCCATCAGATACGGCGCGTTGGCCTGGAAGTTACACCGATCCGTCCTGAATTCTCTCACTTTCTTGCGAGGGCGCAGCCTCCGTTCCGCCCTCATGCGTTGCCATCGGCGCCGGCGGTCGCGGACGCACCGGGCGCGGCCCGCCCGACGGCGGCGGCCGCCGGGGCGGCGACCGGGTTCCGGCCTGGCGATTGGCCTCGGCCAGCCGCGCCTCGCGGATCCCTTCTCTCGCGCGCGCGCCTTCCCGGTAGCGCGCCAGCGCGCCGGCGGCGGCGGCACTTCCCCGCCCCCACATTCCGATCAGCTGGCCGGCGACCCGGCCGGTGGCGCCGCCGGCCCAGACCAGTTCGAACGGCGAAAACAGCCGCCAGCGCTCGTCGCCCCACAGGATGCTGCGCGCGATCAATTGCCCGGCCATCGCCGAGGTATTCAGGCCCTGGCGGCCGAAGCCGCTGGCGACCCACAGGCCTTTGCGCAGCTGGCCGATCTGCGGCATGCCGTGCACGGTCAGTCCGACCGCGCCGCCGAACATGTCTGAAATCGCGACCTTGCCGAGCTGCGGGAACACGGTGGCGATCCGGCGCTGGATCGCGGAAGCAAAGCGTTGCGGCCGCGCGTCCCAGGTGGTCTCCGGACTGGCCCACATCAGGCGATCGCCGTCCACGATGCGGAAATGATCGATGCCGTCGCTGTCGGTCACCGATCCCTGAAAGCTGATCGCCTCGGCGAGCCGCTCGCCGAGCGGTTCGGTGACCCCGGCATAGCGCCAGACCGGCAGCAGCGTCTCCGACAGCCGCCGCAACGGCGCGCCGAGATGGATGTTGCCGGCCAGCACGATGTGCGAGGCGCGCAGCCGCGCCGAAGGCGTCACGATGCGCTTGCGAATGCCGGAGGAATCGATGCTGACGACCGGCGTATCCTCGAAGATGCGGGCACCCGCCCGCTTCGCCAGCGCCGCCAGGCCATGGACATATTTGCGGCCGTCGATCTGAAACGCCTTGGGATAATAGATGCCGTGGAAATAGCGCCCGGTCTTGAGCTCGGCGCGGACGCGATCGACCTGCCAGCCTTCGACTTCGGTCTCGAAATCCTCGCCCAGCGTCTGCAGCCGGCTGATCAGCGTTTCGCCGGCATCGACGTTGGAGACTTCCAGCGCGCCCTCGGTCAGCGCGATGCCCGGCATCAATTCTTCGGTGGCGGCGGCGCGAACATAATCGGCGCCCTCTTTCGACAGCGACCAGAGTTCGCGGGCGTCCTCGAGGCCGATGCGCTCGATCAACTCGCCGATCGGAAGACCGTAACCCGGCATGACCGTGCCGAGCTGATGGCCGGACGCGTTCCAGCCGACATGGCGGCCTTCGAGCACGGCGACGCTGGCGCCAAGGCGCGCCGCCTCCCGTGCCACCGTCAGGCCGGCGAGCCCGGCCCCGACCACGCAAATATCGACGTCCAGGTCGAACGACAGACGCGAGCGAAACGGCGCATCGTCATCGGCTCGGTCGGTGGCACTTGTGGAAGTCTCGGCCATGGCGTTTTCTTACGGACCGCTGCGGCGCTTGTCACCTTGTCCCGGGCATGAGCTTGTAGATTAATTCAGACCGAGACCGAATCGAGATTGCGCCCATGCGCCGTTTGATGCTGCTGCGTCATGCCAAGACCGAAACTGACGCTCCCTCCGGGCAGGACCAGGACCGCCGTCTGGACGACCGCGGCCGGCTCGACGCCGCCGCGATCGGCGACTGGATCGGCCGCCATCCGCCGTTTCCCGACCTCGTGCTGGTTTCCCCGGCGGTCCGGGCGCACCAGACCTGGGAGATCGCCCGCGAAGCGATGAAGCATCTCGCCCCGCAGCCACAGGTCGAATTCCTGCCCGAACTCTACGGCGCCGATCCGGCGCAGCTGTTGCAAACCATCCGCATGGCCTCCGTCAGCGATCCGCGGCGGCTGATGCTGGTCGGGCATAATCCCGGCATGCACGAACTGGCGCTGACGCTCACCGGCAGCGGCGACGCCGCCGCCAGAAAGTCGCTCGAACACAATCTGCCGACGGCAGGCTTTGCCATCTTCGACTTCGCGACCGACGACTGGAACGATGTGGCGTTCCGCCGCGGCAAACTCGTACTGTTCACCAGCCCGAAATTGTTGAAGCAGACGTCGGGCGATTAGGGCTGGCGGACATCCCGACGCCGTCATGTTAAAGCGTTTCAAGCGAAGTGGGGACCGGTTCGCGTGAAGAAACGCGTCAAGACAAGAAGCGGGCTGACCGTCGGACAGGAGGCGCAGATGTTCAATTCCATTCTCGTGCCGATCGATCTGGCCGATACCGATCTGGCAAAACCGGCGATCGCAACCGCTGCGACGCTGTCGAAGACCTGGAGCGGCTCGGTGCGGCTGCTCAACGTGCTGCCGATGACGCCGGTGATGCTGGCGGAATATGTGCCGGCCGATTTCGACACCCAGCAGCGCGAGACCTCGGAAGAAGCGCTCGCAATCGTGGCGCGGGAATCCGGCATCGAGCCGTCGCGGATTTCCGGCGTGGTACGGCAGGGCGGCATCTATCACGAGATCCTCGAAGAGGCGGCCGCGATCAAGGCCGATCTGATCGTGATGACGTCGCACCGGCCGGCGATGCGCACCTATTTCCTCGGCTCCAATGCCGGCCACGTGGTGCGCTACGCCAAATGCTCGGTGCTGGTGGTGCGGCACTGATACCTCGACGTTCGGACAGCGGAGGCTTTGCGGTGAAGAACTGGTGGCGGAAGTGGTCGTACGAAATCCCGCTCGCATTCGGCGACGCGCTCTGGGAAGTCCTGGTGGTGCAGTTCGCAGCATTTCTCGACCGCCTCACCATCCGCAAGGTGATCGAGTTTGTGCTGATCGCGATGCTGGTGATGGCCTTCGCGCAGACCTTGCCGTTCGATCTCGCAATCCTGTTCGCCGGCGACACGCTGATGTATCTGGAATTCCTGGTCGCCATCCGGCTTGCGGCGGGCAGGATCCATTTCCTGGAGATACTGCGTCTCGCGCTGCGGCTGGCGCGGTTGGCGCTGCGGGCATTGAACGCGGCGATCAGCATCCCGGTTTCACGGCTCAACCGGCTGCGCGAACGGCGCAATGCGCGACCCGCGAAGCCGCGCCGGATTTCCGACGGTTCCGACGACAACCGAGGTTTTGGGATTGCGTGGGGCGGACTGGCAACCGCGTAACAGCGCGTTCGGGATCATCAAGACGCGACCCGGAACGACCGGGTCGCATTTTTTCAATTCTCAGAAGATTCCGGGCAGCAGCATCGCGACCCCTCGGCGATATCGCCGGTACTGATCGCCGAAGAAGGCAAGCAGATCGCGCTCCTCGAGCCAGATGCCGACGAAGATGTAGGCCGTCATCACGCTCGCGAACAGGAAATGGCCTGCCGTCATGACCGGCGCCGACCAGAACGCGAGCATGAAGCCGAGATAGAGCGGATGCCGGATCGCGCGATAAAGCCCGGGCGTCCGCAGCGGGGTCGCCGACGCGGTGCGGCCAGCAAAATTCAGCGCCACCCGCTTGCGTCTAAACCCTTGGAAATGGCCGGTCAGGAAGGTGCCGAATACCAGCAGCCAACCGAAAGCCGACAGCGCCTTGATCGCCGCCACCGCGCGCGGATCGGCTGCCCGCCATATCATCGCGGGCAGCGGCTGCCATGCCGCGAACAAGAGGATGAGCACCAGGCTGGCGCACAGCACATAGGTGCTTCGCTCCACCAAGGGCGGGACGTAGCCTGCCAACACACGCTTGAAGCCGCGGCGCGCCATGGCGCTGTGTTGGGCCACGAACAGGCCGAGCAGTTGCAGGTCGATGCAAAGCGCCACCGATGACGGCCAGATGGCGCCGGTATCGATGTGCTTGGGAACGACGCCGCCGCTGACGAAACCGACGGCATAGAGCAGCGTCGCAAGAAAGATCGCGTAGACCGCAACGCCATAGCCGAGGCTGAGAAGCCACCAGAGAGTCTCTGCCGACGGCCGGCCGATGCGGTGCGACCGATGGTCAACCGCGATGGTCATGATATTTCCCTGTCGAGTTCGAATTCATTGCACTGCGTTGGCAGGCCGCGGCACTCACCGAAGCCGGCCGAGTTCCGGATCTTGCACGCCCCAGACCGCCTGCTCGATCTGACAGCGGCTGATCCCGATATCGCGGAGCGCACGATCGTCCAGCTGCCGCAGCGCTTTGACGGCCTCCTTGCGCACCCAATGGGCGGCGAAGGTATTCACCCGGCCTTCGATCCAGCGGACAAATCCGCCCGACGGGCTGGCGTTCGCGGGTTGCACGGCAGTCTGGGACATCGTGGTCATTTTTCTTCTCCGGTTGGCTCTCGCGCGGCAAAGCAATGCCGCCGGCGCAAGCGCTGGTGACAGCGGCTGCGCCTTCCGTGATATTGGATTGCTTGCACTCTCCTCGGTGCAATCACGGGGATTGATATGCTCTAAATGATCCGGTACACTCCTCGGTGCAAGTAAAACATTGCTCTCGGTGCAATAATGTCGAAATTCGAATATCTCAGGCTTGCCGATGCTGTCGCCGCCGAGATCGCCAATGGCGGGCTCAAGCCAGGCGATCGCCTGCCGCCGCAACGCAGCTTTGCTTATGAGCGCAAGATCGCGGTCTCGACCGCAAGCCGGGTCTACACCGAGCTGTTGCGCCGCGGCCTCGCCGTCGGCGAAGTCGGACGCGGCACGTTCATCTCCGGACAGGCGCGCCCCGGGGCATCGGCACCCGCCGAGGCGCGGGGTGCACGCATCAATCTGGAGATCAATTATCCCCTGCTGCCGACGCAATCCGCACTGATCGCAAAAAGCCTCGAAGGCCTGGATCGGCCGGAAGCGCTGGAGGCCGCATTGAGGCAGGGCTCCAGTGCGGGGACGCAGGCCGCCAGACGCATCTCGGCGGATTTCCTGTCCCAAAACGGCTGGTCGGCTCCCGTCGAGCAGATCGTGTTCACTGCCAACGGCCGGCAAAGCATTGCCGCCGCACTTTCCGCGATCGTGCCGCCCGGCGGCCGCTGCGGCGTCGAGGCGCTGACCTATCCCTTCATCAAAGGCGTCGCCGCCCGGCTCGGGGTGACGCTGGTGCCGCTGGCGATGGACGAGCATGGCGTGCGGCCCGATGCCGTGCAGAAAGCCCGCCGCGAAGCGCATCTCGCCGCATTGTACATCCAGCCGACCATTCAAAATCCGCTGGGCATGACGATGCCGGGCTCACGGCGCGCCGATCTGTTGCGCGTCGTTGAAAAACTCGGTCTCACCGTGATCGAGGATTCGGTCTACGCCTTCCTCGATGACGAAGCCCCATTGGCGGCATTGGCGCCGGATAGCTGCGTCGTGATCGACAGCCTTTCCAAGAAGGTAGCCCCCGGCCTCGCGCTCGGCTTCATCGTGCCGCCACCACGTTTGCGCGAGAGCGTCATGGCATCGGTACGATCCGGCGGATGGACCGCGTCAGGCTATGCCTTCGCGGCCGCGCAGCGGATGATGTCCGACGGCACCGCGACCGAACTCGTCAGGCTCAAGCGCGCCGACGCGCAACGCCGTCAAGGCATCGCAGCCGAGCGGCTTGCCGGTTTCGAAATCCAGGCGAACCCGAAATCCTATCACCTGTGGCTGACGCTGCCGCCACAGTGGCGGTCGCAGACGTTCGTTGCCGCTGCCGCCCGCCGCGACATCGCGCTGACCCCCTCGTCGACCTTTGCGGTCAGCCCCGGACACGCGCCAAATGCGGTACGGCTGGCGCTGGCCGCGCCGCCCGTCGATCAACTCGACGCGGGGCTGCGAACGCTGGCGGGCATGCTGAGCGCCAACGAAGAGGATTTCGATTCCACCGAATAGATTGGCCCCCTCGCCGCTCACAAAACCGGCCACTCCGCAATAAAACCCTTTGCCTTGTACGGTTCGATCTTGTCCCATTCGAACAGGATGCGGCGCCGGAATTCGGGATCGGTGTGCCACAGCACCCGTGGCGTCGCAAAACTGTCGACCGTGACCAGCATCTTCTCCACTTCCGGCCAGTGCCGCTGCAGCGTCATCGGATAGCGGCGCGCGGTCCAGGTGTTGCCGAGGCAGATCACGCTGCGGATATTTTTCAGTCCGAGTGCTGCGTCGATCAGCGGCAGCGAAAAGATCACGTTTTCGCCGGTGTTCATCGCGCAATGCTCTTCGAGGATTTTCTCGGCCGGGATACCCCGCGCCACCATCGCAGCCTTGATGATTTCGCACTCCGAACGGTTCGATCCCGGCGTCACCCCGCCGCTGACGATTCCCCAGCGAAAGTAATTGGTACGCCAGAGCCGGCAGGCTGCATCGACGCGCTCATCGACATCTTCCCGCGTGCCGAACACGAACAGCAGATCGGCGGGCTTCAATGGCGTCTCGATCAGGTGCTGCGCATTGATCTCGGCAATTTCGGCCTCGGTCGGCAAACGCGCGCTTTGATCCACCACGGCAGGCCCATGTCCAGTCTTGAAACGTCCGTCTTGAAAACATGCCGCCACGATGCCGCGCGCGGGCTCTCTTACGAAGTCACATTTCATTGCGCTTGATTGCGAGGACTACGGTAGCAACTCGTCCGGCAGATCGTCGAAGCTGTAGCTGCGCGGCCGGTTGCGTTTGACGAAACCACCGATCTGCCAGGTAAACAGCGCGGCAAAGCCGAGCAGGAACAGCGCGCCGACGAATTCGCCGATGAACAGTGCGCGGAGCAGAAGTCCCGCCATCGCGATCGCGAGCACCGTCAGCAACGCGAGTGCGGCGGCATAGGTTTTCGGACCAATGCCGCCGATCAGCGCAGCGTTGCTGCCCGCATGCTTCAGGCGCCGGTGCAATTCCACCATGAAGGCGCGGTAGCCATGGTCCTGCGGCGCCATCAGGGCCGCGGTTTGCCAGCTGGTCGAGAGGATGGCGATGCGCCCGCCACCTGCCTTCTCGATGTCGGCGCGGAAGCGGCGCGCCTGCATCGACACCGGCCGGTAGGAGAGCCGGATCGCCGCGATGTCCGAATAGGCCCAGACGCCCGATCTGCCGGCGATCCGCCACGACAATCCGGCATCGTTCAGTTCAAATTGATGCGCCGATCCGATCAGCGACGCCTTGTAGGCATAGCGGGTTTCGGGCGCGCCCTCGCCCGATATCCCTACAGCGTCCGGTAATGATGTCGGCAAGACGGAAATCCCGCTATCGGTTGCGCGCTGCCTGCTTGCGCGATGCGCCGGCTTTATCTTACAAGCGGGCCATGGCCGAGACGACCTATTTTCCGCGCCGCCTGATTCTGGCCGGCGCCATGATCTCCGGGGTGCTGCTGGCGCTCGCGGTGCACATGCTGGGCGCGCGCTACGGCCTCGATCTCGGCGGCCTGTGGCGATCGGACACCCACGAATTCATGCCCGCGGGCGCCGCCATCGCATGGTGGCTGATTGCGACCGTCGGCTTTTCCGGGGGCTACTTCACCGCCAATCTGATGGACAGCGCGGTGTCGGGACAAATTCCGCAGCGGATGCGGCAATTCCTGATCGCGGTCGGCGTGCTGATCCTGGCCGGCGCCGGACAGGCCGCCTCGGCGCCGAGCCCGATCCCCACCATCTCGGGCGTGATCGCCGGCCTTGCGGCGTTGGGCCTCGGCGCCATGATGGCGTTTTGCGGCGCGCATTTCGCGCTCCGCAAGGTGTAGCGTCAGGCCGACCACGCGCGCTCGCGCCCTGGACAGCATCTTCTCCACCTCGGCGGCGGGACGCGGCGGGCTGAACAGATAGCCCTGCACCTGCGTGCAGCCTTCACGGCGCAGCAGATCGAACTGCGCCTCGGTCTCGACGCCCTCCGCCGTGGTGACGATGCCAAGACTCTTGCCCAATCCGGTCACGGCACGGACGATGGCCATGGAATCGTCGCGGGTGGCCAATTCGGTCACGAACGATCGATCGATCTTGATCTTGTCGAACGGGAAACTGCGCAGGTAGCTCAACGACGAATAACCCGTCCCGAAATCATCGAGCGAGATCCTGACGCCAAAGCCGCGCAGTTCGTGCAGCACCGCAAGCGTCGCCTCGCTGTTCTGCAGCAGTACCGATTCGGTGATCTCCAGTTCCAGCCGATGCGCCGGAAGACCGGAGGCCTGCAGTGCCGCCTTCACCGACGACACCAGGTTCGGATTCTTGAACTGAACCGGCGAAAGGTTGACGGCGACGTCGACCTGCTGCGACCAGCGGACCGCATCGGCGCAGGCCTGGCGCAGCACCCACTCTCCGAGCGGAACGATCAGGCCGGTTTCTTCCGCCAGCGGAATGAAGTTCACCGGAGCGATCATGCCGCGCAGCGAATGGTTCCAGCGCACCAGGGCTTCGAAGCCGACCACCCGGTCCCCGGCAATGTCGCGGATCGGCTGATAATGGACTTCGAACTCGTCACGCTGCAGCGCCGCCCGCAAGTCCAGTTCCAGCATCCGGCGCGCCTGGGCGCGGGCATCCATTCCAGTCTCGAAGAAGCGATAGGTGCCGCGGCCGTCCGCCTTGGCGCGATACAGCGCGAGATCCGCCTTCTTCAGCAGTTCGTCGGGATTCTTGCCGTCCTCGGGCGCGAGCGAGATGCCGATGCTGACACCAACGACGAGCTGGTGGCCGCCGATATCGTAGGGTGCGGCGATCTTCTCGACGATGTGGCTGGCCAGCAAGGGTACCGCCGACGGATCGCAGTCGCTGCAGAACTGGACCACCGCGAATTCGTCTCCGCCCAATCTTGCGACCGTGTCGTGCTCGGTGACGCATTCGGCGAGCCGGCTCGCGACTTCCTTCAGCAAGGCGTCACCGATCGGATGGCCGAGCGAGTCGTTGATTTCCTTGAAATGATCGAGATCGAGGCAAAACACCGCGAGCTGGTCGCTGCGCCTGGCAAGGCGCAGGGCCTTTTCAAGCTGCTCGCGGAACAGCGTCCGGTTCGGCAGATTGGTCAGCGCGTCGTGGCGCGCCATATGCGAAATCTGCTCCTGCGCCTGCTGCCATTCGGTGATGTCCTCGAATGTCGCGACCCAGCCGCCGCCTTTCATCGGCTGATCGACCACGCGGATCGAACGTCCGTTGCGGGCGACGACCCGGGTCAGGCTTTCGCCAGCGTTCGCCGCGGCCACCACCATGGTGAAGAACTCGTCGGGATCGCCGTCCCATTTTCCCATCGACTTCTGATCCTGGAGAACGTCGATCAACAGGCGGCCTTGTAGCGGCATTCCGGTCCGATCCATCATCTCCTGGTAGCGCTCGTTGAACAGCAGGATGCGGCCTTCCGCATCGAACATGCAAAGGCCCTGCGACATGTTTCCGATCGCGGTGTCGAGCAGGACTTTCTGTTGATGCAGTTCGCCACTTGAGCGGCGATCGAGCATCGCCGCCACGAACGATATGCCGAGGATGGCGAAGGCCGCGACCGCGGTCAAAAACGAAAGCGCGGCCGGCGAAATCGATAGCTCATCGCCGACCAGGGTGGGATCCGGAACGAGTGTAATGGCACCCATCGCCGTGAAGTGATGCGAAACGATCGCGACCGTGAGCAGGGCCGTGGCGGCGACGGTATGACCGCGATCATCCCGGCGCGCGGCGACAACCAGCGCCAGTGCCGCGAACACGCTTCCGAACACGACCGAAGCCAGCACGATCCCGGGCGACCAGACAACGTGCGCCGGAATCTCCAGCGCCATCATGCCGGTATAGTGCATCGCGGCGACGCCGACGCCGACCACCGCGCCGCCGATCGCATGTGTCGAGCGACGGTCATTGAGCAACGCAATGCTGATGCCGGCGGCGGCGATTGCGATCGCGAAGACCAGCGACAGCAGTGTGACCGGAATGTTGTATCCGGCACCGGTACCGGGATCGTAGGCCAGCATCGCAACGAAATGGGTAGCCCAAATTCCACAGCCGCCAACCGCGGCATCGAGACCGATCCAGATCGCGCGGGTGCGGCCCTGCGAAACCTTGGCGCGATGAAACAGGCTGATCGCAACGGCGCTGGAGAGCCAACAAATGGCGCCGCCAAGGACGACCAGCCGCCAGTCATGCTCGGTGACCAGGCAATTCAGGACTTGATACATTACAGACCCCCGCTATCGGCCTGAAACTGCAGTCCTGTTGGTAGATTTCCGGTAACCGGCGCCGGCTTCATTGCGCAAATGGTGAACAAGCCTTGAAAAGCGTTCGAAGTGGCGCGAAAAATGGCGGTAGTGACGCTGAATTCTTGCAACTATCTGGCGATTCTCGACACCCGCTCGCCCCCGGTCTCGATCCTGAGCGATGAGCCGGCGATCAAGAATCTCTCGAGGAGGCGCCCCACCAGATCACGGCGGCCGCCGCGAGCAATACGCCGGCGGAAATGATCAGCGCCCCATGCAGACCCGCGATGAAGGCCTGGGACTGGCCAACCAGGGCGCCGAACATCGCGACGCCGAGCACGCTGCCGGTCTGACGCGTTGCGTTGAGTACGCCGGCGGCGATACCGGAGCGAGACTTTTCCACGCTGCCGAGCAGCGTCGAGGTTAGCGGCGGCACCAGCAGGCCGAGGCCGGTGCTGATCGCGATGAGTTGCACGCAGATCGCCCAATAGCTCGTATGGGCCGCAATACCGAGCAGCGTCAGGCATCCGGCCGCCGACAACGTTGCCCCGACGGCGATGGTTGTGCGCGCGCCGATCCGTTCGGTGACGCGCGGCGCGATCAGGTTGACGGGCAGCACCGCGCCCATCATCGGCACGAAGGCAAGGCCGGTTGCGAACGCCGACAGGCCGTTGACCTGCTGGAAGTACAGGCTGAGCACGAAGATCAGCCCGTAGACCGCGACATTGACCAGCAGGCCGACCAGCGACGTCAATGCGAACATCCGATGCCGAAACAGCCACAGCGGCAGCATCGGCTGGCTCGCGCGCGATTCCCGCCAGACGAACAGCACGGTCAGCACGGCGGATGCGGCAAAGCCCGCGATCACCAGCGGATCATGCCAGCCCCGCGCGCCGCCCTCGATGATCGCGCCGGCCAGCGTGCCGAGGGCTGCAATCGCGGCGAACTGGCCGGGCAGATCGATCTCGCGCTGTGGTGCGCGCGTCGTCTCACCGGCGAACCGCCAGGTCAGCCACAGGCCGGCAAGGCCGATCGGCAAATTGACCAGGAAGATCGAGCGCCACCCGACCAGGGTGATCAGGCCGCCGCCGACAAACGGACCCGCCGTCAAGGCCAGACTGGCGCCCGCGGCCCAGACGCCGACCGCGCGTCCGCGCGCTTTCTCGTCCGGATAGGCGTGGCTGAGCAGCGCCAGCGAGTTCGGCACCAAGATGGCGGCCGCCAGGCCCTGCACGCAGCGCGCCGCGATAAGGATCGCGGCATTGGGCGCCAGGGCGCAGGCGACCGACGCTGCGGTAAAAATCGCAAAGCCCGCCATGAAGACCCGCTTGGCGCCGATGCGGTCGCCGAGCGCGCCCGCCGTCAGAATGAACGCGGCAAATGCGATGGTGTAGGCGCTCACCACCCACTGCAGCTCCGCGACTCCGCCGCCAAGCGACATGCCGATGGCATTGAGCGCGGTGTTGACGATGGTGACGTCGAGCTGCACGACGCCGTAGCCCAGACTCATGGCGGCGAGTGTCAACGAACTCGCGAGTTTTGATTGTGCTGATCTGGTTTCCGGACGGGGCGAGGTACGCGCGTCCGTCATCAACTGGATTTTGCTCGGAGCAAATTTTACCGAAGCGTTTGGCATGGATCACCTCAATTTGGAGAACCAACGCGCAATAAACCCTCCTGTTTCGACCTGACGATACGGTATGGATCGAAGTATGCCTGCAACGGAACAGGTCCGGCCACACAAACGCCACGCGAGAGGCCCGCGCGGCGTTTTGCCTCAATATCCAAAAAGACTAGTTGGCGGCCTTCCGATTGACCTTGCCTTCGGCGAGCGTGGGCGGCTTTTCGGTTCCGGGAACACGAACCGCGCGCGTTGTCGCGTCTGCGCAGGCGATCAGGCGCGATTGCCGATTTAGCGTTAACCAGTGGACTGCGGCGACGTTCCGGTAAAATCCCGAAAACCCCATGGGAAAATCGGCCCCGTGCGACGATTTGAACCCCAGGAACGGGCCGGAAAGCGACTCAAAACTCCGAACGCCAATACATATGTCTGGCGTATGACAAGGGCGGCGAACGATGGCAGAAGCTTGGATGTCAAGGACTGCACAACGCCGCGGTTTTAGCTTATGGGTCTTCACGAACGGTGCGTCTCGCCGTCTCCGGTCGCCTTTGTGACCGGTTTTCCAACGTGTTGCCGCCCCGCCGGGAGGATGAATGCATCGGCTGCTGACCACGCTTGGGCGTGGCTTCAAGGAGAAGATCGGCTGGAAACGGCTCGGTATCGCTGCGAGTCTCCTCATCATCATCTTTGCGGTCACGACGCTGGTTCACACCCTGAAGGGTGTCAACACCGGCGTCATCCTGACCGCGCTGACGGAGATCGCGCCGCACCGGATCGCGCTCGCCGCACTGTGCGTGGTCGGCGCGTTTTGCACGCTGACCTTCTATGATTTCTTCGCGCTGCGAACCATCGGCAAGAACCAGATCCCGTATCGGATCGCCGCGATGTCGAGTTTCACGAGCTACACCATCGGCCACAATATCGGAGCCACAGTATTCACCGGGGGCGCGATCCGCTTCCGGATCTATTCCGACTACGGCCTGACCGCGATCGATGTCGCCAAAATCTGCTTCCTGTCCGGGCTGACTTTCTGGCTCGGCAATTTGTTCGTGCTCGGCTTCGGCATGGCCTGGCATCCCTGGGCGGCGTCGTCGATGGACCTGCTGCCGCCGGCGATGAACCGGCTGATCGCGATCGGCTGCCTCGCCGGCATCGCGTCCTACTTCGTCTGGCTGATGTCGGGCGAGAACCGCCGTGAACTCGGCCAGAACGGCTGGAAAGTGGTGCTGCCCTCGGCCCGGTTGACGCTGCTGCAGGTTCTGATCGGCGTGGTCGATCTCGGCTTCTGCGCGCTGGCGATGTATTTGCTGATGCCGACCGAGCCGCAGATCGATTTCGTTTCGCTGGCGGTCGTGTTCATCCTGGCGACGCTGCTCGGCTTCGCCAGCCATGCGCCCGGAAGCATCGGCGTATTCGACGCCGCTATGCTGGTGGCGCTACCCGAATTCGGCCGGGAGCAATTGCTCGCGACATTGGTGGTGTTCCGGATCCTGTATTTCCTGATCCCGTTCGGAATCTCGATTTCGATCATGGGGACCCGCGAATTCTGGCTCAACGTGGTGCGGCCCTGGCAGGAACGCCGCAGGCTGACGGAGGCCTGCACGGCCAAGGCGCGGGTGCGGCATCCCGTCAATAACCGGCAGTCGTAGCCGGTCACAGCGGCGTTATCGGCTTCAGTCTTTTAGGCAACCCAAGCCCATTCTCTTATTTTTGCCTTACCGCTAACGTCAAACGCGCCATGGGCCGAATTCTCTTTCACTCTATCAAATCGACCGCGCTGCTCGCATGCGTGCTGGCCGCGCTGTCGGCGTCGTGGGCGGAGGCGCAGACCACCGTCGATGCGCCGCTGCAGATTTCGTGGGAAGTCCGCAACCGTTTCCGGCTGTTCCGCGAGGAACGGGATTTCCTGCTGCAAACCGACGCCGAACGCGGCCGCAGCGTACTCGCCGCCGAACAGGCGCTGGAATTGCAAAGCGACGGCCGCGGCTGGGCGCGCAACACCGTGAACCGGCTTTGCATCGACCTTTCCGGCCGCGTCAGCGAGCCCTGCAACCGCGACAACGTCAAGGAAAGCTATCTGACGCCGGTCGATCATCCGATTCAGGTCCGGCTCACCGGCCCCGTTCCGGTCGGCGCCACCTGCGCGTGGTCGTTTGACGATGGCGACGGACCGCAAACCTCTACATTCGACTGTGCCGAACCGGTCAATCTCAGGGCGCGCTACGGCCGTACCACCGTGGCGAATGTCGACGTCTCCGCTGGCTCCGATGCGACCCAACGCATCTCCACCGAGATTGCGGTGCGCGACATCCTGATTGCCGGCCTTGGCGACAGCATCGCCTCCGGCGAGGGAAATCCGGATCGGCCGATTGCGCTGTCCGACGAGGGCTTCTGCTTCCGCTCCTATCTCGGGACGGCATCCGCGCAATATTACCGTCCGAGCCGCGCCGGCTATAAGGGCGGACGGGCTTGCGAGGCGCCGGATTTCCTGAGCGTGTGGCAGAAGCAGCGCGCGCTCTGGTTCAATTCGGCCTGCCATCGCTCGCTCTACAGCTACCAGACCCGGACCGCGCTGGCGCTCGCGGTGCAGTTTCCGCACATCGCGGTGACCTATTTGCCGCTGGCCTGCACCGGCGCCACCATCGCCGACGGGTTGCTGGGCTACCAGCGTGTGCAGGAATGCCTGCCGTCGAAAACGGCGAACACCTGCTCCGGCACCGTCAACGGCCAGCTGTCCGAATTGCGCGATGCCCTCGCGGCGGCAAAACGCCGTCAGCCCGACCGCAAGCTCGATCTGGTGCTGCTGTCGATCGGCGCCAACGACATTTATTTTTCCGGCCTCGTCGCCGACGTGATCGTGGACACTCCGACCGAGCGCGCGCTGTTCCGGCGCAGCGGCGTGATGGCGTCGGTGGAAGATTCGCGCGCCGCGCTGGCGCGGGACCTGCCGCAGGGATTCAGCAAGCTGCGCGAGGCGCTCAAACCGCTGGTCGGCGACCTCTCGCGGGTGATCTACACCTCCTACGCGAACCCGACGCTGGCCGACAGCGGTACGCCCTGCCCGGGCGGGCGGGCCGGCTTCGACATCCACCCCTCCTTCAACCTGCAGCCGCAACGGCTGGCTGCGGTCTCGAACTACGTCGAGAACGAGTTTCTGCCACAGCTCAAGGCGCTGGCGTTGTGCCAGTCCGGCATCCTGTGCCGCGATCCGCGCGCCGACCGCATGACCTTTGTCGATGCCCATCAAGCCGCGTTTGCCGTTCACGGTTTCTGCGCGCGGGCCGAGAGCGATCCGGAATTCGACCGGCAATGCTTTTCAGCCAGCGGCGAAAGTTTCGACCCTGATATCGTCACCGCCGCCAACCAGCCGATGGTGTGTGGCCGCAGCGCCGGTGAATATCGCGCCTATCTGCCGCGCGCGCGCTGGATCCGCGATGCCAATGACAGTTATTTCGCGGCGATGACCTATCCGCAGGCGCTGCCGTCGTCGATGCAGCCGGCCGATATCCATGACGCGACCTGGGGCGTGCTGTCGGCGGTGTATGGCGGTGCCGTGCATCCCAGCGCCGAGGGTCATGCTGCGATGGCTGACGCGGCACTGCCCGCAGCCGCCGCGGTGCTGCAACTCGATGCCAACGTGCCGGAAGTGATCTCGCAGCCGGTGCCGCCGATCCCGGCGACGCCCGTCCGGTAAAACCGGCGGACTTAATTAGGTTAGGTTAAAACCGGGATCGCGTTGCCGATTCCGCGCGTGTTGCTAACGTCGTTTTGTCGCTCCGGCTGACCGGTGAAGCCGCACTTCCCGGCCAGGATTTCAAAGAAGCGGCACGGGGCCGCCAGTGTTTTGTCACGTCTGGCGGTCCCACCTATCTCTCCCTGTTAACCCCAATCGATGCGGTCGAAATACGACATCAGGAAACCTGCCTTGACCGATGAGGTAATCGATATTTTGTTGCACGTTCGTAGAATAAACGTTGCCGCCGGTAATCGCCGGTGCCGGAAATGATAGCGCATAGTTTCGCGTCGTCAGAGTTCCCCCGCCGGAAGTTTTGGATATTTCTAAAACGACTTGTAGAACAGGTGCTCCCGTAGATTGCATCGTGCAACTTATCTGATTGACCATTAAGAGTTTGTCTGACGGAGCTGGGAGAAGTTAACCTGGCAAGCGTTGCCGTTGCAGGAGCTTGTAGCAGTCTCGTCATAGTACGTCCCGTAGATGGTCGGACCTGCGTATGCCTGACCTCCAAGGACCGAGGCTAGTGCGATAACTGCGAATTGGGATAAACGGGCGAACATTTCAGCCTCCAAAATGTTGCGTGAAAAGAGGCTGCAATCCAGTACCGGCTTTCGAGGCGTGTCAATTCGGCGCACGGTCTTTTGGCAAGTGGAGTGCTGGCAAGGTGATCAGCGTTCGCGCCCGACTGGACTAGCGGGATCGCAACCGGCACTAGCGGGAGTGGGTACGGAGGGGGTAGCCGGGATAGAAACGCGATGGGACTCCGGTACCAGTCATTGCCCCCATTTCCCGCGCTGCCATTTCCGAAACCAACCTGTCGCAGTTCGCCCGCCAATCACCAACGTGCGCAGTGGCAAAGGGACAACTGGTCTGGCGTCGACCGCTCGGAAACGTCTAAGCCTGCCGACAGAGCCGCGCTCAACGAGCGTGGTGTTGAGACCGCGCGCGGTGGCAAGTGGCAGCCGATAACGGTCGCGCGCTTGCTCGACCGTCTTGGTCTGGCGGTGTGATCCGACCTTGATGGTTGTTTTCGATGGCGTGAAAAGTTTTGCGATGGTGCGTCGTCTCCTTGGAAGGGTCCGAATATTCGGCTCGACCACGGGGGAAGAAAAATTCCGGATCGAAGCATGCTTATTTCGGCACCCCTATATTCCCGACCTTCCCAAAAAAGCCATCCCCCTATTTTCCCTTACCTCCGCCTAGATTGTCGGGTGTAAAAAATAGTCGCGGTCTGTCTGCAATGGCACAGGAATGGCCTGATGATGGTAATCAGTAAACGCAGGAACGACGCCACGAGCAATTTCCAATACTATCGCGGTCCCCCGTTTTGTGGATGAGCGGAAGCTGCTCTAGTCCGACTATAAGCCAGGCACGCGCGAAATCTTATTTGAGAGTGACCTTGAAATACCGTCCAGACATCGACGTTATCAGATCAATAGCCGTTCTCGGAGTTGTATTCTTCCACGCCGGATTTCATACGGCGTTCGGCGGATACGTCGGCGTCGATATGTTCTTTGTTATCAGTGGATATCTGATCACAAGGAAAATCGAAGAAGAAATTGCACAAGGCGTCTTTTCTTTCTCGACGTTCTATGTAAACCGAGCGAGAAGATTGTTCCCTGCGCTGTTTGTCACAGTGTTAGTAACGTTCTTTTTTTCCTTCTTGTTACTGGCGTCCGACCACTTCAAAGAGTTCGCTCAATCGGCCATATGGACGGCTCTATCTGCTTCAAACATCTACTTTTGGATTGAGTCAGGTTACTGGGCAGCGGATACCCACCTTAAACCCCTCTTGCACACGTGGTCGTTGTCGGCCGAAGAGCAATTCTACTTTGTTTGGCCTCTTGGGCTTTATTTTCTTGCAAAATATAGAACCACAGTTGCTCCAATCGCACTTTGCGCAATCGGCGCTCTAAGTTTGATCGCCAGTGTCGCGTATTTTAACATTGATCAGGACGCCGTTTTTTTTCTGACCCCGTTTCGTGGGTTCGAGTTCGCAGTCGGTGGCCTCTTGGTCTGGCTTGATCGCAGGCCAAGACATCGCATGCAAAGCAATGTGCTTTCAATCATTGGATTTTGCATTGTGGTGATCGCTATGATTACGTTCAGGCCGCACACGCCAACCTCGCTTGTAATTTTCCCGTGCATTGGCACGGCGTGCATGATTTATGGGGGCGTCGCGCCTTCTCTAGAACGAGTTTGGAGCAATCCACTTGGCGTGTACGTCGGCCGAATTTCCTATTCCGTGTACTTGGTCCACTGGCCTGTTATCGTTTTTTATGAGTACTGGCGCTTCAATCAAATACAGCAATCCGAGAGGCTGGGACTGGTCATCGCATCGCTGCTTCTCGCCATCCCTCTCTATCATTTTGTTGAGCAACGCTATCGGCGTGGACACGCTAAGTCGCATCTGAATTTTGCGGTCGCTTGGGGTTCCCTAACTTTCCTTGTGGTTATTGGAGGTGCGGTCACATCGACGATAGTTAAGTCCCCAATTCAGCCGCTTTCCGATCCTTGGATCATCGAGCGGGTGTCGCAACCGCTTTGCGAAGGTGGGTTCGGACTTTGCCCTGTCGATCGCCCTGATATCGTACTTATCGGCGACAGTCACGCAATTCACTATGCTCCGGCAGTAGCAGAAACCTTAAAAGAGGCAGGCCTGCGCGGGAGCCTGTATCCACCGGTGGCTAGTTGCCCATTTGTACTAGATATTCATCCCATCGATGTTCCAACGAAAACTGCGGATTGCATCAACGGAAAACTAGAGTGGCTGTCGCGAATTACGCAGGACAACCCTCGCGTCGTCATTTTAGCGGGTCTCTGGGAAGTTGGCATGGGAAGGGGATTTGGCAGACGGTATACGTTTGATGCCGGACATCGCGAATTGAACCATGAAGAGGCGCGGGTCCTCTGGGCAGAGAAAATGAGAGCGACTGTCGATTTGCTTTTGAAGAATGGTCGGAAAGTAATCTTGATGGGCAATGGTCCTCTGGTAGCCAATGCTCCTTCCATCTGCTTTGATCGACCTGCCTTCTTGGGGCGCTTTGATTGCTCCAAAATGAATGTCATCGTCGATCCAGAAATCCACGCTTTCGCGAGAAAGGTCCTAAGGCAGATGGCGTCCAGCCATCCAACGGAAGTGTTTTTTTTCGATGCATGGCCATACCTTTGCAATGGAGATTTGTGTGCGCTAAGCGACGGCGGGCAGACCTTTTACAAAGATCAGCATCATCTCACGCCCTACGGCGCTTTGTGGTTGCAGCATCACGCTTTTGTGGACCTTTCGCGTTTTCTTCTAGAGGCCGTACAAAGGCCTGTTCTGCCGCATGGCGAGCATCAAAAAGGTCAAGCCAGTGAGGAGATCCCCCTCAATGCCGATGGTGGACCTAATTAGTGGATCAATGCGCCGGCGCGGGAGCGGTGGTCTTCTTCGCGGCCACCGGCGACTTCGCACCGGCCGGCGGCTTCATCGCGGCGGCCTGCGCCGGCAGGTATTTCGCGATCACGGCCGGATCGAGTAACGCCAGCGACGTGTCGGGCAACCGGGTCCAGGTCTCATCCTTGCCGAACAGCGCAATGCCCATATAGCCACGCATGGTCAGCGTCTGACCGTCAGCGCTGACGGTCATCTTGGCCTTGTAGATCTTGCCGTCGCGCGGATCGAGAACGTTGCCATTCTCGTATTTCAGTCCGTCGCGCTTCATGTCGCGGATGAAGGGCAATCCGACGAGCGGCATGTTCTTGCGATCATCGGTGCATTTCGAACAGACCTCGTTCGGATCCTCGCCGGGCAACGGATAGGTCTTGGCGATCACGCCTTCGAAGATTCCGTCATGATCGACGAACAGGAACCACCCCACCGGCTTGCCGTCCTCGATCTTCTGCCACAGGCCCGCGGCCGATGGCTGCTGCGCCTGCGCGGGAAGAGCGGCGGCAAAAGCGGCCGACAACAGTAGCCCCGCCACGATCGGCAGTACAGTCGAAATCTGGATAGAGCATTCCGCATCGTCACCACCTGATCAATCCACAAATGAATGGCCCCAGACTAAGGCCATTTCGCGGAGGGTTCCAGTGGCAGTGACGGCGATCGCCGTCACCAATGCCAGGCGCGCCGCGGCCTTTCGGTCATATTTCGGTTGGAATCAGTTGACCCCGAGCTTCTTCTGCAGGCTCGACGACGAGGTCGTGTACTGGAACACCAGCCGCTTGTCCGGATAGACGTAGCGATGGGCCTTCTGCGCCATCAGCGCGCCCTCGTGGAATCCGCTCAGGATCAGCTTCAGCTTGCCGGGATAGGTGTTGATGTCGCCGATGGCAAAGATGCCGGGCACGTTGGTCTCGAACGCGGCGGTCTCGACCGGCACCAGATTGTTTTCCAGCGCAACGCCCCAGTTGGCGACCGGTCCGAGCTTCATGGTCAGCCCGAAGAACGGCAGCATGGTATCGCAATCGATCTTCGAGATCGCGTTGTCGTTGGCCTTCATCACCGCGCCGGAGAGCTTGCCGCCCTCGCCTTCCAGCGAGGTGACCTGACCGATCTTCAAATCCATTTTTCCGGAGGCGACCAGCGCGCGCATCTGCTCGACGCTGTGGGGCGCTGCGCGGAAATCGTCGCGCCGGTGCAGCAACGTCACGCGCTTGGCGAAGGGATGCAGATTGAGCGTCCAGTCGAGCGCGGAATCGCCGCCGCCGACGATCAGGATGCTCTTGTCGCGGAACTGCTCCATCTTGCGCACCGCGTAGAACACCGAGGTGCCCTCATAGGCCTCGATGCCCGGTACCGGCGGGCGCTTCGGCTGGAACGATCCGCCGCCTGCGGAGATCACCACCACCTTGCACTCGAACACCTGGCCGGCGTCGGTGGTGACGCGAAAGCCGGGATCGCCGATCTTCTCGATCGTCTCCACCATCTCGTTGAGATGGAAGGTCGGATGGAACGGCTTGATCTGCTCCATCAGCGCTTCGGTCAGGCCGTGGCCGGTGACGAAGGGAATGCCGGGAATGTCGTAGATCGGCTTTTCCGGATAGAGCTCGGCGCACTGGCCGCCGATCTTGTCGAGGATGTCGACCAGATGCGCCTTCATGTCCAGGAGGCCCAGTTCGAACACGGCGAACAGTCCGCACGGACCCGCGCCAATAATCAGCACATCGGTTTTGATCGCTTCGCTCATACTCGGCTTCTTTTCGGTTGAACTGGCGGAGGCCGCGCCTGTCTAGCCAACGCCGCCGGATACAGGAAAGCCATAAATGGGCGGCTGGGCTTCCGGGCAAGCCCTTGCCGGCACTTCGATAACTGGGCTGTAAGGGCATCGAAACCACGGAGATCGACCCCGTGAATGCGCCTGCCCGCCTCAGATTCAACGCCGCGTCTGGAGGATTTTCCCTACCGGCTGTCGGACAATGTGCGCTTTGCCGACCTCGACCCCAACCAGCACGTCAACAACGCGGTCTATGCGACCTATTTCGAAACCGGCCGCGTCACCCTGATGAAGGACCGCAGCTACGGGCTGATGCCGGAGGGGCTCACCTGGATCATGGTCCGGCTCGACATGCATTTCCGCGCCGAACTGCGCTGGCCCGGCACGATCGAGATGGGGCTCGGCGTCGTCAAGTTCGGCCGGACCTCGGTGACGTTCGATCAGGTGGTGTTTTCCGAGGGCAAATGCGTTGCTTCGGCGCGGTCGGTTTCGGTGCTGCTCGATGAGGCCACCCGCAAGCCGACACCGCTGACGCCGGAGATCATGGCGAAATTCCAGCCCTGGATTCGCCGCGGCGTGGATCCGACGATTAGAGCAAGCGGGTATTCGTCTAAGCCTGCCGCTCCGGCGTCGTCACCACGAGGCCGTCGAGTTCGTCGCTGACCTTGATCTGGCATGACAGGCGCGAATTCGGCCGCACGTCGAAGCCGAAATCCAGCATGTCCTCTTCCATCGGCGTCGGCGCACCGACCTTCTCGCGCCAGGCTTCATCGACATAGACATGGCAGGTCGCGCACGCGCAGGCGCCGCCGCATTCGGCTTCGATTCCTGGAACGGCATTGCGGATCGCGGCTTCCATCACGGTGGCGCCGTTTTCGACTTCAATGGTGCGTTTTTCGCCGGAATGGTCGACAAAGTGAATTTTGGCCATGATCGCTCGTGCTGCCGGAATAGGGAAGGAAAAAGGGTTCCCGGCAGTCCTATAACGGGTCGATCCGCGCAGCGCCAGCGGTCGGGACGAAAACCTGAGGGGCCGTTTTGGCGAGGGTTTTGGCGGTTCTGAGCCACGAGGCTCGGAACGGCGTCCGCTCAGGAGCGGCGCAGGATCGCCTCGATCGCCGTCCGCGCCAGCGCAACCGCATCGCCGAGTTCGGCGAGCCGTTCGGACGGATCAGCGCCGCTGGCCAGCGCCGCTTCGAGCCGGGCGGCGGCATCGGCGACGCCAAAGGCGCCGATCGCGCGCGCCGAGCCTTTCAGCGTATGCGCCAGCGCGCCGGCATCCGCGGACACGGTCGGCGAGCGTGGCCGATCAGCTTGGCCGACTGCGCCGAGAACATCGCCAGCACCTCCTGCTCGAGGCCGGCGTCGCCGAGCGTCATGCGCTTGAGATGGTCGAAATCGATCGGACCGTCATCGGGAGCGAGCGGCGGCGATGGCATCCAGTCAATCCGTTCGAGATGAAGCGGCATGGCCTAACCCAATTCTCCCTGCCGCGCATCGATTCCGGCAGGGCCGTTTTCGCCAGCCAATCACGGAACTGGTTAACGGAACGTTCGATCGGATTTGCCGCAAGTTTGCCTTGTTTTTGACGAAGAGTTGCCCAATCGGCCCGTGGCCGCGGGAAATTTCGAGTACCCGTAAGGCCTTATGCGCACAAAGCTGTTAACGATGATTAAGAATGTCTTAATCGCGACCATTTCATTCGCATCGCTCAGCCAATAGGATGTTTGCGGATGTAGCGGACAAGCCGCCGACGGGCGCGCTTGCGCTCCGCTCGGGGCGATGATCCCGGCTTCCAGCTTGCGGGGACGTCAGCAAGCCAGCCGGACGCGTAAAAGTAAGAGGGCTCAGACTGAACATGGCGAACAATCCCAAGAAGGTCAAAGATCCCACTGAAGTCGCGCTTTCCGCCATTCAGGAAGCGCTGAACATCAGCGATGCGAGCGCCGACACCAGCCGCAATTCGATCGGCGACGAACTCGCGCCGCCGACCATTGCCATCCGTCGGCGCCGGCTTACTCCGAACACGCCATTCGATACGCGCCCGAGCCGGACCGGCAGATGTTCGATCCGATCGAGGAGCCGCGCAGCCCGCGCCGCGCCGCCAACGACGATCGCGAAACCATCGGACAGATCCTGCAGGCCATTCAGAAAGGCCGCCCGGCCCGCAGCGTCTATACGCTTGCCACCGTTTTCGCCGGCATCTGGATCGTCGGCTGCGGCCTTCTGACCGTCAGCTTCCTGCCTTCGCTGCAGGCCGCGATCGGGCAGAGCGGCGGCGTGCTGGTGCTCGGCGGCCTTGCCGCCCTGTTCTTTGCACCGGTGCTGTTGTTCTATTTCCTCGCCAGCCTTGCCTGGCGCGGCCAGGAAATGCGGATGATCGCGCAATCGATGGCGCAGGTCGCGATCCGCTTCTCCGAACCCGAGGGCGCGGCCTCCGACTCGATGGTGACCGTCGGTCAGGCGATCCGCCGCGAGGTTGCGGCGATGGGCGACGGCGTCGAACGCGCGATCGCGCGCGCCGGCGAACTCGAAACGCTGGTCGCCAACGAAGTCGCAGCGCTCGAGCGCGCCTATTCCGACAACGAAGTGCGTATCCGCGCGCTGCTGCAGGACATCGCCCATCAGCGCGACAATCTGGTCGGCCAGGCCGAGCAGGTCCGCAGCGCCATTTCCGGCGTGCAGATCGATTTGCGCCACGACATCGCGCTGATCTCGGATGCGATCGCCTCGCGCGTCGACGAAGTCGCCAAAAGCATCACCGGCGCGCTGGAAGAACGCGGCGCCCACATCACCGGCGCGCTGAGCCATGCCGGCGACAACATGATCCTGGCGCTCGGCGAGCGCGGCGGCGACCTGCTCGACCGCCTCGAGGAAGCCAGCGCCGAGACCACGCGCGCCGTGCTCGACGCCTCCGAACGGCTGACCACCAGCCTCAACTTCAAGACCGGCCACGTCCATGACGAGTTCGTCGATCTGGCCGATCGCGTCCACGAAATGCTGAACGAGCGCATCGACCGCATCACCGGCGAGTTCGAGCAGCGTTCGTCGACCATCGTCGACGGCATCTCCGACCGCACCGAACAGGTTCACGACTCGCTGAAGAACTCCTCCGACTCGCTGTTGCTGGAACTCGAACTGCGCAGCGGCGATCTCGTCAGCAAGATCGACGATGCCGGCAACCGGCTGGCGACCCAGCATCATGACCTCCGGCGACAAGGCCAGCGACGCGCTGGACGTCACCGTGAACTCGCTGGTCGCCAAGGTGGTGAGCCAGACCGAAACCGCGCATGACTCGCTGTCCCTGCAGATGAGCGCGTTCGACGAACTGGTGAAGAACCAGGGCTCGGAACTGGTGGAGAAATTCGCACGCGACTCCGGCACGCTCGGCGCGCTGATCACCCGCCACATCTCGGAATTCGACCGCACCGTCAAAACCTTCGGCGGCGAGATCGTCGAGCGCATGGGCCAGCGCACGCAGGACATCGCCGACAGCCTGAAGAATTACGTCGATACCTTCGACAATCGCCTGACCTCCAACGGCGGCGAGATCACCGCGTCGCTGGATCAGCGCCTGCTGCAGTTCGAGACCACGCTCGGCAACCGCGTCAGCCACCTCGACACGTCGCTCGACAGCAAGATCAATTTGCTCGACAGTTCGCTCGGCAGCAAGATCAACTCGTTCGACAATTCGCTCGACAGCCGGATCAAGTCCTTCGACGAGTCGATCGACGGCCGCCTGAAATCGCTCGAAACGACCTTCGATACCCGCGCGAAGTCGGTGACCGAGACCATCGACAGCCGCCTCGACACGCTGGCGTCGTCGCTGACCGATGGCGCTGCGCAGGCGATCCACTCGATCGACTCCCGCCTGACCGCACCTCACCTCCTCGCTGACCGACGGCACCGCGCAGGCGATCCAGTCGATCGACTCCCGCCTCACCCATCTCACCACGTCGCTGACGTCGGGTGCCGCGCAGGCGGTCGAAGCCGTCGACCAGCGCATCACCAGCGTGACCGAGACCATCGACGGCCGCAGCGCCCATCTGACCGACACCATCCCGGCCCGGTTCCAGGAAATCCATCAGGGCATCGAGAGCCGGGTCGGCGCCATCGCCACCGATATCGACACCCGCGTCTCGCAGTTCGAGGATCTGCTGGGCTCGCGCGTCGAAGCCGTGGCTGGCCGCATCGAGAGCAGCGGCCGGCAGGCCAGCGACGACCTGATGGCGCGCGCGGAACTGTTGTCCTCGGGCATCAGGTCTCACGTCGAGGATGCCGAGCGCTCGCTCACCAACCTCGTGGTCAATACCTCTGAAACCATCCAGACCGGCGCGCGGACCGCGCAGCAGGCGCTGCTCACGGTCTCGACCGATGTCGGCGCCCAGCTGCGGCTGACCTCAGCCGAAGTCGAAAGCGTCCTCACCGCCGTCGGCACCGGCGCTGCGAACTCGATCCTGACCAGTTCCCGCGAAGCGCAGGCGACGCTGGTGACGGCCTCCACCGACGTCGCCTCTCAGATCAAGGCATTGTCCGCCGACGTCGAGCGCACGCTCTCGGCCGCCGGCAGCGCCACCGCAGCTTCGGTCCTGTCCGGCGCCCGCGAGGCCCAGACCACGCTGGTCACGGCGTCCTCGGACGCGGCAAGCCAGGTCAAGTCGCTGGCTGCCGACGTCGAACGTTCGCTGTCGATCGCCGGCACTTCCACCGCCGAGGCGATCACCGCCGGTGCGCGCCAGGCCCAGATCCACACTGGTGGCGGCTTCCACCGACGCGGCAGACCAGGTCAGGTCGCTGGCCGCCGACGTCGAGCGCTCGCTGTCGAGCGCCGGCACCGCCACCGCCGAGGCGGTCACCGCCGGTGCGCGCCAGGCCCAGATCCACGCTGGTGGCGGCTTCCACCGACGCGGCCAACCAGGTCAGGTCGCTGGCCGTCGACGTCGAGCGCTCGCTGTCGAGCGCGGGCACCGCCACCGCCGAGGCAATCACCGCCGGTGCACGTGACGCCCAGAGCACGCTGCTGGCAGCCTCCACCGACGCCGCCAACCAAATCAAGTCGCTTTCCGCCGACGTGCAGCGCTCGCTGTCGCTGGCCGGCACCGCGACCGCCGAATCGATCACGTCGGGCGCCCGCGAAGCCCAGAGCATGCTGGTCACCGCATCCGCCGACGCGTCGAGCCAGGTCAAATCGCTGGCCGCCGACATGCAGCATTCGCTCTCGATGGCCGGCAATGCCACCGCCGAGTCGATCACCTCGGGCGCCCGCGAAGCCCAGAACACGCTGGTCACCGCGTCTTCGGAAGCGGCCAACCACGTCAAGTCGCTGGCGATCGATGTCGAACGCACGCTGACATCAGTCGGCGCCGATACCGCCGCCTCGATCCTGGCGAGCGCGCGCGAAGCCCAAACTTCGTTCGCAGCCACATCGGCCGACGCCGCCAGCCATATCTCGGCGATTTCGGTCGATATCGAGCGTTCGCTCAGTGCGGTCACCGCAAAGACCACCGACAACATCCAGACCTCGGCGCAGAATGCGCAGAGCGCGCTGGTCGCCGCGTCGAACGAAGTCTCCTCGAAGGTCAAGTCGACCTCGGCCGACATCGAACGTTCGGTGCTCGCCGCCAGCAGCAATTTCGGCTCGACGATGACCGGCAAGACCGATGAGATCGTCACCTATGTGCAGCAGCAGACCGATCGTCTGGCGCAGATCGTCGACAGCCGGCGCGGTTCGCTGGTCGAGGCGCTGACGTCCAAGACCACGCAGCTCGCCACCGACATCGACCGCGTCACCGCGGATGCGCTCAAGTCGATCGAAACCCGCGGCCAGGCCTTCTCGCAGGCGATGTCGACCAACGGTTCGGAAGTCGCACGCAACATCACCTCCGCCGGCGATCTCGCCACCGGCGCGGTATCCAAGTCGCTGAAAGACCTCGAGCAGGCGTCGCGGTCGGCCATCGACCAGTCGCGTCAGGTGTCGATCGCGGCCGTGACCGAAATGCAGGAGACCAGCAAGATCCTGCGCACCGACACGGTTGCGCTGTTCGAACGGCTGCGTGAAGGCAACATCCTGCTGCAGGAAGTGCTGACCGGCGCCCACGACAACCTCAACTCGCTGGAGCGCGCGCTGGTGACCCGCGTGGCCGACTTCGTGTCCGCCATGAACGACGTCACCTCGCGCAACGGCGTCGCGACCCAGACCCTGGAAGACCAGTTGACCGTCTTCAACAGCAAGACGTCGAAGGCGCTGGAAGATTTGAACCTGCTGTCGAGCGAATTCGACAGCCATGGCCGCGCGCTGGTCGAAGCCGCAGCCGTGGTCGAACAGGCCAACCGCAGCACCACGTCGTCGGTTGCCGATCGCAAGTCGCAGCTTGAATCGCTGGTGACCACCATCGATCTCAGGACCACCGACCTCGATCAGCGGCTGTCGCGCTTTACCGGCCTGCTGGATGAATCGCTGGCGGCTGCCGAAGAACGCGCCCGCGACATCGCCCGCGTGGTGGCGGAAACCGCCGGCGCCGGCTCTGCCGCGATCAGCCGGCAGTTCGAGGCGGTCCGCGCTTCGGCCGAAGAAGAACGCCGCATGACCCACGAGGCCATGAGCGAACTGTATCATCAGAGCAACGCCGAGACGGATGCGATGTTCAAGCAGTCGACGGAGAAGTTTGCCGCCATGGTGCAGGCCATGAAGCAGATGTCTTCGGAGATGCATCACGAGCTCGAAGCCACCCGCAACGAACTGCGCCGCGGCGTGCTCGAAATGCCGCAGGAGGCGGCCGACAACACCGCGCAGATGCGCAAGGTGATCGTCGACCAGATCGAGGCGCTGGCCGAACTCAACCGGATCGTCGCGCATCACGGCCGCGGCCTCGACGTCGTCAGCACGGGCCGTGCCAGCGTGCAGCGCCAGGAAGAGCCGATGATGGCTGTCGCCGGCGGCCGCAACGACGCCCGCATGCGCGATACCGGCAGCGCCTCGACGCTGCCGCCGCCGGATCTCGGCATGCCCTCGTCGCGCCGCACCGAAGCGCCGCCGGTCAGCCCGGCAAGCTCGGACGGCGGCCGCGACGGCTGGCTGTCCGACCTGCTCAACCGCACCGATGCCGGTGGCCCTGGCGGACGCGAAGTTCCGCGCGCCCGCGCGGCCGCGCCGGCTGCCGGTGAAAACCCGCTGGCGTCGCTGTCGCTCGACATCGGCCGGCTGATGGATCGCAATCTCGCTGCCGAGATGTGGGATCGCTATCAGCGCGGCGAGAGCAAGGCGTTCTCGAAGCGGCTCTACACGCCGGCCGGCCAGAAAGCCTTCGACGAGGTCGCGCGCAAATACCGCGCCGACCGCGGCTTCAAGCAGACCGTCGACCGCTACATTGCCGAATTCGAGCGGTTGCTCGATGAAGTCGCCCGCGAGGATCGCGGCCCGCAGGCGCTGCGCGGTCACCTGACCTCGGAGACCGGCTTGGTCTACACGCTGCTCGCGCATGCGGCGGGACGGCTGGGCTAAGGTTCAGGTCTATCGTTGAATGCAAAACGGAGGCCTAGCGGCCTCCGTTTTTGTTGATACGGCCAAGCATTCAGTTCCACCCTTCTCGCACATCGGGACCGTGCCGCTGCCGGATACACAGTGCTCAACTTGCAACAAATGGAATATCTGGATATATTGCTGGATATTAATCAAAAGCCTCGGAGGCTCCATGGGCAACCCCGCACAGAAGCGAGCGCTCCGGAATTACCGGACCCGGCTGGTCAAACGCGGGATGGCGCGATTCGAAGTCCTCGGCCTCGATGCCGACCGCGACCTGATCCGGTCCCTGGCAAAGCGGCTTGCCGAAGACGATCCCGACGCCTCGCGGATTCGAGCAGCCGTCAGCCGAACGATCGCAGGCGAGCCGCCCAAGAAGGGCGGCATTCTCGCCGCGTTGCGCCGCTCGCCGCTGGTCGGGGCCGATCTCGATCTCGCTCGTTCGCGTGAGGCTGGCCGCAAGGTCGACTTGTGACACGCTATCTTCTGGACACCAACATCATCAGCAATGTCACGAAGCCAAGTCCATCTCCGGCCCTTCTCGCATGGATGGAGGATCAGGCCGACAACGACCTGTTGATCTCTGCGCTGACCATTGCCGAGATCCAGCGCGGTTTGCTAGAAAAACCGAAAGGAAAAAAGCGCGCTCTGTTGGAAGCCTGGTTCGCGGGTCCGGAAGGACCGCAAGCCCTTTTTGCAGGCCGCGTGCTTGCTTTCGATGAGAAGGCGGGCCTGATCTGGGCGCGGCTGATGGCTGACGGTACAGCCAAGGGGCGGCCACGAAGCGCGCTCGACATGATCATTGCCGCCGTTGCCGATGCCAACGATTGTGTCGTCGTGACGGACAACGAGAAGGATTTTACGGGATTGAATTTCGTCAATCCGCTTCGAACTCGTAGCTTATAGATGACTTGCGAGAGCGCAGCACATCAACCTAAATTCTCTAGCCTCGGTGTAGGCAGGAAACCGCCCTAAAAGTAGATTTGAGAGGTTCAGATGTGGACCATATCTCGCCCGAAACGCCGCTCGCTCCTCGCCCTCATCATGTTCGCTGCAGTTGGATTGACTTCGGTTGCGATGGCCGATCCAAACGTACCAGCGAAAGTCAAAACCATCAGGATATCGCCGCGACCGACTGAAGATCGCGGTGGTCAACCGACATCACCCTCGAAATCCTCCGGGGTTCATCTTCTGACCGTGCGGCCGAAATTGCCCGATGAAAACCGCGATGCGGCCGGCCGCGAGTTATCGACCACGCAAGGCCGCAGCAATGCGTCACCGAACACCGACAGCCACGTGGTTCCGACAATACCGATCAGGCCGGCGCCCGCTGAACGCCGCACCGCATCCGACCCCGATTGGTCGGGTGCACAGGGCATCGTCAGCCGCTCATATGATCCACACCGCATCCGTACGATGACGGTCAGGCCGGAACCCGGCGTGATCAATACCCCCGACAACCATTTCATTCCTGCGACGCCCGTCTCAACTCAGGCTCCGCCTCAATAAGGCCAGGGATCTCGCTGGGCAGAGGGCTTGCGCCCCACGCCCCTACGGCCGCTTCTTCTCGCCAGCCGCGGCGGCTGCAGGCTTTGGCGGCGCCTCCGCTGGAGCTGCGTTGTTGCTGCCTCCGAATATCACCCGGCTCGGATTGCGGTCGAAATTGTTCACCGCGCGGCTGATATCACCCAGCGTCCGCCGGCCATCGGCGATCAGCGCGCCGGAGCGTTTGTCGAAATCGTCGGCGAGTTCGCGGATCGACTTCACCATGGTCGACAGCTCGCCGCCAGCGTTGCCGCCCGCGATGGTGTTGAGCCCGAGCATCAGATTGTCGGCCTTGCCCATCACTCCGTCGACCTTGAGCATGACGTTGTCGATTTTCTCGGAATTGCGCGCCAGCGCCCCGGTAAAGGTCTCGAGATTCCGTAGCGAGTTTTTCACCGACTCCTGATTGTCGGCAACGATGCGGTTGACGTTCTGCAGCGTGGCGCGAATGGCCTCGGTGACGTCCTGCAGCGCGTTGGGATCGGCGGTCAGGATCGGTACGCCGTCCTCGTCGAGGGGCACCGAAGGCGCCGCCTCCTCGCCACCCTTGAGCGAAATTGCCGCCACGCCCGTCAGCCCTTGGAATTCGAGACCGACGAGAGTGTCCTTGCGGATCGGGGCGTTGTTCTCGACCATCGCCAGTGCGACCACACGACGCGGATTGTCGAGCTTCACTGAAATGACTTCCCCTATCCGGATACCGTTGAAATTGACACTGCCGCCGTTGCGCAGGCCGGACGCCGGGCCCTCGAAGATGATCCGGATCGGGCTGCGCGCCTTGGTGGTGTGCAGGCTCTGGAACCAGAGCACGAAGCCGAACGCAGCGGCAATCACCGCCAGCGTGAAGGCTCCGATCAGGACGTAGTTCGCCCGCGTTTCCATCAATTACTCCGGTACTGGAGGCCCGGTTCTGATGGGATCAGAGCCGCGCCTTGGAATTCAACTTTTAGACGCGCATTTCGCTCGAAAACGCACTAGCCCATCACCGCGCGGGCGCGCTTGCCGTGGAAATATTGCCGCAGCCAGGGATGCTGCGAGGCCTGCATGTCGGCAATCGATCCTGCTGCAATGATCTTACCGTTCCCTAAAACGGCGATGCGGTCGCAGGCCGTATAAAGGCTGTCGAGGTCGTGGGTTACCATGAAAACGGTCAGCCCCAAAGTACGCTGCAGGGTGCGGACCAATTCATCGAAGTCGCCGGCGCCGATCGGATCAAGGCCCGAGGTCGGCTCATCCAGGAAAACCAGTTCCGGATCGAGTGCTAGCGCGCGCGCCAGCGCCACGCGTTTGATCATGCCGCCGGAGAGCTCGGAAGGAAAACGGTCGGCGACCTCCGGCTTCAGGCCCACCATGCCGAGCTTGGCCACCATGATCTCGTCGAGCAGCCGCTGCGAGACCTTGAGATATTCGCGCACCGGAAACTGGATGTTCTGCCGCACCGTGAGCGAGGAGAACAGCGCGCCCTGCTGGAACAGGATGCCCCAGCGCCGCTCGACCCCGCGTCGCACCTTGGCGTCCGCGGCATCGAGATCGATCCCGAACACCTCGATGCGGCCGGCGACTTTCGGCACGAGGCCGATGATGGTGCGCGTCAGCACCGATTTGCCGGCGCCCGACGGGCCGACGAAGCCGAGGATCTCGCCGCGCTTGACGTCGAGGTTGAGCCCGTCGAGCACCCGCGTGGTGCCGAACTGCACGGTGATATCGCGGACCCGGATGATGGCATCGGCAATTTCGGGCGCCATGGTCACATTCCGATCGAGGCGAAGAAGATCGCAAACACCCCGTCCATGACGATGACGAAGAAGATTCCCTTCACCACCGACGAAGTCGTGTGCTGACCGAGCGACTCGGCGCTGCCCTGCACCGCAAGCCCCTCGACGCAGGCGACGATGCCGATCACCGCCGCCATGACCGGCGCCTTGATCAGACCGACGATGAAATGATTGATCGAGATCGCATCGCGCAGCCGCAACAGGAACGCTTCGGGATCGACACCGCCATAGAGCCAGGCCACCAGACCGCCGCCGTAGAGCGCGGCCATGGCGCCGAGAAAAGCCAGGATCGGCAGTGCCAGCACCAGCGCCAGCATGCGCGGCAGGATCAGCACTTCGATCGGATCGAAACCCATGGTGCGCAGCGCGTCGATCTCTTCGCGCATCTTCATCGAGCCGAGTTCGGCGGTGTAGGCCGAGCCCGAACGGCCCGCCACCATGATCGCGACCAGCAGCACGCCGATCTCGCGCAGCACCAGCACGCCGAGCATGTCGACCACGAAAATATCGGCGCCGAACTGGCGGAAATGGAAGATACCCTGCTGCGAGATGATGCAGCCGATCAGGAACGTGATCAGCACGATGATCGGTACCGCGCGCCAGCACACCTGCTCCAGATGATGCACGGTGGAGGTCAGGCGGAAGCCGCGCGGATGGATGATCACGTGTCCGGCCGCGGCGAGCACGGCGCCCAGCATGTCGATCAATTCGACCACGGTTGTGCCGATGCCCACCACGCTGCGGCCGATCTGCTCGAGCATTCCCGTGATGGAAACCGAACTGGTCTCGACCACGGGGGCAGGCTTGACCCGGCGAACCTCGTCGACCAGCGTCGAATAGTTCGCCGAGAGCCCCGCGATCTTCGCCTCGACGCCGCTCTGGCTCAGGCTGCGGCGCAGCCGCTCGATCAGCCAGGCGCCGAATGTATCGAGTTTCGAGACTTGCGAGACGTCGATGAAGATGTTGGGCCGGCTGCCGCCGAGCTTTTCGGCGTCGGCCACCATCCGTTCCAGCACCGGGGCAAAGCGGGCCGTCCACGAACCCGCCGCGCACAGCGCCAGTCCATTGCCTTGGGCTATCCGCTCCAGTGTCGGGTCGCCGCTCACAATGCCCACCCTTCGGCCGCCTCGTCCGTCATCAAAAAGGAAGCCCCGGCACGCCGCATGCCTGTAGAATTTGTCACTAACCAGCCATAGTTGGTTGCACCTAGCAAGCTTGTGGTTCAGAAAATTGCCAGATTTTAAAATGACTTCCAGCAAATCCCGCCAGCTTGCCGCCCGGATCGAACGCTGGCCGATCGTTGGCTCCTTCACCATCAGCCGGGGTGCCAAGACCGAGGCTGTGACGGTCGTGGCCGAAGTCAGCCAAGGCGGCCTGACCGGGCGCGGCGAATGCGTTCCCTATCCGCGCTACGGCGAGACCCCCGAGGCGACCCTGGCCGCCCTCCAGGCGATGCGGGAACCGGTTTCCAGAGGGCTCGACCGCACGGCCCTGCAGGCCGCAATGCCCGCGGGCGCCGCCCGTAACGCGCTGGACTGCGCGCTGTTCGACCTCGAGGCCAAAAGCCGAGGCGAGCGGGTCTGGCGCCTGCTCCGCCGGCCCGCACCCCGGGCCTGCACCACGGCCTACACCATCTCGCTCGGAACGCCCGAGGCGATGGCGGCGGCGACCGCCAAGGCCGCCCGCCGGCCGCTGCTCAAGATCAAGTTGGGCGGCGATGGCGACGGCAAGCGGATCGCGGCGGTGCGCAAGGCAGCGCCCGAATCCGAACTGATCGTGGATGCAAACGAAGCCTGGACGCCGGACAATCTCGAATGGAACCTGGCCGCCTGCGCCGCGGTCGGCGTCACGCTGGTCGAGCAACCGTTGCCGGCGGGAAAGGATGAGGCGCTGGCCCGCATCCGGCGGCCGCTTGCGGTCTGCGCCGACGAGAGCGTGCATGACCGCGCGTCGCTCGAGGGCCTTCGCGAGCGTTATGACGCTGTCAACATCAAGCTCGACAAGACCGGCGGGCTGACGGAGGCTTTGGCGATGGCCGATGCCGCCCGCGCGCTCGGCTTTGAAATCATGGTCGGCTGCATGGTCGCGACCTCGCTCTCGATGGCGCCGGCGATGCTGCTGACGCCGCAGGCACGGTTTGTCGATCTCGATGGGCCGTTGCTGCTGGCGCACGACCGCGACGGCGGCCTGCGCTACGACGGCAGCCTGGTTTATCCGCCCGAAGCCGCACTCTGGGGATGATCGATGAGTCGATGCCGCGCCAGCCACATGACAATCGCGCCTGAGGCCGCCATCGCCGCCATCATGTAATAGACGCCCTGTCCGAACTGCGCATAGACCAGCCCCGACAGGATCGACGTCAGGCCGGCGACGATGCCGCTGCAGGCCGCGAGATAACCCTGGCCCCGCGCCATCACATGGCCGGGCACGTGACGCGCCATCAGTCCCATGATGCCGACTTGCGTCAGCCCAAACGTCAGACCGTGCAAGAGTTGCACGACCGCGAGAATCGCGACCGGCGGATCCTGCGCGGTGATCACCCAGCGCACGACCGCACAGAGGGCCGATATCACCACCAGCAGCGATGGGTGCAGCGTAAACCGCGGCGACAGCGCGAACAGCGCGATTTCGGCCAGCACGCCCAATGCCCACAGCCCCGCGATCGTCAACCCGCCGAAACCCGCCTGCTGCCAGGCGATGGACGCGAAGATGTAATAGGCCGAGTGGCTGCTCTGGATCAGCGCCGAGGCCACGATGATGGCGAGAAACCCGCAATCGCGCAGCAAGGCGCCCGCGCCGTGCACGGCATGTTGAGCCGTCTTGGGTTGGCCGAGCGGCTGCAGTCCGAGGCCGGCAAGCGCGCTGAGCGCTGCCATCGACGCGATGACCCAGATCAGGTTTTGGGCGGCGATGACGTCGACCAACAAGCCGCAGAGCAGCGCACCGGCGACGAAGGCCGCCGAGCCCCACAGCCGCAACGGGCCGTAATCGAGGCCGTACAGCCTGACGCCGCGGAGCGCGTAGGCATCCGTCAGCGGCACCATCGGCGTCCACAGGCAGCAGGTGACGGCGTAGACGAGCAACACCAGCAGCGGCAGGTGCTGGGTTCCCATCACCAGAAACCCGAGTGCGATTGCAAATCCGGTGACGATGATCGCGCCGCGCAGCATCTGGCGCCGCTCGGCCAAGCCCGTCACGACCGGAAGCACGGTAAATCGCGTGACCGGAGGCACCGCCGTGATGATCCCGATCCAGAAGGCGTCGATTCCGACCGCCTTCAACCACACCGTGAAAAACGGCAGATGGGTCCCCATCATGCCGAACAGCGTGCCGTAAAACAGCGCCAGCCGCGCCGCGAATCGCTTCGACACCACTTGAGATGCGATGGGGATTTGTGATTCGCGCGGCATCAATTCAATTGCGATTCGCTTGATATCGTGGTGATCGTTAGCGTAACGCGCAGTGATTTGCGCGCAGAGTTTAGCATGGCCGAAGAAGCATTCGCCTTATCGCCGATCTCAGCCCGCGCGGCACTGCCGGGCGAGGAGGACTATGCCGCGATCAGCGAAGCCTTCATGGAGACTTCGCGGGGCCGTTGGTTTCTCGGCGAATATGCCAAGCGCAACCGCAATGCCGACACCCGCATGGTGCTCGACGCGGTGGCGCGGATCGAGCAAAGCCTCGCCGCACAGAAGGAAGAAGGCCTTCAGAGGGAAGCTAGCGTAGCCGCGCAGCAGGAACTGGCGGCTGCGCTCGCGGCAAATGCAGGGCTGGAAGAGGCCAAACTGGCTGCAGTCGAATTAGCCGAAGTCAAATTGGCTGAGGCCAAATTAGCTGAAGCGAAACTAACTGAAGCCCTGGCTATGATCCAAAGCGCGGTCGGTTCGGCACAAACTTCCGCGGTCGAGGCGCTCGATGCGCTGGCGCTGGAGCAAAAACTCGCGCCGGTCCGCAAGGGCGCGCGGGTGATTCGGGAGATCGCCTGGCGATTGCGGGAAATCGGCAATGACGGGCGAATCTGCGACCTGATCGATTCGCAGGTTGCCGTCATCGAGGCCGGCGCCGGAGAAATCTCCTCCGACGAGGCCCGAGCGGCGCTGCGCGCGGCGTTCGCTTCCATCGCAGGCCGGCTCGCGGAATTCAGCGACGACGCGGCATCTGCACCGGTTGCCGAGGCCCCAATTGAAGAGGCTTCAATTGAAGAGGCGGTGGTCGCCGAAGCGCCGGTTACCTCGCTCTCCCCGACCCCACCGGAAGCCGCGGCACCGGTCGCTGTTGCCGAGACGATTGAAGCAGATCCGGTTGAGGTGGCTCCGGTCGAGATGGCTGCGCAAGCTCCGACCAGTTCTCTGGCGCCCGCAGCCGAGCTGGCATCGGCAGAAGCTGAAACCGCGGAGGCGGAAGCCGCGGAGGTGGCTGAAGTCGCTGTCACCGATGCCGCCGCCGACGCCCATGACGAGGCGGTGCTCGACCTCATCGCCCAGGAGATGGGCGCGCCCGACGAATTCGAGTTCGACGAAACCGCCGCCATGATCGCCGAAGAGGCGCACGTCACCGAACTGGCGCCGGCTGAGTTCGAGATTGCAGCCGAGGCGCCCGAGCCGATCATCGCCGAACCGGCGGAGCCGGCTGCAGAAATGCCGGTGCCGGTTCAGGCGGCCGTCGAAGCCGCTCCCGAACCGGCGATCGAGATTTCGTTGGGCTCGAGCATCATCGCCAGCGGAATGTTGCGGAAGCCCGGTATGGCGGCCAACGATCCGCTGGCCCCGATCCGGCGGATGAGCCAGGCCGAGAAGATCGCGTTCTTTTCGTAACGGGTCTGAGCGCGAGATGACTTCAGGCGCTAGCGCGCTCAGGCCACCAGCTTGGCAAACAAATCCGCGTCGACATTGCCGCCGGAGAGCACGATGACGACGTTCTTGCCTTTGACGTCGATCCGGCCGGCGAGCAACGCAGCGAGGCCGACGGCGCCGCCAGGCTCGACCACGAGCTTCAGTTCACGGTAGGCGAACGCAACCGCGGCGCCGACTTCCGCGTCGGAGGCGGTCACGCCTTTTGCCAACAGCTTGCTGTTGATCGAAAACGTCATCTCGCCGGGCATCTGGGCCATCAGCGCGTCGCAGATGGTGCGGCCGGCGGCGTGATGGGCTTCGCGGTGCCCGGCACGGAGCGACAGGCCGTGATCGTCATAGAATTCCGGTTCAGCGACGATCACCTGGGCTTGCGGGAATTTGGCCTTCACCGCCGTGGCAACGCCGGCGATCAGCCCGCCGCCGGAAGCTGGCGCAATCACGATGTCGGGCGAAATCCCCAGCGCCATCATGTCCTCGGCGATCTCGCGACCCGCGGTGCCCTGGCCGGCGATCACGAAGGGATCGTCATAGGGGCGCACCAGGGTCGCGCCACGCTTGGAGGCGATGCCGTTGGCGATGGCTTCGCGGTCTTCCTTGTCGCGGTCGTAGAGCACGACTTCGGCGCCATAGGCCTTGGTACGCTCGCGCTTGGTCAGCGGCGAGTCCTTGGGCATGACGATGGTCGCCTGCATGTTCAGGATCTGGGCCGCCGCCGCCACGCCCTGGGCGTGGTTGCCGGACGAGAACGCGACCACACCACCGCTGCGCGCCGCTTGCGGAATCGACGACAGCTTGTTGAAGGCGCCGCGGAACTTGAACGACCCGGTCCGCTGCAGCATCTCCGGCTTCAGGAACACTTTTGTTCCGACACGCTCATTGAGAACGGGGAATGACAACAGCGGCGTCCGTACTGCGAATGGGGCAACCACCCGCGCCGCCGCATCGATATCCGCAGCTTCGACCGCTGCATGTGGGGCTGGTTCTGTCATGTCGGCGTTGTATCGCGCCTGCCGAGGCGCGGGCAAGACGCTTTCCCGTGAAATCAGGCGGCGAAATGCGGGCCTTCCGCGACGAATTCGACCGCTTCGCCGTCTGGGTCGACGGGGCGAACATTCAGGGCGTGCTCGACAAAGACGCGCGCCGAGGCTTCCCAAGTATGGGCTGTGGCAAATTCGGTGCAGCTTTGCGGCGAAATCTGCAGCGCTTCCAGGCAGGCCGCCCCCAAATCGTCGTCGAGTACGCCGACCGGCGCCGCACCGATCACATCGCGGGGCCCGGTGACCGGAAAAGCGGCAACCGGCAGCCCGCTGGCCAGCGCTTCGAGCAGTACGAGCCCGAAGGTGTCGGTCCTGCTCGGGAACACGAACACATCGGCGGCGGCATAGATATCCGCCAGTTCCTCGCCATGGCGGGAGCCCAGAAAAACGGCTTTCGGATATTTCCGCTCCAGCGCGGCGCGCGCCGGTCCGTCGCCGACCACGAGCTTGGTGCCGGGCAGATCCAGATCGAGGAACGCTTCGAGATTCTTCTCCACCGCGACGCGGCCGACGCTGAGGAACACCGGCTGCGGCAGGCAGAGATCGACCGCACGCGGATGGAACAGCGTAGTGTCGACGCCGCGCGACCACAGCACCACGTTGCGGAAGCCGCGCATGCGCAATTCGATCGCGAGCGCCGTCGTAGCCGCCATCACCGCGTGGCTCGGCCGGTGGAACCAGCGCAGCGCCCGCCAGACCCAGGATTCCGGGATCGGCGAACGCGCGGAGACATATTCGGGAAAGCGGGTGTGGAAGCTCGTGGTGAACGGCAGGCCATGCTTGCGGCAATAGCGCCGCACCAACAGCCCGATCGGACCTTCGGTCGCGATATGAATGCTGTCGGGTTTTGCCGATTCGATCAGTTCCGCAATCTTGCCCGGGTACGGCAACGCGAGGCGCAGATCGGGATAGCTCGGCATCGCAAAGGTGCGAAACGATTGCGGCGTCAGGAACGAGACATCGACGCCAAAGCCTTTCGCCGCCTTCGCCATCATGGCCAGCGTCCGAACCACCCCGTTGACCTGGGGATGCCACGCATCGGTCGCGACCAGAATGTGCGTCATGCGGCGCGCGCCGTGACACGGGGAACCGGTGTTACCCTGCGCAGCGGATCGGTCCAGGTGATGATTTCGAACCGGCCGTCCTCGTGTTCGGCCAGCGCCGTGCAGCTTTCCACCCAGTCGCCGCAGTTCATGTAGCGGATGCCGTGCTCGTCACGGATGGTGGCATAATGGATATGGCCGCAAATCACGCCATCGGCGCCGTGGCGCCGGGCCTCGGCCGCCAGCGTCTTCTCGAACGCGCCGATATAGTTGACGGCGTTCTTGACCTTCAGCTTGGCCCATTGCGACAGCGACCAATAGGGCACGCCGAACATACGGCGGAAGAAGTTGACGAAGCGGTTCATCTGGATCGCGAAATCGTAGGCCTTGTCGCCGAGATGGGCAAGCCAGCGCGCGTTCTGCACCACGAGATCGAAGATGTCGCCGTGGATGATGAGGTATCGCTTGCCGTCGGCGCCCTCATGGATGGTGTTTTCCACCACATCGATGCCGCCGAAATGGGTGCCGTAATAGTTTCGCAGGAACTCGTCGTGGTTGCCCGGCACGTAGATGACCTTGGCGCCCTTGCGCGCCTTGCGCAGCATCTTCTGCACGAAGTCGTTGTGCGATTGTGGCCAATACCAGTTGGACTTCAGCGCCCAGCCGTCGACGATGTCGCCGACCAGATAGATCGTGTCGGCGTCGTGAGAGCGGAGGAAGTCGAGCAATTGGTCGGCTTGCGAGCCGCGGGCTCCGAGATGAACGTCGGAGATGAACAAAGTGCGAAAGCGCCTTTCGGGGCTCTCTTCACTCGAGGAGTCACTTCCCATGCCGGTGCACCTACCAGATACCTGTGACAAGGCGATGACAATTCACGCGACCGATGGCCCCCAGAGAATCCCTGAAGAGAATCCACCACGAGAATCAGTTGCACGCCCCCGCTACGGCGTAACAGCGCGATGCGACATTCAGGCGACATGAGGGCCCGTATATTTCCGGATCGTGCCTGCGAAAGCAAAGCTCTCAGCGTCGTCCCTGCGAAAGCACTAGGGCATGCACACATCTGGTGCGGCGGATTAACTCGGGGTCCAGAAATGGGATTCCAAAATCAGGAATTCATGTGATTTCTATTGCGACACTTCGGCTTTTGGCAGGGGTGTCGACATGCTGTCGCAAATTGACTGGTCATTGGGTCGGTTCGGGGATCGTCGTCTCGATAAAGGGGGGCGGCGCTCGTCGAACGCATGGTTGCGAGCAGGGATGTCTGCCTGCGGCGGCTGGCAAGAGGCATCCGCGCCCGGGAAGTGCAGTTCCACCGCTTCCTTGGCAATGCCAAGGTGACGACCGAGCGCGTGATCGAAAGCTGGAGCGAGGGCACGGTAGCCGCAGCTGAAGGCCGCCATGTACTAGCGATCCAGGACACCAGCGAAATCAATTTTGCCACGACTGCAAAACGCCGGCGCGGGCTCGGGGAGATCGGTCATGGCAACGGCCGCGGGGTGCTGCTGCACCCGATGCTGGCGGTGGACGCCGAGAGCGGTAGCTGTCTTGGTTTGTTGAGCGGTCAGGTGTGGACTCGCAAGGGCCGCCGTACCGTCTCGCACGACCTGCGCGATTTGTCGGACAAGGAATCGCAGCGCTGGATCGCCACGGCGCTGGCGACCAAACCGCTGCTGGCCAAGGCCGCCATGGTGACTGCGCTGGGCGACCGCGAGAGCGATATCTTCGCCCTTTATGCCAGCGCGGCCGAGCAGCACTTCCATGTGATCGCCCGCAGCATGCATGAGCGCAAGCTCGCGGACGGGACCGGCCTGTATGCGGCCAGCGAAGCCATGGCGGTCGTGGAGCAGCGCGCCATCGTGCTGCCGGCGCGCGCGCAGCGGCCCGAACGCGTCGTGCCTCTCGAACTTCGCTTCGGCGCGGTCAGCCTGGCCAGGCCGCAAAGCAAGTTCCTGCGCCATCTGCCTGAAAGCTTGCCGCTGACCCTGGTCGACGTGCGTGAGGTCGATCCGCATGTCGGCACCGAGCCGCTACACTGGCGGCTTCTCACCACGCACCCAGTAGCGAATGCAGAACAAGCCTGGCGCATCGTCGAATGGTACAAGCGGCGCTGGCTGATCGAGCAGTTCTTCCGCGTCCTCAAGACCCAAGGCTTCAGGCTCGAAGACAGCCAGATCGCTACCGCCGACCGCCTCCTCAAGCTCGTCGCGATTGCGGCAAAGGCGGCGGTCATCACCATCCAGCTCCTGCAGGCACGTGATGGCCGAAGCCATCTGCCGGTCCGCCTTGCCTTCAATTCCAACGAGGTCGCAACGCTCGCCGCCCTCAACCAAAATCTCGAGGCCCAAACCAAGCGGCTCAAGAACCCGCATCCACCCGACAACCTTGCCTGGGCGGCCTGGATCATCGGCCGTCTAGGCGGATGGGACGGCTATCCGTCATCCAAACCGCCCGGTCCGATCACCATGAAACACGGCCTCGAATACTTCTACGTCTTCGCTGCTGGATGGAGCCTCAGAGATGTGTGCATGCCCTAGTGCGAAAGCAGGGACCCATATGCCGCGGCCTATCGTTTAGGCGACGGGTTAACCGCCTGCTTTAAACAATGAGCATTCGTGGTTATGGGTTCCTGCTTTCGCAGGAACGACAGTTAATGGAATTTTTAGAACTGATGGATCGTCCGCTTTCGCGAACGACGACGCGACCCATTCGGCCCTAAGAGTCCTGCTGCACGCTCGCGCGCGCCGCCGTCGGGAAGATGCTTTCATAGATCGCGCGGGCCTCTCGAATGAGACGTGCCCGTTCGAGTTCCCGCTTCGGGACAAATTGAACAACTTCACCCATGTGGATTCTCCAAGGCGGGAAAAAATATTCCTCCCTTAGTTGGTCGTGGGTGTTCCGCACCGAAACACCTGCGCTCATCACAAGAAGGTATTTTCGGACGAATGGCCCACGGTGAAATACTTGTCTCCCTGGGCGAGCAGGAAAGGAACGGATGTTGCGGCCTTCCGTCCGCGACCAGTGTCCTCAATGGCTTCCGAGCCAATTCGAGACTATCGGCGTGGAAAGCAGGAGAAGCAGCAGACCCAGCATGGCGAACCCGACGAGGCCCTCCGTTATGGTCCAGGCCAAGCTGTCGCGAGCGATCTTGATCCCGGCCCACGGCAGCACTCGCCTGACGAACGCCGTTGAGATGGCCTTGAGCACAGCGCATCCGAGCACCGCACCAGCAATGGCAGACCAGGATAAATTCGGAGGAAGCCACGACGACAGCCACGCGGGCGCGGAGTCCTGCCAATGGGCGAACAGGATCGACGCGGCGGCCACCCACACGAAGGCTGTTACGAATGTCGCGCCGAGCGAGTCGGGAACGAGCCGGATCCCGACCTTGCGCAACGCCCACTCGATCAGCCCGTCATTGGTGAAGAAGAGGAAAATGCCAAGATCGATGGGAAACCGCGACCGCAATAGGCCGGCGATGACGCCGAAGAACAGCATGTAAAACACGAACGATACGAGGTATTCCAAGGTACCCCGTTGAGCACGCGTTGACGCTTCCGGGGGAGCCGCGGCCGGGGCCCGGGTGGGTTCGATCGGGGGCGGCGACCATTCGCGTGGCTGCATGGGCTCATCTCTGCGGAAGGATGGATATCCGGCTATCGTGATCGGGGCTGCCGCTTCGGGCGGTGTGGCTAGATTAGTCCTCGAAAACCCAAGACGGGTTCAGAAGCGGACGGAATCGCAGCGGCGCGGCGGCTCTTCAGCCACTCCGGCAAAATCGCTTTCAGTAAAACCGGTGAAAATGATGGATCGGCCCGTGCCCGTGGCCGACGCTGAAGCGGTCGGCGGACGCGATCGCTGCGCTGACCCAGGCCTTGGCGCTGCGGACGGCGGCTTCCAGATTTTCGCCTTTCGCCAATCCCGCTGCAATCGCCGACGACAGCGAGCAGCCGGTGCCGTGGGTATTTTGGGTGGCGATGCGGGGTGCTGCGAGTGCGATCGTGCCGTTGGCGTCGAAGAGATAATCGATGCTCTCGGCACCCTGCCCGTGGCCGCCCTTGATCAGAACGGCCGGGCAGCCCATCGCCAATAGTCGCTTGCCCTGGTTCTCGATGGCGGCCTCGCTTGTCGCCACCGGCTCGTCCAGCAACGCCGCGGCCTCCAGCAGATTCGGCGTGATCACCGCGGCGCGCGGAATGAGTTTGATGCAGAGCGCCTCGACGGCTTCTGCCGCCAGCAGGCGGTCGCCCGAGGTCGCCACCATCACGGGATCGAGCACGACATGTTTCGGCGACCAGCGCTTCAGCCCCGCGACAATGGCATCGATGCTGGCCGGCTGCGCCACCATGCCGATCTTGACGGCGGCAACCGCAAGGTCGGAAAACACCGCGTCGATCTGCGCAGTCACGAACTCGGCCGGTACTGCGTGAATACCGCTGACGCCTTGGGTGTTCTGCGCCGTCAGCGCCGTGATGACGGAGGCGCCGTAGACACCGAGCGCGGCAAAGGTCTTCAGGTCGGCCTGGATGCCGGCGCCGGCGGACGAATCGGATCCAGCGATGGTGAGCGCGATCGGGGTCGTCATCGGCGTAGACCTGCGGCTGGTACGATCAAGGCCATCATGTGTCCTAGCGCGACATGCCGATAGCAGCAAGTTCGCTTGCCATCAGCCTCGGTTTTTGGCCTCCTTATTTGATGCGTTTTCTTCACGCGAACCGGTATCCACTTCGCTCGAAAACGCTATATTGACGTGGCCAATGGTCTCGGAGACGTCAGCGATGGTTCCCTTCTTCGTTCAGTTCAAATGCAAGCTTGGCCAGTCCTACGCCGTCGCCAACGCGCTCGCGGAAGCCGAGATCGCCTCGGAGATCTACTCCACCGCCGGCGATTACGACCTGCTGGTCAAATTCTATGTCGACAACGACACCGACATCGGCCATTTCGTCAACGAAAAGGTGCAGGTCATCCCAGGTATCCAGGACACCCACACCATCATCACCTTCAAGGCGTTCGGCACCGGTTAGCGTGGTGCGAAACAGCGCAGCCACCGTGGATCGACGACAGCTTCTTCGCATGGCCGCGACCGCGGCAGCGCTGGGTTCGCCGGCGCGCGCATTCGCCCAGGCGCCGGGCCCGGGACCGATCATGGGCGCGCTCAGCGCCTATATGGGCGCCGCCGCCACGCGCGCCCTCCCCGCTGACATTGCCGAACACGCCAAATATCATCTGCTCGATACGCTGGCGGCGATGATCTCCGGATCGGAATTGCCGCCGGGCCAGGCGGCCCAGCGCTACATCCGCGAACGCGGCGCGAAAGGCACAATCACGGTCGCGGCGTCCGACCTGACGGCCGCGCCGGCCGATGCCGCGCTCGCCAATGGCGTCATGGCGCACGCCGATGAGACCGACGATTCGCACAATGAATCGCGTTCTCACCCGGGTTGCTCGGTTGTGCCGGCGGCGCTGGCGGCGGGAGAGGAATTCGGTATCGACGGCCCCACGCTGCTGCGGGCGGTGACGCTCGGCTACGACGTCGGCACGCGGGTCGTGATGGCGATGGGCGGCGCTGATTTCAGCTACGCGAGCAGCCTGTCGACCCACAGCATCGGGGGAACGTTTGGTGCCGCCGCCGCGGCAAGCTGTGCTGTCGGTCTCGATGCGCAGCAGATGCGCTGGGCGCTCGACTACACCGCGCAGCAATCCTCCGGCTTCATCGCCTGGCGGCGCGACACCGACCACATCGAGAAGGCGTTTGTGTTTGCGGGCATGCCGGCGCGGAACGGCGTCACCTCGGCTCGCCTGGTCAAGACCGGCTGGAACGGCGTCGACGATATCTTTTCGGGCGCCGACAATTTCTTCGCCGCCTATGCGCCGAAGGCGCAACCCGACCGTCTGATCGAACAGCTCGGTGAGCGCTACGAGATCGCGCGCACCGACATCAAGAAATGGAGCGTCGGCTCGCCAATTCAGGCGCCGCTCGACGGGATCGAGGCGATCCGCGGCAAGAAACCGTTCGAGGCCGATCAGGTCAAGCGCGTGACCGTGCGCCTTGCGCCGTCGGTGGCCAAGGTGGTCGACAACCGCGACATCCCCGACATCTGCCTGCAGCAAATGGTCGCCATCATGCTGCTCGACAAGACGGTTTCGTTCCGCGGGGCGCACGACAAGGCGCGTATGCAGGATGCGGCGACCTTGCGCGAACGCGCCAAGGTAAATCTTGTCTATGACGAGGAACTCGCCAAATTGCTGCCGGCGCGCGTCACAGTGGTCGAGATCGAGCTCGGCGACGGCAGCCTGCTCACCGAGCGCATTACCGCGGTGCGCGGCACGCCGCGCAATCCGATGACGCGCGCCGAGGTGATCGACAAGGCGCGCGATCTCACCGCACCGGTGCTCGGACGCGACAAGTCGGACAAGCTGATCGAGACCGTGTTCGCAATCGAATCCATGACCGACATTCGCAGCTTGCGGCCGCTGCTGCAGCGCGGCTAATCTTTCGCACGCTGCTTCGCAGTCGCGCGCCCCTTGAAGCCGGAGTATCGATCCTGTCCTCTGAAACCACCGTCACCCTTAGCCGCCTGAAAGCCTTTATCCGGGAAGCACTGACGAAGCTCGGTTTGCCGGACGACGATGCCGCGATCGTCGCTTCATTGATGGCGGAGGCCGATCTACAGGGTTCGGACGGGCATGGCGTCACCCGGCTGCCGCAATATGCACGGCGCATCAAGGCGGGCGGCTTCAACGTCCGGCCTGACATCCGCGTGGTGCATGATAACATCTCTACGGCCGTGGTGAACGGCGACAATGGCATGGGCCATCTCGTCATGAAGCGCGCCGCCGAAATCGCGATCGAGAAGGCGCGCGGCACGGGAATTGCCTGGGTCAATTCGCAGTTCTCCAACCATGCCGGTCCCGCCTCGCTGTATGCGACCATGCCGCTCGCCCACGACATGATCGGGCTCTATTTCGCGGTCGGCAACGCCAACCATCTGCCGCCCTGGGGCGGCCTCGACATGCTGCTCTCGACCAATCCGATCGCGGCGGCGATACCCGCCGGCGACGAACAGCCGATCGTGCTCGACATGGCGACGACGGTGGCGGCCTATGGAAAAGTAAAGACGAAAGCGCTACGCGGCGAGACCATGCCGGAAGGCTGGATGATCGATCGCGAAGGCAAACCGCTGACCGATCCGAAGCGCGCCGACGAGGGCATGCTGCTGCCGCTCGGCGGCATGGAGGCCGGCTACAAGGGCTATGGGCTTGCGATGATCATCGGCCTGCTGGCCGGCACGCTCGGTGGTGCCGCGATGGGCCGCGACGTCATCGACTTCAACCATGACGACGACAGCGTCACCAACACCGGCCAGGCGATCGCGGCCATCAACATCGCCGCGTTCGGCGACGTCGCAATGTTCAAACGGAGTGTCGATGCGCTGGTGCGCGATTTCCGTAACAGCCAGCGGATGCCGGGTGTGGACCGGATTTTCGTTCCCGGCGAGCGCAGCCACGCAACACGGACAGCACGCATGCGCGATGGCATTCCGGTCGCAGCGGCACTGATGCGCGGGCTCGACCAGGTGGCCGATGACCTCGAAATCGCGCGGCTTGCCAGCTAGGACTCCGCCTCCGACGCCGAATTCGATCAGCGCTTTTAGAAAAATCACGATGATCTTGCCGGCGCGGCCGCCCTCGCCGGCCTTTGACATCAGCGCCATGCCGCGGCCGAGCGCTGTGAACGCGGCCGCGATCTCGACGGGATCGGCGGGCGGCTTCTTGGCGAACAATTCGAACAGTCGCGCCACCATCAGTCCCAAGGCGCGGCGGTGCTTGCGGTCGGGTTTCATCTCAACCTCGCCGACAAGGCGGAACGGACGCTGTTCGTCAAGGATCTGGCGCTCGCGGGGGCACTGATGGTGATCGCCGCCGGCGCGTGGCGGCTCTGACAACAATAGAGTGGCGACGTCGGAAGATCAGGACTTGTCGTCGCTCTTTGTCTTCTTTGGCGGCCGCGGGGGCCCGTCGACCGGGGCTAACGACTTGATATAGTCCGCGATGGCCGCGCGGTCCTGCGGCGATAATTGCGAGGTGTTCTTGATCACCAGCGCCATCGAGCCGCCGGCGCTGTCGCCCTCGGGCATTTGCCCGGTCTGGAGAAAATACGCGATATCTTTCGCACTCCAGTCCGCCAGCCCCTTTTGCGTGATGTTCGGGATCCAGCCCTCGCCTTCCGGATCGGGGCCGCCCGCGAACCGCTGCGAACCGATGATGCCGCCGAGGAAATTCCTCGGGCTATGACACTCCGCGCAATGGCCGAGGCTGTTGACGAGATAGGCGCCGCGATTCCACGGCGCCGGCTGGGCTGCATCCGGCGTAAACGGCTTGCCGTCCATGAACAGCCATTTCCAGATCCCGACATTGCGGCGGATGTTGAACGGAAACGGCACCTCGTGATCGCGCACCTTGCCGGCGACCGGCGCCAGCGTCTTCAGATAGGCAAACAGGTCCCTGATATCCTCGACCCGCGCGTGCTGGTAGGTGGTGTAGGGAAACGCCGGGAAGTAATGCTGGCGGGTTGGCGAGGTCCCCTTCTGCAGCGCGGTAACGAAATCGGCTTCGCTCCATCGTCCGATGCCGTCATTGGGATCCGGCGAGATATTGGGGACGTAGAAGGTGCCGAACGGTGAAGCGATCGCAAGCCCGCCGCCGAGCCGCAGGCGATCGGGCTGTTTCGGCACCGCGTGGCAGGAGGAACATCCACCCGCATTGAACGTTGTGAGACCGTTGGCGAGATCAGGCTGATAGGCGGGAAGCGGATTCGCCGCGACCACGCCCGGAATCGTCAGCCACCAGAACAACCCGAAGCCGGCGCCGCCGGCCAGAGCGGCCACAAGGAGTATTCGTCGCAACATTCACCGATCCATCATCAGGGCGTTTTCGAGCGAAGTGGATACCGGTTCGCATAGCTCAAGCTTGCGCAGATCGCGTCAACTTATCTGCGGTAGAAAACGCGGCAAAACAGGAATCCAGCCCGTCAATCCAATGGATAGTATGGCCGCTCTTCGAGCCAGAAGCTTCCGGGAAATTTTATGCGTTCGGCGCCATTTCGGGAATAAATCCGAAAAGGCGTTGTTTTGAAGCTGACACCGTCGTTTGACGTCAACAGGGAGAAAACCATGACGAACAAGACCATGCTCGCCACGCTCGCGCTGGGTGCCGCGATCACCTTTGCCGGACCCGCCTTCGCCGAGAAGATGAAGGCAACGCTGGACGGCAAGTCCGAAGTGCCGCCGAATACCAGCGCCGGCAAGGGAACGGCCGACCTCGATTACGATGCCGCCAGCAAGAAGCTGAGCTGGAAAGTGACCTATTCCGGTCTCTCCGGACCTGCCACCGCCGCGCATTTCCACGGGCCGGCTGAAGCCGGCAAGAACGCCGGCGTTGCGGTTGCGATCCCGAACGCGACTTCGAGCCCGGCCGAAGGCAGCGCCACGCTGACCGACGCCCAGGCCTCCGACCTGATGGCCGGCAAGTACTACGTCAACATCCACACCGCAGCCAATCCGGGCGGCGAAATCCGCGGCCAGGTGACGAAGTAAACTTCGCACCGAGGTGACGAAGTAAGGTTCGACGCTTCAAATTCTCAAGACAAAGGGTGGATCGCCTGGCGGCATCCACCCTTTGTTATTTGGACCGAACCATTTGGACCAGCTTCGGCGGAATCCGACGCCGGACTATTTCAGCTTGACGCGGTAGGTCTCGTGACAACCGGTGCACTTTTCCTGGATCGCATCGAACGCAACCTTCAGGCTGGCCGTGTCCTTGACCGTACCCTTCACGTCCGCGATCGTCTTGGCGACAGGCGGAATCTTCGAATCGAAATCGGCCTTATTCTGCCAGATTGACTGTTTCGATCCATACGTCGCGTTCACGACGTCTTCCTTCGGATTGGTCTCAAAGGTAGCGGCGATCGTCGGCACGCTTTTTTCTAGATCGGCAAAGGCGGCATTGACCGCCGCCTGATCGTAGGGAATTTCGCCTTTCACGGTCTTGAGCAGCACGCCGTACATGCTCTTGCCCTGCGCCCGCATCAGATTGTCCTGTTTCACGGCGACATCCTGTTGCGCCATCACTGCGCCGACACCAAGCAACAAGGCTCCCGCTACAACAACAACTCGTATCATCGGCCAGTTCTCCATTTCGAGCAGTGTTTCCAAACCGGACCGTCAGCCCGCCTGCGCGAGTCGCGGCTTATCCATCGGTAGAACTCCGGGCGCGGCATTTCATTCCCGCGCCCGGCAAAATATCAGAGGCTATGCCGGCGCTGGTGCTCGCGGATCGCGATCCAGACCCGTTCGGCGGTCGCGGGCATGTCGATGTGGTCGATCTTGTATTCGCGCCACAGCCCCTCGATGATCGCGTTGACCACCGCGGGACAGGAACCGATCGCTCCGGCCTCGCCCGCGCCCTTGACGCCGAGCGGATTGGTCGTGCAGGGCACGTTGCGGGTTTCGAAGTGGAACGACGGGCCGTCGGCCGCGCGCGGCAACGCATAGTCCATGAACGTGCCAGTGACGAGCTGGCCGTCGCTGGAGCTATAGACCGCCTGCTCCATCAGAGCCTGGCCGATCCCCTGCATCGCACCGCCATGAACCTGGCCGGCGAGCAGCAGCGGATTGAGCGTCACGCCGAAATCATCGACGATGACGTAGTTGATGATCTTGATGATGCCGGTGGCGGGGTCGATCTCGACCTCCGCAAGGTGCGTGCCGTTCGGGAAGGTGCCGTCGGCTTGCGTAAACGTCGCGCTCGCGTTCAGCTTCGCGGGATCGACGCCGGGACGCTTTGCCAGATCGGCAAAGCTGATCGAACGGTCGGTGCCCGCGATCCGCACCCGGCCGTCGCTGATCTCGAGATCGCCGGCACTGGTCTCCAGCGCATCGGCGGCGATCTCCTTGAGCTTGGCGCCGAGACTGCCGGCGGCACGCTGGACGCTGACGCCGCCGGTCGGAATCGAGGCCGAGCCGCCGGTGCCGAGCCCGGTGGCAATCCGGTCGGTGTCGCCCTGCAGCACATGGACGCGCTCGGGCGGCAGCCCGAACTGCTCGGCGATCAATTGCGCATAGGCGGTCTGGTGGCCCTGCCCGCTCGACTGCGTGCCGATCAGGATGGTGACGTCGCCATCGGGATCGAGCGCCACATTGGCGGTCTCTTCGCCCATAGTGCCGCAGACCTCGACATAACTCGCAAGCCCGATGCCGCGCACCAGGCCTGTCTTCTTCGCGGCCTTGGCGCGCTTGGGAAATTCCTTCCAGTTCGCGACTTCCATCGCCCGCTTCATATGCGCGGTGAAATCGCCGGAATCGTAGATCTTGCCGGTCGCGGTCGTGTAGGGCATCGCCTTCGGTGAAATGAAATTCTTGCGCCTGATGGCGTCGGGCGTCATTCCGAGTTTTCGCGCGGCAGCGTCAACCAGCCGTTCGACGACGTAAGCCGCCTCGGGGCGTCCAGCGCCGCGATAGGCATCGACCGGCACGGTGTGGGTGAATACGGTTCGGACACGGCAGTGGAACGCCTGGATGTCGTAGAGGCCCGGCAGCATCCCGGCGCCGCCATGGGGAATGTAAGGCCCGAAGGTCGAGAGATAGGCGCCCATGTCGCCCATCAGGTCGACGTCCATGCCTAAAAACTTGCCGTCCTCGGCCAGCGCCATCTTCGCCGTGGTGACGTTGTCGCGCCCCTGCGCGTCGCCCATGAAGTGATCGGCGCGGTCGGCGGTCCACTTGATGGTCTTGCGCAGTTTTCGCGCGGCGACCGCGATCAGCGCATATTCGCGGTAGGGAAACAGCTTGGTGCCGAAACCGCCGCCGACGTCGGGACAGATCACCCGCATGTTTTCCAGAGGCATCTTCAGCACCATGCCGCCGATGATCTCGCGCAGCCGATGGCTGCCCTGGCTGCCGATCGTCAGCGTCAGATGATCGCGATTGACGTCGTATTCGGCGACCGCCGCACGCGTCTCCATGAAATTGGTGACGATGCGCGGATTGACGATCGACACTTCGGCGACCGCATGTGCCTTCGCGAAAGCCGCGTCGACCGCCTTCTTGTCGCCGATCGGCACGTCGAACAAAACGTTGCCGGCGTGATTGGGCCAGACCTGCGGCGCGCCGTTCTTGACGGCATTGGCCAGACCGACCACGGCGGGCAGCGGCGTCCATTTGACGTCGATCGCCTCGATCGCGTCGCGGGCCTGGTCGATGGTGTCGGCGACCACGAAGGCTATGGCGTCGCCGACGTGACGGACCTCATCCTTGGGCAGGATCGGATAGGGCGGACCGGTGAAGGGATCGACTTCCAGGTTGAACAGGCACGGCAGGTCACCGAGCTCCCTGACGTCGTCGGCGGTCAGCACCGCACCGACGCCGGGCATCCCGCGGGCCTTGGCGACATTGATGGTGAATTTCGCATGCGCGTGCGGCGAGCGCAGCACCAGCGCATGCATCGCCGGCTGCGGCGAAAAATCGTCGGTGTAGCGGCCCTTGCCGCGTATCAGCGCATCGTCCTCCTTGCGCAACACGCTCTGACCGACGCCGAATTTAATGGGAGCTGCCATCTTATCTCCAAATGCGCTGTTATTCGGCGCCATATTGGCGTGGTTCGCCGCGAAGCGCAAACGGGTTTAGCGCCGCGATTGCCGGTCGCGGACCAAGGAGAACAGCCATCCCCGGCCAAACAGCACCAGGATGGAGAAACCGTAGGCAAAGGCCCCGGCCGTGACCAGAAGCAGCAGCGTCATCTGGTCGTGAAAGGCTTGCATTGGCGCAAAGTAGACCACCGAAAATCTGGCGGTCAGCCACAGCACGGCAGCCACAATGACGCCCGATGCGGCGAATTTCGCCAGCGACTGCATCAAGGCGCGATCGATTTCGAGATAGCCACTTCGCACCGCAAAGAACAACACCAGCAAGAGATTGATCCAGGCGCCGACGGCGGTCGCGAGCGCCAGACCGATCTGGGCCAGCGGTCCCATCAGTGCGATTTTCAGCAGCACGTTCACGGTCAGCCCCGTGAGCGATGCCTTCACCGGTGTCGCGGTATCCTTGCGGGCGTAAAACGCCGAGACGGCGCTGCGGATGGTGACGAACGGAATGAGGCCGATCGCATAGGCAGCAAGCGTCGCGCCCGCAGCCGCAGCGTCGGCGCTGGTGAACGCGCCGCGCAGGAACACCGCGCGCATGATGATGTCGGGCACGGTGACGAACGCGGCAACGAACGGCACCGTCGCCAACAGCGTGAACTCGAAGGCGCGGCGCTGCGCCGCCATCGCGCCGGCATCGTCACCCGCCGTGATCCGTCGCGACATTTCTGGCAACAACACCGTGCCGATCGCGATGCCGATGACGCCGATCGGCAACTGATAGATTCGTTCGGCATAATACAGCGCCGACAGCGCGCCCGCGGCGAGGAAGGTGGCGATAATGGTATCGGCGAACACCGCAACCTGGGTGCCCATCGAGCCCAGGGTGGCCGGACCGATCGCGCGGAAAAACGCGCGGACATCCTCGTCGAGCCGCAACGGGGCGAAGCGCGGCAAGCCGCCATGGCGGGCGAGATCGCCGGCGAGCAGGAAATATTGCAGGAACCCGGAGATCAGCACGCCCCAGGCCGCGGCGTGGCCGGCGGTCGGAAAAAACGCCGCGAGCGCCAGCGTCGCCATCATCGAGATGTTGAGAAAGATCGACGCTGCCGCAGCGCTGGCAAAGCGATGCATCACGTTGAGCATGCCGCCATAAAGCGTCACCATCGTGATCAGCAGCAGATACGGAAATGTGATCCGCGTCAGCTCGATGGCGAGACGGCGCTGTTCCTCGTCATGCGTGAAACCGGGAGCGAGAATGCTCATGGCCTGCGGCATGAACAGCCAGGCGACGACCAGCAGGATCACCTGCGAGATAAACAACAGCGTGAAGATGCGATCGGCAAACAGCCGCGCCGAGGTCTCGCCGCCCTTGCCGCTGACATGGGCATAGGCCGGAATGAAGGCGGTGTTGAAGGCGCCTTCGGCGAAGATCGCGCGAAAATTGTTCGGCAGCCGAAGTGCTACGAAAAACGCGTCCGCCATCGGCGTCGCGCCGAGGATCGCCGCGAGCATGATGTCGCGCGCGAAACCGGTCAGTCGCGAAAGGAGCGTATAGCCGCCAACCGTGAAGATGCGTCCGAGCATGCGCTACCTCTAGCGCATATTCACGGCGAAATCAGGCTGAAAGCGCGCCGCGCACAGCCTTGATGATCCGCTCCTGGGTCGGCTCGTCGAGATAAGCGTGCATCGGCAGGCTGATGACGTCGTCGGAGAGTTTTTCGCTCGCCGGCAGGCCGCCGTCGGCGACCGGGAAATCCCGGTACGCGGTCTGCTGATGCATCGATTTGGTGTAATAGATCGCGGTCGGCACACCCTGCGCCTTCAGGTCAGCGGCAAAGGCGTCGCGGTCGATGCCTTTGGGCAGGCGGATGGTGTATTGCGCCCAGACCGAGGTACAGCCGGCGGCGAGGTGCGGAACGGTAACCAAATTGCCGAGCCCCCGCGCATAGCGCTCGGCGATGGCGTTGCGCGCGGCGATCTCGTCCTCGAATATCTTCAGCTTCTCGATCAGCACCGCCGCCTGCATGGTATCGAGCCGCCCGGTAAGGCCGAGCCGGACATTGTCGTATTTGTCCGAACCCTGGCCGTGGACGCGGATGCTGCGCAAGGTATCGGCGAGTTCGTCGTCATCGGTGAAAATCGCGCCGCCGTCGCCAAAGCAGCCGAGCGGCTTTGCGGGAAAGAAGCTGGTCGCGGTGGCGAGCCCGAAAGTACCGAGCTTGCGGCCCTTGTAGCTGGCGCCAAAACCCTGGGCGGCGTCATCGAGCACAAACAGCCCCTCCGCCTCGGCAATTTCGGCGATGGCGTCGTGGTCGGCGCTTTGCCCGAACAAGTCGACCGGGATCACTGCGCGCGGCTTGAGGCCGTGCGCCCTGGCGGTCGCGATGCCGCGCTTGAGCGAGCCCGTGTCCATGTTGAACGTCGCTTCATCGACATCGACAAAAACGGGGGTGGCGCCGGTCAGCGCCACCGCTTCGCCAGTCGCGCAGAACGTGAAGGACGGGCACAGCACGGCATCGCCGGGGCCGACCTGTTTGGCCATCAACACCATCAGAAGCGCGTCGGTGCCGCTGGCGCAGCTCACGACATGCCGGGCGCCGCTGAATTTGGCGAGTGCGGCCTCGAGCGCGGTGACTTCCGGACCGTTGATGAACTGGCAATGGGTCAGTACGCGGGCGACCGCTTCATCGATGGATTTGCCGAGCCGCCGGCGCTGCGCGGCGATGTCGATGAAGGGAACGGGTTCTGGACGCATGTGCTGGTTCATGGAGCCTTGCGGGGAAGAGATGAAACGGAAATCAGCCGGCGATGCGGCGCGGGCCCTTGCGGGCGGTGCTCGCCGCGGGCTTGGCGGGTGATTCGAGGCAGCGGATCGCGATTTCGAGGCTGGCCACGCCCTCCTCGCCGGAGACCGCCGGCAAATCGCCGGTGCGGACGGCGTCGAGGAACGCGACCAATTCGGCGCGCAGCGGTTCGTCATGGCCGACCGGCAGATGGCGCATCGAATAGCTGCCGTCGGGCTTGAAGCCGAAACACTCCGTGACCTGGCGCGTCAGGAGATCGCCCATGACGTATTTGCCGCGGGTTGCCACCGTGACGTTGCGCGCCTTGAACGGCGTCAGCCAGTTGGTGTTGATATGGGCGAGCACGCCGGAGGCGGTGCGGAACTGCAACAGCGCGATGTCCTCGCGCTCGGCGATGGCGCTGGAGAGCTGCGGCTGCACCTCGACGATGTCGGACTCGGTGAACCAGCGAATCAGGTCGATATCGTGCACGGCAAGATCGATGACGACGCCGACATTCGACATCCGCGGCGGAAACGGTCCGACCCGGGTGATGCCGATGGAGAGGATATCCTCGCCCGAGATCGCCTGCTTGATCGCGGCAACCGCCGGATTGAAGCGTTCGACATGGCCGACCATCAGCGTCACGCCGGCGCGGCGCGCGGCATCGACGATGTCCCGCCCTTCCTCGACCGTGGGCGCGATCGGCTTCTCGACCAGGATGTGGATGTTGCGCGCGATGCAGGTGAGAGCAACCTCATGATGGAGATGGGTGGGGGCTGCGATCGTTACGGCATCGACGCCTTCGCCGAGCAGCTCATCGAGACTCGCGAACGCGCGGCATCCCACAAGATCGGTGGCGCGCGCGCGGTGCTCCGGCAAGGGATCGACGATGCCGACCAGCGTGACATCGGGCAGGCCTGCCAATACCCGGGCGTGGTTGCTGCCCATGACGCCCGCGCCGATCACGCCAACACGCAACGCGCCCCTAGCCTCGGTGTTCGCGCCAAATGCGGACCCTTTTGAATTCATGTCATCGACCCCAACAGACTTTTCGCCAGTAACATCCCGGCGGTTCCAAAGCCCCGATCCTGACGGAATCAGAACCGAGGCATTATGTTCTTATCTTCTTGTTTAGACGCGTTTTGTTCGCGCGAACGGTGCCCGCCTAGCGCGAAAACGCTATAGCACGCCGCCGCAAATGTGGCGAATGCCATCCGCCTTATCAGGACACGTTTTGATTCAAAGAATTACACATAATCTTCGACACTTGTTTTCCGAATCACAGCAGCAATCAGAGTCGTCGCAGCAACGCGGTTAGATCGGAGCGTGATTGACGTCCTCGACGCGGATTCCCGACGGAATGATCCCGGTCGATGAGCGATGCAGTCCACGCAGGATTGATTTTGACGAAAGAGTGCCGCTCGACCTCAGCGGCGCACAGAACACAAAGTGAAGCGCCGAGGATATCCCAGGTCCACGCTGCCTTCGAAGCATCCGGCGTTGGCGGCTCAATATTTTATTGGCTTCGTTTCGCAAACGAGGCCAGCTTAAGGGCGCTATCAACTTTAGGCCCAACAGATTTCGTTTCCAAGAAACACACTCATTGCGAGTAATACTATCAAATACCCTCAATGATTGTACCTTAATGTAGTCGAAGAGCGAGACCTTGCATAAATTAGGCGAGTTGCAAGTTGATTACTCCATAATACTGTGGTATATTTATAATAATAAATCAATATTAGATTATATACTTCGTTTCAACTTAACTATTACCTCAACCAACAAATTAATAGGAGATCGAACATTGACCAAAAATGCCCTCACGCACGGTTTTTATGCCACCGACGTCGTTCTGGCCTGGGAAGACCCGAAGGAGTTCAGCAAACTTCATGAAGCCCTTCGAGACGAATATTGGCCCGACGGCTTCTCCGAAGAAGCAGCGATTTTTGATATGGCTATTTGGCACTGGAAAAAGCGCCGACTGAACCTCGGGTCACAACTGGCCTTCCATAGGCAGCAGGAGGCTAGCGCGATTACCGCGGCCAGCAACAACGGTTGGCAAGGTGTTGCCGATTATATCGCATCAATCCAGGGCGATGGCACCGCTGACTCGGTTCGCGCCGCGGTCAAGTCACAAGCCGAAGCTGCCAAGTTCGTCTACGATAGGATTAACGAGCAGGTCGCGCGCATCGGTAAGCCCGATGACGCGACAGCGGGAAGCAAGGAGAAGCAGAGTGATGCCGCTGTGCTCGCGAGGCTCGAGGCGTTGCACAAACAGGTGATTGAACGCAGGAATGATCTGGTTCCGTTGCTTAGCGCCACTGAGGAATTCAACCTTAACCAGAACGTTGCCGCGCAAGCTTACCGGCCGGATATTATGGAAAAGGAATTGAAGCTCCACGCCGAAATCGACCGGCGGATAGAGAAGGCGATGATACGCCTGGCGCGAGCCAGAGAACACAAGAAGTTTTACGGTGCCAAATCCGTCGATGTGAAGCAGAACGCGGTAACCAGCTTGCCCGCCAAATTGCCCCACCAATCCGACGGGGCCTGAGTGTCTGAACTCATAATGATTGCATTTAATCTCAAGATCTTGCGAGCCGTCGCGTGAGGGTGCGGATGTGGGCGACGAGCGCCCAAGCGACGGCGCTGGCGATGGTGGCTTCGAAGTCCTTTGCCAGTCTGCGACAGCGGCCGAGCCATGCGAAAGTTCGTTCGACGACCCATCTGCGGGGCAGAACTTCGAAGCCCTGCGCCGTGTCGGAACGTTTGATGATTTCTATCGTCCATTCGCCGATGCGCTTCAAAGCCTTGCGCAATTTATCTCCGGCATAACCACCATCGGCAAAGATGTGGCGCAGCCAGGGATAGCGCGAGCGGATCGAAGCCAGGACGCACGGGGCGCCATCGCGATCCTGAATGCTGGCTTCGTGCACGACGAGCCCGACCAGGTTGCCTTGGGTGTCGGTGACGATGTGGCGCTTGCGGCCCTTGATTTTCTTGCCTGCGTCATAGCCACGTGGGCCACCGCTTTCCGTGGTTTTTACCGACTGGCTGTCAATCACTCCGGCCGTCGGGCTCGCCTCTCGGCCAGCCGCCTCGCGCGACGCCATGACCAGAGTGTAGTTGAGCGAGGCGAAGATTCCACCGCGCGACCACGCGTAGAAATACCCCTGCACCGTCGAGTAGGGTGGGAAGTCCTTGGGCAACTGCCGCCATTGGCAACCGGTGGACGCAATGTAGAGGATCGCATCTATCACCGTTCGCATGTCTGTTGCACGCGGACGCCCGAGGGCTGAAGCAGGCGGCAGAAGCGACTCCATCACTAACCACTCCGCATCCGTCGTATCGCTTTCATACCGCAGGCCCTTGCGTCTATATTGTCGACGAGTGATTTCAGTCCAAACCATCGTGCTCTCCCTCGAATCTTCGCAAATCCGAAGGAATCACAACTGGCTGAAATCACTCAGCTTCTTTTTCAGTCCGGCTCTGAGACAAACAGGCCCGATGGGGTTAGGCCGTCCGTCGATCGGGGGTGGCAGGGAGGATACAAAACATTAGTATCCAACTCGCACCCCCGCTCGCGCACGTCTAGCCCCGGCCATTCTCGTCGATGAATTCGACTCGTCATCTTCCACGGTCCGCCCATGGCGAGAACGCTTGCGATGGTCACCGTGAGGCGTCGTCGATGCTGCCGCAATCAGGCCAATAGGGATGGATGCCCACCATAGTTGCGTAAATCAGGCTGCTACGTCGATTCGGGCCATCGATCGCCCCTTGGAAGGACTAACGACGATCCGAATATCGGGCGTCTTAATGCTGACTCGGACTTCTTCTGGAACGCATCGAGCACATGTACTCTCAAGGTCAGCGACGAACTCACGGTCCCGCTCTGCCGGGCGCATTACCGCGAACAGTATCGCGCCGGCAAGGAAGGGGATTGGTGGTCGAGAAACGGCCTTGGGCCGTTCGAATCCGCACGCAGCTTGTGCAAGCTGACACACGCAACCGCGGCACGCGGGTTAAATAGTGCGGTCTGATCGAACCGGCCGGAGCAGAATGAAGTCCGCTCCGGCCGCTTAACCATGAGGGATTGGGTAATTTTGGATCAAGGAAGTTGGACACCGTATGCCCGAAACTCACGCAAAGCTTTTGCGTATATCTGCCAGCGTGACCATATGCGTCATCGGCTCAATCGGTGATGGTTCAAATCCAAGCGCGAGATAAAACGCCTTCGCGTCATCTGAGATTGCGTGGACAATGATGCCTCGGATACCGATCGTATCGGCGGCATGCACGACGCGCCTTGCGGCGTCTCGAACCATCGCGCGGCCGAGGCCTTGGCCCTGATAAGCGAGATCGACAGCGAGCCGCGCGAGCACGACAACGGGGATTGGGTCGGGCATATTGCGCCGGAAACGACCCGGAGCTGCAGCGACGTTCACGGCGCCGGAAGCCAGGGCAAAATAGGCAACGACCCTGTCGGCCTCGCACACCGCGAACGTCCGCGCAGCGCCGCTCGCCTGGTTGGCGAGTGCCCGCCGTTTAAGCCACTCATCCAGGGAAACAACACCGGAGCTAAAATCTCCGATTTGATGGTGGGTGCCGATGGGCCCAGGAGCAGATAGCGCCATCCTTACTCCCAGGCAGCTTTAGTCCGCAGGGTTTTCCGCAATCGCTCATTGGGTTGTGGCGGCGCGTCCAACCGGGCCAGGAACTCGGCATAGGCTTTGGGGGTAGCCGTGAAAATGGTGCGATCAAGCAAGGCGTCTTCGGCCGCTCGGCGGGCGGCGTCGAGCACGAAGTCGGTGCGGGTCTTGCCTAACGTCTTGGCCGCGCGATCGATTAACCCGCGCTCTTCCGCCTTGATGCGCAGGTTAAGCGATTGCCGTTTAGGTACCTGGCGCATGCTTTTTCTCCGCCTGAACTTGAACTCTGTTATATGATCGGAATGACAATGACATTACAAGATAAAGTTGCGACCATCTTCCTATTCTAAAGAAGCGCGTGCAGCACGCGAATCGACAATTGCGCGGGCTGATGTCCTTTACGGCTTGGTGACAAACGGCATCGGGATTTTGAACCTCGTAGCCTTGGTTCGCCTGCGATCGGACGCCCATCATCTCTCTCAACAGCGAGCGCTCGGACGCAATGTCAGTGACGGGTTCGCGGCGCGTCGTGCCGGCTGCCTCACCGCGTGCTTCGCCCCGTCGCCAAACGCGATGATCTATGTCGCTCGATCTGTCGCACTGCGAGATTCTGATGACGTCGCGCAACGCGTGGTCACGCTCGGCCATCGTCCGGCGAATCTTTGCATTGATCAAGGTTGGGTCGACGCGGAAGAGGAGCTAACTGTGTGGTGATGTTTGCGCAATCGTACGCCGGCCTGCCTTGGCTGCTATCGCCGATGAAAGGCTGGCTAGTCGAAGTGTGCGTATATACATTGCATCTACGTGAGACTGGTGGAGAGATGTCATGATCGTAAAATTTTGCAGATGGGGGAACAGCCTTGCCGTGCGCATCCCGAGGGCGGTTGCCGACGCCCTCAACGTCAGCGACGGCAGACGGGCCGAAATTAGGGTCGAGAACGGAGCATTGGTTTTGCGGCCCCTCCTCAAGCAAACACGTAAGCCGCGCTACAGGCTTGATGAATTACTCAGCGGAATGACCAAGGAGAACGTTCCGCAAGAGGTCGATTGGGGACCGCCGCGTGGCAATGAGGCTTGGTGACGTGGCGGCCTACTGTCCCGAAGCAGGCGACATTATTTGGCTGGATTTTCTGCAATCGGTCGCCGAGCAAGCCGGACGGCGCCCCGCATTAGGTGCGCCATGCGCCTTCAATGAGTTGACGGGTCGGCGCATGGCTTGTCCGATCACGCGGCGCGATCGCGATTGGAGCTTTCACGTCCCAATCCCGGAAGGCAACGAAATCAACGGCGTTATTCAAACCGATCAATTGCGCAGCGCCTCATGGGAGGAACGCGGATCGCGCTTCATTTGCCAGGCTCCAGCAGGCGGTTCTTGACGAAGTGCCGGCACGGCTCAGGCCGTTGCTCTCGCTGCCGGGCACAAAATGTCGATCAATCAACGTTTATGACGCAGTAAGACTAGCAGGTGGTGCAAATTGCGATCGACTATTTTCGGGGCTTATCTTTCGCGAGCTTAGGCGCCTCTTCCAGGAGCGAAGATTGCAGCCGCAGCGCAAAATTACTCATCCTCATGATAGTCCTGCCAATCGTTCGATCGCCGCACCACGCAACAGGACTTCAATCCCGAACCGTTCTGTCGCCGGCCGGAAATCGCGGCATCGTTCCGGGCGTCTATGCGCGCGGCTTCTGTTTTGCGGATTTGCGAAGTCGTACCCCGGGCCGGCCGCCATTTTCGTCGATGGGCTCGAGACGCTGCTTCAGCGCGCGATTTTGCATTTATGAGCTTTTGCCAATTCCCCAAATCAGCATGCTGAAATAAAGACAGACCGTAACTTTGACGCGGCGTCGTCGTGCACGCAGCCGCGCTATCGTCGAACGTGGAGGTTACATGGTTTCTACCACCCCCGCTCTTCGGGAAGACAGCGCCGTTGCGAAGCCTGCGGTTTTATTGAGCCGCGCCGAGGTGCTTACCCGTTACCGCCATTTCCGGGAAATCAGCAAGCAGCATCATTCCGCCGCGCTGGATTTCCTGTCCAAGGATGCGATCATATCCCAGGCTCGACGCCTGGGCCTGGCTCAGGGCAAGACGCTGGTCCTCAATAGCATGAACGACCTGACTCTGGCGTTCGACCTTACTATCCATACCGCACCGAAGGACCGCTCGCGGGCGATTGACCGTTATGCCAGAGCTGTACGATTGGCGCCCGGGTCTGACGAGGGATTAGTGCTGGAGGCAATGCGCCGCGCGCGCTTCTCGATCATCGGTATTTTACGCCGACACGACGTTGCTGGCTTGATCGTCGAGGACTTATTCCGCGGCGGCGAGTTCCGGCTGGTCGATGAGGGCCTTGAGAGTTCGCTCCCGGACGGGGCAGCGCTGGCCACTCGGCTCTTTACTCCCGACGGTTTTGCTATGACCGCCGGCGTCTTGGTTCCGTTCGACATTGAGCTAATAGAGGCTGCGATTGCGGACACGCCGCAGTTGCTCCGCAATCGGCGCGAGGAGTTGATCGATGATCGCCGTTTCGCGGAGGCTATCTATCGAGTTGCCCTTGCGAGCGGGTCGATGGAACAGGTCGCTTACCAGGATACGGTGTCCGGAGCTGCTTGACGTTCACCCGGTGAATGTCTTGACAGCTTATTTCGTGAGGATTGCGGCTAGGGAGAGGCCGTTTCGGCGTCGTATCGCGACATCGACCTTTGCGGTTTGCTGGAATATCTCGCGGCCGGAATGCATGGAGACGCGACCGGACGGCAGAGATCGAGCGCGAGCCGATTTGCACTTAGGTAGCGCGCTTTTAATTCACGCTTCAAGAAGCCGCCTGGATGTGTTGCCAATGGCAAAATCTATCCCTTGTGGTAGTCTACGATCTCTACGTTGTGAGCGTCGCCCTTCTTGAAAACACAGCAAATGCGCCAACGTGCATTCACGGTCATTGGTCTGGGTTTAGGCAGCATGCAACATGATATCGACGCGAACGGCATCGAATGGAAAAATGATCAAGCCGTCTCCGGTCTTTTGCAAAATACCAGCTTTTAGCAGCGCATGCACATCGCCGTGCACCCCTTTAACATCGCGATCGACGCGCCGCGCCGCCTCTCTGATCGCAAGCGGCCCTGCCCCTGTCATCGTCCGCAACAATTCCCAACGCTTTGCCGTCATGACCTGGAAGAGCAATTCCGGAGTAGCAAAGCTAATGCGGGCACCTTGCTTCCTGCCTGTGAATGCAGCATGAGCACGCCGTTTGACTTCTTGGAGCGTGGCGACTTCGAGCGTCACAGTTTTCATTTCAGCGTCTCCATGCTTCGACATCATTCCAAAAATCGACCAACAGTGTCTCGGGATCAACGAATTTATACGGCCTTTCGACCCGGCCGATGTGCCGATGGTCGCCTTTGCCCGCTTCATTGTCGTAACGCAGAACACAAATTGAGTCTGGCGACGAGCGCCAACCGATACTTGAACCTGTGGATCGAACCTCGTACCGGTCGATCGAGACGCCAAACGACAATCTCGAATCTAGCACGTGACGTTCGTTCACTAGTAGCTCGGCTTTCATGTTGGTATTTTATCCAACAGCCTGTACTGTTGCCAATTGCTCCAACACCGTCGGCGCTCAATGTCGCCAAGTATCTATTCACTTCTTGGGTAACGGCGATGCCTTCAACTACGTTCACAGTTCGCGTCGAAACTGACGTTAAAAAGCGGCTGGAGAAACTTGCAAAGAGTACCGGACGCAGTCGATCGTTTCTTGCGGCAGAGGCGCTCAACGAATACCTCGATGTGAACGAATGGCAGGTGGCGGGTGTCCGGAAAGCCATGGGTTCCCTTGATCGCGGGGAAAGCATACCCCACGAGCAGGTCAAAGCATGGGTCAATTCCTGGAGCGGCAAGCGGGAACGCCCGGCCCCTAGACTGGCAAAATGAAAATCGTCTGGTCGCCGGAAGCTGTCGAAGACCTAGTTTCGCTGCGTGCCTATATTGCGGAAGACAGTCCTGCTACTGCCCAGCGGACCGTGCGGCTCATCATAGAGCGCATCGAACAATTACTGCCAGACAATCCTCGAATGGGGCGAGCGGGACGACGGGCACCCGCGAACTTCGATGATATCAGCGAGACGTGGCGCGACGATTTGTTCGGTCATCAAAAAATCAGCACGGCGGCTTCTTCGATCCGCTTTCTTAACCGGGGACGCTCGGCGGCCGGCGCCACTTCATTTCTTCGTACGCGGCAATCAGGCGCGCTTGCGCCTCCAGTCGAGCGACATTGGCTGGATCGTCCGAGTTCCATAGCTGGGTCGACGAGCGCCCGAGCACGCAATAGCTCATTATCGCTGTCGATCAAAATGAGGGTCGCATCCATCAAACTATCTCCGCATCGATCTTGTCGTACTCGGCATGGGAGTCAAAGAATCGGATTGCCAAGACACCGCTTCGCTATCCCTAGCCCGAGCCACCCCGACGCCTTTCCGCGTCGAGTTCAATGCGGCAGACCTTCTCCAACGCCGGTAGATCGGTTTGCGCCAACTTCCAGATGACAGGCGCAGCGATGTTTTCATAGTTGTGGCGCAGCACGTTGCCGATCGCCGCTACCTTTTGCCAGGGGATTTCCGGATGGCGCGCTTTCATCTCATCTGTGAGATGCCGGCTCGCCTCTGAAATGATCTCGACGCCGCGCTGGACAAGCCACTGCCGCTGCCAATCGGTTTCGAACGTTTGGAGAGATATATTCTCCAGCACGCCATGAATGCGTTCGATCGCCTCGACGATGTCTGTCAAACGAGGAACGAGCGATCGGGCCACCATTAAAACACGCGGACCGCCGTTGATTCGATCTTCTCCCGCAACACCTTGTGCAGGCTATCCCGGGTCATGATGTCGGCCTTGCGGCCGAGGATACCGGCGGCGTACTCCTTAACGTCCATCAGTTCGAAAAGACCGAGCTTTCCCTTTTCGTAGTCGAAAAACAGGTCAACGTCGGAATCGTCCTTGGCTTCGCCGCGCGCGGTCGAGCCGAACATGTAGAGGTGTTCGACGCCTAACCGCTTCAACTCGGCTTCGTGCTGCTGCAATCGGCTTATGGCTTCGTCGCGTTTCATAACACAAATATAGCAAACTGGAGCCTTCGCTTCCACGACTTTCGCCTGACCGTCGTAGCGGTGGATCCGTCTGCGGGCGCTTGATCATCGTAGCTCAAGTCCGACGCGACATTCTCCGGATCGGTTTATTTGCGGGGCTTTTCTTTTCCCGATTTTCGAAGCCTAACACCAGGGCCACCGCCGTTCTCGTCGATGAACTCGACGCCGGCCGCTTCCAAGGCTCGGCGAACGGCGAGGTCGTTGGCGGCTGTCATGGATGTTTCGCTATCCGTTAGTTCGGCGCGGCGGATGGTGGCAACGCTCAGTGACGAACGCGTCGCGAGGTCTTCTGCACTCCAACGAATGAGTGAGCGAGCGGCTCTGATTTGTGCACTCGTCAATGGTGGCAGGTTCATTTTGACATGTTTTGCCGCTTATGCTATGTTTCATATCACAAGCGTTGTTTCCTATTAAATGTTGCATTTCTAGGAAACGCCATTTTGGATCGCGGAGGAAGACATGAAATCGGGCATGTGGATAAAATCGAACGCGGACCGCCGCGCCTTTATCGGCGGCTCGGACGCCCGGATCATCATGGGCGACGATGAGGCAGCCTTGCTGCGGCTATGGCGGGAGAAGCGCGGTGAGATCGAACCCGAGGACCTTTCAGCCAACCTGGTCGTCCAGCTCGGCACCGTGACCGAGCACCTCAACCGGCACTGGTACGAGCGCAACTACCGGCCAGGTCGTCACCGAGGTGCAGCGCCAGGTGTTTCATCCGGTCAAGCGCTGGATGGCGGCAACCCTGGACGGCATGGTCGAGGGCACCGGCGCGGTCTTCGAGGCCAAGTTCATGCTGCCATGGTCGTTCTCGGAGGAAGGAGCGGCCGAGAAGCATATGGCCCAGCTGCAGCACAACATGTGGGTCACCGCCTCCCGCACCGCTGTGCTGTCGATCATTACCGGCGGCGGCAAATGGGTGGAGATGACCATCCCGGCTGACCCGCTCTACCAGCACCTCCTGCTCACGGCCGAGAAGAAGTTCTGGCGCTGCGTCGAGACCGGCGAGGCCCCTCACCTCTTCGGGGTCGAGCCGCCCCGGGCCAAGATCGAGGTGGTCCGCACCGTCGACATGAGCGGCTCCAATGCCTGGGCCGAGTTTGCCGACCTGTTTCAGACGACCCGGCAGGCGGCCCTCGACCATGAACGATCCAAGGCCGAGTTGAAGGCGCTGGTGCCGGAGGATGCCAGGGAAGCGAGAGGTCATGGCATTCGTGCCAGACGCTCGAAATCGGGTGCCATCAGCTTTGACCTGCTAGATCCGGAGGCATCCCGTGCAGCACTGCAGTGAATCGATTGGCAATATTGCGGCCGCACTCGCGAAAGCCCAAGGCGAGCTCACAAACCCTGAAAAATCGCTGACCGCAACCATCCTGTCACCGTTTCCGCGAGAGGCCATCCGAACCTTCCGCTATGCGTCGCTTTCCAGCGGCCTGGATCTTGTGAGAAAGTGCCTCGGGCAGCACGAGATTGCCGCCGTGCAAGCGACCTCGATTGACCAGGCGACCGGGCTCATTCGGCTCACCACCACACTTGCGCATTCGTCGGGGGAATGGATCTCGTCGGACTGGCCGGTATGTCCCGTCAGCCAAACCGATGCCCCGCACCGAATGGGCGCTGCCCTAACCTACGCAAGGCGTTATGCCCTGTTCACCCTGGTTGGGATTGCCGGCGAGGACGATCTCGACGCTCCAGATCTTCATGCTGCGAATGGCCAGCCGATTTTAGACGAAACTGGTGAGCACCGAGGTCTACCAGGAGCTCAGGAGCCAGGGCATATGCAACCCGCTGCAGCCACCGCCTCGTCGCAGCCATTTGCGAACCGAGGCAAATCGGTTCGCAAGCCGCATCTAAGTCTGACAAACGATGATTCCAAAGCCTTACGTGATCGACTACTTGGCGAACTCGAAGCGCTGGCGTCATCGGATGAACTCACAAGTTGGGCGTATCGCATTCTTCCTTCCAAGAATCAGATGACAACAGCCGATGCCCACGAGGTAGAGGCGGCTTTTGCCCTCAAAGTCGATAGCGGTGTCGACGCGACCGATCCGAGTAATGCACCAGGCGGCATGGCGAACGAGATTAATGCTGTGGATCGCGAAAGCGACAGCTGTTCCGGCGACGCGCCCTCAAGTCGGGGGCGCATGCACGGAGCCGGTCCGGGCCCAGCGATGGCACATAACGTCCCGCACCCAAACAAGCTCACCGAAAACGTGCCAAAGGCTGCCCCCGTCCGCTCTGCAGTCATGCTCAGCAAACCTCTGCGCCGCCGTGATCGCGAGCACCTGAAATTCGTTGGCACCCAACCTTGCCTCGCCTGCGGCCGTCAGCCGTCCGATGCGCATCACCTCAAGTTCGCGCAGCAACCTGCCATGGGGCGTAAAGTCAGTGATGAATACACTGTTCCCCTCTGTAGGCATCACCATCGCGAGCTTCATCGCCGCGGAGACGAGCGCATTTGGTGGCGGCAACTGAATATCGATCCGCGGCCGGCCGCCGAGCAACTCTGGCAGCAAACCCAAATCAAAATGCAAACAAACGACACTAACCCACGATCGGACGCCGGAGAATGACGTCATTTCGGCAGTTTGAAGCAAACCGACGCAACGCACAAAAAAGTACCGGCCCAAAAACCGAGGAAGGTAAACGCCAGTCACGACGTAACGCCATGCGCCATGGGTTGTGTGCTGAAACCGTGATCGAGACTGTCGAAGATGTCGACGACTACAAAGGATTTGAGGCGGCCATCACCGCTGATTTTGACGCCGAGACTGCCGTCGAACGCGAGTTAGTGCTCAGACTGGCGTCCCTGCTTTGGCGAATTCGTCGAGCAACATCGATCGAAACTGATCTGATTAGGTTTCAAACCGAGGTTGTGCGCAAGCGTAGGCGGGAACGCACGGGACCGTCCTCTACCAGCTGACTACCATCTTCCAAATGGCGGATGCTTGCCCGACATGAATAGCAATTTCGGTGAAGTAACGCGCTTCGTCGGAAATCAGGAAGATGACCGTAACTGTCGCTCAATGGCTGATCCCGCCGCATGCCGGGATCTGACGCATTCATTTCAGCGACTCAATAACCTGGACAATGGCGCACTTGAACGCGTCGGCCGCTATGAAACGGCGCTTTGGCGACAAGTTGTCCAGCTCATGTTCGTTCTCCAACCGCGAAGACGCCGCTAAAAACGAGACATTGGCCCGCCATTTTAGCGCAAATACCGCGTAATGAACCGAGGACAGCTTGCCGCGTAATTCGGCGCGTTGACGTACCGTCGTTGTTGTGGGCGGGTCTTTGGTGGGGCTCTGGAAGGTCTTCCAAGCATAGTCCATACTTTCAAGGAGGCACGCGATCCCAGCAAAATACTTCATTGCCAGCTAGCGGCTAGCCTATAAGGCTTGTGAGAATGAACATGGTGAACCCAGTCTCAGCCACGTTGGGTCATGACACACCATCGGCCTCCATTTGAGTTCAGATTAGCACATCGAGCGTCAAATCAGGTCGATCAGTCCCTCTGCCAGCTTCGCTTCCGCTGATTACAGAACGAAGCCAAATTAGTTCATATTCCAATGCTTTGCGACTGCTCTAGAAGCTTCCGCGGATGCTTAGATAGGCGAAACTTCGCGTCCACTCCTACGAACGTTGATAGTCATCCTCGATACGGATGATGTCGTCCTCGCCGAGATAGCTCCCGGTCTGAACCTCGATCAGTTCCAGCTGGATCTTGCCGGGATTTTCCAGCCGGTGGACCGCGCCGATCGGGATGTAGATCGATTCGTTCTCGTGCACGGTTTTGACCAGTTCATTGACGGTGACGCGCGCGGCGCCGCGCACCACGATCCAGTGCTCGGAACGGTGGTGATGTTTTTGCAACGAGAGCCGCCCGCCCGGCTTGACGATGATGCGCTTGACCTGGTGACGGTCGCCATTGTCGACCGATTGATAGGAGCCCCAGGGCCGGTGCACCTTGATGTGATCCTCAGTTACCTCAGGCGCGACGGCCTTCAGTTTCGCGACCAGTCGTTTCAGCCCGTTGGCATCCTTCTGCCGCGACACCAGGACTGCGTCCTGGGTTGCCACCACCACGAGATCGTCGACGCCTTCGAGGGCGACCAGCGCGCGGTCGGTCGAGACGTTGCAATTGCGGGAATCCTCGAACACGGCAGCCCCCCGCGCCGCGTTGCCCTGGCCGTCCTTGTCGGACAATTCCCATACCGCATGCCAGGAGCCGACATCGGACCAGCCGCACTTAACCGGCACCACGGCAGCATGTGAGGTTTTCTCCATCACCGCGTAATCGATCGAGATCGCCTTGGCCGATCCAAAAGCTTTTTCGTCGAGCTTGACGAAGCCGAGATCGGTTCCGGCATTGGTCACGGCATCGCCGACCGCCTGTACACTGGCCGCGTCGACGTTGCGGTACTCGTCCAGCAAAACCGAAGCGCGGAACATGAAGTTGCCGCTGTTCCAGAGATAACCGGACTTGACGTAAGTGGCGGCGGTCTCGGGATCCGGCTTCTCGACGAATTTTGCGACCGCGCGAACCGCGCCGGAAATCGCTTCGCCGGGGTTGATGTAACCGTATTCGGTGGCGGCGCGTTCAGGCTGCACACCAAACGTCACGATGCGGCCGGCTTCCGCGGCGGTCAGCCCCTCGCGGCAGGCGGCGACGAAGGCTGCGACATCGCCAACGACGTGATCGGCGGCCAGCGCCAGCACGATGGCGTCCTTGTCACGGGTCTGCGCAAAGGCCGCCCCTGCCGCGATCGCGGGCCCGGAGTCGCGCCGCATCGGCTCCAGCAGCACGTCGGCCTCCAGCCCGATCTCGGCGAGTTGCTCCAGCACCATGAACCGATAGGCATTGTTGGTGATCACGATCGGCCGCTCGAACAGCGCTGCATCCGATACCCTGAGCAGCGTCTCCTGGAAGGTCGAGCGCGTCCCGAACAACGGCAGGAACTGTTTGGGATGGACCTCGCGCGAGGCCGGCCACAGCCGCGTCCCGGCGCCGCCGCACATGATCAGGGGAATGATTCGTCCGTTCATCGAAGCCTCAAATCCTGTAGTGATCGCGATACCAGGCGACAAACGCCCGAATACCGTCCTCGATCGAAGTCTGCGGCCGAAAGCCGACGTCGCGCGTCAGATCGTCGATATCGGCGTAAGTAGCCAGCACGTCTCCGGGCTGCATCGGTAACATCTGCTTGACCGCGGCGCGGCCGAGTTCCTTTTCGAGCACCCCCACGACATGCATCAACTCTTCCGGCCGGTTATTGCCGATATTGTAGATCCGCGCCGGCGCGCCGCCGCCCTTCGCCGTGCTTTCCGGCACGTGATCGATCAGCCGCACTATGCCATGCGCGACGTCGTCGACATAGGTGAAGTCGCGCTGCATCTTGCCATGGTTAAAGAGCGGGATCGGCGTGCCCTCCACGATCGCCTTGGTGAACAGGAAGATCGCCATGTCCGGCCGGCCCCACGGCCCATATACCGTAAAAAATCGCAGTCCGGTGGTCGGCAGCCGGTACAGATGGCTGTAGGAATGCGCCATCATTTCGTTGGCCTTTTTGGTCGCGGCATAAAGGCTGACCGGATGATCGGTCCGGTCGTCGACCGAAAACGGCAATTTGGTATTGGCGCCATAGACCGACGACGACGACGCATAGACCAGATGGCCGCAGCCATGATGCCGGCATCCTTCCAGCACGTTGACGAAGCCCTCGAGATTGGCATCGGCGTAGGCGTGCGGATGGTCGATCGAATAGCGGACGCCGGCCTGGGCCGCGAGATGCAGCACCCTGGCGAACCGGTTTTTTCCGAACAGTTCGCGCATCGACGCCCGATCGGCGAGATCGGTCTGCACGAAACTGAAGCCGCGAATCCGCGCGCAGGATATCCAGCCGCGCCTGTTTCAGCGCCGGATCATAATAGCTGTTGAGATTGTCCAGCCCGACCACCTTGCGGCCTTCGGCCAGCAGCCGGCGGGCGGCATGAAAGCCGATGAAACCGGCGGCACCAGTGACCAATATCGTCTGATCCGACATCATACCTCTCGGACGGCACCGGTTCGGCCCCGCGGCTCCGTAACAGGGCCTCTTTACCCGCCGTATCGAGGGTGTCGCAATACCCGGCAGCGCGGCTATTGCCAGATTGGCTTTAAAACCATACCAAGGCGGCGAAGTTCGGCGCGCGGCGCCGATTTGCGCCGTTTTTGACCTCCTTCACAAACCTGGCAAGCGCGGGCGAGATGCGCCGGATTCTGCTTTCGACCCTCAAAATATTGATCTCCGCTGCGCTGCTGTATTTCTCGCTGCGCAAGATCAACCTTGCCGACCTCGTCTCGCGCCTCAATGTCTCGAGCCTGGGCTGGATCGGCCTCGCGATTGCCGTGACATTCCTTCAGATCTTCGTCGGCGTGCTGCGGTGGCGCGAGATCAGCGCCGAATGCGGCGCGCCGCTCGGGACCCGCCAGGCGATGCGCTACAACGTGATCGGAACCTTCTTCAACCAGACGCTGCCCTCGTCGATCGGCGGCGACGCGGTACGGCTCTGGCTGGTCGCGCGCGCCGGCGCCGGCTGGCGGGCGGCGACCTACTCGATCTTCGTCGACCGCGCCATCGGCCTGATCGCGCTTGCGATCATCATCGTCGCGAGCCTGCCCTGGAGCTATCGCCTGATCACCGACCCCAACGGGCGCTCGGCGCTGCTGCTGGTCGATTTCGCAGCCCTCGCCGGCGGGCTCGGGTTTCTGGTGCTGGGAATCCTGCCGTGGCCGTGGCTGAAGCGCTGGTGGGGCACGCATCATATTCATGCCTGCGCGGTAATCGCCAACCGGGTGATTTTCAGCCGGGATCGCGGGCCGAAGATTGCGGTGTATTCGGTGCTGGTCCACGTCCTCGCCGTGGTCATCGCCTGGTGCGTGGTGCAGTCGATCGCGGCACCCGTGACGTTCGGACAGGTGTTCCAGCTGGTGCCGCCGGTGATGCTGATCACGATGCTGCCGATCTCGATCGCCGGCTGGGGCGTTCGCGAGGCCACCATGGGGCTCGCCTTCGGATATGCCGGCCTGATGACGCAATGAAGGCGTCAACGTTTCGCTGCTGTTCGGCGCGGTTTACTTCATCGTCGGCGCATTCGGCGGACTGGTATGGATATTGAGCGCTGAAAAAGCAGCGCAAGGTGCGGCGCCAATCGAGGTCCCCGAGTAACGGCCATTTCGAACACCATGACCCTTTCCGCGCTCCAATTGTCGCTCCTCGCCATCCCCGCCGCAGCGTTGCTTTCGGCCGGCGTGACGCGGGCGATCCTGCCGTTGCTGGTCAGGCACGCGCTGGCCAGGCCGAATGCCCGCTCGTCGCATCGCGTGCCGACCCCGCAGGGCGGCGGCATCGCCGTGATCGCGGCGACAGTGGTGGTCGCAGGCGCGATCATGGCGAGCGCCGTGGCGCCGGATCTCATGCTGCCGGTCGCGCTGTTCGGCGCAACACTGTTCATGGCCGCCGTTGGCTTCGCCGATGACGTCAACTCGATCCCGGTGCTGCCGCGGCTCGTGCTGCAGGGGCTGGCGGTTGCCGCCGTCCTTTATGCTGCGCCCGACGATCTCAGGATTGTTCCGGCCTGTCCGCTCTGGATCGAACGCGCTCTGGCGTTGCTCGCGGGCCTCTGGTTCGTGAATCTCGTCAACTTCATGGATGGGCTGGACCTGATGACGGTCGCCGAGGCCGTACCGATCACCGCGGCCGTCGCCCTGCTCGGCTGGCTCGGCGACGCCCCCCGGCATCGGCAATGATCATGGCCGCGGCACTGTGCGGCGCGTTGCTCGGCTTTGCGCCGTTCAACCGGCCGGTGGCCAAAATATTTCTCGGCGATGTCGGCAGCCTGCCGATCGGCCTGTTGCTCGGCTGGTGCCTGTTGCAGCTCGCATGGCATCAGCAATTCGTCGCTGCGCTATTGTTGCCGCTGTATTATCTGGCCGACGCCACCATCACGCTGCTGCGGCGGATGGCCCGGGGCGAGCCGTTCTGGGCGGCGCATCGTTCGCACTTCTACCAGCGCGCCACCGACAATCATTTCACCGTGCCGCGCGTGGTCGGCGAAATCTTCGCGCTCAATGTGGGTCTCGCGATGCTGGCGATCGCATCCATCAAGACCCATTCGGTCGCGGTCGATATGGTGGCCCTGCTCACGGGCGCGATCGCGGTAGCGCTGCTTCTGCGCCGCTTTTCCCGCACACGGACGCTCTGATCCGGAAACCGACCGGCCAGCCTTGATGGCATTTGCGCGGATCACTCCGGATTTTGCAAAAGCTCATGGACCAGCGTGGCGTAGCTGGTCAGAGCCCGCTCGGGACTATAATTCCCGGCGGCAGCAACGGCGTTTGCAGCCATCGACGGATCGCTCGACGCAGCGGCGGCGCGGATCGCCGTTGCCAATTGATCGGGCATGCCTGGCATCACGACCCAGCCGAGGTTGTTTTCCGTCACCGTGAGGGCTGCTTCCGCTTCCGGCTCGGAGACCAGGATGACCGGCCTTCCGACCGCCAGCAGATTATAGAACCGGCTCGGCACCGACACGCCGGCGACGTTACTGCGATAGGGAATGAGCCAGACGTCGGCTGCAGAGAGCAACGCATCGAGATCGCTCCCTCGACGCGGTCGATCAATGTGACATTTGCAAGCCCGGCTTCTGATTGCATCGCTTGCAGCTGATCGAAGCCGATCCCCCAGCCCGATAGCAGGAAATGAATGTCAGGATCGTCCCGTAGCAACCGGGCCGCCTCGAATACGATAACGGGATCGTGGGTAAAACCCAGATTGCCGGAGAGCCCGACGACGAAGCGGGCCGCGACCTCCGGCGAAAAGGATTGTCGGGCCGGATCGGGCGAATACCGGGAACAAGCGTCGCCCAATTCGGAATGAACTCGGATCTTGTCCCGCGTCATTCCGCTATAGCGCAACAGCAATGGTTCGGTGTCGCGCCCGATGATCACAACGGCATTCAGCGCGCGAAACATCAGCGCATTGAGCCCGCGCATTGACTTTCGCGACGATCGATGCCGGCTTCAAGAGGCCGGCCGCGACGAGAACGTCGGGAAAGAGGTCGTGCATGATCAGCACCGACTTCGCCCGTTTCAATCGGGCCGCGGCGGCCAGCGCATAGGGCAACACGAACGGCGCGGGAACGGTAAGCACCACGTCGCCGCGCCGTAACCTCGTCAACAGCGTCGCAAATATCCGCACCGTGAACAACAGCTCGGCGGCGGCGCGCTTGATGCAGGGCGGCCTTCCCCGGCGTCCAGTTCCTGATCTTCGACTTCCGGCTGGCCCGATGACGCCGCCGACGCCGACCCGGCGTGCCGGAAAGAACCAGCACTTCGGCGTCCTGCGCGAACGCGGTTTGCGATCGCGGCCATGATCGCGGCCGTGGTGCTGTGGTCCGGCGGATAATGCTGGCTGACAACAAAGACTTTTCCGGACTTCTGCATCATGGCTTTCGAAACGGCTAATCCGGAACTAGGCGGCGTTCGATCCGAATTCCGGCACGGCATCCTTCAGCACGGCCCTGATGGTGGCCCGGTCGTCCTTTGCGATCGCCTGCTTCCAGCGCCGCAAGCCAATTCCGCAAGGTCGGCATCGGCGGCTCGTTCGGCTTGGCCGCCATGATGCCGGCAACGCCGATCTCAACGGTCGGCTCTTGGCTGGCGAACAGGATTTCGTTCAGCCGCTCGCCCGGCCGCATCCCAGTGAAAACCACCTCGATGTCGAGGCCGGGTTCAGGCCGGACAAGCGGATCATCCGCTCGGCAAGCTCGACGATCTTGACCGGTTGCCCCATGTTGAGCACGTAGACTGAAACGTCCGGACGGGCCGGCGTCAATGCATGCGCGGCCGCGGTGAGCACGAGGTCGCAGGCCTCGCGGATGGTCATGAAATACCTGACCATGTCCGGGATGCGTGACCGTGACCGGGCCGCCCGCCTCGATCTGCGCCTTGAATTTCGGCACCACCGAACCGTTCGACGCCAGCACGTTGCCGAACCGCACGGAAATCAGGCGCATATGCCGCTTGCTGTCCGATCGGGCTGCGAGGTCATGGTCAAGCGCCTGGCAGTACATCTCGGCAAAGCGCTTGGTCAGGCCCAGCATCGAGACCGGTTCGATCGCCTTGTCGGTCGAGATCATCACCATCGCTTCGGCGCCGGCCGCCAGCGCCGCATCGGCCACGTTGACCGACCCGAAGATGTTGGTCTTGACCCCTTCGCTCCAGTCGCGCTCGAGAATCGGCACATGCTTCAGCGCGGCGGCATGGAACACGATATCCGGCTTGAATTCGTTCATCAGCCGCAGCACGCGTTCGCGATCCCTTATATCGGCAATCCGGCCTTCGATCACGACCTCGGTGCCGCGCGCGGACAGCGCTTCGGTGACCGCATAGAGTGCCGGCTCCGAATTCTCGATGACCAGCAATCGCGCGGCGCCGAACGTCGCAACGCGGTCGCAAATCTCCGAACCGATCGAGCCGCCGCCGCCGGTCACGATCACGGCCTTTCTTTTCACCAGCGCCTCGAGGCGCGCGTAATCGATCTTCTCGCTGGAACGCAGCAGCAGATCCTCGACGACGACGTTGGTCAGCCGCGGCACGTCGCCGCTTTCCAGCGACGGCAGCCGGCTGACGATCAGTCCGAGCCGCTTCGCGCGCATCAGGACCGACTTCGGGATGGGCGTCGGGATCGAATGCCGACGGCGTCATCACGACCCGCGCGATCGGTTTGCCGCGCCTGTCATAGTCGCGAATCACGTCCTCGACATCATCGATACCGCCAAGCACCGGAACATTGCGTATCGACTGACCGCGATCGGCGGACGACGGGGACAACACGCCGACCGGCCAGAGATGCTTGACCGCACCGCTCTCGATCCCGCGCAGCAGGACTTCGGCATCGGCGGCGCGGCCGATCACCAGCGCGGTCAATGCTCCTTCGGTGCGGGCGAGGCGGCGAACACGCGTATAGCGGAAATAGCGATAGCCGAAGCGCAGCGCGCTCAGCGAAAACACCTCGAGAAACCAGTAGAGAACGATAGTTACCCGGCCAAGGAACACCGGTGCCTGAGTGCTTGGCGCCACGAAAATAAAAACATAATCCAGAACCACCAGCGCGAGCGTCAGAACCGACGCCACGCGCAGGATATTGAGGGCATCGGGCAGCGAGATGAAGCGCCACTTCGTCGTCGTCAGTTTGAAGACGTAGCAAACCACGATGCTGAACACGACGAAATAAGGCAGCACCCGCAACAGCAGCGGCAGACGGGCGAAGAAGGCGTCGCTTCCCTCGAAGCGCAGGTAAAAACTCGCGAACAATGCAAACAATGGTCGCCAGCGCGTCATGGATCGCGATCAAAAGATTGCGTGATGTCAATTGCGTAAAACGCGTCATCTCATTGACCAACGACAGGATTATCTGAATTCGGGGGACGTTCCAGGTCCGCTGATAGCTTATCTCGCCGTCGCATGCCAGTGATCATGACCGGATCGCGCTTTCCGGCCCCTTGGGCCCCCTGCCGATCTCCCTGAGCATCGCGCCGCCGGCAACACCGACGCCAAGCACGTACATCCAGCCCTCGTGAAAATCGAACAGGTGCGAGTTGAACAGCGAGGAGAAGATATTCTGCAGCACGACCATCAGGCCGATCCAGGCCATTAGCCCGTCGCCGCGAAACAACAGCAAATGCGCGACCCACATCGCGTACAGGATGACGACCCCGACAGAACCCCACTGTACCGCGACATTCAGAGTCTGGTTGTGTGGATTTCCGATCACCTGGCCGGCGGCGAGCATCGCGGGGCCGGTGGCCGCCGCCTCAAACAGCCCGCGCGTCGATCCGGTCCCGTGTCCGATCAGTGGCGCATCGGAGAAGAAGCGCAGGGACTTCGTGTAGAATTCCAGCCGGACCCCGATCGATGTTGGTTCATTGAGCTCCTTATAGACCCGGTAATCCCGCGTGAACTTCGCGGTCGTCGCCTGCAATTGCGGCGACGCCATCCAGGCCAGCGCCGCCAACACGACCGCGGACGAGAACAGCATGACGTTGGTGCGCCATTTCAAATGCATCAGCGCGAGGACCGCGAGCACGACCGGCATGGTGACCAGTGCGGTGCGCGACACGACGACGAAGATCATGTTGACGATGAAGCTCACGGCGATCGCGATCAAAAGCAGCGCCTGCCGGTTCTTCTGCTCCCGCAGCAGGGTGACGATCGGATAGGCCAGCGCCACCGCACACAAGGCGAACTCCTGGCTCTGGTCGATGTAATTCTTGACGAAGATGCCCCGCTCGGTATCGCCGTGCTTGAGCGAGAGGCCGGGCTCGAGCAGCACGAGCCAGGATACCGCCATCAACAACGTGCAGGAAATCAGGAAGGCTCTCAACACCCACAGGCCCCGCGTCGTCCGTTGGAAATGATAGAGCAGCAGAGGCAGCGCGAGCAGCTTGGTGGCGGGACTTAAGGCATACAGACGCGCACCCCAAGGCGCGTCCGACCACAGCGTTCCGACCGCCGCCAGCACGAAGAGCGCGATCGGCAACGTGCAAACCAGGCGTCGGGACGAAGCCAGGAATGGACGCAGCTCAACGGTGTAGACCAGCGCGACAAGCCAGACGGCCATGACGATGGCCACGCCGCTGGTCGACCACGGCAACAGCACTGCGACCAGAACCGCGACCAGATCCACGTTCAGAATCCGGGCGACCGGATCGTGCCGGGCTGAAAGCACCTGCGAAACCATCGATCCGATCGACATTCTTTCCCGGCTTCGGTCGTTTTGCGTGATCACGGTCCGATCGGCTCCGTCGATGCGTGGCGCTGTTTCGCAGCCAGCGTCATGCCGCCGGCTATTCCGACGCCCAGCACGTACATCCAACCCTCATGAAAATCGAACAGATGCGAATTGAACAACGAGGTGAAGATATTTTGCACGACGACCAGCAAGCCGATCCACATGACGAGGCCTTCGCCGCGGAACAGCAGCAGATGAGCGAGCCACATCGCATACAGCACAATGACCCCGACCGTACCCCACTGCACCGCGATGTTCAGCGTCTGGTTATGCGGATTCCCGATCACCTGGCTGGTAGCGGAATAGCTGATGCCGGTGGCGGCCTGTTCGAATAATCCCCGGGTCGTGCCCGTGCCGTGACCGATAACCGGCGCCTCGATGAAGAATTGCAGGGATTTTCGCCAGAACTCGAGCCGCATTCCCATCGATGTCGCAACGTTTTCCGACTTGTAGAGCTGATAGTCGGTGAAGAAGCTATCGGTTTTCAATCGCAATTGCGGTGATGTAGTCCAAGCCAGTCCCACCAAGATAGTCACCACGCTAAAAATCAGCAGGCTGGTCCGCCATTTCACGTGAAGCAGCGCAAATACCGCGAGCATGATCGGCATCGTGACCATCGCCGTTCGGGAAACGGTGACAAAAGCCATGTTGACGACGAAGCCGACCGAGATCGCGCCCAGCAAAAGCGCCAGCTGGATCTTTTTTTCTCGGAGCAAGCCGACGATCGGATAGGCCAGCGCCACCGCGCACAGCGCAAACTCCTGGCTCTGGTCGATGTAGTTCTTGACGAAAATGCCGCGCGTGGCTTCCTCGACCGGCTTGAGTGAAAGGGCTGGATCAAAGGCGACGATACACGACATCACCATCAGCAGGGCGCAGGACACCAGGAAGGCGATGAATACCCACATGCCGCGCGCCGACCGAGCGAAATGGTAAAACAGCCCCGGCAGCACCAGCAGTTTGACGGCAGGGCTGACCGCGTAAAGCCGCGCGCCCCATGCCGCATCCGACCACAGCGTCCCCACGAGCGCCAGCGCCACGAGCGCAAACGGCAGGAAGCAGATCGGACGCCTCAGCGATTGCAGGTAGACGCCGTAGTCCATCACGAGGGCAACGGACCCGAGCCAGCACAGCACGAAGATCGCAGCCAGCGACGTCGACCAGGGCAGCGCGAGCGCGGTCAGCACCGCGAAAACATCCGCAATCGTCGTCCATAGCGCCTGGTCACGCCAATACCGCCGCACCAGGGACTTCGGCGGAACCACGGCACTCACGCTCATGCCTTGCCCCCGCGCGCCCGATCGACCAGCGATGTCGTGCTGTGGCCCGCCAGGATGTCGACCAGCACAACTTCGCCGCCATTAGCCTCGACGATCTCGTGGCCGACCACCTGCTCGCGGGTGTAGTCGCCGCCCTTGACCAGCACGCTCGGCCGCACCTTCGTGATCAGGTCGATCGGCGTATCCTCCTCGAAGATCGCGACCAGATCGACCGCCTCCAGCGCCGCCAGCACTTCGGCGCGCGCGCGCTCGTCCTGCACCGGACGGTCCGCGCCCTTCAGCCGCTTCACCGAGGCGTCGCTGTTGAGGCCAACGATCAGGCGGTCGCAGGCTCGGCGCGCGGCCGTCAGCACCTTGACGTGCCCGGGATGCAGGATGTCGAAACAGCCATTGGTAAAGCCGATGCGCAGGCCTTGGCTACGCCAGTCCAAAAGATGCGCGTCGAGGTCGCCGCCGGCGGCGACGATCTTTTCCTCGGCAACCAATGAGGCATGCGGAAGGATCTTTCGCCGCAGCTCGGCCGGTGTCACGGTGGCAGTGCCCTTCTTGCCGACCGCGACCGCGGCCGCGGCATTCGCCATCCGCAGCGCGGTTTCCCAGTCGGCGTTTGCGGCCAGCGTCAGCGCCAGCACGGCGGCGACGGTGTCGCCCGCGCCGGAGACGTCGCGCACCCTGACCGGAAGCGCCGGCACATGGATCGCCTCGCCATTGCGTACGACCAGCGTCATGCCATGCTCGCTTTGCGTCACCAGCATGGCTTCGCAATCGGCGAGAACCATCGCGTCCTGGGCTGCAGCGGCGATACTCGCCTCAAAGTCGGCTCGGCTGCGGGTCGCTTCCGCGAATTCCTTGCGATTGGGGGTCAGCAGCGTGGCGCCGCGATAGATCGCGAAATTGGCGCTCTTGGGATCGACGATCACGCGTTTTCCCAGTTTCTTCGCGGCGTCGATGACGTTGCGGATCACGCGCGCCGTCAGCACGCCCTTGGCATAGTCCGACAGCAGCACGATATCGGCGCGCGCAAGCTGCGGCAGGATCGCGTCGATCAGTTTTTGCTCGATATCGGCAGCGGCAGGCTGAGCCTGTTCCCAGTCCGCGCGCAGCATGTGGGTGGAAAAATGCTCGGAGACGAAGCGCACTTTTCGCGTCGTCTGGCGAGCGGGATCAGACACCAGCACCGCCTCGATGCGGTCTTGCCGCGCAAGTTCGGCCTTCAGTTTCACGCCCGCCTCGTCGTCGCCGACCAACCCTGCAAAAATGCAGCGCCCGCCGAGCGAGGCGATATTGCGCGCGACATTGCCGGCGCCGCCGACATTGGTCTCGCTGCGCTGGACCGCAATCACGGGCGCGGGCGCTTCCGGCGAAATCCTGGAGACCTCGCCGTAGACGAATTCGTCGAGCATGAGGTCGCCTATGCAGAGCACGGTCTGGCGGGCGATCGCTTGCGACAGGGCTTCAAAATCGAACATGTTTTTTCGTACCCTAAAAGCCCGTCAGCGATAGCGATCGGCCGAATTGAGAAAACCCTTCACATAGGCGCCGACCGCGTCTTCCAGCGCCGTGAAGCCGCCATTATAGCCGGCGCGCCGCAGCCGATCGGCCTTGCTCTCGGTGAAATACTGATAGCTGCCGCGGATCTGTTCGGGCATGTCGATATAGTGGATGTTCGGTTTGCTGCCGAGCGCGGCGTAAGCCGAAAGCATCAAATCCCTAAAACTGCGCGCGGTGCCGGTGCCGACGTTGAACAGGCCTGAGACCTGCGGCGTCGCGAGCAGCCACATCATCACCCGGATTACGTCGTCGACATAGATGAAATCGCGGCGCTGGTCGCCGTCTTCGATGCCCTCGCGGTGCGACTTGAACAACTGCACGGGACGCCCGGCCTTGACGTCGTCGAAGCGCCGCGCCAGCACGCTCATCATCGTGCCCTTGTGATATTCATTGGGGCCGAACACGTTGAAGAATTTCAGGCCCGCCCATTGCGGCGGCAGGTTTTCAGCCCGCGCGGCGCGCTCGGCCAGCGCCATGTCGAACAGATTCTTGCTCCAGCCGTACAGATTCATCGGCCGCAGCCGCTTCAGCGCCTCGATCGATCCGTCATCGTCAAAGCCTTGCTCGCCATTGCCATAGGTCGCGGCCGACGACGCATAGATCAGCGGCGTCGCATGGGCCGTGCACCAGTCCAGCAGCCGCATCGGCAGCCGGAAATTGGTTTCGATGACGAGATCGCCGTCGGTCGCCGTGGTCTCGGAAATCGCGCCGAGATGAATCACCGCATCGAGACGGCGGCCCTTGAGCCAGTCCATCAGTTCAGCCGGCGGCACGACATCGGCGAGCTGGCGCTTGGCCAGGTTGCGCCATTTGCCGTCCTGCCCGAGAAAGTCGCAGACCACGACATCGCGGCGGCCGGCGTCGTTCAACGCGGCCACGACGTTCGATCCGATAAAACCGGCGCCACCGGTCACCAGCAACATGCCGTCCCCTGCCTTGATTATGCGGCGCCAGCTTTGCCCCACTCCGGTTCGGCAGGCAACTTGGGTCGTTGGGCGTGGTGAAGGCGGCCGGCGTCACTTTACCTGCCGCCGAGGAGCGGTTACCGACATGGCCGGAATCCCGGCGGATGCTGACCACAAAGATATGAATATAGATTCAATATATGGGATCGAGACCGAGGACGCGGGCGATACCCGTCCGATCCTGATCATCCCCTATATGTGGATCGGCGATTTCGTCCGCGGCCATACGGTCGTCCGCGTACTCAGGCAACGCTGGCCGAACCGGCCGGTCGACCTGCTGGTAACCCCGCTCTGCGCGCCCCTGGTCGATTACATGCCGGGGGTGCGTTCCGGCATTGTCTGGGATCTACCGCGCAGCCGGCTTGCGGTGGCCCGGCAGCGGGGGCTGGCGGCGGAATTGCGCGCGAAAGGCTATGGAACCGCGCTCGTCCTGCCCCGGACCTGGAAGGCGGCGATTGCGCCGGCGCTCGCCGGGATCCCGGAACGGGTCGGCTTCTTCGGCGAGGCGAGATTCGGCCTGATCAATCGGATGCGGTGGGGCGAAAAGGCCCTGCCCCGGTTCATCGACAAGAACGCCGCGCTGGCGCTGCCGGACGGCGCCAAACTGCCGCCGGAATGGCCGGTGCCGCAGCTTCGGGTTCCCCAGAACGAAATCGACCGCTGGCGGCAGGCCAATGGGCTGGGCTCAGGCCCCGCGGTAGCGCTGGCGCCGGGCTCGGTCGGCGCCTCCAAACGCTGGACCTATTATCCACAGGCAGCAAAACTTCTGGCCGAACGCGGCCTCGATGTCTGGGTGGTCGGCGGCCCCGGCGAAAAGCCGCTGGCGCAGGAGATCACAGCCATTGGCGGCCCGCGCGTCCGCGACCTCACCGGCACGGATCTGCGCAACGGCGTTCTGGCGATGGCCGCCGCCGGTGTCGCGATCTCAAATGACTCCGGGCTTATGCATATCGCGGCCGCGATCGGAACGCCGACGATGGGCATCTTCGGCCCCACCAGCCCCTATCTCTGGGCGCCGCTGAACGGTCTGGCCGCAACCGTGCAGCAGACCAAATCGGTGCTGCCGTGCCAGCCCTGCCAGCGCACGGTCTGCACCATGAACGACCATCGCTGCATGCGCGACATTTCAGCAAGCGACGTCACCGACATCACGCAACGCGTGCTGCGCGAGGCCGCCAAGCCATGAGCGGCGTTGCCCTGCAAAGACCCGCCGCCTTCCTCGACCGCGACGGCGTCGTCAACCATGATGACGGGTATATGGGCACACGGGATCGGATTCGCTGGATGCCGAATGCAGCGAAGGCAATCCGCCGGTTGAATGACGCCGGCTATTTCGTGTTCTTCTTCACCAACCAGTCAGGCGTGGCTCGCGGTTATTTTACCGAGAATGACCTCAACGAGCTTCACGACTGGATGCTCGCCGAACTCGCCGCTCAGGGCGCTGTCGTGGACGACATCAGATATTGCCCGCATCATCCCGCCGGCACCGTCGCCGGCTATCTGGAGGATCATCACTGGCGCAAGCCGGCACCAGGAATGATCCACGATCTGATGCAGCACTGGCCAGTGCGCCACGAAGGCAGTTTTGTGATCGGTGACCGCGAGACCGACATCGAGGCGGCGCAGGCCGCGGGCCTGCCGGGTTTTCTGTTCGAGGGCGGCGACCTCGATGCGTTTGTCGCCGGCGTGATGGCTCAGACCAGCGTCCGATAAACCGCCGCAATCGCATTCGCCTCGGCGTCGAGGCTGAACTTCTCCACCACGCGCGCTCTCGCGCGCGCTCCCATCGCCGCGGCGGATTCGGGATCGCGCATCAAGGGCTCCAGCGCCGCCACCAGCGCGTCGACATCATCTGGCGGCGTCAGCACGCCGGTGACGCCATCCTCGACCACGAATTCGGCAGCCCCTGCGCGCGACGCCACCAGCGCAGCACCCGCCGCCATCGCCTCGATCAGCGTCAATCCAAAACCTTCGTTGCGCGAGGTGAAGGCGTAGATCGTCAGCCGCTGGTACCAGCGCTGCACCTGTTCGATCTCAAGCTCGCCGGTGATGACGATGCGCGACTGCAGGCCCGCGGCCTCGATCCGCTTCTTCAGTTCGTTGGCAAAGCCTTGTTGTTCCGGCACCACGGCGCCGACGATCACGGCGGTGAAATCGGGATAGCGCGGCAGCAATCGGCACATCGCATCGACGAACAAATCGCTGCCCTTTTGCGCGCGCACCCGGCCAAAGCAGCCGATCGCATAACGGCCCGGCAGTTTGGCTTCCGCAAACGCCGCCGCGCGATCCGTGGGCGGCGCGTAGCTGTCGGTGTCGACGCCGTGCATCACAATGGTCGCGTCACGCTTGAGGAAGCCGGCCGACAGCGCGCTGGTGGCGATGATCGCGTCCATGCGGCGGATCAGCCAGCGCGTCAACCAGGTGTGGTGCCGCTGCGCCGCCGAGGTGAACACGAGCTTGAGCGGCCAGCCCAGCGATCGCAGCAACAGGCCCGCGATCATCTCATCGTTACGCCGCGCGTGCCAGATCAGTGGCGTGCGGTGGCGCCATAACTTTAGCAGTTCCGCAAAGCCGATCCGCGCGATGCCGTCAGGCGCATACGGACCGAGCCACCCCGCGCGATACATCCGGGCAAGCTTCGGCGCCACCATCCGGTTGGTCGCGGTGACGCCCGAATAGCGCCTGTGCAGATTCGGCACGATCAGTTGCAGACCGTGGGCCTGATCTTGGGCCAGATTGTTCTCGATCGGCACGTCGGGCTCCGTTTGGCGCAAGTTCCTATACGCAACATTAAGCATAGTGACCAGTTCACCGCCCGCGAAACATACTCTTCATCGCGTCCCGGCTAGCATCCCGCCCTTAATCGGGAGAGGTGAGCTCATGACCGTGCTCGTCACCGGCGGCGCCGGCTACATCGGAAGTCATATGGTTCTGGCGCTGGCGGAAGCCGGCGAAAACATCGTCGTGATCGACAATTTGTCCACCGGATTTTCCGCCTTCCTGCCTGACAGCGTGCCGCTGTTCATCGGCGACGCCGGCGACGAGAACCTGGTCGAGGGCGTGATCGCCCAGCATGGCGTCGAAAGCATCATTCATTTCGCCGGCTCCGTGGTGGTGCCGGATTCGATGCGCGATCCGCTCGCCTATTACCGCAACAACACCATGACCACCCGCAGCCTGCTGAATGCCGCGGTGAAGGGCGGCGTCAGCCGCTTCATCTTCTCATCGACCGCGGCGGTCTACGGCAATCCGGACCAGGTGCCGGTGCCCGAGCACGCGCCGACGCGTCCGCTGTCGCCCTACGGCTCGTCGAAACTGATGACCGAGATCATGCTGCACGATGTCGCCTCCGCGCACGGCATCAGTTACGCCGTGCTGCGCTACTTCAATGTCGCCGGCGCCGATCCGCTCGCGCGCATTGGGCTTGCCACCCTCGGCGCCACCCATCTGCTCAAGATCGCGGTCGAGGCCGCCACCGGCCAGCGCGCCAAGATCGACGTGTTCGGCACCGACTATCCGACGCCGGATGGTAGCTGCATCCGCGATTTCATCCACGTCAGCGATCTCGCCCAGGCGCATCGCGCCGCGTTGTCGTATTTGCGCGGCGGCGGCGCGTCGCTGACGCTGAACTGCGGTTACGGTCGCGGCTATTCGGTGATAGAAACCATCGAGGCGGTGCGCCGGGTCTCGATGCGCAATTTCGCCGTTCAATATGCGCCGCGCCGACCCGGCGACATCATGGCCATGGTCGCCGATACCAGCCGCATCCGTTCGATGCTGGACTGGACGCCGCAATATCAGGATCTCGAGACCATCGCCGCCCACGCGCTGGCCTGGGAGGAGAAGCTGTTCCGCGAGCGCGGCGGCCTGCTCCAGCACGCGGAATTCGGCGTAAAATCAAGCGCTTATTTGGCTTGAAAAACCGCGTCATTGCGGGCAAGGAGTCACCGCAGCAGCCCTGACACGCAGGTAGTCTTAAGCCTGCGCCGTCGATGGAACGCGGATGACCGAACTGCCAAAGAAAATCACTGACGATCCCTACGGGGCGGCGATCCTGATTCGCCGCCTGATCGCCGAACAGGGCCTCGCCTACTGGCGGCGCTATCTGCTGGCGTTTTCGCTGATGGGGGTCGCGGCGGCGACGATCGGCGGTTCCGCCTATCTGCTCGGCGAGGTCATCAACAAGGCCTATGTCGACAAGGATGTCCGCGGCATCGCGTTGCTGTCGCTGGTCACCATCGCGATTTTCGCGCTCAAGGGGGCGGCGACCTACGGCCATACCGTGATCCTGTCGCAGATCGGCAACGCGATCCTCGCCAACAACCAGCGGGCGCTGTTCGCCAAGCTGATGAGCGAAAATATCGCGTTCTTCTCCGAACGGCATTCCTCGGAATTTCTGGCGCGGCTGACCGCCGGCGCCACCTCCGTGACGCAGGTGCTCAATCTCCTGATCAACGCGATCGGCCGCGATTTGCTGTCGCTGATCGCGCTCGTCGTGGTGATGCTGACCACCGACCCCTATATGGCGCTGTTCGGTTTCGCCGTGGCGCCGCCGGCGATGTTCGTGCTGCGCAAGCTGGTGAAGCGCATCAAGGGCCTCGCCCACAATCAGTTCTCCGGCACCGCCGATATCATGGAGACCATGCAGGAATCGCTGCAGGGCATCCGCACCGTCAAGGCCTTCACGCTTGAGCAGGCGATGCGCGAGCGGATCGACGCCAGCATCGCCGAGGTCGAGCGCAACGCCAACAAGATGGCGCGGGTTTCCAACCGCTCCAGCCCGCTGATGGAGACGCTCGGCGGTTTCGCGATCGCGGGCGGGTTGATGTATGGCGGCTATCGGGTGGTCGCGATGGGTGCCTCGCCGGGCCAGTTCTTTTCCTTCCTGTCGGCGTTCCTGCTGGCCTACGAGCCCGCCAAGCGGCTGGCGCGGCTCAACATCGAACTGAACAGCAACCTGGTCGGCGCGCGAAAACTGCTGGAAATCGTCGACAGCCCCTCCACCGAGCCCGCCGACGACGACAAGCCGGCGCTGCAACTGACCGATGCCCGCGTCGAGTTTCGCGACGTCACCTTTGCCTATCGCGCCAACGAGCCGGTGCTGCGCCGCATGAGCTTTGTCGCCGAACCCGGCAAGACCACCGCTTTGGTCGGGCCCAGCGGCGGCGGCAAGTCGACGGTGCTGGCGCTGTTGCTGCGGCTCTATGAGGTCAACCAGGGCGACATCCTGATCGACGGCCAGGCGATCGCGGGCGTATCGCGGCAATCGCTGCGGCAGCAGACCGGCTATGTTGGGCAGGACGTCTATCTGTTCCGCGATACCATCGGCGCCAACATCGCCTTCGGCAAGGTCGGCGCTGTCAAGGACGAGATCGTCGCCGCCGCCAAGGCCGCCTGCGCGCACGACTTCATCATGGGCTTTCCGCAAGGCTATGACACCCCGGTCGGCGAGCACGGCGCGCAGCTATCCGGCGGCCAGCGCCAGCGTGTCGCGGTGGCGCGCGCGCTGATCAAGAACGCGCCGGTCATCCTGCTGGATGAAGCGACCGCAGCACTGGATTCGGAATCCGAAAAGGCCGTGCAGGAAGCGATCGAGCATCTCTGCCAGAACCGCACCACCATCGTCATCGCCCACCGCCTGCACACCATCATGCACGCCGACGCCATCCTGGTGGTCGAGGGCGGCGAGATCGTCGAGCGCGGCCAGCATGACGACCTGTTGCGCCGCGGCGGCCGCTACGCCTCGTTCTTCCGCCTGCAGCACCGCGACACCCCCAATCCCAGTCTGGCGCCGATCACCGCAACCGCGTAAAGCTGGATCCTGCATTTCCGTAACCCACCCGCCGAGACCATTTTCATGAACGCCACCTCCTACGTCATTCCCGTTCCCCCGCAGGCAGCCCTTCCCGTCGTCGGCGAGTCAAAATCCTATCCGGTCCGCCGTATCTGGTGCGTCGGGCGCAATTATCTCGAGCACATCCGCGAGATGGGCAATGACGAGCGGGCACCGCCGTTCTTCTTCGCCAAGCACGCCGACATGCTGGTGCCGGACGGCGCCACGATCCCGTACCCGCCACTGACCAAGGATCTGCATCACGAGGTCGAACTGATCGTCGCGATGAAGAGCGGCGGCCTCAATATCCCGGCCGACAAGGCGCTCGACCATGTCTACGGCTATGCGGTCGGCATCGACCTCACCCGCCGCGACCTGCAGATCGCCTCGCGCAAGAAGGAGCGGCCGTGGGAAGTCGGCAAATCGTTCGACTATTCCGCGCCCTGCTCCGCGCTGCAGCCGGCGTCGAAGATCGGCCATCCCTCAAAGGGCAAGATCTGGCTTACGGTCAACGGCACCGAAACCCAGAAGGGCGATCTCACCGAACTGATCTGGAACGTGCCGGAGATCATCTGGCAGCTGTCGCAACAGGTCGCGCTCGCCGCCGGCGACATCATCATGACGGGAACGCCGGCCGGCGTCTCCCAGCTTCATCCCGGCGACAAGATCGAATGCGGCGTCGACGGCGTCGGCACGCTGAAGGTCTCGATCGGCAACCCGGAATAAAGCGGGCGACATTCAGAAATCAAAAGGCCCCGGACTTGTCCGGGGCCTTTTTTGCATCCAGGTCACGCGGACACCAAACGTTGGATCCGCTCGCTAGGCCTTCACCGGCCGATTGGCATGGCTCACCTGCGGCACACCGCGGTTGAGCGACATATGGGAATGCGTGCACAGCCAGCCGTCGCCAGTTGCTGGAAAATACCATGGTGGCCCGGCCGGGGCGCGCAAACGGTTTGCCGTCGGGATGATAGCCGGTGCTGGTCCACGGCGCGATCACGATCGCCATCATGCCGTCGGGCGACGCCAGAACAGAGGCCTGCTCGAGCACGAAACGAAAGTCGGTGGTCTTTGGCCAGACATTGTCCCACTGCGTCACGACCCATTGGTCGAGGCCGGGGATCACATCGTTATGCGTGCCGAAGGCCAGCACATCGGGATGGAACAGCGGCCGCGCCGAGGCGTAGTCGACCTCGCGAACATAGCCTGCGAAAGTTTCCAGCCACTGGTGGAAGAACTGCGTTATCTCCGCGTTCGCCGTCGGCAAAGCGGCCATTGTCAGCGGCGGCCGCCGAAGGCAAACGGCGAGGCTGCGAGCGAATTGATGTCGCTGTCGAGCCGCCCGGGCTGCTGGGTGTAGCCGAACCCGAGCGACAGGCTGAGATTCGACGTCGGCTGGAATTCGACGCCGGCGCGCGCACTGTAGCCGGGCAGCGTGGTCGACGTGGAGTCGAAGGCCGCAAACGGGCCACCACCGACGCCATTGTTATATTTCAAGGTGTCGAAACCGGCATAGAGCGTGACGGGCAATCCGCCGGCGCCGTGAAAATTGTAGCCGAACTGCATGCCCTCGTAACGCAGCGAGCCGAAATTGCCGAAGGCCGTGGCCTGGCCGATGCCGTTCATGCTCAAGCCCGCGCCGCCGGCTTCGCTGCCGACGAACAAGCCGTTCGGAAAATTGTGGCGCGCATAGGAAAAGCCGCCGCTGCTGCCAAAACTCGGAAAGTTGCCGTAAGTGTTCGCGCTCGGATCGACGCTCGGATCGCCGCCGAAGCCGATCGGCCAGCCGGGGATCCAGTACGACAGCGGAGCGGCCTGGGCATGAGCGGTTCGCCCGCCCAGACAGACCGCCACCAGTACCAATGCGAGACTTAATCTGCCTGAGAAAATGGACATCCGCGCCACCGCCAAGTGTGCTGAAATTATACGCTGCCGACGTCAAAAACGCCAGTGCGGCGCCGCCGGCCGTGAAGGCGACGGGAGAGCCCCGGAGCGTCTCCACCGGCCCTACGGGCTGAAAGCCTCGGTTCTTCCAGCAGGATGCGCGCGCGGCCGGCGGCGGTGACATCTGCCCCAGCATCTCACGCTCGCCTCACGATCCGTTGTCTTGACGCCAGCCATGGCATGATGATGCTCTATAAATGATAACCATCATGTAACGAGGGTTTTGGCATGAAGCGTCGCGACGTGATGAAACTGGCGTCCCTGGTCATGCTCCCCCTGATGCCGCGCGTGGCAACGGCAAGCCAGGATCGCGATGCGCCACCGTTGAAGTACAAGGTGTTTACCGCCACCCGTCCCGGCCTGAACCGTGATCTGCCGCCCGGCAAGGAGTCGCTGATGTGGGTCGCCAATTCGGCGACGCTAATCTACGGCGAGCGCGATGCGATACTCGTGGACACCTTCCTGACGGTGGACCAATCCAGAGGCCTGGCCGACGCGATCGCAGCGAGCGGAAAGACGCTGAAAGCAATCTATGTCACGCATGCGCATGGCGATCATTTTTTTGGGACAAAGGTCCTGCAGGACCGGTTCCCGGACGCGAAAGCACTGGCGACGCCAGAAGTCGTCGCCAAGATGAAGCTTCAGATCACGCCGGAGCGATTGAACGGCCGATGGCGCAAGCTGTTCCCAAATCAAATTCCGGACGCGATTTCCATCGCCGATCCGCTCGACGGCAATGAGATCAATCTGGAAGGAAGCAAACTCGTCGTTGTCAGAGTTGGACATACCGACACCGACGATACGACGTGTCTTCACGTTCCATCGATCGGATTGGTCGTCGCCGGCGACGCCGTCTATAACGGCATTCATCCCTTTCTCAACGAATCGAGCCGGCAAACCCGGCCGCAATGGATTGCCGCGCTCGACAAGATCGACGCCCTGAAACCGTCAGCGGTGGTTGCGGGACACAAGATTCCCGCCAACGGCGACAGTCCGCAAATTGTGGAACAAACGCGCCAGTACATCCGTGACTTCATCCGATTGAATGACGCGACGAATACCGTTCGCGAGCTCTATGACGCGATGCTGGAACTGTATCCTGATCGCGCCAATCCCGGTTCGCTGTGGAGTTCTGCCACCACTGCCAAGGCGGAATCGTAACGCGTGGGTGAACACCGCCCACGCGCCCTTTCACTCGCCGGTGACGCGCCAGATCACGTCGCCGACATCGTCCGCGACCAGCAGCGAGCCGTCGGGACCGAGCGTGACTCCGACCGGCCGTCCATAGGACTCGCGCTCGTCGGGCGCGAGAAATCCCGACAGGATATCCCGCGGCGGACCTGACGGGCGGCCGTTCACGAACGGCACGAACACGACCTTGTAGCCGCTCAGCGTGCTCCGGTTCCAGGAGCCGTGCTGCCCGATGGCCATGCCGTCCGGGAAGCCCGGAAGCGTACCGGCCGGCAGCCAGCACAGGCCGAGCGAGGCGGTGTGCCCGCCGAGCGCATAGTCCGGCGTGATGGCTTTGGCGACCGCGGCCGGATCCTGCGGCACCCGATCGTCCACCGTCTGGCCCCAGTAGCAATAGGGCCAGCCGTAGAAGCCGCCGTCGCGAACCGAGGTCAGATAATCGGGCGGCGTCTCGTCGCCGAGGCCATCGCGCTCGTTGACGACGGTCCAGAGCACGCCGGTCTGCGGCTCCCATGCGAGCCCCACCGGGTTGCGCAGGCCAGCGGCAAAGATGCGGCTGGTGCCAGCGGCGAGATCGAGTTCGTAGATCGCCGCGCGGCCTTCCTCGACCGCCATGCCGCCCTCGGCGATGTTGCTGAGCGAGCCGACCCCGGCATAGAGCTTCTTGCCATCGGGGCTCGGCAGCAGGCTGCGCGTCCAATGCCCTGAGGGCTTGAAGGTGGTGAGTTTCTTGCCCGGTGCGGTGATGCGGTCGGCGCCCGCAGCATAGGGGAAGGCCACCACGCCGTCGGTGTTGCCGACATAAAAGGTGTCGCCGACCAGCGCCATGCCGAACGGCTGGCTCAGTCCTTCCATGAAAATCCCGCGCTGCTCGGCAACGCCGTCACCGTCTGGATCGCGCAACAGCGTGATGCGATTGGCGCTGTCGCCGAGCGCGGAGGCGCGCCGCATCGTCGCCTGCATCGCGTAGCTGAACATGCTGCGGACCGGTCCGGCGACCTGGTTGGACTCAGCGATGAGGACGTCGCCATTGGGCAGCACGTTGATCCAGCGCGGATGTTTCAGGCCGGTCGCAAACGCGTTGACCTTGAGCCCCGGCGCCGCCACAGGCTTCTGCCCGTCGCTCCACCCCCTCGCCGTCGGCATCTTGAGCGTCGGGATCGCGCCTTGCGGCTTTGCCGTTGGCACCACCGGCGCGCTGCCCCAGGCAGGCTCAGGTGCTGCACCCTGCAGCCGGCGCCACAGCAGCGCGCCCGCGCCGATCACAGCAACTATTCGCGCAAAAATTGCAGACATGTTCATGTCGGACCCTCTCTTGATCGCGCGCACCCTATCCGACGGCAACGCGCGATGAAACCTCATCGTCGGCGCGCGAACTTGGCTCGGCGAGGATGTGTTGCGCTTCGCGACGGCGCGAGCGCCAATGCCGGCGCGGGAAATCTCGGGGATTGCTATCTCAGCCGACGCCGGTCATCGGGACGAGCTTGCCTGTGCCGGCCGCCGATGCTTTGGCGACGGCGGCAAGCCCAGCGACACATTCGCGGCTGTTTGAAAACTGGATCAGGAAATCCGATGAGCAGCGAGCGGCGGCTCAGCTCCGCGCCATCGCCTGCAGGCCCTTGAAGGTCAGGCGCTTGGGGTCCTTGACGCCCGCAAGGTAGAGCTTTCGGATGAAGGCCACGACCGCCTCGCGGTCACAATCGGTCAACGCAACCACGGCATCGACGGCAATTCGCTGGGCGTCCATGGGCTTCCTCGTGCTGTCAGTAGCCTCAAGCCTCGCAAGCGCAAGCCCTGCAGCGTAGGCGGCGCCGGTTAATCCGGCGTTAACCGTTCGGCTGCAGCAGCCAATTCAAAGCGAGCCGCAAATACGCGAAACAACGCACAGGGCCATCTGACGCAGGCTTTGAACGACCGCTACACCGGCCGTTCAGACGCCCGCGATGGCGTGGTCAATATCCGGCGACGTCGATCACGGCCTGCGCAAACGCCTGCGGAGCCTCCTGCGGCAGATTGTGCCCGATACCGCCGATGATCAGCCGGTGGGCATATTTGCCGGAGAATTTTTTGGCATAGAGCGCGGGCTCCGGATGGGGCGCACCATTGGCATCGCCTTCCAGGGTGATGGTGGGCACGGCGATGACGGGCGCAGCCGCGAGCCGCTTTTCCAGATCGTCATATTTCGCTTCGCCTTCGGCAAGACCCTGCCGCCAGCGGTAATTGTGGATCGTGATGGCGACATGATCGGGATTGTCGAGGGCCGCCGCGCTGCGATCGAACGTGGCGTCATCAAAATTCCATTTCGGCGAGGCGATCTGCCAGATCAGCTTGGCAAAATCGTGCCGGTATTTGTCGTAGCCGGCGCGGCCGCGTTCGGTGGCGAAATAGAACTGGTACCACCACTGCAGTTCGGCCTTTGGCGGCAGCGGCATCTTGCCGGCTTCCTGGCTGCCGATCAGATAGCCGCTCACCGAGACCAGCGCCTTGCAGCGTTCCGGCCAGAGTGCGGCCATGATGTCGGCGCTGCGCGCCCCCCAATCGAAGCCCGCGACGATGGCCTTGTCGATCTTGAGCGCGTCCATCAAGGCGATGGCATCGAGCGCGAGCGCCGACGGCTGGCCATTGCGGAAGGTATCGTTCGAGAGAAAACGCGTGGTGCCGTAGCCGCGTAGATACGGGACGATCACGCGATAGCCCGCCGACGCGAGCAGCGGCGCGACATCGACAAAACTGTAGATATCGTAGGGCCAGCCGTGCAGGAGAATGACGGCGGGACCGCCGGCGGGGCCGGCTTCGGCGTAACCGACATTGAGGAGGCCGGCATCGATCTGCTTCAGTGCGGCGAACGATGTGTTCGTTCCCGGCTTGATCGCGGCCGCCGCAGCCGGTTTTGCGGTGCTGGATTGCGCGGCCGCAGAACCTGTCATCATGAACTGGGCGGCGGCGATGGAGCCGGCTGCGATGCCAAACAAGCGGCGGCGTTGAAGGTTGATTGGTTCGGATGGGGTGGTCGTATCCATGGGGTGAACCTCCTTGGTTCGATAGTATTTGGGAAGCGCGCCGCCCGCATGAAGGGGATCGCGTCGCTAATAATCACGTTCAACATTTATATCGTATCCGATTAACTCGTATACGATTTAAATGGCTACGAGACTTCACATCATCGTGTGATGACGAGGCTGCCGATGGAACCCGCCGCTCCGGCCTGACGCCGGACGAATTATCAAAGATGTAAAAGGGCGTCGTGACGCCTCACAACAATCTCACCCAGGCCGCTCACGACGAGCCCTGAACGGGGTCAGCGGCGCCGGCGCGCCCTGCCCGTCAGGAATACTGCATCACGCCGTCATCGACCTTGCCGTAGCGTAGCGTGACGATGTCGAGCGCGTAATTCTGATAGAGCCGCCACGGCCGCTTCGAGCCCTGCTTCGGCATCTTGGCGATCGAGCGCTGTACATAACCGGACGAGAAATCCAGCGACGGCAGTTCCGAGATCGTGGGATCGAGATTGTGCGGTACGCACTGCTTGTAGGCGTGCCGGTCCATGTAATTGATCAGGCGGCAGACATATTCGCAGGTGAGGTCGCATTTCAGCGTCCACGACGCGTTGGTATAACCAAAGGCAGAAGCCATGTTCGGCACGTCCGAATACATCATGCCCTTGTAGTTCAGCGTTTTCGAAAAATCGACCTGGCGGCCATCGACGCTGACCTCGAGCCCGCCGAGCACCTGCAGGTTCAAGCCGGTGGCGGTAACGATGATGTCGGCCTCGAGTTCGCTGCCGTCCTTCAGCTTGATGCCTTTCGGCGTGAAGCTGTCGATCTCGCTGGTGACGACGGAGGCGCGCTTGTCCTTGATCGACCTGAACAGGTCGCCATCGGGCACCAGGCACAGCCGCTGGTCCCAGGGATTGTAACGCGGCGTAAAATGCGTGGCGATGTCGTAGTCCGGCCCGAGCGCCATCTTGACGCCGCCGAGGATCAACTGCTTGACGCGCTCGGGCTTGCGCCGCGAGAGCTGGAAGAAATACATGCCGAACAGCACGTTGCGCCAGCGGATCAGATGATAGGCGAGTTTTGCCGACAGATTGCGCCGCAGCTTGTTGGCGAGCGCATCCTCCGCCGGCCGCGCCACCACATAGGTCGGCGAACGCTGCAGCATGGTGACATGGGCGGCGGTCTTGGCCATTTCCGGCACCAGCGTCACCGCGGTGGCGCCGGAGCCGATCACGACCACGCGCTTGTCCGGCATAGTCGAGTTGGTCCGGCCATTTCTGCGGATGCACGATGCGGCCGGCGAATTCCGCTGACCCGGCGAACTCCGGCGTATAGCCTTCCTCGTATTTGTAATAGCCCGAGCACATAAACAGGAAATTGCAGGTGAAGCTGACGATCTCGGTGCCGCCCTCGCCGACCCGGCGTTCAGCTTCCACCGTCCAGCGCGCATCCTGCGACGACCACGCCGCGCGTTTGACGCGATGGTTGAAGCGGATTTTTTTGTCGATGCCGTTATCGATGGCGGTCTCGCGCACGTAATTCAGAATCCGCGGCCCGTCGGCGATCGCCTTCGCCTCGACCCACGGCTTGAACGAATAGCCGAGCGTGAACATGTCGGAGTCGGAGCGGATGCCGGGATAGCGGAACAGGTCCCAGGTGCCGCCGATGCAATCGCGGCCCTCGAGGATGGCGTAGCTCTTGCCGGGACACTTCTCCTGCAAATGATAGCCCGCGCCGATGCCGGAAAGGCCGGCGCCTACGATGAGGACGTCGAAGTGTTCGGTTGGCATCACGGTCTCCCACGCACGGGCCTCTCGGGTGCCCTGTCACGACCAGTTAGTCAGCAAGCCCGCGAAAAGCAATAAATGAAAGGCCCCGGATCGCCCCGGGGCCCTAATATTGCTGAGGCTGCTAATCGCGGAAACGAGCGATCAATACCGGTAATGATCGCTCTTGAACGGGCCTTCCTGCTTGACGCCGATATAGTCGGCCTGGTCCTTGCGCAGTTCGGTCAGCTTGACGCCGATCTTGGCGAGATGCAGCCGCGCCACCTTCTCGTCCAGCGACTTCGGCAGCACGTAGACTTCCTTCTTGTACTTGCCGTCCTTGTTGTTGGCGAACAGTTCGATCTGCGCCAGCGTCTGGTTGGTGAAGGAGGCCGACATCACGAAGCACGGATGGCCCATGGCGTTGCCGAGGTTTACCAGGCGGCCTTCCGACAACAGGATCATCCGCTTGCCGTCGGGGAAGGTGATCTCGTCGACCTGCGGCTTGATGTTGTCCCACTTCAGGTTCTTCAGATGCGCGATCTGGATCTCGTTGTCGAAGTGGCCGATGTTGCAGACGATGGCGCGGTCCTTCATCGCGCGCATGTGCTCGATGGTGATGATGTCCTTGTTGCCGGTGGCGGTGACGAAGATGTCGGCGCGGGGTGCCGCGTCTTCCATGGTCACGACTTCATAGCCTTCCATCGCCGCCTGCAGCGCGCAGATCGGATCGATTTCGGAGACCATGACGCGGCAGCCGGCCTGGCGCAGCGAAGCGGCCGAGCCCTTGCCGACGTCGCCGAAGCCCGCGACCATCGCCACCTTGCCCGACATCATCACGTCGGTGCCGCGGCGGATGCCGTCGACCAGCGACTCGCGGCAGCCATAGAGGTTGTCGAATTTCGATTTTGTCACGCTGTCGTTGACGTTGATTGCCGGGAACAGCAGCTTGCCGCTCTTCTGCATCTCGTAGAGGCGGTGCACGCCGGTGGTGGTCTCTTCGGAGACGCCCTTGATGTTCTTGGCGATCTCGGCGAACCAGCCCTTGGGCTTCTCCTTCAGGAGCTTCTTGATCAGCGCGAAGAAGACTTCCTCTTCTTCCGATTCCGGCTTGTCGAGGAACTTGACATCGCCGTTCTCGGCGCGCAGGCCGTGATGCACCAGCATGGTGGCGTCGCCGCCGTCATCGAGGATCATGTTGGGCGTGCCGCCGCCGTGCCAGTCGAACAGCTTTGCGGTGTAGTCCCAGTATTCGGTGAGGGTTTCGCCCTTGACCGCGAACACCGGAATGCCGGCGGCGGCGATCGCAGCGGCGGCGTGGTCCTGCGTCGAATAGATGTTGCAGGAGACCCAGCGGATGTCGGCGCCCAGCGCCGCCAGCGTCTCGATCAGCACCGCGGTCTGGATCGTCATGTGCAGGGAGCCTGCGATGCGCGCGCCCTTCAGCACCTGCTTCGGGCCGTATTCCTCGCGCGTCGCCATCAGGCCGGGCATTTCGGTCTCGGCGATCGAGATTTCCTTGCGGCCGAATTCGGCGAGCGAGATGTCCTTGACGATGTAGTCGGTGAAGGCGGGCTTCTTGGCGGCGGCGGTGGTCATGTGATGTGGTTCCTGAACGGATGAATTCGGACTATCGATACGAAACAAAACTGGACGCTTTGATGACGCTGTCGGCTCGCTCGCTCCACTCTTGCGGGGAGAGCGACGTGTGCCGAGCCTCCCCTCGGCGAAGTCGCGGCGACCTCTCCGCAAGCGGGGAGAGGAATCAGACGGCGCGCTTCAGCGTCTCGGCGAGATCGGTCTTTTCCCACGAGAAGCCGCCCTCATTGTCGGGCGTGCGGCCGAAATGGCCATAAGCCGAGGTCCGCGCATAGATCGGCCGGTTGAGGTCGAGATGCTTGCGGATGCCGCGGGGGGTGAGGTCCATCGCCTCGGCCACGACCTTCTCGAGCTTGTCCTCGGATACCTTTCCGGTGCCGTGGGTGTCGATATAGATCGACAGCGGCCGCGCCACGCCGATGGCGTAAGCGAGCTGCAGCGTGCAGCGGTCGGCAAGCCCTGCCGCGACCACGTTCTTGGCGACATAGCGCGCGGCATAGGCGGCCGAACGATCGACCTTGGTCGGATCCTTGCCGGAGAACGCGCCGCCGCCGTGGGGAGCAGCGCCGCCATAGGTGTCGACGATGATCTTGCGGCCGGTCAATCCGGAGTCGCCGTCGGGACCGCCGATGTAGAATTTGCCGGTGGGATTGATGTGCCAGACGGTCTTGCCGTTGATCCAGTCCTTGGGCAGCGCCTCGCGCACATAGGGCTCGACGCGTTCGCGGACCTGATCCGAGGTCATGTCCTCGACCAGATGCTGATGCGAGACCACGATCTCGCGCACGCCGACCGGCTTGCCGTTTTCATATTGCACGGTGACCTGGCTCTTGGAGTCCGGGCCCAGCACCTTCTCCTTGCCGGAGTGGCGGGCTTCCGAGATCAGCCGCAAAATCTTGTGGGCATAGAAGATCGGCGCCGGCATCATATCCGGGGTCTCGTTGGTGGCGTAACCGAACATGATGCCCTGGTCGCCTGCGCCCTCTTCCTTGTTGGTGCCGGGCTGCAGCGCGTCGACGCCCTGCGCGATGTCGGCGGATTGGGGATGCAGCAGGATCTCGATATCGCAGGTGTTCCAGTGGAAGCCCTCCTGCTCGTAGCCGATGTCCTTGATGGCCGCGCGCACCACGCTTTCGATATGCTCGTTGGTGACCGATTTGGGACCGCGGGTTTCGCCGGCGATCACCACCTTGTTGGTGGTGGCGAGCGTCTCGCAGGCCGCGCGGATCGCCCAGGGATCGATCCCCGCCTTCGGACCTTCGCGGAAAAACAGATCGACGATCTCGTCGGAAATACGGTCGCAGACCTTGTCCGGATGGCCTTCGGAGACCGACTCTGAGGTGAACAGATAAGACGCGCGCATCAACAAAACCCCTTGTTTCCGCCCGACGTCGGCGGCTCTCTGTGTGAACTATCCCGGAATGTCAGTCGCGCCGGCGCGAAATGACGTAGGATTCGTCGTAGAACCAAAGCCCATTATGCTTGCGCAGAACCTCTCTGGTGGCATCGAGGGTCCGGCCGTTTTCAGTCATTTCCGTCAACCGGTCGTCTTCGATCTGGGCGACATACACCGCCGCATTCCACGCTGCAAAGGCCGTCGAGGTTCCGATCGAGCCGGTGACCTCGTTGGGCAGCGCTTCCATATCATAACGGAAGATGGAACGGTTATCGGCATAAGCATTAAAGTTAAGGTCGCGCCCGGCCGATCCGAGCTCGTATTTCACCGCGCGCAATAGCTCATGACGGCTCACAGCGAAAGGATTTTCTCCAGGCCACACCGACTGGATGATTTCGAGGCCCGGATCCTGCCCGTGGGAGTGAATTCCAATCAACCTCCCGCCGGCCCGCAACGCCCGCGCGAGCGGCGCGATAATGCGCTTGGCGCGGAAATTCACAGAGGATTTGGCCCGGTAGGGCTGGGAAGCGATCACAAGGTCGAAATTGGCCTCGGAACGGCCCGCCCTGGGGATGATCGAATCAAGCAGGAACCGGTGGTCCTCCCGGTACAGCACCAGCGCCACGGGGCGTTCATAGATCGGCATGCCTGAGCGCGGGCTGACATTGGCGCGCCAGTTCTGCTCAAGAAATGGGCCGAGTTCCGCGATCTGGGTCTCGAATTCGCCCGAAGACGCCCCCCGGAGCCCGACTTCGTGCCAGATCATGCCGGCCGCAGCCGCCGGCGACGCCGGCGTCAGCCAGGGCGCCTCGGCATAGTACATATTGGTCAGCACAAAGACGGTGGCCGGATGTTCGAACAGCCGGTCCGGAACCTTGTCGAGCGTCAACCGGACATCCTCCAGGCTGAGCTCCTTGCCGGCGATATAGAACGGCATATGCGGAAAGCGGCCATGCATCGAGCGCATCACCCGCGCCAGCACGGTGCCGTCGCCGACGCCGGCGTCGAACACCCGCAGCGCCGGCGGACGGGGATGCAGGCTGGAAAGCTCCAGCGCCACCCGCTCGGCAATCACGCGCTTTTCGCTGCAGGTGTGGACGAACAGCAGGTATTTTTGGCGGTTCTCGAAAAAGCGAAAATTGCCCCTTGGGTCGCGCTTCTCCGGCGGCACCTGCAGGCCGCGCGGCGGCGGCAACCCGTCCGGCGTCGACGCCGCGATATAGGCCTGAATCCGGTCCAGCGTGTCGATGGTGATGCGCTTGCCCTCACGCAGCCGATGTACCAGCTTGCCGTCGTTGACGGCGCGGCGGCCAAACGTCGTCTCCGCCATGTCGGCCTGGCGGCAGAATTCAGAGATCTGACTCAGGATCTGGTCGTTTTTCATCGGACCGGAGGTTGGGAAGCGCAGGTGGGCAGGTGTGGATCGCCAGTGTGTCCTACCATCATCTGCCCAACGGGGGAAATGAACCCCTGCTTTGACCACACGCAACAAATCGCCAGAACTGCCTGGTGAGTGAAATGCACCGTCACCGCAATTCCTCCCTGTGGTCATCGACGGCGTGCGATTTGCGTGGTCGTTACGATGATCTCGGTGACGACACCGTTGCGGCCAAATGGCATCAAGCGCGCCTCGACGTCACGCAGCATCAATTCGACCTTTTCGCCCAGCGCCGCCGGTGAGGAAGACGAGTAGGTCAACACGCGCTGAGCCAGATCAGCCACGCTGGTCTGTTGGGCAGTCTCGACCCGGATCACCTCGGCGGCGCCGAATGTGGTGCGTTCGAACAGCGAGGAAAGCTCGCGATGCACACGCTCCCCCTGCTTGGCCTCCGACCACAGCCTCTCGTCAGACCAGGCGCGCCGCGCCGCAGTATATTCCTCAAGCCACGCATTGCGCCCGTCCCTCGCGGAGAACGAAGCACACACGGCCACGACACCACCGGGCGCCACCAGGCGCTCGAACAGCGGCCACAAGGCGCTCTCGTCGAACCAGTGGAGCGCGCGCCCAATGCTGACCACGTCGAAGCGCCCAATGTCGTCCGGCAGGTCCTCTGCCCTGCTTTGGAGCAGCGTGATATCCTGTCCGGCTCGCGTGACCGCCTCACGCGCTGCCTCCAGCATGCTTGGCTCCGGATCAACCGCGACAACACGTCCAATGTACTCCGCAAACCCGAGCGCCAGCGGGGCCGGCCCGGTGCCCAGATCGATCAGTGTCTGGCTCTTTTTCAGCCCAAGCCGTTTCGCGACTTCCTGGAAGAACTCGGTCGGATAAGGTGGCCGGAATTGCTCATAGAAGAGCGCCGTTGTAGCGAAGCGTCCCATTCAGCGGCTCTCTCCAATAACGGCGCAACGCGTCAGCTTTCTGATCCGATCTGCCACGAACAGCTGAACTTCTTGCGGTCTGCAACCTATTTGAAATGAAAGACATTGCCCGCATATCCGAATATCTTGCGCGGGAAGTCTTCCGCGAGAACGAGCCACTCGTCGTGTTTATCAGAGGGAGTTAAGTACACTATTTCGAAACGGTCGCCGCAACCGAACGCCCCATTGCCACTCAGGCCCTCAATGCAGAGCCTGCCTGACGCCAGTTTCCAGTGCGTCATGTGCATCGACCACTGATCCGGCCAATGGTGGCAATTGAACGTGATGATGCGACCGTCGGGCGAATAATAGTAGCCCTGATCGGGGCATAAATGGACACCGCCATTCTCGTCGGTCGCGGTTTCCCCTGAAATGAAAGTGTTGCCAATCAGGAATGAAATGGCGGGAGTGCCGTTGACAGGGACTTGCTTGTCGCCTTCGGAAAATTTGCTGGATGCCTCGATTTCCTGAGCAAAGTCTGCGGAATTGACTTCGATCATCTTGCCCACGCCATTGGCGTCAAGTAGCGGAGCGATGGTCGCGTTTCCTCTGACGACACTATGGAGGTTGGACTTGTACGTCAGGTAGATCCCTATCTTTCCTGTGCGCCCGTCCGGACGAGGCGCCCTGAAAAGGCGAGGCGCAGCATAGAATCTGTGCGTCGGGTCGTCGCATAGTACGGAAGGGATTTCGAAACAGATATCCTTACCGTCGACCTTCCAGGATTGCGTCCAGCAGTCGTTGGCGACGCATTCGTACGCCGTGTGCCGATCGCTGAAATAGTAGCGGTAATCGGTGTCACCGGCCGGGAAGCCCTTCGGCGCATCTGTTTTCTTGATCACGACCGAATTGCCCACCAGAAAGCTGACTGCATCGTCTCCGGAAAGCTCGACATATCCACTCTTCAGCAATGCTTCCGTCTTGTCCGGTAGTATTCCGGCCTTCTTTTGCGCAGCATGAACGCTGTCCCCAACGCACAGCGTCGCCACGGCCAGCACGCCCGGCAGGATCGTGATTGCACAGTTCAAACCGTAGCTTCGATCCAAACGGCCATTCCACGGTGACATATAGCACAACCTTTGCGGGAACATACTTGCAGGCTATCCTTTCGACTTTCATGAAGCCAGCGGGTGCCGCGTGGGTAGTTAACCAGACGATGCGATTGCGGTGACAAGCTCCCCGATGACTTGCCCGCCGTAGCCCGACGAGCGAAGGCGGAAGCAATCCAACCGCGAGCTGCACAGCAGAAAGCATCCGCGCCGCTCCCGGCTTGCGGCGCGAAAAGCCAAATCACTGGCGTGTCATCACAAGACGCCGCCTCAGCCTTTTGACTATAGAAGCGCTGCGCAGACGATCCCGATTGATCGCAAAGCGCCTCCGCCAGCAACGCTCAAATGATCCTAGGCCATCGTGTTGGCCAGCGTGACCGTGACGGCCTTGAACGGTCGCCGAGCGAGAAGCCGCGGAGGCGAGCCATCACAACACACCGAATCGCGCGCGCAAGATCGCAACAATATATGAGGTTATCGAGTGAAGGTTAGACACATCACGATTGGTATGGGAATTTTAATAGCAGCTATTTCGTTTTCTTCGTCGCTGGCGGCGGCCGCACAGACTGGAATCGCATCGGTATACAGCGGCGAGCCGACCGCCAACGGCGAGTACGCCCACGCCTCCGCACTCACCGCGGCTCATCGCACGCTGCCGTTCGGCACGATGGTCAAGGTCACCAACATCGAGACCGACCGCTTTGTCGTCGTCCGCATCAACGATCGCGGCCCGTATATCCGCGGACGAATAATCGACCTGACGCCGGCTGGCGCCCGCGCGATCGGATCCTCCGGCCTCGCTCCGGTCAGCTTGACGGTGCTGTCGGTCGGCACGCGCCGCGCCAGCCGCACGGTCCGCTCCACCGAGGGCTGAGTCGTCTGCAACCTGCGGAACTTCACCAGCTTCGCCTGCATCGTATGCTGCAGCTTGTGCGGACCGATACTGATTGCGGGCCGATTGCGCCGCCGCACCTGCGGCGTTAAAGTCACGGCTGTCCAACGAGCCGGCTCGCACTCCCGCGACCGCGATCGCCGAAAGGCAATCGATTGCTGCGTCAGGTCCTGAGAGTCGTCACGCATCCGGCCACCATCATCGCAGGGGTCGTCTGCGGGTTGCTGTTCGGATTCTACCTGCCCACGCCGGCCCACGCGCTGGTGCCGTTCGCGAAACTTTACGTCGCCCTGCTTTCAATGAGCATGTTGCCCATCCTTGTGACGGCGCTCACCTGGGGCATCGGGCAGATGTTGCGCAACGCGACGACCCGCGCGCTGTTCCCGCGCATGGTTCTGTCCTATGTGTTGCTGCTGCTGATTCCAAGTGCGGCGACGGTGCTGGTGTGCGTCGGTCTGAGCCCGGGCAAAAGCCTCGGCGAGGGCGCGGCCGCAGCGCTCGGCCAGCAACTCGCCACCGAGCCGGCGATCGAATCCGGCAGTCCGATCATGGCGTTCCTGCAGGGCATGGTGCCGCCCAATATCTTCGCTGCGCTGTCAGGAGCGCAGTTCATCAGCATTGTTTTTTTCTGCGTTCTGCTCGGACTGGCGCTTGGCGTCGTCTAGTCACCCGGTGCTGACGATACGCTGCGGGTGCTGAACGCCCTCAACGAGGCATTTGCGACCATCTTCCACTGGGTGCTGATACCGCTGCCGCTCGGCCTCTTCGCTCTTGGCGCGGCGCATGTGGCGGAGGCCGATCGGGAGTTGCTGAAAGCGCTGGTACGCTACGTCGGCTATTTCTACCTGGCGGGACTGGTCGCGGTGGCCGGGCTGACGGCGGTTCTATCGATCGTGTGCCGCAAGGCGCCCTGGCGCGTCCTGGCCGATCTCAGCCAGCCCCTTGTCATCGCCTTTGCCACCGACAATCCGCTGGCCGCACTGTATTCCGCGATCGAAGTCCTGCAGGAACGGTTTGGCGTCGACCGCAGCGTCGTCGATACGGTCACGCCGTTTGGCGTCCTCGCCAACCAGCACGGCCAGGTGTTGCTGTTCACCTTTACCGTGCTTTTTCTCGCACAGGTCTACGGCGTTTCGCTCGGCACCGCCGCGATCGTCATCGTCGCGGCGTCGTGCCTGATCTCCGGCGCGGCGGCAGTCGGAGGCGGCCCGGCGCTGGTGCCGATCCTGGCGCCGATCCTGTTGAACGCGCAGATCCCCGACGCGCTGGCGGTCGTGGTGCTGGCGACCACGCAGCCCGCGGTAGCGCCGCTGGTCTCACTGCTCACCGTGCTGGGGACGGCCGCACTGACCGTCATCACAGCGAAGCCGGGGAAATCCGCATGAATGCGAGACCGTGGCGTAGATGGGTGATGGGCGCATGGCTTGCACTGGCGATATTGCCGCCGGTGCCATCCGCCGCGGCGGCGCTTTCGAGCTTTCCCGATATCCGCCAGGTGCAGGAGCGCGGCGCGCTCCGCGTCGGGCTGGTCGCCAAGGAGATTCCGCCGCTGCTGGTTACCGGCAGCGACGGTCAGCCTGCCGGCATCGAGGTCGCCATGGCCAACGGCCTCGCGAAGCGCCTCGGGGTCAAGCTTGAGTTCGTGCGCACGGCCACGACCCACGATGAGCTGGTGGCGCAGGTCGCTGCCGGCGAAGTGGACGTTGCAGTGTCTTCGATTACGCGGACCGTTGAGCGGGCCCAGGCGGTGCGCTTTTCGCGCCCGTATTTGACGCAGTCGGTGGCTGTTGCATTGAACCGGGTGCGGGCGTTGCAGGAGAACGTTGCCTGCCCCAACACGCCCGCCGAAGCGGCGGCGCTGGCGGCGCGGCCGGGCGGACTCGGCGTCACGCGCGGCGGCGCCTATGAACAGGCGCTGCGCAATCAGGGCAACAAGATCAATCCGGTGGTCTTCGACACCGGAAGGGAACTCTACGACGCCCTGGAAACCGACCGGCTGTTCGCAGGTCTCGGCGGCGAGATCGAGTTGCGCCAATTGTTCGATCAGCACCCGGCGGCCCGTATCAAGCTCAAGCTTTGCCTGGTGGGCGAGCAGAAGGACCAGATCGCCATTGCCGTGCGGCCCGACGCTCCCAATCTCGTCGCATGGATCGATATCGTTCTCGACAGCGTCGGCCTGAATTGCAGCCCAGCGGCATCTTCACCCTCGGAACGGACTGGAGCTTCTGAGCGGCAAGCGCCGCCCTACTCTTCCACGCGCTGGGCGACGAAGGTGCCGTTCGGCTGATGGAAGGTCACTTCATCGATCGAAATCCCCTCGCCGCGAAATTCGACGACAAAACCCTCCAGCTCGACGATGCGGAACCGTCTGCCCTGCTCGGGCGCGAGGCGATAGGCCGGCTGGTAGTCGGGCTTCAGCACAAGGCGTCCCTCGCTATCCAGCGTGACCCGATGCGTGATCGCGCCGCTCTTGAAGTGGCCGACACATCGGGCGCGGAACGCAGGGTCGATGCAATCGCCGGCCGCAAGGCGCGCAAAGATGATGTCTTTCACCATCGGCTCTAGCGGCGTCGACAGGCTGACAATGTTGCCGTCGCGATCGGTCAGGAAGGTGATGGCCAGCCGGTCCGGCAGCAGGCGGTCCGGCACCTCGGGCAGTTCGAACGTCTCGTAGTGACGGTGCGACAAGGCTGCGAACATGCCGCGCCACGTCCATTGCAGCGAACCGTCCTGTTCCCTCACCGACATCACGCCATAGGCCGGATGCGCGTACTCGCCGGCATAGGCCGCGAGCGCGTGCGCCGGGTGAGTATCCTTGTGACGCGCCTTCTCCCGCGCGTCCTTGTCTGTCTGCATATGGGCGATGAATTCGTCGCGCTGCTTGCGGGCGCGCGCGCGCCACTCGACCGGCTCGCGGCCGCGCAGCCGGTCGATGATGTACCAGGTCAGCGTCGACGGCACTTCGCTTGGACTGCGATTGGTGAAGACGGCAATACCGACGCCGAAGTCCGGCAGCAGCGTCATCAGCGTCCCCCAGCCGGGCCAGCCGCCGCCGTGAAACACCAGCCGGTCGCCGCGATAGCTGTTCAGCTGGAAGCCGAGGCCGTAATGCGCGTCGCCGAACTCGGCGTGGCCGGCGGCTGTGTTGTAGACGCGCGGCGCATGCAATTCGTCGATCAGCGCTGCTGGCAGCAGCCGCTCGCCGTCGAACTCGCCTTTTCCGAGATGCAGCCGCATCCAGTTCGCGAGATCAGTGACTGACGTGTTGATCGCGCCCGCCGCGGTGGTCCGGATCGGCAGCCGCATCGCCGGTAGCCTGGTATCCTCGTGCATCATGTAGGGCCGCGCCGCTTCATCTGCGGCTTCAAGCTCGTCCAGGCTGAAGCCCACGGTCATGCCGAGCCGGTCGGTCAGCCGCGTGCGGATGAACGCCTCAAAAGGTTTGTCCACTGAGGCGTTCGATCAGTAGGCCCGCGACATTGTAGCAGAGGTTGCTGTATTGCCAGGCGGTACGGATATCGCGGCTCAATTCGAGATGCCGCATGACGCCGAGCATTTCGGAAGGCGCGCGATCACCGATAAAATGCACCCAGTCATGGCGCGGCAATCCCGACTGATGGCACAACAGGTCGCGCACCGTGACGCGCTCGGTCGCGACCGCGTCGCTGAGGCGAAATTCCGGCATGTAGTCGCGCACCGGTTTGGCCCAGTCGAGCCGTCCCTCATGGTGCAGCAGCGCGATCGCGGTCGCGGTGAACGATTTGGTGATCGAGCAGATCACGAACTGCGTTGCCGGCGTCACCGGCAGGTCGGCTTCGACATCGCGCTGGCCATAAGCCCGCGTCAGCGCCAGCTTGCCGTCCTGCACCACGGCAAGCGCCGCACCCGGCACCTTCCAGTCGGCCATGACTTCGGCGGCGAGTTGATCGAGATCGGAAACAAACGAGGAGATCGGCGCGGTGGGCGCCTCGGCAGATGGCGTCAGACATGGAAGCTTCCCGGCTTGAACAGCAGATGACGCCTCATCCGCGATGAGGCGCGGCGGCGTTACGGCAGGGTCGGCTCGTTAGCGCGGAAGCTGGTAGAGACACATCAACATGGTGGTCCTCCCAAGTGCTACAAACCGTAGCACACAGCGAGGTTGCCGTCCAGATCGCAGGATGGGTTGAGCGCTGCGCGGAAACCGATCGTTGGGTAGCGAGCGGTTCGCCCGCCCCGAGCCGTTGAAAGTCAGGCCGTCTTCGCACGGACAGACCGCATCGCCCGCGAACGGCTCTTCACGTGATCGACGAATGCGCGGAGCTTCGGCATCATTTGCCGGTGGCCGGGATAGTAGAGAAACACACCGGGCGCCATGGGCGCGAATGGTTCCAGCACGCGCACGAGTTTCCCCGCTTTCACCGCGCCGGCAGCGATCGGCGCGGGCACCTGCGCAAGGCCCAATCCTTCGACGGCCGCGCCAAGCAGTGTGGGCATGTCGTTGGCGATAAAAGGTCCGGAAACGATGACTTCGACTGCCTCGTTGCCGTTGACAAAGGACCAGGGCGCGATCGACCCGTTCGAGCGGCGCATGCGCAGGCAGGCGTGCTGACGCAGATCGTCGATGCGTTCCGGCCGCTGCCGCCGACGCAGATAATCGGGGCTACCGACCACAGTCAGCGGGATGCGACGGCGTCAGACGCACCGTGACCATATCGGCTTCGATGAACTGGCCGAGCCGGATGCCGGCGTCAAATCCTTCGGCAGCGATATCGACCAGATCCCCGCTTGCGGCGATCTCCACCTCGACCTCGGGATAGGCCTGGCAGAAGGATGCGATCAGTGGCTCCAGCAGGATCGGCACCACCGCCCGCGGCACCGTGAGGCGCAACAATCCGGACGGCCGCTGCCCAAGGTCACGCGCGACCTCGCTTGCGGCGACAAGCTCCTCGAAGGCAGGCTTTGCGCGCGACAGAAATCGCTCTCCGGCTTCGGTGAGGCCGACACTGCGCGTCGTGCGGATGAACAGCGCCGCGCCAACGCGCCCCTCCAGCGTACGCACCGCCTGGCTGATCGCCGATGGCGTTACCCCGAGCTCCGCGGCCGCTTTGCGAAAGCTGCGGTGCTGGGCAACGCCCAGGAACGCCTCGACGCCGTCGAGCGCGCCTTGCCTGACTGTGAAGTTCCGCTTCATGACCCATCGACATTATCGCGAATAGTCGATCACGGGAAGCGGCCTTACATCTGACCTGCAAATCAGGAGCACCGCTGATGTCGAGCCCCGGCATTCGCGACATCCTGGCTATCGCAACCAACAAAGGTGACCGCCGTGACCGGAGCAACGCGACCAATGAAAGCCATCCGTAACGTCGCCCTCGCCCTCACCCTAACCCTGACAGGCACCGCTTCCATGACCCAGCCATCCCTCGCCCAGGCACAAGCCACCTCGCCCACCGTCACCGGTGTGATGGTCATCCTTACCGTGAAGGCGGGCGTCACCCGCGAACAAGTCATGGCCGTCATGCCGGCTGAAATCCGGCAGACCGTGCAGCTCTATCTCGGTGGGAGGATTCGCGAGTGGTATTCGCGCGGCGATGGTCGCGGCGTGATCTTCCTGCTGGATACCAGGGATGTCGGCGAGGCGCACACGATCATGGACGGCCTTCCCTTGGGCAAGCAGGATCTGATGGACCACGAGTACATCGCGGTCGGTCCTCTGCTGCCGCTCGGCTTGCTCGCGGCCAATCCCGAACACCGGCAATAAGAGCGAGGCTCACATGGAGGACCGCCGATGACCACCGATGCGCTTCCCGCTCCTATCATCGTCCCGCCGCGTCCCGCCTGGCGTAGCTTGCTTTGGAGCGTGCCACTCACGCTACTGTGGACGTGGTTGATCATCTCGCTACCAGTGCTTCCGGAGAGCGGCCTTCCGGCCCTGGCCGTTCGGCTGATAGTTCATGGCCTCATCGCGCTCGGCCTTTGGCTCGGCCTTGAACGCACCGAGCTCACTCCGGACCAGCGTCGCACGACCTGGCTGGCGATCATGGTCCCATTCACGCTCTGGGCCGCCGTCGCCTGGACAGCGGCCATCAACGGTGTCTTCCGCACGGGCGTCTCCCCCTTGCCATTGCTGCCATCGGCGATCTTGCTGCCGGTGATCATCGGCGTTCCGCTGTTGCTGTTGTCGAAGCGGGTGGGACAACTGCTCGATGCGATGCCGACGAATTGGCTCGTCGCTCTTCAGCTTTACCGCGCGTTCGGCAGCCAATGGCTCGCCTACTGGCTGCGCGGGGTGCTGCCCGGCCTATGGGCATTGCCGGCAGGAACCGGCGATGTACTGACCGGCCTGTTCGCTCTTTCGGCCGCGATCGCCCTGGCGACCGGTACGGCTGAGGGGCGGAAAGCGGCGATCCTCTGGAACATCTTCGGCCTTGCGGATCTCGCCGTCGCGATCACCTTGGGAATGATCATGTCGCCGGGCCCGTTCCAGTTGATCGTTCCGGACGGCCCGAGCCTCGGCATAGACAGCTATCCCAATGTGCTGACCCCTGCTTTCGTGGTGCCGTGCTCGATCCTGCTGCACGCCTTGTCGCTGCGCCAGTTGCGCCGCCGTGGCCGGATGGAGGCTGCGGGAAGCTAGACACCCAATTTTCTTGCAGCAGACATCCGGTCGAGCGTTTCCGCCCGCTCCCCTGCGCTTGCAGAGAGAGCCTGAAGACGATGTGGTGGCGCAGGGAAGTCGCCACGGTCAGCCGCGCGTTGATCTAGATCATGGCTCGCGGATTGGGCGGTGACCGTATCACGACGACAGCGAAAGCACCGGCGCAAGCGGGGCACGACCATCTTATCGACGATGGCGTTTGGGGGCGCAGGCCGTCTCTGCCGTCAAATCACGAGTGGAGCATACCGATGTGGATCCTGATGTACGTCTTCTCCTACTCAGTCAGTCCCGCCGCTACAAACGACAGGACGGAATGGAGGCTGCTCCCAACCGTGGTGTTTCAGGAGTTCTCGACTGAAGAGCGATGCAAGACCGCCAAGTCGGCACTCGAGGGCAGCTTGAAGGACGCGGGAGCCAGGCTAAAAAGCGGCCTGGAAGACTTGAAGAGCATCGGCAAGGGTGACCCGGCGCAGATCATCATTGCCTTTAATGTGGAATGCCTTCCGAAATAAAGTTGGCGACCACCGCAGCGCCAGCATCACCTCGGCGCGACAGGGCGCTGCTTCGCAGCGCCGGCCTCCTCCTCAAGGGAGGAGGTGAGAACAAGCGGCGCGACGGATTCTACCAGCCGTAATACCGCGCGGCGGCCTAGCCGCCATAGGGCGAGCAGCCGCCGCCATAGCCATATCCACCGCCGTAGCCGTATCCGGCGCCATCCGTAAGACGGGACGGCCGCGTAGCTGTAGGAGGGATAGCCGCCATAGTAGCCGCCGCCGTAATAGGCGCTGCTGGCGATCGCGCCGGCTGCGACGCCGTAGCCGAGGCCGCGATAACCCCATCCACCGCGCCAGCCGCCGCCCCGGCCCCAACGCACTTCGGTCGTGTTTGGGCCGACCATCTATTTCATTGCCGCCACATGGGTCGGCATCGGCCCGGCCTGCGCGCCCGCACTGAGCAGGGAGGCGGTTGCAGCCAGAATGGTGATGCGCAGTGAACTCGACAACCTCATGACCATCTCCGTGCTGTGCGGCAGCAATTGGCGCGCGCTGGTGACAGCTTATTCCTGGACGGCGGTGCCGCGGCGGGTTTGATCTAATAGATCAATGGCTGTCGTGTCCCGGGCGCGATGCCGCGCGCCGTCACGAACGGGGGCAAGGATGCGCACCTACAACGCCTACGACGCCGCCAACGCCGCCTTCGTGCTCGCCGCGATCCGCTGCGCCTCGATACCGATCTCGCGCAATTGCCCGGTCGGCACCGTGATCTGACCGCAGAAATAAAGCCCGGACGCGGCCGTCGCCCGGCCTGTGATCAGCGGCATGCCGTGTGCGTCAAAAATGCCTTCGGCATTCGGAATCAACCGGCGCAGATCGGGACGAAAACCGGTGGCCAGAATGACCGCGTCGAAGGTCTCGCCGGCCGGGTCGGTGAACACGACGCCGTCAGGCGTAAAGCGATCGATGCCGCCGCGGATCTTGATCGAACCGTCCCTGATCCTGGCGAGCGTGCCGACGTCGATCAGCGGCACCCGCCCATCCTCCTCGACCATCTGTCGCGGCCCCTTGGCGGCGCGGCGCAGGCCGAGCTTTTCGAAATTGCCGACGGCCAGCCGCAGCACCGGCGCGTTGACGGCATCGACCAAGCGCGCGGGCAAACGCCGATACAGGATCACCCACGAGAGAATGGGAAAGCCGAGGAGATCGCGTGGAATGATCTGCACCGGGCCGCGCACGGCGAGCGCGACATCGACGCCAGCATTGGCAAGATCGAGCGCGATCTCGCCGCCGGAATTGCCGAAGCCCACGACCAGCACGCGCTTGCCCGCATATCGATCGGGATTGCGGTACTCGCTGCTGTGGATCAGAACGCCGGAATAGGTCTCCTGTCCCGGCCACGAGGGGCGATAAGGCGCGTCGGCAATGCCGGTGGCGACGACGACAATGGGCGCTGCGATCGAATTCTGCGAGGTCTCCATACGCCAGAGCGCGCCATCCCGCCCGATGCGCGAGACCGCGGTTTGGAAGACCGGCGCGATCCCGAAATGAGACGCGTAGCTTTCGAGATAGTCGACCACCTGCGCGCGCGACGGATAGACCGGATAGGCCTGTGGCATGGCCATGCCCGGCAGACCGGAATGGTTGCGGTCGGTGTGCAGATGCAGCCGATCGTAATGCCGCCGCCAGACCGCGCCGACGCGATCGGCCTTCTCCAAAACCCTGACACTCAACCCGGCCGCGCGCATCGTCACCGCGCAGGCTAGCCCCGCAGGGCCGGCGCCGATGATGATGGCGTCAGGGTTTGGTGTCATGGCATCCCTTCCCGCGGCCGCGGAACGTATGTTCGGAATGGCACCGCAAGCGCCAAACACCCGCTGTGATCACCCGCGCATGCGGGTGATCCAGTACGCCGCGGCTTCTCGGCTCAAGCATTGCTGCCTCTGGAATTCTGGATCTCCCGGTCAACCCATGTCCCCGGGCCGTATATCAAGCCGGGCGGCGACGATGGTGACGCGGACTTAGCCGTGAGAACAGCTTCTCTACTTCCCCCACACCTCGTTGGCGACATCGACCGCGAGCTTCAGCTTCGCCCACTGCTCTTCCTCGGAGAGGATGTTGCCTTCCTCGGTCGAGGCAAAGCCGCATTGCGGCGACACCGCGAGCTGGTCGAGCGGCGCGAATTTCGCCGCCTCCTCCAGCCGCCGCCTGATGTCGTCCTTCTTCTCGAGCTCGCCGAATTTCGAGGTGATGACGCCGACCACCACGATCTTGTTGCCCTTCGGCAGGTACCGCAGCGGCTCAAAGCCGCCGGCACGGTCGGAATCATATTCGAGGAAATAGCCGTCGTAATTGGTGCCGGCCAGCATGGTCTCCGCCACCGGCTCGTAGCCGCCGGAGGAAATCCAGGTCGAGCGGAAATTGCCGCGGCAGACGTGGGTAGTGATCACCATGTCGGCGGGCCGCTCGGCCAGCGCGTAGTTGATGATTCGGGCGTAGATTTCCTGCAGGCCGTCGGGATTGTCGCCGCGCTCGCGGGCCTTTTGCAGTTCGTCCGGCGAGCACAGATAGGCCCACACCGTGTCGTCAAACTGCAGATAGCGGCAGCCGGCGTCGTAGAACGCCTTGACCGCCTTGCGGTAGGTCTTGCCCAGATCCATGTAGAACGCGTCGAGATCGGGATAGACATCCCTGGAGATCGCCTTGCGGCCGCCGCGGAAATGCAGCACCGCCGGCGACGGGATCGTCATCTTCGCCGTGACATGCGCAGTGTCGCACTGCTTCTTCAGAAAGCGGAAATGATCCAGCATCGGATGATTGTCGGGAAAGTCGATCTTGCCGACTACGCGAATGGCGTCGTGCCGGGTTTCAACGCCCGCGAACTGAATCCCCGTGTCGGGATGGAACAGCTCGCAGCCGGTGAGATGGCTGAGAAAATCGAAATGCCACCAGGAGCGGCGGAATTCGCCGTCGGTCGCAAGCTTAAGCCCGACCGAGGCTTGCCGGTGCACGACCTTCTCGATCTCCAGATCCTCGGCCTTGCGCAGATCCTCGGCGGTAATTTCGCCCTTCTCGAGTTTGGTGCGCGCTTCCTTGATGCGCGGCGGCCGCAACAGGCTGCCGACCTCGTCGGCGCGGAAAGGAGGTTTGGTTCGCTGCATGGGTAACTCCCGAGAATTTAATTCAATGAGTCGCAGCACCCGAGACGCCAAGGAAGCGTTCGAGCACGGCGGGATCGGCTTTCAGGGTGGCGCTTGCCGCATCGTGAACGATCGCGCCGCGCTCCAATATCACAACACGATCGGCCAACCCCAGAATCTTTTGGGCATTCTGTTCGACAATGATCGAGCATAGGCCGCCGGCGCGGGAGATGGTGCCGATCGCCCGCAGCAACTCCTCGACGATGATCGGCGCCAGCCCCTCGGTCGGCTCGTCCAGCAGCAGCACCTTTGGGTTCAGTGTCAGCGCCCGGCCGATCGCCAGCATCTGCTGCTCGCCGCCGGAGAGCTGGTTGCCGAAATTGCTGCGGCGCTCCTTCAGGCGCGGGAACATCTCGTAGATTTTCGCCACCGTCCACGGCCCGGGCTGCGCCACCGCGGTCATGTTCTCTTCCACCGTCAGCGAGCGGAAGATATTGCGCTCCTGCGGCACCCAGCCGATCCCGGCCCGCGCCCGCTGGTCCGGCCGCATCGGCGTGAGATCGAGCCCGCCAAGCCCTATCGCGCCGCCGAAACGGCGGGTGATGCCGACGATCGAATTGATCAGCGTGGTCTTGCCGGTGCCGTTACGGCCGAGCAGCGCCAGCACCTGGCCCTCGGCCAGCGACAGCGTCATGCCGGGCAGCACCACCGCCTCGCCATAGCCGGCGCGCAGGCCTTCGATGGTGAGAAGATCAGACATCGGCGGCCTCGCCGAGATAGACCGCCTTGACCTGCGGATCGCGCGCCACTTCGTCGGGCGGGCCCTCCACCAGCATCGCGCCATTGACCAGCACCGAAATCCGGTCGGCGAACGAGAACACAAGGTCCATATCGTGCTCGATCAGCAGCACCGTGACATCCCGCGGCAGCGCCGCGACCGCAGCCAGGATATCGTGGCGCTCGCTTTCGGGGACGCCGGCCGCGGGTTCGTCGAGCAACAGCACGCGCGGCTTTGTGGCGATCGCGACCGCGATCTCGAGCAGGCGCTGCTTGCCGTAGGGCAATGTCGCGGTGAGTTCGTTCATGACGTCGAGCAGATGGAAGCGGCCGAGCGTTTCCGCAATTTCGCCATTGACGTCGCTGCGCGTGCCCATCCGCCGCCACCAGTCGCCGCCACGGCCGAGCCGTTCGGAGACCGCCAGGCCAATGGTCTCCAGTGGCGTCAGATCGGCATAGAGCTGGTTGATCTGGAAGGTGCGCGACAACCCGCGCAGCACCCGCTTGTGCACCGGCAGATCGGTGATGTCGTTGCCTTCGAGCCGAATGCGCCCGGCATTGGGCTTGAGCACGCCGGTCAGGAGATTGATCACGGTGGTCTTGCCGGCGCCGTTCGGTCCGATCAGCGCATGGCGGGCGCCCTGCTCTACCCGCAGCGAGAGATCGCGCGTGACGCGCAGACCGCCGAACGATTTTTCCAGACCTTTGGTTTCCAGCGCAATCGTCATGACGCGTCACCTTCGGGAACGGCGACGACGGCCTTGCGGCCGGCCAGTTGCCGGATCACGAGGTTCGGCAACCACAAGGCCCAGCGATGAATCCGCGCGCGGCCGACCAGCACGATTACGACCAGCACAAGGCCGATCCAGAACTGCCAGTATTGCGGCGTGATGGTCGAGAAAAACTCCCGCAGCATCGTGAACACGACAGCGCCGATCAACCCGCCATAGAGATAGCCGGTGCCGCCGATCACCAGCACCAGCATCAGATCGGCGGAACGCTCGAACGAAAAAACGTCGAGCGAAGCCAGCGCCGTGGTCTGGGTGAACAGCGCGCCGGCGATGCCGGCATAGAACGCAGCCAGCGTATAGACCGCGATCAGGCGCCGGTTGACGGGGACACCGATCGCCGCGGCGCGCAGCGGATTGTTTTTGATCGCGCGTAGCGACAGCCCGAACGGCGAATGCACGACGCGCCGCGCCAGCAGGAACAGTACGAACAACACGATCAGGGAATAAAAGAAGCCGGTCTTGCCGAACATGTCGAAGGCAAAGTGCCCCAGGATCGGCTGCATCTCGATGCCCTGCAGCCCGTCGGTGCCGCCGGTGACGTTGGAATAGCGCTCCGCCAGCGCTTCCAGCAACAGCGCAATCCCGAGCGTCACCATCAGCCGGGTCAGGTCGACGCCACGGATGACGAGGAAGCTGGTGAGAAAGCCGAGCACGGCGGCGACCAGGCCTGCCGCGACCAGCGCGATGACCGGCTCGTTGATGACGCCATGCAGCGCCATCAGCCCGGCGGAATAGGCGCCGACACCGAAGAAGGCGGCGTGGCCGAGCGAAACGATGCCGGCATAACCGAGAATCAGGTCGAGCGAGAGCGCAAACAATGCCAGCCGCACGATGTCGGTCATGATCAGATAGCGGGAGGGAAACAGGAACGCGCAGGCCAGCGCCAGAATCCAGAACACGATCTCGGCCGGGCGCCAACGGGCGCTGGCCATCGCATGAGAGGAGACGTCGGGAGGCGCGGTCATCGCAAACTCAACGCGTCGCCGTGCGGCCGAACAAGCCGTTCGGACGCCAGATCAGGATCACGATCATGATGGTGTAGATCACGAATGGTCCCATCTTCGGTACGTAATATTTGCCGGCGACGTCGCCGATGCCGAGCAACAGGGAGGCGAGAAACGGCCCGGTGATGCTGGAGGAGCCGCCGACCGTCACCACGATCAGGAAGTAGATCATGAATTTCAGCGGGAAATACGGATCAAGCCCGAGGACCTCTGCGCTGAGCGCGCCGCCGAGACCGGCAAGGCCGCAGCCGAAGGCAAAGGTGAAGGCGAAAACCTGCGGCACGTTGATGCCGAGGCCGCTGGCGGCGCGGGGATCGTCCACCGCGGCGCGCAGGCGGCTGCCAAAGCGGGTCCGCGCCAGGATCAATTGCAGCGCGATCGTGAGCAGGCCGCAGATCACGATGATCATCAGCCGGTAGCGGCCGATGCCGACGCCGAAGAAGTCGAACTGGCCTTCGAGCGCCGCCGGCAGCGTGATGAAGATCCGCGACGAACCCATGATGTAATCGACCGCCGCCACCGACATGAAGACGAGTCCAACCGAGAACAACACCTGGTCGAGATGGCTTCTTGTGTAGAGATGGCGGTACAGCGCGCGTTCCAGCACCACGCCGATCAGTGCGCTGGAGACGAACGCCAGCGGCAGGCCGGCAAAGAACGGCCAGCCCAAATTGTTGACGAGCACGGCGCAGACATAGCCGCCGGTCATGGCGAACGCGCCATGCGCCAGGTTGACGAAGTTCATCAGCCCGAGCGTCACCGCGAGACCACAGGCGAGCACGAACAGAAGCATGCCGTAGGCGACGCCGTCGAACAGGATGGTGAACAGCGTGGTCATGAAATCGGCTTAGCCCATAGCAATGGTAACGGTACGAGCGTTATAAATCGTCATGGCCGGGCTTGTCCCCGCCATCCACGTCTTCCCTGCTCGTCGCGAAGAAGGACGTGGATGCCCGGCACAAGGCCGAGCATGACGTGGAGGGTGCGGAGCTCGCACCCCACGATGTGCAACCGCACATCGGCAATGACCACTTCGTCGTCACTTCTTGGTCTTGCCGGAATCCTTCACGGCCTCAAAAGTCTGGAACTCGACATTGTAGAGCTCGCCGTCGACCTTCTCGACCTTGCGGATGTAGATGTTCTGCACGATGTCGCGGGTTTCCGGATCGATCGAGATCGGGCCGCGCGGGCTTTCCCACTTCATGCCCTTCATCGCCGCGATCAGTTCGTCGCCGTCGGTCTTGCCGCCGGTCTTCTTCAGCGCCTCGTAGATCAGATGGATGCCGTCATAGCCGCTCACCGCCATGAAGCCCGGGCGCGAGTTGAAGGCCTTCTTGTAGGCGGCGACGAAATCCTTGTTCATCGCGGAGGGATGCGCCGCCGAATACAGATGCGCCGTCACGGTGCCGAGCGCCGCATCGCCCATGCCGTTGAGCAGATCGTCATCCATGACGTCGCCGGGGCCGATCACCCTGATGCCGGCCTTGTCGAGCCCGCGCTCGGCATATTGCTTCATGAAATTGCCGCCCTGGCCGGCCGGGACGAACACGAACACGGCGTCGGGTTTTGCATCTTTCATCCGCTGCAGGAACGGCGCGAAGTCGGGATTGGCCAGGGGCACCTTGACCTCTTCGACGATCTCGCCGCCGCCGGCGCTGAAGTTCTGCTTGAAGAAGGTCAGCGCGTCGTTACCCGGCGCATAGTCGGAGGTCAGGGTTGCGACCTTCTTGATACCGTTCTTGGCCGCCCAGTCGCCGATGATGGTGGAGGACTGCGCCAGCGTGAAGGAGGTGCGCACGATATAGGGCGAGCGCTCGGTGATGATCGAGGTGCCCGCCGCCATCACGATTTCCGGCACCTTGCCCTGGGTCGCCAAAGGTGCAGCGGCAAGAGCTGCCGGCGTCACGCCAAAGCCCGCGATGAAACTGACCTTGTCGTTGACGATCAGCTCCTGCGCGGCAGTCTTGGTCTTGTCCGGAAGCGCGCCGTCATCCTTCAGGATGATTTCAATCTTCTTGCCGGCGACGGTGTCGCCATGCTGCTGCATATAGAGCTTGATCGCGTTGTCGATCTGCTTGCCGGTCGACGCCTGGCCGCCGGTCATCGGCAGGATCAGGCCGATCTTGACGGAATCCTCGGCCCGGGCAGGCGCCACGGCGAGGACGGTTGCGATAGCGCCCGCGGCCAGCAATATTTGGTTGCGTTTGAACATGAAATTTTTCTCCCCCTGATCGGTCGTGGCTTTGAGCCGAGTTCCCGGCCTTGCCTCACCATAGCCCAGATTTTTCGGCGGTGTAGCGAGGCGACATGGCGTCTTTCGGCGGCCTGTTGTCAATCGGACGAAGGATGGGCTGCCGGCCCGAGGCGAGCTCCCGCAGGCCTATGCCGCGGGCAGCGACAGGGGGTCAAACTTAGGTGCCATGATACCATTATCATCTGCAGCGAACCGCAGCTCAGCAGCCTTTGGGATGGCGACGTTGTGAATTCCGCGTCATCGGATCTGGCTGTCTTGTTATTTGTACAATTGTACAAATAAAATGTTTATGTCAACAAAGAACCGGACGGATTGGCAACACCGGGGCCGCACGGCGGCCCTAAATCCATCATCCTTAAAGGTCTAGATTGTAACCTCCTGACAATGCTGATCCGCGCCCGCCATTTCGCCACACTCGTCGCGCTCTCGCTCGCGGGCTTTGCCTTGAGCGGATGCGGCGCCATCAATGAGAAGCTCGCGGCCGGCGTCAGCGACGCCATTCCGGCCTGGATTGGCGGCATGCCGGCGGACGTCCCACCGCGACCCGGCACGGAGAAATACGAGGAGTACATGAAGGAGCGGGAAAGAAAGCGCCTGATGCCCGCCGCAGAGCGCGGCGAGGAGGCAAAGCCGGCACCCTCGTCGCAGGATGCGGTTCATTAGAGCGTTTTCGAGCGAAGTGGCCACCGGTTCGCGTGAAGAAAACGCGTCAAAACAAAAGAGGGCTGTTGGAGCCCTCAATCCATGAACACCACGGTCTTGCGGCCGTTGAGGATCACGCGATCATCGAGATGATAGCGGATCGCGCGCGCCAGAACACGGCGCTCGATGTCGCGGCCCTTGCGGACGAGATCCTCGGGCATATCGCGGTGGCTGATGCGCTCGACGTCCTGGTCGATGATCGGGCCTTCGTCGAGGTCGTGGGTGACGTAATGCGCGGTGGCGCCGATCAGCTTGACGCCGCGCTGATGCGCCTGGTGGTAGGGCCGCGCGCCCTTGAAGCCCGGCAGGAACGAGTGATGGATGTTGATGCAGCGCCCCGACAATCTTGCCGTCATTTCGTCCGACAGGATCTGCATGTAGCGCGCCAGCACCACGAGATCGGTGTTGCTGTCGTCGACCAGCTTCAGCACCGCCTGTTCCTGGTCGCGCTTGGTCTCCCGGGTCACCGGCAGATAGTGAAACGGTATCTCGCCGAAATCGAGATTGCCGTAGCTCGCGCGCGGATGGTTGGAGACGATCGCAGTCGGAATCATCTCGAGTTCGCCGGTGCGCCAGCGGTAAAGGATATCGACCAGGCAATGATCGGATTTGGAGACCAGCAGCATCACCCGGCGGCGGCTGGCGCGATCGCGCATCTGCCAGTCCATGCCGAAGCGATCGGCGATCGCGGTAAAGCCGGTCTGCAAGGCCTTCAATTCGACCGCGAGATCGGCGGCGGTGAACACCACCCGCATGAAGAATTTTTTGGTTTCGACGTCGTCGAACTGCTGGGCGTCCAGAATGTTCTGCCCGTTATGGGCGAGAAATGTCGACACCGCGGAGACGATGCCGGGGCGATCGGCGCAGGACAGGGTCAGAACGAATTGATGATCGGGCATGGCGCAGAGTTGATTACATCCAAGGCGTCAAGTGGAGCGGGTTTGCGGCCCTGCTCTATCACCGCCAACCTGCTTGCGCCAATCCCGAAACAGGAGTCAGGATGAACAAAGCACGCCCGATCGCCGTTGGAGTGAGATCATGACTGACAGACTGAACGGCTACCGCATCCTGATCCTGGAAACGCGCGAGGAAGCGCAGTTTTCCCGCCTGCTCGCCGAGCAAGGCGCCGACGTGCTGCAATGTCCGATGTTCACCATCCACGATGCACCCGATCCGGCGCCGATCGAAGCGTGGATCAAGCGGTCCATCGACAAGCCCTTCGACGATCTCGTGCTGATGACCGGCGAAGGCCTGCGCCGCCTGATGAAGGTGGTGCGGCGCATCGGCGTCGAGCCGGAGTTTGTTGCAACCCTCGGACGGGCGCGCAAATTCGCCCGCGGCCCGAAACCGGGCAAGGCGCTGCGCGAGATCGGGCTGGAGCCGCAGATCACGACGGAGAAGCCGACATCTGAGGGCGTCGCCGAGATGTTGTCGCGTCTCGACTTGAAGGGCCGTCGCCTCGGCCTGCAGCTCTATCCGGACAAGGATCACAGCATGCTGATCAATGCGATCACCGCGCGGGGCGCCGAGGTCGATACCGTGCTGCCTTACGTCTACGATGCGCAGGCTGCCGACGCCAACATTGTCACGGCCATCGACGAAATGGCGCAGGGCCGCGTTGACGCGATCGCGCTGACCAATTTGGGCCAGGTTCGGCGTCTCGTCGAGACCGCACGGGCGCACGGCCGGGAAGATGAGCTGCGCAAGGGGCTTGAACGCACACTGATCGCGTCGGTCGGGCCGGCCGTTTCGGGCGAACTCAGATCGCAGGGTCTGCGCACCGATATTTCGCCGGCCCACGACGCCTATTTCATGAAGCCGCTGATCTCGGCGATGGCGGCGGCGCTCCCGAACGCGCCGCCGAGGACCGCGGCGAGGTAATTACTTCGCCGCCTGCTGGGACTCGCTCAGATACGCCTGATACGCGCGCCTGATGCCATTCTCGAGCGAGGTGCTGGCGCGCCAGCCCAGTTTCGCCAGGCGGTTGACATCCAGCAGCTTGCGTGGCGTGCCATCGGGCTTTGACGGGTCAAAGCTGATCTCGCCGCGATAGTCCACGGTGGCTGCGACAACGCGGGCGAATTCGGCGATCGTGATGTCCTCGCCGGTGCCGATATTGACCAGTTCGTCGCTGGAGTACGTCTTCATCAGATGGACGCAGGCGTCGGCGAGATCGTCGACATAGAGAAACTCGCGGCGCGGCGTGCCGGTGCCCCACACCACCACGTCCTTGACGCCGGACATCTTCGCTTCGTGGAAGCGGCGGATCAGGGCAGCGACGACGTGACTGTATTCGGGATGATAATTATCTCCGCGGCCATACAAATTGGTCGGCATCACGCTGATGAAATCCGAACCGTATTGGTGACGATAGGCCTCGACCATCTTGATCCCCGCGATTTTCGCAATCGCATAGGGCTCGTTGGTCGGCTCCAGCGGCCCGGTCAGCATCAAATCTTCGCGCAGCGGCTGCGGTGCCATCCTGGGATAGATGCAGGATGAGCCGAAGAACATCAGCTTTTCGGTTTTGTTGACGTGGGCAGCGTGGATCACATTCGTCGCAATCGCCAGATTGTCGTACAGGAATTCGGCGCGCAGCGTGTTGTTGGCGACGATGCCGCCAACCTTAGCCGCCGCCAGAAACACCGCCTGCGGTCGTCGGGCGGCAAACCATTTATTGACCGCGGCCTGATCGCGCAGATCGACCTCGCCGCGGCCCAATGTCAGCAGTTCGACATTTTCCTGCGCCAGGCGGCGCACCAGCGCCGAGCCGACCATCCCGCGATGGCCGGCGACGAAGACGGTTTTGCCCTTCAGCTCAAACGGGGTCCTTGCCATTGGCAGCCTCCCGCCTGGCGATGTCCAGATCGCCCGCGACCATCTCCTTGACCAGCTCGGCGAACGGCGTCCTGGGTTTCCAGCCGAGCTTCTCGCGCGCCTTGCTGGAATCGCCGACCAGGAGATCGACTTCGGTCGGACGGAAGTAGACCGGATCGATCCGAACCAGGGTCTTGCCGGATTTTTTGTCGACGCCGGTTTCCTCGACGCCCTTGCCGCGCCATTCGATCGCGCGGCCGACTTCGGCAAACGCGAGTTCGACGAACTGGCGCACCGAACGGGTCTCGCCGGTCGCCAGCACGAAATCGTCGGGCGCGTCCGCCTGCAATATGCTGTGCATGCCCTCGACATAATCCCGGGCATGGCCCCAGTCGCGCTTGGCTTCGAGATTGCCGAGATAGAGTGTGTCCTCGAGCCCGGTCTCGATCCTAGCAACGGCGCGAGTTATCTTGCGCGTCACGAAGGTCTCGCCGCGGATTGGGCTCTCGTGATTGAACAGGATACCGTTGGAGGCATACATGCCGTAGGCCTCGCGGTAATTGACCGTGATCCAGAAACCGTAGAGTTTGGCAACGCCATAGGGCGAGCGCGGGTAGAACGGCGTGGTCTCTTTCTGCGGCACTTCCTGAACCAGACCGTAGAGTTCCGAGGTCGACGCCTGGTAGAACCGCGTCTCCTTTTCCATGCCGAGAATGCGGATCGCCTCAAGCAACCGCAATACGCCGATCGCATCGGCATTGGCGGTATATTCAGGACTCTCGAAACTAACGCCGACATGGCTCTGAGCAGCAAGATTGTATATCTCGGTCGGCCTGATCTGCTGTACCAATCGGATCAGATTGGTCGAGTCCGTCATGTCACCATAATGAAGCATGAATGGTACATTGCGCGTATGGGGATCTTCGTAGAGATGGTCAATACGCGCGGTGTTGAAAGACGACGACCGGCGCTTGATTCCGTGTACGGTGTAACCGAGGCCGAGCAGATATTCGGCGAGATAGGCGCCGTCCTGGCCGGTGACGCCGGTGATCAGCGCCACACGCTGTTTCGAATCCTGAGCCAACATGTCTTCTCCAACTACACGGCGAGCGTCCGGCGCGCCCTTTACCCCGCCCCCCAATTCGCCTAGTCAAACCCAGCGCGCAAGGGGGGAGCCGCCAGCGGCGCAGGCCATAGCATCCGACCCCGCCGAAGTCTAATGCCAAAGCCATTTGGAATCAGACGTTTAGCCGACCGATTGGGGCACCAGCCCCGGACCGGCTGGTCGGCGATCTATTGTTGAGATGCCGAGCTTGGAGCCCAAGCCCCAGTTACTCGCCATAGCGGCGCAATCGCTCGAGGTCGTTGATGGTCACGCCGCCATATTCGATCCTGAGCAAACCCTGCGTCTCCAGCCGCTTTAGGCACTGGTTGGCGTTTTGCCGGGAGATGCCGGACAGCGCCCCGATCTCCTCCTGCGTGATCTCCAGATGGCGGGTGAGGTCCGGATAGAGAATGGGATTGAACAAGTAGGCAATCGAGCGCGCCAGCCGCGCGGTCGCATCCAGCGTGCGGCCGTATTCGAGCAGCGCGATGAACTGACCGAGGCGCTCGTTGAGCTGGCCGACCAGGAAACGGTTGAACCCCACACTGTTCTCGAACAGCCAGACGAAGGTCTTGCGGTCCATCATCGCGAGCCGCGTATCGCGCAACGCCACCACGTCGTAGCGCCGCGGCTCATTCTTCAGGACGGTGCCCTCGCCAAACCACGCACCGGTGGTCAGACCCGCAAAACTGGCGGCCTTGCCGCCCCGGGACACAATGCCCATTCGGGCCAGGCCGGAGACGACGCCGGTCCAGTACTCGAAATCGTCGCCGCGCATGAAGATGAATTCATTGGCGCGGTAGGATTTCTCGACAATACCGGCGCGCGCGACCTCGATCTCGCGTTCGTTCAGTTCGCGCGACCAGGACGCGATGCGCTTCAGATAGTCCGCAGCAATCATGATGTTATCGACAGCGTCCCCAGCCCGACATATTGCACCGCAACAATGGCTGACCAGGAACCGGAAGCAGATCGCGTTCCGAAATTTACTGACCAATTGTCGGGCACAAGACATTTCACCGTATCGCTTTCCCCTATGGAGGACCACCTCTCGTCACGCCGCTTGCTAGCCAACCGGATGACCGGACGACGCGACGAAGAGAACCGATATCGGCGGGTGCGGCGTTACCGCGCACGACGATGCACTGGATAAGGGGCCCGATGACGAAGGCCTCGATAACAGGCATCATTAGTCGGATGGCTTACCGATACCGGCCAAGGTAAGGTCGGCGTTGTGATTACGAACGAAGATATTAACGAGCGCTGCCTAAGCGCCGTATCTGGAGGGAATGAGTGGCTTACACGTTGGAAGTGCGCGGGGTGTCACTGCGCTTTGGTGGCGTCCGCGCGCTGACCGAAGTGAGCTTTGGCGTCAACAATGGCGAGCTGTTCTCGATCATCGGCCCGAACGGCGCCGGCAAGACATCGATCGTCAATTGCATCTCGGGCCGCTACAAGCCGACCGAAGGCCAGCTGTTCTATCGCGGCAAGGATATCACGGCCCTCACCCCCAACGCGCGGCCTTCGCTCGGCATCGGCCGCACCTTCCAGAATCTGGCGCTGTTCCACCATATGAGCGTGCTCGACAACATCATGGTCGGGCGCCATCATTTGCTGAAGAACAATTTCATCACGGGATCGCTGTACTGGCTGACCGGCGCGCGGCGCGAGGAGCTCGAGCATCGCCGCAAGGTCGAGGAAATCATCGACTTCCTCGACTTGCAGTCGGTGCGCAAGGCGACCGCGGGCACTCTTCCTTACGGCTTGCGCAAGCGCGTCGAACTGGCGCGCGCGATGGCGCTGGAGCCTGAACTGATCCTGCTCGACGAGCCGATGGCGGGCATGAACTTCGAAGAGAAGGAGGACATGGCGCGCTACATCGTCGATCTCAACGAAGAGTTCGGCATGACCGTCATGATGATCGAACACGACATGGGCGTCGTGATGGATATTTCCCACCGCGTCATGGTGCTGGATTTCGGCCGCAAGATTGCGGAAGGCGACCCGGCCGCGGTGCTGGCCGACCCCCATGTCAAGCGCGCCTATCTCGGCGAGGAAGACGAGGTTTTGGTCGATCCCGACGACAAGCCCGCCGCCCCGGAGTGCGCGGCATGATGGATTACGCCGGCCGCGCCGCGGCAGCCGACACCTATCCGAAGATGCTCCGCCTCAACGCTAGGGAGCACGGCGCCGAGATTGCGTTGCGCGAAAAGGATCTGGGGCTGTGGCGCGTCTTCTCCTGGAACGACTACCAGACCCGCGTGCACGATTTCGCGCTCGGCATGGTCGAATTGGGCCTCGGCCGCGGCGACGTGATCGGCATCATCGGCGACAACCGGCCGGATTGGGTTTCGGCCGAGATCGCCACCCATGCGATCGGCGCGATGAGCCTTGGCCTCTATCGCGACGTACTGGATGAGGAAGCCGCCTACCTGCTGAGCTACGGTGAAGCCAGACTGGTGTTCGCCGAAGACGAGGAGCAGGTCGACAAGCTCTTGGCACTGGCCGACCGCGTCCCCAACCTCAAGCACATCGTCTATTCCGATCCGCGCGGCATGCGGAAATATGACGACCCGCGCCTGATGGAAGCCGACAAGCTCGCCGGCATGGGCCGCGACCGCGCCGCGCGCGAGCCTCGTCTCTACGACAAGCTCGTTGACGCGACCAAGGGCGATGACGTCGCGATCCTCTGCACGACGTCGGGCACCACGGCCAATCCAAAACTGGCGATGCTCGCGGCCGGGCGGGTCCTAAAGCATTGCGCGACCTATCTCGCATTCGATCCGAAGGGACCGGACGACGAATATGTCTCGGTGCTGCCGCTGCCCTGGATCATGGAACAGGTCTACGTGCTCGGCAAAGGGCTGCTCTGCCGGATGAAGGTCAACTTCGTCGAAGAGCCCGATACCATGATGAACGATTTCCGCGAGATCGCGCCGACTTTTGTTCTCTTCGCGCCGCGCGTGTGGGAGTCAATCGCCGCCGATGTACGTGCCGGCGTGATGGATTCCTCGCCGCTCAAGCAAAAGCTTTACGGCCTCGGCATGAAGACGGGCCTTGCCGCGCTGGCGCAGGGCAAGCATTCGATGCTGGCCGATAAGGTTTTGTTCCGCGCGCTGCGCGACCGGCTCGGTTTTGCGCGGCTGCGGTCGGCGGCGACCGGCGGTGCGGCGCTCGGGCCGGACACCTTCAAATTCTTCCAGGCGATGGGCGTGCCGCTGCGTACGCTGTACGGCCAGACCGAATTGCTGGGCGCCTTCACGCTGCATCCGTTCGGCAAGGTCGATCCCGATACCACGGGCGTGCCGATGGCCGCCGACATCGAAATCCGCGTCGACAATCCCGACATCAACGGCGTCGGCGAAATCGTGGTGCGCCATCCCAACATGTATCTCGGCTATTACAAGAATCCAGAAGCCTCATTGGCCGACATGAAGGATGGCTGGATGCATTCCGGCGACGCTGGCTATTTCAACGACAACAAGCAGCTCGTGGTCATCGACCGCATCAAGGACCTCGCCGAGACCTCGCGCGGCGAACGCTTCTCGCCGCAATATCTCGAGAACAAGCTGAAGTTCTCGCCCTACATCGCTGAAACAGTGGTGCTCGGCGCCGGCCGCGACGCGCTGGCGGCGATGATCTGCATCCGTTACTCGATCATCTCGAAATGGGCGGAGAAGAACCGCATCTCGTTCACGACCTACACCGACCTCGCCTCGCGGCCGGAAGTCTACGCGCTGGTGCGCAAAGAAGTCGAAACCGTCAACGCCACGTTGCCGCCGGCTCAGCGCATCTCCCGCTTCCTGCTGCTCTACAAGGAACTCGACGCCGACGACGGCGAACTGACCCGCACCCGAAAAGTCCGCCGCAGCGTCATCAACGAAAAATACACTGGGATCATCGACGCGATCTATGGCGGCAAGCGCGACATCCCCGTCGACACCGTGATCCGCTTCCAGGACGGCACCACGCAACGCATCCGCACCACGCTGCGGGTGGTGGATCTGGCGCGCGAGACGGTGGCGGAGGCTGCGGAATGAGAATGCTGGAAAGAAACACCGCGGTGCGAATTGATGCGCTCTCTCCCCTTGTGGGAGAGGGCAGCACCGCAAGCCAACGCGTGCAAACCCCATGAACCTTCAGTTCCTGATCCAGCTCCTCGTCAACGGCCTCGTGGTCGGCACGCTCTATGGCGTGGTCGCGATGTCGTTTGTGTTGATCTACAAGGCAACCCAGGTGGTGAACTTTGCCCAGGGCGAGCTGCTCCTGATCGGCGCCTGGGTGTGCTGGGCGCTGCTTGCCAGATACCAGGTGCCGTTCTGGTTGGGCATGCCGATGACGCTGGTGTTCATGTTCGTGTTCGGCATCGCGATTCAAATCCTGATCCTGCGGCCAATGATTGGCGAGCCGATCATCTCGGTCATCATGGTCACGATCGGTCTGTCGACGGTATTCCAGGCCGCGCTGAAGTGGATTTTTGGCGTCAACCCGCAGCCGTTCCCGCGGGTGTTTCAGAGCCAGTCGGTCAGCCTGCTCGGCCTGCAGATCCAGACCGTCTATGTCATGAGCCTCGTCGTCTCGGTCGCGATGATGATCGGCATGGCCTGGTTCTTCCGCGCCTCGAAATACGGCCTGGCGATGCGGGCCACCGCCTTCAACCAGCAGGTCGCGCAGTCGCTCGGCATATCCGTCAAAAGCGTATTTGCGATGGCGTGGGCGATCTCGGCAACCGTCTCCGCGGTCGCCGGCGTCGTGGTCGCTGTCGTCAACGGCGTTTCGTCGGGCCTCTCGGGTTACGGCATCAAGGTTTTTCCGGCCGCGATCCTCGGCGGACTCGAACTTGATCGGCGGCGCGGTGCTTGGCGGCATCATCATCGGGCTACTGGAAAACATCGCGCAATATATCGACAGCGAATATCTGCACTGGGGCAATCTCTATGAGATCGCGCCGTTCTACGTGCTGATCATCATCCTGATGATCAAGCCCTATGGCCTGTTCGGCACCAAAGACATCGAGCGGGTGTAACTTAAATGGCAGGTCCCTCCCTCATCCCGTCCGGTGATTTCCGCACCACCTATGCGGCGGACACCACGATCTTTCCGACCACGACCAGCCGCAATTTTGCGATTGCGGGCGTCATCCTGGTTTGTGTCGCACCCTTGGTGTTTTCCAATTACTGGCTCAGCATATCGATCCAGATCGGCATTTTCGCCATTGCAGCGCTCGGCCTCAACATCCTGGTCGGCTTCACCGGGCAGATCTCGATCGGCCACGCTGCGTTCTTCCTGTTGGGCGCCTTCACTTCGGCCTACATCTCCAACAATCTGCCGATCCCGGTGTTCTTCGCCATCCCGCTGGCCGGCGTAATCACCGCGTTGGTCGGGCTCATCTTCGGCCTGCCGGCAGCGCGACTAAAGGGGCTTTATCTCGTCATCGCGACGCTCGCGGCGCAATATATCCTGCTCGACTTCTTCTCGCGCGCCGACTGGTTTTCCGGCGGCTCGGTGCCGGCCAGCGCCAATCCGTTCTCGATTTTCGGCTACACCTTTCGCGGCGACAAGCAATATTTCTACGTGGTGCTGGCTTATCTCGTGGTCAGCTATCTCCTCGTCACCAATCTGATGCGCACGCGCGACGGCCGCGCGCTGGTCGCGATCCGCGATCACTATCTTTCCGCCGAGATCATGGGCATCAACCTCACCAAATACCGCACGCTCTCGTTCGGGCTCGCGGCATTCTTCGCCGGCATCGGCGGCGCACTCTACGCGCATTACCAGCTCGTGATCTCCATCGAGGGCTTCGGAATCGAACGTTCGATCCTGTTCCTGGCGATGATCATCATCGGCGGCACCGGCTCGGTCATGGGCACGCTGATGGGGACCGCGTTCGTGGTGCTGCTGCCGGAAGCGATGGAATGGATCAGCGCAGGCCTGAAGGGCAGCGCGATCGACAAGGCGCTGTCGCTCAACAACAACATCACCTTTTTGCGCGAGATCACGGTCGGGCTGATCATCATCGCTTTCCTGATGTTCGAACCCGACGGGCTGGCGCATCGCTGGCGGCAGATCAAGACGTACTGGAAACTCTATCCGTTTTCGCATTGAGGTTGGAACGGGACTGGCTACAATCGGTATCAACAAAATAACGGGAGGAAACACCATGACGATGAAATCCTTTTTGAGCACGGTTTCGCTGGCACTTTTGATCGGCGGCGCGTCAGCAACCGCGCAGGCGCAGATCGCCATCGGCCATTTGCAGGATCAGTCGGGCGGCACGTCCGATGTTGGCACGCCCTACGGACAGGGTGTCGCGGACACCTTTGCCTGGGTCAACAAGAACGGCGGCGTCGGCGGCAAGCAGCTCAACGTCGACAGCAATGATTACGGCTACCAGGTGCCGCGCGCGATCGCGCTCTACAAGAAATGGTCGGCTCCCGATAGTAAGGTCGCGGCGATCATGGGCTGGGGTACCGCTGACACCGAGGCGCTGACCGGCTTCCTCGCCCAGGACAAGATCCCGGACATGTCGGGCTCCTACGCGGCAGCCCTGACCGATCCGGAAGGCACCAGCGGCAAGGCGAAACCCGCGCCGTATAATTTCTTCTATGGTCCGAGCTATTCGGACTCGATGCGGGCGATGCTGACCTGGGCAGCCGAGGACTGGAAGGCCAAGGGCAAGCCGGGCAAACCGAAATTCGTCCATATGGGCGCCAACCATCCCTATCCGAACGCACCGAAGGCCGCCGGCGAAGCGCTCGCGACCGAGCTCGGCTTCGAAGTGCTGCCGCCGCTGGTGTTCGCACTGGCGCCGGGTGATTACAGCGCGCAGTGCCTGAGCCTGAAGAGCGCCGGCGCCAACTACGCCTATTTGGGCAATACTGCCGCCTCCAACATCTCGGTGCTGAAGGCCTGCAAGACCGCCGGCGTCGACGTGCAGTTCATGGGCAACGTCTGGGGCATGGACGAGAACGCCGCCAAGACCGCCGCCGACGCTGCCGATGGCGTGATCTTCCCGTTGCGCACCGCGGTGGCCTGGGGCGGCAACGCGCCGGGCATGAAGACCGTGATGGAAATCTCCAAAATGTCGGACCCGTCAGGCAAGGTCTACCGCCCTGTGCATTACATCGCGGCGGTTTGCAGCGCGATGTATCTCAAGGAAGCGCTCGACTGGGCCGCCAAGAACGGCGGCGCCACCGGCGAGAACGTCGCCAAGGGCTTTTATCAGAAGGCCAACTGGGTTCCGGCCGGCATGGAAGGCGTCTGCAATCCCTCGACCTGGACCGAGAAAGATCATCGCCCGACGATGACGGTCGACCTCTATCGCTCCAAGGTGTCGGGCGCGACCGACGGCGATCTCAACGATCTGATGGCCAAGGGCACGATCAAGCTCGAGAAGGTCAAGACCATCGAACTGCCGCGCAAGCCGGAATGGTTTGGCTGGTGAGGTAGAGGTTCGCGCTTACGGACGGCACACCTGATCGTCATCCCCCGCGAAGGCGGGGATCCAGTACGCCGCGGGTTCACGGTTAGTCACCGCGGCCTCTGGAATACCGGGTCACCCGCCTTCGCGGGTGACGACAGCGAGAGGATCGCAATTTGATCGAAACCGTCGAAACAACGCGTCCGGCTCCGGGCGCCGTCGCGGCCACGGCTCCGCTCCTCAGTGTGAACAACATCGAGGTGGTCTATGACGACGTCATCCTGGTGCTGCGCGGCCTGAGCCTCGAAGTGCCCAAGGGCGCGATCGTGGCGCTGCTCGGGGCCAATGGCGCCGGCAAGTCGACGACGTTGAAGGCGATTTCCGGCCTGCTCAAGACCGAGGACGGCGAAGTGACACGCGGCGAAATCGTCTTCAACGGCGAGCGCATCAACGGCATCGATCCTGACAAGATCGTCCGCCGCGGCATTTTTCAGGTGATGGAAGGCCGCCGCATCATTTCCGACATGACCTCGCTGGAAAATTTGCGGCTCGGGGCCTTCACCCGCAGCGACAATGAAGTCGGCGCGGACATCGACATGGTGTTCAGATATTTCCCGCGGCTGAAGGAGCGCACCGGCCTCGCCGGCTATCTCTCCGGCGGCGAGCAGCAGATGCTCGCGATCGGGCGCGCGCTGATGGCACGCCCGAAGGTGATCCTGATGGACGAGCCGTCGATGGGCCTGTCGCCGCTATTGGTGAAGGAAGTTTTCGCGATCATCAAGGAGATCAACCGCGACCTCGGCGTCACCATTCTGCTGGTCGAACAGAATGCGCGCGCGGCGCTCTCGGTCGCGAGCCACGGCTACATCATGGAACAGGGCAAGGTGGTGCTCGACGGCTCGGCCGATGAATTGCGCGACAACGAGGACGTGAAGGAATTCTACCTCGGCGGCGCCGGCGACCAGCGCAAGAGTTTCAAAAACCTGAAAAGCTTCAAACGGCGGAAGCGGTGGCTGTGAGCGCTGCGTTGGTGTGCCTATCCGAGCACCTGCTCGGCTTCCGCGACCGCGCAGAGCACATGATAAAACGAAGACGCCGGGATCGTGGCGACCAGCGAGTTGCCGTCGCGATCGAACTGATCGTACCAGCCGCCTGCGACCGGGTGCGAAAGGTAATGCCGTTCCAGACGCGCCAGCGCGGCGCGCGCCTCGTCGGCGGCACCCGCCTCGCCGGCTTCGGCCTGCGCGATCCACGCCTTGGCCATTTCGGTCTGCGGCCACAGGCGGCGCGTGTGCCGTCTGATGTTGCCCTCGGTGTCGCCTTCATCGATCAGGCAGCCCGTCGCTTCATCCCGATAGCGCAGCGCGGACACGAGCAATTCGCCGCGATGACGCCCGGTCGGGCAGCCGGTAATTCGCTCAAAGCCCTTCAGCAGCCAGCACCACTCCGCCTGGTGTCCCGGCTCGACGCTGACGGGCTCGATCTTCGACCAGTCGTCCTCGAAATATTCGCCGAGCACGTGTTTCTGCTTGTCGTAGAGATTGGCGAGAAACAGCGCGAAGAAGTCGCCGGCGCGGTTCTGAAAGACCGCCTCATGGGTGGCATCGAACACCGCGATCATCGCTTCGAACAGATGCATTTGCGGGTTTTGCCGCCGCGGCAGCGACGCCGGCAATCCTTCCAGAACGCCGCCATGCGGCGAGCGCAGATGAGCGTCCAGGAACGCGAGCAGCGCGTCGATTTCGGCGCGGACCTGCGCATCGCGGTCGAGCGCATAGACGGTTGCGAGCGCAAACAGCACGAAGGCGTGGTCGTAGGAATCGCGCAGCGGGTCGAGGACCGCACCATCGGACGTCAATGTATGCACAAAGCCCGGCCGGCCGTCGGGCGCCTTGGCTTTGGTCAAGAGATGATCCAGCCCCCTCAGCGCGATTTCGCGGCCTTCCGGATACCAGCCCATCTGCGCCGCCTTGGCGAAGCAATAGATCTGCCGGGCCTGCACGAACACGCGCCGCGGCGCCAGACGATCGGCGCGCCCATCGTGGTCGAGCCGGTCGATGAAGCCGCCCGATGCCGAATCCCAGCCTTTCCCGGACCACAATGGCAGGGCGTGCTCGATCATGCGCAGCTTCAGTCTCGCGACGATGTCGATAGAATCTTCCGTCGCGGCGGTTTGTGCTTCAGCCATTACGTCCCCTGGGGCCTCTCCAACACCCGCCGTCTGATACCACGTGCAAGGCGGGGTGCAATCGGCCTGAACACTTAAGGACCAGCCATGAACGACCATTATGACGCCCTCGAAACGCGCCCACCCGACCAGCGCGAGGCGGAGCTGTTTTCCCGGCTGCCGGAGGTGCTGCGCAAGGCCATGGAAGCGCCAGCCTATGCCGAGCGCCTCAGGGGTACCGACCCCGCATCGATCGCCAGCCGGGCTGCCCTGGCGCGCCTGCCGGTGCTGCGCAAATCGGAACTCCCGGCCCTACACAAAGCCGCCCCACCGTTCGGCGGGTTCGTGGCAAGTCCGCTCGGATCGTTTGGGCGGCTATACACCTCGCCCGGCCCGATCTTCGAGCCCGAGCCTGCCCATGCCGACCCTTGGCGCGGCGCGCGGGCACTGTTCGCGGCGGGGTTCCGGCCCGGCGACGTGGTGCTGAACACCTTCAGTTACCACCTCACGCCCGGCGGCTTTATTTTCGATGCTTCGGCGCGCGCACTGGGCTGCGCGGTCATTCCGGCCGGTCCCGGCAATACCGAGGCGCAGTTCGAGCTGATCGAGGCCTACCGGCCGGTCGGCTACAGCGGCACGCCGGATTTTTTGAAGATCCTGCTCGATGCCGCCGCAAGCAGCGATCGCGATATTTCCTCGATCAAGCGCGCGCTGGTGTCGGGCGCGGCGTTTCCGAAGTCGCTGCAGGACGAGGTCGCCTCGCGCGGCGTCGATGCTTATCAGGCGTTCGGCACCGCCGATCTCGGCATGGTTGCGTTCGAGACACCGGCGCGCGACGGCATGACGGTGAACGAAGACCTAATCCTGGAAATCGTAAGACCCGGTACCGGCGATCCCGTCGCGCCGGGCGATGTCGGCGAGATCGTCGTCACTTCGCTTGATCCGCATCACCCCTGGATTCGGCTGGCGCTCGGCGACCTCACCGCGGCTTTGCCGGGGGCAAGCCCATGCGGGCGAACCAATATGCGCATCAAGGGCTGGATGGGCCGCGCCGACCAGACCACCAAGGTCAAGGGCATGTTCGTGCGGCCCGAGCAGATTGCGGAAATCGGGAGGCGCCATCCCGAGCTTGGACGGCTGCGTCTCGTCGTCACTCGCTCAGGCGAGACCGATATGATGACGCTGAAGGCGGAGGCCGCAGATCCGGACACGTCACTGAGGGAAGCGGTCAACGCGACGCTGCGCAGCGTCACAAAACTCGGGGGAAACGTGGCCTTGGTCGCGCCTCAGTCGTTGCCGAACGACGGCAAGGTCATTGCGGATGAACGCCCCTAGCGGTCTCAGACCTCCGTGGGCCTTAGAACCGACGCGGTAGCATGGCTGGGGCAAAGCCATTTTCGGCGAAACAAGGCTGCCCCCTCTCTCATGAGACACCTCGCCATTGCTGAAACAGTATCTGGAGGCCCATCATGCAATAAATACAACTATTCCGTGCGGACGCATAGAACGCTCTTTTTGATCTGCAGCAACATGGCAGTCTGCGCCTATGGCGAAAATCACCTTGGGTATGGCGGATATTCCTCGGGCAAAGGTCGGGGGGCCTATGGCGGAAATTAATCCTCTCAACCTGATCAGCTCCAATGGGGAACTCGGGGGATTCCAGGGATCTTGGGTAATCGAGGGGACCCTAGGGGTATTCATGGGGCAGCTCGGGGGTCGTCGTGGGGCTGCGTGAGGAGAAGGCCCCGTGGGTGGTCCAGGTCGGTTCGGATGAAGTTCCGTACCGCCGACGGCGGCTACTCGTTTGAAGGGCTCTCAGTCCTGTGGTGCCGGCAAATTCTTGGTCGCCGTCGACACTTCGCTCAGAACAAACGAATGAGATCGATCACGGTGCGCTGCTGATCCGGCGTGATCTCGGCGAACATCGGCAGCGACAAGATGTTGCCTTGATCGCGATGCGCATTCGGAAACCGGTCAGGACGATTGCCGAAGCGGCTATAGGCTGCGAGGAACGGCAGCGCGATCGGATAGTTAATCGCGGTCTGGACACCGTTGGCGTTCAGATGCGCGGCCAGCGCATCGCGGCGCGGATGCTTGATCGTATAGAGATGATAGACGTGGGTACGGTCCGGCGCGACCGATGGCACGAACAGGTCCTCGATCTGGTTGAGGCCGGCGTCGTAGATCCTTGGCGGCATCCTGCCGCGCTTTGGTCCAGTCGGGCAGATGCGGCAATTTGGCCGACAGGATCGCCGCCTGCATGCCGTCGAGCCGGCTGTTGATGCCCTCGATGTGGTGCTGGTGCTTCACGACGCCGCCGTGGCGCGCCAGCATGGTCATGTGTTCGGCCAGCGCATCGTCGTTGGTGACGACAGCGCCGGCGTCGCCCATCGCGCCGAGATTCTTGCCCGGATAGAACGAATAGGTCGCGGCTGCGCCGAAAGTGCCGATCTGCCGGCCCTTGTAGCGCGCCAGATGCGCCTGCGCGCAATCCTCGATCACCCAGAGCTTGTGCTTGCGCGCGATCGCCATGATCGCGTCCATATCCGCGGGCTGCCCGTACAGATGCACGGGAATGATGCCGACCGTGCGCGGCGTGATCGCGGCCTCGATCGCCGCGGGATCGATCGTGAACGTGCTGCCGTCGGTATCGCAGAATACCACGGTGGCGCCGGCATGGGTAATCATCGCCGATGTGCTGATCCACGAATGCGCCGTGGTGATCACCTCGTCGCCCGGCTTCACCTTCAGCGCGGCCATGGCCAGATAGAGCGCGTCGGTGCCGTTGGCGCAGGACACGCAATGCTTTACTTCCGCGGCGCCGGCGAATTCACGCTCGAAAGCATCAACGTAAGGCGCCGCGAATGAACGCATTGTCGCGGATGACGGCCGAGATCGCGCCGTCGATCTCGCCCTTGATGGTCTGATACTGCAGTTGCAGATCGGCGAACGGTACCGGCATCGATCGTGTTCCTTATTGGCCGGTCAGCAGCCGGCGCGCCGGATTGCCGGCATAGGTGCCTGATGCCGTGATGTCCTTGGTCACCACCGAACCGGCTCCGATGACGACGTCGTCGACGATATTGACCGGCATGATGGTAGCGTTGGAGCCGATCGACACCCGATTGCCGATCACGGTCTCGCGCCACAGCTCCTTGCGCCCGCGCGCCGGGCCGCCGATCGAGAATGTGTCGTTGATGAACATCACGCCATGGCCGACAAAACAATCCTCGCCGATCGTGACCAACTCGCAGATAAAGGCATGCGACTGCACGCGGGTGCGGGCGCCGATCACCGCGCCCTTCTGGATCTCGGTAAACGGCCCGACAAAGCAGTCATCGCCGATTTTGCAGCCATATAGGTTGCAGGGCTCGACGATTTTGACCCGCGCGCCGAATTCGACATCGCGCACACCAATTTGATGCACTTCCGGCGAGTTCACGACGCCGACACCAAGCCGGCTCAACCGCGGCGTAAAGCGGAGCGCCACTTCTTCGCCGGTTTCGATCAACTCGTAGAGCGCGGATATCAGCTCGAGGCTCTTGCGTCCCTCGAGACCGTCGACCAGCGCCGCGCGCTGATGGATCGAGACAATCGATCACGTGCTGATAATAGGCCTGATGGCCGAAGCCGTAGACATTCGGCGGATTGACCGAGAATTTCTCGACGACGTCCTTGTCCGACGGAAGTTCGTCGACAAACCGCCAATGCCTGATCTGGTTCACGGCGAAGCCTGCGATTTCGACCGTCCCCTTTTCTCCCAGGATCGAAAGCGATCCTTCGAGATCCGTCGGCCGCGCGGCCGTCGTCGCTTCGATGATCCCGAGCGCGCCGTTGCGGAATTTCAGCGTCGCCACCGCGGTGTCCTCGGTCTCGATCTTGGCAAGCGCGGTGATGGCTCGCGCATGCACGCTGACGACATCGCCGAAGAACCACTCCAGCATATCGACATGATGGCTCGCCTGGTTGGTGAGCACGCCGCCATCATAGGCCCACGTGCCCCGCCAGCCGTCCTGATCGTAATAGGCCTGGTCGCGGCACCAGCGCACCCGCACCGTGCCCAGGATAAGCCGGCCGAACCGGCCTGCCTCCAGTGCCTCGCGTGCCTTGACGACCGGAACGTTGAAACGGTTCTGCTTGACGATGAACAGCTTGACGCCGGCTTCGTCGCAAGCGCGGATCATGTCGTCGGCATCCTGAAGCCGCAACGCCATCGGCTTTTCGACCACGACATGCTTTCCGGCCCTGGCGCAGGCGATGACATGCTCAGGGTGCATTCCGCTCGGCGTCAGCACCGCGACCGCATCGATATCCTTCCGCGCCAGAAAATCATCGATATCGTAGTGTGCGGGAACGCCGAACTTCGATGCAGTGGCATCCGCACGCGAGCGCATGGGATCGCAAACGGCGACGAGACTGGCCCGGTCGATATGACCGCCGCCCAGTAACTCGGAGTGGCGCTTCGCGATACGCCCGCATCCGAGCAGGCCAAATCTGATCATACCAACTTCCCGGTTAAATTTCGCCGGCCATCAGCCGACTGGACAGCACCGGCAGGTCAACTGCCAAGGTTTCTATATTGATACACGCCCCTTCTAATCAAGAATTTTCAGCCGGGCAGCGGTTCCGCGGCTGACCTCCACGCCAAAAGACGAGGTTCGGCGGCCCACCCGCCGCGTGCAGATACCGGGATCAGCCTGCGGCGATTGCAAGTTATGCCTTGCCTAGGTAAGTGTGGCATAAGCCGGCGAAGGAATTGATCTTGATGAATGAAGCGGAGATACGGCCGATCATCGCCAATACGTCGACTAGGCCAGCGGGACTGGCAATTCTGATCTGCTTACACATCGCTGTCTGCTGTCTCTCTCTCATCTCTATTGCCGAAACCACGTTCATCTCGATTGCCGAAACCACGTTCTCCCGCCACGACATTTCACGTTTTTTTCGATCCTGCGCGATGGTACGTCGCCGTCTTCGCCGTCACCGCATTCGCGGTGGTTTCGTACGTTTTCATCATTGCGCGTCTCTCCTTCGGCTATTTCGTCGGATTTTACGCATACACGATGATCGCCGGCTATCTTTGGTTAAATTCCTTCACAGGCCTGCGATATGATCATCGGCTGGCCGGCATCTCGGCCGCTGGATCGGCCATTGCATTTCTTTTGCCGGCCCTGTTCATTTCAGCACCGGTCCGGCAAATATTCACCATGACGCCGAGATCGTTTGACCGGCTTCTGACCTTCCTCTTGCTGCTCAGCGCAGTAGTCATCGCCGTCGGCGCAAGCTATGATTTTCAGCTTGTTTCTCTCGACAAGATGAATGAGTACCGTGCAAGGCTCGCCGCCCCGACGGTGGTGAAATATTTGATCACGATCGTTTCGAGCACCTTGTTGCCGTTCGCGTTTGCAGGCTTTGTTGCGGTCAATGCGCGTTGGCGCACGGTCGCGGTGTTGCTTCTTTTGCTTTTGCTTTATCCGATCACGCTGAACAAGATCGCACTCTTCACACCGCTCTGGCTTATCGCCATGCTCGTGCTTTCAAGACTTTTCGAGACCCGAATAGCCGTCGTCTTGTCTCTGATGGTACCAATACTGGTCGGACTGGCTTTGATCACTACGTTCGGGGAACATGCGATATTCTATTTCGGGACGGTCAATTTTCGAATGATCGCGATTCCGTCCGTTGCTATGGATGTTTACAATGACTTTTTCTCCAGCCATGAACTCACGCATTTTTGCCAGATCTCGCTCCTCAAACCCATCATGCATTGTCCCTATCAGGATCAGCTTGGGATCGTGATGGAACGCGTCTACCACCTAGGCAACTTCAATGCTTCGCTATTTGCAACGGAGGGCATCGCATCGGTTGGGGTGTTTTTCGCGCCGGTCGCGGCATTCGTATGCGGGCTTGTGATCGCGCTCGGCAATCGCCTGTCCGCCGGCTTGCCCGCCAGGTTTGTGCTGATCTCCGGCGCCATTCTTCCCCAGGCCCTTCTCAACGTACCGCTCACGACGGTCTTGCTCACGCACGGCGCCGGCGTCCTTTTTCTGCTATGGTACGTAACGCCGCGCTCGCTGTTCGAACAAATTAGCGTTCCGCGGGCGGCGGCAACCGACTGAAGTGTCGCAGCCGCAAGCCGTAGTGATCGCTTGGAAACCCACAATTCAGCAATGCCATATGCGATGATAACTATAAGCAACTACCGGTATGGGATATTCATCCAACCTATAGTCTTGCAGACTAGAGATATCCGCCACAGGGTTTTTGCGAGTTACAGTACGCTGCCATGAATGATAAGATTTCAATATTAGTAACCGGTTCAGACGGCTTCATTGGACGCCATCTCGTACCTTATCTCGCTGCGCGGGGCTACAGAGTGATCGCAGCATCAAGAGAGGCGCTTGGTTTTGATGACCCCAATGTGGTCTTTGCCCGGCTGCCAGATTTGTCTACACCGTTCGACTGGCAACCGTTTCTGCAAGATTGCAATGCCGTGGTCCATCTCGCCGGAATTGCTCACATTTTTGCCTTGGAGGACCAATATGATCGCACCAATCACCAAGCAACCGAAAGGCTTGCTCAGGCTGCACGTCGCTGCGGCGCGCATCTGGTTTTCGTCTCGTCCATTGCTGCTCAGTGCGGTTCATTTTCGGAATATGAATTGACCGAGGATGACCCTCCCCGACCAAGTAACGCTTATGGCAGATCAAAGTTGGCCGCGGAGTACGCCATTCGCGCGACAGGCGCTTCATTTACAATTCTGCGTCCAGTGGTCATGTACGGCGATGGCGAGAAAGGCAATTTTGCGTTCGTTCACAAATTATCAAACCTGCCGGTTCCACTACCCTTCGGAAGCCTGACGGCAAAACGATCCGTGCTTTCAGTTCAAAATTTCTGTTCTGCTGTCGAATTGGTCTTGACCAATTCCCGCGCTCGCGGGGAAACTTTCATCGTATCGGATCCGACGCCCCTTGCTGTTTCCGAAATCATCGCACGTCGCCGCGCTGCATTACGTAGACCGCATGGGCTCGTACCAATACCCGGAAAATGGATTGAACTTTTTCTCAAGACTGCCGGTCGGGGCGCGATTTGGCAAAAAATCGGCCGCCCACTCGTTGCGCGGCCGAGAAAGCTGGTCTCGTTCGGCTGGAAACCGTCTTGAATGACTAACCACAAAGTTACAAGAGCTTGCGAAGCACGCAATGACTGCGAACCGACTTTTACCGCAGGTCTTTCTGAATGCACCGCGGACAACGTTCCCTGCTATTTACCTTAGCCGCGGTCCTTTTCTTGTTGTGGTATGCTGCGCCGCGTTCATTTTTTAAGTCAAGGAAACACCTTCGGATATTGACCAAGCAGGAGAGCCTGATGCAAAACGTTCTGATCACAGGAGGCGCGGGATGTCGGACAAAACCTGGTTTCGGGATGCTGATAAGACCCATAACCGGACTCGCGCAGACCTTGCGTTGGTATCTCGACCACGAAGCGTGGCGGCGCGACGTGACCAGTGGCGCCTACAAGGCCCGGATCGACAAGAACTATGGCTAGCCATGCGTATTCTCGTGCTCAATGCGGACTACTCGCGCTTCCTGGCCTGGTTGTATCGCCGGAACGCGGGGCTCGAGAATGCTGCCTATGCGATGCAAATACGGGCGCGCAACGAAAGCCTGTTCGGCGTCGCCGATTTCTACTCGCGGAATTTTGTCGCCCTGGGCCATCCCGCGGCTGAGGTCCACGTTAACAATCCCTGGCTTCAAGCCGCCTGGGCTCGCGAGCACGGAATGGCTGTAGACGCGGCGGAGCCGACCGTCGCCGCCCAGCGCATCGCGCTTCCAGGATGGGTACAGCGCGCGGTCACGCCTTTTAAGCCCGTGCTGAGGCCAGTGGCCCGCAAGATCGGTCTCAGTCCGAAACTCGACGCCCAGGCCGAGAAAATCCTGCTCACCCAGATCGAGGAATTCAAACCCGATCTGGTGCTCAACCAGGACACCTTTCACATTGATACCGCGCTGATGCGGCGCATCAAGGACATCGGCAGGCCGATCCTGATCGGCCAGGTCGGGATCGCGCCATCGCGCGGCGAAGATTGGACCGTCTACGATTTGATGATGTCGCAATTGGCGGCGACGGTGAATTTCTTTCGGAACGCTGGCGTTCGCGCCGAAGTCAATCATCTGGCGTTCGAGCCGACGATTCTCGAGGCGCTGCCGGCACACCCTGCGACTGACATCGACGTTTCCTTTGTCGGCACCGTCTCGCCGGATCACCGGCAGCGGATTACGCTGCTGGAGGCCGTTGCCGAACGCTACAATCTCAAATTGTTCGGAGATCCGCCGCAGACGCTGCGCGCCGCCTCGCCGCTTCACCGCTGCTTTCAGGGCGAGGTTTGGGGCGCCGAGATGTATCAGGCGCTGCGACGCTCCAAGATCACGCTCAATTCGCACATCGACATGGCCGGCCGCGAAGCCGGAAACATGCGGTTGTTCGAAGCCACCGGCGCCGGCGCTTTCCTGTTGACCGACTTCAAGGACAATCTCAATACACTGTTCGAGCCGGATCGTGAGGTCGGGGTGTGGCACTCAGTCGGGCATTGTCTTGCCGAGATCAATCGCGCGCTCGGGGATGATTTGGGTCGCGACGCAGTCGCGCGCGCCGGCCAGGCGAGGACGATGGCGCAGCATACTTATCGTCATCGCGTGGCCGAGATTCTCGGTTTCGTCGACGCCGTGCGAACGCAGCGATGAAGCTGCCGCGCGCAATCTGCCAGATCGGCAAACGCGTCGTGCAGGCAACGCCCATTCTGCGCCGCCATATTCTGACGTCGACCGACTACCAGGTACTCAGCGGCATCGCCGAGGCCCGCAGCGCGATGGCTTCATCGGACGGCTGGCTTGCCGCGCGCACGGTGGCGCGCCAGGAGCGCGCCTATCAGGGCCTGATCGCGGCCATGAAAGCTGGGGAGCCGCGGCTTGATTTTACAATCGCAGCGGAAGCCGTCGCCGCCACCGGAATTGCCAATCCTCTTTTGATCGAGGTCGGCTGCGGCAGTGGCTATTATTCCGAAGTATTTGCAACCCTGGTTCCAGAAGGCGTGCGCTATACCGGCATCGACTACTCGGAAGCGATGATTGCGCGGGCATGTGCAAATTATCCATCGGCCGCGTTCGAGGCGGCCGACGCAACCAGACTGCCATTCCCTGACAATGCATTCGACATTGTCTTCAATGGCGTGTCGCTGATGCACATCATCAATTATCGAGCGGCCATCGGCGAAGCCGCGCGCGTTGCTGCGCGTTACTGCATCTTCCACAGCGTGCCGGTATTCTACGACCACCACACGACTTATTTGAGAAAATACGCTTACGGCGCGCCAGTCGTGGAAATCGTTTTCGGCAAACAGGAGCTGATGTCAATTTGTCTGGATGCAGGACTTCGCCTTGAACGCGAATGGTCCAGCATTCCCTATGATTTGTTCGAACCGACGGGACATCATTCAGCTTCAAAAACATACCTGTTTCGCGTTGACGCGGGCTAATAGGCTGTCCCGCGAAAGATGAAGAAGGCCCGCCTGGCCGCAATATCCAGCACCTGAAATGAACGGATCCGCAAGCTTCTGAGCTTGCTTTCGAGATATTGCCTGATGTCGAGAATTGACGAGCGTCGGTGCGGCTTTGCTTCGGATATCTTCAGAAATGGATCTATCGCCTTCTCGATTGCAAGAAGCTCGTCGACATAGGGTTTGTAGATACGATCGCGCATCACGCCCGTAAAGGGCGCGCGAAAGCTGCGATGACTGTTGAAAATGAACCAACGCAGTCCTTTTCTCAAACCCTGGAAATGAAAGAATATCAGCGATTGGCGCGCGTCGATCCGCACCTCGCCGTTCTGGAAGCCGATCTCGTAGTTTTCGATATTCCAGGGCGCGAGGTTGGCGCCGACGTTTTCAATGACCTTCACGCGAGAAAAACGACGTGCGAATGAATCCAAATAACCCTGATCGGCGAAACGATCCCCGTCAACGTAGTCATGACACCATTCGAGGCATTTTTCGCGCCACCACTTCACGACTGCTATGCCATCCGGATCGTTGCGAGCCCCGACCCACCCCACGTTGTAGGTTCCGAACTTGCGCAGCCTTCCAAGTTTTTGTGGGTAACGGTGAGGAATGATGGCTACAGCGGCATCCTGCAGCTCCCCGTAGATGACCTCCGGTGACGCAAAGAAATACAAATCGCCGTCGAGATAGGTTACCCACTCGGCATCCACTTCGTGCTCAAGTACAAAGAGCATCCAGGCCGGCGTGCATGTGAAAAAATACTCGATCGTGCTGCGGCCAGGACGCGTCGCCGCAACGTCAGGATCGGCCTGTTCAAAGTCTGCGAGCCGCACCGGGACAATATTTGGCAGATTCATCGCAGCGAGCGCCCGGCAGGCTTCGTCGCTCAGGCAAAGGACCCAAAGGCGCGATCCCGGCGCATGGCGCTGCAGCGAATAATAAAGCGCCAATCCCCGCGACAAATAGTTGTGATCGAAATAGGTACAGTAAGCGCGACCAGTCATAATATCGCTACGCGCCCGCGGCGCGCACGGCGTCCTGAAACTCGCCGTAGTCGCGAATGTAATCACCCGAATCGTAGTAGTCCGAAGCGAAAACCAGCAACGCACCATCGGCGCTATAGTCGTATTGCGTGCCCCAAATCATTGGAGGAACGTGAATACCAACACTCGCATTATCCAATATCACTTCGCGACGCGTTGCGCCGTCATCGACCAGGGCATTGCATCGTCCCTGGGCGCAAACCAAAAACTGATGACACTTCCTGTGGGCATGTTCTCCCCGCAAGGTTCCCGGTGAAACGCCGAACACGATGAAATATCGCTTCGGAACAAATGGAAATTCCCTTCCAAACTCGCCGACTGTCAGATCGCCTCGGGGGTCTTTTACCCACGGAAACCGGTATATATCGACTCCCCGCACGCCGGTGGGAATCGTCTGAACCTTCGTTCCCCCCGGGGCCGATTTTACCCTGATCGCCTGCACTGCCATTCCCCTCGCAAATCAAAAAATACTTGAATTCTTGCAGGAATTCAAACAGTCGGCGTCGCCTTACCACAGGCTAGACCGATAGCCGAGCGCTTGTCACCAACCATTCATGGCAGCGACAACCCGGCTAATTTCGTCTTCTTTCATCCCATTGAAGCAGGGAACGGTCACAATTTGCCTAGCCATACGTTCGGTTACCGCCAGGCCCTCGACGCCGGAATCCATATAAGCAGGCTGCTTGTGGTCCGGTATCGGATAATGAATGTCCGAGCTAATTCCATGCTCATCCAGATGCCTCTGTAGGCCATCGCGATCTTCACAAAGAACCACGAAGAGATGAGCTACGTTATCTGTTCCGAAATCCGCTGGACACTTGATGCGTGGATTCTTGATCTCTTCCGAATACCTGCGGGCAATCTTGCGCCTCTCGTCGTTCCATCGATCAAGGTGCGGGAGTTTCGCGAGCAGGAGCGCTGCCTGCAGTTCGTCAAGGCGACTGTTTCGGCCTCCCGCTCTGCTCACCCGGTATTTCTTGTCCCACCCGTACTGCCGCAGCTCGCGAAGGCGTTCGGCCATCGCGGCATCATTAGTCGTCACGGCTCCTCCGTCGCCGAGCGCGCCGAGATTCTTTGTCGGATAAAAGCTGAAGCAACCGGCAGTACCGAAGCTCCCTGCCTTTTTTCCATCACGACTTGCTCCATGAGCCTGTGCACAGTCCTCGATCACGGGAATACCGAGGGGCTTGCAGATTGAGGCGATCGCCTCGATCCTGGCGAGACGTCCGTAGAGATGCGTCACGATGACGGCATGTACTGCGTGCCGCGCCAGCGCGCGTTCCAGAGAGGCGACGCTCATCGAATGCATCTCCGCATCCACGTCGACATAGAGCGGCTTCGCGCCGATCGCATGGATCGCGGTACCGGCATAAAAGCCAGCGTTCGCCACCGCTGCCACGCCATCGCCCTGTTCGACGCCAGCGGCGCGTAATGCAAGCTCGAGTGCGTCCGTTCCATTTGCGACGCCCATGGCATGCGATACGCCGCAATAATTCGCGAACGCCGTTTCGAAACCCGCGCCCTTGGGTCCCAGCACATACCAGCCGCGTTCGATTATCCGGCGCGCGGACTCGACAAGCTCGTCATGGACAAGCTCGTTTTGCCTAACAAGGTCATTCAGCGGAACTCGTGGTGTCATATGCCATCGTCTTTCCCGGTCGGTAACACAATCTGGCGAGCAGGCACGGCAGGCAGTGCCATCCATTTTGCCGAGAGGCAAGGTCCGTCGGACCACTGATAACGCCTGCCGAAGGTGTGCACGGGCCTCATTGCGGAATCACCGCGATCAGCCTCCTGCGGACGCGCCCGATCGCCAGCGGACTGGCCGCGATCGCCGCAGCGACCAGCCATAGCGCGCATTCGGCAATGAAGCGTGGCCAGCCTGTCCATGGTATCGCCGACCGGATCGCTATGCCTACCCCCCACCCCGACAGCGTGATCGCGATCATCACAACTGCCAAAAACAGGACGTGCCGAAGCGGCTGTTGCAGGGTCTGGCGAAGGATGACGAGCGTCAGCAAGCCGAATTGAATCGACAGGTCGCTTGTCACGATCGCAACGGCGGCCCCCAGCGGTCCCAGCAGCGGAATCAACAGCAACGATAAAATCAGAAAGACCACGAGCTGCAGGCCTTTGGTGCGCACCAGAAGGTCGTCCGCGATTGCTGTAATTGGCGTAGCTCAGCGCCAGGATCGCCGGAGCGATGGCGCTGGTGCCGATCAACAGCGCCGTTGTGAGCGGCGGGTCATAAGGAATAGCGTCATTAGTCCAGAGCGCGAAAAAATCCTGCCAGAACGCCAGCAGCCCCGAAACCACGGCGCTCGCCAGCACGGCAACGAACACGGACCCGCGGGCATAGAGACTGCGCAACCGGTCCGTCGCGCCGATGGCGTGGTCGTGGCCCAGCTCCGCGGCGAGCGGAAGCGTGGTCTGGAGGCAGAGCGCCCGCAGCAACCCCGCGACGACACGGGTCAGCCCCCATTGCGCCACCGCGACGCGATCGGACACCAGCGCGCTGACCAGCAGCATCGGCAGATTGACCAACGCCAGCTCCGTTGCGCCAGCCAATCCAAACGGCGCCGCTCTGCGGAACTGACCGATGATCCAGCGCGCCGAAGGCTTGACCGTCACCCCGCGCAGGAACGGAAACAGACGCGGCGCGTCGATCGCCAGCAGATAGATTGCAAGCAGCGCCTGGGTGGCGACGTAAACGATGGTAACGGCAAGCAGGCTTCCGGTTACGATTATCGCGACCAGCTGCGCCACCTGCCCGGCCGCCGTGGCCCAGCCCTGTAGCCACACCGCGCGGCCATATAGTCCTCGCGCACGGTACATGCCCCCCACCAGACCGGACGGGAGCGCCAGCAACATGCCAACCGCCATAACGACGAAGGCCGCGTCAAAATCTGCAACGGCCTGAAATTTGAAAACGACGGACGGCGAAACAAGCTGCGCGCCAGCCAGCACGACGACGGCAAGAACGCCGCCAAGTCCCAGATAGACCCACAGCAGCGCGGCGTAGAAACGCGCGGTTCGGCCGTTGCAATCGACGCTCGATTTGAAAGCGAGAAACCGGTTGATTGCACGGAACTGAAGGCCGCAATCGGCAATCAGGATGAGATTGCCGACGGCATAGATCACGAGCCAGGCGGCGAGAACATCGCTGGTCCAGAAATGAAGAAAAATGGGAACCAGCGCGACCTGCTGGGTGAACCCCAGCACCATCTGAAAAAAGCTTGCGGACCACCCTACAATCAACCTGCGTGCGCGATCCCGGCCCGACGCGCTTACCGGAGCAATGTTTTGCCGCGCGTAATCCTTTTCGATCAAGGCCGGACCCCTTCAGCACGGGAACTCGGCTACCAGCTAATCCCCTGAATGTCGATACGGGATGGAGATGCAACTTCGGATCAGCACACAAGGCAAATGCGCCAACGTGCGTTCACAGTCATTAGCCTGGGTTTGCCGAACTGCCGCGCGTCAAGTTTATCGACGAAAACGGTGTGGGCGTCGCCTGGCGGCAACGGTCCTGGCGTTCGGAATCGCGGCGGCGGGTGAGGGCGGGCATGGCATATCAAAGCGCGATCCGTGAGCGCTGGCAAATCGGATGAGCCGCCGCTGGCGTGAATTTTACTTTGAAATGGTCCGTATCGTAGTGCTGTCCAACGAGACCGTGCCCTGCACCGAGTCCGTACTCTATACATAGCACGGTGAGCGAAAGCTACAATCCGGTGGGCTTGGAAATATAGCCCGTCGATACTCGCCACGTCATGAACTGCACTACGCGCAGCGGCGAGAATAAGCAGCACAAACCGTTGCCGGAACCAGCCGTAAATAGCAGCGAATTTGGCCTGCGCTTCTGGAGTGTACGGCATTACTGATCCCAATCCCTTGGGCATCCAAGCGCAACCATGGGTCGAAAGAAATGGGCGGCGCGCCGAAGCGCCCGAAGGAATCGGTGGCCAGCAGTCAGCCGCGAGACTTCACGGCAGAACGTCGTAAAGCCGCCTAATTCGCTCGGTGATGATGTCGTGAAAACCCTGCAGATCGCGTTTGTTGGGTACCGGGCCGGCGTCGCCGCCAAACGACAGCCACGAATTCCATGGATTGGAGCCGTATACTGTCACTCTAACCCCGAGCTTTGGGCATCCTTCAATCTGGCGCAAGTCATCGAGGATCATCGCCGCTAATTCATCGGCAGTTTTTCTTCCCTTGGTTCGCGCGGCAGGCGTCAGACCGGAGCTTTTCGGTGCAATCGGGAGCGGCGGCGGCAGGTTTGGTTTTTCGGCGGTCACAGCATCGGGCGAACTGGCGCCCTCTGAAGCGGTGCCGGATCCCTGGACCACCCGCATTGCAAGTTCGATCGGATCCGGATCACTCACGCCTTACCCCTCGCCTTCAGCCCGACCTCGGCCAACCGGCGGCATTCTGCACCGCATCGAGCCCGGTGACCAGCGGGGAAGCGGGAGGAGCATCAGCCCGGCGCGGCCGACCAGTCGATAGTTGCGTTGATCTATGTCAACCCGTGGATAGAGCAAGCAACCGCCTCCAGCTCGCGACGCTGGTTCGCCCCCCTGTACGGATTGAACCAATTCCGTGGTCGGAATTCCGACCGCGCTCGATAAGGCGGCCAGGACGGCAGGTTAGCGCGCCCGTTGGTCGATGCGATCGACGACTACGTCAAGAAGCTGACCGGCGATAGGATGACGTTCCTCGCGCGAAACCACAGCATCGGATGACGGCGCGCTGATCTCTGCTGTGTCAGGTTGACGCACCCGCAGAAATTGACGCACCCGCGGAGACACTCTGAAATACGGCCTCTACTTCATCCATTTCAGGAGGCCGAAATGCGGTTCACTCCGTCTGCTAAATCCGCCGCCGCTTGGCTCGTCTTTGGGCTTGCCTTCGCCGCTCCGGCGCACGCACAGAACAACAAGCAGATCATTTCGGGAACATATTACGAGGATCAAGCGACAAGTCCTGGTGTGTCATCGACCCTCGTAACACTGACTTTCGCACAAACACCCGCAAACAAATACACGACTGTCACTCATGTTGCTTGTGACATGTTCGTCAGTTCTATCCAGGTATTGACTTTGCTGAGACTGCAAGTTGGGACCAGCCCTGGCGCATCTGATCTTGGCCGCTCATATCCAATCAAAAGCACACCTAACGCCCCGGAAGTTATCCAGAACACCAAGATCTATTCGGTGGTCACCGATCAGATTTTCTTCAAGATAGGACCGGGCCGCTTTCCCTCAATTTTTATAGTAGCGCCTCCCAACGGGAACGGAGCTACTTCCTTAGCCCCAAATTGTTTCATTGTTGGTACTCTGTCGGACAACTGAGCAACTCAAGTCTTGTGGGGGGCCGCCGGTCATTCCGGCGGGTCTTCGTCGTATACCGCCTCAGCCGCCGCCGGTGCGTCATCAGGCGCTGGCGGTCGCGCTTCCTGTTCGGCAAAGCCCAGCGTTTCGGATGTCGTCGTTATGTGCATTGACCTCAATGAGCGAGCAAAAGGAAGCCGTCGCCGGACCGTCCTCGCGACGCTTCCTTTGCGCACCCACCTACAACTGCCCAAAATTGTGAGATTTTCGGATTAATTCCACTTTAGCGATGTGGCTGCCAGGCATGTCCAACCACCCCGGCTGATTCCGGGGCTCTGCTATGGCGCGAGCGCGACGGCCCGGGAAAATAGTTGGCCTGCAGATTGCGGGCAGGACAGGTGGACGGCTTCCGCGGACGATGATTTGAACCTTTCCCTGGCGGGAACCTACCAATGCCCAACCTCAGCGCTGCGCACCGCAGCTTACATTTAGAGATCAAAATGCGTTTTGCAGAATTTGCCAAATCGGCCGTTGTTGCCGCTGCGCTCTTTGCTGGAAGTCAGGCGCACGCAGCGCCTGTCATTGTCGGTACGTACTATGACGAAACGATCAGCGGCTCATGCAGCAGCCAAACCAATTGCAGTGTTTTCCTCACGCAGACGCCGTCGAGCAAGCTCGTGAGCGTCCACAAGCTGCATTGCAGAATTCAAACCACCCAGCCGATCTACGTCGGAGGTTTGTTTATTTCAACGGACGGCAGCCAAAACGCCATCCAACGTTGGCTGCCGCTGACCTTCCCGAGCACAGAGTACAGCGCGCCCGCATCCAACACTGAATTCCGTGCGTATGTTGATATGAGCACGGAATGGCTTATCGGCCAGGGGCGCTTTCCGTTCATCAGAGCCAGCACCGGGACTCCCAGCAATTCGACGATCACGTGCACCCTGATCGGCGCGCTGGTCGATCCGACATAGTCATCGGACCGGACAGGCTGCCATGCGATCGAGGCCCGCCAGCGTGAACCGGCGGGCCCGGTTTGTCATCGCCTCAGCCGCCGGCGGTGCGTCATCAGGCGCTGCCGGTCTGGGCGGCATCATCCTATGGCGCAAGTGCAGGCTTCGCCTTGCTGAGGCTGCCGCGCACCGGCGCGGGCTGCAGGGAACGCTGGCATCCTACCGCGAGACGGTAAAGGGGTGGCGCTGGTTCATCTCGATACCAATGGCCAGTCCGAGCGCGTGGTCGACGCCATAAAGGCCACTGTGGCCGATACCCGGGAGGATCATGACCGACATGGCAGCGGATGAGGCCATGACCCGCCGTGCGCTCGAACTGCTCGGTTCCAGGCGAAACGACGCCTACGAGGCGGCCCTGGCGGCATTGCGCGAGGATAAGCAAGCCTGGTGGGCAGACACGCTCGCCTGCGATCCAGACGAATTCGGAGAAGACGAAGAGCCAGCCGCCGCCGATGTCGAGGGCCTGCGCCGCTTCCTCGAAGGCAAGGTGCTGCCATGGTTCGAGAACCGGCAGAAGGAGTTGGCCAACCGGCCGTTGATCCGCGAGTAGGCATTCGGCGAGGCGCTCGATCCTGATAAGCTGGAGCGGTTTGGACGCTACGAGGTCCATCTCGACCGCAAGCTCGAACGAATGCTCACCATGCTGCTGCGGCTCAAGGAGCTACGACGTACTACCGTCGAGGGCTGATCCGTTTGGCAAAGCCGAGGTTCATCCGCTCGGCGTCGCGCGCGCGTCGCGCCAGGTCGGGCGGAAGCGCGTCACATCGTAAAACTACAGCGAGACCGCTCGCGGGGGTTGCAATCGGCGCGCTGTTGTGTCGTCGCCTATTACCGCGTTAGCAGCCAGAAGCAGGGCCGTTCCGGCCTCGGCCTAGAGGCGCAGCGCAAGGCTGTCGCCAGCTTTGCCGAGGCCGAGGGCTTCACCGTCATTGCCGAATTCACCGAGGTCGAGACCGGCAAGGGTGCCGATGCGCTCGACCGGCGGCCACAACTGAGGGCGGCGCTGAAGGCCGCCAAGAAGGCCAGGTGTGAAGTCGCCGTCGCCAAGCTCGACCGGCTCAGCCGCGACGTCGCCTTCATCAGCGGTCTGATGGCGCAGAAGGTGCCGTTCATCGTCACCGCGCTTGGCAAGGACGTCGACCCGTTCATGCTGCACATCTACGCTGCGATGGCCGAGAAGGAACGGCGGCTGATTTCCCAGCGGACAAGGGAAGCGCTGGCAGCGGCTAAGGCGCGCGGAAAGAAGCTCGGTTCTTCCAGCAAGAAGCTGGCGGCGGAGAACGCGGCTGCCGCAGCCGCCCGTGACGCGGATCTTGAGCCTGCCATACGAGAGCTGTCGGGCCTGTCCGCGCGCACGGCCGCTGCCGAGATCGAACGCCGCGGCCTTGGCAAGATCTCATACCGGACCGTCATGCGCGCCCGCGCCCGGCTTGGGATGAAGGGCTGATCGATGCCGGCGCCCCTCCGCGCGGTCACCTTGGCCGTTTCGTCTGCCAAACGCCAGCGACCTTGCCTCCCTCGTCATCTTCCCCGTCAGGCGCGCCGTGCGCCGGTCAGACTAACCGCTGACACGACTGCGTTAGCCGTTGAACGGCAGACCGACGTCAATCCTTAATCGCCGCTCTCAACAAATTTCTTGATCGTTACTCGGACGTTCTTGTCGTCCTCGCCCGAATGCATCTGTGCTGGCTTGCCCCAACCCCGATCGAGCAGGATGTCGATGGCCCGTAAGCGTGCTCAAGGCGGCGCGTTAGCCTGACGCATGATAGCGGCAAGTGAGCGCACGGCCTCGCCTGTATAGGAGCGGCACAGTGATCGAATATTCGCTGGTAATTCTCATTGCTGACAATGGCTTACTGGGTGCGTACCCCCTCCTTTTGGCGGTGTCCGGCGCGGCGACTATCACGCAAATAAGATAGCACAAGAAGGCGCGTCCCTTCTGACGGAAGATGCGCCCGCGCGCCGACTTCGGGGTCGATCCGGGGGCAACGTGGCCGAGACACTGAAAGACGGGGCGTATTGCGCGACGGCGTCAGCGTGCAATGATGGCCTCCCATCGACGGAGCGGGACCACCTGCGGTCGACCGTCGGCTACCCATGTCACTTCCGTGCAACTGGTGCGGGCAAATTCGCTGTTGAACTGATGAGCTTTTTTTTGGAAAAGGAAAGCCCGTGATCGATCAAAAAAGTAAAATTTCGCTTTGCGTATCAGGGCTGTCACTGCTGATCATTCTGGAGGGGTGTCCCGCCGCCTATGCGGAGGGTGCGCGAGAGACGTGCACCTTAAAGGCCACCGAGACGCTGTCAAAAATCGCGGGCACTGTGATCACGAGCACGCGCGCTAAAACGCTCGAAGCACCTGAGGGGTGGCGTGGCCTCGGGCCGCCAATTCTCATCGAAGTGGATTTTAACGCACCCGGAACTGTGGGCACGTCCAGGTATTGGTGCACGGTCGGGTCGGACGGAGAAGCAATCTTGGAGCGGCTGACGCCGTGAACGGCAGACTGACGCCTGCTTTTCGGAAGCTGCATGTTGCGCCTGCACTTCCGGCAGTGGTCGCCGCGAGTAGCTGGCCGCTTCCCTAAGGTCGCCCAAGTTGGCGGCCTCGCTATGTAGAGCGTCCCACTGGTCCCTTTTGCGACCGAGGGTGGCCCCTTTCGCCGCCAACTGACCCCGTTTGACAAATTCACAGGGCGATATTGGGATACCCTGCCCTTTTCTCACAATGGAGGCGACAATGTTCTCTCGGCTGGCTCAAGTCACTCTCGTCGCGCTAGGTCTCGCCATCAGCAATCACGCGGACGCCGCGCCGCTCGCCTACGGCACGTACTATGATGAGACGGTAGCTGCGACCTGCGCCAACAATAATTCTTCGTGTCGCGCTAACTTCTCACAACTTCCGGCCGATAAGCTTGTGATGGTCGGGAAGATCAACTGCGCGGCCGTTTCTTCGCAGCCAATCGAACAAACATTCTTTCTGGTCTCTGCGACCTTGGGCGCACCCGGGTTGTCGCGCAATCTCCCAATCGCGGTGCCGCCGTCCCAGTTGATCCAGAGCAGGTATTATACAAGTTGGGAAACGAACACCCATTTTCTGGTCGGCAGCGGCAGGTTTCCTTACGTTCAAATTTTCACTGAAGTCGGGTTCGGTTTAAGCCTTGTCTGCACCATGATTGGCGACCTCGTGACTCCAATTCAATAGCGCAGACCGAACAGAGGCCGCCTCAGTTGGCGGCCTCTGCCATTTTCGGCACCCTCATCCCTCGTTATGCTGGATGACGTAGGCCGCTGAGCGGGGTCTTGGGCGAGCTGCCGGCCCCTCGTAATAACTCTTTCAGAGCGGTTCGTTCTCCTTCTCCATATTCTACGGAGAAAGGCCGTGCCCCGAATTGACACGCCTCCAAAGCCGGCGCTGACTAGAGCCTCTTTCAAACAACGATTTTGGAGGCTGAAATGTTTTCTCGTTTAGCTCAATCCGCCGTCATCGCGCTGGTCCTTGTTATCGGAAATCACGCCAAGGCCACACCACTCACCTATGGGACGTACTATGATGAGACTGGCACAAATTCCTGCAGCAGCAACGCTTGCCGGGTTAACTTCTCCCAGCTTCCGTCTGACAAACTCACAATGGTCAGTCAGGTAAGTTGCACGATCGCTTCTTTGGGAGCACCGGTTCAACAAGTCCTTTTAGAAATATCCGCAGCTTCTGGCGGGGGAGCTGTGTCGACGCGAAACTATGCGCTATCATTTCCGGCCCCGCCAACTATCAACGGCCTCATTTTTACGAACGTGCAACAAAATATCCATTACCTCATCGGTCAAGGCAGGTTTCCTTATGTCTTTGTATCAACAGCTAATGCGAGCTCCGTCAGTGTGAGCTGCACCATGATAGGCGACCTCGTGTCTCCGATCCAATAAGCGCAGGCCGAACAGAGGCCGCCAACTGAGGCGGCCTCTATTTCTTCCGGTTCACTATATCGGATTAACGAGGTCTCCGATTATCGTGCAGTCTCCGTTCATATTAGCTTGCGCGTTTCCTGCAGCGTATATGAAGGGGTATCTAGATTGCCCCACCAACCACTGGGTATCCATATTCACCGTGTATCGGTAAGAGCCGTCAGACTGAGCTGAGGTTCCCGCTTGGGAGGGGAGGAACTGCAGCGGCAGATTGCGACTAATTGGTGTGCCCCCAGAATTGGTTGAGACATATAGTGTTACGAAAGAGAGAGGCTGCGTGGTGTTTAATTGGCAATGAATTTTGCGGACCGTCACAAGTTTGTCCGACGGTAATTGAGAGAAGTTCATTCGGCACACAAAGTTGAAACCGCAATCTAGCAATATGGTTTCGTCATAATACGTGCCAAACCGGAGGGGCGCTGAGTTGGCATGACTTCCCATGGTAAGAACCAGCGCGACAAAAACGAATTGAATGAAACGAGCAATCATTTCAGCCTCCAATGGTTGTGAAAGAGGCTGCATCCCAGCGGTACTAAGGGGCTGTGTCAATAAAAATGCCGAGACCGGACGGGAAGGCCGCCGATTGAGACGGCCTTCCGTTCTGTCGCCGTTAGGAAATCGGGGTCACAAGATCTCCGATGATGGTGCAGTCACCATTAATGCTGGACGGAATAGGATTAGCGGTGTCCACCACCAAGAAGGGAAACCTGCCTTGGCCGACAAGGTAAAGAGCCGGACTCGCAAATTTGAACAGGACGATAAGTGGAGTTTCTGCCTGACGGCGGGCGCGATAAGCCCGCGAAATCAGGAGAAACCATGAACAGACGACCGCGCCGGAATCACACACCGGCCTTCAAGGCGAAGGTGGCGCTTGCCGCTGTCAAAGGCGACCGGACGATAGCTCAGCTGGACCATCGGCATCTTACTACTGTTCCTCGACTTCGATCTTTTGGGGTTCATCTCCAGTCCTCCTGCTGACGGCGGCGGAAGGGCTGGGCTGCGCTATTGGTCAAATTCCTAATCGGGATCGCCGGAGGGCGTCACCACTCTCAAGTCCGCAACAACCCATGGACCAGGTTTTTTAACGGGTCACATGCCACCAAAATCGTATCGGCCGCTCCCTTCCGGTCGGAAATCTAGCACCGGCCCGTTTCTATCCCACAGGGGGAGCGCAGCGCCGCGCATAGTTTTTTAGAAGGAGCGCTCACAAGGCGGGATTGCTGAGCGCAAAGCGATGATCGACCGCACGATCTGTCGATCACCAAGCAGGCAGAGATTTTGAAGGTCAGCCGCGGCAGCATTTATTATCTGCCACGCCCGGTGTCGTCCGCCGACCTCGAGATCATGCAGTGTCTCGATCGGCTGCATCTGGAGTATCCCTTCGCCGGTTCGCGTATGTTGCGAGGCCTGTTGGCTTTGCAGGGGTGCAAGATCGGCCGCCGGCATGTGAAGACGCTGATGCGGCGGATGGGGATAGAAGCGCTCTATCGCCGACCGCGCACCACCAAGCCCGAGCCCGGCCACAAGATCTATCCGTATCTGCTTCGCGGCATCGAGATCAGGCGGCCGAACCAGGTCTGGGCCATGGACATCACGTACATTCCGATGGGCACGGCTTCGTCTATCTCGCCGTGGTGCTGGACTGGGCGACACGTCGTGTTCTGTTGTGGCGACTGTCGATCACGATGGAGGCGGCCGTCTGCGTCGAGACGCTGGAGGATGCTCTCGCTCGTCATGGCAGGCCGGATTCGTCCCGACTGGTTGAGAATCGAAGGTTTTAACTACAGCCGACGGACCGAAATCGCTCGGACCGATTACCCCCGCAAGGGCCGGAATCGCACAGAGAGAAAATACCGCTGCAAACAGCGGTTCAAATGCTGCAAACAGCGGTTCAAATATTGTCCGCATAATCCGCCCCCCAACAAACCTCCATTCCATGGTCCAGCGCCGGTTAAGTTAATCGCTCCCGGGGGCGTCGTAACTGACACCGCGGTAGGCATCACTCTAACTTCAGCCCGCCGGTTCGCACCGGCGGGTTTTTTCTTGCCTCTTTGTGAAGTGGGACAGGTTCGCCCCGCGCCAGGGCATGGGATCGTCATCGGCCACCCGGGGCGTCGTTTCCATTCCAATGGTCGAATCAGCGATTCTCTGATGAGAAGTTGGTGTGGCTATTGTCCTAAGGGGCAGCAGTTTTCACCGCGAATCTCACCTACGTTCGTTTTCGACCATGCCTGGCGGGCCAAGGGTATGGTCAGGCCCGGCGCGTGTTCGTCCGCTACTCACCGCGCGCCGGGCCTCGTTATTTGATGCCAACTAAATCAAAGCCCGCCGGTTCACGCTGGCGGGCTGTTTCACTGGCTGACCAGATGACCTATGGCGATACCGAGTCCTGGGCCGACCGCCATTTTTAAACGAGCCGGTCCGCGTCCTTTCGCTCTGTCCAGAGAAATGAAGCGGCAAGCGTGGCTGCAAATTGGCGTCGAGCCGCCACGGCTAAAGATCGAGGCGGTCCGGACCGTCGATACGAGCGGCTCCAACGCGTGGGCCGAGTTTGCCGGCCTGTTCCAGACGACACGGCAGGCGGCCTTGGACCACGAGCGATCGAGGTCCGAGTTGAAGGCACTGGTACCGGAGGATGCCAAGGAAGCCTCGGGTCATGGCCTCCGCGCCAAACGCTCGAAGTCCGGCGCGATCAGTTTTGACATTGTGAGTGAGGAGCCGTGCCATGCAACGATCCAGCAATAAGGTCGGCACATTGGCGGCGGCGTTGGCCAAGGCCCAGGCCGAGATTGTCAATCCAGAAAAGTCGCTCACCGCTACCATCGAGTCGCCGTTCCCGCGCGAGGGCCAGCGGACCTTTCGCTATGCCTCGCTCTCCACAGGGCTGGAAATCGTTCGCAACTGCCTGGGCCAGCATGAGATCGCAACGGTCCAGAGTCCAGAGACCGCGATCGACCGGGAATCCGGCCTGATCAGGCTGACGACCACGCTGGTCCATGCCTCCGGCGAATGGGTGTCTTCGGACTGGCCGGTTTGCCCGGTCTCGGAGAGGGCAGCTCCCCATCGGATGGGCGCGGCCCTGACCTATGCCCGGCGCTATGCCCTGTTCACGCTGGTCGGGATCGCCGGGGAGGACGACCTCGATGCGCCTGACCTTGCCGTTCAATCGGTCTCGCCAAGCCCGCAAAACGGCCTGCCCGCAACGAAGACCGGTTCAAATGGTGAGATGCCGCCCGCGACCGCGAAAACGCTCCACGGGCTTCGCAGGGGTCCCGGTGACCGGGCTGCCGTCCTGTCGGGTGAAGCCTCGAACTCCGGGACCAGTTGCTGGCCGAGTTAGAAGGGTTGGAGCCCAAAGACGATCTGGACTCGTGGACATTTCGGGCATGGCCAAAGGCAAATACCCTAATCTAACGCCCGCGGATAGGGACGGGGTCAGACTGGCGTTTCAAGCCCGGCTCGGCCGCCTACAGACGATACCGGGCGACGTCCTGTCGCAGGCGAACCGGATCAGCCGGCAGCGAACCAAGAGATCCGCTCCCGCATTGACAAAAGCGTGCTGGCGATCCCCGTGGCGCGGCGCCTGCGTGACAAGACCCACCTGCGGTTTGTGACCAAACAGCCTTGCCTCGTTTGCGGGCGCCAGCCCTGCGATGCCCACCATCTTCGGTTTGCGCAATCCCGCGGTCTCAGCCTGAAGGTCAGCGACGAATTCACGGTGCCGCTGAGCCGGGCACATCATCGCGAACTGCATCGCACCGGCAGTGAATCGGACTGGTGGGCGAAAGCAGGTCTCAAGCCCATCAGCCTAGCGCGCAGGCTTTGGCTGGAAACCCATCCGCTCCACGCTTCTGCAGACGTCCGGGGCGAGGAGCGGTGTCTCACCTCCGTGGGTCAGTGAATGGACGCCGTTTTGCGTCAAAAAAACGGTGGGTCACGGGTGGGACAAAGCCGATTTCCAGCGAAACTAAGGCTGATACAGCGCCCTGTTTCATGAGACACCTCGCGTTTACTGAAACAGTCCGAGCAGAATTGATTTGCAACAATTGCAATCAGGTCGTGTAAGTTGTTGTAGTGCTCTTTTATGGTGTTTCGCCGCGGCCAGTCCGCTCGTATGGCGAAAATCATACTGCGTATGGCGGAAATTGACCGGGCTATGGCGGATATTAATCGGCAAGGTCGAGGGCTATGGCGGAAATCAATTCTGGCTCGAGGTAAGCAGCAAGGGGCGGCCAGTGCATCCATGATCCGGTCCCGTCCGAGCTCACTCCGGCATATGAAGCCGTTTCCTGTTCCGATGAGCTGAAGGCGACTGTCCCGTCCAACGTCTGAAGGCGTGACTGAAGGACGTCGTACCTTCGTACCCAAGCAGCCATGCGATTTGCGCGATCGACATCCCCGGATCCTTCAGATATTGGGTTGCGAGGCTCCTCCGCAATTGGTCGACGACCTCGCCGTATGTTGTGCCTTCATCAGCCAGTCTTCGCGCGAGAGTGCGTAGGCTGAGAGCCAAAATCTTCGCCACGTTTTCGGCTTTCGCTTTGCCGTGGGGCAGCAGTTTCTCCACCTCGGCCTCAACCGCAGAGCGCAGCGTTCCAGGGCTTGTGTTCCGTTCCTTCGCAGCAGCGTCGCAATAGGGTTGGAGGACGCGGAGCAGCTTCGGATCCGCGGTTATCAGCGGAAGGCGGAGAGCATCGGACGAGATCAAGAACACGGTGCTCGGCGCACCAAACTCGACCGGACAGCCGAAGAACCGCTCGAATTCTCGCGCGTCGGAATTCCGGTTGTGAGCGAACGCGACTTTCATCGGCGCGACATTGCGGCCTGACATCGTTCGCAATGCCGTGCAAATGCCCGCCACGGCGTATTCCATATTGTGCCGAGCGGCGTGCCTTGGCAGGCCCACAAACTCGAACTCAATGGCAGTGTCAGCTGATCTTTGGGTCAGACGAAACGCCTCGTTCACGATCCGGCAATAGCGAGAGAAGAGCGCTAGCGCTTCGCCGAGGTCGCGAGCCGCCGAACCTGCATAGAAATACATTCCGACATCGCGCGGATCGATCTGCCCTGCAAGGTGCAGTCCAAAGGCGCTGTCGTCCATCGCCTCGGCGGCGTACTCGAGGAACCTGCACTGTCCGATCGCCGACACGCGCTGGGGGAGGCCATCGCTCTCATTCTTCGTCCTCTCAAGACCATGTTCCGACAGACCAGCTCGAAGCAACAACGGCGCGGTCGCGATGTTGTGTTTGCGAAGCTCCGCCAGCGCTTCACGTACTGCAAAGCCGGTGGCTGTCAGCAGAACCTGCGGCGGCGTCTCCTCCGTCATATTGGGGATCCTTTCGCAAACTTGGCGTGATTTAGCAACAGATTGGCTCGCAAAGGCAAGGCGCCATTCGCCTGATATGGTACCGCACCAATTCTGGGCGGCCTGTTGGTTTGTTCCGAAACCGTTGATGAGGTCGCCGTAGCTGGCGACGAAATTCGGCATATCAATAAAAGTTACGCGGCCCCCTCACTTAGCCGCTCAACGCAAGATCGTTTGGATCAGCAACTTGGCCCCGGTGAGGACGTCTCCGACAATGGCCGGATAAGGCAGAACATTGGCGCGGAAAGGCGAGACGCGTAATCCGACTTCGTGAGAGGTCGACCCCTTAAACTATTTCGACCGGTAGGGGTGATACCGGAGAACCCACTGCCGGCAGCCGAGAGGCTGCCTGCTGAAAAGAAGTAACTGTACTTGTGCACGGTTAGAGGAGAGCTAAAGTGGCGACTGTAAGTGCGTATAACGGCTACAGCGTAAACATGTTAAGTTTGAATTTGTCGAACGAAGCACGTTATGGCGTACAGCATTGGATTAATTCAAATGTTATATTACAATGGAAGAACCTATCCTTCCGCATACAGCGTTGAGATGAACATCAACGGAACTTATTATGCGGATACGTTTGCTGGAAATTTCTCGACAGACGCTTCGGGCGCTGTAACGGGTGGCACGGTTTCGGCATATTATGAGTCCGTATGGAACGGTTCTGCCTGGGTATCAGCAAACTCTGTTACGGGCGTCTCCTACAGCGCAGTCGATTTCTACAACGCGGCAATCTCAGGAGTGCAATCAGAAACTACGCAAATTGAAGCAAATATCCTCAGCGGAAACGATCTGATAAATGGGTCGACCGGTAATGATGTTTTCTACAGCGGCATCGGAAACGACATCATAAATGGTGGCGGCGGAATTGATAGGCTGCATACATAGGAAATCGTAGCGATTACGCTATATTCAGAAAAGCTGACGGAAGCACGTCTGTCATTGATCACAATCATAATACCGTTATTGGCACGGATACATTGCGTAACGTCGCGTACCTGGTATTCATGGATCAAACCGTTGCGGTGAATAGTCTTACTCCGCCTTCCTCGGTTGTTCACCAGAACAATCTTGCGTTGAGCGGCGAGGTGACGGGCCCGTATAACGTCATCGATTCGTTGAACCTCGAGGCGAGCTACAGCGATCTGATCCACGCTTTCGGGACCAACACGCAGGCCATCCAAAATTGGTTCAACAACAATGAAGCCAAGCGAGCATCGCGCCGACACCTTTGACGGCCTGGATTATATCGCCAGCTACACAGACCTGATTAACGCTTTCAAATCCACTGGTTCCGAGCACGCGGTGCTCGACGACGGCGCGATGCATTTCATCCAGGCGGGGTCTAACGAAGGGCGCACAACAACCTTCAATGGGCTCGACTACATCGCCAGCTATGGCGATCTGATCAAAGCCTTTGGGGCCAACGGCGACGCCGGCGCCTATCACTATATCGAATCTGGCGTGAGCGAGGGCCGCACGACGACCTTCGATGGGCTGGATTACATCGCGAGCTATTCCGATCTGATCAAGGCCTTTGGCGCGAACGAACAAGCCGGCGCTGCGCATTTCATCCAGGCGGGTCTAACGAAGGCCGCACGACGACCTTCGATGACGGACACTCGGACTCTATATCGCCGGCTACACCGACCTGATGACGGCGTTCGGCGCCAACAACGACTGCAGGCGCAACGCATTACATCAACGCCGGCCATTCCGAGGGCCGAAACACCGGCTTCAACGTGGGGGCCTACGAGTCCGCGCATCCCGATCTCATTGGGAACTTATGCGTCCAACGACGCCTTCCTCACGGCCTATATCAACACCTACAAGGCCACCGGGACATTCTTGACATAGCAGACGCGGGAATGGCTTTCGGCCAGCAGAATTGCTGGCTGCAGGTTACCGGGCGTCAGTTTCTTTAAGTCATCGCCTTCCTACGCTGGACGGGCCGCTGGCCCGTCCAAGCGTCAGCTCGGACTGGCTTTTCGCGAGATAGCTGCTCAACCGCTGCGTCCAGCTCAAATTGAGCCGGCGAATGGCGCGGACGGTGAGAAAATTGGCAGAATTTAGCAAGTCCCAGCTCCCCACGACGGCATATCTACGGTCACGAGCAATGAGACTCGACCGTTGAGATCTGCTCGACAGGGAAGCACCGATGATCCAAACCAAAGCTGGCAATGCCGCCAGGCGGCCTGACCCCGATCTGCGCTCCCTCGAGTCATGCCGCCATGGAGAACTGAAGCGCCTCCGCAAGCCACGCGGCGATACCGCCGAGCAAAGCGCAGAGCGGCTCAACTCGGGGCTTATCTCCCTTGCTCTCGTCGCGGGCTATTACCGCATCGCGGCGGATCCGGCGCAACTCCGTCATCAGTTGGCGTTGACTGGGCGTTTGGCTGAGAGCGAGGATCTGCAGCGCGCCGCCAACCTTCTGCAGTTGAAGTCGCGTGTGATCGGCCGGGTGGACGCGAAGCGCTTGGGCGCCATCCCGTATCCGGCAATTATGGAGCTTAAAGACGGCGGGTTCGTCGTCCTGGCGGCCTCCGCCGACAAGGGCAGGATCCGCCTCATCGATCCGATCGCGCGTTCGGCGAAGGAGGTGTCGCTCGACGAGGCCGAAGCTCTCTCGTCGGGCTCCGTCATTCTCGTCACCCGGCGGCTCGGCGGGGCGGGAATGGATCCCAACAGCTTCGGCTTTGGCTGGTTCTGGCCCTCGATCCTGCGCTACCGCCGGCCGCTCGCGCATGTGCTGGTCGCCTCGCTCTTCGTGCAGTTGTTCGCGCTTGCGAGCCCGCTCTTCTTCCAGCTCGTGGTCGACAAAGTGCTCGTCCACAAGGGCATGTCGACCCTGGTGGTGCTGATCGTCGGCATGGTGACGCTGGGCCTCTTCGAGACGGTCCTCCAGTTCTTGCGCTCCTATACGCTGAGCCACACCACCAACCGCATCGACGTCGAGCTGGGGCGGCGGCTTTTCCATCATCTCTTCCGCTTGCCGCTCGCCTATTTCGAAACGCGCCCGGCGGGCCAAACCGTCGCGCGCATGCGCGAACTGGAGACGATCCGAAGTTTTCTGACCGGGCAGGGCCTCACCTCGCTGCTCGACCTGGTTTTCACCCTCGTCTTCATTCGGGGTGATGTTCATCTATTCGGCGAAGCTCACCCTCGTTCTGCTCCTTTCAATCCCGGCCTACCTGGCCATCGCGGGCGTACTTCGCCCCGTCCTGCGCGAGCAGATCAACGAGAAGTTCAATCGCGGCGCGCGCTCACAGCAATTCCTGGTTGAATCGATCGTCGGCGCGCAGACCCTCAAGGCGGCCGCCGTCGAACCGATGATGCAGGCGCAATGGGAGGAGCGGCTCGCGTCCTACGTGCGCACCTCCTTCGACGCAGGGGTCACCGGCGCGCTTGGCCAGAACCTGATCCAGTACGTGAGCAAGGTGACGACCGCGCTGATCCTGTTTTTCGGCGCCCAATCGGTGATCGAGGGCTCGATGTCGGTCGGCGAATTGATCGCCTTCACCATGATCGCCAATCAAGTGGTTCAGCCGATCTTGCGGCTATCGCAGTTGTGGCAGGACTTTCAGCAGGTGCAAGTGTCGGTTTCCCGACTGGGCGATATTCTGAATTCGCCGCCCGAGGCCGCGCCGCAGAATCTCCTGACCCTGCCGCCGCTGCAAGGCGCGATCGAGTTCCGCAACGTGACGATGCGCTATCGGCCGGACGCGCCGGACGCCCTGCGCAACGTGTCGCTGTCGATCGCCGCCGGAGAAGTGATTGGCGTCGTCGGCCACTCGGGCTCGGGCAAGTCGACCCTCACCAAACTGATGCAGCGCCTGTACAGCCCGCAAGCCGGCCAGGTGATGATCGACGGCGTCGACGCGGCGCAGCTCGATCCGGGTTGGCTCAGGCGGCAAATCGGCGTCGTGTTGCAGGAGAACATCCTCTTCAATCGGACGATCCACGAAAACATCGCTCTTGGCGATCCGGCCATGCCGCGCGCGATGGTGATGCATGCGGCCAAACTTGCTGGCGCCGACGAGTTCATCGCGCAGCTTCCGCAGGGATACGACACGGTGATCGAGGAGC